>NZ_FOUY01000079.1 GCF_900115005.1 Pseudonocardia ammonioxydans | reverse complement strand
CTTCTCGGTGATGTAGCCGGCGAAGTACTCGACACCCATGTCGGTCCCGCCGAACAGCAGGACGGCGAACCCGAACAGGATCGCGATCCCGATGTAGAGCGCCGACCAGATCCCCGCCTCCTTGAGCGAGGGGATGTGCGCCTTGCGCACGTGGAACACGAAGTCGAACGCCAGCAGCCCGACGATCAACGCGATGGTCAGCCACCAGATCCCGGCCGGGACCCCCATCCCATTCCTCCCATCCGCCGTGCCCCGGCGCTCCTGCGGGCCGTTCCCCGCACGCGCATCATCATGACGGGCATCCGGCGCCGGCGCCGGGTTCCACGCCCCAACCCCTCGGACGGAGGACGAGAACCGCATGCGACGTGACGTGGCCGCGACCGTGCTGGCCGGCCTGGACCCGGTCCGCGACCGGGCCGAGGAGCTCTACCGGGACCTGCACGCCCACCCCGAGCTCGCCCACCAGGAGCACCGCACCGCGGCCGAGGTCGCCCGCCGGCTGCAGGACTGCGGGCTCGAGGTCCACACCGGGGTCGGGGGCACCGGCGTCGTCGGCGTGCTCACCAACGGCGCGGGGCCGACCGTCCTGCTCCGGGCCGACATGGACGCCCTGCCGGTCGAGGAGGCGACCGGGCTGCCCTACGCCAGCACGGTCACGGTGGACGGGACACCGGTGATGCACGCCTGCGGGCACGACGTGCACGTCACCTGCCTGCTCGCCGCCACCGAGCTGCTGGCGGGCGGCACCGCGGAGTGGGCGGGCACGCTGGTCGCGCTGTTCCAGCCGGCCGAGGAGGTCGCCGACGGCGCCCGCGGCATGGTCGACGACGGCCTGGCCTCGCTGGTCCCGCGTCCCGACGTGCTGCTCGGCCAGCACGTCCTCCCGATGCGCGCCGGATCCGTCGGCACGCACCCGGGGCCGACGCTGGCGGCGGGCGACAGCATGCGGATCACGGTGTACGGGCGGGGCGCCCACGGGTCCATGCCGCAGTCGGCGGTCGACCCGGTCGTGATGGCATCGATGATCGTCATCCGGCTGCAGACGATCGTCGCCCGCGAGCTCCCGCCGGACGAGACGGCCGTGCTGACGGTCGGCAGCATCCGGGCCGGCAGCACGAGCAACGTCATCCCGGACCGGGCGGAGATCCAGCTCAACATCCGGACCTACGACGAGGGGACCCGCTCCCGGATCCTCGAGTCGATCACGCGCATCGTCGGGGCCGAGTGCCAGGCGTCCCGGTCACCCCGCGAGCCGGAGTTCGAGCTGTTCGAGCGGTTCCCGCTCACCGACAACGACGCCGCGACCACCCGCACGCTCGCCGACGCGTTCGCCGCGCACTTCGGCGACCGGGCGGGGGACCTCGGACGGTGGGCCGCCAGCGAGGACTTCAGCGACCTCGCTGCGGCGTTCGACGGTGTGCCGTACTCCTACTGGGGGTTCGGCGGGACCGACCCGGAGCGCTACGACCGTGCCGTGCGCGAGGGCCGGACGGCCGAGGACCTGCCGGCCAACCACTCGCCGGACTTCGCCCCGGTGCTGCGGCCGACGCTGGAGACCGGCACGGAGGCACTGGTCGTCGCGGCGCTGGCCTGGCTGGCGCGGGAGAGCACCTGAGTTCAGCCCGTGGCCAGGCTGGACTCGGGCTCCAGCACCCGCGGGGCGGGGTCGAGCACCACCCAGCGCCCGCCGGCGTGCTCGATCTCGGGCAGCGCGGCCCGCATCTCGGCGGCCAGCCCCGGCAGGAACAGCACCACCCGGTCCGGGCGCAGGGCCGCCAGGTCGGCGGGCGCGACGATCGGGACGTCGGTCCCCGGCATCCGCAGACCCTGCTTCCCGGGCGAGGCGTCACCGACGGCGGCGAGCAGGTCGGCCCGCAGGCCGGCGCGGCAGACCAGCGGCACCGCCCGCGACGCCGCGCCGTAGCCGGCGACCGTCCGTCCGGCCGCCCGTTCGTCCTCGAGCCAGTCCCGCAGGTCCCGGGCACCGTCGGCGGAGTGCTGCAGCCGCCCGAGCCGGACCGGGTCGGTGACGCCGAGCTCGTTCTCCTCGTCGACCAGCCGGCGGGTGTCGTCGTCGGGCGCGGCGCCGGCGCGGGCGGTCACCACGAGCGTGCCGCCGGCCATCGGGTACCGCCGGGCGCGGTGCAGCCCCAGCCCGTGGCGCCGCAGCGCCGCGTCCAGCGCCGGCAGTGACCAGTAGGCGTAGTGGCCGTGGCGCAGGTCGTACCACTGGCCGTCGCGCAACACGGTGCCCAGCGTCAGCAGCTGGAGCACGAGCGTGCCGCCCGGCGCGAGCAGCTCGACCCGGCGCCGCAGCGCGGAGTCCTGATCCGGCTCGTGCAGCAGCCCGTAGAGGTCGACGACCAGGTCGGCCCGGCCGGCCGCACGGCCGTCGGGACGCAGTGCCTCCATCCCGCGCCCGGTCAGCCGGGACAGCCAGGTCTCCCCGTGCGGGCTGTCGAACTCGACGACCGTCCGCCCCGGGCGCACCAGGCCCTCCCCGGCGAGGTGCTCGACCGCGCGGTCGCCCTGCTCGGCGACCTCACGGGACTCGACCCCGAGCGGTTCGGCGAAGGCGTCGGCGTCGGTCTCCAACTGGGCCAGCCCGCAGGCGGCGCACAACCACATGCGCAACGGAGACACCGGGTCGGGCAACGGCGTGCCGGCCGCAGGCATGTGCCCCCACGGGGGCTGCTCGCCCAGGTCCAGGACGATCTCACCCCGTGCGTCCCGGCAGGAACGACAGCGCATTCTCCCCACCCCCTCGTCCCGCGCGGTACGACTCGGCCGACCGCCGCGAACTGCGGCGTTGTGCTACCGGCGATGGTAGTGAGCAACGCTGAAGGCCCCCTGAGAAACCCGTTCGGAGCAGTCGCCTCTCGCCCTGCGTCACTACAGGCCGGCTCACTCGTTGTCGTCCCGGGTACGAGAAGCAGACCGGCCCGGCCCGCGTCGCACGCGGTGACCGGCCGGGAGGAGGGGAGCGGCGGGTGCACGTCCTGCGGACCGTGGTGCCGGATGCCCTGCTCCTCGACCCCGGCACGACGCCCGCGGCCCGCCCCGCCGGCCACACCGGCCACACCGACACCACACCCACGGCGGGGTTCGTCGTGCACCGCCGGCGACGCCCGGCCCACGACGCCGTGCACGGGCTGCACGCCCATCCGGACGAGCCGACGCTGCTCGGCGTCCCCCGCGGGACCGGCTACGCCGTCCTGGTCGACACCCGGCCGGCGTCGGCGACGTTCGGCCGGCTCGCCGTGGCGCTGCTCGACGGCCCGCGCACCCTGCTCGTCCCGCCCGGCTGCCTGTACGGGGTGCAGGCGCTCTGCCCCGGCACGCTGGTCGAGCTGCGGTCACCGGCCCGGCCGTCGCGCCGTGAGCGGATCACCGTCGACCCGGACGATCCGGACCTGAACATCCGGTGGCTGCGGCCGCTCCCCGCGAGGACGCCCGATGCGGACCGGTCGTGGGCCGGCCTCTGCAGCCGCCTCGGTGCCCCGACCGGCCCCCGCCGGGAGCACGTCTCGCTCTGGTGATCCGCCCGCGGGGTGCGCACGACCACGTGTGACCTCGCCCGACCCACCCGGAAGATCACGATTCAGTAACGTACGGTCGGTGACCGGCCGGGATCGACGACGCCCCGGGCCACCCGCCGGCACGCCCCGTGCCGGCCCGAGAGGTGAGGGGTGCCGACGTGCTCAGCGAACGTGAGATCCGGCGGTTGCAGGAGATGGAGCAGCAGCTGCGGACCAGTGACCCCCGTCTGGTCCGGCGGTTCGCCGTGCTGCACGCCGTGTGCCCGCGGCCCCGCCGGGCCGGCGGCCCCGACATCCCGCGGTCCGTGCACGGCCCCGGCCCGGTGCCGACCGCGCTGCTCGGGCTGGCGCTGGTCGTGCTGCTGATCGGGGCGCTCGCGGTGAGCGTGCCGGTCGTGATCGGCGGGGTCGTGCTCGCGGCGCTCGGGCTGGGCATCGCGGCGACCGCCGGCCCGCCCGGACGGCCCGGTTTCGCCTGATCGGCGCGCCCGGGTTGCTCCGCGTGCGGGTCGCGCTCCTGCTCCCACCGGATTGACCGTCCGTGCGGCACCCGGGAGGGTCGAGCCGTCGCGACGGCACGCCCCGGAGCCGCGGCCCCCACCTCGGGAGAGGACGACGGTCGTGCATCTCGATCCCGAACTGGCCGCCGCGCTCCCGGCCCTGCCCGATCTGCACATCGCCGACCTGCCCGGGGCCCGGGCCCGGATGCGCGAGCTCGCCGACCGGGCGCCGCGGCCCGCCCTCGACGGCGTCGAGCTCACCGAGGAGACGGTCCCCGCGACCGCGGGCGGACCCGCCGTCCGCACGCTCGTGGCCGCGCCGCCACCCGGGGTACCGCGGCCGCTGCCCGCGTTGCTGGTGCTGCACGGCGGCGGGTTCGTCATGGGCGCCGCCGACATGACCGCACCGCTGCTCGTGCAGCTGTGCAGCCGGCTCGGGGCGCTGGTGGTCGCGGTCGACTACCGGCTGGCCCCGGAGCATCCGTACCCGGCCGCGCTCGACGACTGCGCGGCCGCGCTGCGGAGCCTCGCCGGGCGCGACGACGTGGACCGTGACCGGCTCGGCGTCCACGGGATGAGCGCCGGCGGTGGCCTGGCCGCGGCACTCACCCTGCTCGTGCGCGACCGGGGCGGGCCCGCGCTGCGCTTCCAGCTGCTCGACGCCCCGGAGGTCGACGACCGGCTCGACACCCCCTCGATGCACGCCTTCACCGACACGCCGCTGTGGAGCCGTCCGGACGCCGTGCTCAGCTGGCGGCACTACCTCGCCGGCGCGGCCGCGGACGTCTACGCGGCTCCGGCCCGCGCGACCGACCTCACCGGCCTGCCACCGGCCTACGTCTCGGTGTACGAGAACGACCCGCTGCGCGACGAGGGGGTCGACTACGCGATGCGCCTGCTCCGGGCCGGCGTCGGCGTCGAGCTCCACCTGTTCCCCGGCACGTTCCACCGCTCGGTCGTCGTCGCCGACGCCGAGGTCTCCCGCCGGCAGGCCGCCGAGACCCTGCGGGCGCTCCGCGACGGGCTCGCGGTGACGCCGGTGCCGCCCGGGCGGTGACGTCCCGGGCACTACCGTGACCGGCATGGATGTGCAGCCTGCGCCGGGACCGGCACGGTCATGACCTCCACGTCCCGCCCGTCGCGCGGGCCGCGCCGACGACTCGGTGAGGACGAGCGCCGGCACCAGATCATGGCGGCGGCGATCCGGGAGGTCGCCGACCGCGGCTACGAGGGCGCATCGCTGACCCGGATCGCCGCACGTGCCGACGTCGCCAAGGGCCTGGTCTGGCGCTATTTCACCGGCAAGGACGACCTGATGGAGGCCACGGCCAAGGCGACGATGGAGGCCATGCGGCGGCAGGTCGTCGACGCGCTCGACCTGGACCGGCCGGTCCCGGACATCATCCGCGCCGCGCTGCGCCAGGCCGCCTCGCAGATCCTGACCCATCGGACCGAGCTGGTCGCGCTGAACCGCATCGTGCACAACCTGCTCCGGCCCGGCAGCACCGAACGGGCGGTGACCGACTTCTACGAGGAGACCTACCTCGGACAGCAGGAGCTGTTCCGGCGCGGTCAGGCCGAGGGAAGCCTGCGTGAGTTCGACACCCGGGTCATGGCGGTCACCTACCAGGGCTCGATCGACGTGATGCTCGCGTACCTCGAGGACCGTCCCGACGTCGATCCCCGCGAGTACGCCTCCGAGCTCGCGGAGATCCTGCTCGGCGGCATGCGCGCCGGAACCTGATCCCGCGGTCGCAATTCCCTCGACCAGTGACCGTTCGGTCATTACTATTGACCGCATGGTCATCAGAGTGCGAACCCGGACACCCGGCGGGCGGGGATGAGCGCGCCCGCCCCTGCGACGGACACCGGGGCGACCGGCAGCCCGCCCGACCCCCGACGCGAGATCGTCGTCAGCCTGCTGCTCAACGCGGTCGCGCCGATCGCGGTGTACTACGGCCTGCGCGCGGCAGGGGTCGGCCAGTGGCCCGCCTTGATGCTGGGGCTGGTCGTCCCGGCGGTCACGGTGATCCACTCCGTGCTCACGCAGCGGCGGATCGACATGCTCGCCGGCCTCGTCGTGACCGTCCTGCTCCTCAGCGTCGGGTTGTCGTTCCTGTCCGGCAGCCCGAGGACCCTGCTGGCGCGCGACGGCGGGGTCACCGCGGTCGCGGGCATCTGGATCCTCCTGACGCTCGCACGGACGCCGTACTACCTGTATGCCCTGCGGACCTTCACCGGCGGCGCACTGCGGGAACGGATCGAGGCCGCGTGGCGGGACAGCCCGGCGTTCCGGCGCGTGGTGCACGGGGGCACGGTGATCTGGGGTTCTGCGTTGCTCATCGACGCCGTGAGCACCGGGGTGCTGGCCTACACGCTCCCGATCGACAGCGTCCCACTGATCGGCGCGCTGAAGCTCGTGGCACTGATCGTCCTCGCCGAGGTGACCAGCCAGGTGTACTTCCGGTGCCGGGGCGTACCGCATCTCCCCGACGAGCCCGGCCGGGAGGAGCGATGACGGAGCGCACGTACGTGGTCACCGGTTCGGCATCGGGGATCGGCGCCGCCACCGCGTCGATCCTGCGCGACCGCGGCGCCACGGTCATCGGCTGCGACCTGGACGACGCCGACGTCGTCGCCGACCTGTCGACCCCGGCCGGCCGGCGGTCGCTGGTCGACCAGGTGGCGGCGTGGGGGCGCATCGATGCGGTGCTGGCGGTCGCCGGCGGCAGCCGGACCGGAATCCTCGAGACGAACTACTTCGGCGCGATCGCCACGCTCGACGGGTTGCGCCCCCTGCTGACCCGCAGCGCGGCGCCGCGGGCCGTCGCCGTGTCCTCGACGTCGTCACTGGCACCGGGGGACGAGCGGATCCTCCGGGCGTGCGCGGACGGTGACGAGACCGCCGCGACCGCCCTGGTCGAGGCCGAGCCCTCGCTGCGCGACTCCGCCTACGGCATCGCCAAACGGGCCCTGAACGGCTGGGTACGGCGGGCGGCCCCCACACCCGGCTGGGCCGGTGCCGGCATCCCGCTCAACGCGGTCGCCCCCGGGGTCGTGGACACTCCGGCGGCCGCGTGGATCCTCACCGACGACGAGGTGCGGACGGCCGTCGAGACGGCCGCGCCGCAGCCCCTCGGCGGCGTCCCCGGCCGCCCGGAGTGGGTCGGCCACCTCCTGGCCTGGCTGGCCGGCCCGGAGAACCGGTTCGTCACCGGACAAGTGATCTTCGCGGACGGCGGGACCGAGGCCGCGCTGCTCGGGGACCGCCGGTGGCGGTCGTGACCGTCCGCGCCACCCCTGCGGGTCAGGGGGCGATCCGGTCCAGCTCGCTCCGCAGCGTCCGCTCCGCCTCCGCCGCGGGGAGGCTGCCGATCAGGACCCGCATGACGAGGCCGTCGGCGGTGGCGATCAGCGAGCGCGCCGCCGTCCGGGGGTCGGCACAGCCGGGTGCGATCCCGGCCAGGAGCCGGGCCGCCTCACCCTCCTCGGCGTCCTTCGCCTCGGCCAGCAGACGGGCCAGCTCGGGGTGGTTGATCCCGGCGGCCACGTAGTGGTGGTACACCGCCACCCCGGCACGGGAGTGCTCCGCCAGGGACACCCGGCGCCCGAGCAGGCCCCACAGCGCCTCCCGGGCGGCCGCACCCCGTCCGGCCCCCTCCCGGGAAAGACCGTCGTGCAGCTGCACCGCGCCCCGCAGCATCTCCTCGAGGCTGGCGGTGAGCAGCTCCTCCTTGGTCGGGAACCGGTACTGGACCCGGCCCGGCGAGACCCCGGCGGCCGCCGCCACGTTGCGGACGGACACCGCACCCATCCCGCGCTCGGCGATCACCTGCCACACCGCACGGAGGATCGCGGTCCGCCGGTCGACGGGCCCCGGGTCACTCATGACGCCCATCCTAGCGATCGTCAATACAGTCGTATCGATCGCGTGTATGCTCCGACATCGGTCAATACGACTGTACTGACGGGGGCGGGTATGGGTGACACGTCACGACGCGGAGGCCGGTACGGCCGCGTACTGGCGGATCTGGCCGGTGCGGCAGCGGCCTGGCTCGTGATCGACGGGGTGGCCTCGGTCGCGGCACCGCGACTCCGGGTCGGCCACTGGCGCAGCCGGGCCGGGTTCGAGTCCTACCGGGCCGCCTACGACGAGGTCATGGCCACCCTGCCGGAAGCGACACGGGTCCACGACGTCCCCACCGGCTACGGCACCGTGCGCGTCAACGAGTGGGCGGCCGCGGCCGACGCGCCGGTGACCCACCGGCCGGTCGTGCTGCTGCCCGGGATCCGCTCCGGGATCCCGATGTGGGGCGCGAACCTCACCCACTGGATCGGCCGGCGCACCCTCTACGCCATGGATGCGGTCGGGGACGCCGGGCTCTCCACCCAGTCGGTGCCCTTCACCTCGTTCGGCGACCGGGCCGCCTGGGTGGAGCAGGCGCTCGCCGGCCTCGACCTCGACCGCGTCCACGTCGTGGGGCACTCGTTCGGCGGGGCCGTCGCCGCCCACCACGCGCTCGACCATCCCGGCCGGGTGGCGTCGGTGACGCTGCTCGAGCCGGTCATGGTGCTGCACGGGCTACCGGCCTCGACGTACCTCTGGTCGGCGCTGCTGATGCTGCCCGTGCCGCAGTCGTGGAAGGACCACGCCCTGGCCGCGATCGGCGGGGTGTCGGTCGCGGAGGTGCGGGAACGCACGCCGATCTCGGTGCTGGTCGACGAGGGGGCCAGGCACTACACCGCCGTCACCCTGGTGCCGCGGACGTTCACCGACGCGGAGTGGACGGCGCTGCCGATGCCGGTCCGGGTCGACATCGCCGACGACAGGTCCCTGGCCGGCGGCACCGCGGCCGCGGCCCGGGCCCGTGCGCTGGGCACCCGACCGGTCACGGTGTGGCCGCGGACCACCCACTCGCTGCCCCTGCAGGTGGCCGAGGAACTCGGGCCGGAGCTGGAGCGGTACTGGGCGGACCACGACCGGTGAGGGCAGGCCGTCCGACCGCGCGGAAACCCGCTGTCCAGGCCCTCACCCGGCCTGACACGGTGGAGCGGTGCGCGCCGATCCCGCCCGAGCCCGGCACCGGGCGTCCCCGGAGTCCCCGCAGTGACCCCTGACCTGCTCGGGCTGGTCGCGGGGCTGGTCAGCTCCCCCTGGCTGTACCTGGCGCTGTTCGCGGTGACCACGGTGGACGGTTTCCTGCCGGTCGCGCCGGGGGAGGCCGCCCTGGTCGTCGTGGCCGTGTTCGCGGGCTCCGAGCAGGGCTCGCCTGCCGTCCTCGGCGCGGCGGTCCTCAGCGGGATGTTCGGCGCGCTCGCCGGCGACCACGTGGCGTACTGGATCGGCCGGGGTGCGATCGGCCGGTACGGCGAACGGCTCCGCCGCGGCGAGCGGGGGCGCGCCCTGCACGACCGGGTGGAGGATCTGATCGCCCGGCGCGGCGGCCAGGCGTTGCTGGTCTCGCGGTACGTGCCGGGCGTGCGCACGGCGACCACCGTCTGTATGGGTGCGACGAGGTTCCCCCCGGGCCGCTTCGCGCTGTTCGACGTGGCGGCCGGGCTGATCTGGGCCGGAGGCTGGAGCCTGCTCGGCTACCTGGGCGGGACGGTCTTCGCCGACGACCCCCTCACCGGGCTCGCCGTCGGCCTCGCCGCCGCCCTCGTCCTCGCCCTGGCCTCGGAGGCCTACCGGCGCCGCCGGCGCGCGCCGGAACACCGCTAGCGGACCACCTCGAGCGGCCCCTCCTCGGGCGTCGGCGGCTCGAACCGCTCGAAGTAGTCCGTCGCCGTCTGCTCGGTGAGCGGCCAGTCGTCCGCCCGCCTGCCGTGTCGATCACCGACTCGGCTCAGGATGGTCTCGAGACTCGTCGCGATGTAGACGGTCTCCGGCACGATGCCCCGGGGTGCGAGCAGCGCACGGAACTCATCGCGTTGGCGCCGGAACCAGAATCCGAAGTCGAGCACGACGTCGTTCCCCGCCGCGACCTGGCGCAGCAAGCGCGCCTTCAGCTCTGCTGCCACCTCGGCGACGACGTCGGCGGAGGGCATCGTCGTGATTCCGCGATCCCAGAACTCCACCTCGAACGACAACCGCGTCCAGCCCTCGTGCTCCAGGCGCGTGGCGTAGGTGGTCTTGCCGGCACCACCTGGCCCGCACATCATCACGACGCGGGGCCCTCGGGTCCTGTTCACTGCCACCGGGCCGAGCTTATGCTCCGGCTCTGACATCGAGACCTGCCACGCTCCGCTCATCGTGACCCGGATCAGATCGGACGTGATCCACACACCTGGCCGGGCGCGGTACCGATGCCGAGTGCGACACAGTGCGCGTGCATCGTGGCCCGGGCGTCGTCCTGGTCGACATCGCCGACGATGGCACGGGTCGTCAGACCGTCCGCCGTGGCGGCGAGCAGGTCGGCCAGCACCGGAACGGGCAGGGCCGAGCCGGGGTCGATCTCGGTGAGGAGCTCGACCACGCTGTCCCTGCGGGCCCGCCACGCCGACGCGATCACCTCGGCCAGCCGGGCGTCGGTGACCGCGGCGGTGACGAAGCCCTGCCAGACCGCCGCCCCGACCCGCTGGTCCGGCGTCGCCGGGATGCCCATCACGAGCAGGTGTTCGAGCCGCTCCCGGGGCGGGGCGCCGGCGGTCGCCGCGTGTTGTTCGGTGGCCCGGTCGACGAACAGCCGGCAGGCATGCAGCACCAGGTCGGCCTTGGTGGCGAAGTAGTGCTGGACCTGGCCGGTCGAGACCCCCGCCGCGCGGGCGACGCTACGCACACTGACCGCGCCGATGCCGTGCTCGGCGATGACGCCCACCACCCCGAGGGCGATCGCCGCCCGCCGCTCGCCGTGGTCCACCTGCTTCGGCATTGCCCGATCGTAACAGTACGTCCGTATTGAAACAGCCCGGAGCCGCGGTTACGATACAGCCGTAATGCCAAACGGGGGAGAGTCGTGCGACGACACCAGGGGACCGGCACCGGCAGGCTCGGGCGCTCGCTCCGCTATGGCGCGGCCGGA
The DNA here is from genome assembly GCF_900115005.1 of Pseudonocardia ammonioxydans. Lineage (GTDB taxonomy): Bacteria > Actinomycetota > Actinomycetes > Mycobacteriales > Pseudonocardiaceae > Pseudonocardia > Pseudonocardia ammonioxydans. The sequence goes on along the minus strand of NZ_FOUY01000079.1, from coordinate 1,331 downwards.
CTCGGCGGCCTCGTCCTGCTGACCGGCGCCTTCGTCGGGGCCAACCTGGCGCTGCTGGCCGACGACGTGCCGGTGGGGCACTGGCGTTCCGAGGCGGCCCGCGCCGAGTACGAGCGCCTCTACGCCCGGGCGATGGAGCTGCTGCCGCCACCGGCGGACACGGCGGACGTCCGCACCGGGTTCGGCACCGTCCGCACCTACACGTTCGAGCCCGCCGTCACCGATCCCTCGTACGCCGGCCGGGCACCACTGCTGCTGCTTCCGGGCTTCGGCGGGCCGGCGCAGACCTGGTACGCGAGCGTCGAGGAGCTCGCCACCGAGCGGCGGGTGATCGTCATCGACACGCTGGGGATGCCCGGGGCCTCGGTCCAGGACCGGCCGATCACCTCGAGCCGCGAGCAGGCCGCCTGGTTGCACGACGTCGTCACCGGCCTCGGTCTCGACCGCGTCCACCTCGTGGGGTTCTCCTTCGGCGGGCTGAACGCGGTGCACTACGCCCGCTACCACCCCGACCGGGTCGCCGGCCTCTGCCTGCTCGACCCCGCCTACGTCTTCGCCCCGGTGCGGCCGGCGTTCCTCGTCGGCGGGTTCGCCGCGATGCTCCCGCTGGTCCCGGACGCCTACGCACGCTGGTACACGAGGTGGATCTCCGGCGGATCGGACGCTGCCGCGACCAGCCCGCTCGCCGCCCTGCTCGACCACGGGCGGCGGCACTACGCCACGGTGCTCCCGGTCCCCGAGCAACTCACCGACCGGGAGCTCGCCACGATCACCACGCCGACCTGGGCGGTCCTGGCCGGGCGCAGCGTCGTGCACGACCCGGCCGCCGCACTCGCGGCCGCGGCGGCGATGCCCGACCTCACGATCCGGGTCGAGCCCGGCGCGTCACACGCCCTGCACATCGAGCACCGGGCCACGCTGAACCGCGAGATCCTCGAGTTCACCGCCGCACAGGAGGCCGCAGCGCCTCACCCGTGAGCGAGGTCGGAGAATCGGCTGTAGTGCAGCTGGTGCGCGACGGTGATCGTCGTGGTGGGGCCGTTCCGGTGCTTGGCCAGGATCAGGTCCGCCTCGCCGGCGCGGGGGTCGTCGTTCTCGAACGCGTCCGGGCGGTGCAGCAGGACCACCATGTCCGCGTCCTGCTCGATCGAGCCGGACTCACGCAGGTCGGACAGCATCGGGCGCTTGTCCGTGCGCTGCTCGGGACCACGGTTCAGCTGGCTCATCGCGACCACCGGCACCTCGAGCTCCTTGGCCAGCAGCTTGATCTGCCGGGAGAACTCCGAGACCTCCTGCTGACGGGACTCGACCTTGCGGCCCGAGGTCATCAG
>NZ_FOUY01000073.1 GCF_900115005.1 Pseudonocardia ammonioxydans | reverse complement strand
CGGCGAACCACTCGGCCGAGGATTGATCGCCGCGCGGGTGGTAGGTCTTGATCTGCGTGCCGCCGGTGGCGTCGAGACCGTCGGCCAGCTCGGCCCACAGCTGCTCTTCCCCGTCAGCGGGGTGGTCACCGCCGAGGGTCCAGGCGACGTTGTCGCGGGCACCGAACCGCTCCCCGAGGAACTCCCCATAGCCGCGGGCCGTCGATTCCGTGATCGCAGAGCCGGTCTGCTTGTCGCCCCACACGGGGTGGACCGCCAGATACATCTCGCGCGCGGCAGCCGCGTCGATCGCGAACTCCATCCGATCCCAGAACTCGTCGTTCTCGGCCGCGGCGTCCACGGTGTCACCGGGGGACTCGGCCCCGGCCTGGGGAAACATCGCCACCGTCTGGACGACGTTGAACCCCTGCTCAGCACGAACGTCGAGATACTCGGTGATCTCGTCCTCGCTCAGCTTGCCCAACATCGCCCACGCGGTGTCGGCCAGCCAGAAGAACGGCTCACCGTCCGCGGCCAGGAACCGGCCGTCGACCTGCAGATACGGCGGATCGCTGGCGGACGACTGGGCGTCGGCCGCACGATGCACCGCACGGTCGCTTCCGGGGGCCGAGAGCAGGCCGGCGCTCACGGCCAGCGCAACTGCCGCACAGACCGAGACCGTCGGCCTGGGCAGGCCGAGTTGTCGAGCCCACACCTCGAACTCCTGGATCAGCTCTGCCGAGGCGAGCAGGCGCCGGACCCGGCCAGGCTCCCCGCGCAGGCCGGGTCCAGCACGCGAGACGCGCTGCCGCACTTCCTCATAGGGCGGGACTGTACCCCGTGCGTATCAACTTTAGTCACCGAGAAGATACGACCGTGACCTGAGAGCGGGCTCAGGCCGCAGGCACTGGCCGGCGCCTCGCTGGCGGTCAACGCCACGACGCTGTCTCCGTTCGTGCCCCTGCCGCTCAATTCGAAACGGGCCACGACACAATTAGCAAGAACGATGCAGCGTAGAGATCGTGGAGGTTTAACGTGAAGACGTTAAAGCGTCGAGCGAATCGACGGGGGATTCGCCAGTGGCCCGGTGGTGTGATCGCAGAGAGCGCGCGTGAAGCGCTCGTGACCTGGGCGGAGCATCACGACGTGCAGGTCAGCGGGTCGAAGCATCCGTGCCTGCACTGGCTTGCAGGGCGCCGATGCCCCGAGCTAATTCGAAATCACCACCTCCGGCGCATTAGCGTTTCATGCCCTACGCTGGACATGTTCGACCATCAGCTTGCCTGGATTCGCAATGGCAGACCCCTGGTGATCACCGCGGCGAACTACTCCCCCGTCGTCGAGCTGCACGACAGGATCGGCCCCCACGCAGAGGGACTCGGGCTGCGCGTCGACTGCGAGCAGCCGGGTTGGTACGGGCACGGAACGGCACACATCGAGGTCTGGGCACCATCCCACCGGCCCGGCGCTTGATGACCCCGTTGCCGCGGTGCTCAGGGCGGCTGAACGGCAGGTGCTGCCGCGGTGGTCTGTCGACCATCTTGCCCTCGACTCCCGTGGTCACCGTGGGGAGAGTGCCGCCGCCCAGGTCATCACAACGTGGAGTGTCGGAGTCCCGTGCCAAGGTGGTGGCCCGCAGGTGAAGGGGTATACAAGGGAGGTTCGGGATGGCGGCACCGTTGGAGCTGTTCCCCCGTGCGAGGGTCAGCCCCGAAGGGTTCGCCCAGGAGCGGGTCGATCACTTCACCGGCCGCCGTCTGCGTATCGGCCGGTCCGGCATCGTGCACGAGGTGACCTGGCGGCCGTGGCTCGGCGAGCTGATCCTACCCGTGCCCGCCTGCCACCAGGGCTGGTCGGGATTCGCCGCCTCCGGGGACCTCATCGCCACCGACGACCCGGCCACCTGCCGAAAATGCGCTCGCCGAGCCGCACAGCTCCCGCTCGCGGAGCCGGTCGCGCAGGCAGCGTTGTTCGAGCTGGAGCACTCACCGAATCCCCCGTCCCAGGAGTGTCCGAATCAGCGTCAGTGAAATGCTGGCGCTATGGCGACCCCGCCCCGGATCACCGATGTCGATGTCTGAAGTCGGCTGCACGAATGCGCGGAGTGCGGTGCGCGGACAGCGCACTGGCGAAGCTCCAGTCGCGGTAGTCTGATCCTGCCACGTCGGACGGCGATGGAGCGCTCGGCCCCGGTCGGTCGGCGGGGTCCGAGCGTCGCGGCGGGCGTAACCCTCCGCCGGCGCTCTCAGCTCCCGGCACACCGCAGGCGGCTGCTCGTCCACGGGCGGCTCGGTCACCGGCGAGCCGTGGTCGTCGGAGCGCGCGCCGGCACTCGTCTCGGCGGGTTCGATGGCGTGCGGGGCGCTCACGCCGACCAGCTCCACACGGCTTCGTCGCGGTACCGGCGCGGCCCACGCCCCCCACCGCGCTGACAGAGCGTTGTGGGCAGTCTGTGCCCGACACACGGAGCCCGAAATGCCGTCAGGAATCCGCGGACGGTGGCCTAGGGCCCTACTGTGGGAGCGGTGGCGACCTTCCCGCCCGTTGGGGACTTAGAGCGCGACGACGCCTTGCGCCGTATCGCTCGCCGCCATCTGGACTGCGATGATCCTCGCTGGTCAGAGGCGGGGGCCGACGGCGACGATGCCGCCCGGGACGTGCTGGGCTATCTGCGCCGCCACCGCGGGCGGTTCCCCCGCCAGGTCGTCGACGCCGACGCCTGGGACCAGCTGGTGCTCTCGGCCTGGGTCTACTGGGACGAACGCCGCCGCGAGGCTGAGCTGATCCGGCATGCGCTCTCGCGCGGACTGTCGCTGCGTGAGGTCGGCGCCTTCGTCGGGCTGCGCTCCCGTCAAGGAGTGCGTGATCATCTCGACTCGTTGGAAGCCCGCCTGCACGAGTACTACCGGCTGACCCGCGAATCCCGCGCGCCGGCTCGGCCGGAGGTGGGCGGCGCCGAGCTTCTTATGCCCGACACAAGCGAGCCCGACGAGGACGGTGACGACAGCGCTCCGCGCCGGGCCCGCAACCCCTACTACCGGTTCACGAATCGCCCCAGGGCCGAGCGTGGGGCCGATGGGCGCTACACGCGTGCCCGCCGGGCGGCCGCGGCCGCGCGCCCGGCCCGCGGACGCTGGATCGCCGACCATCGAGACCGCGTCAGCGCCGTGCTGGGCGAGCTGCTCATCCAGGCTGACCGGGTCGGGATACCCGCGGTGGAGGGCGATGTCGGCGCTCCTGCCACCGTCGGGGATTACCTGGCCTGGGTCCAGGAGGATCTCCCCGACGACGTTGACGACGGCACCTTCTCCGCGGTCGGGCTCGCCCTCGGCGAGCTACGCGCCCACCCGGAGATCATCTGCCGCTCCGGTAACCACGGCATCCACCAGGCCATCGCTGCCGCTGACCGGCTGCGCGCAGACTATGGCGAACTGGCCGCCACCGCCGCCGGCGGCGGGTGACCCGCGCCGGCCACCGGCGCTGGCACACGGTTCGGCAGGCAGGCAGGTCAGCTCAACGCCCGGGTGAACGCTCGACGGCGCTCGGTGGGGCCGAGGTAGTCGGCCTGGCCCAGCGTCGTCGCGTTGATGGCCTCCTCACCGGTGGTGATCGCGACTGTGGCGGCCTGGCAGAGCAGCGTGGCGAGCTCGCCGATGGTGCCTTCGCTGCGCTCGATCAGGTAGCGCGTCATCTCGGGGGTGGTGATGGGTGAACGGCGCCGCAGCGGGAACGAGGCGGCGAAGCTGGCCAGCAACGACCGGGCCTGCTCGTCGGGAGCCCAGCGCGGCAGCACCAGCGGCGCGAACCTGTTCTCCAGCTGGTCGTCCGAGCGCAGAGCCAGATGCGCGTCGTGGGTGCCGACCCCCACCAGAGGGATGCGCAGGGCATTGCCCAGGTGGCGCAACAGGTTGAGGAACTCACGACGCCGCGCGGTGTTGCCGGCCAGCATGTTGTGCAGCTCGTCGAGTACGAGCAGGCCCACGCTGCACTCCTCGAGGTCGGCCAGAGCCCTGCGTTCGAGTTCGGCGGCTGGGGCGCGGGGCCACACTTCCGTGTCCAGAGCGGAGAGCACGGCGCTGTAGAAGCGTGTCAGGGTGGGGTTCGACGGCGTCTGCATCACCAGCACTGGGACGGTCATCGCTCCGTCCTTGGCGAAGCGGGGATGGTCTCGCTGGAACTTCTCGATGATCATCGACTTGCCGTTGTTGGTGGGGCCGACGATCAGCAAGTTGGGCATGCGCTGCTTGCGCGGCCACCGCAGCAGGGTCTCCAGGCGGGCCAGCGCGTCGGCGGCGCAGTGGTAGCCGATCCACCGGTCGGCGCGCACGTGCTGGAGCCGTTCCTCGTCGGGTAGGTGCGCCGCGTCCTGCGCCGACGGGTGCAGATGGGACAGATCCCAGGCCGCGCTGCTCACACTGGTCACCACTGCTCGATGTCGGCAAACGGCACGGCCGGCGGGCTCGGCTCGGCACCGGTCGGATCTGTCGCAGAGTCCGGCGGGTCGGGCGGTGGACTGGCGTCGGATGCCGCCTCTGCCGCCACGGTGGACCGGCCGGGTCGCCGGGCCCGGTCCCGGCGCGTTCGACGGGTGGATCGGGCCGCGGTGTCGGTGATCTGGCGCATCGCCTCGACGGTGTCGAACAGGGCCTTCTCGTCGACCTCGCCGCGGCCGAGCTCGCGTAACCGACCGGTCGCGGCCCGGTGCTCCCACAGGCTGATCGCCGGTCGTGCCAGGTTGCGGTAGCCCACGGTCAGGTAGGCGTTGCTGTCCGGGTCGAGGACCCACACCCGCGACAGGTCGCGGGGGTCACGGCGTACCAGCAGCCGATCCAGCTGCCGGCGTCGGGCGATCAGCGGCTTGAGCGCGTCGCTGAAGTACTGCACGTGATCGATGGTCACACCGGTGCGGGTCAGCCGGCGGCGCAGCACGGGCAGAAAGTCGACCAGAAACGCGTGCGGGTTCGCAACCGTGGCTGGCGGGTTCTGGGCGGCCTGCTGCACCCACACCGCGCCCGGTGGGCGCGACAGGGCCTCGTGAACCTGCCCGTGGTAGACGGCGACCGCGAACGCCAGCCACCGCTGCAGCTCGTCGAGGGTTAGGCAGGCGGTGGTCTCGCTGTCGTAGCCGCCGCGCTCGGCCGGATTGGAGAACGTCGTCCCCGGCAGCTCGTGGACCTCTCGCATCAGCGTGCCGACCAACCGCTCCACCACTCCCCCGAAGTGCGGCTGTCCAGGCGGTCGGTAACGCAGCTCGATGCCGTGCTCGTCGCAGCCTCGGCGCAGGGCCTCGCTGTGGAACTCCGCGCCGTTATCGACATACAGCTGGGCCGGTTTGCCGGCCATCGGCCACTCCACATCGGCTTCGAGCTGGGCAAGCCAGGTGCGTTTGTCAGCGGCCATGTGCGCCAGGCACAGCCCCACCGAGGTCGCCGAGGGCGCCTCGAGCGTGACTACCATCCCGGTGACCGTCCGAGACGCCACATCGATCCCGACCGTCAGATACGGCCGACCGATCGGCGCCCGCTCCCGCTCGTCGACCACCACCAGGTCGATCACAGTGTGATCGACCTGCACCTGCTCGAGAAGCCGCGTCGGCGCCGGCACCTCTCCGCCTGCAGACCCCAGCGCCCGGGCGGCGTCGGCGCCCTCGCGCGCCACCGTCGTGGCGCGCGGGTCCAGCGCTGCGATCCTCCGTTCCACCGTGCCCCGCGACGGCGCCCGAAGCCCACGCAGCCGGCACGCCCGCACGATCGCGCGGTGTACCGAGGCCACCGACCGGCGCTGCCGAGTCAGATACCGCGCGCGCAGCACGTCCTGGAGCACCGTCTCGACGTCGTCGGCGACCCGCCCGCATCCGCGGCCACCACTCGAACGCCGAGGCAACAGGTCCGAGACCGCGCCTGCTCCGGCCCGCCACCGCGCGACCAGCGTGTAGACCTGACGACGCGAGACCCCCAACCGGGCAGCGGCCTCGTCCGCCGCCTCGTGCCCAAGCACCTCCGACGCGGTGAGTTTCCCGATCACCGCAGCTCGCTCACGTGCCAGTGACCAGTCCGCCTCCGACGCGGTCAGCAGCCCGCGCTCAGCGGCAGCTCCCGCACCATCGTCCCCGGGCATCGCCAGACCTCGCACTGTGAACAGGACTTCAGGACGAGCGAACGGTAGTGCACACCAGTTCGGACATCCCCACGACACGCAGACCTGTGCACCGCGAGCGAGATCCGCAGGCCATCCGTGCAGCCGACTTCGGAAATCGACAACCGACGCCGAGCGCGATGCTGCGATCACGCGGATCGTCGAACGGCACGACCGCATCGACGATCCGCGCAGGTCAGAGCTGGGCAGCGACCCTCGTGACGTCGTCACCTTCGTCCTCAACCGAGGCCCGGCCGGTGTCCCACGATGGGTCCAGGCCGCTGACCACCACGACGCCGTGGTGCTGTCCAGCTGGTGCTGGTGGGAGGAGCGGCGCCGGGAACGGCGCCTGCTCCGCCAAGGAATCACGCTCGGGCTGTCGGCGACCGAGCTAGGAGCCCCGCTCGGGATCCGTTCTCGGCAAGGGGTCCGCGATCGTCTGGACCGTCTCGACGCCCTACTGACCAGCGACCGGCCCGATGAGCAGCTCGGGCGCGAAGCCCGCCGCGCGGCCCGCCAGCGAGACGCCGGCCAGAACTGGCTCGATCAGCATCGCAGCGAGATCCGGCCGATACTCCTCGCGCTTGTCGGGCAGGCCCGCTGGCTGTTGGACGAGGCCGAAGGGGCTGAGCAGGCAACGCCCGGCGGCAACTCCGCCCGCGCGGGGGCGGACGACATCCGAGACTGGGCCGACGAACTCGGCATCGACTGCGAGGATGACCTCCTCACACCGGCCACGCTCGCTCTGGCTGGCCTACTGGCCGCCGAGCTCCGAGCACATCCGTCGACGATGGCACTGGACCACCGTCACCGCCTCCGCACGGTCCTTACCCAGGTGGAGGGCCTCCGGGCGTCGCTGGCATCGGCGCGGTAGGGACCTCGTAGACCCGTACCTTCGTTGGCTCGCACGACCCATCGTGGTCGTTGCCGAGTCAAGGTGAGGCCAGGTCGCTAACCCCGGTGATTCACGTCGGTGCTGGTTGATCTTGGTCCTGGCCGGTTCGAACGTTCGTGGTGTGTGGGCATGCGGGATCCTCCGGCCTGCTGTTCTGCCGGGTGCTCCGTCCTGGTCGTCGCTGTGTGGGGTCGGGTCAGCCTGCTGGGACAGGCAGGGCGTGGAGCCGGCCGAACGCGGCCGCGAGCTCCTCGGCCCAGGGCCAGCTGCGCTGGATCCGGACACGGACCCGACGGCCACCCCGAGCAAGGCGGGCGGCGACGTGCAGCAGCCGGTAGCGCAGGGTCTTCGGTTCGGCCTTGGCCAGCTCGCCGTCGAGGAGCAGCTGCTGGGTGAAGGTGAGTAGGTCGACCGCGAGCATGGTGACCGTCAGCCACGCTTGGTTGATCGCGAAGTCGCGGGAGGGGAAGTGGCCCAGACCGGTGTCTTTGCCGGTGCGGATGCGGTCCTCGACTCGGGCGTGCGCGCGGTGGCGGGCGTCGAGGAAGGCCAGTTGCCCGGCGCGGGTGTCGGTGGCGAAGCAGGTGTAGCGCCACCCGTCCTGTTCTTCCATAAGGTCGAGCTGGGCGCCGGGGTGCGGGCGTTCGCGGCGCACGATTACCCGTGTCCCGTCCGGGTAGCCGGCCAATGCGGTGGCGGGTAGCAGCCCGGTGATCTCCGCGACCGCGGCACTGTCGCGGGGTTCGCCGTGGGTGTCGATCGCACCCGTCCAGATGCGTTTGCCCAGGGCGGTGATCGCGGCGCGTTCCCGGTCGGTGATCGACCAGCCGACGGAGAACTCGCAGGACACGCCCTGCTCACGCAGACCACGCAGGTGCGCCAGGAACGCACGCGTGCAACCGGCGGTGTCGGCCCGGATCAGGATCGGGTGTCCATGCCGGTAGCTGTCGGGGACCTGGGCGAGCGCGTCGTCGAGGACGGTGATGTGGTCGGCGGCGGTGTTCGCCCCGGCGTTGCCGCGGCGCAGCCGGCCGGCGAGGAACTCGCCGGTGTTGTCGCAGAACGCGAGCATGGGGTGGTAGCCGAACGAGCCCTTGAATGTGGGTGCGGCCTGCTCCTTCTCCGAATGCGCGATCACGATCGTCGCGTCCAGATCGATCACCAGTGTCTCGCCGAGGTCGCGGCCGGCGACCCGTGATGCCGGGAACGCGTGCCCGTGGGTCTCGGCGTGCTGGGCCCACACCACCTCACGCGCCCGGGCCCGGGCTGCGGCTACTGAGGCCAGGAGCCGTTCGTCGATGCGGTCGAGTAGCCGCCAGCAGGTCGAGTCCGATGCCACAGCACCGAACACCGCAGGCTGATCAGCCAGGACTGCAACGTCGGAGATCGTGGAAGCACCGTCGGCCACAGCGACGGCCATGTCGACCAGGACCCGACCGGGGTCGTGGCGGGTCCGCGGTCGGCGCAGCCCGCTCAGCACCTGCGCCAGCTCTGCGGTCAGCGTGGTCCGGTCGGCGACATCGGCCAGCAACCGGGACCCGATATGGGAGACCACCCCGTCTCCGTCGGCGGTGACGATGATCTTCGGACGTGTGGTTGTAGCCTGCACCTGGAAAGTGCCCCCTCGACCCGGCGGACGTAGCCCTCAGCAAGCTCTGTCCTACCTGGTCACGGGGCACTTTCTGCGTTCGGGTCCCTGATCAACCTTCAAGATCATGAAGAACCAGGGCTAAGCGGGGGCGCGACCCCGCATCCCGTCACTTATGAGAAGCGTTCCGCCGAATGACGTGCACTAGCCATCGTGGCTACAGCGTCGCGAACCTGCTCAGCCGCGGAACCCAGGGCTTGCAGGAGGTCCGCCGCCTCGCCATCGCCATCTATGTCGGAAGCTGCACTCCCCTCGGATGCGATAACGCAGTCTCGTGCGCGGTGGCGAACTTGGAGGAGGACCTGGTCCAGGCGTCCTAAGCCGGCGCAGAGCGCAGAGATAAGACGGTGCAGGTCCTTACCGCAGGGCACGGCCGTATGAGCCTGGGACTGCTGTGTCGCGTGGGCGAGGAAACGGGTGACTCGATCGATTTCCTCTGCCGCTTCCAGAACATGGGCAGGAGTGAACGGCCCGGCAACGGACCATGCCAGTTCTCTAATGCCGCTGTCCGGGGCTAGGCGGATCGTGTCAGGCGCCTCGACATCGCTCGTAGCCCAAGAATTAGTCCAATCCATTGGCGATATCCCCCGTTAGCGTGCCTCGGAAGTCAACAGCTTCATCGACCTGAGCTTGCACTCGTGGTCGTAGATAGGCATTCTCAGGATCAGTTCATCCGCGCCGGTTCTCGACAGGAACTCTGCCAGCTCGAAGCGCACTCGTTCTTTGCTGCCGATGATGAATCCATCGGTAGCCCGATGGAATTGTCGGAGCCCGTTCTTATCCGTTGGTTTGTGTTTCTGTGCGACGTGAGGATCAGGCAGCTTCATCTTCCTGCCCCATAATCTGCTTGCGACTGATTTCAGGCGGTACGAACTCGCGAGAAATTCTGCTTCTTCGTCGGTATCGGCGGCGATCACGCCGACCCAAGCCGCAAGGTAGGGGGCTTTGCCATCGGTGCTCGAGAACGCCATCCGATATGTCTCAGCCGCTCCTGCGGTGTCATCCTGATTGTAGAATCCGCCGAAGGCGTACGGAAGGCCGAGAGCTGCAGCGAGCTGCGCGCTGTCCTCGCTGCCACCGAGCATCCATAGCTGCGGCTCATTGCCGAAGCCGGGGACAGACCGCACCTTGTCGGTAAGCTCTTGCGCGAAGTACGAACGCAGAAGCCTGACCTGCTCGGCGAACCCTGCTGTAGTGGCATCCGTATCGGCGCGCACAGCAAATTGCGCCGCGCGGGGCCCGCCGGCGCCGCGACCCACTGCTAGGTCGATGCGATCGGGATGGACTGCCTCTAGAGTGCCAAACTGCTCGGAGATGACGAGCGGAGAGTGATAGGGAAGCAGCACGCCGCCGGCGCCAACGCGGATTCGTTGAGTCGTGCTGGCGACCAGGGCGGCCAAGACCGCTGGAGCGCAGCTAGCGACTCCCCTCATGCCATGCAGCTCAGCCGCCCAGTAGCGGGCGAAGCCGAGCTCGTCGGCGAGCTGAGCGAGCTCTAGAGAGTTCTGCAGGCTCTGCCGTGCGGTCGAGCCATCGACGATGGGCGAGGTGTCATGGACCGCGAGGCGTGATGGGCTGATCGGCTCGGTCATCTACGTCCGTCCGGGACTGGCTGTTCCGTCAGCACGCCTCTGTGAAGGAGGTCGTTCTGTAGCTCGAGCATCCACTGCGCCCTTGCCTCCCACTGCGAGGCAGGGAAGTCAGGCTCCCACTGGGGGAGCTCGTGCTCGTCGAACGTGGTGGGAGCGGCGGACGTCGCCCATGGCGAATCCGCAGCTGCCCGCCTCACCCGCAGCGCGGACGCAACGTGGTCGGCGACCGAGCCGTCCTCAGCGGGAAGGTCCCACTCGGCGAGATAGGCGAGCCCGTCCGACACCTCGATCATCGTGCGACCGATCTCGGGGTTCGGGGCCTCAGTAGAGCGCCTGCTCGGCAGTGCTACGTCTGGGAACTCGCCGATCAGCGTTCTCCGCAGGGGCTGAAGTGCGTCGGCATACCAGTTCTTGCGGTCAAGCTCTCGGCGTTCGCTGACACGAGCCCTGAGTGAAGCCAGTGGGATCGAGACGAGCGCCAGAACTAGAAGGATCTGCCCTCCGATGCGGCCAGTATTGTAGAGGTCGCTCATCACGGGCCATTTGGAACCGGGATAGGCAATGTAGAGGCCCTGCCGGACCAATGAGACGCCATTCACGCCGATGGCCATGACGCCCATCGCGACAATGATTCCAATTGCTGCTGTCCGCGCCCATTTGTGAGCTAGCAGCCGGAGGTAGCTGACTGCCCTGGCGGCGCCGATGGACCATGCCAAGATCGGGTAGAACGCTGTACCAATATAGTAGATGATGTTGCGAGCGGTGAGATAGCTGTCCGGGTCTCTGTCGCGCCCGAAGAAGTCTGGGGCGGCCGTGTATAGGGCGAGAAGTCCCGGCACGAGAAATGCCATATACAGGGCGAATTCGGCAACGGCCTGCCTGCGGATGCGCTTGGGGTCGCGACACTCGTTCCCGACCTGAGCGAGAAGGAAGAAGACCGAAAAGCAGTAGAAAAGCAGGGTCCATGCGATATTGGTGAACGATACCGCGCGAAGTACGTCGTGGATTGGCGCCGTGAGCGGGAAATCGGCGACCGACATCGTCATGATGAACGCAAGAGTCGTGACGCCGACGGCCAAGGTTTTCAAAGCTGCGTCGCCACTGTTGTGGCGGACTTGGTGCCATTGCCACATGGTGAGTGCGATGAGTACGACAGAGGCGATAGCCTCGAACCAGAAGATCATCGAGACCTCCATCGTGAGGCAACCATCCCGAGAGTGGCGGCGACGCCGCGTTCGGCGTGCCATGTTGACCGGCGAATGTATTCGTGGGGACGTGGACGCAGCGCTGCTAGGCGTGCGAACTCTGTGGCCCCCGTCTCGGCTTCCCACTCGTGATCGAGCGAGTACTGAAGGCCTGTCTCGGCGGCGTCACCGTCCTCGTCCAGCAGCGCCCCACAGGTGAGGGCGGCAGAGTCCTCCGTGTCGAGGTGACCAAGTAGCAGGTGGGTGACCTCGTGGTAGATCACTAGCTCCTGTTGGGCTAGCGGTGCGCGGGAGTCGTAAAGGATCCGATCATACCCAGGTGCGGCCAACAGATGACCAACAACGGTCAGACCACCGAGGTCAGCGCCTTGGACCTTGATACGTCGCTGGCGACGCTCCGCCAGCGCCTCGCATAGCTGCCAGGCGTCGATGGGAGGTGCCAAACCGAGCTCATCCAGCAGATCCGCGCAGCGGACCCGAAGTTCGTCCTCCGTATGCAGAATCGCTCGCTCCTCACGGGCAGTAGCTGTGACCGTATGGAGCGTATCGACCAGCGAGCGGCAGCCGATCAGCGCAACGCCGTGCGACCGCCTGGCGGAGGGGTCGGGTGACGTGTCGCCCATTGCCTACGCGAAGCCCTGCTCGTCCTCGTCGTCGCGGAGCGCCTTCGCGAGCGCCTGCATCATCTTCGCCCGCTTGCGACGGTCCCCATGCGCACCACGATGTGCCGCGCGGGTAACCCCCGACTCCCGCATGGCACGTTGCAAGTCCAGGGCGGCGTCGCGCTCGAGCCTCGCGGCTTCAGCCGCCTCGGCTAGGGCGGCATCGCGCTGACGAGCTCGTTCCGCAAGCTCGCGTTCGATGGCCGGGTCGACCTCGTCATCGACGAGATAGCCTGGTCGGACGCCGAAGAACCAGCCGATGCTTTCGAGGGTCTTCGAGGTCGGGTTGCTCTTGATCCCGCGCCGAAGCTCGCTCAGGTGGGACTCGGAGAGGTCCCTGCCGCTTGCCCGGCACGCTGCGACGACCTCTCGGTTCCGCCACTGACGCTGCGGTGCGTCCGGCGGCCAGCTGGCATCGAAGAGCCGCTCAAGGCGGAGCGCGATCGTTGTTGACGGCGAAGCCACGCTGCCGCCGTCGTCTTCAGTCATCCCGCTTCCCCCTCGGCTTGCATCTGCATGTGCAGCGCCTACTGTGCCACAGCGAAGTTCGCCAATCCACTTGGATGGTACAACTTCGCTGAAGCGGTTTTCCGTGATAGACACTGTGCAGGCACCGCTTCGGCAACGTCGCCCTCCGGGCGTCACGAACGCCGAGGGCGGCTCCTCCGCCCGTGACAGGACAGAGAGGACATGCAGGTGTACAAGACCCTCGAGGCGTTGGGCTACTCGCCCGATCGCGATGTCGCACCGACCCTTGAGACGTCGTTCGCGGCAGAGGGATCGGACTTCCTCCGCGACGACCTATTCACTGCTGCGCTCGACCTGTTGCTAGCAGCGCGCTCGGTCTCGTGCCTGGCACCTGCCGAGGCACTTCTCGAGCCCGCCGCCCGAGTGAGGCGCGTCCGGGCAGCCCTGCAGGCGCTCAGCGAACAACTCCCGTGACGGACAGCGATCGGACCGGATACGGAGAGTGGTCGCGAATGCGTTCCGAGACCTTCGGCGCGTCGCATCAGCCTGTAACAAGTACTGCTGACAGGATGCACCCCATGAGCGAGCGGAGGCGGCGGCCCAACGGGGCCGCGAAGCGCTACAAGGGGCCGAGGGAGCTGGTCGGCACGCGTGTGCCGCCGGAGATCACCGACCGGGTCGACGCCAAGCGCAGCGACCTCGGGCTGACGCGCAACGACTACTTGTTCGCGGCGTTGCTCGTGGCGTTCGAGCGGCCCGATGAGATCCAGGCCGCAGCCGCCACGCTCGCAGACATGCTCCCCAACCGGCGTACGAGCCCTGAGAACGACCAGCTGCATCTCGCCGAGGGGCCACCACCTCACGAGGAGGCGCTCAGACGGTCTGCTTGACCTCGGTCGCCGCCCGCAGCGGCGTCACGACAATCGAACATCCGGGCTGAGTGCATACCCCTGAAATGCGCTAGGGCCCGTCCCTCCGGCCAAGAGGAACGGGCCCAACGTAACGGGGTTCGGAGCGCCAACTCCTACACCCAGCCCCTCCCAGAAGGGAGGCGCAACGCTTGCCTGCGCGCTCTCATAGTAGCGCGCGTCCCGAAGTTCGCACAGCACCATCGCGCTGTGCGTCACGTGAGTCGAACCCCAACACGGGATCTCGACTCCTCGTGCAGCCCGTTCTGCCACTACCGGCAGGGCTGCCGACGTCCTGGCCGACCCATCCGGGGACGATCGCTCTCCCCCAGATGTGCGTCAGCTGCCGACGTCGGTCGGGAATCGCGCGCAACACCCCGCTCCGGTCGATCGTCTGCGCGCCGTGCTGGTTCGCCGGCGGCGGCGACATCTCCCCCTCCGAGCTCACCGACACCACCGAGGCCGACGCCGCGGCCGCCGACGAGCTGCTCGCCGGTGTCGCGACCCTGCTCCCCCGCACCGCGCTGGACTGGTTCCGCGCCCTGCTCGCCTCGGCCTGGTACCAGCAGGTCCGCCGCGACGCCGCCGAACGGCTGCGCGGCCTGCTCACCGAACTCGCCCGCCGCGCCGACTGGGACGACCACACCAGCTGGCCCACCTGGGACCGCCTGCAGCACGCCAGCGGATGGCGACGCAGCAGCACCGCCCGCTGGCTGGCCGAACTCCAGCACCACGGCTGGCTGCTGCGCGTCGAGGGCGGCACCACCCCGCAGTTCCGCCCGCTGGCCCTGCAGCACCTCTCCGGCAACCGGGCCGCGGTCTACCAGCTCCGCGTCCCCGCCTCAGAGGCCGCCGAGCAGGCCATCCCGACCAAGCCAGACCCGCGCGACCAGAGCGCCGAACCCGACGCTGCACAGGCCACTACCGACACAACTTGGACCCCAACCCACACACCTAAAGATCTTTCTAAGACTTCTACAGAGGTTCCTACACGCGCGAGAGCGTCCGTCCACAGTTCCCAGGTCAGCCCACCTTTCCGAGGCGGATACGGCCCTGACGGGCCGGGCCAGGAGGAGAAGCAGGGCGGCCACTTCGATCGTCGGGTCCCGGTCACCGGCGCCGAGATGCTCGCCGCGGCCACCGAGCTGCGCACCGACCCGGCCCTGCGCCGCCTGACCCCGCGCTGGATCCGCTCCATCACCCGCACCTGGTGGCAGGCCGGCTGGACCAACAACGACCTGCGCTACGCCCTCGCACACCGGCCCCGCCACGACGGCCCCGCCGAACCCGCCTATCGCTGCCCCGCCCACCAGCTGCGCAGCCCCGACGGCTGGCTGCGCCACCGCCTGAGCTGGTGGCGCGACACCCACGGCCCGCTCGTCTCGCCCACCGTCGACGCCCGCCAGCGCCGCTCGGCCGCCCTCACCCGCGGCCATGCCGCCGCCCAGCGGCTGCCCTACGGCGCCACCGACCTGTCCCCCACCGACCTGCCCGCCACCACCACCGAGCGCACCACCGCCGAATCCCAGCTCGTGCGCCGCTGGGCCCGCGAGTTCCACGCCCGCCGCAACGCACCCCGCCCGGACGCCGAGGTCGCCACCCCGCAGAGCCGCACCAGCCACCTGACCCAGATCAGCAAGACGCTCGATGAGGCGAGGGGCGCCCGCCCCACCGCTCAGAGCGAGCCGGTCGCGGAGCAGCCGGCACCCACCACGGCCGCCCCAGCCCAGCCGCACGAGCCGACCACCGGCAGCGCACACGAGCGGGCCCTCGCCCGCGCCCGCGCCGACCGCGCCAACGGACCACGCCGCACCCCCCGCCCCTTCCGCGCCCGGAGGTTCCGATGACCGCCCAGCCCATCGACACCACTCCCCCGGCCACCCACACCACCTTCGACCGCCAGCCACCGCAGGACCTCACGGCCGAGCAGTCGGTGCTGGGCGGCATGCTGCTGAGCAAGGACGCGATCGCCGACGTCGTCGA
>NZ_FOUY01000015.1 GCF_900115005.1 Pseudonocardia ammonioxydans | reverse complement strand
ACATCCATGTACGGGACGAGCTTCTTCACCTCACCCGGGTCGATCACATCCGAATCGACCCCCTGCACCTTGTTGACCTCGGCCCGCCACCGCATCGTCCGCAACGACGCATCATTGTGCGCCAACGTCATGTGCCCCCGCTGCGAGAACATCACATTGAAATTCAGATCCGCAGCCAAATGCTCGTACAACTTCACCGAACGGTCATAGAACCGCACGCCCTCCGGCGTCAGATAATTCGACCGCAGAATCGCCGTGTTCCGCCCCGAACCACCACTACCGATATACGACTTCTCCACCACCGCCACATTCGTGATCCCATGATTCGTGGCCAGGTAGTACGCCGTCGCCAGCCCGTGCACCCCACCACCAATGATCACCACGTCATAACTGCCGGCGATCTCGTGCTCACGCCACGCCCGCGGCCACTCCCCGTCGGTCAGCCCCTTCTGGAACAGGCTCCACGCGGAATACCCGCGGACCTTGCCGTTCCCGTCCGCACGGGACGAGCGGTGACCGTTCGTGGAGATGGCCATGGACTTCCTCCTGAGGAGACGGCCGATGGGGACGGGATCGCCGGGGTGGAACCGAATCGGGGGCCGGGTCAGCGTGGGACGTCCCGTGCAGCCAGGACGACGACTACGCGCTCGTCAAGGTGTGGTCTTAGAACCATTCACGAGGCAACACCCCACGACGCCGGATGTCAACCCCGTCACAGCGGGCCGGAGGCGCTGCCGATCGGAGGTGGCGGGACGCGCTGCAGACCCGGGGTAGGGTTGGCCCATGGCACGGCGGCCGGTGACTTCCACGAAGCTGACCCAAGCTGTCGCCGACCACCTGCGCACGTTGATCCACCGGGGCGAGGTCGGCCCCGCCGAACGACTGCCACCCGAGCGGGAACTGGCCGAGCAGCTGGGCGTGGCACGGATCAGCCTCCGGGAAGCGATCAAGCAGCTTCGCGACGAGGGCTACGTCGAGGTCCGGCGCGGAGCGACGGGGGGCACCTACGTCACCGAGCTCAGCCAGCCGGCCGCGGCATGGCGGGCCCGGATGCGCACCCAGGACGGCGAGATCGACGATCTCCTGGACTTCCGGATCGCGCTCGAGACCGAGACCGCCATCCTCGCCGCCCGCCGGTACGGCAGCGACGACATCGTCGCCCTCCAGCGAGCGATCGACGCCCTCGCCGGCATCGACGGGCGGGCGGCCTTCCGCCAGGCCGACTCGCAGTTCCACCTGACCCTGGCCCGCGCGGCCCGCAGCGATCGTCTCGCGGAGGCGATCGAGGCCACCCGCGGCGACCTCTTCAGCCCGCACGACCTGCTGCCCTACGCCGAACCGATCCGGGAGACACAGCGGGACCACCAGCACATCCTCGACGCGGTGACGGACCGGGACGAGGACACCGCCGCCCGCGTCATGCGCGAGCACCTGGACCGGACCCGAGCCCAGCTCCGGCACATCGTCTTCGGTGACCAGGTCTTCGGCGACGAGGAGCACCCGACCGGTCACCCGGCGCGCGACCGGGAAAAGGGCACCCGCAGCGCCTCGTGAGGCGGCGGGACCTCCGCCGACCGCCGCTGACACGGTCGTCCACCCGAGCCGCTCGCGGCAGCGGGGTTGACTTTCTGCCGGGTTCGGTGTGTCCTCATCAAAGGTACTAAAACCACACCTTCGAGCCGCCCGCCTGTTCGACCGGCCACGACGCCGGACCGCCATCGGCGCGCGGAGGCCCCTCAGCGGCGCCGGCCGGCGACAGCCCGACCGGCGCCGTGACCGATTCCGCGAAGGGGCGATCCCAGGCGACAGATCATCCCGGCCCTCCCGGACGGGGCACGGGACCGAGCATCGAGAAGGGAGGCCGCCATGTGCGGGATCGTCGGTCTGCACGTGCGAGACCCCGAGTTGTACCCCCGGCTGGGCAGCCTGCTGGAAGCCATGCTGGCCGGGGCCACCGAGCGAGGGCCGGACGCCGCCGGGATCGCCGTCTACGGAGACCGGCAGCGCTGCCCGGAGGGTCACTCCGCGGTCTCCCTGCTGGGCGCGCCCGCCGACCCGGCCGCGGACATCCGGCGGGTGCTGCCCGGGCTGTCCGAGGTCACGGTCGGCCGGTTCGGCGCGACCACGGTGATCACGGCGCCGGTCGACCCGGACGCGCTGGCCGCCGCAGCCCGGACGGTCGCACCCGAGGCCAGGGTCGTCGGGATCGGGCGCGACCTGGTCGTCTACAAGGACATCGGCAACCCCCTCGAGCTCGCCACGAGCTACGACCTGGCCTCCGCGACGGGCTGGCAGGCACTCGCCCACACCCGGATGGCCACCGAATCGGCCATCACCCCGGAGGGCAGCCACCCCTTCTCCGTGGGACCGGACCAGTGTCTGGTGCACAACGGGTCCTTCTCCAACCACGCGACGATCCGCCGGGCGCTGCGCCACGAGGGCATCGAGTTCGACTCGGAGAACGACACCGAGGTCGCGGCCCGGTTCGTCGCCGCCTGTCTCGCCGACGGCGACGACCTGGAGAAGTCGCTGCACCGCCTCGGGGAGGAGTTCGACGGCTTCTACACGCTGCTGGTCACCACGGCCGACGGGTTCGCCGTGGTCCGTGACGAAATCGCCTGCAAGCCCGCCATCGTGGCCGACCACCCGCGCTGGGTGGCGATGGCATCGGAGTTCCGCTCGCTGGCCGTGCTGCCCGGGCTGTCCGAGGCCACGATCTTCGAGCCCGAGCCGGGGAGGGTGTACGCATGGCAGCGCTGAGGAAGAGCCCGGAGACCGAGGCCGACGGCGGGAGCACCACGCTCGGCGAGGAGGCCCGCGTCATCGACCTTGCCTCGTCGTCGGTGCGCGAGCTCAACGCCGAGCTGCACTCCCCGACCGCCCGTCGCTACCGCGTGCTCTCCCCGCGGGGTACGCACGCGGTCGCCGTCGGTATCGACGACGACCTCGACGTCCACGTCGAGGGCGACGTCGGCTACTACTGCGGCGGGATGAACCAGCGCGGCCGGATCGTGGTGGACGGGATGGCCGGCCCCGGGCTCGGCGAGAACATGATGTCCGGCTCGATCCGGGTGCGTGGCGACGCCTCGCAGTCGGCCGGGGCGACCGCACGGGGCGGCCTGCTCGTCGTCGAGGGCAAGACCTCGATGCGGTGCGGCATCTCGATGAAGGGCGTGGACATCGTCGTCGGGGGCGACGTCGGCCCGATGAGCGCGTTCATGGCGCAGGCCGGCCGCCTCGTGGTCTGCGGGGACGCCGCCGACGGGCTCGGGGACTCGATCTACGAGGCGCGGATCTACGTCCGCGGGAAGGTCGGCGAGCTCGGCGCCGACTGCATCGAGAAGGAGCTGCGCGACGAGCACCGCGCCGAGCTCGTCGAGCTGCTCACCGCCGCCGGGATGACCGACGTCGCCGAGGACGCCGGAGCACTCGGCGAGTTCCGCCGGTACGGATCGGCGCGCACGCTCTACCACTTCACCAGCGAGCACGCGGGGAGCTACTGATGACCTCACCTGCCGAGCGCGGCCTGCGCGAGTCCGCGACGTTCGACCGGGCCACCATCGCCGGCATCCAGCACGCGGCGGAGCACGGCGTCTACGACATCCGCGGCTGGGGGGCCAAGCGGGCCGTCCCCCACTTCGACGACCTCCTGTTCCTCGGGGCGTCGATGTCCCGGTACCCACTGGAGGGCTACCGGGAGCGCTGCGACACCGACGTCGTGCTCGGCGACCGCCACGCGCAGCAGCCCCTGCACCTGGCCACCCCCGTGACGATCGCGGGCATGAGCTTCGGAGCACTGTCCGCGCAGGCCAAGGAGTCCCTCGGTCGCGGGGCCAGCGAGGTCGGCACCTCCACCACCACCGGCGACGGCGGGATGACCGAGGAGGAACGCGGACACTCCAAGACGCTCGTCTACCAGATCCTGCCCAGCCGCTACGGGATGAACCCGGACCACCTGCGCGCGGCCGACGCCATCGAGGTCGTCCTCGGGCAGGGCGCCAAGCCCGGTGGCGGCGGCATGCTGCTCGGCCAGAAGATCTCCGAGCGGGTCGCCGAGATGCGCACGCTGCCGGCCGGGATCGATCAGCGCAGCGCCTGCCGGCACCCGGACTGGACCGGGCCCGACGACCTGGCGATCAAGATCCTCGAGCTGCGGGAGATCACGGACTGGCAGAAGCCGATCTATGTCAAGGTCGGCGCGACCCGCACGTACTACGACGTCAAGCTCGCCGTCGCGGTGGGCGCGGACGTCATCGTCGTGGACGGGATGCAGGGCGGGACGGCGGCCACCCAGGAGGTGTTCATCGAGAACGTCGGCATCCCGACCCTCGCCGCGATCCCGCAGGCCGTGCAGGCGCTGTCCGAGCTCGGCATGCACCGCAAGGTCCAGCTGATCGTCTCCGGCGGGGTCCGGACCGGCGCCGACGTCGCCAAGGCGATGGCGCTCGGCGCGGACGCCGTCGCGATCGGGACCGGTGCGCTGGTCGCGCTGGGCGACAACCACCCCCGGTACGCCGCCGAGTACGAGAAGATCGGCTCCGCCGCGGGGTTCTACGACGACTTCCAGGACGGCCGGGACCCGGCGGGGATCACCACCCAGGATCCGGAGCTGGCGGCCCGTCTCGACCCCGTCGAGGGCGGCCGGCGGATCGCGAACTACCTGCGGGTTCTCACGCTCGAGGCGCAGACCATCGCCCGCGCCTGCGGGAAGGCCCACCTGCAGCACCTCGAGCCGGAGGACCTCGTGGCCCTGACGATCGAGGCGTCGGCGATGGCCCGGGTCCCGCTGGCGGGGACCGACTGGATCCCGGGGCGATCGGGCTTCTGAGCGGCCCGACCACCGACGGCCGTCGTCACCCGAACGGCAGCACGGCTCGTTGCGGAATGCAGCGGTGACGGTTGACACAGGTCGGCGTCGGCGCCTTATTCTCACGATGGAGGTATTTGGTCCGGACCGAGGACCATCGGGGTCGATCGCATTCCGCGCGCCCCGCACGACCGGTCCGGGCCCATTCGACGCCCGACCATCCGCCCGACGACGTGGCCCGTTGTCCCACGGGGCAGGGCGCCGCTCGCCGGCAGGAGCCAACGGAGGCTTCGTTGAAGACACTCGAGGCGCGCATCGACACCCTGCTCAGACGTGACCGGATCCTGGCCCTGGCGTTCGTCGTCGCCATGTGGGCGGTACTGGCCTTCGTGTGCGCGGTCGCCATGACCACCTCGCCGAGTCCCGGCGTGTCCGTCGCCCTGGTCGTGGCGGCGATCCTGCTCGGCGGTCTCAACACGGCGTCGGTGCTGGCGATGATCCGCCGCTACCGGCTGTCCCGGGAGGCCGTGTACGGCCCGGACATCGAGTTCGCCGACCGCCTGCGGGCCGTGCGGCAGCAGGCCCGCAGCCAGAAGCGCCGGAGCGCCTCATGAGCGCGCCGGCCGAGCAGGCGGCGCCGTACGAACCGCCCCGTCAGTCGCTGGGCGGACAGCTCGTCGACGCCGCCACGATCCTCGTGCTGATCTTCGCGACGCTGTTCGTCACGACGTACATCATCGGTGACGAGGAGGAGACCGCCGGCCCGCAGGTACAGCAGGTGAGCGAGCTGCCGGTGACTCCCGGCGAGGCCGTCCAGTACCAGAAGATGATCGACACCGGTACGGCCGACCTCCCGACCATCTCCTCCGGTGTCGCCGCCAACCAGCCGGACGAGGACAAGTACGCCATCGACGTGTGGGCCCTGGTCGGCACGGCCCTGCTGCTCGCGGTCTACCTGGGATTCGTCTACAGCGTCTCCTTCCGCGAGTACCGAGAGGTGATCGACGAGAGGTTCGGCGTGCGGGACGAGGAGGAGTCGCGATGAGCCGTCGACCGAGCACGGGCGAGGGAACCGGACGAAGCGAGGTCGCACGGTGAGCGCGGTGGCGATCGTCGAGACGCTCGCCTGGCTGATCAGCGCGGCGATCGCGATCTGGATCGTGCAGGACATGATCCGGGTCGGTCGCAGGCACGACGAGGCGTCGCTGGTCAACGCACCCGATCCCCTGGAGGAGCCGTTCGATCCGCCGGCCGGGACCGAGAGGGGTTCCGCGTGAGTGTCGAGGAGACCGCCCCGTCCGGACAGGCGGCCGGAGCCGCGGAGCACCCCACGCTGCGCCGTGTGCTGTCCCCCCTCCACATCTGGGCCCTCGGTGTGGGCATCGTCCTGGTCGGCGAGTTCATGGGTTGGAACTTCGCCGTCGAGAAGGGCGGGATGTACGGCGCGCTCGTCGCCGGGTGGGTGGTCGGGTTGCTCTACACCTGCATCGTGATGATCAATTCCGAGATCACCTCGGCCATCCCGGCCGCCGGTGGCCAGTACGCCCAGGCCAAGCACACCGTCGGCCCGCTCATGGCCTTCAATGTCGGCCTGTACCTGACGCTGGCCTACACGATGCTCGAGGCGGCCAACGCCAACGTGCTCAGCTACCTGCTGAGCACGCTGTCGGGCCTGATGGGCAGCTCGGTGACGCTGTCGCCCTACCCGTTCGCCGTCCTCGCCATCCTCGCGCTGGCGTTCCTGAACTACCGGGGCGTGTTCGCGACGCTGACGCTGAACTTCGTGATCACCGGTTTCGCGTTCATCACACTGCTGCTGTTGTTCATCGGCCTCCGCGGATGGAACCCGACCGCACAGCTGGACCTCGCCGGACTCGCCGGCTCGCCGTCCAACGGGCTGCCCTACGGGTGGATCGGCGTGATCGCCGCGTTCCAGTTCGGGATGTGGTTCTACCTCGGCATCGAGGGGACGGCGCAGGCCGCCGAGGAGTGCCGGTCCGCACCGCGATCCGTCCCGCTGGGCAGCATGGCCGGCATCATGACGCTGATCATCGCGGCGTCCCTGACCTGGTTCATCTGCGCCGGCCTGCTCCCGTGGCACTATCTCGGCTCCGCGATCACCCCGCTGTTCGACGCGGCCCGGTTGTCGGGCAGCGACACGCTCGTCGTCCTGCTGCTGCTCGGGACCCTGTGCGCGACGCTGGCGTCGGCGAACGGCTGTATCAACGACGCGTCGCGGGCCTGGTTCTCGATGGGTCGTGACCGCTACCTGCCGGAGTGGTTCGGCGCGGTCCACCCCAGATACCACACCCCGTTCCGGGCGATCGTGTTCCTGGTGCCGGTCGCGATCTCGTTCGCGATCCTGCCGGTACTGCTGGACCAACCGACCCTGCTGTCCACCGTCATCACGTTCTCGATCCTGTCCGGACTGCTGATGTACAGCTTCATGGGCCCGAACTTCTTCCGGTTCCGCAAGCTGTGGCCGATCGGGTCGATCAAGCGGGCGTACACGCTGCCGCTGCACCCGGCACCCGCGATCGCACTGTTGATCCTGGCGGCCCTGGTGTTCTTCGCGACGTTCCTCGGTTACGGCGCCGCGCTGCTGTCGATGCTGCTGTTCTACCTGCTGGCGTCGATCTGGTTCGTGGTGCGCCGCTACAAGTTCGTCCGGCGCGGGGCCCAGTTCACCGCCGACCTGCCGCGTCCACGCGGCTACTGAGGCCGGCGTCGTGTCCCTGTCGCTGGTCGGCGTCGTCGCGCTGGTGGTACTCGGCGCCGCCGTGGCGGCCGCGGTACACGTGACCGGCCGCCGCGCCGCGATCCGGGACCGTGACCGGGTCTTCGACGACGTGCTGGCGGTCGTCGAGGACCCGGTCGTCCTCCGGCGCGGCGACGGCTACCCGGAGCTGCACGGCCGGGTCGGCGGCCACCCGGTCCGGCTGCGGGTGCTGGTCGACGCGCTGGTGCTGCGCAAGCTGCCCGTGCTGTGGCTGGAGGTCGTGGTCCGGCGCAGCGTGCCGGTGGCCGGGTCCGTCAGCGTGCTGCTGCGCCCGCACGGCGCCGAGTACTTCTCGCCGAACGCACGCTTCCCGCACGAACTGCCCACACCGGCGTCCTTCCCGCGTCCGGCCCGGGTCGCCGCGTCGGAGCCGGACGCGACGCCCGCGCTCGGCCTGCTCGAGCCACTGGCCGGCTACCTCGCCGAACCAGGGACGAAGGAGGTCGGGCTCGGTCCCGGCGGTCTACGGACCGTGCGGCTGCTCGCCTCCGCCGACCAGGGCGCCTACCGGGTGAGCCGGCGCGCCTCGTTCACCGGGGCGCGCGTTCCGCTGTCCGACGTGGTCGGGGCCGTCGACGTCCTCGCCCCTGTCGGCGACCACGAGCATCCGAGGGAGATCACGACATGAGACACCCGCTGGTGGTGCTCCTCACCGCCATCGTGTTGCCCGGTGTCGGGCATGTACTGAACCGGCTCCCGACCCGCGGGCTGACGTTCGTGTTCTACACGGTCCTGCTCGGCGTGATCACCTGGAACCTGACGACCCCGGACCACTCGCTCGTCGGGCGGCTGGCCGGCGGACTGTTCGTGTACGCGATCAGCATCGTGGACGCCTACCAGTGGGCCGTGCACCGTGCCCGTGCGAACGCCCTCTCCGGCGGCACCGCCGGGCCCGGCGACACGTAGCGCCCGGGACGGCGCCGACCACGACCGCCACGACGCCCCGCGGGGCGACCACCCTGCTCGGGTGGCCGCCCCGCCGAGTCGCGACCGCTCCGGTCACCCCGTCACCGACCGGTCACGGGAACTGCAGGTAGCGCTCGACCTCGTGGGTGGTCACGAAGTCGTTGATGGCGTGGAACTCGTCCTGCTTGAGACGGGCGTAGTAGTCGACGAAGTCCTCGAAACCGCCACCGGGACTCCCGTCCGGTCCGTCCGACGGGACCTTGCCGAAGGCCTCCCGGAAGACGTCGTCCTTCTCCAGGTAGTGGATCGACTCGATGAGGCTGTTCGGCAGGACCCCCAGACCCTTCTGCCGCAGCTGGGCAGGGCTGAACTCGTAGAGGTTCGCGCTGTTCGGCTCACCGACCTCGAGGCGACGCTCGACCCCGTCCAGACCGGCGGCCAGCGCGGCGGCGAACCCGAGGTACGGGCTCCCGGAGAAGTCCGGCGTACGGTCCTCGATCGCACCCGCGCGCGCCACCCGCAGCATCTGGGTCCGGTTGTTGCCGCCGTAGGTCATCGACACCGGGACCCAGGTCCGGATCGCCTCGGTACCGGCCTTGAGCCGCTTGTAGCTGTTCACCGTCGGCGCCACCAGCGCGGTGTAGCCCCGGGCGTGCTCGAGGATGCCGGCCGCGAACCGGTACCCGAGTTCGGACAGCCCCAGACCGCGCGGATCGTTGGGGTCCGCGAAGAGGTTCGTCTCGGTCTCCCGGTCCCACAGACTCATCGTGTAGTGGAATCCGTTGCCGGTGTTGTCCGTGAACGGTTTCGGCATGAACGTCGCGAGCACCCCGTGCTGCTGGGCGACGGTCTCCACCATGTAGCGGAAGAACACCGCCCGGTCCGCGGTCTCGAGGGCGTCCGCGAACGTGACGTTGCACTCGAACTGGCCGTTGCCGTCCTCGTGGTCGACGGCGTAGTTCTCCCAGCCCAGCTCGGTCACGTAGCGGGAGAGCGTGGTCACGAAGTCGTACTGCCGGGTCAGGCCCTTGACGTCGTAGCAGGGCTTCGGCCAGTTGTCCTGCCGGTCGGCGACGACGAGCCGGCCGTTCTCGTCGTGGTCCACCAGCATGAACTCGGCCTCGAAGCCGATCCGGAAGTCGTAGCCGAGCCCTCTCGCCCGTTCCACCTGCCGGCGCAGGATGTGGCGCGGACAGTAGGGCCAGACCTCGCCCTCGACCCGGGCGTCACCGATGACGTGGGCCAGCCCCGGCTGCCACGGGACGACACGGAAGGATCCCGGGTCCGGGACGAGCTCGATGTCGGGGCTGTGCGGTCCCTGTCCGATCTCTCCGGCGGCGAATCCCGCGAAACCCACGCCGTTCTCGAACAGGTCGTCGACCTGCGACGCCGGAACGAGTTTCGCGTTCGACTTCCCCCGCACCTCGCCGAACGAGGCGAAGATGAACTCGATGTCGTTGTCTTCGATGATGCGTCGGACGTCGTCGATCGACTCTGGCTTCTCTGTCACGGTTCACTCCCTGATCAGATCGGAGCGAGATCCGGACGCCACCCGACCCACGGTCGATCTCGATCACCACGACCGCGACGGGCCGAACCCGGCACTCCATTGCGCCTACCGCACTGGGCCTACTGCAAGAGACCTACTGCAGTAGATCTACCGCATTGGGCCTATCCGCAGACCATTGCAGGGACGATAGCCAGCCCCCGATGCGCGTGTCAACGATCACACTCCGTCACCGGGAGTGGCGACGTCCGCCCGCCCACTCCCCCAGCACGGCGTCCACGTCCTCCGCCGGTGACGGTGCGTCCGGCAGCGAGGTGCGGGTGCGGGAGAACCGCGGCGAGGGGGCGGCCTGGCGCACCCCGCCCTCCGGCGCGACGATCGTGTCCCGGGCCGCCAGGTGCGGGTGCCCGGCCGCCTCGGCGAAGCTCAGCACCGGGGTCACGCAGGCGTCCGACCCCGCGAACACCGCCGCCCACTCGTCACGGGTGCGGGCGCCGAACACCTCGGCGAACCGGGTGCCCAGCGCCGGCCACGACGCCGGGTCGTCGCGGGACGGCAGCTCCGCCGGGTCGAGCCCCAGCCCGTCGAGCAGCTCGGCCCAGAACTGCGGCTCGATGGCACCGACCGCGACGAACCGGCCGTCGGCGCAGCGGTAGGTGCGATAGAACGGCGCGTGCCCGTCGAGCAGGTTCGACGACGGCCGGTCGACCCACTCCCCCTGCCCCAGCAGCGACCAGACCACCTGCGCCAGCGTGCTGGCACCGTCGACCATCGCCGCGTCCACGACCTGCCCGCGGCCCGACCCCCGGGCCTCGAACAGCGCGGCGAGCACCCCGACGACCAGGGCCATCGACCCGCCGCCGTAGTCCCCGACCAGGTTCAGCGGCGGTACCGGCGGGGCGCCGTCGCCCGGCCCGATCGCGTGCAGGACGCCGGTCAGCGAGATGTAGTTGATGTCGTGGCCGGCCCGGTCCGCCAGCGGCCCGTCCTGGCCCCACCCGGTCATCCGGGCGTAGACCAGGCACGGGTTGCGGGCCAGGCAGTCGTCCGGCCCGACCCCGAGCCGCTCGGTGACGCCCGGCCGGAACCCCTCGACGAGGACGTCGGCGTGCGCGGCCAGCTCGAGCACCGCATCGCGGCCTGCGGCCGTCTTCAGGTCCGCGACCACCCGGCGCCGCCCGCGCAGCGTCGGGTCCCGGTCGTCGGTCGTCTCACCCGGGCGTCCCACCCGCAGGACCTCGGCGCCGAGGTCGGCCAGCACCATCGACGCGTGCGGCCCCGGCCCGATGCCAGCCAGCTCCACCACCCGCACCCCGGCGAGCGGCCCACCCCGTCCGGTCCGGCCCGGCGGCGACGACGACGACGGCGGCGACGACGACGACGACGGCGACGACGACGACGACGACGGCGGCGACGACGACGACGGCGGCGGCGGCGGCGACAGCGACAGCGACGTCATGCGTTCGCGACGAGGTGCTCGAGCCGGGCCGCGACGTGCGCGCGGGCCGCCTCGGTGCGCGTGGGCAGGTGCCCCGAGCCGAACAGCGGCTCGCCGGGGGTGACGTCGCGCAGCAGCTGGCGGGCCAGCGTCTGGCGGTGCACCTCGGTCGGACCGTCGGCGATCGCCATCACCTGGGCGTCGACCATCATCGCCGAGAACGGCATCTCGTTGGAGATCCCCAGCGCGCCGTGCAGCTGCATCGCCCGCTGCACCACGTCGTGGTACACCCGCGGCATCGCGACCTTGACCGCGGCGATGTCCTTGCGGACGGCCCGGTAGTCCTGGTGCTCGTCGATCAGCCACGCGGTCCGCAGCAGGAGCAGCCGGAACTGCTCCAGGTCGATCCAGCTCTCCGCGATCTTGTCCTGTGTGGACTGCATGTCGGCGAGCCTGCCGTGCCGCGTCGTCCGCGAGACCGCGCGCTCGAGCATCAGGTCGAACGCCTTGCGCATCTGCGCGATCGTGCGCATCCCGTGGTGGATGCGGCCGCCGCCGAGCCGGGTCTGGGCGATCGCGAACGCCTGCCCGCGCTCGCCGAGCAGGTGGTCAGCGGGCACCCGCACGCCCTCGTAGCGCAAGTAGGCGTGGCTGGAGTGCTCCGGCGACTCGGTGCCGACGCCGGCGTCGCGCACGATCGTCAGCCCCGGCGTCTCACGCGGCACGATGAACATCGACATGGCCTGGTGCGGCGGCGCGTCCGGGTCGGTCACCACCATCACGATCAGGAACGACGAGTGCCGCGCGTTCGACGAGAACCACTTCTCGCCGTCGATCACCCACTCGTCACCGTCGCGCACGGCGCGGGTGGTGAACAGCGTCGGGTCGGCGCCCGCCTGCGGCTCGGTCATCGAGTAGCAGGACGAGATCTCGCCGTCGAGCAACGGCTGCAGGTAACGCTGCTTCTGCTCCTCGGTGCCGAAGCGGGCGAGGATCTCGGCGTTGCCCGAGTCCGGGGCCTGGCAGCCGAACACCGACGGTGCCCAGCGCGATCGGCCGAGCAGCTCGTTGAGCAGCGCCAGCCGCACCTGGCCGTAGCCCTGCCCGCCCAGCTCGGGGCGCAGGTGCGCGGCCCACAGCCCGCGGTCGCGGACCTGGCGGCGCAGCGGGGCGATCAGGCGCCGCGCCGTCTCGTCGGACTTGTCGTAGGGGTCGCCGAGGACCAGGTCGAGCGGTTCGACCTCGTCCCGGACGAACGCGTCGACCCAGTCCAGCTTCTCCTGGAACTCGGGTTCGGTGCGGAAGTCCCACATCAGAAGTTCCCCTTCGCAGCCCAGCCACCGTCGACCGGGAAGGTCAGCCCGGTCTGGAACGACCCCTCGCGGAACAGGTAGGCCACCATCGCGGCGATCTCCTCGGGCCGGCCCAACCGGCGGATCAGGTGCGCGTTGGCGTTCGCCTCGCGCATCTCGTCGGTGATCCCGGCGAGGATCGGGGTGTCGATGGTCCCGGGGGCGATGGCATTGACCAGCACACCGCGGTCGGCGTACTCGAACGCCGCCTGCTGGGTCAGCCCGACGACGCCGCCCTTGGCCGCCGAGTAGGAGGCCAGGTTGGGCAGCCCGCGCAGCGCGGCCATCGAGGCGATGTTGACGATCCGGCCGCCACCGGCCTCGATCATCTGCGGGATCACCGCCTGCATCCCGAGCCAGACGCCCTTCAGGTCGGTGTCGATCACGACCTGCCAGGCGTCCTCGGTGAGGTCGACGACGGTGTCCGGGCTGTTCATGTTCACCACGCCCGCGACGTTCGCGAGCAGGTCGATCCGGCCGTGCTCGGCCACCAGCGCGGAGACAGCACGCGCCCAGTCGGCGCCGTGCCGCACGTCCAGCTCGACGGCCACGGCCCGGCCGCCGTCCTTCTCGGCCAGGCGCACGGTCTCGCCGCAGTCCTGGATGTCGGCGCAGGCCACGAGCGCGCCCTCGCCCGCCAGCCGCAGCGCGGTGGCCCGGCCGATGCCCTGCGCGGCGCCGGTCACGATCGCGGTCCGGCCCTGCAGGCCGTCCTTGACGGTCATCACTGTCCTCCCGTGGACGTGGGTGGTGTCGGGGACGCTAGGAACGCCCGGGTGGGCGGACAACCGGCCGTCCCCGCCCCGGTTGTCGAGGTCTCCAGCGCGGTCAGGACGCGGCTCCGGCCGCCCCGGCCGCGGGCAGGGCCGGGCGCCAGGAGCGGACACCGAGGTCGGTGAGCACCGCGTCCAGCAGCACCCGGCCGGCCCCGGCCGCCGAGGGTGCGGACGGCGCGTGGCCGAGCAGGCCGGCGGCCGAGCGCCGGTACAGCACGACGCCGCAGCCGTGCTCGGCGACCGCGGCCAGCGCCGCGTCCAGTTCGGACCCGCACCGGCAGGCCCGGGAGCCGAGGACGTCGCCGCAGAGGCACTCCTCGTGCCCGTGCACCAGTACGTCGGAGCGTCCGGAGACCGGGCCGGCGACGAGGACGAGGTGCTCGCCACCGTCCGGGTGCGACCGGTAGCCGACCGCGGTGAACTCGCCGTGCCGGGTCGGCATCCGGCACCGTGCGACGGCCTCGACCAGCACCTCGGTCCGGCGGCGGTGCTCGACCAGCTCACCGACGGTGACCACGTCGAGCTCGTGTGCGGCGGCGAACGCGGCCAGGTCCTGCGGGCCCGCCGTCGCGCCGTCGTCCCGGACGAGCTGCGCGTACACCGCTGCCGGCCGGCACCCGGCCAGCCGGGCGAGATCGACCGCGGCCTCGGCGGTCCCGGGTTCGGCCAGCACCCCGCCCGCGGCCGCCCGTACCCCGGCGACGTGGCCGGGCCGGGTCAGGTCGCCGGGCGCCGTGGCGGCGCCGGCGAGCAACCGGGCGGTGCGCGCGCGGTCGGCGGCCGAGATGCCGGTGGTGATCCCGGTGGCGGCGTCGACCGTCACGGTGAGGGCCGGACGGCCGCCGGCGCCGGCCATCGGTGGCAGGCCCAGGCGGTCGCAGTCGTAGCCGGTCAGCGCGACGCAGACGAAACCGGAGGTGTGCCGGACGACGAACGCCATCGACCGGCGGTCCACCCGGTCGGCCGCGACGACGAGCGCGCCGCCGACCCGGTCGGTGTCACCGGTGGAATCGATGTGGCCGGCCCGGTCGGCGTGACCGGTGCGCTCGGCGTGACCGGTGTGGTCGGCACGGTCGGCGTGACCGGTGTGGTCGGCGATCACCAGCACGGGCCGGCCCGCCGCCAGCGACGCCGCGGCCCGGTCCGGCCCGCCGGCCAC
This sequence comes from Pseudonocardia ammonioxydans, assembly GCF_900115005.1. Classification (GTDB taxonomy): domain Bacteria; phylum Actinomycetota; class Actinomycetes; order Mycobacteriales; family Pseudonocardiaceae; genus Pseudonocardia; species Pseudonocardia ammonioxydans. The sequence goes on along the minus strand of NZ_FOUY01000015.1, from coordinate 139,367 downwards.
CCGCCCCGGCGCGGTCACCGGGCCTCCCCCGCGGTGAGGCCCTCGACCTGGAACGCCAGCTGGGCGGCGAGCAGGGCGTCGAACCGGCGCGTGTCCAGGCCGGTCAGGTGCTCGATGCGGCCGAGCCGGTAGCGGACGGTGTTCTCGTGCACCCCGAGCGCCTTCGCGGCCGCCCGCACCTGTGCCCCGGCCGCGAGGTAGCACCGCAGCGTCTCGACCAGGTCACCGCCGGACTCGGCGTCGCTGCGCCGCAGCGGGCCGAGCCATTGCTCGGCGAACCGGACGGCGACACCCGCCCGCTCGCCGTTCACGATCAGCCGCAGCGTGCTGAGCTCGGTCACCGGGACCACCCCGGACCCGCCCCCGAGCGCGGCGGCGATGGCGTCGACCTCGGTGGTCTCGGCCAGGGCGGCCGGGAAACCGGGCACGTCGTGCACCGGGCCGGACACCACCGCCCGCCGGACGCCGGTGGCGGCCGCGACCCCGTCGAGGGCCTCCCCCAGCCGCCGGTGCAGCGCGCGCAGCCCGGCCGGGGTGCGGTCGCCGGGGGTCTCGACGAGCGCGACCACCGCGTCGGGTTCGGCGAGCACCGCCGGCTGCGCGCCGAGCACGGCGCCGAGCACGTCGGCAACCCGGCCACGGCAGTCCTGGGTGGAGCGATCGGCGCCCACCGGGCAGCGCACCAGCACGTGTCCCGCGGCCGGGTCCAGCCCGACCTGCAGGGCGAGCCGCCGCAGGTCGGGGTCCGGCCGGGCACCCCGCAGCAGGTCGGCCAGCACGTCGTCGCGGTTGCGCGCCACCGCCCGCTCCGTGCGGACCTCGCCGAGCTGCAGCACCGAGAGGATCGCGGCCGCCTGCTCCGCGACGTGCGAGTCCGCCGCGGCGAGCGGACGGCCCAGCTCGCCGACGTCGAGGTAGCCGGCGACCTCCCCCTCGACGACGAGGGCCGCGAGCAGGTGGCGCCGGGTCAGGCCATGCACCGGCGCGGGCGGCAGCACCACCGAGCGGCGCACCGCGCCGAGACCGGCGGTCGCCCGCGCCACGGCGGGCACGGCGAGGGCGGCGGACGGGAACGCGGGCGGGGTCTCGAGCCGGAACGCGGCGGGCGCCGACCAGCACCGCACACCGAACGAGTGGTCACGCAGAGCAACCGGTAAACCGAGCAGGCTCGCCACCCGGGCGACGAGCTGCTCGGCGTCGGCGCCGTCGAGAACGGCCTCGGACAGGCCTCCGAGCAGGCGTGGGAGCGGATCCGGTGGCTCTCCGACGACGAGCGGGGCGCTACCGACCACGGGAGCCGGAGCGATCGTGAGGGGGCGTGCCATGACTGCCTGTCACCTCCGTTGGTGCCTTGACCCGCTGTGACGCGTACAACTACCATCGCAGCCCTAACGTTCGTTAGGCAACCCCCTCCGTCCCCTTCCGAGAGAGGCGAACCGCCATGGATGTCGGTGTCCTGCTTGTCTTCCAGAACTGGCACGAGGACCTGAGCGACGCGGAGATGTTCCGTCAGGAGGCGGAACTCGGCGTCAAGGCCGAGGAGTACGGATTCGACTCCGTCTGGGCCGCCGAACACCACTTCGACGACTACTCGATGTGCCCCGACAACCTGCAGCTGATGAGCTACCTGGCCGCCCGCACGAAGCGAGTCAAGCTGGGTACCGGCGCGGTCATCCTGCCGTGGAACGACCCGCTGCGGGTCGTCGAGAAGGTCACGATGCTCGACATCCTCTCCGAGGGCCGGGCGATCTTCGGGATGGGCCGTGGCCTGGCCAAGATGGAGTACGAGGCGTTCCGCCAGGACATGAACGAGTCCCGCGGGCGGTTCGACGAGGCCGCACCGCTGATCCTGGACGGCCTGCGCAACGGCTACGTCGAGAACGACGGGCCCTTCTACCCGCAGCCGCGGGCCACCATCCGCCCGGCGCCGGAGGCCGGGCGCGACTGGAGCAACCGGCTCTACGGCGTCGCGATGTCGCCGGACTCGGTGCCCGCGGTGGCCAAGGTCGGCGCCCGGATGATGACGTTCATGCAGTACCCGGCCGAGCAGCACGTGCCGGCCATCGAGCGCTACCGCGAGTGCTACCGCGACGCGCACGGCACCGAGCCTGGCCCGATCCTGACCCAGGACTTCATCTACTGCCACGAGGACCCGGAGGTCGCCGAGCAGACCGCCCGCGAGTACCTCGCGAAGTACTTCCTGTCCGTGGTCAAGCACTACGACTTCGCCGGGAAGCACTGGCGCGACACCAAGGGCTACGAGGCCTACCAGGCCGGTGCGGACATGATCCGCGAGGCCGGCATGGAGGCGGCCGCCGCCGGCTACGCCGACACCCAGATCTGGGGCACCCCGGAGCAGATCATCGAGAAGTACCGGCGGCGGGTGGAGCTGTTCGGCGACCACCAGCCCAACGTCGCGCCGTCGTTCGCCGGGCTGCCCTTCGACAAGGTCCACGCCAGCCTCAAGCTGTTCGGCGAGAAGGTCGTGCCCGAGCTGAAGAAGATGGGCGTCTCGACGCCGGTCCCGGCCTGAGGGCCGGCGTCGGGGGCGGCCGGGACGTCCCGCCGGCCCGCCCCCGGCGCGCGGCGACCCCGGAGGGAGAGAGATGACAAGGTCTCCGATCATGAGCACGGATCGGAGCGAGGGGGGCCGGCCCGCCCGGGGTAGCGCCCGCAAAGCCGAGATCGTGGCCCTGGCCAGCCGGATGTTCCGGCAGCACGGGTACCACGGCGTCGGCATGCGGGCGCTGGCCGACGCGGCCGGGATGCAGGCCGCGTCGCTCTACCACCACTTCCGCAACAAGGAGGAGCTCCTCCTCGAAACGATCTACGTGGTCGACCGGGACATGATCGTCGAGCAGATGCCCCTGCTCGACGGCCCGGGCACGCACGGCGAGCGCCTGGCCCGCCTGGTCCGGGCGCACGTCACGCACCTGGGCGCCAACCGCGACGCGTGGTGGGTCGCCGGGCGCGAGCTGCGTGCCCTGTCCCCGGAACGGCTGGAGGCCGTGCAGGCCTTCCGCCGCGACTACCAGCGCCGGATCGCCCGGCACCTGGCCGAGGGGGTCGAGGCGGGCGAGTTCGACTGCCCCGACCCCCGGCTGTCGTCCCTGGCGATCCTGGACCTGATCAACGGACCCAACGAGTGGTTCGACCCGTCCGGCCGGTTGACGATCGCCGAGCTCGCCGACCGGTACGCGGACATGGTCGTCCGCCAGCTGACCCCCGTCCGCCCCGAGGGGCGCGACCCGAACCCGAGGTGATCGATGTGAGCACGCTCGAAGACCGCAACAAGCAGACCGTCACCGAGTTCATGGAGGTGTTCTCCGGCGGCGACGTCGACGCCATCCTCGACCGGATGACCGACGACGCGACCTGGTGGGTGGCCGGGAACATCCCGGGCATCTCCGGCACCAAGGACAAGGCCGGCTTCAAGGACATGGTCTCCGGCATCGCCGGGTCCACCACCTCCGGCGCGATCCGGCTGACCCCGCTGGCCTTCACCGCCGAGGGCGAGCGGGTGGCGGTGGAGACCGAGTCCTACACCGAGCTCAAGAACGGCCGCATCTACAACAACATCTACCACTTCCTGTTCACCGTGCGGGACGGGAAGATCGCGGGCGTCAAGGAGTACCTGGACACCGAGCACACGACCGCGGTGTTCGTCACCCCCTGACCATCCACAGACGACACTGCACAGACGACGGTGCCCCGCAGCGATCCGCTGCGGGGCACCGTCGTGTGTGGAGGGAAGGCTAGCCGGCGGCCGGGCGCCGCGACCGGGGAGCGCCGAACGAGGCGAGCAGCCCACCGTCGACGGCGACCGTCGAGCCGGTCATGTAGCTCGCACCGGCCACCGACCAGACCACGTCGGCGATCTCCTCCGGGCGCCCGGGGCGCCCGAGCGGGATCCCGTCGACGACGGTCTCCCGCGAGCTCTCCGAGATCCCGGCCGTCATCGTCGTGTCGACGAAGCCCGGGACCACCAGGTTCACCCGCACCCCGTACGGGGCCAGCTCCATCGCCAGGGTCTGGGTGAGCCCGGACAGGCCGGCCTTCGCCGAGCCGTAGGCCGCGTCGCCCGGGTACCCGCGCAGCCCGACGACCGCCCCGATGTTGACCACCGAGGACCCCGCGGAGAGCAGCGGGCGGGCGGCGCGCGCCACCCGGAACGCGCCGGTCAGGTTGGTGGTGAGGACCTCGTCCCACGCCTCGTCGCCGAGCCGGTCCAGGCGCCCGCCCCGGTGCACGCCGGCCGCCTGGACCAGCACGTCGACCGCTCCCGACGCCTGTTCGACGGCGGCGATCGCCCGCTGCACCGAGCCGGCGTCGGCGATGTCGGCCGGGACCGGGTGCACGCGCTCGCGCACGGCCGCCGGCCAGCTGTCCGGGTCGATCGAGCGGGCCAGCACGTGCACCGTGTCCCCCTCGTCGAGGGCCCGGTCGACGACGGCTCGCCCGATACCGCGCGAACCGCCGGTGACCACCCAGGTGCGCCCCACCTCAGGTCCCCGAGCCGGCCAGGAAGCCCAGCAGCTCGGTGCGGTAGGTCTCGCCGTCCTCCAGGAACGGCGCGTGGCCGCAGCCGCCGAACTCCACCAGCCGGGCGTTCGGGAACAGCGTGCGGGACGCGGCCACACCGTCGAAGGACACGAAGCCGTCCTCGCGGCCGCACAGCAGCAGGACCGGCCGGTCGATCGTCGGCAGGATCTCGCGCTGGTCGACGTGCGCGAGGTCGCGCAACGTGGCGTCGGCGCCCGGGCCGGACTCCAGGAACGCCAGCCAGATCGACTGCACCACGGGGTCGCCGACCTGCTTGACGCAGACCGCGTCGGCGACCGCGCGGAACGTGCCGGGCCGGTCGGCGGCCAGGCCCGCGAGCACGCCCTCGACGTCGTCCGGGGTACCGCCGTAGGGCCAGCCCTCGGCCGCGGTGTAGCGCGGTGTCGCGCCACCGGTGAGCACCAGCCCGCCCAGGTTCGCGCCGAGCCGCCGGGCGGCCTCGACGACGACCGCTCCGCCGAGCGACCACCCGTTGAGCACCGGCTCCCGCAGGCCCAGGTGCTCGACCAGGGCGACCACGTCGGAGGCGATCGCCGCGATCGAGGTGTCGGCGAAGTCCTTGTCCGACCGGCCGCACGCGCGGTGCTCGATCGTCGTGACCGAGTGCCCGGCCGCGAGCAGCGCGGTCAGTGTCGTGTCCCAGCACCGTGCGTTCGCGGCCCACCCGTGCACGAGCACGACCGGGCGTCCGGCGCCCGCATGGTGCTCGTAGTAGACCCGCTTGCCGTCCTCCACCTCGAGGAACGCCATGTCGATCACTCCTTACCGGTCGTACCGGCGTACTGCGTGCGCAGCCGCCGCTTGTCCGTTTTTCCCACACTCGTACGGGGCAGGGCGTCGACCGTCACGACGTCGGTGGGCAGCCACCACCGTGGCACCCGGCCGCCGAGCCGGGACAGCAGCTGCTCCCCGCCCGCCCGGCTCCCCTGCCGCAGGACGACCACCGCCAGCGGCCGTTCCTGCCAACGCTGGTGTGGCACCGCCACCACCGCCGCCTCGGCGACGTCGGGATCGGCCAGCAGCGCCTCCTCCAGCGCCATCGAACTGATCCACTCGCCACCGCTCTTGATCAGGTCCTTGGCCCGGTCCACGATCCGCAGCCGCCCGGCCGGGTCGATCGTGGCGACGTCACCGGTGCGCAGCCAGCCGTCGACGAACCGGTCGGGAGCCTCACCGAGGTAGTACGACGACGCCACCCACGGCCCGCGGATCAGCAGCTCTCCGGAGGCGACGCCGTCGCGGGGCAGCTCGGCGCCGTCGTCGTCGACGATGCGCCACTGCAGGCCCGGCAGCAGCCGGCCCTGGCCGCGGGTGCGCCGGTACCGCTCCTCCGCAGCGCCCGGCGAGTCGCCTGCCGCCGGGTCGGTGGCCGTCGGGTCGGTCTCCCGGGTGAACGTCGCCATCGGCGAGATCTCGGTCATCCCCCAGCCCTGGAAGACCGGCACTCCGCGTTCCTCCCAGCCGCGGATCAGCTCCAGCGACGGCGTCGATCCGCCCAGCACCAGCGCCCGCACCGAGGAGAAGTCGGTGCCGTGGGTACGGACGTGCTCGAGCAGGTCGGTGGCCACGGTCGGGACCATGCCGAGGTAGGTCACGCGCTCGCGCTCCACGATCCGCGCGATCTCCGGGACGGTCGGGTGCGGGCCGGGCAGGACCTGCTTGGCCCCGACCATCGTGGCCGCGAACGGCACACCCCAGGCGTTGGCGTGGAACAGCGGCACCACGTGCAGGACGGTGTCCCGCCCGGACACGGCGTGCCCGTCGACCATGCAGGCGGCGAAGGTGTGCAGGTAGAGGCCGCGGTGCGGGTACCCGACACCCTTCGGGCGCCCGGTCGTGCCGGAGGTGTAGCAGAGCACGGCGAGGTCGTGCTCGGAGCGCTCCGGCGGGGTCGTCAGCGGCGGCCCCTGCTCGACGAGCGCCTCGTAGGCCTCGCCGGAGTCGAGCACGCCCAGCTCCGGGTCGACCCCGTCGAGCAGGGGCATCAGGTCGGTGTCGGCGACGATCAGCCGGTCGTCGGCGTGCCCGGCGATGTAGGCGATCTCCTCCGCGGACAGCCGCAGGTTGAGCGTGTGCAGCACGGCTCCGGCCAGCGGCACCGCGGCGTAGAGCTCGAGGTGGCGGTGGTGGTTCCAGCACAGCGAGCCCACCCGGTCCCCCGGGCGTACCCCGAGGCGCTGCAGCGCACCGGCGAGGCGGGCGACCCGCTCGCAGTACCGGGCGTAGTCGTAGCGGAGCACCTCCTCGCCGCGGGCGTAGGCGACGATCTCCCGGTGCGGGTGGTGGCGGCGGGCGCGCTCGGCGAAGTCGGTGATCAGCAGTTCGGTCACGACCCCGCCCGCAGCCGTTCCCGCAGCGCGGGCACGAACTTGTCCGCCAGGTAGGCGATCCGCTCCGAGCCGCTCTCGACCGGTTCGCCGGGCAGCATCGCCCAGAAGTGCACGTCGCGGATCTGCGGGGTGCCGCGCAGCAGCTCGGTGAAGTGGTCGACCGCGGTCTCGGCGTCCATCAGCTGGTAGGCGCCGGCCTCGACGATCTGCGCGGGGTCGGTGAACCTCGGCGTCTGGTCCGGCGGGCCGAACGCGCCCCAGGAGATGTACTCGTTGAGCTGGTACAGGGCGTGCTCGCCGATCTGCGCCCAGACCTTCTCCGGGTCCTCGGCGACGATCGCCCACTGCCCGGCGTAGATGCGGGCGTCGGCGACCGGGCGCCCGAGCCGTTCCAGCGCGTCGAGGTAGCTGCGGTGGTGGGCGTTCTGGGTGGACAGGAAGCCGTCGCTGATCCGGGCGGCCCGCTCGATCGCGACATCGGCCATCGCCCCGACCAGCAGCTGCGGGGTCGACTCCGGGACCGGGGTGACCGGCAGCGCGGGCAGCCGGTAGCGCTTGCCCTCGAAGCCCTCGGCGGACCCCGACCAGGCGCGGCGGATCAGCTCCACGCCCTCCTCGAGCAGGCTGGGCCGCTGGGAGATCTTCCGGCCGAACGCCTCGAACTCGCGCGCCCAGTAGCCCTGCCCGACGCCGAGGTCGAAGCGGCCGCCGGAGAGCAGCGACAGGGTGGCGGCGTCCTCGGCGAGGCGGACCGGGTCGTGCAGCGGGGAGACGATGAGGTTGGTGCCGATCCGCATCCGGGACGTGCGCTGGGCGATCGCGGAGCCGAGCACGAACGGGGACGGGCTGTAGCCGTCACCGCAGAAGTGGTGCTCGGTCAGCCACACCGAGTCGAGCCCCTTCTGCTCGGCCCAGCCGATCTGGTCGAGCACCTCGCCGTAGAACGACGCGAACGACCGTTCCGGGTCGGGGTTGCGGAAGTCGTACCACAGCCCGATGGCCGGACCGTGCTGGGCGGACGTCTCGCTCTGGTCGGTCATGCGGGCACTCTGGCGGTCGTGGTGATCGCTGTCACCCGGACCCGGCGGGGGCCGTTGTGGACTCCTTCAACGCCGGCGGGACGCCCGCCGCGACGCACCGTGACGCGGCGCGGCACGCGCCGTAGCGTGCCCGGGGTGCGCGCAACGATCCAGCCGGACTGGCTGTCCCGCGACGTCGTCGACCTGGAGGCGCTGACCCGCTGGGGCAACCGTCAGGGGCTGCCCGGCACGGTCTCCGAGGTCACCCGGATCGGCGGCGGTACGCAGAACGTGGTCCTGCGCCTGCGCTGGGACGACCGCGACCTCGTGCTGCGCCGCCCGCCCGAGCACCCCCGTCCCGGCAGCGACCGCACGCTGCTGCGCGAGATCCGGGTGCTCTCCGCACTGGCCGGCACCGACGTGCCGCACCCCGCCTTCGTCGCCGGGTGCACCGACACCGACGTGCTCGGCGTGGTCTTCTACCTCATGGAGGCCGTCGACGGCGACAACCCGGGCGAGGGCCTCGGCGAGCTCTACCAGCGCGACGCGGGCGCCCGGCACCGCGCGGCCCTCGACACCGCCACCGCGATCGCCCGGCTGGCCGCCGTCGACCACACCGCGATCGGGCTCGAGGACCTCGGCCGTCCCGAGGGGTTCCTCGAGCGGCAGGTGCCCCGCTGGCTGGACCACCTCGCGTCCTACGACGCGGTGCCCGAGTACCGCGGGACCCGGCTGCCGCACGTCGACGAGCTCGCGGACTGGCTGCGCGCCCACCTTCCGGAGCAGTCCCGCCCGGGGCTGGTGCACGGCGACTACCACCTCAACAACGTCCTGCTCGACCCCGCGACGCCGCGGGTGGCGGCCGTTGTGGACTGGGAGATGTGCACGGTCGGCGACCCGCTGCTCGACCTGGGCTGGCTGCTGGTCACCTGGCCGGACGGGCACGGCGAGGAGACGATGACCGGCGGGCCGTTCGCCGAGCTGGGCGGGCTGCCGGAGCGCGACGAGCTGGTCGAGGCCTACGCCCGCGGCAGCGACCGCGACCTGTCCGCCGTCGAGTGGTACACCGTGCTCGCCGGGTTCAAGCTCGCCATCGTGATCGAGGGGACCTACGCGCGGTCGCTGGCCGGGCAGGCTCCACCGGAGGTCGGGCTGCGGCTGCACCGCTCCGCGGTGGCCCGGCTGGAGTACGCGGCGACGCTCGCCCGCTGACGGCCTCGTCCCGTCAGGGCCGCGGACCGCCGCCGTTGTCACCGCGGCCGCCGTTGTCGTTGTTGTCGCGGCCGCCATTGTCGTTGTTGTCGCCGTCGTCGTTGGCGTCGTCGTCGTTGGCGTCGTCGTCGTTGGCGTCGTCGTTGTGGTCGCTGTTCCCTCCGCCGCCGTCACCGGCGCCGCGCTCGGACCCGGGCTCCGGCGCGATGCGCACCCGCGCCACGCGGTGGCCATCCACCTCGCCGACGGTGAACCGGTACCCGGCGGCGGTGATCGCGTCCCCACGGGTCGGGGCCCGGCCGAGCTGGGCGAGCACGAACCCGCCCAGGGTGTCGTAGGGCCCGTCCGGCAGCCCGATCCCGGTCTGCTCCTGCAGCCCCGCGACCGAGACGAGCCCATCGGCGTCGTACCCGCCGCCGTGCAGGGGACGCGCGACCGGCCCGGCGAGGTCGTCGGCCTCGCCCCGGATGTCACCGACGATCTCCTCGACGAGGTCCTCGATGGTGACGATGCCGTCGTTGCCGCCGTACTCGTCGATGACCACCGCCAGGTGCCCGCCGCCCCGGCGCAGATGACCCAGCGCGTCCAGCACGTTCTTGGTGCCGGGCAGCACCGTGACCGGCCGGGCCAGCTCCGTGACCGACCTCGCGCCGTCGCCGTAGGCGGCGCCGAGCAGGTCGCGCACGTGCAGCACCCCGACGACGTCGTCGACGTCGTCGCCGAGGACCGGGTACCGCGAGTGCGGCCGGTCCAGGACCCGGACGGCTGCCTGCGGCGGGCTCAGCGCACCGTCCAGGAAGTCGACCTCCGTGCGGGGCACCATGACCTCCCGCAGGACCCGGTCGGTGGCGCCGAAGGCGTTCGAGAGCAGCCGGCGCTCCTCGACGCCCAGGCTGCTGCTGGTGCGCACCATGTCGCGGAGCTCCGCCTCGCTGACCCGGCCGCCACCGGTGGGTGCGCCGACGCCCAGCAGCCGGGCCACCGCGTCGGTCGAGCGCGACAGCACCCAGATCACCGGGCGGAACACGGTGGCGACCCGGTCCAGCACCCCGGCGGTCGCCAGCGCCGTGCGTTCCGGGTGCTGCAGGGCCACCCGCTTGGGCACGAGCTCGCTCACCACCAGCGACAGGTACGACACGACCAGGGTCACCCCGACCAGGGCGACGGTGGAGGCCAGCGCGACCGGCATCCCCCACCCGGCCAGTACCGGGTCCAGGCGCGCGGCGATCGTGGTGGCGCCGTAGCTGGAGGCGAAGAATCCGGCGACGGTCACCCCGACCTGGACCGAGGACAGGAACCGGTTGGAGTCCGCACGCAGCCGGGCCACCCGTCTGCCGCGCCGTCCGCGTTCGGCCAGGGCTCTGGCCTGTCCGTCGCGCAGGGTCACCAGCGCGATCTCGGCGGCGGCGAAGAATCCGCCGACGAGCAGGAACACCGCGATGAGGGCCACGTCGAGCAGCACATCGGGAACGTATCGGACTTCCGGCCCGTCGGCCGGGCACGGCCGGTGGGGAGGACCGCTCCGGCGGAGTCTCCGATCCCGTCCGGGGCGCTACCCTCGAGCGATGTCGCGGCCCGCCCGGCCAGCCGCCGCGCCGCCGCAGGACGTCCGGTTCTGCCGCAGCGTGGACGGCACGCGCCTGGCCTACGCCGTGCACGGAGCCGGCCCGCCGCTCCTGCTCGCCTCCTGCTGGCTCAGCCACCTCGAGTACGACTGGCGCAGCCCGGTGTGGCGGCACTTCCTGCTCGAGCTCGGCCGGGTCGCCACCGTCGTGCGGTACGACGAGCGCGGGTTCGGGATGTCCGACGGCGAGGTGCGCGACTTCGGCATCGAGCGCCGAGTCACCGACCTGGAGGCCGTCGCCGACGCCGCCGGGCTGGACCGGTTCGCGCTGATCGGCATGTCGCAGGGCGGCCCGGTGGCGCTGACCTACGCGAGCCGGCACCCGGACCGGCTCACCCGGCTCGTGCTCTACGGCACCTACGCCGCGACGGACCGCGGCCCCGAGGCGTTGGAGCTGGAGGAGACGTTCCAGCAGATGATCAAGGTGGGGTGGGCGCGCCCGGACAGCACGTTCCGGCGGGTGTTCACCAGCCTCATGATCCCGCAGGCGTCCGAGGAGCAGGCCCGCTGGCTCGACGCGCTGCTGAACCGCGCGACCTCCACCGAGAACGCGGTGCGCTCGCGCGCCACCCGGCTGGAGGCCGACGTCCGGGCGCTGCTGCCCGGCCTGACGACGCCCACCCTGGTGGTGCACGCCCGCGGCGACCGCATGATCGGGTTCGCACACGCGCGCGAGCTCGCGGCGGGCATCGCGGGCGCCCGCCTGGTGACGCTCGACAGCACCAACCACATCACGCTCGCGCACGAGCCGGCCTGGCCCGTGCTGCTCGATGCGCTGGTCACGTTCCTGGCCCCGGACCGGATCGCGCCCGGCACCGGCCCCGCGACGGTGCTGCCGGCACTCACCGACCGCGAGCTCGACGTGCTGCGCCTGGTCGCCGGCGGCCGGGGCAACGAGGAGGTCGCGCGGGCGCTCTCGCTCAGCGTCCGCACCGTCGAGCGGCATCTGACCAGCGTCTACACCAAGCTCGGCGTCACCGGCCGGGCCGCCCGCGCCGCCGCCGTGTCCCGGTTGCTCGCCCACCGCTGAGCGTTGCGTGCCGGCCGCCACCGCACCGTCTCCCGGTGGCTCGACGACGGCGGTCGGCACCGTGTCCACGGGCCTCCGGCGTTCCTACCGTTCTCCCGGTACGCACCCCGCCACCGGATTCGAGGACCACACCATGACCACCAGCGAGACCACCACCAGCGAGACCACGACCAGCCGGACCACCGCCGGCGAGACGCCCGGCAAGGCCGTGATCAACCTGTCCACCGGACTGGAGGACCCCGAGCGGGTCACCGTGGCGTTCCTGGTCGCGGTCGGCGCCGCCGAGCAGGGGCGCCCGACGATGATGTTCCTGGCGAAAGAGGCGACGCGGGTGGCGGTCTCCGGGATCGCCGTCGGCACCGCCTGCGAGGGATGCCCGCCGCTGCCCGAACTGCTGGACCGCTACGAGCGGGCCGGCGGGCGCTACCTCGTCTGCCCCGTCTGCGTCCAGGCCAAGAAACTCGACACCGGCAACCTGATCGCCGGCGCCGAGGTGGGCGGCACCGTGCCGCTGTGGAACTGGATCGGCCCCGGGAATGCGACCACCTTCAGCTACTGACGGCCGGGCCGGGCCGCGCACGCCTCGCTCAGCGAGGGCGCCCCGGGAGGACGGCCGGTGGTGCCCCGGCCAGCGCCGGCGACATCACCTCCCAGTGCTCGTCGCCGGCCACGGCCGGGCCGTCCGGGGGTGCGGCCGGTACGGGCACGGTCGGCACATCCGGGACGCGGACGTCCCGGAACTCCTCGGTTGCCACCGTGGGCTCGCGACGATCAACGACACGGCAATCACCGAGAACGCGACTCTCGAAACGGGCCAGCACCAGGGTGACGAGCATGACCGCCGGAGGCAGGCCCAGCGGAATCCACAGATCACTCAGCCCGGTGCCGATCGCGGACACAGTGGTCACCCCCTACCGTCACGGCCCAGGGGCCGGAGCAGTTGCCGCTGCGAGCGATTCCCCCGGATCCCGCACAACCCGCCCGTTCGCGCGGTCCGCCCGGTGGAACACTCCTGCACGGCCGCGATCGGAATCCGGCCGAGCATTCGATCCAGCCCTCGGTGCACCGAACGGACCTGCGCCGTACCCCGCACAATGGACCCGGCTGACCGGGGACGAGAGAGGACGGGACGACCGAAGGATGGGCAAGTAGAAATACTCCCCTGCCGGGCCGATCTCAAGGTCCTTCGGCCCTGAACCGCGTGCCGGACAATCGGCACGCGAATCGGATACGGATGCCGATCCGGCGATGTCGTCACATTGCAGGATGCGGAACGTCTGCGGACCTCGGCATACTGGTCGTCCGTACCCGAGTCGCGGACGGAATCGGAAAGGCCCCACGACCGGACGACGGATCACGACGACTTCCGCCGAATGCTCCCGCGATCGGCACGTGCGGATTCCGGTGTCCATCGTGGAGCCGTCGTCGTAGGCGCTCCGGGAGGTGGACGAGCCCGTCGTGGCCACGCCCAGAGGCGAGGGGTCCTCTGGGACTCCCTCGACGGGCGGGCCTTTCCCGGGCTGCGCACGAGCCCGAGTCACCACATCGGACCTCGAGCCGGCACACCGATCGAGCGGGAGGGCCCCATGCCCAGGTACGCGCTGTTCTTCTCCTACACCGCCGAGGCGTGGAACAGGATGATCCAGAACCCGGGGGACCGGGCGGCCGCCGCACGCGCGGTGGCCGAGTCGGCCGGCGGCACCCTGGAATCGATCTACTTCATGTTCGGTTGCCACGACGGGATGGCGATCTGCGACCTGCCGGACGGGGAAGCGGCCGCCGCGGCGTCGATCGCGGTGAACAGCTCCGGCGCGTTCCGCAGCGTCGAGACCCGGGAACTGATCACTCCGGAGCGGCTGGTCGCGATCCTGGGCCGGGCGGGCGAGGCGTCCGGGGTCTACCGGGCGCCCGGCACCTGAGCACCGCACCCGCCGGGCGCCACGGTCACCCGGCCCTCCACAGAATTGGGGAATTCGGAGGCGCCGGGGCGCGGATCCTGGGACGGTCGTCGTAACGCCGCCGTCGCTGGGGAGCGGACGGTCGGCGACCCCGGCCGGGGGCCATCTCGGGTGATGGCCCCCGGCCCATTTCATTCCCTGCCCCGTGGCATCCCTCCCGGTCCCGTGGCCGGCCCGGTCAGACCGGCCGGTGGTGCGCGGCCCACGCGCGCCGGACCAGTTCCTCCAGCACGGCGTGGTCGAGCGCGTCCCACCGGGACACGTAGAGACAGCCCTTGCCGCGCCGGACCGGCCCGAGCCGCTCGATCAGGTCGAGGTCGCCGTCGTCGTACGTCAGGCCGTACAGCGTGACGGCCGCCTTCCGCCCGGCCAGTCCGAGCGCGAACCACTCGTGCTCGACGCCGTCGGCCGTGGTGTAGGTCGTGCGCCCGAACCCGAGGATCGAGGTACCCCAGACGCGGGGCCGCGCCCCGGTCACCCGGGTCAGCAGTGCTGCCGCCGACCGCGTGTCGGTGGCCCGCCGACCCGGCGTCACCGCCGCCAGGACGTCCTCGGGGTCGGCGTCCGAGGGCACCGTGATCCGCTCCGCCACCGGCGCAGTGTAGGGCGCCGCCCGGCCCGGCGTCCCCGGCGGCTGTGATTTGCACCGCACCGTGGGGCGTCGCACCATGGACCGGTCTCCGTGCAGCCGATGCCCGGGACGACCTCTCAGACGCAGGGCATGGTGATCCGACATGGCCACGACGACCCCCACACCGATCAACATCCCCCGGCGGCCCTCCGCCGGGAAGGGGTCGAAGTTCCTGCACATGCTGCGGACGACCGACCCGAAGGACATCGCGGTGCTGTACATCGTCACCGCGTTCGCGTTCTTCCTGGCCGGGGGCGCGATGGCGCTGCTCATCCGGGCCGAGCTGGCCCGCCCGGAGCTGCAGTTCCTGTCCACCGAGCAGTACAACCAGCTGTTCACCATGCACGGCACGATCATGTTGCTGCTGTATGCGACCCCGATCCTGTTCGGGTTCGCGAACTACATCCTGCCGCTGCAGATCGGCGCCCCGGACGTCGCGTTCCCCCGCCTCAACGCGTTCTCCTACTGGCTGTTCCTGTTCGGCGGGCTCACCGTGCTCGGCGGGTTCCTGACCCCCGGCGGCGCCGCGGACTTCGGCTGGTTCGCCTACACGCCACTCTCGACCGCGCACTACTCGCCGGGCATCGGCGGCGACCTGTGGACCGCGGGCCTGATCGTGTCCGGGCTGGGCACGATCCTCGGTGCGGTCAACATGCTCACGACGATCATCTGCATGCGGGCACCCGGGATGACGATGTTCCGGATGCCGATCTTCACCTGGAACATCCTCTACACGGCGATCCTCATCCTGGTCGCGTTCCCTATCCTGACCGCGGCCCTGTTCGGTCTGATGGCCGCCCGGCACCTCGGAGCGCAGATCTACGACCCCGAACACGGCGGGGCGATCCTCTACCAGCACCTGTTCTGGTTCTTCGGCCATCCCGAGGTCTACATCGTGGCGCTGCCCTTCTGGGGAATCGTCACCGAGATCTTCCCGGTGTTCAGCCGTAAGCCGCTGTTCGGCTACAAGAGCCTGATCTTCGCCAGCCTCGTCGTCACGGTGCTCTCGATCACCGTGTGGGCGCACCACATGTACGCCACCGGCGCGGTGCTGCTCGCGTTCTTCTCGCTGATGACGTTCCTCATCGCGGTCCCGACCGGGATCAAGTTCGTGAACTGGATCGGCACCCTGTGGCGCGGCAAGATCACCTTCGAGACACCGATGGTCTTCGCGCTCGGCTTCCTGGCGACGTTCCTGTTCGGCGGTCTCACCGGTGTGCTGCTCGCGATGCCCCCGGTCGGGTTCCACGTCTCGGATACGTACTTCGTCGTCGCCCACTTCCACTACGTCCTGTTCGGCACGATCGTGTTCGCGACCTTCGCCGGGGTCTACTTCTGGTTCCCGAAGATGACCGGCCGGTTCCTCGACGAGAAGCTCGGCAAGGTCCACTTCTGGCTGACCTTCGTCGGCTTCCACACGACGTTCCTGGTGCAGCACTGGCTCGGCGACGAGGGCATGCCCCGCCGCTACGCCGACTACCTGCCCACCGACGGGTTCGACGCACTGAACATCGTCTCCTCGATCGGCGCGTTCGTGCTCGGCGCATCGATGCTGCCGTTCCTCTACAACGTGTTCCGCAGCTACAAGTTCGGGCGGGTGGTCACCGTCGACGACCCGTGGGGCTTCGGCAACTCGCTGGAGTGGGCCACCACCTGTCCCCCGCCGCGGCACAACTTCACCGAGCTGCCGCGGATCCGCTCCGAACGCCCGGCGTTCGAGCTGCACTACCCGCACCTGGTCGAGCGCGCCCGCGCCGAGTCGCACTCGGGGAGCTCCAAGCCGCAAGCCGCCGAGGTCGCCTCACAGCAGGTGGGCAAGGAGGCCCAGCCCGACGACGACCCCCGCTCGGTCTGACCCCGCCCCGGCCGCCCGGCCCGGCGGGGCACACTCACCCGCCCGGCCGCGGCGTCGCTCGCCTGCCCGACCGCGGTGTCACTCACCCACCCAGTCGCCCGTGTGTCACTCACCCATCCAGCCGCGGTGTCACTCACCCGCCCAGCCGCCCGTGTCACTCACCCACCCAGCCGCCCGTGGAACGCGCGGATATGTGCCTCGATCCGGTCGGCCGCCAGGCCACCGGCCCCGTCGGCGATCGCGGACCAGATCGCGTGGTGCTCGTCCTGCAACCGCGCCCGCAACGGCGGCCAGTCACCGTCGCCGTACATCGCGTCCAGCAGGGTGCCGCGGACCGACTCGCGGATCGCCGTCGTCAGCTCCCCCACCAGCCGGTTACCGGTCGCCCGGGCGATCGCGACGTGGAACGCGGCGTCCGCGGCGCCGAACGCGGCACGGTCCAGGTCGCCGTCCATCGCCTCCAGCGCCGCGCGGATCTGCAGCAGCCCGGACGCCGAGTCCCGGCCGGACCCGGCCGCGGCCTCGGCGGAGAATCGCTCGAGCATCACCCGGGCCTCGGTCACGTCACCGACCGGGAACGAGTCGACCGCCAGGTGCAGCTGCAGCACCCGCCCGAGCGCCCGGGCCGGCGCCGGGACGACGACCGTCCCCGAGTCCGCCCCCGTCCCCACCTGGGAGCGGATCACGCCCTGGGCCTGCAGCACGCGCAACGCCTCGCGCACGGCCTGCCGGCTCGCCCCCAGCCGTGCCGCCAGCTCGCGCTCGGGGGGCAGCCGGTCCCCCGGCCGCCACTCCCCCGACGTCAGGCGCTGTTCGACGTGCTCGAGCACCATCTCGTAGGTGGCCGGGCGCGCCCTGCGGGTGTCGGTCACGTCGTCCCCCTAGGCCGGCGGTCGCGCGCCGCGGCATCGGATCCGAGTTGTCCTGGTCCGACCATAGCGCTACCTTGGTCGGACCACACCCCTCCGCCCACCACAACACGGAGGCCCCATGCCACGCGTCGGCCTGATGGTCACCTGCCTCAACGACGCCCTGTTCCCGGACACCGGCAAGGCCGTCGTCACCCTGCTGCGGCGGCTCGGTGTCGACGTCGAGTTCCCCGCCGCGCAGACCTGCTGCGGGCAGCCGATGGTCAACACCGGCTACCTCGCCGACGCCGTCCCGCTGGTGCGCAACCACCTCGAGGCGTTCGACGGGTGCGACGCGATCATCGTGCCGTCCGGGTCGTGTGCCGGGTCGGTGCGGCACCAGCACGGCCTGGTCGCCGAGCGCTCCGGTGATCCCGGCCTGGTGCGCGGCGTCGAGAACGCCCCACCGGCCTACGAGCTGACCGAGTACCTGGTCGACGTCCTCGGCGTCACCGACGTCGGCGCCTACTTCCCGCACCGGGTCACCTACCACCCGACCTGCCACTCGCTGCGGATGCTCGGCGTCGGCGACCGCCCGGCCCGGCTGCTGCGCGCGGTCCGCGGACTCACCCTGCTCGACCTACCCGGCGCCGCCGAGTGCTGCGGTTTCGGCGGCACGTTCGCGGTGAAGAACGCCGAGACCTCCATCGCGATGGGCAACGACAAGGCCCACCACGTCCGCACCACCGGCGCCGAGGTCCTCGTCGCCGGCGACAACTCCTGCCTGACCCACATCGGCGGACTGCTGTCCCGGCAGCGCTCCGGGGTGCGGGTGATGCACCTGGCCGAGATCCTCGCCTCCACCGAGCGGGTCGTCGAACGCCGCGACGAGCGCTCCGCGGACCCGATCAGCATCGGCAGCGCCACACCGCAGAACCAGGAGGCCCACCGATGAGCGGCACGTTCCTCGGCACGCCCGCGTTCCCGGACGCGGCCCGCGAGGCGCTGGAGGACTCCCAGCTGCGCCGCAACCTCGCCCACGCCACCGGCACCATCCGCACCAAACGCGCCGGCGTCGTCGGCGAGGTCGACGAGTGGGAACAGCTGCGCCTGGCCGGCGAAGCGATCAAGAACCGGGTACTGCGCCACCTGCCCGACTACCTCGAACAGCTCGAACGCTCCCTGACCGCCGCCGGCGCGACCGTGCACTGGGCCCGCGACGCCACCGAGGCCAACGCCATCGTCGTCGACATCGCCCGCCGGCACGCCACCGACGAGGTCGTCAAGGTCAAGTCGATGGCCACCCAGGAGATCGAACTCAACGACGCCCTCGAGGCCGCCGGCATCCACGCCTGGGAGACCGACCTCGCCGAACTGATCGTCCAACTCGGCGACGACCTGCCCAGCCACATCCTCGTCCCCGCCATCCACCGCAACCGCGCCGAGATCCGCGAGATCTTCCTGCGCGAGATGGGCAACGCCGGCCGCGCCGCCCCCGACGACCTCACCGACGAGCCCCGGCAGCTCGCCGCCGCCGCCCGCGCCCACCTGCGGGAGAAGTTCCTGCGCGCCAAGGTCGCCGTCTCCGGCGCGAACTTCGCCGTCGCCGAGACCGGCACGCTGACCGTCGTCGAGTCCGAGGGCAACGGCCGGATGTGCCTGACCCTGCCCGAGGTCCTCGTCTCCGTGGTCGGCATCGAGAAGGTGCTGCCGACCTTCCAGGACTTGGATGTGATGCTGCAGCTGCTGCCGCGCTCCTCCACCGGCGAGCGGATGAACCCCTACACCTCCACCTGGACCGGTGTCACCCCCGGCGACGGCCCCCAGGAGGTCCACGTCGTGCTGCTCGACAACGGCCGCACCGACGTCCTCGCCGACCCCACCGGACGCCAGGCGCTGCGCTGCATCCGCTGCTCGGCCTGCCTCAACGTGTGCCCGGTCTACGAGCGCACCGGCGGCCACGCCTACGGCTCGGTCTACCCCGGCCCGATCGGCGCGATCCTCACCCCGCAGCTGCGCGGTGTCGGCTCGGACCCGCAGACCGACTCCCTGCCCTACGCCTCCAGCCTGTGCGGGGCCTGCTTCGAGGTCTGCCCGGTCCGCATCGACATCCCCGAGGTGCTCGTGCACCTGCGCGGGGAGGTCGTCGAGGCCCACCAGGAGGCCGCGCGGCTCCCGTCGGTGCAGGACATGGCGATGAAGGCCGCGTCGTGGACCCTGTCCTCGGCCGGACGCACCGGCGCCGCCGAGAAGGCCGCCGGGCTCGGCGGGAAGCTCGCCGCGAAGCTGGGCCGCTCCGCCCCGGGCGGGCGGGCCGTGCTCGGTGCACTGCCCGGACCGGCGAGCGCCTGGTCGGACTCCCGCGACATCCCGATCCCCGCCGAGGAGTCGTTCCGGTCCTGGTGGAAGCGGACGGACGGCGGCCGGAGCCGGACCGAGGAGACAGCCGGCGATCGCAGCCGGACCGACGACACAGCCGGCGATCGCAGCCGGACCGACGACACCGTGGGCGACTCGAGCCGGACCGACGACACCTCCGGCGGAAGGGACGAGGCGTGAGCGCGCGCGAGGCGATCCTGCAGAAGGCCCGCCGGGCGCTGGCCGACGTGCCCGACGTCGAGCCGGTGCTCGACGTCGCGGTCGTCCGCCCGGCCCCGGAGCGCGACCGGTCGCGCGAGGAGGTCGTGGACCTGTTCGCCGAGCGGGTCGCGGACTATCGGGCCGTCGTCGAGCGGGCGACCTCGTCGACGGTCGTGCAGCAGGTGGCGGCGGCGCTGCGGGGCCGGGAGCCGTCGGCCGGGGCCGGCCCGCTGCGGATCCTGGTGCCGCCGGGGTTCCCGCCGGAGTGGGTGCCGGATGACGTCGAGGTCGTCCACGACGGGCCGGACGTCGCGGTGTCCGAGCTGGACCGCTGCGACGGGGTGCTGTCGACGGCCGCGGTCGGGATCGCCGACACCGGCACGATCGTCCTCGACCACGGCGAGGGGCAGGGCCGCCGGGCCGCGACCCTGGTCCCGGACCTGCACGTCTGCATGGTCCGGGCCGACCAGGTGGTGCCCGCGGTCCCCGAGGCGGTCGCCGCGCTCGACCCGGTCCGGCCCCACACCTGGATCAGCGGCCCGAGCGCCACCAGCGACATCGAGCTGGACCGGGTGGAGGGCGTGCACGGCCCGCGCACCCTGCACGTGCTGATCGTCGGGTCCTGACCGCGCCCGGCGCGCGTTCAGACCCGCAGGATCCGCAGCACCACCGTGGCGATCTTCTCGGCCACCAGCTCGGCCGGTCCGCCGGGCAGCACGAGGTGGCTGACGACCAGCCGGGTGACGGTGTCGGCGGCGAGGTCGACGTCGTCGTCGGGCAGGTCCGGGCGGGACCGGCGCAGGTAGCCCGCGGCCCGCTCGGTGGCGGCGGCCACGATCGGCCCGGAGCGGTCCCCGAACGCCGACGGCGCCCCCGTCAGCAGGGCTTTCACCAGCGGGTTCACCGACGCCTCGGTCAGCGCGGCACCGGCCGCGGCCACCCACGCGGCGTGCAGGTCGGCCTCGCCGTCGAGGGCGGAGATGATCCGGTCGAGGAACTCGTCGGTGGCCCGCAGCACCAGCGCGGCGGCGAGACCGTCCCGGTCGCCGAACTCGCTGTAGAGCGTCTGCCGGCTGACCCCGACCCGGCGGGCGATCTCGGGCATCGAGAGCCGGTCCCCGGCGACGGCGAGCCGTTCGGCCACGTCGAGCACCTCGGTGCGCAGGTCGTCCCGCGCCCGCCGGGCCATCGATCGCCGCTCCATCGTCGACATTGTGGCATGTCTCGTCAACCGTCTGGACACTTTCCTCATATGTGTCTAACTTGGCGAGCGACCACGGTGGTCGACGGCAAGGAGGCACGTCCCGTGAGCCTGGTACAGCACGCCCGTGAACGCTGGTCCTCGGTGCTGACCCTGCCCGCCCCGGAGCGGGTGGACCGCACCCTGCTCGACAGCGGGGTGCACGGTCGCAACCCGGCCCCGTTCGCCCCGGCCCCGGAGGGCCTGCGCGAGATCCCGGGCGACGACGGCCTGCCCCTGCTCGGGCACGCGGTGTCCTACATCCGGTACGGGCACCGGTTCACCCGGGCCCGCACCGAGAAGCTCGGTCCACTGTGGTGGATGCGCTCGCCGGTCGGGCGCGCGGTCATCGTGACCGGCCCGGCCGCGACCCGTGAGGTGCTGACCAACCGGGACAAGGCGTTCTCCCAGGAGGGCTGGCGGTCCATGGTCGGCGAGTTCTTCCACCGCGGCCTGATGCTGCTCGACTTCGACGAGCACCGCGCGCACCGGCGGATCATGCAGCAGGCGTTCACCGCGGACCGGATCGAGAGCTACGTCGCGGCCACCACCCCGGTGGTGCGCGAGGTGCTCCCGACCTGGGGCGGGGACCTGCGTCTCTACCCGGCGCTCAAGCGGCTCACGCTCGACGTCGCGCAGGCGGTGTTCATGGACGCCCGCTCGGGTCCCGATGCGGAGGCCGTGAACCGGGCGTTCGTCGACTGCGTGCGCGCGGCCAACGCGTTCGTCCGCAAGGACCTGCCCGGGACCCGCTGGCGGCGCGGCCTGCGCGGGCGGGCCCTGCTGGAGGACTGGTTCCGGGCCAACATCGCCGCCAAGCGGGCCGGCAACGGCACCGACCTGTTCTCCGCGCTGTGCCACGCGCGCACCGACGACGGCGAGCAGTTCTCCGACGACGACGTCGTCAACCACATGATCTTCCTGATGATGGCCGCGCACGACACCTCCACCACCACGGCGGCGTCGGCGGCGTACCACCTCGCGCGCAACCCGGAGTGGCAGGAACGCTGCCGCGCCGAGTCCGACGCGCTCGGCGACGGGATCCCCGACGTCGCCGCCCTGCGCTCGCTGACCTCCCTGGACCTGGTGATCAGGGAGGCGCTGCGGATGGACGCGCCGGTGCCGGTGGTGATGCGCACCGCGGAGAAGGACACCACCGTCGTGGGCCATCACCTGCCGGCGGGTACCCGGGTCATCGTCGCGCAGGCGGTGAACCACTACGACCGCTCCTGCTGGAGCGACCCGGAGCGGTTCGACCCCGAGCGGTTCGGCCCGGACCGCCGCGAGGACCGCTCCGACCGGGACGCCTGGATCCCGTTCGGCGGCGGCGTGCACAAGTGCATCGGCCTGCACTTCGG
Organism: Pseudonocardia ammonioxydans; assembly: GCF_900115005.1. GTDB lineage: Bacteria > Actinomycetota > Actinomycetes > Mycobacteriales > Pseudonocardiaceae > Pseudonocardia > Pseudonocardia ammonioxydans. The sequence continues at coordinate 117,119 of NZ_FOUY01000015.1, read as the reverse complement.
CACGCTCGAGGTCACCGCGATCCTGCACGAGATGCTGCGCCGGTATCGCTGGACCGTCGATCCCGCCTACCGGCTGCGCTGGGACAACACCTCGCTGCCGGTGCCGGTGGGCGGCATCCCGGTCACCCTCCGCCCCCGTGAGTGACAACCGTGGCCTGGACCGCGAAAACCACTCACGGGTGCCAGGCCATGCCGCCGTCCACCTTGATCGTGGCGCCGGTGGTGTAGCCGGCGTCCGGGCCGGTGAGGTAGAGGATCGCGCCGACCACCTCGGCCGCCTCGCCGACCCGCCCGGCCGGGACGTCGGTCCGCACGGCCTCGCGGAACTCGTCGGTCCAGTGGTCGGCGATGTCGGTGCGAATCGGCCCGGGCATGACCGTGTTGACCCGTACCGACGGCGCGTACGCCCGGGCCAGGCCGACGGTGAGCGCGTTCAGCCCGGCCTTCGCCGCCGCGTACGGCAGCTCGCGCGGGTTCGGCACGACCGCGGCCACCGACGAGACGTTGACGATCGCGCCGCCGCTGGCGGCGGCCATGAGCTCGCCGCAGCGCGCACCGAGCCGGAACGCACCGCGCAGGTTCACCGCGAGGACCTTGTCGAACAGCTCCTCGGTGACCTCGGTGAGCGAGCCGTACAGCGGCGACATCCCGGCGTTGTTGACCAGCACGTCGACCCGGCCGAACTCCTCGAGCACCCGGTCGACGAGCGCGTCGCAGTCCGACCAGCGCCCGACGTGGCAGCCCACGCCGAGCGCCCGTGTGCCGAACTCGGCGGTCAGCTCCGCGGCCAGCGCCGTGCACGCCTCGGCCTTCCGGCTCGCGACGACGACGGTGTCCCCGCGTGCCGCGAACGCCCGGCACGCCTCGCGTCCGATGCCCCGGCTGCCGCCGGTGACGACGACAACCCTGTGATCGTCTCCCATGCGGGTGACGCTAGTCGTCGTCCCCGCCGGCCCAGCGCCGGTCCTTGCGGTCCTCGGCCTCGGTCCGCTCGCGCGCGATCTCGAGGGCGCGCGCGGCGGTCTCGCGGTCCGGGTAGGGCCCGAGCCGGTCCGCGGCACGACAGCCGTCCTTCGTCTCCACCGTGTTGTGCTTGAGGCAGTAGAACCATTGCTCGTCGCTCATGGGTCCACCCTGGCACCGATCAGGAGCGTGTGCCGCCCGCCGCGCGGGGGTGCCGCGATGGCAGTCTGGGGACATGGCGCTGGTGCTCGGCGTGGACTCGTCCACGCAGTCGTGCAAGGTGGTCGTCCGGGACGCCGACACGGGCGCGCTCGTCCGCTCCGGGCGGGCCGCGCACCCCGACGGCACCGAGGTCGATCCCCGGGCCTGGTGGACCGCCCTGCAGCAGGCCCTCGACGACGCGGGTGGGCTCGACGGCGTCGAGGCGGTCTCGGTCGCCGGCCAGCAACACGGGATGGTCTGCCTGGACGACGCGGGCGCGGTGGTCCGCGACGCCCTGCTGTGGAACGACACCCGCTCCGCCGGTGCCGCGGACGAGCTGGTCCGGGAGCTGGGTGCCGACGGCTGGGCGGACGCGACCGGTGTCGTCCCGGTCGCGTCGATCACGCTGGCCAAGCTGCGCTGGCTGGCGGCGCACGAACCGCACCACGCGGAGCGGACGGCGGCGGTCTGCCTGCCGCACGACTGGCTGACCTGGAAGCTGCGCGGGTTCGGCGGCGGTGAGCTGGACGAGCTGGTGACCGACCGGTCCGACGCGTCCGGCACCGGCTACTACGACGGCACCGACTACCGCCTCGACCTGCTGGAACGCGGTTTCGGCCGGACGGCGGCCCTGCCCCGGGTGCTCGGCCCGTCCGGGTCGGTCACCGGGCCCGGCGGGATCGTGGTGGGTGCCGGGGCGGGCGACAACGCCGCCGCCGGGCTGGGCGCCGACGCCGGGGACGACGTCGTCGTCTCCCTCGGCACCTCCGGGACGGTCTTCGCCCGCTCGGCACGGCGGGCGGAGGACCCGTCCGGGATCGTCGCCGGTTTCTCCGACGCCACCGGCGCCTACCTGCCACTGGCCTGCACCCTCAACGCCTCTCGTGTGCTCGACGCGACCTGCCGGCTGCTCGGGGTGGACCACGAGGAACTGGGCCGGTTGGCGCTCGCGGCGCAGCCGGGTGCGGGCGGGCTGGTGCTCGTGCCGTACCTGGAGGGCGAGCGGACGCCGAACCTGCCCGACGCGACCGGGTCGCTGCACGGGTGGACCCTGGCGTCCGGGACCCGCGAGAACCTGGCGCGGGCGGCCGTCGAGGGCATGCTCTTCGCCCAGCGGGTCGGTCTGGAGGCGCTGCGCGAGCAGGGGGTCGCGGTCTCCGGGGTGACGCTGGTCGGCGGCGCCGCCCGGTCCGAGGCCGTCGCCCGGATCGCCGCCCAGGTCTTCGAGGTGCCGGTACGGGTGCCCGAGCCGGGCGAGTACGTCGCCGACGGCGCCGCGCGCCAGGCCGCCTGGGCACTGCGCGGCGGGGACGAGCCGCCGTCGTGGTCGCCGCCGACCGCACCGGCCCGCTACGAGACCGACCCCGCGCCGCAGGCCTGGGAGCGCTACCGGGAGGCGGCCGGACTGTTCCTGGCCCGCGCGTCCCGGGACCACTCGTGACCACCGAGCCGAGCGGGCCGAAACCGCTGCTGGTCCTCGGCAAGATCACCGACATCCTGGACGCGTTCACCCTGCAGCGCCCGGTGCTCAGCCTGGGCGAGCTCCAGCAGGCCACCGGGATCCCGACGTCCACGGTGCAGCGTCTGGTGTCCAACATGGTCGCCGAGGGCATGCTGGACCGGGTCGGCGACCGGGTCCGCATCGGAGTGCGGATGGCCTACTGGGCCGGTGCCGCCGCCCGGGGTGTCGACCTGCTGGAGCTGGCCGGTCCGGTGCTGCGCGAGCTGCGCGACACGACCGGTGAGACGGCGGCGCTGTTCCGGGCGGAGAAGGCCTTCCGGGTCTGTGTCGCGGTGGCCGAGACCCGGCACGCGCTGCGCCGGGAGATGCACGTCGGCAAGATCGTCCCGCTGCACACCGGGTCGGCCGGGCGGGTGCTGCTCGCCTGGGACCCGGTCCTGGCCGAGGAGGTCCTGGCCGGACCGCTGGAGACGATCACCGACTACACGGTCACCGACCCGGACCGGCTGCGCGTGCTGCTCACCGACACCCACCGCGACGGCTTCGCGATCACCACGGCCGAACGCGACGACGGGGGTTCCGGCCTGTCCGCCCCGGTCTTCGACCACTCCGGCGCGGTGTCCGCGGCGTTGACGATCAGCGGGCCGACGATCCGGCTCGGCCGGGAGCACTGCGAGGAGTACGTGGAGCTGCTGGTCGGGGCGGCGGACCGGCTCACCCGGACGCTGGGCGGCCGCCCGCCGGCCTGACCCGGTGCCGGGCACCCGCGGGCGTGGTGCCGACCGTGTCGACCGTGAGCACGCCGGACCCCGGTCGCCACCGGTGCCGTCCCTGCGGGCGTCGACGCCGGACGAACCGGCCCACCGCGCGCACCATCCGTCGCACCAGCAACGCCACGAGGTAGGCGCCGCCCACCCACGGCAGCAGGAGCAGCAGTCCGCGCAGGACCGCGGCCAGCACGCCGGCGGGCTCGCCGGCCCGCGCGGCGTCCAGCGCCTGCCCGGCGAGACCGGTCAGCGCGTCCCACGCCGCGGGCGCCAGCTGCGGGGCCAGCGCGACGAACACGAGCAGCCAGCCGAGCAGCAGCGGCACCACCAGCACGACCCACGCGGTCACCACCCGGCGCGCCCACGGCTTCAGGTCGGCGACCAGTGGGTCCGAGTGCCGGCGGCGGACCAGGGAGCGCAGGATGGGCCGGATCCGGTTGAACAGGTCCGGGACCCCGACCAGGTCGGCGAGGATGTAGTACCCGTCCATCCGCAGTGACGGCAGGAACTGCCAGGCCGTCTCGACGTGCCAGAGCAGCGAGGCGGCGAGCAGCCACTCCGACCCGGTGGCCAGGTAGAGCCCGCCGAGCACGGTCAGGACGATCGCATTGAAGTAGACCCCGCCCAGGTCGGTGCGCAGCCGTCCCGCCCGGGAGAGCCGGTAGGCGTCGGTGACGGTGCTGTAGAACGCCGGCCAGACCAGGTAGATGCCCACCCCCATCGCCCCGGGGGTGGCCCCGCCGTACCGGCAGGCCGTGACGTGTCCGCACTCGTGGAAGACACCGGCGACCACGACCAGCCCCAGCACGGCGAGCGTGAGCGCCGGGGTGGTGGTCAGCGCCCGGCCCGCGCCGAGCACCGCGTCCCAGCCGCGGGCGGCGACCGCGACGTCGACGGTCACGAACGCGAGCAGGACCAGCACCACGACCGGCGCCCGGAACAGCGGGCGCAGCGGACCGGCGATCCGCCACACGACGCGGGCCGGGACCAGCGCCGTGCGCAGTCGCAGCATCAGCAGGTGGTCGCCGCGGGCCGGTGTGCCCCGGCCGCCGGGCGGCGGGGTTCGGGCCCGGTCGGGGTCGGACCGGTCGGCATCGGCACGGTCGGCTCCGGACCGGTCGGGACGGGCACGGTCGGTCTCCGTCGGGTCGGGCCGGGCGCGGACGGCGTCCGGTCGGTCGCCGTCGGGTCGGTCGCCACCGGGCCGGTCGGCGACACCGGCGTCCGGCACCGCCCCGGCGAGTCCGGCCGGCCGGAGCCGGTCGGCGATCAGGTAGCGGACCTGGTCGCCGGTGATGTCCCGGCCGGTGTCGGCGTGCAGCAGCTCGGCCACCTCGTCCGGGCCGCGCCGGCCGTCGAGGTGGAAGGCCGTGCGGTAGAGCAGCCACGGCAGCTGGGCGACCTGCCCGTCCTCGCGGCGCAGCAGGTACCGCGGGGTCCGGAACCCGGACCCCTGATAGGGCCCGAGGAACTCGATGCCCGGGGCCGGGACGGGGGCGCCCGCGTCCTGCCCGGCAGCGGTCGTGCCCGCGGTGGCTGTAGTGCCGGAGGTCGTGCCCTCGGCGTCGATCGTGTCAGTGGCGGTGCCGGCCACGCTGCTCCCTGGCGGGTGGTGGTTGGTGCTCGACGGGTCCGGACGTGGACGGGGGCGGGCCGCCCGTGGCGACCCGCCCCCACGTCACGGGTGCGGCGAGATCACTACTTCTCGGCGCCGCCCCCGTCACCGCCCTTGGCGGCCGCGTCACCGCTGTCGCCACCGTCACCACCGTCGCCGCCGTCACCACCGGCGTCGTTGGTCTGCTCACCGAGGGCGTTGATGTTCAGCAGGTTGGCGCCGTTCCCGCCGGAGCCACCCTCGCCGCCGGCACCGCCGTCACCGCTCCCGGCGACGCCGTCACCGCCGTCGCCGCCGAGGAGACCGCCGGGCAGCGTGGTCATCACGGTGCGGGCGGGCAGGAGCTCCACCTGCTGGTCCTCGAACTCACCGACGAACAGTTCCGTCATGCAGGGCGTGTCCTCTCGTCCACTGCAGTCCCCGGCGTGGGCCGGGTGCGGGATGTCGACCCGCTGACGGAGGGCTACCTCTCTGCCGGACGGACTAATCGCCACAGGCGTTATGAACGCACGCACACCCTTGTGGCGCAACGAGTCCGACGCTGCCGCCCTACCCGGTGCCCTGCTGCCCGGCCTCGCGCGGCCCGGCCGTCCACGGGAACGCCGCGGCTGTGGAGCGCACGCCCTGCGCGGCGCGGGAGCGGTTCGGCTCCCCCAGCTCCGCGAGCAGGTCCTCGGACTCCGCGACGAGCCCGGCCAGCACCGTCGGGGTCAGCCAGTCCGGACGCAGCGCGAACATCAGGTCCTCGCTGGCGGTGTTGCCACTGGCCCCCGGGGCGAACGGGCAGCCGCCCAGCCCGCCGAGCGCCCCGTCGAGCAGCGTCGCACCGGACGCGGCGGCGGCGAGCCCGTTCGCCACGCCCTGGCCCCAGGTGTCGTGCCCGTGGAAGGCGATCCGGCGCTCCCCCGCGACCTCGGCCACCCGCGCGACCAGCGCCCCGACCTCGGACGGGACCGCCTGCCCGAGCGTGTCGCACACGACGACGTCGCACGAACCGGCGGTGCGCGGGTCGGCGACGATCTCGACGACCCGGCCGGGGTCCACCGGCCCGTCGAACGGGCAGGTGAACGCGGTGGCCAGGCAGAGCTGGATCCGGCCGCCCGCCTCCCGTGCGGTCGCGACGGCATCCGGCATGGCGTCCAGCGACACCGCGGTGTCGCGGCCGATGTTGGCGTTGTTGTGGGCGTCGGAGACCGAGAAGCAGTACTGGACGTTGCGCGCCCCGGCGGCGACGGCCTTCTGCACGTGCCGGGGCGTCGCCACCCAGACCCAGCAGCGCTCGAGCTCCTCGGGCGTGAGCGCGGCGACCACGTCGAGCGTGTCGGCCAGTGGCGGCACCAGGTCACCGCGGGCCAGCGAGCCGATCTCCAGCTCCGGCACCCCCGCGGCCAGCAACGACCGCACCAGCGCGACCTTCCGGTCGGTCGGCAACGGCTTGCCGGTCAGCTGCAGGCCGTCCCGCAGCGTCACGTCACGCAGCACCACGTCCATTCAGGACTCCTCTCCGGCCGCGGCGCGGATCCGGTCGTCCGGGTACCCGAGCAGGCCGCCCAGCACGTCGTGGGTATCGGCGCCGAGGTCGGGTCCGACGTGGCGGACCGGCACCGAGGCGCCGTCGAGCACCGGGACGATGCCGGGGAAGCCGACCCGGGCGGGCTCGTCACCGCCGGTGTCGACGTCGAAGTATTGGACCATGTTCCGCGCCCGGAACTGCTCGTCGGCGACGATGTCGGCGGCGGAGTGGATCGGCCCGGCCGGCACCCCCGCCTCTTCCAGGCGGGCCAGCACGTCGGCGCGGGGCAGCGACCGCGTCCAGGCCTCGATCGCCCCGTCCAGCTCGTCACGGCGCTGCCAGCGGCCGGCGTTCGACGCGAGGTCGGGCTCCTCGGCCAGCTCCGGACGCCCGATGACCTGCATGAACCGGCCGTAGATGGAGTCGCCGTTACCCGCGATGACCACGCTGCCGCCGTCGCCGCACACGTAGGCGTTGGACGGCGCGATGCCCTCCATCCGCCCGCCGACCCGGCGCCGCTCGACGCCGTAGGCGAGGTGGTCGGGCACCAGCGACTCCATCACCGAGAACACCGCCTCGTTCAGCGCGATGTCCATCGAGCGCCGGTTCAGCGGCGGCCGCTCGGGGGACGACTCGCGCTGGAACAGGCCCATCACCGCGGAGAAGGCGCCGTAGAGCCCGGCGATCGAGTCGCCGATCGACACCCCGGTCCGCGACGGCGGCCGGTCCTCCTCCCCCACCAGGGCCCGCAGCCCGCCCATCGCCTCGGCGACGGCGGCGAAACCGGGCCGCGCCGAGAGCGGGCCGGTCTGGCCGAACGCGGAGATCCGGACCAGCACCACGCCCGGGTGCGCGGCGTCGAGCTCGGCCGGGCCGAGACCCCACTTCTCGAGCGTGCCGGGGCGGAAGTTCTCCAGCACGACGTCCGACAGCGCGGCCAGGTCGAGCACGGCCTGCCGGCCGGCGTCGGAGCGCATGTCGAGGGTGATCGAGCGCTTGTTGCGGTTGAGCGTGCGGTAGAGCATCGAGGTGTCCCCCGCGTAGAGCCGCCAGTTGCGCAGCTCGTCCCCGGTGCGCGGGCGCTCGACCTTGATCACCTCGGCGCCGAAGTCGGCGAGCAGGCGACCCGCGGTCGGGGCCGCGATGTAGTTCCCCAGTTCCAGCACCCGGACGCCGGACAGCGGCAGATCGGTCACGACGGTGGCCCTTTCCCCAGTTAGAAGACGAGTGAGAGCGGCAGGATCACCAGGATCGCCACGACCGAGGCGACCGACACCCCTACCGAGCAGGTCTTGAGCGTGCCCCGCACGGACTGGCCGAGCAGCGACTGCAGCAGCCAGAACGTGTTGCTGGTGACGTGCACGGCGAACAGCGCGCCCGCCCCGGCGGCCAGGGCGATCAGCACCGGGGCCAGCCCGATGACCGGGGCGACCGGCGCCAGGACACCGGCGGCGGTGATCGCCGAGATCGTCACCGAGCCGATCGCGACGTGCAGCACGGCCGCGATCAGCCACACCATCAGCAGCGGCGCGGCCGTGTTCGCGGAGAAGTACCTGCCGAGGATCTCGCCGAGGCCCGCGTTCGAGATCGTCGTCGCGAGCGAGCCGCCGACGCCGGTGAGGATCAGGATCTGCCCGCTCTCCCGGAAGCCGTCGCCGACCGCGCCCTCGACGACCTCGCGGCCGTGCGTCAGCCCGACCACCGCCGTCGTGCCCACCAGGCCGATGAGCAGTGCGATCACCGGCTCGCCGAGGAACACCAGCACGGGGTGCTCGATCCCGGCGGCGTCGAGCACCGCGCCGGCGGCGATGAGGATCAGCCCGATCAGCAGCGGGCCGAACAGCACGAGCAGCGGCAGCTCCCGACGACGCCGGGGGGTCTCCGCGACGGCGGTGCCCGCCCCGGTGGGCTCGGCCCGGGTACCGGGGTCACCGGCCGGACCGCCGTCCTCGGCGGGGCCGGAGCCGGCCGGGCTGGAGTCGACCTGGGCTGAGCCGGCCGGGTCAGGGTCGGCCTGGTCGGGGCCGGCCGGGTCGGGGCCGGCCGGCATCCCGGCCCAGGTCGGCTCCTGTTCGTCCTTCTCCGGGTCCCACCAGCCGCGCCGGAACAGGAACGTCATGATCGCCGTCGCGATCAGCACGGTCGGGACGACCACGACCAGGCCCGCGATCAGCATCTGCCCCATCGGCACGCCGAGCACGCCGGCCAGGGCCACCGCACCGACGCCGGGGACCATGAAGACGATCCCGCACTCCAGCCCGATGGCGAGCGCGGTGGCCATGCGCGGCAGCCCGCGGTCCCCGATCCGCGGCGCGATCCGACGCGCCAGCGGTGCCGAGATGACCAGCAGGACGTCCACGAAGATCGACTGCAGGACGGTCGAGACGGTCGCGGTGGTGGCGTAGGGCATCCCGCGCGGACCGCACACCCGCAGCAACGTCGCCACCAGCCGTTCGATGGCGCCGGCGCGGTGCAGCATCGCGCCGGTGAGCACACCGAAGGCGATGAGCAGGCCGACGTCGGCCAGGATCTCGCCGAAGCCGCCGGTGACGGCGTCGACGGTGCCCTCCACGCCCAGCCCCGCGGTGAGCCCGAGGTACACCGCGCCGATCACCAGCGAGATCACCGGGTTCAGCCGGAACCGGACGATCAGTACGACGGTGGCGAGCACGGCCACCACCGTGTTCGCCACCATCACGGTCTCCGACATGGTCCCCCGTTTCGACGCCGGTGTCGCCTCACATGATGAACATATACCCACCATGCGGGCAAGCGCGTCGCGCCCCGGCCGGCGCGGAGCCGGTGGAGGACGGGGTCAGCCCGCGGCCAGTGCCCCACCGAAGCCGAGCAGCGCCACACCGGCGACGACGTCGCCGGCCCGGCGCACCCGGCGCCGGGAGAACCAGCCGCGCGCCCGGTGCACCGCCAGCACGAGGCCGGACTGGTAGATCCCGCCCAGCACCGCGACGGTGACGGCGAGCAACAGCGCGTCCACGGTCGTCGTCACCCCGGGCACCAGGAACTGCGGCAGCACCGACAGGTACATGACCAGGACCTTCGGGTTGGTGACGTTCGAGCCGAACCCCAGCAGCAGGGAACGGTGGGCGCGCACCCGTGCCCCGCCGGTGGTGAGGTCCGGGTAGTCGCCGCGGCGGGCGGCCCGCAGCGCCTGCACACCGAGCACGCACAGGTAGCCGACCCCGGCCCAGCGGATGACGGTGAACGCCGTGTGCGACTGCGCGATCAGCACACCCAGACCGAACGCCGCGGCCGAGCCCTGCAGCACGTTCCCGGCGAACACGCCGGCCGCCGTCAGCAGCCCGGCCCGGCGGCCCCCGGCCACGGAGGACCGCAGCAGCACGAAGGTGTCGGGGCCGGGCATCAGCACCAGCCCGACGACGATCAGCAGGTACGCACCGTAGGACGCCCAGGTCACGGTGCGCGATGCTACGGATCCCGGCGGCCGTCCCGCGCGTGAGGTGCCGCACCGACGCACCGACGGCACCGCCCGCCCGGGCCCCCGTGAGCCCGGGCGCCCTACCGTGGACATCCGTGAGCCCCCGCCCCGGACGCGGCCGCGCCGCCCGCCGCCGGGCCGCCGCCCGCGAGACGTCCCCGCTGCCGCCGCGCGACGGCCTCGCCCCGGCCCGGCTGCGCACCCCGCCGGACGGGCCGTGGACCACGATGCGCGAGCACCTCGCCGACCGGTTCCCGCACGTCGGTCCGGCCCGGATCGACGCGATGATCGCCGCCGGGGAGATCGCGACCGCGGCGGGCCCGCTGGACGCGGCCACGGTGTTCACCCCGTCGACGACGCTGTGGCTGCACCGCGAGGCGCCCGACGAGGCCGAGGTCCCGTTCCCGATCGAGATCCTGCACGCCGACGACGACGTCGTGGTCGTCGACAAGCCGCACTTCCTGGCCACCATCCCGCGCGGCAGCCACGTCCGGCAGACGGTGCTCGTCCGGCTCCGGCACGAGCTGGGACTGCCCGAGCTGAGCCCGGCGCACCGGCTCGACCGGGCCACCGCGGGGGTGCTGCTGCTGGTGAAGCGTCCGGAGCTGCGCGGGGCGTACCAGACGCTGTTCGCCGACGGCCGGGTGCGCAAGACCTACGAGGCCCTCGCCCCGCACGACCCGGCGCTGGAGCTGCCGCGCACCGTGACGTCGCGGATCGTGAAACGGACGGGGGTGTTCGCAGCCCGGACCGAACCCGGCGTGCCGAACGCCGAGACCCGGATCGAGCTCGACACGCACCGCGACGGCCTGGCCCGGTACCGGCTGCATCCGCGCACCGGGCGCACCCACCAGCTGCGGGTGCACCTGTCCGAGCTGGGCGTGCCGATCCTCGGCGACGACGTCTACCCCGAGCTGCGCCGGCGCGCGGACGGCGACTTCACCCGCCCGTTGCAGCTGCTCTCGCGGTCACTGGAGTTCGACGACCCGGTGACCGGCCTGCGCCGCCGGTTCGACAGCGACCGCACGCTGCAGGCCTGGGACGACCCGGCCGGGTGGGCCGGGGGCACGTCCGGCTGATCGCCCACACCGTCCGGAGCACAGCCCACTCGACCGGGTGGGCCGGGGCGGCGTTCGGCTGATCGGCCGCGCCGGCGCACGGCCCACGCGGCCGGCTGGGCCCGGCCCGCGGCCCGCTCGGTACGAGCGGTCCGGTACTCGGGTCCGGTACGAGCGAGCACGGGCAACGCTCAGCCCGCGTTGCGGCCGCCCTCGCCGTTCAGCCCGTGGCCGCCGTGGCCGTTGGCGGTGTGCCCGTTGGCCGGCTGCCCGTTGACCGGCTGCGGGACCGGTTCGGGGTGCTCCTCGGCCGCCCGGTGCCTGCCCTCCTTCAGGCCGCGCTGGTAGCTGGCCAGCCGGTTGCGGACCCGGTCGGGCTGCCGTTCCCGGGACCCGCTCGGCTGGGCGTTCGGCGTCTCCCGCCAGGACGGGGGCACCATCGCCTGCCCGGGCAGCCGCTGGGGCAGGCCCTGCGCCGTGGTCGGCAGGTCGACGACGCGGTCGGCGCGGATCCGGGCCGCATCGAACTCCGCGTCACCGGGCGTGCGCCAGTTCTCCGCACGCGCCGAGGGGCCACCGTGGACCGGCAGCCCGGCCGTCTCGGGCGACGCCGATTCCCGGAACCAGGCCGACGCGACCGCCGCGAAGATCGGCGGATCGTCGGTGTCGTCCACCGGGACCGGCACCTCCGAGTCGAAGGGACCGAAGAGCTCGTCCGGCGGGGTCGAGCGGGGCGCACCGGAGACGGGCAGTGCCTCGGTGGCCGGCTGGGCGTCGTCGCGGGCCGGTCCGTCGGCGGCCCCGGGCCACGGCGCCCCGTTCGGCGGGCGCTCCGTACCGTGCTGCCCCGGGAAACCGGGCTGCGCTGCGGGACCCGGCTGCCCGGGATGCCCCTGCTGTCCCGGAATCCCCTGCTGTCCTGGGACCCCCTGCTGCCCGGCGTGGCCCGGCTGTCCGGCACGGCTCTGCTGCCCGGCATGGCCCTGATGACCGGCCGAGCCCGGCTGTCCCGGCGAGCCCGGCTGGCCGGTGGAGTCCGGGGACAGCGGCGGCGCGGCGGGCGGCGGCGCGGTGGGGGGTGGCCCGCTCGGCGCGAACGGGTCCACAGCGGCCTGCCCCTCGGGCGCGGCACCGTCCGCCCGGGCGGAGCCGTTGCGGCCCTCCGGCGCCCCGAACGGGGTCGCGCCGGCGATTCCCGACGGGCGGGCGCGCGCCGAGCGCCGCGGCAGACCGCCCGCAGCGGCGTCCCCGTCCGAGCCCGCGGTGGGGGCCGGGGGCGCGCGGTCCGGCACCGGGTCCTCCGCCGGGACCGCCCGCTCGTGCTGCGGGGGCGGCCACGGCGCCTCGGCCGGTGGACCGGGCGCGGGTGCGGGCGGGCGCGGCATCGCCGCGGTCGGCGGCAGCTGCTGGTCGGGCTCGGTCTCGGCGGCCGGCGCGGGCGCCTGCCCGCCCCCGATCACCGACGACGGCAGCTGCAGCACGGCGACCGGCGTGAGCGCGGTGTTCCCGGCCGGGCCACGGACCCCGAGCCGGCCGCCGATCGCGCGGGCCAGCCGCGCGGCGACGTGCAGCCCGATCTCCTGCGGTGCGACCGGTCCGGCCGGCGTGGCCGTGTTCAGGGCACGGTCGAGCTCGTCGATCGGGGTCCGGTAGTGCGGCGCCGACGCGCACTGCAGCTCCAGGACGACACCGCCGTCGGGCCCCCAGCGGGTGTGCAGCTCGAGCCGCTCCCCCGGCGGCGTCGCGCCGGCGGCGTGGGCGAGCAGCTCGGCGAGGATCTGGCCGAGGACCGGTTCGGCCGTCGCGTCGAGCGAGACGCTCGGGGTCGGGAGGACGACGGTGCGCGAGGCGGCCTCGCTCGCCGCCACGACGGTGTTCAGCGCCTGCCCGAGCGGGGTCGGCGGGGTGACCGGACGGTGCCCCTGCGCCGCGCCGGCCAGGACGAGGATGTGGTCGCCGTCCCGGACCCCGCGACGGGCGGCCCCGGCGAGCTCGGCGAGGTCGGCGAGCGCGCCGGGACGCAGCTCACCGCTGCGCAGGCGCTCGGTGAGCAGCTGCTGGCGCTCGGAACGGGCACGCAGCCGGTAGGCGATGGCGGCGAGCACGGCGTCGCCGCCGGCGCCCTCGCCCGGCCGGCCCGGTGCGTCCTCCCGGGAACCCGAGGGACCGGACGGGCTGTACGGCGGGTCGTCACGCGCCACGCGATCGTCCTCCGAACGGCAGGTAGGGCGCCCGGGCGCGGGCGCCGTTCGCCCGGCCCGTGCGGGGACCGGGCCGGGCAGGGTCGCTCACGGAGCCTACGCGGCGGCGGGCCTTCCACCGGCCCTCGTGCGGTGGGCGGTGGACCACGTGGGGCCGGGCGGCCCCGGACCCCCGGGCGGCTCGGCCGCCGGTCGGCGAGAGGACGACCGGCGGCCGTCCCACCGCGACGGGCCGCCACCGGGGCGCGCCCGGCACAGGCGTCCCACCAGCGGCGCGACGTCGGGATTCACTCGAACCGGGAGGGGTCGCCCGCCCCGGTGCGGATGATCTCCGGCTCGTCCCCGGAGAGGTCCACCACGGTCGTCGGCTCCGTCCCGCAGTCCCCGGAGTCGATCACGGCGTCCACCTGGTTCTCCAGCTCCTCCTTGATCTCCCAGCCCTGGGTCAGCGGCTCGTCGTGGCCGGGCAGCAGCAGCGTCGACGACAGCAGCGGCTCGCCCAGCTCCGCCAGCAGCGCCTGGGTGGTGGCGTGCTGCGGGATGCGCACGCCGACGGTCTTCTTCTTCGGGTGCAGCAGCTGGCGCGGCACCTCCTTGGTGGCCGGGAGGATGAACGTGAAGCTGCCCGGGGTCGAGGCCTTGACCGCGCGGAACACCGAGTTGGAGATGTGCACGAACTGGCCCAGCTGGGCGAACTCGGCGCAGACCAGGGTGAAGTGGTGCTTGTCGTCGAGCTTGCGGATCCGGCGGATCCGCTCCAGCCCGTCCCGGTTGCCCAGCGAGCAGCCGAGCGCGAAACACGAGTCGGTCGGGTAGGCGATCAGGCCGCCCTCGCGGACGAGTCCGACGACCTGACCGATGCTGCGGGGCTGGGGGTTCTGCGGGTGCACGTCGTAGTACCTCGCCATTCCCGCAGCCTGCCACGATGATCTCGGCTTGTCGCCCGCACGACGCATGCGGCAGGGTGCACCTGTCCGCTCGGCGAACACCGGCACGAGACCATCGGCACCGCGACCGGGTCCTCCGGGACGCACGCACTCGACGAGGAGAGCGATGTCCGACAACGACAAGATCAAGGTCACGATCCTCCCGACCGGCACCATGCATGCCGACCTCACTTGGCTGCTGATCGACCCGTCCCGGATGGCGACGCAGCAGCAGCCGGACAAGTCGCGGGACTGGGTGGAGGTGCCCACCCACGTCGTCTACATCGAGCACCCGAACGGGCAGAAGCTGATGTGGGACGCCGGTGTCCCCCGCGACTGGGAGACCCGCTGGGCCCCGTCCGGGCTGGGCCAGTTCTTCCCGGTCGACGCCGCCGCCGAGGAGGACTGGCTGGACTCCCGGCTCAAGCAGCTGAACCTCGAGCCCAACGACATCGACTACCTGGTGCTCTCGCACCTGCACCTGGATCACGCGGCCAACGCCAAGTTCTGGGAGAAGGCCGACACGAAGATCATCGTGGACGAGGCGGAGAAGGAGGGCGCGTTCTCCTTCGACGGCCACAACAAGGGTGCGCACATCAAGTCGGACTACGACACGCTGCAGCTCGACACGATCGGCGAGGACACCGAGCTCCTGCCCGGGGTCACGTTGCTGCGGACGCCCGGCCACACCTGGGGCACGATGAGCCTGCAGGTCGACCTCGCCGACGCCGGCACGATGATCTTCGCCTCGGACTCGCTGTACCTCAAGGAGTCCTACGGCCCGCCGCCGATCGCGGCCGGCATCGTCTACGACACCGTGGCCTGGTTCAACTCGGTCGACAAGATCCGCGGGATCCAGGAGCGGACCGACGCGACCGTCGTCTTCGGCCACGACGCGAACCAGATCAAGGAGCTCCGCACGGGGCCGGGCAACTACTACACCTGAGCCGCGTCCCGGCCCGGCCGCGGCGTTCCGCGGCCGGGCCGGTGCCGTCCCGCTCATCCCGGAAGGAGACCGCGTGCCGGTCTACGACTACACCTGCTCCTGCGGCACCCGCTTCGAGCTGATGGTGCCGTCCTGGTCGTCCCCCGCGCCCGCGTGCCCGGACTGCGGGGCCGAGACCCGGCGGCGCCCGCCGTCGCCCGCGGTGCACGGCCGCGCGGCACCGCCGCCGTCGATGTCGTCGGCGCCGCAGTCCTGGGAGGGGCTCAACAGCGGCGACCGGGACACGATCACGCACTGGCGCCGCACCGTGGAGGCCCGCCAGGAGTTCGAGTCCCGCCACCCCGAGCACCACGAGCACCGGGACGCGATCGCCGCGCACGAGGGCCGGTTCGAACGCAAGCCGCTGACCTACAAGGAGCTCGCGAGCCGCGCGGCGACCAGCAAGGACGCCACCCAGGCCGCGGCCGAGGCCAGTCGCGCCCGCCGCACCGGCGACACGCCCGCAACCTGACGACCGCGACCGCGCCGCACAGGACCCGAGGGCCCCGCACAACTCCCGCCTCGTGCGGCGCCGAGGGAACGTGTGCGGCGCCGGGTCACGTGGCGTGCGGGAAGTCCGAGCCGTCGTAGGGGCGCGGCTCGACCAGCACCAGCCAGTTGCCCGAGTTGTCCCGCATGACGGCCTCGATGCCGTAGGGCCGGTCCGACGGCGGCTGCGGGAACTCGACGCCCTGTGCCGAGAGCTTCGCGTGGTCGCCGTGACAGTCGTCGGTGGTCAGCCCGAACCCGCCCATCCGTCCGGCCGCGAGCGAGCGCGAGACGGCCTGCGCCATCTGCTCGTCCAGCGGCGGTCCGGGCGTCATGAGGGCGACCTCCAGCTCCGGGTGGTCGGGATGGTGCACGGTGACCCAGCGGAACCCGTCGCCCATGCTGACGTCGGTGCCCTCGACGAAGCCGAGGACGTCGCAGTAGAAGCGCTTGCTCGCGTCCTGGTCGGTGACGTAGAGCGTGACCAGCGAGATGTTGGTGAGCATGCCCGGACGCTAGCGCCGGTCGGTGTCCGCGGGCTTCTCCGGAATTGCGGTGTCCGGGAGTGCGGTGTCCGGGAGTGCGGTGTCCGACAGGCCGCGCATGAACACCCAGCAGCCGGGGATCCGCGGCGCGCCGCGCTCCGACCAGCGGGCCTGGTAGGCCGACGGGCTCACGCCGACCAGCCGGCGGAACCGCGAGCTGAACGAGCCGAGCGAGGAGTAGCCGACGACGGTGCAGACCTCGGTGACGGTGAGGTTGGTCGACCGCAGCAGGTCCTGCGCCCGCTCGATCCGGCGGCGGGTCAGCATCGCGGCCGGGGTGTGGCCGTAGACCGCGGTGAAGCAGCGCAGGAAGTGGTACTTCGACACCCCGGCGACGGCCGCCAGCTCGTCCAGGTCGAGCGGCTCCGCGTAGCGGCGGTCGATCTCGTCGTGG
The DNA here is from genome assembly GCF_900115005.1 of Pseudonocardia ammonioxydans. GTDB lineage: Bacteria > Actinomycetota > Actinomycetes > Mycobacteriales > Pseudonocardiaceae > Pseudonocardia > Pseudonocardia ammonioxydans. The sequence continues at coordinate 100,543 of NZ_FOUY01000015.1, read as the reverse complement.
GCCCGCCGCAGGTGGGCGAGCAGCGCGTGCGCGACGGGCACCCCCGGACCGTAGCCCCTTGCCTTCCTCCGGCGGCCCCGCGACGATCACCCGATGCAGGTCGTCGAGTACCGCCCCGAGCGTCACGAGTTCGCCTGGACCTTCGGCGGCGCCGCCCCGGCCCGCCGCGTACGACCCGGCACCTGCCTGCGACTGTGGACCGAGGACGCCTTCTCCGGCCGGATCACGTCCACATCGGACCGGGCGACCGACGTCCTCGACATGAGCGAGGTGAACCCGCAGACCGGGCCGTTCTTCGTCGAGGGAGCCGAGCCCGGGGACACCCTCGCGATCCACATCGTGGAGCTCACCCCGGCCCGGGACTGGGGCGCGTCGACGACGATCCCGCTGTTCGGGGCGCTGTCGGTCACGGAGCGGACGGCGTTGCTGCACGAGCCGCTGCCCGAGCGCACCTGGATCTACCAGCTCGACCGCGCCGCGGGCACCGTGCTGTTCGAGGCGACCAGCGCGGACCTGCGTCTCGAGCTGCCGTGCAACCCGATGCTGGGCACGGTCGGCGTGGCCCCGCCCGGGCGCGAGGTCCGCAGCTCGCTGGTGCCCGACGTCTTCGGCGGCAACATGGACACCCCGGAGATGCGCGCCGGTTCCACCTGCTACCTGCAGGTCAATGTGGAGGGTGCGCTGTTCTCCGTCGGCGACGGGCACTACCGGCAGGGCGAGGGCGAGAGCTGCGGGACGGCCGTCGAGGGCGCGATGGACGTGGTGCTGATCGTCGACCTGATCAAGGGCTCGCCCACCGCCCCGGCCCCGGCCTGGCCGCGGATCGAGACCGACACGCACTACGTCGTCGTCGGGTCGTCGCGGCCGCTGGAGGACGCCTGGCGGGCCAGCCAGATCGGGATGATCGCCTGGCTGGGTGAGCTGTACGGCCTGGACCGGCTCGACGCCTACCAGCTGCTCACCCAGGCCGCCGAGTCGCCGCTGGCCAACGTCGTCGACACCAACTACAGCGCCGTCACCAAGATCGCGAAGGCGCTGCTCCCGGACGCCGCCGCCTACGACGGCGTGCACCGCCACCTGCGCGAGCAGGCCCGCTCGGCGCGCTGACGGCCGTCGAGGAACGAGGAAGGACTCCCCCGTGGACTTGTTGCTGGACGGCCGCGTCGTGCTGGTGACCGGCGGCTCGCGCGGCATCGGCCGTGCCATCGTCGCCGGCCTGGCCGCGGAGGGCGCGCGGGTCGCGTTCTGCGCGCGCGGCGAGGACGGCGTGCGCGCCTGCGAGACCGAACTGCGCGGTACCGGGGCCGAGGTGACCGGGACCGCGGTCGACGTCGCCGACGGTGACGCGATCGCCGCCTGGGTCGCGGCGAGCGCGGAGCACTACGGCGGGATCGACGCCGTGGTCGCGAACGTCAGCGCGCTGGCGATCGGCCCCGGCGAGGAGAACTGGCGCTCGAGCTTCGACGTCGACCTCATGCACACGGTACGGATGGTGGACGCGGCACTGCCCCACCTGCAGCGCAGCGACGCCGCGTCGATCACCGCGGTCTCCTCGGTCTCCGGACGCGAGATCGACTTCGCGGACGGGTCGTACGGCGTCATGAAGGCCGCGCTGGTCCACTACGTCTCCGGGCTGGCGTTCGACCTGGCGCCCCAGGGGATCCGGGCCAACGCGGTCTCGCCCGGCAACGTCTACTTCCCGGGCGGGGTCTGGGAGAACGTCGAGCAGAACGACCCGCAGCTGTTCGCGCACGCGATGGGGCTCAACCCGACCGGCCGGATGGGAACCCCCGAGGAGACCGCCTACGCGGTGATCTCGCTGGTCAGCCCGCGGGCGAGCCGGATCAGCGGGACCAACCTCGTCGCCGACGGCGCGCTCAGCCGCGGAGTGCAGCTCTGACGACCCGTTCGACCGGGGCCCTCGGGTGCTCCAGGTCGAACGCGGGCTCACGGGCCGGTTCCAGCGGTGGCTGCGCGATGATCCGCGGCCCCCGCGCACCCGGCCCCGTCCGCTGTGCCCGGTGCACGACGAACGGGTGCACCAGGTAGACGTCACCGGCGGCCCCCGTCGCCGCCACCTCCGGCCGGTGCGCGGTCGCCGGGACCGCCTCCCCACAGAACGGCAGCCATCCGGCGCCGTCGTCGCCGTACGGGGCGAGCAGCGGCGCGACGTCGTGGTGCGACCCGGCCCGCAGCAGCGTCGGCGCGTCGTCCGGACCGACGTCGGTGTAGAGGAACAGCATCAGCAGGGCCCGCCCGCGGGAGCGGATCGACAGCCGCGGCGCACCGTCCGCGCCGGCGAAGGACGCCTCGACGTGCGGGCCGTCGTCACCGGGGTCGCCCGGGTGCGGGAAGCGGATCGGGAAGGTGCCCATCCCGAGTCGCGGCGCCCAGCGTCCGGGGCCGACGAGCTCGTCGAACGCGGCGCGCAGGGCCGGGGTGTCTGCGGAAGCGGTGAACTCGGGCGTGGTCATCGACTCGACCCGGACGACGGGTTCGGTCCAGGTCGCCGGCTCGTCGAGATCGATGCCACGGCCGCGCAGCTCCCCGGCGATCTGCGCGCGGCACCGGGCCGCCAGGTCCGGCCCGAACGCCCCCGGGATGCGGGCGTAGCCGTCGCGCACGAAGTCCTCGATCATCGAGCGCCATCCTGGCGGCGTGGCCGCACCGGGGCGAGCAGGTTTCCCGCTCCTCAGCCGGCCGGCTCGACCACCAGCGTCATGGTCAGCGAGTGGCCCACGCCCAGGCCCGGCCCGCCCGCGCGTTCCAGCTCGAGCAACGCGTGCGCGAGCCGCGCCGCCTCGGCGTCGGCCGGCGGACCGGCGTCGGCGTAGGGCTCCAGCAGTCCGTTCCAGCGGTCGGCGAAGTCGCGCAGCCAGGCCAGGACGTCCGCCGGGGCGCCGGTGGTCGCCGGCGTGAAGCGCAGGTCACCGGGCCGCACCCGGGACGGCTCGCGGAGCAGGTCGTTCACCAGCGTCCGGAACCGCGGGACGTCCGGGTGGAACGAGCCGGTCGCGGTGTGCCGGCCCACCAGGACCGAGCGGTCGACGGCGGTCCGGCGCACGATCCGCGCCGCGCTGCCGGCCACGGCGGCGTCGACCACGGCGTCGAGGGCGGGCCGGGAGTAGAACGTCATCGGCTCGGAGATCGTCTCGCCGCCCCCGGCGAAGAAGCTCATCGCGTAGTCCCACCGCTCGGCGTCCCAGCGGGGCCGCCACTCGACCGAGTAGCGGCCGAGCACGTCGACGACGACGGCCGCCCGCCGGCCGCGGGCGGCCACGGCCGACAGCACCGAGTGCAGCGCGGCCACCAGCTCGTCGGGGGTGAGGTGCGAGTACGGGACTCCGCAGGAGAGGTAGAGGTCGAAGGCACCGTCCGGCAGATCGGTGCGCACGTCCCCGAGCACGAACGACGCCGACGGCGAGGTCACCGTGCCCGGGCGGTCTCGACCATCTCGGGGTCGACGTCCAGCCCGACGTAGTCGAGCCGCTCCTCGGCGAGGACCGGCACGTCGCCCGGCTCGGCCCGGGTGAGCAACGCGAAACCGTCGGCGGTGCCGGAGCCCACGTCCAGGACGCGGTAGCCCGCGCCGGCGTCCTTCCCGAGTGCCGCCAGGGCCTCGGTGATGACCCGCCGGGTGACCGGCTCCTCGGAGAGGACCTTCACCGGGTCCCGGCGGGACGGTGACAGGTAGTGGGCGCTCGCTCCCCGGTAGGACGGTGCGCCCGGCCGGAACGGTGCGGGCGCCTGATCGGATCGACTCACGGGTCCTTCCTACCCCGCTCGCGCGGGGTAGGTGATCTCCTGTGGCCGGTCTCGCGTGCCGTGCCGCCGGCTCACCGCGGGCGGCCGTGGTCGGGACGGCCGCCCGCGGGAGGTCTCAGGCGAGGTCGTCCAGCTCGCCGTTCTTGATGGAGGCCAGGAACGCGGCCACGCCCGCGGCCGGGAAGGCCAGGACCGTGCCGTGCGGGTCGCGGGAGTTGCGGACCGCGACGTTCTCGCCGGCCACCGCGAGCTCCACGCAGTTGCCCTGGTAGCCGCTGCGGACGCTCTTGCGCCAGGCCAGGGAGTCGATCGACGCCGGGTCGCTCAGGTGCATCTGTGCCATGCGAACGCTCATCTCATCTGCACGTGCATTTTCCGTTGCGACAAAAGTTAGCACCGGACACAAGGGGCGAGAACGCCGAACCGGTCCGTCCGCGCCCGGCGGTCGGTGAGCCGCGCCCGGTTGCAGGACAGGCGGTCCCAGCGGTCGCCGGTCTGGTACGACCGGAACCGGACGCACGGTGCCGACGAGACACACGGTGCCACCGATGAGCCGGAGGAGACGTGGGCCGCAGGACGCCGGGAGACGGTCCGACGGACCGCCCACGCGGCCTGCGCGCGGTCGTCCGGCGGTGGCCGGTGCTCGCGTTCTGCCTGCTCCTCGCCGCGGCGAGCTGGCCGGTACAGCTCGTCATCGGCCGCAGCGTGCTGCTCGCGCCGGTCGGGCCGAGCGTGTGCGCGTTCGTGGTGGTCGCGCTCGCGGAGGGTCGCTCCGGTGTGCGGGAGCTGTGGGGCCGGGTGCTGCGATGGCGGGTTCCGCTGCGCTATCACGTGTTCGCACTGACCGGGCTCGGCGCGGGCACGCTCGCGGTGGCCTACGCCGCCACCGCGGTCGCGTTCCCGGACCAACAGCTCGCCGCCCCGTCGACCGCCGTGCTCGTCTCCGCACCGATCAACCTGGTGGCGATCTTCGTGCTCGCCGGCCTGGGCGAGGAGTTCGGCTGGCGCGGGTTCCTGCAGGTCCGCTTGCAGGCGCGCCACCCGGGGCCCGGTGGGCCCGCGCGGGCGGCACTGCTGGTCGGCGTGCTGTTCGCGGTGTGGCACGCCCCGCTGATCGTGGTCGAGCAGGGCGGCGTGACGACGACGCTGCTCTGGTTCACGGCCGGGACGGTCGGCATCTCGCTGGTCTACGCGTGGCTGTTCGCCCGCAGCGGCGGCAGCGTGCTGCTGGTGGCGATGATGCACGCCGGGCAGAACACCTGGACCGGGCTGCTCTACCAGGACGTCTTCTCGTTCGCCCCGGCGTTCTTCGACGCGGTGGTGCAGGTGACGGCCGTCGGCGCGGGAGTGCTGACGCTGGTGCTGACCCGCGGCCGGCTCGGCCTCGGAGCGCCCGGCCTCAGAGTTCGGTGAGCAGCTTCGACAACGCCTGCTTGGTCCGCTCCGGGGACAACGCGTCGACCGTCAGCCGGTCCATCGACCGGCCGTACCGCTCGACGTCCACCCGCTTGTCCAGGTAGGACGCCCCGGTCATCTCCTCGAGATAGACCAGGTCGGGCAGCTCCGGCTCGGCGAACCGCAGCATGGTGAACGCGTGCTCGGCGCCGTAGCCGGACAGGTCCCACGGCAGCAGCTGGATGATCACGTTGGGCAGCGCCGACTGCTCCAGCAGGTGCTCGACCTGTGCCCGGTGCACCGCGCGGCCGCCGACCGGCCGGTGCAGCACCGCCTCGTCGAGCACCACCCAGAACGTCGGCGCGTCCTTGCGGTGCAGCACCCGCTGCCGGCGCAGCCGGACCTCGACCCGCTTCTCCACGTCGGCCCGCTCGGCCGGCGGCAGGGCGGGGTGCCCGCCGGCGGCGACCGCCCGGGCGTACGCCTCGGTCTGCAGCAGGCCCGGCACGAACAGCAGCTCGTAGGACGAGATCCGCGACGCCGACGCCTCCAGCCCCACGAAGTCCTCGAACCAGCCGGGGACGACGTCGTTGTAGCGGGCCCACCAGCCGCTCTCGTTGCTCTCCTCGGCCATCGCGAGCACCTGGTCGCGTTCGGGCCCGTCGGTGTAGCCGTACATGGTGAGCAGGTCGGCGACGTCGCGCTGCTTGAACCCGACCTTGCCGGACTCGAGGCGGCTCATCTTCGAGTCGGAGCCGCGGATCGCGTACGCCGCGTCGGCCCGCTTGATCCCCGCCCGCTCGCGCAGCCGCCGCAGGTGCGAGCCGAGCACGATCCGCCGTGCGGTGGGGCCGCGGTCGGCGCCGGGGGGCGTGGGGCTGTTCGGGCTCGGGACCACCGGGACGGGCTCCTGCGGGTCGGCTCTCTGCTCGCTGACCGGCTGGCGTTCCGGGCCGGTCACTCGTTCTGGGCCGGTCGCTGCCGCCCACCCCGATGGGGGTGCGTCGAACGCGCGATCGGGTGGTTCACCTTACACATCCGAGACGCAGGTCGGCAGGTCTTCCGATCACGGCACCGCTCGTCGCGATCACCGTGCGTGTCGGCGGAGCGCGTCCGCTACGGTGACGCGCGAGCAGTGACGACCGCCACCGACCGCCGACGACTCGAGTGAGGACAGCTCTGATGGCCCAGCCGACCGAAGGTCGCGCTCCCGCGTACATCGACACGACGAAGGCCAGCATCGCCCGGGTCTACGACTACGCCCTCGGTGGCAAGGACAACTACGAGGTCGACCGGGAGACCATCGAGCGGGTCCGCCAGGTCGCGCCCGAGGTCAACCAGCTCGCCGTGGACAACCGCGCCTTCCTGATCCGTGCGGCCCGCTTCATCGCGACCCAGACCTCGATCACGCAGTACCTCGACTGCGGATCCGGCCTGCCGACCGCGGAGAACACCCACCAGATCGTCCAGCGCCTGCAGCCCGAGGCCCGGGTCGTCTACGTCGACAACGACCCGACGGTCATCGCGCACGGCCGGGCGCTGCTGGAGGACAACGAGTTCACCCGGTTCTCCCCCGCCGACATCCGCGACGCGGAGGCCGTCGTCTCCGACCCGGCGGTGCAGGGCTTCCTCGACCTCGAGCAGCCGGTGGCGCTGTTCCACATCGGCACGATCCACCACTTCGAGGACTCCGACCGTCCGCAGAAGATCATGCAGGAGTTCGTCGACCGGCTGGCGCCGGGCAGCGTGGTCGCCGTCGCGCACTTCTTCGACCCGGAGAACGCCGACAGCGAGCTGGCCCGCCGGATGGAGCAGGTCTTCGTGCACAGCCCGATGGGCAGCGGCCGGTTCCGCACGATGAGCGAGCTCGAGGGCCTGTTCCCGGGCCTGGAGATGGTCGACCCGGGCATCGTGCCGTGCTACCAGTGGTGGCCGGACGGCCCGCAGCTCAAGACCGAGGACGACGTGCAGCGCTGCATCGCGGGTGGCGTCGGCGTCAAGCGGTGACGTGAACCGATGAGGTCGCGGGGCCCGCGGGGTCGGAACCGGTGAGACGCACCGACCCCGGGAGGCCTCCGTGCCCACAGCACCCGACCGCACCACGGGCGTGCTGCGCCGCGCCGTCGACTCCGGGCAGGTCCCGGGGCTGATCGCCGCCGTCGACCGGCCGGGGACGGAACCGGTGGTGCACGTCCTCGGCGACGACGATGCCGGCCGCGCCCTCCGCCGCGACACGATCGTCCGCATCGCCTCGATCACCAAACCGATCACCGCGGTCGCCGCGCTGAGCCTCGCCGAGGACGGTGCGTTCGACCTCGACGAACCGGTCGCGCGGTGGCTGCCCGAGCTGGCCCGGCCCCGGGTGCTCGCTCACGAGGCCGGCGGGCTCGACGACACCGTCCCCGCCGAGCGCGCGATCACCGTCGCCGACGTCCTGTCCTACCGCTGCGGTGCCGGGATGCTCCCCCGGCCGTCGTCCGACCTGCCGACCCAGCAGGCCTACGCCGGGCTGGGCAGCGATGGCCCGCCCGGCAGCTACCCGCTCCCCTGTCCCGACGACTGGCTCGCCCGCCTCGCGGCGCTCCCGCTGATCGCGCAGCCGGGCCGGCGGTGGCTCTACCAGACCTCGGGTGACCTGCTCGGTGTCCTGCTGGCCCGGGTGTGCGGGACGGACCTGGGCAGCGTGCTCCGGGAGCGGGTGTTCACCCCGCTCGGCATGCGCGACACCGGGTTCCACGTTCCCGCCGCAGAGCGGCACCGCTTCGTCCCGCAACTCGCGCCGGACCCCGGCGGCGGGTTCACGGTGTTCGACCCGGTGGACGGCGCCTGGGCGACTCCACCGGCCTTCCCCTCCGGAGCCGCCGGTCTCGTGTCCACTATGGACGACCTGCTGGCGTTCGCCCGGGCACTGCGCTCGGGCGGTGGCCCGGTCCTGTCCCCCGGCTCGGTCGCCGAGCTGACCACCGACCGGCTGACCCCCGACCAGCGGGCCGGCGCTGCGATGTTCCTCGACGGCGCCGGCTGGGGCGCCGGCCTGTGCGTCGAACCGGGCGGTCGCTACGGCTGGGACGGCGGGCTCGGCACCGGCTGGCGCTCCGACCCTGCCACCGGCACCGTCGACGTGCTGCTCACCCAGGTGCTCTGGACCGGGCCCGAGGGACCCGAGCTGCTCGGCGCGTTCCGCACCGCGGCGCACTCCTGACCGGCCGGACCGACCGTTCGTGGTGGTTTACGGCATTGCGCGAGGGCCGCCACCGGCGCATACTCGCCTTAATTCAACAACGGTTGAAATGAGGTGGGCGCCATGGAACGGACGACGTGCTGTGTGGTCGGGGGCGGCCCGGCGGGGATGATGCTCGGGCTGCTGCTGGCCCGGGCCGGTGTCGAGGTGACCGTGCTGGAGAAGCACGGCGACTTCCTGCGCGACTTCCGCGGCGACACCGTGCATCCGACCACCCTGCAGCTGCTCGACGACCTGGGTCTCGGCGAACGGTTCGCACAGCTGCCGCAGAGCCGGGTCGACGAGGTCGCCCTGCCCGACGAGCACGGGGGGCTCCAGCGGATCGGCAACCTCCGCCTGCTGGAGCGGGTCGGCGTGCGCCACCCCTACATCGCGCTCGTCCCCCAGTGGGACCTGCTCGACCTGCTGGCCGACGCCGGCCGCGCCGAGCCCACGTTCCACCTGCGCATGGACACCCGGGCCACCTCGGTGGTCCGCGAGCACGGCCGGGTCGTCGGTGTCCGCTACCGGACCACCACCGGCGACGGCGAGCACACCGACGGCGAGCTCCGGGCCGACCTGACCGTGGGCTGCGACGGACGGCACTCGGTGCTGCGCGCCGAGTCCGGGCTGCCGGTGACCGAGTTCGACGTCCCGTTCGACACGTGGTGGTTCCGGCTGCCGCGCCGGGCCGACGAGACGCAGGCGGCCCTGCTGCCGAAGGTCGGGCGGGGCCGGTTCGCCGTGACCATCCCGCGGGAGGGCTACTTCCAGATCGGATACCTCGCCCGCAAGGGCACCGACGCGAGTCTGCGGTCGCGCGGGATCGAGGCGTTCCGGGCCGACGTGGCCGAGCTGATCCCGGAGTTCGCCGACCGGGTCGGCGAGCTCGAATCGATGGACGAGGTCAAGCACCTCGACGTCCGGCTCAACCGGCTGCGCCGCTGGGCCGTCGACGGGCTGCTGTGCATCGGCGACGCCGCACACGCGATGTCGCCGGTCGGCGGCGTCGGCATCAACCTGGCGATCCAGGACGCCGTCGCCACCGCCGCCGTGCTCGCCGCACCGCTGCGGCGCGGCACCGTGGCCCCGCGCGATCTGGCCCGGGTCCGCAACCGCCGGCTGGTACCGACGGTGCTGGTCCAGGGCCTGCAGCGGATCATGCACGCGAACCTCGCCGGCCCGGCACTGGCCGGGGACCTCGACGGGCCCCCGGCCCCGCTGATCCGGCTCATGCGCCGGGTGCCGGCGCTGCAGATCGTCCCGGCCTTCCTGGTCGGCGTCGGGTTCCGCCCGGAGCGGGCCCCCGCCTGGGCGCGCCGCACCCCGGTCTCGGCCGGCTGACCGCGCCACTGCCCGGCCGGCACGACGCACCGCGCGACGCCCCGGCGCCCGCCGAGATGCAGATCAGCGCTCCGCAGAGATCCACGATTCGCGCTGAGCCGCATCTCGGCGCGGGTGGGCCGGGCCAAACCGCTCAGCGGGCCGTCGCCGGTTCGCGACCGGCGTCCTCGGGTACCGACAGGTCGCGGTCCAGGGTCTCGGGCGCCTTGCGGGCCGCGTACAGGCTGATCGCGGCCATCACCGACATGTACACCGCGACCGGGATCCACGAGTCGGCGAACAGCGTGAGCAGCCCCGCGCAGATCAGCGGCGCGATGCCGCCGCCGAGCGCGGCGGAGAACTCGCGCCCGAGGGTGACCCCGGCGTAGCGGTACCGGTTGCCGAACAGCTCCGGGAAGTAGCTCATCTGCACGCCGACCGAACCGTTGACGGCCAGGACGAAGCCCAGGATCAGCACGGCCACGATCGCCGCCGGGTCACCGGTGCCCAGCGCGACGAACGACGGCGCGGGCAGCAGCACCAGGGCGAGCATGATCGCCGAGTAGACCGGGCGCCGGCCCAGCCGGTCGGACAGCGCCCCGAACGCGACGGCGGCCACGCCACCGGCCAGCGCACCGACCAGCAGCACCTTCGGCACGAAGTTCTCGTCGACCCCGACGATCGTGATCAGGTAGGTCGCCATGAACACCTGGAAGGTGTAGGACTGCGCGTTCCCGCCGACGTTCATCCCGAACGCCAGCAGCAGCGGGCGCCGGCCGTGCCGCCACACCTCACCGGCCGGCTTGCGCGGCGCGACGTGGGCGTCCTTGAGCTCGGCGAACACCGGGCTCTCGTCGAGGCGGCGCCGCACGAGCATCGCCACGACGGTGACGACGATGCTGGACAGGAACACCAGCCGCCAGCCCCAGTCCATCAGCTGCTCCTCGGGCATCAGCTGGACCAGGATCCAGATGACCGCACCGAGCGCGGTGCCCAGGGCGGCACCGACCATGACCAGCGAGGCGTACCGGCCACGGCGTCCGCGCCCGACCGTCTCGGTGAGCAGGGTCGCCGCACCGGCCTGCTCGGCGCCGGCACCGAAGCCCTGGAAGAACCGGCACAGCACCAGCAGCGCCGGGGCCAGCAGGCCGATCGACTCGTAGGTCGGCAGCAGCCCGATGAGCAGCGTCGAGCCGCCCATCAGCAGCAGCGTCGCCACCAGGACCCACTTGCGGCCGAGCCGGTCGCCGTAGCGGGAGAAGAACAGCCCGCCCAGTGGCCGGGCGAGGAAGCCGACGGCGTAGGCGGAGAAGCTCGCCAGGATGCCGACGGCCGGCGAGACGTTCGGGAAGAACAGCGTCGAGAACACCAGCGCGGACGCGGTGCCGTAGATGACGAAGTCGTACTGCTCGAGCGTCGTCCCGACCAGGCCGGCCCAGGCGGCCTTGCGGACGGCCCGGGGGTCGGCGGGCCGGTCCTGGTCCACTGCGGAGCGTTCGGTGCTGCCTCTGCTGGTGTCCATGCGTCCTCGGATGGATCGGGCCCCTGCGGGGCGGTTCTCGGACGGGTCCGGCCGGGGTCGGCCGGCCGGACGACGGGCGCCGGCCGCGCTCAGGCGACCGTGCGCTCCCCCGCGGCCTCGCTCACGGCGGCGTCGACGCCGTGCCGGACCAGCAGGTCGAACAGTTCGGTCACCCGCTCGGCGAAGACCGCCGGCAGCGGGTCCCCGAGCAGGTCCAGGCCCGCCCGGACGTGCGCGGACGCAGGCCCGGGGGCCGTCGCTCGCAGCCGTTCGCGGGCGGGGTCGGTCATGGCGGCGGCGTGCGGGCCCGGGTCGAACCCGGGCGGCGGGGCGATGCAGGCCAGCCAGGCCGCGACGGTCAGCGCCAGGTGGTGCGGCATCCGGCCGGCGCCGAGGTGCTCGGCGGCCGGGCCGGGGATGCGCTGGACGAGCTTCGACGAGCCGTCCGACCCGACCTGGCGGGTGCGGTGCCCGAGCGCGGTGTTCGACCAGCGGGTGAACAGCTGCCGGGCGTAGTCGTCGACGTCGACCCCCGCGGGCACCGGCACCGTCGGGCGGTAGTCGTCGTGCAGCACCCGCCCGGCCGCACCGCGGATGCCCGGCCGGGCGGCCGATCCGGCGATCAGGTCCTCCCCGGCGAGCGCGCCCAGGTAGGCGAGCAGCGAGTGGGTGCCGTTGAGCAGCCGCAGCTTGAGCAGCTCGTAGCCGGCGACGTCGTCGGTGAACACCGCACCGGGGACCCCGGCGCCGGCGTGCTCCCAGGCCGGTCGCCCGGCGGCGAACCGGTCCTCGAGGGCCCACATGCTGAACGGCTCGGCGGGCACCGGCACCGCATCGCGGGTCCCGAGCAACCGGTGTGCGGCAGCCCGGGTCGCGTCCGTGGTGGCCGGCACGATCCGGTCCACCATGGAGTTCGGGAACGTGACGGTGTCCAGGTAGGACGTCAGGTCGCGTGCCGGGCCCGGCGGCAGTGCGGCGGCGAACGCGCGGACCAGCCGGGCGGTGACCGCGCCGTTGCCGAGCAGGTTGTCGCAGCTCAGCACCGTGACCGGGGCGCCGTGGGTGCGGGCGCGGCGCAGCAGCCCGTGGGCCAGCAGCCCGACCGCGGTGGACGCCGACCCGGCCAGGTCGGCCCGGATCCCCGGGTGGTCGAGGTCGAGCCCACCGGTACGCGGGTCGATCGTGTAGCCGTGCTCGGTGACGGTCAGCGAGACGATCCGGGTGGCCGGCGCGGCCAGCGCGTCGAGCACCCGCTGCGGCTCCCGGGCCGCGACCGCGGTGCCGGTGTGCACCCCGGGGACCACGGCCCGCTCCCCCGCCGGCGAGATCTCGACGACGGTGTAGCGGTGGTGCTGGGCCGCCATCGCGTCGGCGACGGCGACCGAGCGGGGCGCGACCCCGAGGATCCCCCACGGGCCGTCCTCGGCGGCCAGGGCCGCCGCGGTGTGCACCGCCTGATGGGCCCGGTGGAAGTTGCTCAGTCCCAGGTGGACGATGCCCGGGTCGCCCGCCACCGCCGTCATCGGGACACCGCGACGACGTTGCGCAGCTCCTCGCCCGCGGCCAGCCGGTGCACGTTGGCACCGATGCCGGCGGCGCGACCGGCGAAGGTCTGGTGGGTCAGCCCGGACGAGTGCGGTGTCATCAGCACGTTGCCCAGCTCCCGGAACGGCAGCGACGACGGCTCCGCGTGCGAGGACCCGGGCGCCGGGTAGCCGTACCAGACGTCGATCGCCGCGCCGCCGATCACGCCGTCGCGCAGTGCCGCGTAGAGCGGGCGCTCGGCGACCAGCGGGCCGCGGCCGACGTTGACCAGCACCGCGGTGTCCTTCATGGCCGCCAGCTCGTCGGCCCCGATCAGGCCCTCGGTCTCCGGGGTCAGCGGTGCGCTGAGGACGACGACGTCGGACTCCGCGAGCAGGTCGGCGAGCCCGTCGGCGGTGGTGCCCGCCCGGTCCAGCCCGGTCGCCGCGGTGTCGATCTCCCCGCGCCGGCTCACCGCGACACCGCGCGCGCCGAAGGCACGCAGCCGCTCCCAGGCGCGGGCGCCGATGTGGCCGAAACCGACGAAACCGGCCGTGGCCCCGGCCAGCGAGTGCCGCCAGGGCGCGGCGGCGTCGTAGGCGGGGGTGGGCCAGTCGCCGCCGCGCAGCGCGGCGTCCTCGGTCAGGAAGCCGCGCCGCAGCATGATCGTGGCTGCCACGACGTACTCGGCGATGGAGTCCTCGTGGTGGAACGTGTTCGCGACCGTGCAGCCCGCCGGGAGCGCGTCGACGTCGATACCGTCGGTGCCGGCCCCGGCGGCGTGCACCAGCCGCAGGTCCGCGCCTGCCACCGCGACCTCCTTCGGGCAGCGCCCGGAGATCAGCACCTCGGCGCCCGGCACCAGCACCGCGACGTCGGCGGCGTCGCGGGTCGGCGACCACACGACCTCGCTGCCCGCCGGCAGCGCGGCCTCCAGCTCGGCACGCAGGCCGACCAGGTTCTGGTCGGCGACGACGATCTTCACGGGGTGACCTCCAGGGCGCCGTCGCCGGCACGCACCGGCGCCGGGCCGGTGGTGCCCCGCACGACGAGGTGGGTGGGCAGGCGGACCACGCGCGGCGCCGCCCGCTCGGCGGTGGCGCGGCGCAGGATCTCGCAGGCGAGCGTCCCGGCCCGGTCCATCGGGGTGGCGATGCTGGACAGGCCCGGGTCGGACAGGGCGGCGAACGGGATGTCGTCGCTACCGACGACCGACAGGTCGTCGGGCACCCGCACCCCGAGCGTGCGCACACCGGCCAGCAGGCCGAGCGCGACCAGGTCGTTGTGCGCCACGGCGGCCGTCGCGCCGGTGGCGAGCACCCGGGCCGCGGCGGCGGTACCGCCGTCGACGGTCTCGGTGTGCCAGCCGAGCAGGTCCAGCTCCAGGCCGTACTCGTCGGCCAGCCGGCGGACCAGGCCGACCCGGTGCTGGTTGGACCAGGAGTCCGAGCGGCCCTGGACGTAGGCGATGCGGCGGTGACCGAGCGCGTCGAGGTGGTCGATCGTCTGCCGCAGGCCCTCACCGGCGTCGGCGATCACGCAGTCACCGCCCGCCACCTCGCGATTGATCAGCACCGAGGGGGTGGACCCGCAGAGGTCGAGGACCTCGGCGCCGTCGAGCCGCGAGGAGTGCACGACGATCCCGTCGACCCGCGCACGCAGCCCGCGGATCGTCTCGCGCTCACGGTCCTGGTCGTAGTCGGTGTCGGCGACGACGACGGTGGTGTGTGACTCCCGCCCGCGGGCCTGGGCGGCCTTGACGAACCGGGAGAACACCGGGTTGGCGATGTCCGGGACGACGGCGGCGACGGTCGCCGTGCCGGACGCCTGCGGGGCCGGTTCCGCCGAACGCGGCACGTAGCCCAGCTCCTGCGCGGCAGCGAGGATCCGGCGGCGGGTCGCGGCGCCGAGCCGGTCGGGGTCGGAGAACGCCCGCGACGCGGTCGACAGGGCGACGCCGGCGGTCCGCGCGACGTCGGTCAGGGTGGGCGGCACTGCTCTCCTCCTCGCATGTCCCGGCAGTGGGACCGGCAGAGCGTGCCTTCCTTTGCGCAAACTTGTCAACGCTTGCCGTGAGTTTGCCGGGACTCGCCGGCCTCGGGCCCGGCTCACACCTGTTCCCTGCGCTGCACACCTGTTGCTGCGGGTGCGCGGCTGAGCGTCGAGGTGTGCGGCGGGCGTGCCTAGGATGCGCCCGTGCTCTCGCTGGACGCCCTCGACGTCGACCTGCTCGCCGCGCTGCAGGACCGTCCGCGGGCCGGGGTGCTGGAGCTCTCCCGCACGCTGACGGTCGCCCGCGGCACCGTGCAGGCCCGCCTGGACCGGATGGAGCAGGCCGGCGTCATCGTCGGGTACGGACCCGACGTCGATCTCCCGGCAGCCGGCTACGGGGTGCAGGCGTTCGTGACGCTGGAGATCGCACAGGGCGAGCTCGACGACGTCGCGGCCGAGCTGGCCGCGCTCCCCGCGGTCACCGAGGCCTACGCCACGACCGGGTCGTCGGACGTGGTGTGCCGGCTGGCCGCGTCGTCGCACGAGGACCTGCAGGCGACCCTGCTCGCGCTGGGCCGCTCACCGCTGGTGGCGCGCTCGACCAGCGTGGTCGTGCTGTCCACGCTGGTCGCGCCGCGCTGGCGGCCGCTGCTGGAGCAGGGCCGTCGGGAGGGTCCGAGCCGGGCTCCGGCATATCGCCCGTGAGTGGTTATCGCGGTCCTGACCGCGCATTCCACTCACGAGCGGTCACCGTCAACGCCCCCGGGTCGACCAGCGAGGTCGTGTCCCCGGGCTCGCGCCCGGCGGTCACGTCCTGCAGCAGCCGGCGCATGATCTTGCCGGAGCGGGTCTTCGGCAGCTCGGAGACGATCACGACCTCGCGGGGGCGGGCCACCGGGCCCAGCTCCGCGGCGACGTGGCGGCGCAGCTCCTCGGTGAGCCCGTCGCGCGGGCCGTCGGTGACGGTCACGAACGCGACCACCGCCTGCCCGGTCGTCGGGTCCGGGGCACCGACGACGCCCGCCTCGGCCACCCGCGGGTGCGAGACCAGCGCCGACTCGATCTCGATCGAGCCGAGCCGGTGCCCGGAGACGTTCATGACGTCGTCGACCCGGCCCTGGATCGTCACGTAGCCGCGCTCGTCGATCACCGCGCCGTCGCCGGCCCGGTACCAGCCCTGCTCGGCGAAGTCGGCGAAGTAGGACGCCCGGAACCGCTCCGGGTCGCCCCACACCGTGCGGGCCATCGACGGCCACGGCCGGTCGACGACCAGCAGCCCGCCCTCGCCGGCCTCGCAGGTCCGGCCGGACTCGTCGACCACGCGCACCGACAGCCCCGGCAGCGGGAGCGTCGCCGACCCCGGCTCGAGCTCGGTGACCCCGGGCAGCGGCGCGCAGATCGCCGCGCCGGTCTCGGACTGCCACCAGGTGTCGACGATCGGGCACCGCCCGGCGCCGATGACCCGGTGGAACCAGCGCCAGGCCTCCGGGTTGATCGCCTCACCGACGGTGCCGAGCAGCCGCAGCGAGGACAGGTCATGCCGGGCGGGCACCTGTTCGCCCCACTTCATGTAGGTCCGGACCAGCGTCGGGGCGGTGTAGTAGACGGTGACGCCGTACCGCTCGATGATCTCGAAGTGCCGTCCGGGCTCCGGGGTGTCCGGGGTGCCCTCGTAGATCACCTGCGTGACGCCGTTGGACAGCGGGCCGTAGACCTCGTAGGTGTGCGCGGTGACCCAGGCCAGGTCGGCGGTGCACCAGAAGACGTCGTCGGGCTTGTGGTCGAAGCACGCCCACGACGTCCACGACGTCTGCGTCAGGTAGCCGCCCATCGTGTGCAGCAGCCCCTTGGGCTTGCCGGTGGTGCCCGAGGTGTAGACGAGCATCAACGGGCTCTCCGCGCCGAACGCCTCGGCGTCGTGGGCGTCCGGCTGCCGGTCGACGACGTCGTGCCACCACACGTCCCGGCCCTCGGTCCAGTCGATCTCCGACCCGGTCCGCCGCACGACCAGCACGTGCTCCAGGGAGTCCAGTCCGGTGGCGGCCTCGTCGGCGTTCGCCTTCACCGGGACGGCCTTCCCGCGCCGGTACTGGCCGTCCGTGGTGACCAGCAGCTTCGCGCGGCCGTCGGTGAGGCGGAAGCGCAGCGCGGACGCCGAGAACCCGCCGAAGACCAGCGAGTGGATCGCACCGATCCGGGCGCAGGCCAGCATCACCACGATCGTCTCGACCAGCACCGGCAGGTAGACGACCACCACGTCGCCGCGGCCGACGCCGAGCTCGGTGAGCGCGTGCGCGCAGCGGGCGACCTCGCGCTGCAGGTCGGCGTAGGTGACGGTGCGCCGGTCCCCCGGCTCGCCCTCCCAGTGCAGCGCGACCCGGGCGCCGTCACCGGCCTCGACGTGCCGGTCGACGCAGTTGCGGGCGACGTTCAGCGTGCCGTCGGCGAACCAGGTGACCTCCGGCCACCGGCTGCCGTCGTAGCCCTGCCCCGGCACCCGCTCCCACTCCAGGCGGCGGGCCTGTGCACACCAGAACGCCTCGGGGTCGGCGGCGGCCTCGGTGTAGGCGCTCGCGGACACGTTGGCGGAGGCGGCGAGTTCGGGCGGCGGAGCGAATGTCACGGCCCCGATCCTCCTCCCGGGCGCCGGGGCGGCTCAGCAGAGTGCAGCCGGACGCACAGGTGAGTGCGGTCACCGGTGGGCGAACGACGCGTGGTGCTGCGCCAGCACGTCCAGCCCGAAGTCCGACTCCGGGTCGCGCCACACCGAGTGCCCGTGGTTCGCGTCGTTCTGGGTGTTGTCCCACTCGAGCAGCAGCCGCGGCCCCTGCAACCGGTAGTAGTGCGGCGCGCCGGGCTCCACCGGGCCCGCCCACGCCAGGTGCACCTCGTCGAGGGCGGCGTCGTCCTCGTAGCGCGCTGTCGGGGCGACCCCGGCCGGGACCCGGTCCAGGTAGGCCGACAGCAGGCGGCGCAGCAGCTCCCGGCCCCGGTCGTCGAGCGCGCTGGCCGGTACCCCCGGCGCCGCGGTGAGCGCGACCGCCTCGGTGTCCTCGACCGGGCCGGCCGGGCCGGGCGGGCTCTCCCGGCGGATCGCCCGGGCCGGCAGCGGCCGGTCGCCGGGTGCGACGACGGCGCGGTTCGCGGTGACCAGGTCCGGCGGTGCGGTCTCGTGCAGCACCGCCCGCTCCAGCAGCTCCGGCGGGAGTCCGCGGACGATCTCGCGGCACAGGTCCTCGGCCGGCCCGAGCGGCCGGTACGTGCCGCCGCCGAGCAGCGGGGTCGCAGCCGGGTTCGCGCCGAGGAAGCACGGGGTCGTCGCGACCACCCGCCCGTCGACGACGAGGTTGTTCAGCGACACGTGGTGCCCGCCGAAGCGCCAGCCCCAGGTCCCGTCCGCGGGGTCGCCGAAGACCCGCAGGTAGTACAGGCCCGGGTCGCGGAAGCGTTCCCGGTACGGCCGCTCCGGCCAGCCCTCGGCCCGGTCGAGGACGTTCTCCAGGCCCATCACCGCCGCCACCGTGGCGAAGCCGGCCTCGGACAGCCCCGACGCGACCAGCCGCATCGCGAGCTGCTGCTGCAGCGGGCGCTGGGCGTGCAGGGTCAGCCCGCCGTGGTCGGTGGGCGTGTAGAACCAGCGGCGGCGCTCGGTGTCCGCGCCGGACGGGCCGTCCCCGGTCCCGTCCGTGCGCTGCGGGCCGTCCAGCGAGTCCAGCCACGCGGTCGCGGCCCGGGCCATCGCCGCGGCCGCGTCCTGCTCCCCGGTCGTCACGGGCCGGACGTTAGTGCCTCATCGGGGACGTTGGGTGCGGGAATCGGCGGGGTCCGCTGTGCGCCGGCTGCCGGAGTGTCACCCGGGACGGGACCGCTCCGGGCGAACCGGGCGCGTGGGCTCGTGCGGGGACACCGGGTCTGCGACCCTGGCGCCCGTGCCGCACCCGACCCCGGCCCGCCGGCCGGACCACCGCTGCCGGGCACAGCCGGGCGGCACGGGCGGGCACGCCCGGCCGGGCCGGCGCCCCCGCGGCACCGCGCCCACCCGCGGCGCCGGCCGTGTCACTACGCCCACCCGCGTCGCCGGCCGTGTCCCCGCGCCCGCCCGCTTCGCCGGCTGTGTCACTGCGCCCGCCCGCTTCGCCACCCGTGCCGCCGTCGCGGTACTCGCCGTACTCGCCCTGTCCGCGTGCGCCCCCGCCCCCGGCGGGGGCCCGGACCCCATCCCGGCACCGGGCCCACCGGCCGGTGAGGCGGGCGCGGCGCCCGCGCGGCCCGACCCGACGACCGGGCCCATGGTGTCCGAGGCCGACCGGCGTGCCGGCCTGCGCGGGCGCGCGGTCCCGGCATCGGCGGCCGGGGACACGGTGGTCGTCCCGGGCAGCACCCCGCCCCCGGCCGGGCGGACCCGCACCGTGCCGATGCGGGTCGAGGTGGAGCGCGGGCTCGCCGTCGACGGACCGGCCTTCGCCTCGTTCGTCGCCGCCGTGCTCAACGACGCCCGCTCCTGGGGCGGCGACGGCTCGGTCGGTTTCGCCCGCACCGACGGCGCGGCCCCGCTGCGCGTCCTGCTCGCCACGCCGGAGCTGGCCGACCAGCTCTGCCAACCGCTCGACACCGTCGGCAGGCTGTCCTGCCGCAACGGCGACCGGGTCGTGCTCAACCTGGCACGCTGGGCCCACGGCACCCCGGAGTACGCCCACGACCTGACCGCCTACCGCCGCTACCTGGTCAACCACGAGGTGGGGCACTGGCTCGGCCACCACCACGAGACCTGTCCGGGCCCGCAGCGCCCGGCGCCGGTGATGCAGCAGCAGACGCTCGGGCTCGAGGGCTGCACCCCGAACTCCTGGCCCCGCTGAACTCCCGGCCCCGCTGAGAGCGGCTGGGCGCCCGGGTCACTCCACCTCGATCGTCCCGTACTCCGGACGCCCGGTGGTGCGGTAGGTCAGGACCGAGACCCCGCTCGGTGTGGTCCGGGACGCGGTGAGCTCGAGCGCGGTGTCCGCGCCCGCGGCCGGGAACAGCCGCCGCCCCGCACCGACGACGACCGGGCCGATCACCAGGTTCAGCTCGTCGAGGAGGTCGTGCGCCAGCAGCCACTGCACCAGCTCGCCGCTGCCGTGCACCTGCAGCTCCCGGCCGGGCCGCGCCGCGAGCTCCCGCACGGCCGTGACCACGTCGCCGGAGAGCACCGTGGTGCCCGCCCACTGCGGGTCGGTCAGCGTCGTCGACGCCACGTACTTCGGCAGCGTCGCGAACCCGACGGCGATCGGGTCGTCGCCGGGGTCGGCCATCGCGCCCCAGGAGCCCGCGAAGATCTCGTAGGTGCGCCGGCCGAGCAGGAACGCGTCGGCCCGGGCGAAGATCTCCTCCATGCAGGCGCCGAGCTGCTCGTCGAAGTGCGGCACGAGCCAGCCGCCCCGGGTGAACCCGCCGGAGGTGTCCTCGTCGGGCGCTCCCGGACCCTGGTAGACGCCGTCGACCGAGACGAACGTCGTCGCTGTGAGCTTCATGCTCTTCCGACCGCGCGGGGCGGGTGGACTAATCGGTCGCGTCCCGCACCAGCAACGCGATCTGCACCCGGTTGTCCAGCCCCAGCTCCCGCAGCAGCTTCGACACGTAGGACTTCACCGTCGCCACCGACATGTGCAGCTCCTCGGCGATGTCGGCGTTGGAGCCGCCGCGGGCCACGGCGTCGGCGACGTCGCGTTCCCGCTCGGCCAGCCGGTCGAGCCGGGTCCGGGCCGACCGCCGCCGGTCCACCGGCCCGGAGCCGCCCTTGACGATGCCGATCAACCGGCGGGTGATCGCCGGGGACAGCACGGCGTCGCCGTCGGCGGCGGCGCGGACGGCCTCGACGATCCCCTCCGGTGCGGCGTCCTTGAGCAGGAACCCGCTCGCGCCGGCCCGCAGCGCCCGTACGACGTGCTCGTCGGCGTCGAACGTGGTCAGCACGACGACGGTCGGCGGGTCCGGCTCCGCGGTCAGCCGCTGGGTGGCCACGACGCCGTTGACCCGTCGCATCCGCAGGTCCATCAGCACCACGTGCGGGCGCCCGGCCCGGACCGCGTCCGGCACCTCGTCCCCGTCGCCGACGTCGGCGACGATCCGGATCCGGCGCGGCGGGGCGGACTCGGTCGCGTCGATCGTGTGCCCGTCGAGCATCACCTTCAGCCCGGCGCGCACCAGCGGATCGTCGTCGACCAGCAGCACCCGGATCTCGGCAGGGTGGTCGGTGGGGCTCACGCGTGTCTCTCCTTCGTCCACGGCAGCACCGCCCGCAGGCGGTACCCGTCGGGCAGCGGTCCGTGCGCGAGCGTCCCGCCGGTCAGCGTCTCCACCCGCTCGCGCAACCCCACCAGACCGGTGCCTGCGCCCTCCGGCGCGGGCCGGTCACCGGTGCACCCGGAGTGCACGGTGACGGTGAGGTCGCGGCCGGGGCGGCCGTCGAGGACCACCTCCACCGCCGCGCCCGGCGAGTGTCGCGCGGCGTTGGTCAGGCCCTCGCGCACCACCCGGTAGGCGACGCCGGCCAGCGGCCGCCCGGGCGGGGAGACCATGAGCAGCGCGGTCGACCGCAGCGAGACGTCGGCACCGGCCGCGCGTGCCTCGGCCACCAGCTCCTCGACCGCGGTGAGGTCCTCCGCGCCGGGCGGGTCGTCCTCCTCGGGGCAGGGCGGCTCGTTGAGCACCTGCACGATCGTGCGCAGGTCCTCCATCGCGCGGTGCGTGGTGTCGCGCAGCACCTCCGCGCTCTCCCGGACGGTCCGGGCCGACAGGTCGGTGCGCAGGGCCAGCGCCCCGGCGTGCACCGACAGCAGCGAGAGCCGATGCCCGAGCCGGTCGTGCATCTCCCCCGCGATCCGGCGCCGCTCGGCCGCCCGGGCCTGCTCGTCGCGCACCGCCCGGTCGGCCTCGGCACGGGCCAGTCGTTCCCGCAGGTCCTCGACCATGGCGCGGCGGTTGCCCGCGAGCAGGCCGCCGACCGCCGAGGTGGTCAGGAACGCCACGGCACCGCCGAGCAGGAACAGCATCTCCTCGACGTCGGGGACGCCGACGACGATGTTGCCGACCGCGGCCGCGACCGACAGCACGAGCACGAGCACGGTCTCGGTCGTCCGGCGCCGGGTCGCGATGACGAACACACCCACCAGCGGCAGGTACGTCGCGACGGCGGAGACCAGGCCGACGACGATCGCGCCGAGCGCGAACGGCCACGGGTACCGGTAGCGCCACGGGATGCCCGCGATCGCCGCCAGGCCGAGCAGCAACAGCGCGAACCCTCCGGCGCCGTCGAACGGCCGGACCTCGCCCGTGGTCAGCCCGGCGGCAGCCACCGCGATCATCAGGATCGCGGAGCGCACGGCCGGTGGGAGCACGCGTCGACCATATTCGGCCCACCGTGAGTGTCCAGGATGTTCTGTCCGGACCGGGCGGGCACGGCGCCCCCCTCGAACGCCGCGCCCGCCCACCGGTCCCGCCAGGGCGGTCAGGATCCCCCCGATCCCGTCCCCCGCGTGTGCCCTCCCCACGAGCTCACGCGTCCCCCCGCCGGGTTGCTCCCGGGCCGGTCACGAGCTGCTCCCGGCGATCGCGGCCGACGACGCCGCCGCGGCCGCGGCGGCCTGGACCTCCCGCACGGCGGCGGTGACCGCCGGTCCGGCCCAGTCGCCGTCGGCGACGAGCCGGGCGCGCTCGCGCAGCTCGCGGCGGCGCCCGTCGAGCACCCGGTGCTCGGCCCGTACCGCGTGCAGCAGCGAGACCAGCCCCGCGATGCGGGCGTCGGTGGCCGCTCCGTCGCGCAGCGCGGCGGCCACCCCGGCCAGCAGCGTGTCACGCAGCACCGTGTCCGGCCACCAGCGGGCGAAGCGCAGGAACCCGCCGGGTTCGCGGTCGACGCGTCCGCCGCGCACCAGCGCGTCGAGCACGGCGGCGCGCAGCCCTGGGACGAGCCGGGTCACGCCCCGCTTGGCCCGGAACCAGCCGGTCGGCAGCCGGGTCGCCCGATCGGCGACGACGTCGGCACCCGGCCCGGCGGCCAGGCGCAGCCGGGGATGCCGGTAGCCGTCGGTCTCCAGCCGGCCACGGCCCGCGAGGTCGAGCAGCACCGCGCCGGCCAGCGCCCGCTCGGTGCGCTGCTGGTCGACGACGAACCGTCCGGTGACCGGGTCGAGCAGCACCACGGCCAGCAGCTCGGGCAGGGTGGCCGCCCTGCCGTGGTCCCCCCTGCCGTCGTCCATCTCGTGCTCCTCCCGCTCGCCGTCACCCGAGCGTGCTCCCCCGGCGCCGGTACCGCACCCGGCGAAGGTCGCCGTCCGGTGCGACCGAAGTCGTGATCTCCGGTTCACCCGGCAGCCGCCCGGCGGACGGCCAGGACGTCGGCGAGGTAGCGGCGCAGCGGCTCCGGGTCCGTCGTGGCGGCCACCAGCGCGAGATACCCGTCGGGGCGGATCAGCGCAATCCGCTCCGGGCCGGTGCCGTACGCCGGCCCGAACATGTCGCCGGTGTCGACGAGGACCTCGTCGTCGCGGGCGCCGGCCGCCGAGGAGGCATCGGGCACGACCCGGACCACGACGCCGAGCTCACCCAGCACCTCCGCGAGCTCGGCGGCCCGGACCGCGTCCGCGCCGCGCACGAGCAGCAGCAGGCCCGGGCGGGCCAGGAGTTCCTCGACGGCGACCGGGGTGCCGTCCGGGCGGCACAGCCCGGCCGGGTCCGGCGCGTGGTCACCCGCCCGGGCCGCGCCGTGCCGCCGGTGGTCCGCACCGTCCTGCACCGACAGCGGGCCGTGCCGGTAGTGGACGGTCTGCTCCGCCAGCCGCTCGGCGGCACCGTCCGCCGCGCGGCGGACGTGCCCGGCGACGAACAGCGCGGCGTCGCGGAGCACGACCTCCGGGCCGGAGCCGGCGCCGACCGCGGTGAGCAGCGTCGTCGCCCGGACCACCTCCGCCCCGACCGGGTGCCGTTCGGCGTCGTAGCTGTCGAGGAGCCCGTCGCCGGCCCGGCCCCGCGCAACGAGGGCGAGCTTCCAGGCCAGGTTCGCCGCGTCCTGCATCCCGGTGTTCATGCCCTGGGCCCCGGCCGGGCTGTGGATGTGGGCGGCGTCGCCGGCGAGCAGGACGCGGCCGTGGCGGTAGCGCGGCACCTGGGCGTGGTGGACCTCGAACCAGGTCAGCCAGCGCGGGTCCCGCACGGTGATCCGGGCGCTGGTCCGGGCGTCGGCCAGCTCCTGGATCCGGGCCAGGGTGAGCTCCTCGCCCGGCGCGGGCGGATCGACCAGGAACATGATCCGTACGCGGGCCCCGGCCAGCGGGAACAGGATCCCCATGCCGTCGGGGTGGGTGAACATCCGGATGGTGTCCGGGGAGAGGTCGGTGTCGGCGTCGACGTCGGCCATCGCGAAGTGCCGCCCGTGGAAGCCGCCCTCCAGCCGGGTACCGACGAGGTCCCGGACCGTGCTGTGGCCGCCGTCGGCACCCACCACCCACCCGGTCCGCAGGGTCCGCTCGCCGGCGGCCGAGCGCAGGGTGAGCGTGACGCCGTCCGCGTCCTGGGTCAGCCCGGTCAGCTCGACGCCGCGCTCGATCCGCACCCCGAGCGCGGCGGCGCGACCGGCCAGCACGTCCTCCGTGTCCGGCTGGGCGACGTCGAGCACGTAGGGGTGCCGGCTGCGCACGTGCCCGAGGCCCACGCGCGCCCGGGTGCGGCCGGTCCGCCCGTCGACCACCTCCAGGGCCGTGATCCGCCGGCCACGTGCCTCCAGGTCCGCCCGCACTCCCAGGGCGGCGAGCATCTCCAGGCTGCGGGCGTGCACGCCGACGGCGCGGGACTCGGTGGTGCACCGCTGGAGCTTCTCGACCACCCGCACCGCGATGCCGTCGCGGGCCAGCAGGCAGGCCGCGGTGAGCCCCACCGGCCCCGCCCCGACCACCACGATCTCGTCGGTGACCGTCTCGTCGTCGGTCGCCATACCGTCCTCCGTCCGTCGTCGTAGGAGGGATCTCGGCGCCGGTGCCCGTCGCGTGACGGCCGCCCCTGCTGTGGCCGGGCGGCGCCGATCGCGAGAGCATCCCCCGCATGGAGCAGCGACCGAGCGGATTCGACGACGGCGACGTGCGCTCCGCCCTGTCCCGCCACCACGGGATCGACGCCCGCGAGCTGCGCTACCGGGCGGTCGGCTTCGGCGACTACCACTGGGAGGCGACCGGCGCGGACGGCCGGCGCTGGTTCGTGAAGGTCTCCGACCTGACCGACAAGCCGCAGTGCGGCGCGACGGCCGCGGCCGCGCTGACCGGCTACCGGGCGGCGATGCGCACCACGGCCGAGCTGCGCGCGGGCGGGCTGGAGTTCGTGGTGGCGCCCGAGCCGTCGCCGGGCGGGGAGCTCGTCGCCGACCTGGACGGCCGGTGGGCCTCGACGGTGTTCGCCCACGTCGGGACGGTCGCCGACCGTGACTTCTACACCGAGCTGTCCCCGGCCGACCGGGACGAGGTGCTCGGGATGCTGGCCCGGCTGCACACGGCGCCGGTCCCGGAGGGCACCCCGGTGCACACCCCGGACGTCCCGGACCGGGCGGTGATCGAGGACGCGCTCGCCGGGCAGGAGACGTCGTGGAGCGGTGGCCCGTTCGCCGAGCCGGCCCGCCAGGCCGTCGTCACGCACGCGGCGATGATCCGCTCCCGGCTGGCCGACGCCGACGCGCTGGCCCACCAGCTCGGCGAGGCCGGGCGCCGGCCGGTGGTCACCCACGGCGAGCCGCACCCGGGCAACCTGCTCGACGCCGGCGGCGGGCGCCTGCTGATCGACTGGGACACGGTCGGGGTCGGCGTGCCGGAACGCGACCTCGCCGTCGTCGGCGGGGACCTGGCCGCCTACACCGACGCGACCGGGCAAGAGCCGGAACCGCACGCGCTGGAGCTGTACCGGCTGCGGTGGGGGCTGGCCGACCTGGGCGAGTTCCTGCGCTGGTTCCGCGCCCCGCACGCCGACGACGCCGACAGCCGGACCGCCTGGGAGGGCCTGCTCCAGACGCTGGCCGACCTGGAGACCTGAGCGGCGGGGCTCAGGACCCCACGTACGCGGCCAGGTGCCGGCCGGTCAGCGTGGACCGGTCCGCGACCAGCTCGGCGGGTGTCCCCTCGAACACGACCCGGCCGCCGTCGTGGCCTGCGCCCGGCCCGAGGTCGATGATCCGGTCCGCGTGCGCCATCACCGCCTGGTGGTGCTCGATGACGATCACCGACTTGCCGGAGTCGACGAGCCGGTCCAGCAGCGCGAGCAGCTGTTCGACGTCGGCGAGGTGCAGGCCGGTGGTCGGCTCGTCGAGGACGTACACGCTCCCGGACTCCCCCAGGTGCACGGCCAGCTTCAGCCGCTGCCGCTCGCCGCCGGACAGCGTGGTGAGCGGCTGGCCGAGCTTGAGGTAGCCGAGCCCGACGTCGGCGAGCCGCTCGATGATCCGGTGTGCGGCCGGGACCCGGGTCTCCCCCGCACCGAAGAACTTCTCCGCCTCGGCGACCGACATCGCGAGCACCTCGCTGATGTCGCGGGCGTCCTCACCGCTGCCGAGGCGGTACTCCAGCACCGACGCGTCGAACCGCCGCCCCTCGCACACCTCGCAGGGGGTGGCGACCCCGGCCATCATCGCCAGGTCGGTGTAGACGACGCCCGCGCCGTTGCAGTTCGGGCAGGCGCCCTCGGAGTTGGCGCTGAACAGGGCCGGCTTCACCCCGTTGGCCTTGGCGAAGGCCTTGCGGATCGGTTCGAGCAGCCCGGTGTAGGTCGCCGGGTTGCTGCGCCGCGACCCCTTGATCGCGCCCTGGTCGATCACCACGACACCCTCGCGCCCGGCGACCGAGCCGTGGATCAGGGAACTCTTGCCCGACCCGGCCACCCCGGTGACCACGGTCAGCACGCCGAGCGGGATGTCGACGTCGACGTCGCGCAGGTTGTGGCTGTCCGCGCCGCGCACCTCCAGCCGTCCGGTCGGCTCGCGCAGGGTCTCCTTCAGCGACGCCCGGTCGTCGAGGTGCCGGCCGGTGATCGTGCCGCCGGCGCGCAGCCCCTCGACCGTCCCCTCGAAGACGACCCGGCCGCCGTCGGCACCCGCGCCGGGCCCGAGGTCGACCACGTGGTCGGCGATGACGATCGTCTCCGGCTTGTGCTCGACGACCAGCACGGTGTTGCCCTTGTCCCGCAGGCGCAGCAGCAGGTCGTTCATCCGGGCGATGTCGTGCGGGTGCAGCCCGATCGTCGGCTCGTCGAACACGTAGGTGACGTCGGTCAGCGAGGACCCGAGGTGCCGGATCATCTTGGTGCGCTGGGCCTCGCCGCCGGACAGCGTGCCGGACGGGCGGTCCAGGCTGAGGTAGCCGAGTCCGATCTCGACGAACGAGTCGAGGGTCTCGCGCAGCGAGGTCAGCAGGGGGGCCACCGACGGTGCGTCCAGACCCCGGACCCACTCCGCGAGATCGTTGATCTGCATCGCGCAGGCGTCGGCGATGCTGATGCCCGTGATCTTCGACGACCGCGCGAGCTCCGAGAGCCGGGTGCCGTCGCAGTCCGGGCAGGTCCGGAACACGATCGCCCGGTCCACGAACGCGCGGATGTGCGGCTGCATCGCCTCGCGGTCCTTGGACAGGAAGGACTTCTCGATCCGCGGGATCAGGCCCTCGAAGGTGACGTTGACGCCGTCGACCTTGATCCGGGTCGGCTCCTTGTACAGCAGCGCGTCCATCTGCGGCTTGGTGAAGTTCCGGATCGGCGTGTCGCCGGGGAAGAAGCCGGAGTTGGAGAAGATCCGCCCGTACCAGCCGTCGACCGAGTAGTTCGGGATCGTGAGCGCACCCTCGGCGATCGACTTCGTGTCGTCGAACAGGGCGGTGAGGTCGAAGTCGGAGACGGTGCCCCTGCCCTCGCAGCGCGGGCACGCGCCGCCGATGATCTCGAAATCGCGGCGCTCCTTGATCTTCCGGCCGCCCTTCTCGACGGTGACGGCGCCGGATCCGCTGATCGAGGCGACGTTGAACGAGAACGCCTTCGCCGACCCGACGTGCGGCTCGCCGAGCCGGCTGAACAGGATCCGCAGCAGCGCGCCGACGTCGGTCGCGGTGCCGACCGTCGAGCGGACGTCGCCACCCATCCGCTCCTGGTCGACGATGATCGCGGTGGTCAGCCCGTCGAGGACGTCGACGTCCGGACGGGCCAGGGTCGGCATGAAGCCCTGGACGAACGTGCTGTAGGTCTCGTTGATCATCCGCTGGGACTCGGCGGCGATCGTCGCGAACACCAGCGAGCTCTTCCCCGAGCCGGAGACGCCGGTGAACACCGTCAGCCGCCGCTTCGGCAGCTCGACGTCGACGTCGCGCAGGTTGTTCTCCCGCGCGCCGTGCACGCGGATCAGGTCGTGGCTGTCGGCGGCGTGCCGGGCGGCCGTGCTCATCTGTCTCCCCCGAGATCGTCCGGTGTGTCCGGTGTCCTGTCGGCGGCGGCCGGGTGGGTCGTTACGCGCCCCACGGCGGCGCCGGCGGCGACCGTCACGCCCGCTCCTGGATCCGGACCATGTTGCCCGAGGGGTCACGGAAGGCGCAGTCCCGCACGCCGTAGGGCTGGTCCATCGGTTCCTGCACGACCTCGGCCCCGCTGGCCTGGACCTTGTCGAACGCGGTGTCGAGATCGGTGCTGGCCAGCAGGATCGCCGAGTGGGTGCCCTTGGCCATCATCTCGGTGACCACGCGGCGCTCCTCGTCGGTGACGCCGGGGTCCGCCGCGGGCGGTGCGAGGACGATCGAGACAGACGGCTGGCCGGGCGGCCCGACGGTGATCCAGCGCATGTCCTCGTAGCCCACGTCGAGGCGGACCTCGAAGCCGAGTGCGTCCCGGTAGAACGCCAGCGACGCCTCGGCGTCGGAGTGGGGCAGGAAGCTCGAGTGGATGGTGATGGGTGCGGTGCCGTTGTCTGCGGTGGTCATGGCGTTCACGCTAGGGAGGTGGCCGGTTCCCGGGCTTCTCGATTCCTGACCGGTCTGGTGGCGTGCTTGGCGACGCACGCCGGGATCCCCTCCGTGCCGCGCGCGCACTCGCGCCGGAACACGCTCGGCGGCATGCCGACCAGCTCCGCGAAGCGAGTGCTGAACGTGCCCAGCGACGAGCACCCGACGGCGAAGCACACCTCGGTCACCGACAGGTCGCCGCGGCGCAGCAGCGCCATCGCGCGCTCGATCCGGCGGGTCATGAGGTAGCT
Source organism: Pseudonocardia ammonioxydans (assembly GCF_900115005.1). Classification (GTDB taxonomy): domain Bacteria; phylum Actinomycetota; class Actinomycetes; order Mycobacteriales; family Pseudonocardiaceae; genus Pseudonocardia; species Pseudonocardia ammonioxydans. Next base: position 71,563 of record NZ_FOUY01000015.1, on the reverse strand, counting down.
GTAGGGCGACTCGCCGTAGGCCCGGCGGAACTCGCGGGACAGGTGGCCTGCGGACATGTGCTCGCCGCGGGCGAGCGCGGTGACGTCGAGGGGCCGGGCGTACTCGCGGTCGATCCGGTCGCGCACCCGGCGCAGCCGCGCGAGATCACGCAGGCGCTGGTCGTCGCTGCTGGTCACGCGACGATCCTGCCACAGATCCGGGGTCGTGCGGCCCCTCGTCAGCGCCGCGTGCAAGCGCCGGCGGCGGTCTGCGACGGGCGCTCCCCGAAGCGTTCCCGATACGCCGTCGAGAACCGGCCGAGGTGGGTGAACCCCCAGTGGTGGGCCACCGCGGTCACCGGGGCGATCCCGGCGCGCAGGTCGCGGCGGACGCGGTCGAGCCGGACGCCGGCGAGGTAGGCCATCGGCGGGACACCGACGTGCCGGCGGAAGCCCTCCTGCAGGCGGCGGGCGCTCACACCACCGGCCCGGGCCAGGTCGCCCAGCGTGTAGGGCTCCTCGGGCCGGGCCTGGACCAGGTCGATCACGGCGCGCACCGCGGCCGGTCGCGGCGCGGGTTCCCCGCCCTGGTCGCCGCGCAGCGCCGCGGTGTGGTTGTGCCGCTGGCCGAGCAGGAGCCCGCCGGCGAGCAGCTGCTCGTAGCGGCGCCGCATCACCGGCGTGCCGATCAGGCCGTCGTCGTCGAGCTCGCCGATCAGCAGCCGCAGGGTGTTGTGCCAGCTCCGGCCGGCCGGGTCGGTGAGCGGGAACGCGACCTCGAACTGCAGCGGGTGCTCGGCAGGCCGCCCCAGCAGCGCCTCCAGCTCGTCGTCGACCAGGTCGCGCCCGATCTTCACCCCGATCTGCTCGGCGCCGCGTGCGCAGTGCACCAGCCGGTGCGTCAGGCCCGGGCTGAACACCGCGGCCGTGCCCGCGGTACCGACGCACTGCCGGTCGCCCGCCGCGGCGACCACGGTGCCGTGCAGCACGACGTTGACGTGGTAGTGGCCGGCGTGCCGCCCGGGGTCGACCGAGGTGTCCTGCCCGAACCGCATGATCCCGACCGTGACGTTCTCGGTCCGGGCGCCGCGCAGCTCACCGCGTCCGGTCGCGTCCCGCGACAGCGACCGGACGGTGGCCGGGTAGAACAGCGCGTTGAGGTGGGTCCGGAACCGTCCGAGGTCGGCGTCGCGGGTCAGGACGTGCCCGGCGAGCTCGGGGCGAGCTGCTGTCCGCACGCGCCGCAGTCTAGTGCCGGTGCGCGATCCGGAGTGCCGGCCGCGCGAAGCGGATGGTGGCCGGCGTCGGGGCTCCCTACCGTGGCGCCCGCGCGTGCGGGGCACGGTGCGGTGCGCGACACCGCCGGCCGGGCCCCGCCGTCACCGCGAAGGGAGATCGACATGGACTTCACCGAGGACACCGCCGTCACGGCCGTGAAGGACAGCATCGCGCCCGGGACCGACCCCCGGGTCGCCGAGCTCGTCGGCGGGCTGGTCGAGCACCTGCACGCCTACGTGCGCGAGGTCCGGCCGACGGTCGAGGAGTGGAACACCGCGATCGGGTTCCTGACCGCGGTCGGCCAGAAGTGCGACGACACCCGCCAGGAGTTCGTGCTGCTCTCCGACGTCCTCGGGGTGTCGATGCTGGTGGAGACGATCAACGGTCAGGAGACCGGCACCGAGAGCACCGTGCTGGGCCCGTTCCACATGACCGAGAGTCCGCGCCGCGAGATCGGCGACACCATCGACCTGATGTCCGACGGCGGCGGGGACTGCGTGATGGACCTGCGCGTGCTCGACGCCGCCGGCACCCCGCTACCGGGAGCCGAGGTCGACATCTGGCAGTGCACCGCCGACGGGTTCTACGACGTCCAGCAGCCCGACGTGCAGCCGCCGGGTAACGGTCGCGGGCTGTTCCGCAGCGACGACGACGGCCGCGTCCGCTTCCGCACGGTGGTCCCCAGCCACTACCCGGTCCCCACCGACGGCCCGGTGGGTGGCCTGCTCGGTGCGCTCGGCCGGCACGCCTACCGGCCCGCGCACGTGCACGTGATCGCCCGGGCCGAGGGGCACCGGGAGCTGACCACCCATCTGTTCGTCGCGGGCAGCAGCTACATCGACTCGGACGCGGTGTTCGCGGTGAAGAAGAGCCTCGTCGTCGACTTCGAACGGGTCGAGGCCCCGGAGGTGGCCGCGCGCTACGGCGTCGAGGGGCCGTTCCGGCTGGCCCGCTACGACGTGGTCCTCGACGCCGCCACCCCCGGAGCCTGAGGTGACGTCACCCGGGGCACCCGGGTCCTGGACCGCGTTCTCCTACGAGGCCCAGCCGATGCGCGTGGTGTTCGGCGCCGGGCGCTCCGCCGAGCTCGGCCCCGAGCTCGAGCACCTGGGCCTGCAGCGGGTGCTCGTGCTCTCCACCCCGGGGCAGCGGGCGCTGGCCGAGCGGGTGGCGGCAACGCTCGGCCCCCGCGCTGTGGGGGTGCACGCCCACGCCCGGATGCACGTGCCGCGGGAGACCGCCGACGTCGCCGCCGCCGCGGCGCGGGCGCACGCCGCCGACGGGTGCGTCGCCGTCGGCGGCGGCTCGACGATCGGGTTGGGCAAGGCGATCGCGCTGCGGCACGCGATCCCGGTCGTCGCCGTGCCGACGACGTTCGCGGGCTCGGAGATGACCCCGGTGTGGGGCCTGACCGAGAACGGCGTGAAGACCACCGGCCGGGACCCGGCGGTGCTGCCCCGCAGCGTCGTCTACGACCCCGACCTGACCCGGTCGCTGCCGCCGGAGGTCGCGGTGACCAGCGGCGTCAACGCGCTCGCGCACGCCGTGGAGGCGCTCTACGCCCCGGACGCGTCACCGATCGTCTCGCTCATGGCCGAGGAGGGCGCGCGGGCGATCGTCGCGGCTCTGCCCGGCCTGGCCGGCGATGCCGGCGACCGGGCCGACGAGGCCCGCGCCCGGGCGCTCTACGGCGCCTGGCTGTGCGGCGCGGTCCTCGGTGCGACGACGATGTCGCTGCACCACAAGCTCTGCCACGTGCTCGGTGGGACGTTCGACCTGCCGCACGCGGCCGTGCACACCGTGGTGCTGCCGCACGTCGTCGCCGTCAACGCCGGCGCCGCGCCCGCCATGGCCGCGGCGCTGTCGCGGGTCCTCGGCTCCGGCACGCCGGCCACCACGCTGTGGGAGCTGACCGGCCGGCTCGGCGCGCCCACCTCGCTGGGCGAGCTGGGCCTGACCGAGGGCGACGTCCCGACCGTGGTCGAGGCGGTGACCACCGCGCCGTACGCCAACCCGCGCGCCGTGGGCGCGGCGGAGCTCACGTCGGTGCTGCTGCGGGCCCTGAACGGGGCGGCCCCGACGGGGGGCTGAGGTCGCGCGGCCGGGGAACGGGCCCGCACGTCCGTACGCTGGACGGTGGACGACTTCGAGGAGGCACCCGGTGCTGGTCATCTTCGGCCTGTCCCGCAAGGAGCGGCCGCTGGGCCTGGTCGCACTCGGCTGCACCGCCTGCGGGCACCCCGGCCCGCAGTCGCTGGTACACCGCCGGACCCGGTTCACGCTGTTCTTCGTCCCGGTCCTGCCACTGCGGAGCCGGCTCGAGGCGCGCTGCCCGCACTGCGGCACGACACGGACGCTGTCCTCCGGCGAGGCCCGCCGCCTCGGCGCGGCGGCCGCCTGACCTCACCGCACCTGACCGCACCTCACCGCGCGAACAGGTCACCGTTCAGGTAGAGGTCCCAGCCCTGGGCCGAGAGGCCGTGCCCACCGGACAGCAGGTGATAGCTCATCGCCGGACCGCGGAAATCCGTGTCGGTGGGCGGTTTCCAGTTCGGCGACGGCAGGCCGGTGTCGCCGAGTCCGTACAATTCGTAGACCCGCGCGGCCGCCACATAGGAGAGGAACTCGCCCTCCGGATCGGCATTCGTGTCGTTCGCCGCACTCCCCACCACGACCCGGCGCGGCGCCATCAGCGCGAGCAGTTCGTGCTGGTCGACCGGAAGCGCTTCCTCGCGGTTGTCGTACTCCTTGTACGTCGGCGGGAACCAGTGCGGGAAAGAACTGTTGATATCGGCGACGGTCTCGGCCCCGACACCACCGTCACCACGGCGCGCGAGCTTGGCACCGGTCGACCCGGAATTGTTCGACACGGCCGCCGCGAAACGCGTGTCCTGGGCCCCGGCCCACAACGACGCCTTTCCACTCCTCGAGTGTCCGATCACCGCGACCCGGCTGGGGTCGATGTCGGGGTCGGTCTCGAGATAGTCCATCGCCCGGCTGGCTCCCCACGCCCAGGCGCTGATGGTCCGGCCGGCGTCCTCGGGCAGCTCCGCGCCGGGGTCGTGGAACAGGTTGATCATCTTGCTGCGGTAGGTCCCGCTGTCGTCGGGAGCGATGTCCTCGGCGTCGATGGCGGCGAAGGCGTAACCGGCATCGGTGATCGTCGACACCGGTGCGTAGTCCGAGGACTGCTGCGGGTCCTCCCCCACCGAACCACGATGGTCGATCATCAGGAACGTGCCGCGCGGCGGGGCGCCGGAGTTCGGCACGAAGAGCTTCAGGTCGAAGCTGCCGGTCCCGTGCGGGCCGGTGATCCCGATCGTGACGGTCTTGCGCGTGACGCCGGACGACTCGTCGGCGGTGACGTCGAAGCGCTGCTCGACCGGCAGCGGCAGGCTCTCGCCGTAGACGTGCCGGCGAAAGGCCTCCAGCAGTTCGGGACGCCGGGAATTCTCCCATGTCGTCGCGTTGTCGACGGATTTCCCGTTCCCGGCCTGCAACGGATTCGGATAGTCGACGCCGTCGATCGAGATGGTGGCACGCGGTTCCTGGTCCAGTTCGTGGTCGGAACCGCTGTGCACCAGGCGCACGTCCTGCGGGGAATGCAGACCACCGACGACGAGAACCGTCAGGACGACGACCAGCGTCGTCCTGCATTTCGCGGCGGCGAGCAGGCTACGGAACCGGCTGCGCGGAGGTCTGTGAGTACCCATTTCGGGAATGGACCCTACTCAGCGTCAGACCGGTCGCAACGCGGGTTGCGTCACCGTAGTCGAACGGGTGACACCGTCGTTCTCGGCGTGTCCGGTGAACACGGACGGCGTTCGTCACCCCGACGGGTGGACCGGAACTCCGTGCCCGGGCCCGCCCCTGCCACCCTCTGCGGTGGATCACGACAGCAGGACGCAGGGAGGTCGGGAATGCCGCGGAACCCGGGTGTCGGGGTGATCGTCCGTCGCGGAGCGCAGGTGCTGCTGGGCCGCCGCGAGAAGGCGGGCGAGTCGGTGAGCTGGTCGGTACCCGGCGGCACCCTCGAGGACGGGGAGTCCTTCGAGCAGGCCGCGGTGCGGGAACTGGCCGAGGAGACCGGCCTGCAGGCCGCGGCGGCGACCGTCTTCGGGCTGGGGCTGACACCGGTCGAGGGCGGCGGCACGGTCTGGACCGCGGGCGCGCTGGCCCACGACGTGACCGGGGAGCCCCAGGTGCTGGCCACCCACGAGTTCACCGAGCTGGCCTGGTTCGACCCCGACGCGCTGCCCGAGGTCCTCTTCGGACCCACCCGCTTCGTGCTGGACCGCTGGGCGGGGCGGCCGAGCGCGGCGAGCCGGGTCGCCTACACGCTCGAGGCCCGCTGAGAGATCCGTGCGTCCGGCCGGCCCGGTGTCACCGCGACGCGGCGTCCACCCCGGCCTCGCGGAGCCTGAACCTCTGGATCTTCCCACTCGGCGTCTTGGGCAGTGCGGCCACGACGTGCACGCGGCGGGGGTAGGCGTGCGCGGCGAACTGGTCCTTGACCAGCTGCTGGAGCTCCCGCTCCAGCCCGGCCGCCGGTTCGGCGTCCTGGCGGAGCACCACGAAGGCCTCCAGGACCTCCCCGCGCAGCTCGTCAGGGACACCGATCACGGCCGCCTCCACGACGGCCTCGTGGCTGGTCAGCACGCTCTCCACGTCGAACGGCCCGATCCGGTACCCGGCCATGATGATGACGTCGTCGTCGCGGGAGGAGAAGAACAGCCGCCCGTCGTCCTGCTGGTTGGCGGTGTCGCCGGTGAGGTACCAGCGCCCGTCGGCGGTGAACCGTTCCGCGGTCCGTTCCGGCGCGTCCGCATAACCCGGGAACCACATCAGCGGGCTGTGGTGGGTGTCGATCGCCAGCCTGCCGACGGTCCCGGCGGGCGCGACCTCGTCGGCGTCGTCGGCCAGCACCGCACACGACCAGCCCGGCAACGCGTGCCCCATCGACCCGGGCTCCACCGGGGCCCGCAGCTCGGAGCGCCACGCGTTGCCCGCCACCATGCCCAGCTCGGTCTGCCCGTAGTGGTCGCGCACCTGGACCCCGAGGGCGTCGCCGGACCAGCTCACCACCTCCGGGGTCAGCGGCTCGCCCGCCGAGGACGCGCACCGGAGCCGGAGGGCCGCACCGGACCGGGGCGGTTCCCCGCGCAGGGCGCGGTAGATCGTGGGCGCGGCGGCGTAGTTCGTGACGGCGAACCGCTGCAGCACCTCCCAGGTCAGGGCCGGGGAGAACCCGGCGTGCAGCAGCAGGCTGGTGTACCCGAGCGCCAGCGGCCCGACGAGCGCGTAGTACAGCCCGTACGCCCAGCCCGGGTCGGCGGCGTTCCAGTACACGTCGTCCGCGCGCAGGTCGAGCGCGTCGAGCAGGTAGCGCTCCATCGACGCGAGCGCCCGGACCGGCACCGGTACCGCCTTCGGCGTGCCGGTGGTGCCGCTGGTGAACAGCAGGATCAGACGACCGTCGGCGCCGACCCGGGCGGGCTCGACCGCCGGGTCGTCCGGCACCGTGGCCAGGAGGTCCGCGAGCCGGTCGTGTCCCGGCTGCGACGGCCGTTCCCCACCGACCTGGATCACCTGCCGGTCGGCGGCCGCCCCGGACCCGGGCTGCAGCTTGGCGACCTGGTCGGCGTCGGCCACGACCACCCGCGCGCCGCTGCCGTCCAGGCGCAGCTCCACCGCGGGCGGGGCGAAGGCGGTGAACAGCGGCACGTGCACGGCGCCCAGCCGCCAGATGCCCAGCAGGACGGCGGGCAGCTCCGCCGACTTGCCCATCAGCACGCCCACGGCGTCACCCCGGCCGACACCCCTGCCCGCCAGCACCGCCGCGACCCGCCGCGACGACGCCGCCAGCTCGCCGAACGTCAGCTCCCGCACCGTGAGATCGGGCTCGACCACCCGGAAGGCGATCGCCGAGCCGGGGTGCCGGTCGCACAACAGCTCGGCCGCACACGCGTCCTCGGCGCGGTACTCGGCGCCGTCCTGTGCCTGCGCCGTCACACTCGCATCGGCCATGTCGTCTCGACTCCTTCGTCGTGCACTGTTTCCGGTCGGGGCGTCGCGGCCCCTACGCTCCGGTGATCCGTGGGGAATCGCCGACGTACTGCTCACGCACCACGCGGCGGAGCACCTTGCCGATCGGGTTCTTCGGCAGCTCCTCGGCGAACGACACCCCGGTGATCTTCTTGATCGGCCCCACCGTGTCGCGGGTCCACCGGATCAGCTCCTCCTCGGTCGCCTCCGCCCCCGGACGCAGCACGACGGCCGCGTGCGGGGTCTCGCCCCACTTGGGATGCGGAACGCCGACGACCGAGACCTCCTGGACGCCCGGATGCGCGGCCAGCGCGTTCTCGAGTTCCATCGGCCAGATGTTGAACCCACCCGAGATGATCATGTCTTCCTTGCGGTCGGCGAGGAAGAGGAAGCCGTCGCCGGACAGGTAGCCCATGTCCCGGGTACGCAGCCAGCCGCCCGGCAGCAGTCGCTCGTCGGTCGCGCCCGGGTCACCCCAGATACTGTGCATCACCCCCGGACACTGCGCCACGATCTCGCCGACCTCGCCCAGCGGAAGGTCCTCGCCGTCGTCACCGACGATCCGGACCATCGAGTTCGGCGTCGGCCGGCCCGCCGAACGCAACCACGAGCGCTGCTCGTCGGTGCCCTCGGTGTGGTGGTACCGCGGGGTGAGGCACGAGATGGGCATGGCCTCGCTCTGCCCGTAGGTCTGGTACATGATGTTGCCCCACAGCTGCAGGGCAGCGACCAATGTGGCCTCCGAGATGGGCGCGCTGCCGTAGACGACCTTGGTCAGGCTGGAGAGGTCGCGGTCCTCGACCGCGGGCACGTTGATGATCATCTGGATCACCGTGGGCGGAAGGATCGCGAACGAGATCCGCTCCCGTTCCACGAGGTCGAGCCAGCGTTCCGGATCGAACGACGGCATCACGACGCTGGCGGCACCCGCCGCCACCAACGGCCACGCCAGCAGGCCCGCTGCGTGACTGAACGGTGTCGCGGCGAGATAGCGGTCGTCGGCATGGAAACCGCCGAAGACGAGCGCGAACTCGTTCCCCATGTCCGTCCAGCCCCGGACGCTGTGCAGGATGCCCTTCGGTTTGCCCGTGGTGCCCGAGGAGAACCGGATCAGGTGCGGGTCGTCGGGCTGCACCCCCACGTCGGGCAGTTCCGCGGAGGCCGCGGCGAGGGTCTCCTCGTAGTCCTGCCTGCCGTCCGGCGTGTCGCCGACGACGATCACCAGGCGGACGTCGGATGCCTGCGCGAGCACCGACGCGATCGCGGCGTAGTGCGTGTCCTGGACGATCAGCGCCGAGGCGCCCGTGAGCTGCAGCAGGTAGAGGTTCTTCTCCGCCGGCTCGTGCGCGTACAGCGCGCACCGGACGTAACCGCCGGCGGCGAGACCGGCGACCTGTTCCAGGGCCTCGAACGCGTTGTCGCTGAGAACGGCCACCCGCTCGCCCTGGCGGATCCCGCCGGCCCGCAGCGCGTTCGCGAGCCGGGCAGCGCGTTCGCACAGCTCGGCGAAGGTCTGGCGCCGTCCGTCACAGGCGAACGCGGTGCGGTCACCGTAGATCTGCGCGCCCTTGATCAGCAGGTTCGTCGGGTTCATGTCGTGACTCCTCCGGTCCCCGAGCGTTCCCGGTCCGCCGGCCGGTGGGCCCGGTTCTCCGCTCTGATCACCGCGGCCCCGGCCGGATCGACCAGGTCCCCGTGCAGTCGTCGGTTGTGGTTGTGACCGAGTTGGTGCAGGCCGAAGGCGGACTCGACGGCCGCGCGTTGTCCTTGCAGATCGAGGCCGAGGTTGACCGACCGCTTGGCCAGCCGGAGCCCGAACGGCGGCCGCCGCGCGATGCGGCGGGCCAGCTCGAGCGTCTCCGCCTCGAGCTCGTCGTCGGCGACCACGCGGTTGACCATGCCCAGCGCGGCCGCCTCCGCCGCGGTGATCGCCTCGCCGGTGTAGAGCATCTCCTTGGCCCGCCTGGCACCCAGCTCCCAGAGATGTGTGAAGTACTCGGCACCGTTCATGTCGAAGGCGGTGACCGGGTCGACGAAGAGCGCGTTGTCGGCGGCGACCACGAGATCGCACGGCCACACCAGCATCAGGCCACCACCGATGACGCGTCCGCGCACCTCGGCGACGGTCGGGCGCGGAAGGTCGCGCCAGCGCAGGCAGAGACCGGTGAACAGCTCCTCCTCGGTGGCGAACCATCCTTCCGCACCGGGTGCGTCGAACCCACCGGTGAGCGTGCGGGTCGGCACGTCCTGCATGCACCAGTCTGCCCCGAGGTCGTGGCCTGCGGAGAAGTCCGGGCCGTCGGCCGCGAGGATGATGACCCGGGTCCGCTCGTCCCGCACCGCACGCGTGTAGGCGTCGTCCAACGCGTGCAACAGTTCGCGGTTCTGTGCGTTGCGCTTGTCCTGGCGGGCGAGCACGATCCGGACGATCCCGGGTTCGGGCTGCTCGTACCGGATCATCGGTGCCGCGTTGTCCTCCGAATCCGCCATCAGCCCACCCGGGAACCGGCCGGAGCGAGCCGGGAGAAGGCCTCCAGCTCGCGAGGGATGTCCGGGCCCGCGGGCTGGTAGACCACCTCGGTGACCCCGGTGGCCGCCAGTTCCTCCAACCGGGCACGCAGGGTCTCGACGCTCCCGGTGAACGTCATCGCCTCGGCGGTCTCCCGCGGGATCATCGCGTCGTCGTGCTCGGACACCTCCATGAGATGCCCCTTGTGCAGTGACAGGTGCCGTTCCTCCTCCGACAGCGAGCTGATCAGCTCACCCCACGCGGCGCCGTTCGGCAGCGTGCTCAGGTCGTAGCCCGCCTCGTAGTAGAGGTGGTAGATCACGACCGCCGCGTGCCCGGCCGCGGCCCACACCCGGTCCGAGGTCGGCGACTCACCGTCGTCGAGCACCGTGCCCAGGGCCCAGCGGGCCGACTGGGCCCAGCCCGTGCCCGGATCGACGTTGACGGTGAGCACGCCGTCGGCGTGCTCACGTGCGACACCGAGGCCCTTCGGCCCCTCGGCCGCCATGAACACCTCGAAGTCGATCGGCAGTTCCGGCAGGTAGCCGGTCGCGTGCATCAGCCGCATCGTCCTGCCCTCCCAGCTGACGGCCTCACCGCGCAGGAGTGCCTTGAGCGCGTCGACGTAGGCGGGAATCTCCGCCCACTTCATGGGCTTGTGGCCGAGGGCGCGCAGGCCGGTGAAACCGGTACCGACACCGAGGGTGAACCGGCCGGGCGCGATCGATTCGATGGTCGCGATCGCCGACGCGGTGACGACCAGGTGGCGCAGCGCTGGCACGGCCACGCCGGTGGCCAGCCCGATGCGCTCGGTGCGATCGGCCGCCCGTGCCAGGGCGCTCCACGCGTCCAGGCACAGCGCCGGCGAGTCGTAGACCCAGGCCCGGTGGTAGCCGAGACGTTCGGCGAGCGCGATGTGGTCGGGGGTGTCCGGCCCGGTGTAGAACGCGCAGGACAGCTTCGGCATGCGCATGGTGGGTCCTCTCAACGATCAACGGGTGTGGTGGTGTCGAACATGGCCGCCTCGGTGACGCTCAGACCCCAGTCGGTCAGGGCGGTGCCGTCATCGGAGCCCGGCTCGGGCGCGGGAGCCGGGTGCCCCGGCGGGGTTCGGCTGAACCGGGGTGCCGGGGCAGGCTGCAGGGCCCCGGCGATGTCGAGGAACGTGGCGCGCTCGCGGTTGTGCGGATGCCCGGGTGCCGTCCCCAGCCCGTACACGGCGGTGACGCAGGCCTGCTCGTGCTCGAAGAGCGCCGCCCACTCCGCCGCGGTCCGGGTACCGAAGATGCCGGCGAGGCGGTCCTTCAGTTCCGGCCAGCGCGCACGGTCCCACTGCGGGACCTCGTCCGGGTCGAGCTCCAGTAACCGCAGCAGCTCGGCGTAGAACTGCGGCTCCAGCGCGCCGACGGCGACGTGTCCGCCGTCCGACGTGGCATACACCTCGTAGAAGTGCGCGCCACCGTCGATGGTGTTCGTGCCGGGCTCGCCCGCCCAGTCACCGGCGTTGCGCAGGGCGTGGAACGCGGTGGTCAGCAGGGCGGTGCCGTCGACCATGGCCGCGTCCACGACCTGCCCGGCCCCGGACCCCCGCGCCTGCACGAGACCGGCCAGCGCCCCGAACGCCGCGAGCATCCCGCCGCCGCCGAAGTCGCCGAGCAGGCTCAGCGGGAACAGCGGCCGTTCGCCGGGGCGGCGGAGGGCGCCGAGAGCGCCGGCGACCGAGATGTAGTTGATGTCGTGGCCGGGAACCTGTGCCAGCGGGCCGTCCTGGCCGTACCCGGTGACGCGGGTGTAGACCAGCGCCGGGTTCCGCGCCAGGAGCTCGTCGGGACCGAGTCCGAACCGTTCCATCACCCCGGGGCGGAACCCCTCCACGAGGATGTCGGCGGTCTCGGCCAGCCGCGCCACGAGCTCACGGCCCGCGGCCGTCCCGAGATCACAGGCCACGGACGGCCGGCCCCGGTGCAGGTGGTTCCAGGCGCCGACACCGACGCCGGTCCCGTCCCGTCGTTCGAGGCGGATCACCTGGGCACCGAGGTCGGCGAAGAGCATGGCGGCGAACGGTGCCGGTCCGATCGCACCGAGCTCCACGACCTTGACACCGCACAGCGGCCCCGCGCCGGTCACGTGTGCGCCCCGGCGACGTCCGTGGCGCCGCGTTCCCCCGCCCGTCCCGGGTCCCGGCGGCGGGCGCCGACCGGGAGCGCAGCGAGTCGTGCCTTCATGTGGTCCTGCCCTTCCCCGGAACGGACGAGAGTGAACGAGATCGGCGAGGGTCGTCAGGCGGTCGCGGCTCCGCACAGGGCGAAGGCCATCACCAGGGGTTCCGAGCCGTCGTTGAACCAGGCGTGCGGGGTCCCGTTCTGGATGAGGCAGTCGCCTTGCACGAGCCGCACCTCGGTGTCGTCGACCCGCATCAGCGCCTCCCCGGAGAGCACGACGATGTAGTCGACCGTCTGTGTCACGTGCGCACCGGGCTGGTCCGGGAACGAGAACGTCGCCGCTGCGCCGGGGAGCTTCTGCTCCATCTCGGCGGCCGCCGCCTCCAGGTCGGCGTCCGGGTCCGGGATGTAGGTGATGCCCGGCGGAACGGTCAGGAACCCGAACCGCACCCCGCCGTGCTCCGGGAAGAACGTCGTCGTCGGATCCCCGGCGGACGGGCTGGAGACCGGGACCGACACCGAATCCAGCTCCCACACCCGGTGGATCTCCGCACCCGGCAGCAGGGTCACCGTGGTCGGTTCGACACTGCTGTCGTCGAGGACCGTGGTCTTTCCTCGAGCATCGTTACCCATGACAACTCTGCGGATCTTCATTGATTCACCTCTCGTTGTTCTGTGGTTCGAGGTCGACCTCGGACCACGCTGCTCGGTCAGGACCTCGCCGTCGGTGCGCTGCCGAGCCGCCCGATGCCGTTCACCGCCGGTACGCCTTCGCGATGATCTCGCGCTGGATCTCGCTGGTACCCGCGAAGACCGTGGAGATGATGGTGGTGCGCAGGTGGCGTTCCATCTCGTACTCCGTGGTGTAGCCGGCGCCGCCCATCATCTGCATGCCCTCGATCGCGATCCGTTTCGCGGTCTCGGTGACCTTGAGCTTGGCCATCGACGCCTCGCGGGGCAGCTGCCGCTCGGGGTCCGCGTCGACCCGGCGCGCGACGTCGTAGACGAGCGCGCGACAGCACTCGAGCTCGGTCGCCAGATCGGCGATGCGGTGCGCGATCACCTGGAAGCTCCCGATCGGGCGGCCGAACTGCTCGCGCCCGTTCACGTACTCCAGTGCGTCCTCGAACGCGCGTCGCGCATGACCGAGGAAGATCGCCGCGCACACCAGCCGTTCGAAGTTCAGGCCCGCGGTGAGCTGCGTCCAGGCCTGCCCCTCGGTGCCGATCACGTTCGCCGCCCGCACCCGGGTGCCGGTGAAGTAGACGTCGTTGACCTCGCGCCCGCCGAGTGTCTCGATCGGACGGATGGTGAGCCCGTCGGCGTCGGTCGGGACCTCGAGCATGGTGAGGCCGCTGTGCTTCGGTCCCGAGGTGTCGGTACGGCAGACCAGCTGGATCCGCTCCGCATAGTGCGCACACGAGATCCAGGTCTTCTGCCCGTCGATGACGTAGCCGTCGTCGGTACGCCGCGCGCGGCAGGTCAGCGACGCGACGTCGGAGCCGGAGTCCGGTTCCGACATGGCGACCGAGGAGACCTCGCCGCGACAGAAGCCACCGATGATCCGGTGGCGCTGCTCCTCGGTCCCGAACCGCTCGACGGTCTTGGCGACGATCATGGAGATGCCGAGCCCGAACACCGGCACGCGCCCGTAGGTGAGCTCCTCCAGCAGCAGGCAGGCGTCGGTGACCCCGCCGCCCGCGCCGCCGTACTCCTCGGGCAGCGCCACACCGCTCCAGCCGAGCGAGGCGATCTTGTCGTTCATCAGCCGGCTGTGGGACTCGGTCCCGCCCGCCGTCAGCGCCGCACGCTGCTCACGGGTGCCGCACTCCCGCCGGGCGAAGTCCCGGATCGCCTCCACGAACGCGAGACGTTCCGGGGTCTCGGTCAACTCCATCGCCATGAACGGGCCTCGATTCTGGACCGGGTGCGTGGTGCACGACGGCAGCACGACGCAGGTCCGGTCCCGTAGCGCTCTTCTCGCGTGCGAGCAGGGGAACTCCTCGACCGGCGTGCGGGTCCGTCCGCGTGACGGCGCTCCGGCACAGCCCGTCGGCCTCATCACCCGGCACCTCGGCACCGGGCACGGCCAAAGTTACATACATCCCAGATGGGATGTCAATTGCACAGCCGGATTCCGGCGCGGCGCACCGAGACGGGTGCGCTGCGGACGTGCGACGCTCCTCCAGGCGTCGAGCGCAGACATGGCACAGGCCCGGTCGCAACCGGGCCTGACGTGGGGTTCTCGTGTGGTGCCGGACCGTGGCTACCGCGCGGACGGCCCCGAGCGCTCGGCCTTCAACCGGGCCTGCTCACGCTGGGCCTCGGCCCGGATGCCGCGTTCCCGGTGCAACCACTCCGGCTGCTCCTCCTTCAACGCCGTGATCTGTGCCGTGGTCAGCGGCTCGGTGATCCCGGCGCGGGCCAGACCCGAGATCGACACCCCGAGCCGGTCCGCGACGACCGGGCGGGGGTGCGGGCCGTCGCGCCGCAGCTCACGCAGCCACTCAGGCGGGTCGGCCTGCAGCGCGTCGAGCTCGTCGCGCGACACCATGCCGTCGCGGAACTCCTCGGGCGTCGCGTCGAGGTACACGCCGAGCTTCTTCGCCGCCGTCGCCGGCTTCATCGTCTGGATCGACCTCTGCCGCGCCATGTGCCCAGGGTATCGGGGCGGGACCGGCCGATAGCCTGGGCCCGTGACCGAGCCGAGCGACGCGCCCTCCTTCCGGCTCAGCTACGTCCCCGGGGTCACGCCGGGGAAGTGGGCGCGGATCTGGGGCGAGCGCCGTCCCCACGACCCCCTGGAGCTGGTCCCCGCGACCACCGGCGAGGCGGTGGAGCTGGTCCGGACCGGCGCGGTGGACGCCGGTCTCGTCCGGCTGCCGATCGACCGGACCGGGCTGCACGCGATCCCGCTCTACACCGAGACCACCGTCGCCGTCGTCGGCAAGGAGCACCTGCTCACCGCGGTCGAGGAGGCGGCCGTCGAGGACCTGGCCGACGAGCTCGTCCTGCATCCGCAGGACGACACGCTCGACTGGCCCGACGGCCGGCCGGGGCGGCCGGCGGACATCACCCCCGCGACGACGGCCGAGGCCGTCGAGCTCGTCGCCGCCGGCGTCGGGGTGCTGCTCGTCCCCCAGTCGCTGGCCCGCCTCCACCACCGCCGCGACCTCACCTACCGGCCGCTGACCGATGCGCCGACCTCGGGCGTCGTCCTGACCTGGCCGGACGCGGAGAACTCCGACCTGATGGAGGAGTTCATCGGGATCGTCCGCGGGCGCACGGTCAACAGCACCCGCACGCCCCGCCGCGAGGGGGCACCGGCCTCCGGTGGGCCCGCGCCCGCGAACAAGAAGGCCGTACGGAACCGACCGGCTCGGCGCGGCACGCGCCGTCGCTGAACCACCGCCCGCGACGTCACCGGTAGTACGACGCCGACCTCCCCGAGACCGCCCTGCCCACCCTCACCGGGCGAGCCACTCGGTCTGGGCACGCCCGAGGACCTCGTCGGGGCGTTCTCCTACCTGGCCGGTCCCGGCTCGCGCTGGACGACCGGCTCCGCACTCGTCGTCGACGGGGGTTACGCCGCCCCCTGACGCCGAGTACGGAGCCGGCCGGCTTGCTCGCCACCGGTGCGATGCGCCGCGCACGTGCTGGAGCCTGCCGGGTGCCGGAGCGGGTCGCGCCGACCGTGCGGGCCCACCACGCGGCGGCGCAGACTCCCGCCGGACCGTCAGGCAGATGCCCTGTTCGGACTCGGGGCCGCCGAGCCCAGCGCGACCAGAGCTGCGTCGACGGTCGGGTAGGTGGAGAACTCGGCGAGCAGCTCCTGCACCGGTAACGGCAGCCGATGCACCTGGGCGCGAGCTCCGGTGAGCGCGAAGGCGAACCCGGTCCGCCGGGCACGGGACCGGGCACCACGCAGGTCCCGCAGCGCGTCCTCCGCCAGCCCGGTCGTGTCCTCCAGGTCGACGAGGACGGCGACCAGCTCCCGACGGTGCGGCGGGTCGGCCGTGGCGAGGTCGGCGTGCAGATCGGTCAGACGCAGCAGGCTCGCCGCGGTGGCCCGGGTACAGACGCCGCTCACGCGGATCACCACGATGTCGCCCTGCCGCCGCTCGACCACGATCGGCGCCTGGTGCCGGGTCCGACGCGCAGGGCGCGACGGGGCACCACCGCCCGTCACAGCACCGCCCGTCACAACACTGCCGCCGTCGACAGCGCGATCGTCGCCGGCACGGTGGGTGACGGTCGAGGGCGGGCTGCTCAGCACTGCCGGCCCCGGTGCCCGCGCCGGTCATCGCGGCGCGGCGGCTGCGCCCAGGACGCCAGGGCCGGGCCCCAGCCACTCGACACACCCGACGGCTTCCCCGCGCCCGGGCACACCCACCAGTCCCACACCCGGACGGCGAGCCGTCGCCACCACGAATCCCGAGACGGAATTCGACCGATCATCTTTCTGTCCTCCACATCGATGCTCTACTCACCCATCGAAATCCGGCACTGCCCGGACGCCGGAAATATCGACGAATCACCGGGAACGTGCCCGTCGATCAGTTTCCGGAAATGCGGCGGTCAGCCCGGTTCGCTGCCGGCCCGGACCTCGTGGTGCCGACCGGAAACGCCGTTTCGGCGGGGGACTCGCCCCGCTACCGCTCGGCAAGTGTGTGATGAGGCCGCCGGCACGGGCGGGCGCCCATCCCCGTCGGTCCCCGACCGCGGACCGGCTGCGCTCGCCGACGTGATGGCCGGGCTCGGTGATCCGGTGCGCTCGAGCGGGGCGTCGACCGCGCCGAGCATCATCCTCGTCCGGATCTCGTAGGTCACGATCCCGGCAGCCACCGCGACGTTGAGCGACTCGACCGGACCCGCCATCGGGATACCCACCAGCACGTCGGCGTCCTGCTCGACCTCGGCGCGCACCCCGTCGGTCTCGCCGCCGACGACGAGAGCGACCGGGCGCGCGCCCAGACCCGACACGCTCTGCAGAGGGCGACCTCGGGGACTGGTGGCCACGATCTGGAACCCGGACTCACGCAGGCCCACCAGTGCGGCACCCGGTTCGGGGTAACGACGAACCCGCGTCGAGAGCACCACGCCACGCGAGGAGTCCAGGACACGTCGCGAGGTCAGATCGGTGTCCGGGTCGGTGAGCACGACGTCCTCGACCCCGAGCGCCGCGGCACTCCGCACGATCGCGCCGAGATTGCCGGGGTCGACCACGCCGTCGCAGATCAGGGCGAACCGGCCCCACCGCTCCTGCACATGTGCCTCGGGCCGCGGTACCGCCACCCCCAGCCACTCCACCGGCCGCGACGCTCCGGCGACCTGCCGCAGCACACCGTCGCGCACCCGGTGCACCGCGACCGCCGCGTCACGGAGCTGCCGGCTCAGGGCCTCGTCAGCGGTGCTGTCAGCCGACTCGGCGCGGAACACGACCTCCAGCGGGCCACCGGCCGCGAGCACCTGAGCGACCAGGGTGCTCCCCTGCAGCACACACCGGCCGGCGTCGCGGCGCCCCGCTCGCCCGGCCAGGGTGCGCACCCACGCGACGCGCGGATCCTTTGAGGGATGCCACGATTCGATCCGATTTCATGCACGCCTCCCGCACTCAGTTCGACAGACGACAAGTTCTGACAATACCCCAGAAACCGCACCGAATCCACGGATGCCACATGGCCCATCTTTTGTCGGCCGAACTGCACTGTCGACCCGCTACGGGAAATCTTCTGCGAATGCCGGCACGCGCGACACCTGGTCGGCCCGAACACTCCTTTCGTTCCCGTCGAACTCGGCGACGCCGTGCATCGTGGTGGATCAGGGGTTCGCCGGCCCGGACGGACCGCGGGGCCGAGGGACGCTGTGGCGTCGCCGGCCGTCGACGAGCGGGACCTCGTCGATCTCGGCGAACTCGGCACGCCGCACGTGGGAGCGAGCGTGTTCCACCGCCTCGTCCAGGTCGTCGATCAGGTGTGCCTCGTGGCGCAGCCCGGCGAGGCCGCCGACCCGGTCGAGCATCGCCCTGTGTTCGCCCCGTACTCCCTTGACCAGCACGGTCACCCCGGTGGCCTCCAGGTTCCCGACCAGCTCTCCCAGTCCGCGGGCAGCCGTGGCATCGAGTACGTCGAGCCGGGACAGGCGAAGGATCACGACCAGCACGTCGTCGTCGACGGAACGGTCGTGGACCGTGGTGAACACCCGTTCCGCCGCGCCGAAGAACATCGCGCCCTCCATCCGGAACAGCGCGATGTGCCGGTCACCCGGCTCGGCCGGATCCGGCAGCGACTCCCGGTGGACCGCGGTGGAGCGGGCGATGTGGCGTAGCGCGAGGAAGGCGGCGACGGCGATGCCGATCTGGATCGCCAGCACCAGGTCGAGTGCGACGGTGAGGACCGCGGTCGTCGTGAAGGTCAGCGCCGTGCCGCGGCCGGCGCCGAACACCGCGCGGACCGTCGCGGCAGGGATCATCCGGGCACTGGTCACCAGCAGCACACCGGCCAGCGCGGCGAGCGGGATGCGGGACACCGGCCCGGTCGCCAGGTAGAGGATGGACAGGATCATCAGCGCGTGGGTGACGGCGGCGAGCCGGGTCCGCGCCCCTGCCCGGACGTTGACCGCGGTCCGTGCGATCGCTCCGGTGGCCGGCATCCCGCCGAACAGACCGCTCGCGATCGAGGCGAGACCCTGACCGACCAGCTCGCGGTCCGGTTGGTAGGGCACCCGGGTCATCGATGTCGCCACCCGCGCCGAGAGCAGCGATTCGATCGCGGCGAGCGCGGCGACCGCGAGCGCGGCACCGGCCAGCTCGCCCACCACCCCGGGCTCGATCCCCGGAACGACCGGGAGCGGCAGCGCGTCGGGCAGGGCACCGATCCGGGCCACCGGCGCACCGAGCACCTCCACGAGGAGAGTCGCGATCGCGACGGCCACCAGGGAGGCCGGGAGCGCCCGCTGCAACCTGGGCAGCAGGAGCATCGTGGCTGCGGCCAGCGCGACGGTCCCCACCGCCCAGAGGACAGGGACGAGGTCGGGAGCCGTGATCGCTCGCTTCGCGGCGTCGAGCGCGCTCAGGAGGGTGCTGTGCCCCGGGGCCGTGCTCACCGCGAGGGCCGCGGGCACCTGCTGCAACGCGATGACGCACGCGATCCCCAGGGTGAATCCCTCGATCACCGGCCACGGCAGCAGCGTCACGACCCGGCCCCACCGCAGCACCCCCGCGAGCAGCACGATCACCCCGGCCAGCAGTGACACCAGCGCGACCGCGCCGGCGCCGTGCGTGGCGACGATCGGCGCGAGCACGACGGCCATCGCTCCGGTCGGCCCGGAGACCTGTACGTTCGAGCCGCCGAGCACCGCGGCGACGATCCCGGCGACGACCGCGGTCACCAGTCCCGCGGCCGGACCGACGCCGGCGCTCGCTCCGAAGGCCAGTGCCAGCGGGAGCGCGACGATCCCCACCGTGATGCCCGCGGTCAGGTCGGCGCGCAGGGTACGCGGCCGCAGGTCGTAGTCGACGGGGGTGGGTAGCAGGTCGGCGACCGTCAAGTCCGGGCCCGCCTGGTCGCGTCCAGCAGCGACGCCGGATTGGCCCCGGGCAGCGGCGGGAGCTCGCGGACCGCCTCGATCTGGCCCTCGTCCCGGGCCAGGCCGGCGAGCAGGAACGCCCGGGCCACGTTCAGCAGCTCGGCCACCAACGGCTCGGTGAGCCGGTAGGAGACCGCGTTGCCACTACGACTGGACGTCACGAGCCCGGCGCGGCGCAGCACCGCCAGGTGCTGGGACAGCTGCGACGACATGCAGCCGGTCACGTGCAGGAGCCGGGCGACGGAGACGTCGGTGCCGTCCGCGGCGAGCACCTCGAGCACCTGGATACGGGCCGGATGGGCGAGACATTTGAACAGGTCCGCCTTGATCCGATACAGCGGTTCGGTGGAGCGGGAACGAGCGGGCACGGGTATCGACCTCCTGGATTAATGGAAGTATAAAACCATCACTCGAGAGCTCGGGACCCGCGTCGTCCCGGAGAGCAGGACCGTGCGCGTGACGGCACGCCGCGACGAGGAGGACCGTCGCGGACACTTACTCCCCAGCCGGAGGCCCGCCGGACGTCGTCGCCGTCACGAGGTCGAACCTCAGCCGGTCGACCGAGCAGCCCGCCGAACCGTGGGCCGACTACCCAGCGTCGCCGTCCCGGCTCGCCGTCCCGCGCCCGCGGACGAGTGGCAGGAAGATCTCATCCACGATCTCGACGAGGACCGGGTCGGGGAGCCGCGAGGCGCCGCGCACGGCGTACTCGCCACGGACCAACGTCATCGGCAGCGCCGCCACACGGGGGTGCACCGCCTCCGGCGGCGCCTCACCACGGGCGACCGCCCGACCGAGGAGCCCGAACCAGGCCGCGTTCATCGCGTCGCCCCCGGCCTGCTCCCGGAGCAGCTCCACCAGGGCCGGCTCGTCGGCGGCCGCCGCCAGAAGGTCACGCAGGATCGCCCCGCGCGGCGACGACCAGGTCTCGTTGACCTGTCGCAGCAGCTCCAGCGCGTCGCCACGGAGCTCACCGGTGTCCACCTCGGGGGTACGGGCCTCGGCGATGTGCCGATAGGCGGCGACACCGAGGGCGGCGCGCTGCGGCCAGCGTCGGTAGATCGCGTTCTTGTTCGTCCCGGCACGCCGGGCGACGTTGTCCATCGTCATGCCGGCATAGCCGGACGCGGTCAGCTCCTCGGCAGCCGCGTGCAGGATCGCCCGCTCCAGTTCCGGCCCTCGCCGCCGCCGTCCACCCACGGTACGCACCGTACCCATCTGTGCTAATAAGGCACCGACAGTACCTAGATGGAGGCAGTCATGCGAGCATGGGGCGTCACCTACGACACCGGCTTCACCAACTGTGGGACCACCACCCACGAACCGTTCGACGCCGATGTCGTCGCCGAGGACATGCGGATCATCCGCGACGAACTGCGCGCCGACGCCGTCCGGATCACCGGTGGTGTCGCCGACCGCCTGGAGACCGCGGCGCGGCACGCCGCCGCCGCCGGCCTGGAGGTCTGGTACTGCCCGTTCACCAATGATCTGACCTGCGAGGAAATGCTGGATTTCGTCCTGGACGCCGCCGAGCGCGCCGAGCGGATCCGACGGGACGGCGCAGACATCCGGTTCCTCACCGGCTCGGAGATCAGCCTGATGACGGTCGGACTCATGCCCGGCAGGACTCTGACCGAGCGGGCCGCCGTGCTCGCGGACCCGGCCAGGACCCGCGAGGTCCTGCCCGAGGTGCAGCGCCGGACCGCCGCGCTGCTGGCTCGCGCTGTCGCCGGCGCCCGTGCGCGATTCGATGGGTCCATAGGGTACGCATCACTCCCTATGGAAGCCGTCGACTGGGCACCCTTCGACTTCATTGCGACCGATGCCGGTTACCGCGACGCGCACAACGCCGCGGACCTGCCCGGGAGCCTCGCCGCCATGACCTCGCACGGGAAGCCCTTCGCCGTCACCGAGTTCGGCTGCGCCGCGTTCACCGGGGCCGCGGACCGGGGCAGCCGCAGCGACATCATCAGCTACGACGACCGGAGCGGCCGGGCTGTGGGACTCACCGAGGTCGTCGAGCGCGACGAGAACGAACAGGCCGCCTACCTGCTCGATCTCCTCGAGGTCTACGACACGGCCGGTGTGGACACCGCGTTCGTCTACACCTTCGCCTCGCGGCACCTGCCGACCTCCGAGAACCCCGACGAGGATTTCGATCTCGGGAGCTTCGGGATCGTGAAGGTGCTCCCGGAGGGCACCACCGGCAGCAGCTTCCCGGGGATGCCGTGGGAGCCCAAGGCCGCCTTCACCGCGCTGGCCGAGTACGGGCGGGCCCGAGCACGCCGATCGGCGAGCTGACCGACCGGTCGGACGCGGCTGGGAAGCCGACTGAGGACGCGAGCGACACCGCCGTCCGGACCGTCGGCGTCAGCAGTTCGAGATCAGAGGAACGTGCCGGTGTGCAGATTCGACCCGGCAGGACACACATCGCCTTGCCCGAAGATCAGGGGCGATTATCGTTGTCACCTGGCTGTGGGCCGCAAACAGAGCCGCGGTGGCGTCGGCATGCCGAACGGCGGGGGCGAGTCCGGCGTTGCAGGGTCGGACTCGATCGCCAGCACCGCGACGGCCAGACGTGGAACCAGTCCGTCGTTGCTGAAGCGGTAGCCGAAATCGGCGTAGGCGGTCAGTTCGCGGTGGATCAGTTCGCCCACCGGGCCCGGGACGACCCGGCGCGCGTGCAGGGCCGCAGCTCGGTAGCGCCTCTGCTCCTGGAAGGCGAGCCGAGGGAGCACACCGGTCACCTCGGGTGGTGCTGGGAGCAGCGTGCTCATCACGGCGGCCTCCCGTGCGTGCGAGGATCCTGGGAAGTGTCCGCCCTGCCGGAGCCGGACGCGTCGCCACGTTTGAGGATGTGGGCGACCGGCAAGGGGGGTCGCCGTTCCGCTGAACCCCGAGGGGACGAGCAGCGACCCGACCTGGCCGACCGTCCGCGACCATCTCGTCAACCACTACGCCGACGACCGTGACAACCCGTTCTGGGACGAGAACGTGTGGTACCGCATCGACCCCACTGGATGGTCGCCTACAGCGACGACCCCGCCGCCTGCTCGACCGACAGCCATCGAGCTGACGTGAGTTCGCGCGGGGCCCCTCGGGCCGTCACTCCCTACGGCGCGGCCGGATGCCGGTGAACGATCATCAAGAATGATGATTGGAGCCTCGGATCTGAGACATCCCTCGTCACGATCTCGACACATCGGATACCAGGCCGTCAGCGGAACCGTCCACGTTCGACCGCATGAGCGATGCCCCGCTCGCCGGGGGTGAACGGAGGCTCGTGCACCCGGATCGGCTGCCTGGCCACAACACATCGCTCACAGGCGATACGCCGGACGCGTCGCACGACGGAGAGGTTGCGCACCCACATGTTCGCCGACGGGCACGAGGCACGAAGCACGGACGAGGAGACGACGACCGCTCCGGCGACGGCGCACGATCCGCTCGTCGACCGAGCAGTGCGGCTGTTCACCTTCCTCGGGGAATCCCAGCGCCTGCGCAGCACGTCCGTCGTGGACCTCGAGAGCTACCGACGGGAGGGCGCGGTGCTGTGGCTCGCCGACGCTCCGGCTCACCCGGCTGTCGGTGGTGGGGTTCGCCAGGTGCACGTCGACGGCGAGCCCGTCCTGCTGACGATCGACCGCGTTCCAGCGGTCCCCGCGCCGGAACCCGGCACCGAGCTCGCCGGTTGGCTGGACGAGCCGCCGGTCGACCCCGGCCGTGAGCCGATCCTGCGGGACCACCGGTCGCTCGACATGGACGACGAGCACGGCGGGACCACCCGCCGTCGGGTCGAGCGCACCGAGCGCCCGGAGATCGACGAGGACTTCGCCTCCTACCTTCCCCACTGGCGGGCGTGGGCGGAGCAGGAAGGCCGCGACCAGCCCGTCCGCGACTACTACAACGAGCTGTTCTCCATCCACGTCTCCGCCGCGGGCCACCCCGAGGAGCTCGAGCTCGTCCTCGGGACCGGCCTCCTCATCTGGTCGGTGCCGGCCGGCGACACGGTGCGACGCCACCTGCTGACCACCGCGGTCCGCATCGACTTCGACGAGGACACCGGCCGGCTGGCCCTCCTGGCCGACGACACCGTGGAGGGCGCGACTCTCGAGCTCGACATGCTCGACCCCGGCCTCATCGGACAGCCCCGCCTGGTCAACGAGCTGCGCGACCGTGCCCGGGAGACCGAGGCGCACCCGCTCGACCGCGAACGGATGGGTGAGCTGGGCAGGCGGGTCACCCACCAGCTGGCCGCCGACGCCCAGTACCGCGACGCGGACGACCCGACGCCCCCCGCCGCGGCCCCGGTCACCTCCTTCGCGCCCGCCCTGTTGCTGCGCAAGCGCTCGCAGAAGGGCCTGCTGGAGATCTTCCGGCGCATCGTGGAGCAGCTGCGCGAGTCCGGTGAGGTGCCCGACGGCATCCGTCCCCTGGTGGACGCCGACCACGAGCCGCTCGGTACCGACGGTGAGCTGGACGGCGCGGGTGCGGTGGTCCACGTCGACGAGGACCCGTTCCTCCCGCTGCCCGTCAACGACCGCCAGCTGCAGATCCTGCGCCGCGTCGACACGACGGCCCAGACCCTCATCCAGGGGCCGCCCGGCACCGGCAAGACCCACACCGCCGCCGTCCTGATCACCCACCTGCTCGCCCAGGGCAAGCGCATCCTCGTCACCGCGCAGACCGACCGTGCCCTCAAGGAGGTGCGGGAGAAGCTGCCCGAGGCCATCCAGCCGCTCGCGGTCGCGGTCGTCGGCTCCTCCCGGGAGGACATGTCGGACCTGCGGGTGGCCGTGGAGCGGATCGCGGCGACCGCCTCCGAGCACGACGCCGACGACGCCGCGCGGGCGATCCGACGGCACCTCGACGCCATCGACGACCTCCGTCGGCTGCGTGCGGGGCTCGGCCACCACCTGCGGTCGGCGCGCGAGCGGGAGGTGACCGAGGTCGATCTCGACGGCTATCGGGGATCCCCCGCCGCCGTCGCCCGGGAGGTCCGCGCGGACGACGAGCGCCACGGCTGGCTGACCGAGCTGGTCGAGGCCCCGAATGGCCGTGCTCCGCTGTCCGGGGTGGAGCTCGCGGCCTGGCGAGGCCACCTGCGGGACACCGACCTCGTCGCCGACGAGCCGGAGGCAGGTCATCGCCTCGTCCCGCTCGACGCGCTCCCCGCCGCCGCCGCATTCGCCACGCTCGTCCACACCGAACGTCACGCCCGGGGCATCGCCGAGTCCTACGCCGGCTTGCGCACCGACGCCGCGTACGCACCGGCGACGGCGCTGACGGCGGAGACCCGGCGGCTGCTCGCCGACCGCGTCGGGATCCTGCTCCGCGACACGCGTGAGCTCCTCGGCGGTGACGAGGCGTGGCTCCAGGAAGCCGCAGCCGACCTCGCACGCGGGCGCAGCTCGGTCTGGAGCGGGCGACACGGCGAGATCTGCGGACTGATCGACCAGGCGAGTCGGCTGATCGCCGACCTCGGACCGGCCACGACGGTGACGGTGCAGGGCGGCGATGTCGGCCTCCTCGTCCCTGCTGCCCAGGGCGTCGACGCACATCTCGACGCCGGGAACACGATCAAGCTGGGCGGCGACGGCCTACCCAAGCAGAGCATGCTGACGCCCCGCGCGGTGAAGACCGCCGAGTCGTTCTTCGCGCGCGTCCGCGTGAACGGCCTCGCTCCCACCACCGCGCCCCAGGTGCGTGCGTTCCTGCTCTGGGTCGACGCGAACCACGTTCTGGACGCCCTGGACCGGGCCTGGCCCACCTCGGTCGTGATCCCGCCGGAGGACACCCCGGCCGAGCGGCTCGAATGGCACCGGGCCGAGGTGGCCTCGCTCGGCAGGCTCCTCGGTCTCGACACCCGGCTGCTCGCCGAGGACGGTCGGGTGGCGGCTCTCGGGCTCCCCCGCCCCGCCTGGCTGAGCCCGGCGTCCGTCGAGCGGTACCTCGCCGTGCTCGCGGCGGTCCACACGGCCGAGGAGGCTACCGCGGCCACGGCGTGCGTCGACCAGGCCATCACCGCGCTGGTCGACGCCGAGCGAGAAGCGGACGCCGCACCGGCGCTCTCGCTCCTCCTGCGGGCGGCGCGCGCACGCGACGACCGCGCCTACGCCTCCGCGCACCAGCGACTCGCCCGACTGTGGGAGGTCCGCGAGCTGCTCCGTCACCGGGACGAGCTCGCCGCCCGGCTGACCGGCGCCCCCGGCCTCGCCGCCGCGGTCGCGAGCACGCCCGACTCCCCCGTGTGGGACGAGCGGATCGCGGACATCGAGGACGGCTGGAGCCACGCCGTCGCATCGAGCTGGCTGTCGTCGCAGGAGGCCGCGGACGTCAACGCGCTCCAGCGCGAGATCCTCGCCGTCGACGACCGCATCCGGGGCCACGTCACCGAGCTGTCCGCGATCCGCGCCTGGGACCACGCCGTCGCACCCGGCCGGCTCACCCGCGGTTCCCGGGCAGCCCTCGAGCAGTACGCCGCGCTCGTCAAGCGGCTGGGTAAGGGCACCGGAACCTACGCGGCGCAGCGCCGCCGCGAGATCCGCTCGGCCATGGACCGCTGCCGCCCGGCCGTACCGGTGTGGATCATGCCGCTGTACCGGATCGCCGATCAGTTCGACGTGCGGCCCGACATGTTCGACGTCGTGATCGTCGACGAGGCCTCCCAGGCGGGCATCGAGTCCTCGTTCCTGCAGTACCTGGCCCCCAAGATCGTCGTGATCGGCGACGACCGGCAGGTGTCGCCGTCGGCCGTCGGCGTCGACCAGCAGGAGCTGCGCGACCTGGGCTCCCAGTACCTGTTCGACGACCAGTTCCGGTCGACGTGGCAGGACCCGCAGCGGTCGCTGTTCGACGAGGCCAAGATGCGCTTCAGCGGGATGATCACGCTCGTGGAGCACCGGCGCTGCGTGCCGGAGATCATCGGCTTCTCGAACCGCATCGCCTACGAGCCGGACGGCGTCCGCCTCGTTCCCGTCCGCCAGTTCGGCGCGGACCGGCTCGAGCCCGTCAAACCGGTCTTCGTGCCGGACGGGTACGAGAAGGGGTCCTCCAGTACCCGGACGAACCCTGCCGAAGTCGACGCCATCGTCGAGCAGGTCGAGAAGTGCATCGCCGACCCGGCCTACGACGGTCGGACGATCGGCGTGATCTCGCTGCTCGGGACGGGCCAGGCCAAGGCGATCGAGAAGGCGCTGCTCGACCGCATCACGCCCGAGGAGTGGGCGGCGCGAGACCTGCGCTGCGGCGACGCGGCGGACTTCCAGGGCTCGGAACGCGACGTCGTCTTCCTGTCCATGGTGGCGGCACCGGGGCCCGAGCGCCGGCTGACGGCATTGACACAGACGATGTACGTCCAGCGCTACAACGTTGCCGCGTCCCGCGCCAAGGACCAGCTGTGGGTGTTCCACTCGGTCGACCGCACGACCCTCACCAATCCCGAGGACATGCGCTACCAGCTGCTCGACTACTGCTACGGCATCGCCGCGCGCGGCGTCGAGGAGCACGAGGGCGCGACGACCGGCCTCGTCTCCGAGGACATGCCGGTCGCCCCGTTCGGCTCGTTGTTCGAGCAGCGGGTGCACAACCGCATCGCCGCCCGCGGCTACACCCTCATCCCGCAGTTCGAGTCGCTCGGCTACTCGATCGACCTCGTCGCCGTCGGACCCACGCGGCGGCTGGCGATCGAGTGCGACGGCGACTTCTGGCACGGCCCGGAGGCCTACCAGCGGGACATGGGCCGGCAGCGGGAACTGGAGCGTTGCGGCTGGCGCTTCCACCGGATCCTGGAGTCCGAGTTCTACCGGGACCCGGTCGCCGCGTTGGAGCCGCTCTGGGCGACGCTCGCGGAGCTCGACATCCACCCCGCGGGCTGGGCGGCTCCGGTCGCGGCTGAAACGGACGACGGGCCCGACACCGAGGCACCCACCCCCGCGTGGGGAGTACACACCGTCGACGTGGCGCCACCGGCACCCACCGCGGTGGAGCCCACCGCCGCTGCGGAAGTCGAGGTCTCATCCGACGACATGATCGACGTCGAGCCGGACGCCGCGGCTGAGGCGTTCGCCGAAGGCCGGGTGCACCGGGCCTCCTACCAAGAGTTCGACGGTGCCACGACGCCGGTGTCGGACGCGTCGACGAAGCAGATCGTCGACGGCCTCGTCGCCATCGTCGCGGTAGAGGGCCCGGTGCTCGGCAGCCGGCTGCGCCACGTCTACGTCCGCTCGTCCGCGGGCAGGCGTGCCGGCGCCCTGATCACGAAGGCCTTGAACTCCGCCATCAGCTCGGCGATCCGGACCGGCCGACTCGTGCGGGACAACCCGCTCGGCGAGTCCGGCATCAAACCGGCCACGTTGCGGCTGCCCAACCAACCAGAGGTCCGTGTCCGTGACCTCGGCGCCCGGTCGTTCGACCAGATTCCACCGGCCGAGCTCGCCGCCGTGATGGCGGAGGAGGCGGCAGATCTCGGGTGGGGCGATCCGACCGCCGTGTACCGCGCCACGATGCAGCGCTACGACAACACGAAGCTCGGTCACGTGATCCGCGCCAGGCTCGAGCAGGTCGCCCCCCTCGTCCGCTGCGACGGACCGGAGGGTCACGACTATCCCTGAGCCTGGCGTCGCCCGGCGGCCGCGCCGTCTTGCCGGGCCCGCTGATCGGCTCGGCGCGCGGGGTCCTTCCCGCACCCGTCGCGGCATGACCCACCTCCCGTCACTCCTCCGAGTGAGAGGGCTTCACGGGCCGGGTCGCGGGTGCGGCAGGCCCCTAACCTCCCCGGTCGGAGGGATTCATGACGGTGAGCAACGAGGCCCCGGCGCGACTTCACCTGGCGTTCGAGAGGTGGTGCACGTCCGGTCGACGGCAGAGTCCGACCACTTGGCGCTGTGCGACGTGGAAGAAGTGGATCGGCGACGATCGGCTGCCCACGACTCCGACGATCGACCGGGGTGACGCCGAGGTCGCGGCGCGCGCGGCGACCGACAGCGACGAGCAGGCGATCCGGGCATTCGTCACCGCGATGGCCTGGGGCTACGGCCGTGTCGGCTACGGCGCCTGGCGTACACGCCGCATCCTCGACCACAGTGGAGACGCAGCCGGACCTCGCCTGCGCGCGGTAGCCGAAGCGGCTCACCATGGCCCGGAGGCCGCCTTCGCCGCCATGGCGGCCGCACCTCTCCCCTATCTAGGCCCGGCGTTCGGCACGAAGTACATCTACTTCTGCACCGCTGCCGTACGCGACCAGCACGACGGACGGACCGCTCCCGTCCTCGACCAGGTCGTCCGGCGGTGGCTCGCCCGGCACGCGGGTCTCCGCCTTGCCGGCACCTGGTCCACCCGCCAGTACGGCCTCTACCTCGATCGCCTGGAGTCGTGGGGCACCTTGCTCGGCATACCGAGCGACCAGGTCGAGGAGCTGGTCTTCCTGGACCAACGGGCCTCGGACGGCGGTTACCGATCGGCGGACCTCACGGTCGAGTCCGACCCCCACGGCGAGGCGCTGGTGGCCCTCGATGATCTCCGGACCGCCGTCGCCGTCCTCGATCCTTTCACCTCCGACGCTGCCGAGGACCCCTTGCAGCAGATCAGGCAACTCATCGACACCGCAGTCACCCGATCGTGACACCCGGGGGACAGCGGGTCACCACCCATCGCTAGCGTGATCACATCGCTAAATCCTCGGGGGACTGCATGAACGTAGCGGAACACGGCCTCCACGACCTGCTGCTGGAGCGCCTCATTGCGGACGAGGCTGCGGACGACACGGTGTCGGGCCTCGTTCTCGCCGCATGGGCGGGGGACCAGGAGCTCACCGACGCCGTCGAAGGCCGCGGAGGTCCCGCGGCAGAACGCGCCACCTCCGAGGCCGCTGAGCACCCGAACGTCTACCTGGCCGCCGTTCACGTCGAAGGTTTCCGCGGCATCGGCGCTCCCGCGACTCTGCCGCTACGGCCCGGCCCGGGGCTCACCCTGGTGACCGGCCGGAACGGATCCGGTAAGTCGAGCTTCGCCGAAGCCGCGGAGCTGGTGCTGACCGGCACGAGCCGCCGCTGGGAGAACCGGACGAGCGTCTGGCGGGACGGCTGGCGCAACATCCACACCGACGACGAGCGCTCCGTCGCCGTCGATCTGATCACCGCAGGTATTTCGGGCACCACTCGGATCGAGAAGCGGTGGGAGAAGGGCGCAGAGCTCGACGAAGCCCGCTGGACTCGTCAGGAGCCGAAGGCGAAGCGCGCAGACTTCGACGGATCCAGCTGGCGGGACGCGATGAGCACCTACCGCCCCTTCCTCTCCTACAGCGAGCTCGGCGCGCTGATCGACGGCAAGCCCAGCGAGCTGCACGACGCCCTGCACCGCCTGCTCGGGCTCGGCGCGCTGACTGCAGCCCACGACCGGATCAAGGCGGCTCGCAAGCGGATCGGTGAGGCCGCCCGTTCCGCGAACGCGCAACGAAAAGCCCTGCGGGCCGAGCTGGAGAACAGCGACGATCCCCGGATCACCCAGGCAGCCGCCTTGCTCAAACCCACCAAACCTGATCTTGCCGCAATCGCCGAACTGATTGCAGGAGCCGGCGAACCGGATGCGGAGGCCGCCCGCCTACGCGCCGTCCTCGAACTGCGGCTGCCGGAACCCGACGAGATCGCCACCGCCACGGCGGAGATCCGCCGGCGACTGGACGAGCACGCCGCGGTGGCGAACGCCGAGACCGGCCACGCTGACCGCGTCGTCGAGCTGTTGCGCACCGCCCTGCACGACCACGCCGAATCCGGGATTCAGTCGTGCCCGGTCTGCGAGAAGGGGACGCTCGACGACGCGTGGCGGACTCGGGCAGCCGGTCGTATGGAAGACCTGGAGCAGGCCACCGCGGAGTCGCGGCGGACGATGTCGGAGCTCGATCGCGCTACAGCGGACGCCCGCTCCGTGGTACAGCCGATCCCTTTGGCCGGCGATGTGTGGGACACGTGGTCGGCTGTCCGGCATGCCGAGGGACCCGCCGCTCTCGCCCAGGCGCTGGAGACCGCCCATGGGCCTGCGCGCACCGCACTCGCAGCGAAGAAGGCGGACGCGGAGGCGCAGCTCGCCCGGCTCGACGAGGCCTGGGCCCCCGTCGCCCGCAGGCTCAGTGCCTGGCACGACGAGGCCGCACAGGCCGCCACCCAGTCCGACCGCCTCGCCGCGCTCGAACGCGCTGACAAGTGGCTCGCCGATACGTCAGCACAGCTCCGCGACCAACGCCTCGCTCCCTTCGCCGAGCAGTCCCGGCAGACCTGGCAGGCGCTGCGTCAGCAGAGCAACGTCGAGCTCGGTCCGGTCCGGCTGGACGGCGCCGCCAACCGCCGCCGGGTCGCCATGGACGTTCGGATCGACGACGTCGACGGCGGCACCGCCCTAGGCGTGATGAGCCAGGGCGAGCTGCACGCTCTCGGTCTGTCACTGTTTCTCCCGCGAGCCACGGTGGACCAGAGTCCGTTCCGCTTCGTCCTGATCGACGACCCGGTGCAGGCCATGGACCCGGCAAAGGTCGATGGCCTCGCTCGGGTACTGGCCGACGTCGCGCTGACCCGACAGGTCGTGGTCTTCACCCACGACGACCGCCTGGCCGATGCCGTCCGCCGCCTCGAGCTGTCCGCGACGATCTGGGAGGTCGCACGCGGCGAACGCTCCGCCGTCGAGATGCGTCCGAGCGGTGATCCGATCGCCCGCTATCTCGACGACGCCCGCGCGATGAACCTGACCACAGCCTTGCCGCCGGACGTCCGGAGCGAGCTCGTCGCGTCGTGCTGCCGCAGTGCCATCGAGGCCGCCTGCCACGCGAAGATCCGCTCCGCCCGCCTCGGCAAGGGCTACTCGCACGCCGAGGTCGAGGCGGCGATCCTCGAGGCGAATACCACCAACAAGAAGGCCAACCTGGCCGTGTTCGACACGATCAACGGTGGTGACCTTTCCGTGAAGCTCGCAGCGGCCGGTCCCGGTGCCGCCGATGCCTTCCGAATGTGCAAGAAGGGTGCCCATAAGGGCATGGTCGGCGACCTCAAGCCGTTCATCCAGGATGTCGAGAAACTCGCGGAGTGGCTGCAGACGTGAGTCACGAAGCCTTCCGTCGCCTCGCCGTCGCCGACCGGATCCTCAATGACCCCGATCTGGTCGAGTACGGCGCCTGGCCCCGCACCTGCACCTGGCTCGTCCGCCTGGCCCTCGAGCACGGCCTGGACGACTTCTGGGCCGCCCATAATCCGGCGATGGCAGCGGTCCGTAGCAGGAGGGCTCAACTTCTCACCCTGAGCCTCACGGTCGACCCCAGCCTCGGTGCCCGCGCCACGGAACTCTGGCACACCCTGTCCCGAGCCGCCCACCATCACGCCTACGAACTCGCCCCCACCGGGCCCGAGCTCCGCGCATGGCACAGCGAGGTTCTCGACGTGACCCAGCATCTCGACACTCGGAGGAGCGCCTGATGCAGGCGAAGGAGATGACCCTCAAGCCGATCCTCGAGGGAGAGAAGCAGTACCTCGTTCCTCTTTACCAGCGCACCTATGCGTGGCAGAAACCGCAGCTCGAACGGCTGTGGGCAGACGTTGTGGCGCAGGCGGAGGCGCTCGGCGACGACCCGAATTCCCCCGGCCATTTCGTCGGATCGTTGGTGCTGGCACCCGCAAATGCGACGATCGCCGGTGGTGTTCAGCGCTGGCTCGTCGTCGACGGGCAGCAGCGCCTGACGACGCTCATGCTCGCGCTGGCCGCGCTGCGGGATCATGTCCGCGCTGAGAGCCCTCGGGCTGCGGACCGGATCCATCGGCAGTGGCTGGTGAACGAGTACCAGACCGGGAACGACCACTTCAAGCTTCTCCCCACTCAGACGGATCGTGAGGCGTTCACTGCCTGTATTGCCGCAGAGCACAAGCCGACGGGCGGAAACGTCGCGGCTGCCTACCGGTACTTCCTGGGGCAGATCGCCGCTGCAGACGACCCCGAGGATCCCGATGATCTGAACAGGATCGAGCAGGCCATCGTTAGTCGCCTCGACGTCGTGTCCGTCACTGCGGAGCAGGACGACAACGTCCATCGCATCTTCGAGTCGCTGAACAACACCGGTATGGCTCTCAGCCTGGGCGATCTCCTGCGAAACCACCTGTTCATGCTGCTTCCCAGCCGAGCCGAAGATGTCTACACGAAGGTGTGGGCTCCCATGCAGGAAGTTCTCGGTACGCAGCATGTCGAGACGCTCGCCTACCTAGATCTGGTCCTCCGCGGCCAGCCCGAACTACGGCGCAGCGACACCTACCTCGCGCAGCAGAAGCGATTCCGTCCCATCGCCCACGACGAGGACGCCGTCGAGACGGAGATCGTAGAGCTCGCGAGGCGAGCCCGTCACCTTCACGCGATCATCCATCCCGATTCCCTGACCGAGCCGCCGGACCGCGAGGCGGCAGCCGCGCTGCGACGCCTGGCGCAGTGGGGCGGCGAAGCCGTCTACCCCGTCCTCATGGTCCTGCTCGACCGCCGCGAGACCGGTCGCGCAGCTGAGGGCGAGGCAGAGACGGCGATGCTGTACCTGGAGTCCTACCTGGTCCGACGAATGCTGTGCGGTCGAACTGCGTCGGGCATCAACCGGGCGCTCGCCCAGTCCGCGATAGCCGCGGCCGAGACCCCTGACGCCGCCGAAGCACTCCGTGTCTTTCTCTCCCAGCCCCGGCGTTTCTGGCCCGACGACGAACAGCTCGCCGAGAGCATCCAGACCCTCAACTTCTACTGGGTCGGGCGGGCGTCCCAGCGGCTCTTCGTGCTCCGGCGCCTCGAGGAGAGCTACGGGCACAAGGAACTCATCGACTGGGAGCAGACGACCGTGCAGGTCGAACACGTCCTCCCACAGACACCGACCCCGGAGTGGCTTGCACTGCTGGAACCCGACGTCGAGCCCGGCGAGACGCCTGCCGATCTGCACCAGCGGGTAGTACACCTGCTCGGAAACCTGACTCTGACCGGTTACAACCCCGACCTCTCGAACAAGCCCTTCGCCGACAAGCGGGAACTCCTACGGTTCAGCAAGTTCTCGATGAGTACCGAAGTCGCACGGCAGCCGAGCTGGGGACTGCCCCAGATCCGGGATCGCGGCGCGGCGCTGGCGGCCCGCGCCGCCGCCGTGTGGCCGGGTCCACGTCGCGAGGCCACGGCGACCGACGTCTCCGACCAGTGGCAGGCCGTGCGCCGCATCTGCGCGGCCATGCCCGAGGGCACGTGGACGTCCTATGGGGATCTGGCCGCGGTCAGCGGCGTACATCCCAAGCCTCTGGGGAACTACCTCGCCGGCCGGCCTGTCCCCAACGCGTGGCGGGTTCTCCGGGCTGACGGAACGGTCTCAGCGGAGTTCCGCTGGCCCGATCCGGCACGTACCGACAAGCCTTCGGACGTCCTCCGCGCCGAGGGAATCCGCTTCACCGAGAAAGGTCGAGCCGAACCCGCTCAACGTCTGGGGCCTCTCGACCTGGCTGCGCTCATTGGGATCGAGGTACCGGCTGAAGCAACGAACGACCGCGACGAACAGCGCTTCTGGCTGCAGCTCGAAGCCAACCAGCCCACCACGGTCCGGGACGGGGTCCGTCGGCTCCTGGACGACTGGGGCGCGGCCGGCGGAGCCTTCTCCTGGGGCACCGGCGCTCAGACCAGCTGCTTCCCCATGGTGCACTACTCGGAACACTTCTGGCCGTGGGCCATCAAGCCCACCTCGGGCGTGGTCGAGGTCGTGTTCCAGCATCTGACTACTCGGCCGCCCTTCGACGACACCGCAGTCCGGGACGAGTTCAGGACGATGGTCAACAAGATTCCAGGCGTCGACATCCCGATTTCGCGGCTGGAGCTGCGGCCGTCCGTCCCTCTCGCGCTACTCGGTGATGAGGACGGCCTGCAGGCGGCATGTGAGGCCCAACGATGGTTCCTCGAACGTGTGAGGGCATCTCACGTTTCAGGACTCACGCCCTCCACCGGGCGGGGGCTTGAACCGGATCTGGTCGTTCCCGGCCTGCAGAAGCATCGACACCCAACCGATGGCCCCGAAGTATCGTGACCAGCAGTTGCCGGATTCACTCCTCCTCCCGCTTATCGCCGCCCTGAGAGTCGGGACGAGCGCCGGATGATCTCAGAAGTGCGTGAGAAGGGAGTCGACGTCCTGGTCGCTCTCGCACTCGTCCGTGAGGCGGCGGATCCGGAGATCGGACTCGTCATCCTCGCGTCCCACGACACCGACCTGGCCCCCGCGCTGGACGAGGCTCTGGACATCGGGACGGCCAAGGTCGAGAGCTGCTGGTGGAACCCGGATCGCCGCTGGACCGGACCACCCCAGCCCAGCGGTGGGCGTCGGGTCTGGAACACCCGCCTCCGCTGCGGGGCGTTCGAACGCGCACAGGACCGCACGGACTACACGTAGCCGTCCTACGGATGGCTGAGCAGCCGGCCGCAGGAAGGACTCATGGCTGCAGCTGCAGAGCGGCGCGATTGAAGGTGTTCAGGATCCGTTGGTGGGTCTGCCTCGGGAGTGAGCGGGTGCCGGGCTCGCCGAGGGGCGTGCCCGGCTGAGCTGCGGCGTCGTCTAACAGCTGGTCGAGGCCGCTGCGGGCGAGCATCAGGAGGCCGTGGGTGGCTCGGGTGCAGGTGACGGCGAGGCGGCCGAAGGCGGAGTTGAAGTCGTCGAGCTTGTCCGCGCCGGAGAGGGGGTGGATGGCGATCGTGATCGCGTTGGTCTGGCCCTGCCAGGAGTCCACGGTGGAGGCGCGGAGGACACCCTCGGGAAGGTCGAGGCGGGTGGTGAGGCGCTCGACCATCTCCGCGGCATCGTCGACGGCCTGGTTGCGGGTGGCGAGGATGACGATCAACGGGTCGTCGCCGGGATCCGCCGAGTCGATGACCTTCTCCCCAGCGGGCTGCCAGGCGCCGTCGTGGCGGGCTGAGATCGCGGAGAAACCGCCCGCGAGCAGCGGCTCCAGCAGGCGCTCCAGCTCGTCGAGCAGTGGCTGGTCGATGTCGGGGGCCTCGGCGTCCGGCAGACCGTCGATCTCCAGCAGGGTCGGGGCGCCGGTGGCGACGGCCTCCCAGACCGTCCGGACCGCGCCGTCGAGGGGCGGCAGGTCGATGCGGCGGTCGCCCGGGCCGGCGACGCAGTCGAGGCGGTCCCAGTCGCTGTAGAAGGCTCGCCAGAGCGGGAGTTGGGCGGCAGTCGGGCGCCAGACTGCGGGGAGGTCGATCGTGACGGTGCTGTCCAGGGCCTCGAACGCCGTCGGCCAGGCGCGGTAGGGGTTGTAGCCGGGGTCGCCGCGCCACGGGTTCTCCGACGGGTCGATGGGCGGCAGCTGCCCCACGTCCCCGACGCCCACCGACAGCGGCGCCAGCTTCTCCACCGTCGCGTAGCGGTGCAGCGGGAGCTGCCACGCCTCGTCGACGAACAGGACGTCGAAGGGGCGATCGCCGTTGGCCACGGAACCGAGCTGCGACCACCGCGTCCGGTAGTACATCGCGCCGAGCTTGTGCGACGTCCCGAGCACGACGCGCGCGGTGTCCGGGATGTCATCCAGGCCGGTCGCGACGGTGACCGCGGAGAGGACGTGGTCGGGGATGTCGTCGAGCCGGTCCTTGCTCACGAACAGGCACACCGTCGCGGCCCCGAGCTCGGTTCCGAGCGAACCCGCGAGCGGGAAGACCTGCTTGTTCGCGAACGCCGTGACCGCGACCCGGTGGCATTTCGGGTGCTCCAGCGCGGTCGCCACCATCCGCACGAGGGCGACGGACTTGCCGGCGCCCGCAGCGGCCCGGAGGAGGATCTTGTCGTGGTCGGCCTGGCTCGCCAGGACCTGCTGCAGGGCGGCGATGGCCCGGTCGGAGGCTGCGACGTTGCCTCGTGCGGCATCTCCGTGGTGGGCGGCGTCGGTCAGGTGGGCGGCCGCGGGCGTGAAGCAGATGGTCACTGTCAGTCCAGGTCGTCGATCGTGAGGGCGGCGGGGGCAACGGAGGCGGGCGGCTCGGCGGGGGCGTCACCGCCGACGTCGAACCGCTCCTCGTCGACGAGCGGTGGCCAGGTGTCCGGATTGAGCTCTCCGCGCGCCCGACGCACCGCGAGCGTGTCCGACCACTCGGCCTCGGCGACGGCGTGGGGGCGGCAGCACCAAAGGTGCTTGCCTTTGTCGGCTGTGTAGGTGTCCGGCCCGCAGTCCGACTTCGGTGCGGCCTGGTTGTCCTGGCTCGGCCGGGCTACCGCGAGGTCGACACTGTTCTTGAACAGCTTGCCGAACCAGGCGGCGTCCGCCAGGACGATCTCGTCGCCGACGGCGAGCGGAGGGCACACCTTGGGCTGCCACTCCAGCTCGTCGCCCGCCGTCTCGACGAGATCGCCGATCGCCATCTGCCCGAATTTGAAGGACCCGCCCTGGATCTTCAGCGTGGTCGACGCCCGCTCGATCATGGCCTCGCCGTTGACGTGCAGCGCGACGACGCGCGTGCCCGCCTTGAGTCGACGCGACCGGACACGGAGCCGGAGCGGCTCGACGGCGGTGACGGTCGCGAGGGCCAGCTCGCGCACACCGGCGTCTGCGGCGCGGTCGTGCGCGACCCCGTAGTCGCCAAGGGAGCCGAGCTGGACCGCGCAGGTGCGATCGTCGTCGAGCATCTCGACCTGGGCGTTGCGCCAGCTCGTGTAGGTCCGGGAGAAGCGGACCAGGTCCGACGCCTGAAGCGCGAGCCGACGACCCCACACCTCCTGGGCGTCCGCCTCGAGCGCGCGGTGCACCTCACGGAGCCGCGACGACGGCAGTCCCGAGAGCACCGCGATCGCCCGCTCGACGACCGACATCCGGTAGTCGAGTGCCTCGGAGACGAGCTCCTCGTAGACCTCGCCGGCGCGTTCGCGGCGGGCACCGTGGAGCGCGTCCGAGACGACGTTGGACAGACGGGCGCCCGGAGTCTGCTCCTGCGCGGTGATGGCGTCGGACACCGCGCGGTGGTCGAGCGGCTCGGTGGCCTCGGCCCAGGTGACCAGGTAGTCGAGGCGGCCGGCGTCCATCGCCGGTCCCCCGGCCGTCACGTGGGCGGCCAGGATCGAGCGGAGGTCGAGGATTGGCGTCCGCAACCTCATCGCACGAGCGCGGTCCTCCTCGAGCAGGAAGCTGACGGCGAGGCGTTCGTCCGGGTGCAGCGGTTCGGGGATCGTGGCCTCGGCACCGTCGAAAGTCAGCGCGGGGCGGCCCTGCTCCAGGTCACGTTCCCACCGCAGCCTGCTCAGCTCGACGCCGGCGAGGGAGTCCGCGGCCGTCGCGAGGAGATCGGCGGTCGGGCGGTCCGGGACGACGAGCTGGACGGGTAGCCGTCCGGAGTGCCCGCGGATCGCCTCGCCGATCAGGCGCATCACGGCCCGTCGGGTCAGCGGCGACTGCGGGTCGGCGAAGGTCTGCCGAACCCAGGTTCCCGGGTGGGACCGCACGGCCACGCCGTGCACACCCAGCGCGGCCGAGTCCGACTTCACGACGACGACGTCGATCGTTCCCGGCTCCCCCGCCGGGTCCGTCCGCCGTCGGTCGGACCAGGCGGGAAGGCCGCTGAGGGTGGCTTCCACCTGGTCGGTCACGCTCTTCGGCGCGGTGCCGGCTTGGACGGCTGCGTGCAGGTGCCGCTCGACGCCGATCTCGGTGAGCAGCGCCTCTGGCTCGGGGCGGGCGCGCAGCTCTGCACGGCAGTAGGTGAAGAGGCTGCAGGTGACGCAGCTGCGCGGGTCGAACACCGCGGTCTGGTGGGCGACGAAGTCCGCCAGCTCGTCGTCGGTCGGACGGTCGTCGCCGAGCTTGGCCCGCATTGCCAGCCGCTCCTCGGCGCGCGCCCGAACCTCGCCGCGGTGGTCGTCGAGGAGCTCGACGACCGGCTCCGGCTGCAAGAAGGCGTTGCGCGGGACGGCGAGTGCGCCGGAGCGGTGCACGGACATGCCCGCCGGGAGCTTCGACCACGCCTCCGCGGACTCGGCTCCCAGCGCGACCTGCAGGAAGCCCTTCAGCATCCGCTGGTCGTCGATGCGGGAACGGATCCGCTCGTAGTCCTTCGCGTCGCCCATGATCAGCCAAGACCCGCCGTCCACCCGCGGGCAGACGATCGCGAAGTCCGGTTGGACCGCGGTGGCGTCGGCGCGGTGCTCCAGATGGACGTACGGCACCGCGAGCCGGGTCAGCATCGTCGCCTGACCGGAGATCGCAGCCTCGTGTGCGGAGACCAGCTGCGCGGCGGTGCTGCCGACCTTCCCGCCGCAGTCTCGGCGCCGGACGGAATCCGGTCGCGGCAGCCCGAGCCGTCCGACCGTACGGGTCAGGAGCTCCGAGACGAAGCGCTCGCCGTGGACCAAGGCCTCGAAGGTCATCGCGCGCATCCAGCGGGCCTCGGGAATGCCGGCGGAGTCGTCCGGGAAACCGAGGAAGGTCGCCGTCGCTCGCCTGGTCCTACTGGTGATGAACGGGTCGGTGAGCCGGAACCGCTCACATCCCGCGTGAGCCGACGCGGCGACCGCGCTGGTGCCGCCCCCGGACTGCAACCCGCCCATTCCCTGCTCCCCTCGGCCGGAACTGTCACCTGTCCCATCGCCGGCCGGCCGCCGCGATTACCGGTTCCCACGGGTCTTCAGCAGTATTGAGTAGGCCGAACGGCCCTCGCGCCGCCTCCGTAACGGCCTAAGCGGTGTACGCGAATGGCCGGAGAGATCGGACGGCCTGGGAGCGGCATGACTATCGCAGTGGACCGGACGCGGAGTCGGCGCGTGGAGACCGTCGACGCCGACGTCTTCTCCTTCCTCAACGACCTGGTGCTGCGCTCGCTCGCCGCCGCCGTCGACGACGTTCTCGACACGTCCGGAGAAGAGTTGGAGGACAAGGAGGGAGTGTTCCTCCGGCTCCTGGACAACATCGTGGCGGTGGCGGAGGCGCTGGAAGTCGTCGACGACCGCGTCACCGGGGAGTACGTCCGTCCACGGACCTACCGGGGGCCCCAGACTGCCGAGACCGTGTCAGCGCACGTCGATGCCCTTCGCCGGTTCGCCGAGGCACTTCCCAAGGCACAGCGCCCTCGCAATGCACGTGAGCGCGCTCTCCGGGGGCAGGAGCGCGCCGCCTATCTCGCCCCCTGGAAGAAGCAGGTCCTGGGCTCCCTGCGCATGGACCCGACCTCGCGCTCGTGGGAGTCACGTGCCGATGCTCCCCAGCGTCTCTACCTCGTCGCCTGGCAGAACTGGGTGAAGCTCGGTCACGGCACGGACGCTCGGGGGCGGCAGCACCTCACGAACCCCGACTGCCACGTGCTGCAGGTCGTCGAGGCCCGCCACGTCGACATCACTCAGGCCGAACGAGACCTCCGGCACCGGTTCTCGCGCAAGCGCAAGCCCGGGCGCAACATCAAGCTGCAGATGCCCCGCACCTTCGGTGCGGGCCGCGAGCTGGTCCCGTACAGGGACATCGCCGACTTCGACCTCCTGTCGCTCATGCCGAGCGGCGGCGCACGGGACGTCACTGCCGAGTACTGACCCCGCCGGTCTTCACGTCATGGAGTGCCTCGGCGCTGCGCTCCCGGCGTCCCCGAAGTATGCGGGCGCCCTCGTTCGCGAGATCGTCTGGTCGCGCCGTCGCGACCGCAGAAGGGAACCTTCTGCACATCTCTCTCCGGCCCGGAAGAACCGAACGAGGGGCCGTTCGCAGTGCAAGATCCACGCGTCAGGCGCCGGGCAGCCAACGCCGTCCCCGTCACGGTCGACGCCCGTGCCGGGGACGGGATCGCCCATGCGGATCAGGGCCGCGCCGCCCTGTTCGCAGCCCATGGCTACCTGCAGGAGCCGTCCAAGGACGTGCTCGACGTGCGGGAGCCGTTCACCCAACGGATCTGCCTCGGCGTCACCGCCGCGAGCCCATGTCGGCATGGTGCTCGGCGAGGGCGCCCGCGAGCGCGGAGCGGGACCGCTGGTCGAACGAGCCGAACGCACCGACGACCCTGGATCTCTACACGCGGCGGACCGACAACAGCGAGCGCATCCTCCGGGCGCTCGACGACCGCGACGACGAGTCGGGCGATAATGATGACGGAGCCGTGCCCGATCCGATTTGAAGCGGATGCCCCGAGAATGCTCCGGCAGCGACCCCGAACACGACGAAGGCCCTGGTCCCAGACTCTCAAATGAGTCTCTGACCAGGGCCTTTGACTGTGGGCGATACTGGGATCGAACCAGTGACCTCTTCGGTGTGAACGAAGCGCTCTCCCCCTGAGCTAATCGCCCTCAGCGGTGATACTTACTCTACACAGCCCCTCCCCCACCCGTTCACGGGGGTGGCCCTTGATCACTGCGGCGGCGTGACCAGCGGCGGAGCCGGCGGGACCGGGGGCACCGGCGGGACGGGCGGAGCCGGCGGCCCGAGGTACTCCTTGAAGGGCGACTCGAGCCACGGCCAGTCGAGCCCGACCCAGCCGCCGACGGTGCCGAAGATGCCCATGAGCCAGGCGCAGGCGGCGACGGTGCCCAGGATGGCCGTCATCACCAGCAGCTGGACCACCCGCGTCTGGCGGCCCATCCAGGCCACCCAGGCGTCGTAGCGCACCCGGACCCAGTGCAGCAGGCGCTTGGCCCAGTGGAACTCGGCGGCGAGCACACCCAGGCCGAGGAAGATGATCGCCCAGCCCGGGCCGGGGGCGGGCAGCGCGATGATGCCGAGGATCACGATCGCGGTGCCGAGGACCCCGGCCGTCACGCGATAGGTCGTGTCCAGCACGGGGTTGCGGGCCACCCGGGCCCGGAACGCCCGGTAGCGGACCTTCGTCCGCCGGAACCACTTGCGGAGGCCGGTGTACCGGCGCCGCGGCTTCGCTCCCGCGACCGCCGGCACACCGGTGTCGTTCTGCTCCGTCGTACTCAGGTCTCCACCTGCCCAGCCGCGACCACTGCCGAGGGTGCGGGGGGTGCCTCCCGCCCTCGCTCCAGCGAGACGGCATACGTGCCGTACGTCCCGCCTTCGAGCGATGCTACTGACAACGGTCCGTCGGCTCCCGGGCGGACGTCGAACGTTCCGACGGCCGTCGGGTTCGCGTCACCGTCGAGGCCCCACAGGACGTAGGTCTGCTCGGCGGTGTGGTTCGGCTCCAGTCCCATCGGGACGATCTCGCGCTGCCCGTCGGCCACGAGCACCACGGCGACCGCGGCCGCGTCGGGCTGCGGCGCGAGGAACGCGTGCCGCGTCCCCGGCCGGGCGAGCGCGGACAGGACGCCCTCCATCTGCTGCGCCTGCGCGAGACTCGCATCACGCTCGGCGCGCAGGCTCTGGATCTCCCCGGCCATGACCCCGCCACCGGCGAGGACCGCGACCACGGCCACCGCGGCGACCAGCAACCGTCGCCGACGACGGCGCTCACCGGTGCGGCCGGGGCCGGCCGGCGGGCGGCGCTCTCCGGCAACCCGTCCGGCGTCGCCCGGCGCGGGGCGCGACGAGTGAGCGGGCCCGGACCGCCGGCCCGCGTCCGGCGGCGGGACGGACACGGGCGAGCGGTCGGCGTCCGGCGCGACCGGACGACCGCGCCCCTCGTCCGCCGGCCTGCGGAACTCCCCCGGGGCCGGCCGCTCGTCCCGGCCGACCTGCGGGGTCCGCCGGGCCTGCTCGACGATCGACTCGCGCAGCCGGGGCGGCGGGTCCTCCTGCGGCAGCGCGGTGGCCAGGTCCACGGTGACCCCGGCAACGTCCGCGGCGACCCCGCGGCACTCCGCGCACCCCGGGAGGTGCTCGAGGACGGCAGCCTCCCCGTCCGGCTCGAGCGCGTGCAGCGCCCACCCGACGGTCTGCTCGACCATCGGGCAGGGGCGCGTCCCGTCGCCGTACCCGACCTCGCCGTTCACGACATCCCTCCGGCCGTGCCGCCGTCGGGGTCGCCGACCACCGGACCCAGCAGGTTCCGCAGCCGGGCCACCCCGGTGAACATCCGCGACTTCACCGT
The DNA here is from genome assembly GCF_900115005.1 of Pseudonocardia ammonioxydans. GTDB lineage: Bacteria > Actinomycetota > Actinomycetes > Mycobacteriales > Pseudonocardiaceae > Pseudonocardia > Pseudonocardia ammonioxydans. The sequence goes on along the minus strand of NZ_FOUY01000015.1, from coordinate 29,020 downwards.
CCCCAGCGGTACCCCGATCTTCGCCGCGACCTCGCGCTGGGTGTACCCGCCGTAGTACGCCAGCGCGAGCACCTGGCGCTGCTCGGCGGGCAGGCGGCCCAGCGCGTCCCGCACCGTGCCGGCGACCAGGGACCCGATGGCCCCCTCGTCGGCCCCCGGCCCGGGCGGGGCGTTCCACTCCGTGCCGTCCTCGGCCGCCGGGACGGTGCGGCGCCGGATCACGCTCTCGCGCCGGACCGCGTCGACCGCCTTGTGGTGCACCAGCGTGAGCAGCCACGTCCCGAAGCGTCCGCGGTTCGGGTCGAACCGCGCCGGGTCCCGCCAGAACGCCAGGAAGACCTCCTGGACGACGTCCTCGGCCAGCCCGTCGTCCACACAGATCCGTCGCGCCAGCGAGTACGCCTGCCGCCCGAACCGGTCGTACAACTCACCCAGCGCGGTGGAGTCCCCGGCCACGATGCGTTGCACGAGCCCCACGTCGACCGCGTCCTCCGCACGTCGGGCGGAGTCCTCGCGACGGGCGGTGGCCCGCTGCGCGGCATCGGCGCGTGCGGCACCGTCACCGGGCCGCCCGTGCTCCGGGGGGTCCGGCGGGTCGGCGATGCCTGCCACCAGCGATGTCCTCACGTCGCGTTCTTCGAGGTCCGCGCCCCAACGGTTCGGACGCCTCGTCGAGCGTAGTCGCGCCGCGTCGCGCACCTCACACGCCAGGGCCGTCGCGGCCACGTTCAGCCGCATCCCCGCAGCACGGAGTTACACCGGTGTGACTCGAACGGGCGTCATCCCGTGGTGATCCACGTTGATGCGCATCGAACCCGTCACCCCGAGGCCGTCTGGCTCGTTCTCCCGACTGACGCCCCACGCAACGCCCCCCCAGAAAGAGGATGACCGATGCGCGACGAGTCCAAGACGATCCGGGCGACGGCCATGTTCGAGCTCATCGCTCCGGACGCGCCGGTCGTGCCCGTGAAGGTCGAACTGTCCTACACGAGCCGTGACCCCTACGCGGTCCAGGCCTCGTTCCGGACCGGGCACGACTCCACCGTCGACTGGGTCTTCGCCCGGGACCTGCTCGCCGACGGACTGGTGGACTCCGCCGGCACCGGCGACGTCCGGGTGCAGCCGATGAGCGACGACCCGGCCCGGATCGAGCTCGAGCTGACCTCCCCCTCCGGCCACGCGCTGTTCACCACCTCGGCGCAGACCCTCTCGGAGTTCCTGCAGGCGACCTACGACGCCGTCCCGGCCACCTCGGAGTACTCCTGGCTGGACTTCGACGCCGCCCTCGCGGACCTGCTCGACACCACCGCCCAGGACTGATCCCACGCACTCCACCGCCGTGCGGAGTCGATCTCCGCACATGAGAGGACCTGCGGTGGTGGAGAGGGGGGCGGGTGTGTCCCCCTCGGGGCGGGTGCTAGTGTTCTCTCACCGCACCGCGGACGGACAGCCGGGCAGACATCGCGCATGCCTCCCCGGCCCGGAACACGGTGCTCACGCGGACGTAGCGCAGCTGGTAGCGCATCACCTTGCCAAGGTGAGGGTCGCGGGTTCGAGTCCCGTCGTCCGCTCGGAGAAGTCGCTCAGTTCTCGGCGGAGTGGCCGAGTGGCTTAGGCAAGGGCCTGCAAAGCCCTGTACGCGGGTTCGATTCCCGCCTCCGCCTCGCGCGATTAGCTCAGCGGGAGAGCACTACCTTGACACGGTAGGGGTCACTGGTTCAATCCCAGTATCGCGCACCAGACCGGGAATCCCCGGGCCGGCATCGGCCCGGGGATCTTCTGTTTCCCGGACCCTTCGGATCCAGGGGCCCACCCCGAAGACCCCACCACGGGACCGCCGTCCACCCGATGACCAGCGGGAACGAGTCACCCCCACCCCCTCGTCGGACGCTCCGGGCCGTGCGATAGTGTTCTGACAACGCACCGGGAACGAGCGGAAACGCTCCGGGAACGGTACGGAGAAATGCGGACGTAGCGCAGCTGGTAGCGCATCACCTTGCCAAGGTGAGGGTCGCGGGTTCGAGTCCCGTCGTCCGCTCGGCCGGGTCTCGTTTCACGAGCCGGGAATCCGGCGGCGTGGCCGAGTGGCTTAGGCAAGGGCCTGCAAAGCCCTGTACGCGGGTTCGATTCCCGCCGCCGCCTCGCGCGATTAGCTCAGCGGGAGAGCACTACCTTGACACGGTAGGGGTCACTGGTTCAATCCCAGTATCGCGCACCACACCGGGAATCCCCGGGCCGGCATCGGCCCGGGGATTTTCTCGTTCCCGGGCCCGCGACCACACCGTGACCGACCACGCTTGACACCGCACTCCCCCTCCGACGACTCTGCGCTCGGTGCGCCGTGTGACGCGCACCACGAGGAGGTCGGTCATGCAGGTGTCGTGCGCCTTCCCGACGAGCCTGAGCTCGCCCGACGACATCGCGCTCGCCGAGGAGCTCGGCTACGACCGCGCCTGGGTCTACGACACCCCGCAGCAGAGCCCGGACGTCTGGATGACGCTCGCACTCGCCGCCGAGCGGACCACCCGGATCGGGCTCGGCCCGGGCGTCCTCGTGCCGAGCCTGCGTCACCCCATGGTCAACGCCGCCGGTACGGCCACCCTCGCCGCGCTCGCACCCGGCCGGGTGGCGGTCTCGTTCGGCACCGGGTTCACCGGCCGCCGCGCCATGGGCTACGGCGCGATCACCTGGCGGTTCATGGACGCCTACATCCGCACCTACCGCGCGCTGCTGCGCGGCGAGGTCGTCGAGTGGGAGGGCGCCCGGATGCGGATGATGCACCCCGACGGCCACTCCCCCGCCCGGCCCATCGACGTCCCGGTCCTCATCGGTGCGCTCGGCCCCAAGGGTGACGCCGTCGCCCGCGAGCTCGGTGACGGCCTCTACGCCACCCTGCAGACACCGGAGTTCATGACGGAGTACTCCTGGGTCGCATACCTGGCCTGGGGCACGGTGCTCGACGACGCCGAGCCCGCAGGCTCCGACCGGATCCGCGCCGCGGGCGGGCCCGGCTGGGCACTGGCCTACCACGGCGCCTACGAGTTCGGCGGGCCCGACGCCGTCCGCGGCCTGCCCGGCGGCGACGCCTGGATGGACGCCGTCGAACGCACGCCCGAGCGGGAACGGCACCTGGCCGTGCACTCCGGGCACTGCGTGGAACTCAACGACGCCGACCGCGCCGCCTGGGACGCCGGCGGACACGTCCTGCTGGACCAGGCGACGATCAGCGGAACCCGCGACGGCGTCCGGCGCACGCTCGACGACCTCGCCGCACGCGGAGTGACCGAGATCGTCTACCAGCCGTGCGGGCCGGATCCCCGCCGCGAGCTGGAACGCTTCCTCGACGCCGCCCGCACCGCCGCCCCGGCCTGACCCGCTCGCCGCGCCGCCCCACCGCCTCCCGGTGTGTTCCTTGACACCCTCGGCAGACCCCGTGACCCTGCGATCGATCACCGTCGTCCGATCATCGTCGTCACCGCCGGAGGACCCCATGGCCCGTGAGCTGACCACCGTCGTCCCGGATCTCACCTTCGCCGAGGCCCCGCGCTGGTACGACGACCGTGTCTGGTTCGTCGACTTCTACACCCACCGCGTCTGCTCGGCCCGCGAGGACGGCTCGGACCTGCGGGTCGAGGCGAAGGTGCCGCAGCAGCCGTCCGGGCTGGGCCGGCTGCCCGACGGCCGCCTGCTGGTGGTGTCCATGCGCGACGCCCGGCTGCTGCGCCGCGAGGCCGACGGCACGCTCGTCACCCACGCCGACCTGAGCGCGCACGTCGGTGGGCACGTCAACGACATGGTCGTCGACGCCGCCGGACGCGCCTTCGTCGGCAACTTCGGGTTCGACCTGATGGGCGGGGCGCCGCTCGCGCCCGCGACGCTGCTGCGGGTCGACCCGGACGGCACCGTCACCCCGGTCGCCGAGGACATGTGGTTCGCCAACGGCAGCATGCTCACCGACGACGGCGTGCTGCTGGTCGCCGAGACCTTCGGCAACCGGATCAGCGCGTTCGACGTCGGCCCGGACGGGTCCCTGTCGCACCGCCGGGACTGGGCACGGTTCGGCGACCTGCCCGCGACCACGGACCTGCACGAGGCACTCGCCGGGCTCTCCGTCGCCCCGGACGGGTGCTGCCTCGACGCCGAGGGCGCGGTCTGGGTCGCCGACGCGCTCGGCAACCGGCTCCTGCGGGTCCGCGAGGGCGGCGCGGTCCTCGAGGAGATCCCGGTCGGCACCGGGGTCTACGCCTGCATGCTCGGCGGCGCCGACGGGCGCACGCTGTTCGCCTGCACCGCTCCCGACTTCGCCGAGGACGCCCGGCGCAACGCCCGCGAGGGCGCGCTGGTCGCGACGCGGGTGGACGTCCCGCACGGCGGACGGCCATGACCGGCCGCCCGCCGCACGCGGGTCAGCCCGCGGCCGCCCCGCTGGCCACGGGTGGGGCGGGGAAGCCGCCCCCGGCCTGCTCGTAGGTGTGCGCCGCGCGCAGGACCGTCGCGTCGTCGAACCGCCTGCCGATGATCATCAGGCCGGACGGCAGCCCGTCGACCAGTCCGGCAGGTACCGAGGCGGCCGGGTGCCCGGTCACGTCGAACGGTGCACAGTTGCCGATCATCGACAGCGCCGTGGACAGGTAGGTCTCCAGCGGGGCGTCGCGGCCGATCAGCTCCCGCGCGGTGTAGGGCAGGGTCGGCATGACCAGCAGGTCGTACGACGACAGCGCGGCGTCGTAGGCTGCCCGCAGCTCGTAGGACAGGTTGCGCGCCATCGCGTAGTACTTCCCGCCGCCCAGCTCGAAGGTGTAGCGCCCGGACAGCCCCACCAGCTTCACCGTCTTCGACAGCTCCGCCCCGCGGGTGATCCGCTGGGCGGCGTAGTGCGCGATCAGCTCCGGGTCGTAGAGGCCCTGCGAGTTCATCCCGTAGGCGTTGCCGTCGACCATCTGGAAGGCCGCCCCCTCGGTGGCGATCACGTTCCAGACCGCCATCGCGTCCAGGTGCCACGGGATCGAGACCTCCTCGACCACGAGCCCGGCGCCGCGCAGCGTGTCGACCGCCGCCCGCACCGCCTCGTCGACCCCGGGATCGCTCTCCGGGCGGCCGAACCCCTCGGCCACGACACCGACACGCAACCCCTCGGCCGGGGTCGCGAGCTCGGCGGTGTAGTCGACGGACTCCACGACGGTGGGCTGGCGCGGGTCGTGGCCGTCGACGCCGGCGATCGCCGCGAGCATCAGCGCGGCGTCGGCGACGGTGCGGGTCATCGGGCCGAGGTGGTCGATCGTCTGCTCGATCGGGAACGCCCCGGTGTAGGGCACCAGACCGTGCGTGGGCTTGTGCCCGACACCGCCGCAGAACGCGGCGGGCATCCGCACCGACCCGCCCTGGTCACCGCCGAGCGCGAGATCGACCGCCCCGCTGACGACGAGGGCCGCGCTGCCGCTGGACGAGCCGCCGGCGTTGCGGGCCGGGTCCCACGGGTTGCGCACCGGCGCCGGGCGCGAGGTGAAGCTGCCCCCGGAGAAGCACAGGTCCTCGCAGACCGACTTGCCCGCGATCGTCGCCCCGGCCTCCAGCAGCCGGGTCACGACGGTCGCGTCCCGGGCCGGGACGAAGCCCTCCACGGTGGCCGAGCCGTTGGTCATCGGGACCCCGGCCACGCAGACGTTGTCCTTGATCGCGACGGTCCGCCCGGCCAGCGGCCCGCCCCCGGCGCCGGTGATCGACGTCGTGACGTACCAGCCGCCGTACGGGTCGTCCGCGGCCTCCGGGGTGGACCACTCCCGGTCCGGCGCGACCGGAGCCGACGCGGCGTAGAGCTCGGCGACCCGCTCGGAGGCACCGAGCGTGGCCGCGACCGCCGGGCCGTACTCCTCGATCTCGGGCGCCGTGAGGCCGAACCCGAAGTGCTCGTTCAGCGCGGCCAGGCGGGCCGCGTCAGGGGGAGGAATCGTCACGGGTGTGCTCCTCGTCTCACTCGGGGACTCCGGAGCAGCTTCGGGCGCACGAGGGTGGCGTGTAAAGGCCGGGACCCGGTGCGCTAGGGTCACCACCGCACGCACCGGGATGCTCCGGAGCGACTGCGGACGTAGCGCAGCTGGTAGCGCATCACCTTGCCAAGGTGAGGGTCGCGGGTTCGAGTCCCGTCGTCCGCTCCATGACACCCCCAGAGCCCCGGCCGGATCGGCCGGGGCTCTCGCGCGTGCACTCGGTCGCCGTGGTCGGCGTCGTCGTGTCCGCGGGCGGGCTCGTGCTCGCCGCCCGCCGGCGCGACGACGGCCGGTGGGAGCCACCGGGCGGCGTCCTGGAGCCCGGGGAGCGCTTCGAGGACGGCGTGGTGCGCGAGGTCCACGAGGAGACCGGGCTGACCGTGCGGGTCGAGCGGCTCACCGGCGTGTACAAGAACCTGCTGCGCGACGTGGTCGTGCTCGTCTACCGCTGCTCCCCCGTCGCCGGGACCGCCGGGCCGCGGGAGGAGACCAGCGCCGTCGAGTGGGTCACGCCGGAGGAGGCCGTGCGGCGGATGCCGCCGGTGTTCGCCGCCCGGGTCACCGACGCCCTGTCCACGGGCGCGCCGGCGTCGCGGGCGCACGACGGGCACGACCTGGTCTAGGGCTGGGTTCTAGGGCCGCCATCCGTGGCGGTGCCGGGCGAACCCGCCCTCCGAGTCGATCACCTGGCCGGTGATCCAGTACGCCTCGTCGGTGCACAGCCAGGCGATCAGCCGGGCCGGGTCGTCGGGTTCGCCGAAGCGGCCGAACGGGAACATCCCGGCCATCGCCCGGAACGCCTCCTCCCCCAGGTAGCCGGTGTCCACCGGGCCGGGGTTGACCGTGTTGACCCGGATCCGGCGGTCGGCGAGCTGGTCGGCCAGGGTGAGCGTGACCCCCGCGACTGCGGCCTTGGCGGCCGCGTAGGCGACCTCGCCGGGCATCGGCCCCCGGGCCTGCCCGGAGGTCATCATCACGATCGCACCGCCGGGGCGGGTGTCGTCGTGCGCGTTCGCGTAGGCCTGGGCCAGCAGGATCGACGCCCGCGCGTCGACCGCCCAATGACGGTCCAGCTCGGCCCCCAGCCCGCCCAGCGGACCGTCCGAACCGGACAGCGCCTGGTTCGCGACGAGCAGGTCCAGGGGGCCCGCGAGCTCGCGCGCGGCGTCGACGACACGCTGCGGCTCCTCGGGGTCGGCGAGGTCGGCGTGCAGACCGGCGACGACGGCGCCGTCGTCCGGACCCACGTTCGCGCCCTCGCCGGGGCTCTCGTTCACGCCCTCGCCCGGGCGGTGCGCACGGACCTCGGCGAGCGCGGCGTCGACGTCGTCGGCACCCCACTCCTGCTCCGCGTCGTGCGGGGCGAAGTGCGCGACGACCACGCTCGCGCCGTACGCGGCGAGCCGGCACGCCGTCGCGTGCCCGATCCCGCCGCGCCGGCCGCCGCCGGTGACGAGCGCGGTGCGGCCGCGCAGCGGGAACGGGTCGCGCCGGAGGGTGTCCACGACCCGTTCCTAGCGGAGGCGGCACCGTGCGCGCACGGTGGACGCGCACGGTGAAACTGTCGGTGGGCGGTCCTAGCGTGCACGGGCATGACGACCTGGACGGAGTTCGTGGCGGCGGCGCCCACGGTCTCCGAGGTGTTCCGACGCCGCCACTCCGCGACCGGCAACCTCTGCATGCTCGGCACGCTGCGCACGGACGGCTTCCCACGGGTCTCCCCCGTGGAGCCGCGGGTCTTCGAGGGCGAGCTGTGGCTGATCGGGATGCCGGGCACCCGCAAGTTCGCCGACCTGCGGCGGGACCCGCGGTTCACGCTGCACACCGCCACCGTGGACACGCGGGTGACCGAGGGGGACGCCAAGATCTGGGGCACCGCACACGACGTGCGCGACCCGGCCCTGCACCAGCGCTTCGCGCACGCGCTGTTCGAGGAGATCGGGCTGGACCTGCGCGGGAAGGAGTTCGGCTACTTCCCCGCAGCGGAGATCCTCGGCGGCTCGTGCGTGCAGATCGTCGACGGCCACCTGGACATCACGGTCTGGCGGGCGGGCGGCGCCGAGGAGGTGGTGCGCAAGGACTAGCCGTGGGCGCCCTCCCGCTCGATCGCGCAGCGCAGGCGGGCGGGCAGTGCCATCGGGTCCGGGGCTGCTCCCGTCTGCAGCCACCGGGTGACGGCCCGGACGTCGCCGGTGCTGCGGACCGGGCCGATCGCGATCACCGACGAGACCGGCCGGCGCTCGGCGTCACAGGCCTGCACGAGCACCATCAGGCCCGGCCGCCGGGCCCCGCAGAGCCCGGGGCGGAGCCGGCATCCCGACGTCACCAGTACCCCGTGCCGGCTGTCGCGCACCACCGCGCGCAGTCCTTCGGCCAGCACCTCGTCGACGCCGGGCAACGCGGCGACCGTGCCGTGCGCGTCCTCGTCGAAACCGGACGCCATGTGCGCGCACGTCTGGCAGCGCACCACCGTGAACCCGTCCATGTCCCACCTTCCTGCAAACAGAAACCGTTATCGTTTACAGTGGCACGGTAGCAGCCGACCGCACAGGAGGAACCCCGTTGAAACCCGGCATCCACCCCGCGTACGGCCCGGTCGTCTACCGGGACATGGCCACCGGCGACCAGTTCCTGACCCGCTCCACCGAGACCTCGACCGAGACCGTCGAGTGGTCGGACGGGGCCACCTATCCGCTGGTCCGGGTCGACATGACCGCGGTGTCGCACCCGTTCTGGACCGGCAACACCCGGGTGCTCGACTCGGCGGGCCAGGTCGAGAAGTTCCGCAGGCGGTTCGGCGAGCGGAGGACCTGAGCCGGGTCGCCGGCACACACCTGCGGCGTAGGGTCGGTGGCGTGCGCCGTCACCGCCGCGAGCCGGTGCAGGTCGTCACCGACCTGCACGAGACGCTCGCGGTCGAGCACGGCAGGCAGATCCGGATCCGGCTCGTGGCGATGGTCGTCTGGATCGCGGGCTGGATCGTCGCGGGGACCCTGTGGCGCGACGGCGTGCTGGCGACGATGATCCTGCTCTCCAGCGGGCCGGGCCTGTGGCTGCTGTGGTGGCTGCTCGTGCCGCGCCGGCCCCCGGAAAGACGGCGGCCGGTCACCCCGCCACCACCCCGCGAGCTCCCGCGGTAGCGGGCCGCCGCCGCAGCCACCCCGCCGGCGGCCACCCGCCGGCTACCGCTCTGCCGGCAGCCGCTCCGCCGGCAGCGCGCCTACTCCGCCGGGAGCACCGTGCGCGGCAGCAGGTCGGGGAAGTGCCCGCCGAACCGCTCGGAGTGCCGGCGCCACTCGCGCGGGTAGCCGAGCGAGACCTCGACGAACGGCACGTCGTCGACCACCACCGTGCGCGGGATGTGCAGGTGCCCGTGGACCACCGCCGCCGCCCGGTAGCGCCGGTGCCAGTCGGCCGTCGCCGTCGTCCCGCACCAGAGCGCGAACTCCGGGTACCGCAGCACGTCGCAGGGCTCGCGGACCAGCGGCCAGTGGTTGACCAGGACCGTCGGCAGGCCGTCGGCGTCCAGGGCGTCGAGGCGGGCCGCGGTCGCCGCCACCCGTGCCGCGCTCCACGCCTGCCGCGTCGGGTGCGGGTCCGGGTACATCAGGTGCTCGTCGGTGCAGACGACACCGGCCGTGTAGGCGGCGGCGAGCCCGTCGTCCGACGTGGACGTCCCCGCGGGCAGGAACGTGTAGTCGTAGGGCACGAACAGCGGCGCCACGACGGCCGGCCCGCCCGGCCCGTCCCACACCGGGTACGGGTCCTCCGGGGTGAGCACACCGACCTCCCGGCAGCGCCCGACCAGCGCCTCGTAGCGGGCCACCCCGCGCAGCGACTCCTCGGCGGTGTCGGCGTTCTTCGCCCGGGTCCACAGCTCGTGGTTGCCGGGGACCCAGAGCACCCGGGCGAACCGCTCGGCGAGCCCGGCCAGCGTGGCCGCGACGCTCTCGATCCGCTCGTCGACGTCCCCCGCGACGATCAACCAGTCACCGGGGTGGCCGGGCACCAGCGCGTCGGCGATCTCCCGGTTCTCCGGGTGACGCACGTGCAGGTCGCTGACCGCGAGCAGGCGCGGCCCGAGGGGAGCGGACACCCCACCACTACTACTCCACCGGTGTCCGGCGGCCGGGCACCCGGTGCCGCGGGGATGGCCGAACAGCGGTTACCCGGAGTAGGTTACCGGGAGTAGGGTTCGACGGAGTTCAGGTTCGACGACGTTCAGGTTCGACGGCGAGCCGACCGACTCGGGGAGGTCGACATGGCGGGATCGCGCGGAGCACGGCGGTGGGTCCGGTGGCTGCTGCGGCACGGGGCGATGCGCCGGGAGGTGACCCGGCAGGCGGCCAGGGGCGACCTCGGCGCCCGGATCATCACCGACCCGGAGGCGGTACGGGACCCCTATCCGTCCTACGAGGCGTTGCGCGCCCAGGGCAGGCTGGTCCGCTCCGCGCTGACCTGGAGCACCGTGGACCACGAGATCTCCACGGCCGTGCTGCGCAGCCCGGACTTCTGCGTCGGGATGCGCATGCCGGAGAACGCCCCGACCCTGCTGCAGATGGTGCTCCGGGCCGGCGGACGCTGGCCGCTCGGCCCGGTCGAGCCGCCGTCGCTTCTGGCGATCGACCCGCCGGACCACAACCGGATCCGCAAGCTCGTCACCCGCTCGTTCAGTGCCAAGGCGATCGCGCGGCTGCGCGGGCGCACCGAACAGGTCGCCGCCGAGCTGCTCGACGAGATGGAGTCCCACGCCGGCGCGGACCGGCGCGTCGACCTCATGACCCGCTACGCCTCGCTGCTGCCGGCGACGGTGATCGCCGAAATGCTGGGCGCGCCGGTGTCGATGCGTGAGCAGTTCCTGGAGTGGGGCGAGGGCGGCGCCTACTCGCTCGACATGGGCCTGAGCTACCCGATGTTTCGCAAGTCCGAGAAGGACATCGACGCCCTGTCGGACTGGATGTCCGGCCACTTCGAGTACCTGCGGCGCCACCCCAACGACAGCATCCTGTCCTCGCTGGTGCAGGCCTACGACGCCGACGAGGGCCGGCTCAGCTCCGACGAACTGCTCTCGCTCGGGCTGCTGCTGCTCGCGGCCGGGTTCGAGACGACGGTCAACCTGATCGGCAACGGCACCAAGCTGCTGCTCGCCCACCCCGACCAGGCGGCCCGGCTGCGCGACGACCCGTCGCTGTGGCCGAACGCGGTCGACGAGATCCTGCGCCTCGACTCCCCCGTGCAGCGCACCGGCCGGGTCGCGGCCCGCGACACCGAGGTGTGCGGCTACCCCATCTCGCGCGGCGCGCTGGTGCTGACCCACCTCGGCGGCGCGAACCGCGACCCGGAGGTCTTCCCGGAGCCGGACCGGTTCGACGTGGGCCGCGACGGCGCCGACAAGCACGTCGCGTTCAGCCAGGGCATCCACTACTGCCTGGGCGCCGCGCTGGCGAAGATGGAGGGCGAGGTCGGGCTGCGCGCGCTGTTCGACCGGTACCCGGACCTGGCCGCCGACGGCCCGGCCGAGCTGCGGGGCACCCGGGTGCTGCGGGGCTACCGCTCGCTGCCCGTCCGTCTGGGGAAGGCCCGGGTGCCGGTCGGGGCGTGAGGCACTCAGCCCCGGGTGGACGCGCTGGTCACCGTCGTCGTCACCAGGCTGATGATCGCCATGCCGATCACCAGGTGGATCACTCCGGTGGCGATCCGCACCGTCAGCGGCTCCGTGGAGAACGCCAGCGGGTAGACGGTCGCGACGGCGGTGAGCAGGCCCGCGATCCAGCCGAAGTAGGCCATCGGGCTGGGCACCGCCAGCAGCAGGAGCTGCGCGAGGCCGGTGGCGGCCAGCGCGGCCAGCCCCGCGATGATCGCCAGCTGCACCGCGCCGTCCCAGCCGCCGATCGCGTCCGCCTGGATCGGGGCCAGGTACGGGATCTGCAGCAGCACGCGCACGATCAGGAACCCGACCAGCGCGATCAGCGCGGCGATGACCGCCGTCGCGACGCCGCCGGCCCACAGCCGGCTCGCCTGCACCGCCGGTCCCTGCGGACCGCGGGTGCTGCGGCTCATCTCACGGGTCCGGTCGTCGGCCTCGGACATCGTCGATCTCTCCCGGTCTCGTGCGGACGGTCGGGCAGCGCGGGCCGCTCCGGGCGGGCCGTGTGCTGAGCCGTTCGGCGGCCACAGTGTGGCGCATCCGGCCGTCCCCCGCCGTCCGGCCGGTGACCCGGCGTGCCGGGAAGGCTACGCGTCGGCCGAGCGAGGCGGAACCGGCCGTACCGGATACCCGCGCGCGACTCACCGATCGAGTGCCGCGAGCGCGGCCTCGGCGTCGGCGACGACTCCCTCCCGCCGCAGGTCGAGCTCCGCGCCGGCCTCGGCGGTGGCGCCCATGTTGCCCTGGGCGTAGCGGGTCCAGACCCCGGCGCCGATGCACGCGCAGCGCCAGTACGCGAACGCCGTCCAGTACGGCAGCTGCTCCACCGACCGGCCCGAACGCTGCGCGTACCGGGCGGCGACCTCGTCGCGCTCGGGCCAGCCGGGTGCCTCGGTCGGACCGCTGGTGATGGCCGGGCGGTCGTCGCCGGGCCGTCCCCAGGACGCGACCAGCCAGCCCAGGTCGGCCAGCGGCTCGCCGAGCGTCGCCAGCTCCCAGTCGAAGATCGCCGCGACCCGGCCGTCGCGGAACGAGAGGTTGCCGGGCCGGTAGTCGCCGTGCGCGATCCGGACCCCGGCCACCGGCTCGTCGGGCATCTCGGCCAGCAACCGGCGGTGCGCGGCGTCGATCGCCGCGAGGTCGGTGAAGGCACCCGCGTGCGCCTGCTTGTGCCAGCGGCGCAGCTGGCGTTCCAGGTAGCGGCCGGGCCGGTACAGGTCGGTGAGCCCGACCGTCTCCGGGTCGACGGCGTGCAGGTCGGCGAGGACGTCGGCGGCGTCCAGCCCGCACGCGCGCCGCTGGGCCTCCGGGATCGCCGCACCGGCCTCCCGATCGCCGGGGACGACGCCGTCCACCCAGCCCATCAGGTAGAAGCCGGCGCCGAGCACGCCGGGGTCCTCGCAGTGGGCGACCGGTTCGGCGACCGGTACCCCGGTCCCGGCCAGCGCGGTGAGGAACCGCCACTCCCGGCTCATGTCGTGCGCGGTGGCGAGCACGCCGCCGGTCGGGGGGCGGCGCAGGGCGAACCGGGTGCCCTCGGCGTCGACCACCCGGAAGGTCAGGTTGGAGTGCCCGCCCGAGATCCGTTCCACCGTCACCGGGCCGTCCCCGGTGACCACCTGGGGGACCTCGGCGGCGAGCCAGCGGGTCAGGGCAACCGGGTCCACTCCGTCGTGCGCGTCGGCCATCCCCCGATCCAACATGATCGTCCGCGGGTCGGCCAGGTCGTCGGCGACGGTGCTGCGCACGACGGCCCCCTGGGGCAGGATCTCCGCTGTGGCCGCCCGCCGCGATCGGCGGACGGGCCGCGACGACCGGTCGAGGAGGACCATTGATGAGCCAGAGCATCACCGTCACCCGCACCGTGGGCGCCACCCCGGAGCAGTTGTTCGCCCTGCTGGCGAACCCGGCACGGCACCAGGAGATCGACGGAACGACGATGCTGCGCGGGGTCGAGGGCGCGGACAGCGTCTCCGGCGTCGGCGACGAGTTCGTGATGAACATGAGCAACGACCTGCTCGGGGACTACCAGGTCCGGAACACGATCACCACCTACGAGCAGGACCGGGCGATCGGCTGGGCGCCGAACCTGCACCCGATCGACGGCTACACCGAGAAGATCGGGGGCGTCCGGGTGGAGGGCCACTCCTACACCTGGCGGCTGGAGCCCGAGGGCTCCGGCACCCGCGTCACCCAGGTCTACGACTGGAGCGGGGTGACCGACGAGGGGTTCCGCGGTCTGCTGCCGCTGCTCACCGAGGACCAGCTCGCCGACTCGATCGAGAAGGCCGGGCGCGTGGCCGCGGGCTGAGCACCGGCGCGCACCCGGCGGCGCGGCCGCCCGGTCTCACTCCCCGCGGGGTGGGCCGGGCGGCAGCACCAGCCGGTCCAGCAGGCGGTCGGCCTCGGCGTCCGGGTCGGCCGTCAGGCCGGTGTGGACCGGTCCGGGTTGGACGATCGTGCTGCGCGCGGTGGTGAGCCGCCGGAACCGCCTGCCGATGTCCTCCCCCGCCCCCGGGCCGCGCGCCGCCAGGGCCCCGGTGCTGTGCCGGTCCGACCGCGGCGGCTCGGGCACCGAGGCGACGGCGGCGATCGTCTCCAGCACGTCGGTGACCGCCTCGGCGTCGCACGCCGGGTCGAGCGCGGCCAGCCGACACCGGTCCAGGTGCACCCGCACGGCGAGGACGTCGCGTTGCCTGCAGTGCAGCAGCACACCGGCGTTGAGCGACTCCCCGCGCTCGATCCGCGGGACCACCCGCAGCAGCGCGTACTCGTAGGTGACGAGCCGGGTCATCGCGCGGCACCGCCGATCCGCAGCCACGAGGGACGGCGGGGCTCGCGGCGCACCGGTCGCGGCCGGCCCGCGGCGACCGCCTCGGCGACGCCGGGCAGCCATGCCTCCCGCCGGGCCACGCGCCCGAGCAGCGCCTCCCGGTAGGCCGCGCGCACCGCGCCGGGCCCGTCGAATCCGGGCTCGCCGGTCAGCCACTCGTCGGGCACCAGCGCCAGGACGCGGTCGAGCAGCTCCCCGGTGACCAGCGGGGCCAGCGCCGCGTCGGCGGCACCGAGGTCCGGGTGGGCGCCCAGCAGCACGTGGTCGCCGGCGTCGAACGGCTTCGCCGGGAAGCGTTCGGCCGCGGACCAGTCGTGCGCGAACGTCAGCGTGGCACCGTGGTCGATCAGGTACGGGCTGCGGTGCCAGAGCAGCATGTTCGCGTTCCGCCAGGACCGGTCGACGTTGCCGACCAGCGCGTCGAACCACAGCACCTGCCCGGCGCACTCCGGCCCGACGTCGAACGCGAGCGGGTCGAGGTCGAGGGCGCCGGGGAGGAAGTCGGTGCCGAGGTTGCGCCCGGCCGAGCGCTGCAGCAGCTCCTGGACCTCCTGGTCGGGCTCGGTCCGGCCGAGGTCGCCGTCGACCTCGACCGTCACGAGCTCCGGCACCGGCAGCCCGAGCCCCCGGGCCAGCTCGCCGGCGACGATCTCGTTGACGAGCACCGACCGGCCCTGACCGGCCGCGACGAACTTGACGGCGTACGTCCCGAGGTCGTCGGCCTCCATCAGCCCGGGCAGCGATCCGCCCTCCCGCAGCGGGGTGACGTAGCGGGTCGCGGTGACGTGGCGCAGCACGGGCGGAGGCTATCCGAGCCCGCCGCGCGGCCGCGATCGAGAAGCGACCGGCGCCGGGGTCACCGGCCCGCCCGGGCCCTGACGCTGCGGCCGGGCGACTCGGGCGGGCCGGGAGGTCTCACACGGAGATGGTCTGGCGCGGGATCGCCTGGGTCTGCTCCAGCCGGCGCTCGGCCTGCGTCGCCAGCACCGCGTCCAGGCTGAACCGGCCCGGCCCGGAGACCATCAGGAACAGCGTGCCGCAGATGATCGTGCCGACGAGCGCCCAGCCGTTGTCGGCCATGAACAGGCCGTTCTGGCCGTGGACGAACCAGATCGCACCGCACATCACGAACGTCATGAGCCCGCCCGGCACGACCATGCGCAGGCCCAGCGCCACCGAGACGGAGAAGACCAGTTCGACGACGATGGTGAACGACGCCGCCGCGATGGCCAGCGGGATGCCGAACTTGGCGAAGAGGGTCGCGGTGCCGAACAGCCCGGCATCGATCTTGTTCCAGGCGTGCATGACCATGATGTAGGCGAGCAGCAGGCGGCCCACGAGCAGGACGACGTCCCGCGGGGTGCCGGTCAGGGAGCGGTACACGGTTCCTCCAGTACGAGCGTGAACACGAGGCGTGACCCGTTCACGACGGAATGCACCGAACCCTATGAGTCGTCGCGCCGTGGTCCACCCGGTCCAGCGACCCTGCGCGACGAGACGACCGCATCGCGCGACGAATGCCGCCCGGCTCACAGCACGCCGGGTGCGGCGTACCCACGACCGGCAGTTCTCCCGGCACGACCGGACGAGCGGTCGGCGACCTCCCACGTCCGCCCAGCTCACGCACACGGAACGTGGACGGACCCGGCCCGTGGCCACCCGGGTGTCGCACTACCGGCCGGTAACTTCGGAGCCCGTGACGGACGGTCGGTTGGGTGTCGCAGCCCACCGATCCGGACGTACCGCTCGTCCCGCGCACGGCCGTCTGCGATGGACGGTCCCCCCGAGCGGCCCAGTGCACACCGGACCGTCCCGCCGTCGCGCCCACCCCCGGGTGCTGCGGAATGATGGCGGCGTGTCCGACACGAGCAACGTCACCGGCAGGGACAGCGCCGGCCGTGACCGCACAACCACAGACATCACCGCGACCCCCGAGTGGACGGCGCTGACCGAGCACGCGGCCCAGGTCGAGCCCCGCCACCTGCGGGCGCTGTTCGACGAGGACCCGGACCGTGCGGCGGCACTGACCGCCGAGGGCGCCGACCTCGTCCTCGACTACTCCAAGCACCGCATCACCCGGACGACGATCGGCCTGCTCACCGCGCTGGCCCGGGCCGCTGGCCTGCCCGAGCGCACCGAGGCGATGTTCACCGGGGAGCACGTCAACACCTCCGAGGACCGCGCCGTGCTGCACACCGCGCTGCGCCTGCCCCGCGACGCCGAACTCGTCGTCGACGGCCAGGACGTCGTGGCCGACGTGCACGCGGTCCTCGACCGGATGGGCGAGTTCAGCGACGCCGTCCGCTCCGGCGCGTGGACCGGGCACACCGGCGAGCGGATCCGCACGATCGTCAACATCGGGATCGGCGGCTCCGACCTCGGGCCGGTGATGGCCTACGAGGCACTGCGCGACTACGCGCAGCGCGACCTCGTCTGCCGGTTCGTGTCCAACATCGACCCGACCGACCTCACCGAGGCCGTCGCCGACCTCGACCCGGCCACCACGCTGTTCATCGTCTCCTCCAAGACCTTCACCACCCAGGAGACGCTGACCAACGCCCGCAACGCGCGGTCGTGGCTGCTGTCCGGGCTCGGCACCCAGGACCCCGCCGCCGTCGCCCGGCACTTCGTCGCGGTGTCGACCAACGCGGAGAAGGTCGCCGAGTTCGGCATCTCCACCGACAACATGTTCGGGTTCTGGGACTGGGTCGGCGGCCGCTACTCGGTCGACTCCGCGATCGGCCTGTCGCTGATGTGCGCGATCGGCCGGGAGCACTTCGCCGGGTTCCTGGCCGGCATGCACGCGATGGACGTGCACTTCCGGTCGACGCCGCTGGAGCGGAACCTGCCGGTCATCGCGGGCCTGCTGGGGATCTGGTACTCGAACTTCTTCGGCGCCGAGACCCGCGCGGTACTGCCCTACTCGCAGTACCTGCACCGGCTGCCGGCCTACCTGCAGCAGCTGACGATGGAGTCCAACGGCAAGTCCGTGCGCGGCGACGGCACCCCGGTCACCACGACGACCGGTGAGATCTTCTGGGGTGAGCCGGGCACCAACGGCCAGCACGCCTTCTACCAGCTGCTGCACCAGGGCACCCGGCTCGTGCCTGCCGACTTCATCGGGTTCGCGCAGCCGCACCACACGCTCCCGGGCGAGGGCTTCGGGGACGACGCGGCCGACATGCACGACCTGTTCATGGCGAACCTGTTCGCCCAGTCCGCGGCGCTGGCGTTCGGCAAGACCGCCGAGGAGATCGCGGCCGAGGGCACGCCCGCCGAGCTGGTGCCGCACAAGGTCATGCCGGGCAACCGGCCGTCCTCGACGATCCTGGCCGAGCGGCTGACACCGGCGGTGCTGGGACAGCTGATCGCGTTCTACGAGCACGTCACGTTCGTCGAGGGCGTGATCTGGGGTCTGGACTCGTTCGACCAGTGGGGGGTCGAGCTCGGCAAGGTGATGGCGAAGCAGTTCGGCCCGGCGCTGTACGCCGCCGACCCGCCCGGGGCCGCCGAGGCCGGCCTGGACGCCTCCACCGCCGCGCTGATCGAGCGCTACCGGGGCTGGCGCGGTCGGTGACCTGTCCCGCGCCCCGCGACGCCCGGCCGCTCGCCGGCGCCGCGGGGGCCCTGCTGGTGCTCGCCGCCGTACTGATCACGATCGCGTACACCGGCGTGCTCCAGCAGGGCGATCTCGTCGCCGCCGCCGGGCTGGCGGCGGACCGGATCCCGGGCGTCACCGTCGTCGCGCGGGTCCTCACCGAGATCGGCAACACGGTGGGCAGCACGGTGGTCGGTCTCGTCGGCGGTGCGGTGCTGGCCCGGCGCGGTCACCGGGCCGAGGGGATCTGTGTGGCGGTCGTGCCGCTCGTCACGAGCGTGGTGTTCACCGTGCTCAAGCGGATCCTCAACCGGGCCCGGCCGCCGGAGGACCTGCAGGTCATGGCCGTCGCGAACGAGTCGCTGCCGTCCGGGCACGCGACGATGGCGGCCGCCGCGTGGACCGCCCTGGTGCTCGTGCTGTGGCCCCGCCTCGCCGCCCGGGCCCGGACGCTGCTGACGACGTTCGCGGTGCTGTGGGTCGCGACGATCGGGGCGACCCGGGTCTACCTGGGCGTGCACTGGGTCTCCGACGTGCTCGCCGGGTGGGCGCTGGGCGCGGGTCTGGCGGTCGCCGGGGTGGCGGTGCTGGCTGCGACGACGGCCCGGGCTCGCGCTCGGGGCTGACCGGTCCCGGACGGGTTGACGCCGGGGTCAACTGGTCGGCGAGCTGCGTGGGCGCGGCCAGCGCGACGGCCGACCGGCGGGGGGCGACGTCGGTCCGGCCGCCGGCACAGGGCCAGACGGGACTCGGCCCGCTCAGTTGCCGCTGTCCCGGGTACCGCCGCTCCCCGGATCACCGTCTCCGGGCCCGCCGGGGCCGTTCCTTCCGGGGGCGCTGTCGCCGGGGCCGCTCTCGAGGTCGGCCCGGACCCGGTCGGCGCGGGCGCCGGTGGCGGCGAGGGTGCGGGCGTGCTCGTGCCAGGCCGCCACGTCGCCGCGCAACCAGCTGGTGCGCAGCCCGTCGGTCGCCGTGGACCAGTCCCGCAGCACCCGCATGCCCTCGGCGGCCGCGCCGGAGCGCCGCAGCGCCCGCTGCCCCGCGATGCCGCGGGTCATGGCCAGCACCGAGCGCAGCGCCGTCGCCACCTTCCCGGTGATCTCGATCGGCACCGGCAGGCCCGCCACGGCATGGGCGACCCGGGCGGCGCGGGTCAGGACCACCATCGCGACGCCGGCGACGAGCAGGACCGCGATCGCGAGCCAGAACAGCGGCGCGGAGCCCACCGGCCACGCCGCGAGCACGGCGAGCAGCAGTGCCGCCGGCACCGCCCACCGCACCCGTCGCGCGGCCCGCGCCCGGGCGTGCGCACGGCGCTGCGCCCGCTGGTCGGGTGGGCCGTCGTCGGCGCGCACGAGACCACGGTCGACGTACAGCAGGGCGGTGTCCGACTCGTCCGGCACGGGTCGATTGTGCACGGTCGCGTGCTCAGGTCTGCTCCCGCGGGCACCACCAGGTCGACCGGCCCCCGACCGTGCCGTGGGCCAGCTCGGCACCGCAGCGCGGGCAGTGCCCGCCCGGGCGCCGGTGTTCGATCACCTCCCCGGTGTGCACACCGCCGTGCGCGACCGCCCGGGCCAGCGCGCGGCCCAGGTGGTGGTGCACGCGGTCCAGGTCGGTGCGGGTCAGGTCGGGAACCCGCCGGCGCGGGTCGATCCGCGCCTGCCACAGCGTCTCGTCGGCGAGCAGGTTCCCCACCCCGGCGATCACCGACTGGTCGAGCAGTCGTGCCTTGACCGTCGAGCGCCCGCGCGCCAGCCGGTCCCGGAACTCCGCGGGCGCGATCCCTTCCGCGTCCGGGCCGAGGCCGGACAGGTCGGGGTCGAGCCGCACCCGGCCGAGACGGCGCTTGTCGACCAGCCGGAGCTCGCCGCCGTCGTCGAAGGTGACGGTGAAGCGGGTCCACCGGGCCGCATCGGGCCGTCGGTCGGCGGGGACCGGCCCCTCCCCGACCGGTTCGCCCGCCGGGTCGGTGACGACGATCCGTCCGCCCATGCCGAGGTGCAGGCCCAGCGCCGGGCCGGCGTCGTCGGTGGTGGTCGTGCCGCTGCCGGCGGCGGTGGCTGTGTCGCACCACAGGGTCTTAGCCAACCGTACCTGAGACACACGGAGCGGCACCATGAACGACCAACCCGAGTACCTGCGCATCACCGTCTCCGCGCACGCGCTACAGCTACTCGCCACCGCGAACGACCGCACCGTGACCCCGGAGCAGCGCGCGGACGCGCGTACCGAACTCTGTGGGTACCTGTCCGCAATCGTCGAGCGCGACCTGAAGGCAGCCGCCTGCGGCGACATGCGCGACCCGGACAACCGGTGAGCGGCAGACACCGCAACCCGCGTCGTCACGGACGGTGGGGCATGAGGAACACCAACGGCGGATGGTGGCACCGGTTACGCCGGTGGTTCGCTTCCCGCTCCCCCCGTAAGCACTAGCCACTCAACAACTGGAGATAGAACCATGTCGCTCAACGTCTGCGAGATCCCAGGCTGCGGGTACGTCACCGCACCCGACACCGACGTCGCCATGGACACCGACATCGCGTGTCATGAGTGGAACGTGCACGGCTACATCCACCCCGGCGGCGAGTAGCGGCTAACGCGCGACGCGAGAAGCCCCGGAACCTGTGTAATCGCGATACTCAGGTGCCGGGGCTTCCCGCTGCACAACGTTACTCACGTCAGCGACGCCTACGTTAGCGGGTGCCGAGCGCCTTCCCCACGCTCAGCACCCGACAACCACGCTAACACAGACTCGAACACGCGTTCTACCCCGCGAGCGTCTCCCAACAGTGGTAGTTGACCGACCCGTCCACGTGCACCGGCAGCGGCAACCGCGCGTTGAGCACCATCGCGTACCTGCCGCACACCGCGCACGGCGTGAAGTCGCTCATCACCACGTCCTGAAACAGCTCCGGGTGCCGGGTCGGGAAGAACATCTCCTCCGTGGTGCCGATGTCCGCGTCACTCATCGGGCGAGCCGCGAGCCGCGCCCCTGCACGACCCCGATCGACTCCACACGCACCGACGGGTCATCCGCGGTCGCATCCTCCAGCCGGTCGTCGATCACGTCGTACCGCGCGCGGTAGTCGCTCATACTCGCCGCAAGCTCCAGCGACCAGCCGGCATCCGTCAGAGCAGCCCACCGGGCATGCGGCGACTTGTCGTCCCGGATACGCGCGTACAGGTCGCGACACCCGTGCGTCGGAGCAGCCACCAGAGCAACGAGCTGCATCGACTTCAAGCCTTCACCGTTGCGGTTGGCTTTCAGCCACCCGTTGACCGCGTTGGTGATCTTGTTCAGTTCCGCGCTCGCCCGGTCGCGCTGGTGCCACAGCTTCACCAGGTCGCCCGTCGCGTCCGCAGCCGCATCCTGAAGCGACGCGACACCCGACAGCGCGCGGTGAGCCTCCACAAACTCCGCAGCCGCAGCGTCGAACCGGTCACGGATGCTGTCGAGCACCTCACCGGTAGACGCGGCAACCAGCTTCTTCAACTCTTGCCTGCCGGCAAATACCCGGTGCTCGTGCGCGTCCCGCTCCACCAGGTACCGGGAGTACGCGGTGTAGTAGGCGTCCACCTGCTTCGGAGTCGCCATCAGCGACGGCGGCTCCGGGGCGACCGGCGACTTGATAGCCGCGAACACCACGTACGCGGAAGCCACCCGCTCCGGGATCGGGATACCCGCCCGCTTCAGCGAGTCCGCAGCACCGTCCGCCGCACGATCCGCGCGGAGACCGTCCATGACCGGGTGACCCATCTGGAAGTCGTTACTCTCGACGACCAGCGTCGAGCGCCCCAGGTGGTCCGGGGCGATAGTCGCATCGTTACGCATTTCAGCCATTGTCAAACTCCTTTTTCCAGCCACATCATTCCAGTGGCACGTTAGCGTTACTGAGTTACTTACTTACTCGGATGCGCCGTGCGCGCGCACCCAGTCACGAAGCTCGTCCTCCGTCACCGACGTGAGCCACTCCCGCCACTCGTCATAGCGGTCCATATCCATTGCGGTATACCCCCACCGATCCACACCGTTCGAACACCACAGGTGCATGGACTCCGCGGCAAGCTCACCCTCGTGCATCGCGTCAAAACGGTCGTTGTACACCGCACGCTCCGACGGACGACCCTTGAACGCCATTACCGGTCCCACCGAGCACGAGCCGCAGCACGGGCACGATCAGACCTCGTCTGAGGGTCCTCAGTCGCCGGCGAGTAACCAAGATCCTTCCACAGCTTCGAGATAGCGGACAGCGTCATACGACGCTCCTGCACCGCACCATTCACAACGAGGGTGCCTTCCCGCCCCTTCACCATCACCCCAGTTTCCGCGAGCGCAGAATCCAGAGCGTCCACCGCGTCAAACAGCTTCGCGAGCGAGCGGAGTTGAAGCAGCTCATCCGGGTTGTCCATGTGGTTTCCCGCGAACTCGCGGAACACCTGAGCCCCGGTCACACCGAGACCCTGCGTGTAGTCGAAATCCTCAATCATTCCTTGTCCCTTCCGTGTTGCGTAGTATGCAACCCCCCGCGTGAAAGTGGCTTGCACAAAGTCAGCCCCGATGCCGCCCGCGAGTCAGGGGCGGGAGGGGGAAATCCTCCCCCGGGTCCTTGCGGCACAACATCATCCGCGCACCGGGAGCCGGTCGCCGTGTCCACATGCGACAGCGGCAACCGGCTCCCAAGTTTCATAGTTTCAAATGTTTACTGAAACAACGAAACAATGAAACAATCATTCACATTCACTTACTCTGCAATGCACAGAGCAACCATGTGCACATGCACCATGCCTACCCATGCACCCCTACCCACCGGCACCCCACCACCGGGGTACCGGGTAGGTGGGGTGCACGGTCACGGGTAGGTCAGGGTGCACCAGCGAGGAAGGTCATGCGGTTGATCGCATGGTCTGCCTGAACGGTCTCGGTGAACGTGTTGTTCTGGTTGTAGTGCACAACCTTCCGAGCACCAGCACCAACGCCAGCGAGGTCGCGACCACGCTGCACCTGCGACACCGCCGCCGACGGAGACGTGAGCGCACGAACCAGACGATCGAACGACTCCGTCTGCGCGTGACTCAAGATGCGTTCCCCCGCACCCGCGAGCACCAGCCGGTCATCCCGACCGGTCACCCGACCGGGGATAACACCGCCGGCTTTGAAGCCCACCTGAGATGCCAGGCGAGAAGCGAGACCAACCCACTTCGCATAAGCGTTCGGGAATGCGGAGCGCTGCACTCGCTGCGCTGCAACCGTGACCGGCATCCGTTCCCAACCACGCACACCGCGGAGAGCCTGGAAGAACTTCGACGCCGAGTAGCCCGGGTTCATGATCTGCGCAATAGATCCCCAACCCTGCGAAGTTCTCTGTTGGAAGAGCCCTACTGAGTCACGGTCACCATAGTTGATGTTGCGTAGCCCGGATTCCTGGAGCGCAGTGGCAAGCGCGACGATGAGACCATTGCGCCCGAAGCCCATCTGACGCGCAACCGCAGCGATGATACGGGCATTCGAGAGCTGGTCACCAGTCCCATTGCCCCCCATCATCACGACGCCCGGAGGAAGCGGCGGGAACCACTCATCCTTCAGCGCCTTCAACTGCTTGTTGACCTCTTCGAAGTTGTAGGTTCGCGACCCGTTCACCACGCCGCCACGAGCGAATGCCGCAGTCGGCAGCACACCCGCGTTGATTGCGTGCAGTGCCGGCAACCCGAGTTGCTTAACCGCCGCAGCCCGGACCACGAACTCACCATCCGACAGACGAGCAAGGATGCTGTCCGACGTGGAAGTACCCGGACCATAAATGGGACCGCCCTCCGCGCGCCCCGGAAGACGCGGCATGTTGCGAGGAAGGTTCGCTTGCCCGACGTTGAATGAGACATCGCCCTTCAAGCCGCCGATCAGCTCGTTCAGCTCCTTCACCGACGAGATCGCACCCGCCAGCCCCGGAGTGTGGAACTGCGTATTCACGTCGCCCGGCGTCAAGTTGAGCTGGTCGACATACCTACGCGCCTCTTCACGAGACATGCCCATCTGCTCAGCGGTCCTGATGAGCTGCTCACGGTGCGCGTTGGTCAGTCGCGTGATCTCCTGCGTTGAAGCACCGTGGTCCTTCTTCGCCTGGATGTCCGTGAGCGCGGCACGAGTGAGCGCCTGAAGCTGGGTCATATTGTTTCGACCCGCTACGGTGTTGATGTCCACCGTGCGACCGTTCTGCGCGACCGCAGCCGTCGACTGATCCACCGCGGTCTTCCACGCGATATCTGCGTCGATCGAGCTGAGGAACTGGTTCGCCTGCCGCTGGAGCGCCTGCGTGTGCCCGTCGGTCGCCTGACCCGCCTGCGACTGCGCAGTTTTGAGATTGTCGACCGACGTCTGGTACTGCTGGTTCGCAAGGATCGCCTGTGGCGAGTTCGCGCCGAACTGGTCCACCGCGGTACGCCACGCAGCGAGCTTCTGATCCGCGTACGTGTACGCGAGCGCAAGCTGCCCGGTCACCCGGTCCTGCTCCGCGATCTGCCGGTTCACCGAATCCGTCGTCGCGATACCGAGCACTTCCGACTTGATCCAGTTGTCGAACGAGGCAGCCGCCCGGTCGATCGCCGGCACCAGCCCGTCACCGACCTGTGACGTCTGTGCAGCAACCTTGACGCGCATCTCCTCGGCAGCCGCGCCACCTTGACGCATCGCCGCAGCCGCATCATTGGTGCTCACCGACGTGAGCTTGATCGCCGCCACGAGCGATCCGAGCGCTATCAGCGAGAGACCGATCGGACCGGTAGCAGCCGCGAGCAGCGCACCACCGAACCCGCGCAACGCGCCACCGGCAGCCGCCGCAGCCCCCGCGAGCCCCGTGGACGACAGCAACCCGATGATCCCGGTCAGCCACGCGCGGAACGCCGCATACGCGACCAGGAGCTTGATCGCAGCCGCAAGCCCACCCACCGCGAGAGCAGCACCCACGAACACCGTCGGGAACTGCCCGACCAGCGACAGGATAGGACCGAGCACCGACGTCGCGAGCGTGACGAGCACCCGCACCAGCGGTTCCGCCGCGAGCGCCACACCGGAGATCGCCTTACCCAGCGACGGCAGCAGCGGCGCCACCTGCATCACCAGATGCCCCACCACACGACCCACCGCGTCCAACCCGGGACGCAGGTTATCGAGAAGCCCGCGAAGGTTCGTGAACAGCGTCGTCAGAACCTCCTGACCGCGAGCAGAGTTCAAAAAGTCACGGAACTGCGCAGTCACGTCGATCATCGTTTGCACCGTTGTTGCACCGTGCGCGTTGATCGACCGGAACACGGTTGCGATGATCCCGCCGACATTACCGAGCAGTTCACCCAACTGCCTCAGCGCCGTGATACCACCATCAATCCAACCACGGATCTTAGCGGTACCCTCCGCGCTATTCACGAACGCTGCGAACGACTCAGAACCCTCGCGAATGTAGCGACCGATCGCCGGCAGATATTCGGAACCGATCGTCGAGAAACCGAGCAGACCCGCCACCGCCGGCGCGAACGCCTCACCAAGTGACTTGGTGAAGTTCGCGGTGTTGTTCAGAATCGAACCGACCTGACGCAACGGCTCCTTCTGCGCGAGATACTGGAGCACCCCGCGGAACGCGTCGTTCCAACCCGCCGCGATCTCCGGAAGCTGCCTACGCAGCATCGGAAGTGACTTCGACGCCAGCGACCGAATGTCACCGTCAACACCGCGGAACATGCGATCCTGCACCGAGCGTCGCAGCTTGTCCCACTCCGGTGCCAAACCCCGCAGAGCCTCCGCGGCGCGACGTGCCGACGGTGCAAGCTTGTCGAGATCCTCGCCGCCATTCTTGACAGCGTCCGACAGCCCCGAGAAACCGATCTTCGCGACACCGACCGACGCCACAACACCCGCGAGCACACCGGGCAGCACAGCGGCAGCACCCGACGCGGCAACCACCGCGCCACCCAGCGCCACCACACCACCCGCGGTACCCGCCAGCGTCGACACCGCCGACCCCGCCGCCAGCGACGTAGCCGCCAACCGCACCATGCCCGACGCGACATTCGCCGAACGCTTCTGCATCCGGTCGAACTCGCCGTTCGCCGCCCGCAACGTGAGCTGCAAACGCGCCAGCGGATTCGCGGCGCGACGCGTCGACCGCTCCAACCGGTCAGTCGCCTCCGACACCCGAGTAACCGCACGCTCATGATCCGCGGTCGCCATCGACACCGCAGACTGTGCGCGCACCGACTCGCGCCGCGCGGAGTTGAGCGCGTTCTCCGCAGCGATGACCTTCGAGCTATCCGCCGCGAACTTCGAACGCGCCTCCGCCAACTTCGACTCAGCGAGACGCACCTTCTCGCTTGACTTGATCTCCGTCTCGCGAGCCGCTTCGATACGCTTAGCGGCTGCCGTGACATCCGCCTCCGCACGCTTCAGCGACGCGCGATCAACATCAACCTGCACCTTCACATCAGGTGCCTTAACCGCCTTCACACCGGCGGTGACTTTCCTTTGAAAATTAGTTAGTACAGGAACGATCTGCACAGTCGCCTGTGCCGATGTCATTGACGCCATGCGCCACCTCGCTATTCGGTTATCGCGCTACCCGGAACCGAATGACCGGGTAGCGCGTATTCAGTTATCACCACCGACTGATCAGGTCAGCGGCGTCTTACCGATCAGTCGTCGCCGACCGACTCCTCCGCTTCGCTAAGCTCCGCTTCGCGTACCGCCGTCAACACGACGTCCCGAATCCATCGAGTCACCGACACACCGGCGGCATCCGCAAGCGGACGTACCCGGTTAATCAGTCGCCGCTTCATGTTGATCGAAACCGGCTGCTCGATCCACGCATCGTAGGTATCAACCTTCACCGCTCAGCCGCCTCTCGCTCGCGGAGACCATGAGTCTCGAACCGGAACCCACCTTGGTACCCGCGGACCGCCTCACGAGTCGCCGACGCAATCCAACCTGCAGCCGATACCCGATCCTCGTTCGCACACGCAAGCAGGTCCTGCCACAACCGCTCCGGAAGATCCACACTGACCCTCCGGCACCCCGGAAGCGGCTCGCTGCGACGACTGCGAGGTGTGGACCCACCGGGAACGGGGCGGCTCTTGCCTCCAAGATCCCGCGGGGACGGACGGGAGTGGTCGCCGGTCACTTGGCACCCGCCTTCTCCCGCCGCTCGCGCTGCTCCCGGTCAAACGGGACCGGCGCATCCACACCCAAGTCCTGAGCGAGCAGATAGCGCACATACTGCGAACGCGTCCACCCGCGCCGCGCAGCCTCATCAGCCGCCCGCTCCCACAGATCATGCGGAACCGCGAACGACGTAACACGTCGAGACATACAAACCACCTTCTTAAGAATCTTGCGGCGAAAGCCGCGAGGAACCCAGCCGCCCGGTACACCGATCACCCTTCTCACCGAGCGGCGGGGAAGAACTTTCAGCAATAATCAGTCACTAAGACGGTCGCCAACAATCGAGATGATGTGATCCAAAGCGACCCGCACCAACTGACCCTGAGACCGGAACTCCAGAACCTCTAGCCCGTACAACTCCACAACCCGCGGACTAGAACCACTATCGACGGTATACTTGAAACCAGAATCCACGAAGACATTCACGCCGCAACCTCATCCGCAATCCGAACCGAAACCGTGTTACCCCGAAGCTCCACCCAGCCTTCACGTTCCGCGTGGTCGATAGCCGACTCCACGTAGACGCGTTCACTGTTGTCCCGACCCTGCTTCAACTTCGACACGGTCAGGGGACCCTTCGTCGCGACCCGATGAGCAACCCACTCAGCAAGCTTGTGAACCTTCGCGTTGACCGACGTCGACTCCCACTGAGCAACCGCGGCAGCACGCGCACGATGCCCCACCGCTGCATCCCGCTCAGCGTCCCGACGTTCCCGAGCAGCGGTAAGCACCTGATCACGAACCGCAGAGGACGTCTCGTACACCATCTCCGCGAGCCGCCAATCATCCTCCGTCACCATGTCGAAACGACCGTCAAGAGCCATCAGCAACGCAGCCACACGAGCAACAACCGCGTCACGCTGAGAATCCATCTCCGACTCCGGAATCACCGCACCCTGTGCGAGTGCGAGGTGCTTTCGACGCAACCCCGTACGAACCGATCCCGCCTCTAGAGAGAACTCCCGCCCAAGCGTCGGGAAATCCACCTTCGCCGGTTCCGGACGCGGCACTTCCCCGTCGGGGATGTTCGGATCAGACGCAGCCGCAAACACGAACCGCTGAGGAGTACCCGACCCCTTGTCGTCGAAAAGCTGCGTGATCGTGTCCGGCTGGAAGACGAGAGTCATCGACATCGAGTAGGTGCCCGCGTCGAGACGACGCTTCGTCTCCGCCGACGCATTCGCGTTACCCGCGTTCTTACCCGACCACATCTTGCGCAGATCCGCCGCGAGCGACGAACCCGACCGCTCGTACATCAGCTTGACAAGCGACTCACCCTCATCCGACGCGAAACGCACATTGTGTCGCACCTGCACGTTCCTCCCCGGAGTACCCTCCTTCTTGTCCGGCTTCCGATACTCCATGAACGCCTGCACCAAGCCCTCACCGGAACCCGGATTCAGACCGTCCACATCCGTCGGCAGTCGACCCGGGAACACCCACGACGCCGGTTCATCCGCCGTCGACTTACCCACACCCGACCAGGGGGGACTGTAAGAACATCGGTGTAACTCCGATCAAGGAGTGTGGACCCGATGACAGACCAAGCAGCTGAGCCGGTCGACCTCGACAGCGTGACCGACGAGGAGCAGCTCGTCGATGATGACGGCGCGCAGGCAGGGCTCGACGCGGTCGACGAGCAGTTGATCGCCCAACTCGCCGGCCGCGCCCGCGCGAACGGGCTCGACCTGACCGGCGAGAACGGCCTGCTCGCGCAGCTCACGAAGCGGGTCCTGGAGTCCGCGCTCGAGGG
>NZ_FOUY01000050.1 GCF_900115005.1 Pseudonocardia ammonioxydans | reverse complement strand
CCAAGGGCGACGTCTGGCTGACCGACATCCTGACCCAGTGCGCCTGGTCCGCCGCCCGGACCCGCGACACCTACCTCTCGGCCCAGTTCTGGCGACTGGCACGCCGGATCGGGAAGAAGAAGGCCGCGATCGCGGTCGCCCACTCCATCCTGGTCATCAGCTGGCACCTGCTGACCAACGACTGCGACTACCAAGACCTCGGCGGCGACTACTTCACCCGCCGCAACGCCGACCGCCAACGCGACCGCCTCATCGGCCAACTCCACAACCTCGGCTACCGCGTCACCCTGGAGCGACCCGCGTAGACCGGCTGCGGTTGATTCTCCTTACAGCCGCGAGAACCACTCACGGGCGGTCGGGAAAGTACCCCGTGCAGGCGTCGGTCGGCGGGACCGGGAGCGGTTCACCGGCGGCGGTCTTCACCACATCGGCGCCACCGGCGGGCGATCCCGGCGAGCTCGGCGTGCTGGGCGGCGGCCTCGTGCGGGGTCATCGGGTCGCCGTGTCCGGGGACGTAGGTGTTCGCGCCCCGGGCGAGCAGCAGCGCGACCGCGCCGGCCCAGTCGCGCGGGTAGGCGTCCGGCCCGAACGAGGGCGGCGCCCCGTTCTCCAGCAGGTCCCCGGCGAAGAGCACGCCGACGTCGGGTACGTGCGCGACCAGGTCGTGACCGGTGTGTGCGGGGCCGGGGTGCACGAGCTCCACCGTGCGCCCGCCCAGGTCCAGGGTGTGCACCGAGCCGGGACGCGGGCAGACGCCGACGTCCGGCGCCACCGGCACGGTGGCGGCGAGAGCGTCCGCGGTGGTCGCGTCCCCGGCGGCGCGGTAGTGCCGTACCCACTCCGCACGCTGTGCCGCGGCGGTGACGGTCAGCGCCGCCGCGCAGCCGGCCTGGGCGTGGACCGGGGCACCGGGGAACGCCGAGGTCCCGAAGCAGTGGTCGAAGTGCGCGTGGGTGATCACGACCAGCAGGGGCAGCGGCGTCACCGCGCGTACGGCGGCGGCGAGCTCGGCGCCCTGGCCGTCGTCCCCCCGGGTGTCGATCACCAGGGCGCGCTCGGTGCCGAGGACGAGACCGGTGGTGAGGTCCAGATCGGCGTGCCGGCGGGCGTACACCCCGTCGGCGAGATCGACCCAGCGTCCGTGCCCCTGTCCGTCCACGCCGCCGATCCTCACACCGCGATCGCGGTGGAGCGTCCCCGGTCGTCGGTACCCGGACCGAGCAGCTCCGCGGTGCCCCGGGCGACCCGCTCGGCGGTCCACGCACATGCCAGCGCGTCCAGGACGTCGTCGAGCCGGGCCGTCGTGGGGAGATCACCGAGCAGGCGGCCCGGATCGGCCCAGCCCGACAGCGCGGCGATCCGTTGCCCCGCGCCGCGCGCGGTCTTCTTCGAGGCGAAGTCCACACCGGACGTCATCGTGCGGAACGAAAGCTCCGGATGGGACTCGACGACCGACGCGGGCAGCTCCACGGCCCGGAAGTCGCGGATCTTCGGCACGATGTGCCAGGCCTGCAGGCTGATCTTCTTCCCGGTGACGGCCTGCGCGGCGGCACACGCGTCGGCATAGGACACGGCGTGGAGCACCGCGGCGGGCGGGGTCGGGAACAGCGACGAGCGCGCCGGCCCCAGCCGGGCCGCGGCCACCACTTCTGCCTCGCGCCGCACCCCGCCGGACGGCAGCGCGAGCGGGATGTCGACCCCGACCGCGTCGCACCCCGCCGTCGCCGCCAGCACCGCCGCCGCGTCGGGCACCACCGACCAGTCGGCCCGGCGGGCCCGTCCGGTGCCGGAGAGCACGCACACCACCCACCCGCGGGGACCTGAGTCCACTCCAGCGATCCGCATGAGGGAGGATCGTGCCCCGTGCGCGTCTACCTGGGCAGTGACCACGCCGGTTTCGAGGTCAAGGGCAAGCTCGTCGAGTACCTGACCGGGAAGGGCATCGAGGCGGTCGACGTGGGCGCCCCGACCTACGACGCCCTCGACGACTACCCGGCATGGTGCATCGAGACCGCCCGCCGTGTCGTCGCCGACGCCGGGAGCCTCGGCATCGTGCTCGGCGGCTCCGGCAACGGTGAGCAGATCGCCGCGAACAAGGTGGCGGGCATCCGTGCCGCCCTGGCGTGGAACGCGGCCACCGCGACGCTGGCCCGCGAGCACAACGACGCCCAGGTCATCGGCGTCGGTGCCCGCCAGCACTCCTTCGACGAGGTCACCGCGATCGTGGACGCGTTCCTCGCGACGCCGTTCTCCGGCGACGAGCGCCACCAGCGGCGGATCGACCAGATGCTCGACTACGAGCGCACCGGCGAGTACCAGCTGCCGCGTTAATGCCCGAGGGCCACACGCTGCACCGGCTGGCGCGGCTGCACCGGAAGCTGTTCGCCCGTCGTCCGGTGGCGGTGTCCAGCCCGCAGGGCCGGTTCGCCGCGTCCGCGCAGCTGCTCGACGGGCAAGTGCTCACCGGTGCCGAGGCGCACGGCAAGCACTTGTTCCACCGCTACGGCCGGGACCGGGTGGTGCACGTCCACCTCGGTCTGTACGGCACGTTCGCCGAGGCGGAGCTGCCCGCGCCGGAGCCGGTGGGGCAGCTGCGGATGCGGCTGGTCGGGGAGACCCACTACGCCGACCTGCGCGGTCCGACGGCGTGTGAGCTGATCACCTCGGCGGAGGTGCGGGCGCTGCGGGAGCGGCTGGGGCCGGACCCGCTGCGCCGTGACGCGGACCCGGAACGGGTGTGGGCGCGGATCTCGCGCTCGCGCAGCCCGCTCGCGACGCTGCTGATGGACCAGTCCGTGATCGCCGGCGTCGGCAACGTGTACCGCGCCGAGCTGCTCTTCCGGCACGGGCTCGACCCGCTGCTGCCGGGCCGTGAGCTCGACCGCGCGACGTGGGACGCGATGTGGCCGGACCTCGTCGCCCTCATGCGCGACGGTGTGCGGATCGGCCGGATCGACACCGTCCGCCCCGAGCACGACCCGCGCCGCCGGGGCGAGCCCGGCCGCAAGGACCGGCACGGCGGCGAGGTGTACGTCTACCGCCGAGCCGGCCTGCCCTGCCTGGTCTGCGGGACCGAGGTCCGCCACTCCGAGCACGCGGCCCGCAACCTGTTCTGGTGCCCGACGTGCCAGCCCGAGCGTTAGGGTCACCGTCGTGGTGGAGCACAAGCCGATCGAGTGCTGGATGACCGACATGGACGGGGTCCTCGTCCGGGAGGGCAACATCATCCCGGGCGCGGACACGCTGTTGTCGCGCCTGCGGGACAAGGACGTCCCGTTCCTGGTGCTGACCAACAACAGCATCCACACCCCGCGCGACCTGCGGTACCGGCTGCAGGCCACCGGCCTCGACGTCCCCGAGGACGCCATCTGGACCTCCGCGCTGGCCACCGCGGCGTTCCTGAACGAGCAGCGGCCGCAGGGCAGCGCCTACGTGATCGGCGAGGCGGGGCTCACCACCGCGCTGCACGACATCGGCTACGTGATCACCGACCGGAATCCCGACTACGTGGTGCTCGGCGAGACCCGCACCTACTCGTTCTCCTCGATCGCGACCGCGATGCGGCTGGTCGAGCGTGGATGCCGGTTCGTCGCGACCAACCCGGACGCCACCGGCCCCAGTCCGGAGGGGATCCTGCCCGCCACCGGCTCGGTCGCGGCGATGATCTCCAAGGCGACCGGTGTGGACCCGTACTTCATCGGGAAGCCGAACCCGCTGATGATGCGCGCCGCGCTCAACCGGCTCGGCTCGCACTCGGAGTCCACCGTGATGGTCGGGGACCGGATGGACACCGACATCCTCGCCGGCCTGGAGGCCGGGATGCGCACCGTACTCGTGCTGTCGGGGATCACCCGGGAGTCGGAGATCGACCGCTTCCCCTTCCGGCCGACCCGGGTGGTGTCGTCGGTGGCCGACCTCGTAGATGAGGTGTAGCAGCCGAGGTATAGAGCCGAGGTGTAGCGGCCGAGGCGTAGCAGCCGAGGTGTAGCTCCCGCCGGGCCACCACCCGGGCGCGGCCACGTCGCTACCCGGAAGAGGGGGCCGATCAGGGGGCTCCCCTGTGACTGTGCAGTCCATCACTCCCGAACGAGGAACGGTGAGGACGATGGCGACTGCGAACGGCCCGGGGCCCCGGGCCGGCGACGTGACCGACGAGGTCGACGCGGTGGTGCTCGGCGCCGGGGTGGCCGGGCTCTACCAGCTCCACCAGCTGCGCGAGCAGGGTCTGCGGGTGCGCTCGTTCGATGCGGCGGGCGATGTGGGCGGGACCTGGTGGTGGAACCGCTACCCGGGCGCCCGCTTCGACTCCGAGGGCTACATCTACCAGTACCTGTTCGACGAGTCGCTCTACAAGGACTGGGCGTGGAGCCAGAAGTTCCCGGGTCAGCCGGAGATCGAGCAGTGGCTGCACTACGTGACCGACCGGCTGGACCTTCGTCAGGACATCCGGTTCGGCACCCGCGTCACGGCCGCCCACTACGACGAGGAGCGCGGTCGCTGGCGGATCCACACCGACCAGGGCGACGTCGTGGACACCCAGTTCTTCGTCTCCTGCGCGGGGATGCTGTCCGCGCCGCTGAAGAACATCGAGGGCACGGAGTCGTTCCGTGGGGAGCTCGTCTTCACGTCCTCCTACCCGGTCGACGGCCCCGAGCTGGCGGGGAAGCGGGTCGGTGTCGTCGGCGTCGGCGCGACCGGCATTCAGGTCATCCAGACGGTCGCCCCCGAGGTCGGGCACCTGACCGTGTTCGCCCGGACCCCGCAGTACGTGCTGCCGATGAAGAACCCGGCCTACGCCGAAGCGGACCAGCACCGCTACAAGGAACGCTTCGAGGAGCTGCGGGCCACCCTGCCGCACACCTTCACCGGGTTCGAGTACGACTTCGAGCACGCCTGGGCCGACTGCAGCCCGGAGCAGCGGGAGTCGATCCTCGAGGAGACCTACCAGGACGGCTCGCTCAAGCTCTGGCTGGCCTCGTTCGGAGAGATGTTCTTCGACCAGGGCGTCAACGACACCATCTCGGAGTTCGTCCGGAACAAGATGCGCGAACGTCTCCGGGGCGACCAACACCTGATCGACACACTGGTACCGACCGATTACGGGTTCGGCACCCACCGGGTCCCGTTGGAGAACGGGTACCTGGAGACCTACCACAGGGACAACGTCGACCTGGTCAACGTGCGCGACAACCCGATCGCCCAGATCCGCGCCGAGGGGATCGAGCTGTCCGACGGCACCCTCCACGAACTGGACGTGATCATCCTTGCGACCGGCTTCGATGCCGGGACAGGCTCGCTCACCCGCATCGACGTACGTGGCCGCGACGGCCGGTCGCTCGCCGACGAATGGGGTCGCGACATCCGCACGACCATGGGATTGGCCAAGCACGGCTACCCGAACCTGCTCACGACGGCGGTCCCGCTGGCTCCGTCCGCGGCGTTGTGCAACATGACCACCTGCTTGCAGCAGCAGACGGAGTGGATCACCTCGGCGATCCGGGACCTGCGAACCGAGGGCAAGACGACGATCGAGCCCACCGCGGCGGGCGAGGACGCCTGGGTCGACCACCACGAGGAGGTCGCGTCGGCGACGCTCGTCCACAACACGACGTCGTGGTATCTCGGCTCGAACGTCCCTGGCAAACCACGTCGTGTCCTGTCCTACATCGGTGGCGTCGGCGCCTATCGGCAGAAATGCACCGAGGAAGCGGCCGGCGGCTACCCTTCTTTCGCACGAACCTGATCTTCGAGCACGCCCTCTCCTCGACGCCGTCGAACGGCAACGGCGTCCCGAACCGGCCAATGGAGGTCGATCATGGGCAGAAGCATGGACACCGGTGCCCTCGACAGGGTTCTGACCGCCGCCGTCGAGCGCGGCGCGGTACCGCACATCGCGGCGGTCGCCGCCGACCGCGACGGCGTCATCTACGAGGGCGGCGCCGGCCCCCGGACCGTCGGCGAGAGCGGCACGGTCGACGCCGGCACCCAGTTCCGGATCATGTCGATGACGAAGATGGTCGCGACGACCGCGGCGTTGCAGCAGCGGGAAGCCGGCACGCTCGACTTCGACACCCCGGTCGCGGAGATCCTCCCGCAGTTCGCCGACGTGCAGGTGCTCGACGGGTTCGACGGGGACACCCCGCGGTTGCGGGCACCGAAGTCACCGGCCACCGTGCGGAACCTCGTGACGCACACGTCGGGCCTGGGCTACTGGTTCTTCGACGAGGACCTGGCCCGCTACGAGAAGATCGCGGGCATCCCGAACGTGCTCGGCGGTGCCGGGGCATTCGCGGCCCCGATGCTGCACGATCCGGGCGACCGGTTCACCTACGGCATCAACACCGACTGGCTCGGGAAGGTCGTCGAGACCGTCGCCGGGACCGGTCTGGACGTCGTGATCAAGGAGAAGATCTCCGGCCCACTCGGCATGGACGACACCATGTTCCTGCTCGACGAGCAGCGCACGGCGAACGCGGTGACGGTGCACGTCCCCGGGGAGAACGGTGCCTGGTCCTCGGCCGGGGAGATCCTGCCGCAGCAACCCGACTGGTGGGCCGCAGGGCACGGGCTGTACTCGACCCCGCGCGACTACCTGCGGTTCCAGCGGGCGCTGCTGGGCGGAGGCGAGCTCGACGGCGAGCGGATCCTGCGGCCGGAGACGGTCGAGGAGGCGTTCACCAACCAGATCGGCGCGCTGGACTTCCCGCCGGAGATCCCCACGGCGGATCCGCCGATCACCTCCGAGTTCAACGCCGGGCCCGGCTGGAAGTGGGGCTACGGGTTGCTGCTCAACACCGCCGACATCCCCGGTGGGCGCCGGGCCGGCAGCGGTGCCTGGGCGGGACTGTTCAACACCCACTTCTGGATCGACCGGACGACCGGGGTCTGCGCGTCGGTCTACACCAACTCGCTGCCGTTCGTCCTGCCGGAGACCTACGCGGTCTACGGGGAGTTCGAACAGGCCCTCTACGCCGCGCTGTGAGGTGGCGGCCCGGGGCCGACTCGATCGGCTCGGCCCCGGGTCAGCCCAGCAAGCCGGTACGCCGGGCGACCGACACCGCCTGGGTGCGATTGGCGGCGCCGAGCTTGCCGTAGATGTTCTTCAGATACCACTTGACCGTGTTCACGGTGACGCCGAGCGCCGACGCGAGTTGCTGGTTGCTGTGCCCGATATCGAGCATCCGCAGGATCTCGTTCTCGCGCCCGGTGAGCGCCGTGGCGTGCTGGTCCTCCTCGTGCGAGGGGACGGCGAACACTGCCGTGAGTTCGTCGGCCGAGGGGAGCGACTCGCGGGCGGTTCCCTCGCGTGCGTGGGCGACGAGCCGGTCGAGTACGGACCGGACCTGTGGGCCACCGTCGCGGACGACCTGGGTCACTCCCGCCCGCAGGGCGCGGCTCAGCACCGCGGACAGCGTGCGCTCGGCCGCCAGGGAGCGGCCTGCACGCTCCTGCACTCCGACCAGTTGCACCGACAGTTCCAGTGTCGTCCGTGCCTGCCCGTGACCCCGGGCCTCATGGACGAGGGCTTCGAGGAGGCCCACGGCCCGATCGTGGTCCTGCTCGGCCGAGTAGACCGAGGCCAGCGAGGAACTCCGGATCTGATCGATGCGGGTCCCGATGCCGCCGGGCGCCGACGAGCCGTCCGGCAGGTCCTGGGCCACCCTCCGGGCCTCCCGGATCCGGCCACGCCCGAGAAGCTGAGCGATCCGCTCCGCACCGAGTGCGCTGTGCAGCCGCGGCAGGCCGAGCCGATCGGCCACCCGGTTTCCCTCGGTGAGCAGTGTCGCCGCCTCCCCGGCGGCACCGCGTCCGGCCTTGATCCGGGCCTGGAGGGCGTAGCTGGCGATCATGAAGTCGACGACGCCGCTCTCGGCGCCCAGCTCGCTGCACGCCTCCAGCAGGCGTTCGGCCTCGTCCAACTGCCCGCGCAGGTAGTGCAGCTCGCCCAGGAGTGCTCCGGCCAGTTGTGCTGCGTGCGAGCGGCGACCGGCCGATTCCCGCGCGAGCAGTACCGCGCCGCGCAGATGTTCCTCCGCGCCGACCGTGTCCAGCTGGGACAGCGCGGCGATGCCGGCGAAACAGCGGCCGTAGACGGCGGCGAACGGCCCGGTCGTACGGGCGTGGACCGGCAGCGCCCAGCGCTGACGTTCGCGTGCGCGCACGAAGCGCATCGCGTGGATGTCGCAGAAGCTCTGAATGTTCGCGGCGACCCCCACGACCCAGGGCCGATAGCTGTCGGGGCGGTCCAGGCTGCGTCGGACCAGCTCTTCCGCGCGGTCGGTGCGGTCGCCGTAGACGTCGATGCATGCCTGCACGACATCAGCCTCGCTGCACCTCTCCTCGTACGACTCGTCGCGGCGCAACGCCGGTCGGAGCCGGTCGAGCGACGACTGGGCCGCCTCGCTCCGCTGCAGCAGGCAGTTCGCCCACGCGACCGCCATCAGCAACGCGGGCCGGTCGTCGGCCGCGGTAGGAGGAAGCCGGCCGAGCAGGCCGAGCAGGCTGGCCATGCGGCTGTGTTCCACCATCGCCATGGCGTTCGCCTCGACGAGGTCCGTGGCCCGGACGACGTCGCCGCCCGCCAGCGCGTGTGTCACGGCCTCGGGAACCAGTTCGTGGTCGGTGAACCACTGCGACGCCCGGGCGTGCAGTGTCGCTGCCCGGCCGGGGTGGTCCCGGTCGAGACGCCGACGCAGGTGATCGAGGAACAGATGGTGATAGCGGAACCAGTCCCGCTCGTTGTCGAGCGGACGCAGGAAGAGGTTCCTGCTCTCGAGCTCCTCCAGCACGGCCTGACCGTCGGCGCGGCCGGCGAGAACTCCGGCGAGCCCCCCGCACAGGCGGTCGCACACCGACGTGGCGAGCAGGACGTCCAGGATCTCCGTGGGGAGGGCGTCCAGCACGTTCTCCGTGAGGTAATCACCGATCGAGCGGTGTCGCCCGGAGAAGCCGTCGATCAGCTCCGCCGGGTCGGCACTGTCCCGCAAGGACAGCGACACCAATTGCAGCGCCGCCACCCACCCGTCGGTCCCGATGGAGAGCCGGGCGACGTCATCGCCGTCGAGCCTCAGCCCGTTCAGCTCGACCAGGAACTCGCGGGACTCCTCGAGATCGAATCGGAGGACGTCGGCGTCGATCTCCGTCAACTGCCGGCTCACCCGCAGCCGGCTCAGTGGCAGCCGTGGCCGGCGGCGGCTGGTCAGCACGATCGACAGGTTCGGGGGCGCCAGATCGAGCAGGTGCAGCAGCGCGCGGTGCACCGCGTCGTCGTCGACGAGATGCCAGTCGTCGAAGGCGAGGACGAACCGGCGTTCGTGTCCGGCGATCAGGTCCAACAGTGCCGAGAGCGTGTAGTTCTGTGTATCGTCGGCGTTCTGCTCGAGCAGGTCCACCAGATCGTCGATCGACTCGGTGGCAGCGGGGAGCACCCGGCGCACCGCGCCCACCAGGTGGGTCAGGAACCAGTGCGGGTCGTTGTCGTCGCGGTGCAGGCCCAGCCACGTGACGGTGGCGCCCCGAGCCTGCAGCTCCGACAGCCATTGGACGGCGAGCGTGGTCTTGCCGTAGCCCGCGGGCGCGTGCACGACCACGAGCCGGCCGGGCTCGGAGTCGCGCAGGTCGTCGAGGATCCGCCGGCGTTCGATGACGTCGTGGACGGGTACCGGCGTCCGGAACCGGGTCGGCGCACCCTGCGCCGGCCCCACCGGTGCCGGTGAGGACGCTGCCGCTCTCGCCGTCATCGACCCTCCGTCACACCACCATCCGCCAGCGTGCATGACCGACGTCACAGTGTCATCCCCATGGGCGGTGCTGCCCACCCGAACGGGTAGTGGTCGGTGCTGTCCTCCGATTCTCGCCGGAGGCCGGTGCGGTGCGGCGCGAGGAGCACACCGCACCGCACCGACGGCGGGTCAGCCGTTCGGCCGCTCCTCGGCGCCGGCGATACCGGGCACGGTGCGGGGCACGTCGGACACCCAGCGCAGGCCGTCGTTCGGCTCACCCGGGCAGCCGGCGAGCGAGCAGCCCCGGGGCCGCGTCGATCGGGTCGCCGAGATCGCCCATGCATTCGGGCTGACCGTCGAGACGGTCACGTCGTACCTGCGCAGCGCGATGCGCAAGCTCGGGGTCCGCAACCGCACCAGGGCGGTGCTCGCGGCCCGGGCGGCCGGCCTGCTGTGATCAGGTCGTGGGCGCCGGGCTTGCGAACCACACCGGTGTGGTTCACCCTCGAACACATGTACGTACGCGACGTGTCCTGGTGCCGGTGCGCCGGTTGCGGCGTCCAGGCGGAGCTGCCGGCGGGCGAGACCGCCGGGGTCGAGGTCCCGTGCCCGGACTGTGCCGGCCCGATGACCGAGGAATGGACCTGGGAGACCGCCGCCTGAGCGGTGCCGGCGCGCCCGGCGGAGGCGCCGCGGGAGTCAGACGCGAAAGCCCAGGGCGCTCGGCTCACCCCGGTACAGCGCGGCGACATGCTCGTCGACCGTGGTCAGACCGTGCAGGTCACGGCCCTTGCGCATCGCCGTGACCAGGGCGGCCTCCGTCCGCTCGATCTCCTCGGCGGCCCCGACGATCTCGGCGAGGCGGTCCGGTGGGGCGACGAGCAGCCCGTCGTCGTCGCCGCAGACCAAATCGCCCGGGTGCACGACGAGCCCGCCGAACGACACCGGCTCGTCCACCGTGCCCGGGTCGCGCACCGAGCCGGACGCCGGACACGTGCCGCGGGCGAACACCGGCAGGCCGAGCGCGCGCAGCCCGCGGACGTCGCGGACCAGGCCGTCGACGACGATCCCGGCCAGCCCGCGCCGGTGCGCCTCGGTGGCGAACAGCTCGCCGGAGACCGCCCGGGTCCCACCGGCTCCGGCCACCACCAGCACCGATCCGGGTGCGGCTGCGGCCAGCGCGGCGAACATCGGCAGGTGGTCGTCGACGCAGGACACGGTGACCGCGGGTCCGGCCAGCACGACGTCCGGTACGAGGGCCCGGATCGCCGGGTCCACCACCGGCAGCGACTTGTCGGCATCGCACAGCGAGGACACCTGCAGCGCGCGGAGCCGGTCCAGGAGGTCGGTCATGAACGGCATCCTTCCGCAGACGGCCGAGAGCCTGCGACCGGTCGGCGGGCCGCGGCCAGCTCCGAACGGCGGACCTTCCCGGCGTCGTCGCGCAGTGGGTGCTCGACGAGCTCGACGCTGCGCGGGATCTTGTACCGGCTGAGCAGGCGCGCGCAGTGCTCACGCAGTTCGGCCGGCGCGGGGGAGACCTCCGGGAACGGCTGGACGATCGCGTGCACGACCCGGCCGTAGTCGTCGTCGGGCAGCCCGACGACGACCGCGTCGCGCACCGCGGGGTGGGCGATCAGCGCCGCCTCGACCTCGGCCGGGTACACGTTGGCGCCGCCCACGAGGATCATGTCCGAGCGCCGGTCGGCGAGGTGGAGCCAGCCGTCCTCGTCGAAGTGGCCCATGTCGCCGAGCGACTCCCAGCCGCCCCGTTCCCGCGCGACTGCGCCCAGGTAGTGGTACGCCGCCGGCCCGTCCGAGCGCATCCAGATCTCGCCGGTCTCGTTCGGTTCGAGCTCGCGGCCGTCGTCGTCGCAGATCTTCATCTCGCCGCGCACGACCCGGCCGACCGATCCGGGGTGGGCCAGCCAGTCGTGCCCGTCGATGGCGGTGCCGGCCTGTGACTCGGTGCCGGAGTACAGCTCCAGCACGGTGCCCGGCCCGACCCGGTCCAGCCAGCCGCGCTTGACCTCGGGCGGGCAGGGCGCACCGACGTGCAGCACGGTGCGCAGGCTGCCGAGCGCGGCGGAGTCCCAGTGCTCCGGCGGGAGCCGCAGCATCCGTCCCATCATGGTCGGGACGACGTAGAGCCAGGTGACGCCGTGCTCTCCGACCAGCTCGAGCGTGCGGGCGGCGTCGAACCGCTGCATCAGCACGACGTGGTGGCCCTGCAGCAACGCCATCAGCGAGAACATGTACGGCGCGTTGTGGTGCAGCGGCGCGGTGCAGAGCATGACGCCGTCGCGGTCGAGCCGCAGGCCGTCCACCCGGGCCAGCGCCTGCTCCACGCAGGCGGCCTGACCGGCCACGATCAGCTTCGGGCGCCCGGTCGAACCACCGGAGGTGGGGGCCTTCCAGGACGGTCCGATGAGGTCGGGCAGCGGCTCGTCGTCGTGTCCGGACTCGTCCACATCGGACTCGACGGTCACGGTGAGTGCGGGGCGGCCGACGGCGAGCACCGCGTCCCGCTCGACATCGGGCAGCTTCGCCGACAGCGGCTGCGGCACCGCGCCCAGCTTCCACGCGGCGACCGAGCACTCCAGGTGGCGCACGGTGTTCGGCAGCGCGATCGACACCAGGTCGCCGCGGGCGACCCCGCGGTCGGCGAACGCCCGGGCGAGCCGGTTGGTGCGGGCGTCGAACTCCGCCCGGGTGCGCACGGTGTCACCGTCGGAGGCGAGCGGCCGGGTCGGGTCGGCCGCGACGAGCTCGCGCAGCCGGGCGGCCAGTGGCGTGGAGCCCGGCGTGACGGCGGGTTCCGGGAAGCGGGGTGTCATGCGATCGGCTCCCCGGACGACGGCGCGGGGGGAGGGGGCACTGCGGTGCGGTGCGCGCGGGCGGGGCGGGCCTCGGCGCGCGCGCCGGCCGAAAGGACGTCGGACATCGTGTGCCGCAGCGTAGCCAGGGCGTGCCGGGTGCGGCGAGCCCCGGCCGATCGGGCGGGGCTCGCCCGGAGCCCTACCGGCCTGCGTCCGCGGCCGCCGCGATGTAGTCGATCATCGCCTGGTCCGGCCCGCCCGCGGCCACGACCTCACCGGGGTTGTCCGAGCGCATCCGGTACAGCCGCTCGCGCAGGGCCTCGTCCCCGCGGTGGAACGTCGCGAGCAGCTCCGCCCACCGGGAGGCGAGCGACTGGACCCGCGGGTCCCCCGGGTCGGTGCCGGCCGCCATCTCGGCGCGCACCGCCGCGATGAGGTCCGGCCACTGCGCCGCCGCGGCCTCGGCCTCGTCGCGGCGTGCCTGCAGCGCGGCGATCTGCTCGGGCGTGAAGTACTGCGCGAAGGTGTCGTTCACCCTGCTCACCTCGTCGATCATCCGGAGTACGTCCGACGGGGCGGGGTCCGGTGCGCCCCGCAGCCGGTCGACGACGCCGGCGAGCGTGCCGCGCAACGTGTGCAGCGCGGCCAGCCGGGCGTCGACCTGCTCCAGGTGCGCGGCGAGGACGGTGGCGAACGAGCCGGTCGTGAGCAGGCTCCCGATCGCGTCGAGCGGGAGCCCCAGCTCCCGCAGCGCGACGACCTGGTAGACGCGGCGGACGTCGCCGTCGTCGTACACCCGGTGGCCCGAGTGCGTCCGTGCCGAGGGCACGACCAGGCCCCGCTCCTCCCAGTGGTGCAGCGTGCGCACCGTCAGCCCGGTCGCCCGGGCCAGCTCACCGACCTTCACCGGTCCCCCTCCTGTCGGGCCGCCGCGTCGCGACGACATGATGGACGGTGCCGCCTCACGTCGCGTGAGGATCAAGCCCCGGTCAAGACGACACGCCGGAGAAGCGACACGCCGGTGACGGAACCACCCTGCCGGGTGGCACGCAGCCGGTTCCGCCGCGACCGGCCCGTCACCGAGCGCGACGGTCCGGCGGGCCGGACGCGACCCACCGTGTCGGCGTCCTGGGCGTCCTGGTCCTACGCCACCCGTTCGGGTCCTGGGCGGCGGCCTCACCCGTCCGGGGCCGACGCGTATCCCCCTCGGTGACCGGCTGCCTACCGTCCGCCGTGCCGCGACGCACACCGCGTCCCGGCGGTCTCGCGGACCACGTCCGCCCCACCGGACACGATCGGGGAGAAGGATCATGCGCAGGAAACTCGCGGTCACCGGGGCCGCCGTCGTCGCCACTCTCGTCGCGTTCAGCCCGCTGGCGTCGGCGGCGCCGGCGGACGACTGGGAGGACGACGAGTCGTTCGTCCAGGACGTCGGCAACACCCGCGGTGACCAGTTCGGACTGGTCAACCTGGACGATCTCAACGTCCTCAACAACGCGAACGTCTGCCCGGGCGTCAACGCGGCGCTGGGCAACGTGCTCGGGGTCCTCGGCCAGGGCGCCGCGCAGAACAAGGGCAACCCGACCAGCTGCGACTGACTGTGCCCGCCCGCACCCCGCGGCCACGGGGTGCGGGCGCGGCGCCGCGGGTGCCCGACCGTCTGCCGATCCGCCGCCGGCAGTCAGTGGAAGACGTAGTCCGCCGGGTCGACCCGGCGGGTGCGCTCCTCGTAGTCGCGCATGTATCCGGGCCAGTTGGTGACGATGCGCCCCGAGGAGTCCCGGTACCAGGAGTCGCAGCGGGTCCACGCGGTGCCGGGGAAGCGGGCCTGCAGGTCCTCGTCGTAGGCCCGCTCGACGTCCTCGCGCACCTCGACCCCGCTCGTCCCGCGGCGCCGGGCCTCCTGCAGCGTCTCGCGGACGTAGCGGACCTGGTTCTCCAGGTAGCGGATGATCGAGCCACCGGAGGTGTTCGTGTTCGGTCCGTAGAGGACGAACATCGACGGGAAGCCGGGCACGGTCATGCCGAGGTAGGCGTGCGCACCGTCCGACCAGGAGTCCTCGAGTGACCGTCCACCCGGGCCGGTGATCTCCATCGGGAACATGAAGTCGGTGGCCGCGAAGCCGGTGCCCCAGATGATCGTGTCCACCTCGTGGGTGCGGCCGTCGGCGGTGCGCACACCCTCGGGGACGATCTCGGTGACCCGCTCGGTCTCCAGCGTGACGTTGTCGCGCTGCAGCGCGGGCAGCCACTGCGAGCTGAACAGGATCCGCTTGCAGCCGAACGTGTAGTCCGGCCAGGCCTTGCGGCGGACCTCGGGGTCGCGCAGCTGCATCCGC
This sequence comes from Pseudonocardia ammonioxydans, assembly GCF_900115005.1. Taxonomy (GTDB): domain Bacteria; phylum Actinomycetota; class Actinomycetes; order Mycobacteriales; family Pseudonocardiaceae; genus Pseudonocardia; species Pseudonocardia ammonioxydans. The sequence goes on along the minus strand of NZ_FOUY01000050.1, from coordinate 21,876 downwards.
ATGAACAGGGTCGAGTACAGCCGTCCGACCCGGCCCCAGGTCGCCGGGTGGCGGATCATCAGCGTCAGCGACTCGCAGTACTCGGTGATGAACCGCCGCCGCCACCGCTGCAGGCCCGGGACGTGCTCGATCGCGGTCCGCCACCAGCGCGGGAACTCGCGGTTGCGGCGGGGCAGGAACCAGTTCCCGGAGCGCTGGAACACGCTCATGTGCCCGACCTCGGGCGCGATCGCCGGGACGAACTGCACGGCGCTCGCGCCCGTCCCGACCACGGCGACGCGGCGGCCGCGCAGGTCGTGCTCGTGGTCCCAGCGGGCGGAGTGGAAGGTGTGCCCGGCGAAGGTCTCCGTGCCGGGGATGTCCGGGACGATCGGGCGGTTGAGCTGTCCGGTCGCGACGATCAGGACGTCGGCGGTCCAGCTGCGCCCGTCCTCGGCCGTGGCGGTCCACGGGCCGTCCGCCCGCGGCCGGTCGGCGGAGACGATGCGGGCGTTCGTCTCGACCAGGTCGGCGACGCCGTACTCCTTCGCCACGTCGTGCAGGTAGGCGAGGATCTCCGGCTGCGGGGAGCACAGCCGGGTCCAGTCCGTGCGCTGGGCGAACGAGTACGAGTACAGGTGGCTCGGCACGTCGCAGGCCGCACCCGGGTAGGTGTTGTGCAGCCAGGTCCCGCCGATGTCGGGTGCGGCGTCCACGATCGTCACGTCACGGATGCCGTGCGCGCGCAGTTCGATCGCGGCGGCGATGCCGCCGAACCCGGCGCCGACGACGAGGACGCTCGGTGCGTGCAATGGGACCTCCCTGTCACCGTGGCCGGCCTGTCACTCCGGGCCGGGGTCACCGTAACGGCCGGTCCCGGGGCCGTGGGTGCCGCCCGCGGCCCGCCCGGGCCGAGCCGCCGGGGCGGGCCACCCGCGACTCAGCCGGTCGGCGGGACGGGGATCCCGTTCGCCGGTGGGGTGCTGGCCGGCCCGGGGTGCGGGGTGATCGGCGCGTCCCCGTTGTCGGTGACCTGGACCGGCGTGAGGTCCTCGGTGCCCGCCCCGACGATCCGGCTGATCTTCACCCCGGAGATCCCGGCGTGGCTCTGCTCGGAGTAGCGGTAGGGCGCCAGCCACGGACCCTCCATCTGCGCCCCCGACTGCTCCACGGCGGCGACGAGCCCCTCCCGCGTCGGGTCCGGACCGGCGGCCTGCAGCGCCTGGACGAACGCGTACGCCTCGGCCATGCCGTAGATCCGGAAGTTCGTCAGCTCGGCGTCGGTGCCGTGCTCCTGCCAGACCCGGGTGAACAGCTGGGTCCACGGGTCGCCCGCGGCCTCGACGCTGGGCAGGTACTCGGTCGTGATGACGCCGTCGAGCAGGCCCGCGTCGGTGACCGCGCCCTCGGAGAACCGCGCCAGCAGCGATCCGACCAGCGCCGGGTCGGAGCCGATGTTGCTGTAGGCCCACTGCGGGTCGTAGTTCAGCCGCAGCGACTGCAGCTGGGACAGTGCCGTGTAGGACGGCACGTTGAACCCGATGACGAAGTCGGCGCCGGCCGCCTGCAGGGCGGCGATCTGCGGGGCGACGTCGGTGTTGCCCGGGGTGTACCGCTCGGCCGCGACGATCTGGCGGTCCAGGAAGCGCCGGCCCCCGATCTCGGCGTCCCGCCCCAGGTCGTCGTCCTGCAGGAACAGCCCCACCTTCGCCTGCGGGAAGTTCTCCGCGACGTACTTGCCGATGATCTTCGCTTCGATCTCGTAGTCGGGCTGCCAGCCGAAGGTCTGCGGGTTGCGCTCCGGCTGGTCCCACAGCAGCGAGCCCGAGGACACGAACAGGTCCGGCACGCCCTCGCTGTTGAGGTAGTCCAGCACCGCAGAGTGGGTCGGCGTACCCAGCCCGCCCAGCATCGCGAACACCTGGTCCTGCAGCACCAGCTCGTTGACGACCTGGCTGGTCTGGGTGGGGTTGTAGGCGTCGTCGCGGAAGACGTACTCGATCTGCCGTCCGTGCACGCCGCCGTGGGCGTTGACGTAGTCGAAGTACGCCTTGGTGCCGGTGGGGATGTCGCTGTAGCCCGGCGACGCGACGCCGGTCAGCGGGAAGTGGGCGCCCACCTTGACGCTCTGCGGTGTCAGGCCCGGCTGGGCACCGCCCTCCTCTCCGGACGGTCGCCCGCCGGCGCCGCACGCCGAGGCCAGCAGCGCCACGACGGCGACGACCGCGAGCACCGCTGCCCGCCCACGCAGGCGTCTCCTCGATCCGACCGTGTCCATCAGGACCTCTCCCTCCCGTTCCCACCCACACCGCTCCGACCCGCCCCGTTCCGGATCGACTGCCACATCCTGCGGACGCCGCCCACCACGCCGGTCGGGGCGAGCAGCACCACCAGCACCAGCACGACGCCGTAGACCAGCGGGGCGAGCTCGGCCGCCGCCACCCCGCTCAGCCCCGCCGCCGTGCCCAGGTTCGTCACCGCCGGGGGCAGGAACACCAGCAGCGCAGCACCGAGCAGCGCCCCGGTCAGGCTGCCCAGCCCGCCCACCACGACCGCGGTGAGCAGCCCGAGGGAGAGCACGATGGTGAACCCGCTGGGTGCCGCCAGCCGTACGACGATGCCGAGCACCGCCCCCGCCAGGCCGGCGCACGCCGCGCTGACGGTGAACGCCAGCACCCGCACCGGCCCCGGCCGGATGCCGGCCAGCTCGGCCGCGACCTCGTCGTCGCGCACCGCCCGCCAGACCCGTCCCACCCGGCCCGCGGCCAGGTTGGCGAGCAGCAGCAGGACCACCAGCAGCGTCGCCCAGCCGATGTAGGCCAGGTACTTCGCGCCGGACATCTCGTTGGCGGACAGGAAGTAGATCGCGTCGGCGAACCAGGCCGGGGCACGCGGCGAGTCGATCTGCATGCCCTGCTCGCCGCCGAGCACGCCGTCGAAGTAGATGGCCAGCCCGGGCACGGCGATCGCGAACGCCAGCGTCGCCCCGGCCAGGTAGGGGCCGTGCAGCCGCGAGGCCGCGGCACCGACCACCACCCCGACCACCGCGGTCACCGCGGCGGCCACCACCAGCACCAGGATCAGCGGCGGTGGGCCGGCGGAGCCGAGCAGCAGGCCGGTGGTGTACGCCCCGACCGCCATCAGCGCACCGTGGCCCAGTGAGATCTGCCCGTTCAGGCCGGTCAGCACGGTCAGCCCGGCCGCGGCGATCGCGTAGTACGACAGCGTCGCGAACTGGGAGTTCCGGAACGGGCTGGTCGTCTCCAGGACCAGCACCACGGCGACGGCGCCCACCAGGACCAGCAGCGCGTGCCTGCCGAAGGTGGAACGCGGCAGCCACCGCCGGACGACGTCGAGCGGTCGCGGGCGGCCCGGCGGCACCGACCGTCCGGCCTCGTCCGACTCGCTGTTCCGCACGGGCACGGCCATCAGACCCGCCGGGCCGCGGTCCGGGCGAACAGACCGTGCGGGCGGACCAGCAGCACCGCGACCAGGATCGCCAGCGCGGCCATCGCCACCAGCTCGCTGCCGACGTAACCGCTCACGTAGCTCAGCGCCAGCCCCATCGCCAGGCCGCCGACGACCGCCCCGCCCGGCGAGTCGAGCCCGCCGAGCACCGCCGCCACGAACCCGTAGACGATGATCGGATCCATGTAGGCCGGGTAGACGAGGCTGCCGCCCGCGATCAGCAGTCCGGCCAGCGAGCCCACCACCGCGGCCAGTGCCCAGCCCAGCGTCAGCAACGGCCCGACCGGGACACCGAGCAGCCTGGAGACCTCCTGGTCGAACGCCGCGGCCCGCATCCGCAGGCCGACGTCGGTGAACCGGAACAGTGCCACCAGCGCGGCCATCACCAGGACCACCGAACCGATCACGAACACCGAGAACGGGGTGAGCGCGACGTTGACCCCGCCGACCATCATCCCGCGCAGGTCGAACGGGGCCGGGAAGGAGCGGAACGTCGCGCCGAACAGGATCGCGGCCAGCGCCTGGATCGCCACGAACAGCCCGAGCGTGACGATGATGGCGCTCAGCTCCGGCCCGCCCTCGACCCGGCGGATGATCAGCCGTTCGATCGCCGCGCCGAGCAGCAGACCCGCACCCAGCGCGACCACCAGCCCCAGCCAGTAGGACCCGGTCCCCTCGATCACGATCAGGGCCAGGTAGGTGGTGAACATGCCCATCGACCCCTGGGCGAAGTTCACGATCCGGGTGGAACGCCAGATCAGCACCAGGGCCAGCGCGAACGCCGCGTAGATCGCGCCCTGACTCAGCCCGGTCAGCGTCACGTTGAGGAACTGCTGCATCGTCTCTCCCGCTAGAAGCCCAGGTAGGCGTGCCGGAGGCCGTCGTCGGCGGCCAGCGTGGCGGCGTCGTCGCGGGCCACCACGCGGCCGAGGTTGAGCACCACCCCGACGTCGGCGATGGACAGTGCGCTGCGGGCGTTCTGCTCGACCAGCAGCACACTTATGCCGGCGCTGCCCACGAGCTCGCGCAGCAGGCCGAAGATCTGCCCGGCCACCCGCGGGCCAGCCCCAGCGACGGCTCGTCGAGCAACAGCACGTCCGGCCCGCACAGCAGCGCCCGTCCGATCACCAGCATCTGGCGCTCGCCGCCGGAGAGGGTGTCGCAGCTGCGTCGGCGACGTTCCGCCAGCGGCGGGAACATCGTGTAGACCTCGTCGAGGGACCGGTCGGTGCGCCGGCGGGTGGCACCGAGCAGCGCGCCCAGGCGCAGGTTCTCGTCGACGGTCAGCTCGGTGATCACACCGCGGCCCTCGGGGACGTGCGCGACACCGGCCCGCGCGATCCGTTCCGCCGGTGAGCGGGTGTGGTCGACCCCGCCGACCAGTACCTCGCCCGCCCGGGACGGGACCAGCCCGGAGATCGTGCGCAGCAGGGTGGACTTGCCGGCGCCGTTCGCGCCCAGCACGGCGGTGATCCGGTCCCGCTCGACGGTGACGTCGACGCCGTCCAGCGCGGTCACCGGGCCGTAGGCCGCGCTCAGCCCCCGGACCTCGAGTGCCGCGGTCGCCGGGGCGGTCACGCGGCCTCCTCACCCAGGTAGGCGTCGATCACGGCCGGGTCGTCGCGCACCTGGTCGGGAGTGCCCTCGGCGACCACCCGCCCGAAGTCCAGCACGGTGATCCGGTCGCAGACGGTCATCACGAGGTCCATGTGGTGCTCGACCAGCACCACGGCCATCCGGTCGCGCAGCCCGCGGATCCTCGTCCCGAGCTCGGCCATGTCGTCGGCGCCCAGGCCGCTGGCCGGTTCGTCGAGCAGCAGCATCTGCGGCTCGGCGACCAGGGCCCGGGCGAGCGCGACCCGCTTCTGCACCGGATAGGGCAGGCTGCCCGGCAACCGGTCGGCGTAGGTCTCGGTGCCCAGCTCGGTCAGTACGGCGTGGGCCCGCTCGCGCAAGGCGCGTTCGTCGCGGTCGGAACGGCGCAACGCCAGCAGCGCCGACGTGAAACCGGCGCGGTGGTGCCGGTCCGCACCGACCATCACGTTCTCCAGCACGGTGAGACCGCGGAACAGCCCCACGCCTTGCAGGGTGCGGGCGATCCCCATCTGCGCCAGCCGGTGCGGGCGCAGGCCGCGCACCGGCTCGCCGCGCCAGTGCAGGGTTCCGCTGCTCGGGGTGACGAACCCGCAGCAGACGTTGAACAGTGTCGTCTTGCCCGCCCCGTTCGGCCCGATCACGCCGTGCACCTCGCCGGGGGCGACGGACAGGGACACCTCGTCGAGGGCGACCAGGCCGCCGAAGCGGACCCCGACCTCGTCGACCCGGAACAGCGGGCCGTCGGTGGCGGACGTGTCACCCGGAGTGGCACCCTCGGCCGGATCGGTGACCATCTCTGCTCCTCTCCGACGGGTGCGGGGACACGACGGGTACGGGGACACACCGGGTGCGGGACGGGCGACGACGGTCGTTCCGCGGTCCGGACGGGTGACTGGGATCACCCGGTCCGGTTACAGATTGGGCGTCCAGACCAGTCACCGCCATGGGCGCGCTGCCCAACATCGGTGCCCCGCCGCTGGGCTGTGCGCCCGAAACGGTGGACGCCCGGCTACCCGCGGTGCACAGTTCCCTCGTGCTGTCCGACGTGGGGGAGCCACCGCGGCGCCGGCCGCTCGCCGCGCCGGCGGAGGCGGCGCTGCGCGCGTTGGGCGGGGTGCTGCTGGACGAGGTGGACGGTCTGACCGACCGGCTCACGCTGCAGGTCCTGCGGTGCGAACCCTGCTACGTCGAGCTCGACCTGCTCGACGAGCTGCGGGAGGCGTGCCGGGCGAACCTGCAGCGTGGCGTCGAGGTGCTGGCCGACCAGGTGCCCGACGGCATCGACCCGGGCGACTCCACCCGGGCCACCGGCCGCCGCCGCGCCCGCCAGGGGGTTCCGCTGGAGGTGGTGCTGCGGGCGTACCGGCTGGGTGGGCGGCTGCTCTGGGAAGCACTGCTGGAGACCTCCCGGCGGCGCTTCGACAGTGCCTACGACCTCGCCCTGCTCGACGCCGCGAGCTACGTGTGGCACACCCACGACGGCAGCTGCTCGGCGCTGGTCGAGGCCTACCGCCAGGAGGAGCTGCGGGTGCGCAGCCACGACCTGAGCCGCCGGCACGCGGTCCTGGACGCACTGCTGGCCGGGCGCGGCCGGGACCCGGTCGTCGCCCGGGACGCCGCAGGGGTGCTCGGCCTGCCGGATGCCGAGCCACTGGTCGTGGTCGTGGGCTGCCTGGACCGGGCCGGTAGCGACCCGTTGCAGGAACCGCAGCGCGCGCTGGCGGCGCACTCGGTCGCCTCGTCGTGGGTACTGCGCGAGCGCGAGCTGGTCGGACTGGTCGCGCTGGGGACATGGGCCCCGGGCAGGGTCGCCGAGGTGAGCGAGCTGCTGCGGCCGTGCGTGACCGGACGGGTCGGGATGTCCCCGCCGGTCGACGGCCCGGCCGGGGTGGCCGCGGGCTACCGGTTGGCCCGGACGGCCGCCCGCACCGTCGCCGGCAGCGGCATGGTGGCACTCGACGAACGGCTGCCGGAGGCACTGCTCGCCGACAGCCCGGAGCTCGTCGACCGGCTGACCCGGACGTCGTTGGGTGGGTTGCTCGACCTGCCCGAGCCCGACCGGGAGACGCTGATCTCCACGTTGGACACGCTGCTGGCCTGTGGCGGGTCACCGACCCACGCGGCCCGGGCACTGTTCTGCCACCGCAACACCGTGATCTACCGGATGCGCCGGATCGAGGCGGTCACCGGCCGCTCGGTCGGCGACGCCCGGGACCGGCTGCTGCTCACGCTCGGCGTACTGGCGGTGCAGTCCCGCCGTCTCGACCGCCCGTGAGTGGTTATCGCGGCTCTGACCGCGAAAACCGCTCACGGGCGGCGGAGCCGCGTTCACCCGCCGGTGTGCTGCCGCGGCGGTGCGGGTGCGGGGAGGGTGGGGCGAGCGGCCGGCGACACCGTTCCGGTCGCGGATCGGAGGAGCGATGAGTGCGGTCGTGGTCGGGGTGGACGGATCGGAGCCGGCGCTGGCCGCGGTCCGCTGGGCCGCGGGGGAGGCGGCGGACCGGCACACCGGGCTGCTGCTGGTGTACGCGTTCGACGTCGCCGGGCTGTACGCCGACGCGGCCATCGCGCCGCTGCTCGACGACGTCGAGGAGCAGATGCGGGTCGAGGCCGACGAGATCCTGGACGCCGCGCGGGCCGCTGCGGAGCAGACGGCGCCCGGCCTGACCGTGCAGGTCAGGGCGGAGCGAGCGGCGCCGGCGGCGGCGCTGATCGAGGAGTCGCGCGGCGCGTCGCTGCTGGTCCTGGGTTCGGCCGGGCGGGGAGCGGTCGGCACCGCGCTCGGGTCGGTGTCGCTGACCGTCGCCGCGCACGCCGAGAGCCCGCTGGTCGTCGTCCGCGGAACCGTCCAGGACGGACCGGTGCTGGTCGGTGTGGACGGTGGGCCGCTGTCCGAGGTGGCGCTCGGGCATGCCTTCGCCGCCGCGTCCGCGCACGGCACCGGGCTCACCGCGCTCTACGCCTGGCACGACGGCACGTCTCCGGCACTGCGCGCGGCCGGGGTGTTCGACCGGTTGCGCGACACCGAGGAGCGGGCACTGGCCGAGCGGCTGGCCGGCTGGTCCGAGCGCTACCCGGACGTCGCCGTCGAACGGGTCATCGAGCGCTCCGAGCCGGGACGGGCGCTGGCCGAGCACAGTGCACGGTCGCGGCTGGTCGTCGTCGCCACCCGGGGTCGCGGCGGGTTCACCGGCCTGTTGCTCGGCTCCACCGGGCTGTCCCTGCTCCAGCGTGCGGACTGCCCGGTGATGCTGGTCGGCCCGGAGGCGACGGCCGCACACTGAACGGATTCGCGCCGGCCGGATCATGGTTCTCGCGTCGCACGACACCGATCGGATTCCGCTTTTTCGTCGGTTTTTCGGTGCACAGTTTCGCGGCCGAACGATCTCCTTCCGATCGGCGCGCGAGCCCGCTTTTCGGTGCCCCGGGACGATCTGTTTGCCAATGCAGCGAGGTTGGGGCAGAGTCGGTGTCAGGGTCTTCGATGACCTGGTCGGCGCGCGCCGACCGGCGCGCCCCCGGGCGCGGCACCTGCCGCGTGGAGCGAGGAGTTCGAGCATGTCCGACAAGTCGCCGCGAAAAACCAGTGGCAAGAAGCCGGGTAAAACCCTGAAACAGAAGCGGGCGGAGAAGCGCGCGGCCGCGCAAGCCGATCCGTCCGCGATTCCGACCCGCAAGGACAAGTAGGAACGAGAACCGGTCCGGCGGGGCCGCAGGGCTCCGCCGGACCAGTTGTTCCCGCTCTCAACGCTTCACCCGTCGAGTTCGGCCACGTCGGCGACGAACCGCAGCCCGCGTCCCTGGTTCGACTCGCGCACCCAGTCGGCGACCGGGCCCGGCTCGGCGGTCCAGCGGGACACGTCTCCGACGACGGCCAGCTGCACGCCGTACTGCGCGAACTTCTGCGTCACGGCGCCCGCCAGCCCGCTGCGGAGCCGGAAGAACTCCGGGTCCAGCCGCTCCACCGGGATCGCCACGAGCTCGGCCTCCTGGGCGAACGCGTCACCGAGGACGTCGATCGCGTCGGCCTCCCGGGCGATCACGGGGCCGTCGACGGGCAGGGTCAGGACGCGGGAGTGCATATCGGTGAGCAGAGCAAAGCCCCGCCCGAGGAGCAAAGGAATTGCCGATCGTCGGGGACCGCGCCTGCCCCCGAGGCCGTGCACGACCGGCGTGCGTGACCCCGCCGGAAACGGGAACCCCGGTACCGAGAGCCGCCGTAGCAGGGAGGACCGATGCCCCGGACGCTGACCCGCCAGCTCATCGACGAGCACCTCGTCTCCGGCGACCCGGTACCGGGCCGGGAGATCGGGCTGCGGATCGACCAGACCCTGACCCAGGACGCCACCGGCACGCTGGTGATGCAGGAGCTCGAGGCCCTCGGGCTGGACCGGGCCCGCACCGAGGTCAGCGTCCAGTACGTCGACCACAACCTGCTGCAGGCCGACGAGCGCAACGCCGAGGACCACGAGTTCCTCCGGACCGCGGCCCGCCGCTTCGGGCTCTGGTTCTCCAAACCGGGCAACGGGGTCTCGCACCCGACGCACATGCAGCGCTTCGGCCGGCCCGGCACCACGATGGTCGGCTCCGACTCGCACACCTGCGCGGCCGGGTCGCTCGGGATGCTGGCGATCGGGGTCGGCGGCCTGGAGGTCGCCTTCGCGATCGCCGGCGAGCCGCTGCGGATCCGGATGCCGCAGGTCTGGGGCGTGCGGCTGACCGGTGAGCTGCCGCCGTGGGTGTCGGCCAAGGACGTGATCCTGGAGATGCTGCGCCGGCACGGCGTCTCCGGCGGGGTCAACCGGGTGATCGAGTACCACGGGCCGGGCCTGGCCGGGCTGAGCGCGATGGACCGGCACGTGATCGCGAACATGGGCGCCGAGCTGGGTGCCACCACCAGTGTCTTCCCCGCCGACGAGCGCGTCGAGGAGTTCCTGCGCGCGGAGGGTCGCGCCGGGGACCACCGCCCGCTGGCCGCGGACGAGGGCGCGGAGTACGACGTCACCGCCGAGATCGACCTGTCCACACTGGAGCCGTTGATCGCGAAGCCGTCGGCGCCGGACAACGTGGTGCCGGTCCGCGAGGTCGCCGGCGAGCCGGTCGGGCAGGTCGTCATCGGCTCGTCGGCCAACCCCGGCCTGCGCGACTTCGCGGTGGCCGCGCAGATGGTGCGCGGCCGGCAGACGAACGACGCAGTCAGCTTCGACGTCAACCCGTCGTCGCGGGAGATCTTCTCCGACCTGACGAGGATGGGTGCCACGTTCGACCTGATCGCCGCGGGCGCCCGGATCCACCAGGCCGGCTGCATGGGCTGCATCGGGATGGGGCAGGCCCCGGCGACCGGGCACAACTCGCTGCGGACGTTCCCGCGCAACTTCAAGGGCCGCTCCGGCACCCCGGAGGACGCGGTGTGGCTGTGCTCGCCGGAGACGGCCGCGGCCGCCGCCCTCACCGGCGTCGTCACCGACCCCCGCGACCTCGCCGAGAAGCTCGGCCTGGACGACCCGGTGCCGGAGCTGCCGGCCGAGGCGTCGGTCAACACCGACATGCTGGTCGCGCCCCCGCCGGTGGAGGAGGCCGAGCAGCAGGAGCTCGTGCGCGGGCCGAACATCTCCGGGCTGCCCGACTTCCCGCCGCTGCCCGACACCCTCGACCTGCCGGTGCTGCTGCGGATGGGCGACAACGTGTCCACCGACGAGATCTCCCCGGCCGGGGCGAAGGCGCTGCCGTACCGTTCCAACATCCCCCAGCTGGCCGAGTTCACGTTCACCCGGATCGACGCGGACTACCCCGAGCGCGCCCGCGGCACCGGCCCGCACGCCGTCGTGGCGGGGGACAACTACGGGCAGGGGTCCTCGCGCGAGCACGCCGCCATCACCCCGCGCCACCTCGGCCTCGCCGTCGTCGTCGCCCGCTCGTACGCCCGCATCCACTGGCAGAACCTGGCCAACTTCGGGATCCTCGCCCTCGAGTTCACCGATCCGGCCGATCTCGACCGGATCTCCGACGGCACCGTCCTGCACCTGCGTGATCTGCACGGACTCCCCGACACCGAGGAGATCACGGCGACCGACGACGACGGCGCCGAGTTCCGGTTGCGGCACAGCCTGTCGCCCGGGCAGGTCGAGGCCGTCCTCGCCGGCGGGCGCATCCCGCTGCTCGCCCGCTCGGGAGGCTGAGCGACTCCGAGTCGATCTTGTCTCAGGCTGAGACGCCGATCCTGGTCACGAGGCGGATCGTGTGTGTCACAGTCGGCGGAGCTGATGAGCGCGACGACGCCTCGGAGGTTCGACAGGCAATGGACAGCTCGGCCGGGCTCTCGGAACGAGAGCAGATCGCACGGACGACCGGGGTCGGCACGGGGCTCGCGGTGCCGGACCGGATCGCCGCGTCGTGGCAGCGCAGCGCGGCGTTCGGCGCGTCGCTGGACGAGGTCGCGCCGTCGTTCTGCGGGGCCGTCGACGACGAGTCGTTGTTCTACCGGTGCGGAGTGGAGGTCCTCGGTGGGTTGCTGGAGACGCTCGCGAACGAGCCGATCAGCCTCATGCTCACCGACCCGGACGGCGTCGTGCTCAACCGGCTCTGCCACGAGCGGTCGCTCCTCGCGGCGCTCGACTCGGTCTACCTCGCACCCGGTTTCGACTACGGCGAGCGGGAGGCCGGCACGACCGGGCTGGGCCTGGCGCTGGCCGACCGGGCCCCGTCGCTGGTCCGCGCCGACCAGCACTTCTGCACCGGCCTGTGGGGTTACACCTGCGCCGCCGCGCCCGTCACGGACCCGGTCACCGGGGAACTGGCGGGCACCGTGAACCTGACGACCTGGTCGCAGCAGTCGGACAAGCTGCTGCTGGCGCTGGCCCAGAGCGCCGCGGGCAGCACGTCGGCGCTGATGCTCGCCCGGCACAACGGGCGGGCTCCGCGACCGGCCGCGCAGGGGCAGGTCTTCCGGGTCCATCTGCGCCCGCCCGCGGCGGCGGTGGCCCCGCGGTCGCCGCAGTGGCGGGCCGCGGCGGCCGAGGTTGAGACGGCGCTGGAGGCCGGACGGGTGGTCGCGGTCGTCGGCGAGGACGGGGCCGGCCGCACCACGCTGCTGACCGACGCGCTGTCCCGGACCCGCCCGCACGACCGGGTCCTGGTGGCGCGGCCGCCGACCGTCCAGGACACCCCCGCGTGGCTCGACCTGTGGACCCCGGAGCTGGACAAGGAGGCCACCGGGGTGGTGGTCAGCCGCGCCGACGAGCTCACCTCGTGGGTCGCGACCGAGCTGCGCGGCGTGCTCGAGCAGCCGGCGACCGGGCCGGCCGGCCGGCGCCCCGGGTTCGCCCTCACCGCGCGCAACGCCGCCGGGGTTCCGGCGCCGCTGCGGCCGCTGGTCGACACCTACGTCGAGCTGCCGCCGCTGCGGCACCGCTGCGAGGACGTCATGCCGATGGCCACCGCGTTCGCCGCGAAACGGCGGCACCGCGAGGTCCGCTTCACTGCGGCGGCGCGGCGGTGCCTGACCGCGTACCACTGGCCGGGCAACGTCGAGCAGCTGCGCACGGTCGTGGACGCCGCCGCGTCGCGCAGCGACGTGATCGACGTCCGGCACCTGCCGTCCGAGCTGTCCTGCGGGGCACCGCGCCGGGTCCTGTCGCGCATCGAGATGGTCGAGCGCGACGAGATCGTGCGTTGTCTCGCCGAACCGGGGACGACGATGAGCCAGGCCGCGGCCCGGCTCGGGATCAGCCGGGCCACGCTCTACCGCCGGATCGAGGTGTACGGGATCCGAGGTCACACGGAGGAACCGGCCCGCTGATCCGACACAACGGAAACCGGGGAACGAATTAAACCGGCGCCTGCCGGATTCGTTCCGCGGTGAATTCTGCCCTGAAAGTCTGCCCTGAAAACCCGCGAAAGGAATTCAACGGTGAGTACCCTTCTGTCCGACTCCCAGCGCAGGACGCTGGTCGACCTGTTGCGGGCGGCGTTCCCGCACGACACGTTCCCCTCCGGGCCGTACGAGCGGACCGCGCAGGCGGTGATCGACGCGGCCGCGGCGAGCCCCCGGCTGCAGGCACTGCTGGTGCAGGGGTTGCGCGATCTGGACCAGCAGCGCGAGGTCCCGTTCTCCGAGCTGGACCGGGAGACGGCGGCGGTCGTGCTGCGCGGCATCGCCGACACCCCGTTCTTCGCCGGGATCCTCGACGTCGCCGTCGTCGCGCTCTACGACGACCACGAGGTCTGGGATGTCCTCGGCTACGAGGGCGCGTCGTACGACCAGGGCGGCTACCTCAATCGCGGGTTCGACGACCTGGACTGGCTGCCCGACCCCCGCATCGAGAGCTACGAGGAGGCCTCGGCATGACCCGCTTCGACTACGACGACTCCGACGTGGTGGTCGTCGTCGGCTCCGGTGCCGGCGGCGGAACCCTGGCCCACGAGCTGTGCAAGCGCGGCTTCAAGACCGTCGTGCTGGAGGCCGGCCCGCACCTGACGGGGGAGGACTACCACAACGACGAGTGGAAGGCCTTCGGCCAGATGGCCTGGACCGACCCCCGGACGACGTCGGGGAGCTGGGCGATCGCCAAGGACTTCCCGAACCTGCCGGCGTGGATCGTGAAGGCCGTCGGCGGCACGACGACCCACTGGGCCGGTGCCTGCCCGCGGTTCAAGGCGCACGAGCTCGCCGCGCGCACCGCCTACGGCGACATCGACGGCGCCAGCCTGCTGGACTGGCCGATCACGCTGTCCGAGCTCGAGCCGTACTACGACCAGGCCGAGATCAAGATGGGGGTCAGCCACCGGCACGGCCGCCCGCCGCTGCCGGCGAACAACAACTACAAGGTCTTCGCCAACGGTGCGGAGAAGGTGGGCTACCGGGACTACGCCACCGGCCCGTACGCCACCAACGCCGAGCCCTACGACGGCCGCCCCGCGACCGTCCAGGACGGCTTCAACTTCCAGGGTGACAAGCACGGCTCGAAGTGGTCGACGCTGGTCGCCGAGCTGCCCAAGGCCGAGGCCACCGGCAACCTGGACCTGCGTGCGGACAGCCACGTCGCGCAGATCCTGCACGACACCGACGGGCGGGCGACCGGCGTGCTCTACGTCGACCGCAACGGCACCCTGCGCCGCCAGCGCGCCGCCGTGGTCTGCGTGGCGGGCAACTCGATCGAGACGGCCCGGCTGCTGCTGCTCTCGGCGTCGACCCAGTTCCCCGACGGGCTGGCGAACTCGTCCGGGCAGGTCGGACGCAACTACATGCGCCACACCACCGGCACCGTGTGGGGCCAGTTCGACAAGCCGGTGCGGATGTACCGGGGCGAGACGATGGCCGGTGTGATCGGCGACGAGGCGCGTCTGGACACGGACCGGGGCTTCGCCGGCGGCTACTACATGCAGACGATCGCGCTGGGCCCGGCGTTCTTCGGCAAGTTCGTCGCCCCTGGGAGCTGGGGGCCTGCGCTGACCGACGTCGTCGACAAGTACCTCAACACCGCCGGCATGTGGATCGTCGGTGAGGACATGCCGCAGGAGTCCAACCGCGTCACGCTGTCCGAGACGGTCGACGAGTACGGGCTCCCCGCCGCGAACGTGCACTTCGACGACCACCCGAACGACGTGCTGATGCGCCGGCACGGGCACCAGCAGGGTGCGGCCGTCTACAAGGCGGTCGGGGCCACGAACACCATCGAGACCCCGCCGTACCCGTCGACGCACAACCTGGGCACCTGCCGGATGAGCCAGCGCCCGGGCGACGGCGTGGTCGACCGGTTCGGTCGCGCACACGACGTGCCGAACCTGTTCGTGTCCGACGGCAGCGTGTTCACCACCGGTGGCGCGGCCAACCCGACGCTCACGATCGTGGCCCTCGCCATCCGCCAGGCGGAGTACATCGCCGGCCAGTACCGCACGGCCCGCTCCTGAGCACCGACCTTCCGAGATCCCTGGAGAACACATGGCCACCAGCACCGCGCCCGCCTCGGCGCCACCCGACCCGTACCTGTTCCTGCCCGAGGTCCCGACGTTCACGCTGACCAGCACCGACATCTCCGACGGTGTCCCGCTGTCGGCGCCGCAGGTCAGCGGGATCATGGGCGCCGGGGGACAGGACCGGTCCCCGCAGCTGAGCTGGCGCGACTTCCCGTCCGCGACCCGCAGCTTCGCCGTCACCTGCTTCGACCCCGACGCCCCGACCGGCAGCGGGTTCTGGCACTGGGCGGTCGCCGACCTCCCGGTCGGCGTCACGGAGCTCCCCGCGGGGGCCGGTGACCCCGGCTCCACCACGCTCCCGGAGGGCGCGCTCGCGCTCGCCAACGACGCGGGGATCCACCAGTACCTCGGCGCGGCACCGCCCGAGGGGCACGGCGTGCACCACTACTACTTCGTCGTGCACGCCGTCGACGTGCCCACGCTGGGCATCCCCAAGGGAGCCTCGCCGGCGTTCCTCGGGTTCAACCTGTTCTCGCACACCCTGGCCCGGGCCACGATCACCGCCACCTACGAGCGCTGACCGCGCACCCGGATCCGACGGCCGGGACGGGAGAGGACACTCCCGTCCCGGCCGTCACCGCGTCCGCCCCGGCCGGACACAGTGGAGGTCCATCGCCCGACGTCCCTGGTGGAGTCGTCGCATCTCGTGTTCGATGTGGGGATTCGTCGCGCAACGAGGGGTGACCCCGGATGGAGCTGGACGTCGACGGTGTCGACCCAGGTCGCCGGTACGGACCCGTACCCGTGCGACCCGCACCGACGGGCTGCTGACCCGGGCGTTCGAGCGGGCCGCCGGGCACCGCGAGGGGGCCGTCGCGGACTACATCCCGGTCCTGGGACGCACCGATCCGGAGGCGTTCGGCCTCTGCGTCGCCATCGAGCTCCACGGTTGCGCCTCGGGCTGCTGGTGCTCGCCGGGATCAGCGCGCTCGCGATCGTGCCGGCGAGCCGGCTGCCCGACTACCGCCCGGGCGAGGTGCCCGAGTCGGTCGCGACCGGCGCCGGGACGGGGCCGCCCGAGCCGAGCCGGAGCGCCTGAACCAGCGGGGCGTCACGCGCTCAGCACGCCGGTCACCGTCGCGGCGAGGGCGGCCACGAGCAACGGCGCCGGGTTCTTGATGCCTGCGGTGTCGCGGTGCACGACGTGGGCCACGACCGCGCCCACGAAGTACAGCACCACCCCGATCGCGGCCGCGATCCCGAGTGGACGCAGCCAGATCCCGGCGACGAGGCCGATCGCGCCCGCGGCCTCCGCAGCCGCGAGCCACGGGTACCAGGAGCCGGGCACCCCGGCGCGGTCGAGGTTCTGCACGACGGTCGTCGCGCGGGTGAGCTTGCCGTAGGCGGAGAAGGCCAGGACCACCGCGAGCAGGGCGGCGAGCACGACGTAGGCGGTGGACATGTGGGTTCCCCTTCGGACGACGTCGGGCGGGAACCTATCGACCGAGCCGATTTCCGGCCACCGGGTTACCGTCCGTCGTCGGCCGGCCGAGAACCTGCCCCTGACCAGGGTGAACAGGATGGCGGTATGCCGGGTGGAGGACCCCGGGGCGACCGCGCCGTGATCACCCTGAACGGCAAGTCCCTGCCCTGCCGGGACTGGTGAGCACCGGGCCGCTCGGCGCACACCCCTGGTGACAGGCACCTCGGGCCCGGGCGTGCCGGCCCCTGAGCCGCTAGGTTCGCGGGAGCCCCGATCGTCGCCGGCCCTGCCGGTCGCGATCGACGGATCCCCACCCCGAGGAGCCTTGATGACCGACGCCGCGAGCGCGGCCGAGCTCGAGTCGCTGCTGCTGAGCCGCTCGCTCGACGACCCCGAGCTGGCCGCGGCCACCAAGCGCACCGCCGACATCCGGGTGCTCCCGGACGTCTCGGTGGTCAAGGTGGGCGGGCAGAGCTTCGTCGACCGCGGCCGCGAGGCAGTGTTCCCGCTGGTCGAGGAGCTGCTGGAGGCCCGCCGGACGCACCGCCTGCTGATCGGTACCGGCGGCGGCACCCGGGCCCGGCACGCCTACTCACTGGCTGCCGAGCTGGGTCTGCCCACCGGCGTGCTCAGCTCGGTCGGCAACGCCGTCGCCGGGCAGAACGCGACGATGCTCGGCTACCTGATGGCCCGCCACGGTGTCCCCGTGGTGTCCGGCGGCGGGTTCGAGGCGCTGCCGCTGTACCTGTCGGAGTCTCGCGCGGCGATCTTCGCGGGCATGCCGCCGTACGCGATGTGGCAGCCGCTGCCCGACGAGGGCGTGATCCCGCCGTACCGCACCGACGCCGGCTGCTACCTGGTCGCCGAGACCTACGGCTGCCAGAACATGATCTTCGTCAAGGACGAGGACGGCCTGTACACGGCCAACCCGAAGGCCGACCCGTCGGCCACGCTGATCCCGCGGATCACCGTCGACGAGCTGGTCCAGCAGGACCTGCCGGACCTGATCATCGAGCGTCCCGTGCTGGAGCTGATGAAGCGCGCGAGGCACGTGCGCAGCGTGCAGATCGTCAACGGGCTCAAGCCCGGGAACCTGACCCGCGCCCTCGCGGGCGAGCACGTCGGCACGATCATCACCTCCGGGGAGTCGAAGTGAGCACCACCTACAGCAAGGACGTCGAGTCCCCGCTCGCCCGCCAGACCCTGCTCGACCGCGAGCGGGTGAAGCCGGTCGACCAGCAGCAGCCGGTGATCCGGATGCTGCCGAGGCTGCGGGTGATCGTCCTCGGTGGACGGTCGGTCGTGGACAGGGGCCGCGATGTGCTGCTGCCGCTGGTCGACGAGATCCGCTCCGCACTGGACGGGGACCCGCTCCTGATCGCGACCGGCGCCGGCATCCGGGCGCGGCACGCGCTCGGGGTCGGGCTGGACCTCGGGCTGCCCACCGGGGCACTGGCCGAGATCGCCGGCCGCGAGGCCGAGCAGAACGGGCACCTGGTCGCCGCGCTGCTCGCCGATCGCGGGGTCGCCTACCTGGGCCACGACACCGTCGCGCACCAGCTGCCGGT
The DNA here is from genome assembly GCF_900115005.1 of Pseudonocardia ammonioxydans. GTDB lineage: Bacteria > Actinomycetota > Actinomycetes > Mycobacteriales > Pseudonocardiaceae > Pseudonocardia > Pseudonocardia ammonioxydans. The sequence goes on along the minus strand of NZ_FOUY01000050.1, from coordinate 3,867 downwards.
GCACCTGGCCGCGTCGAACGCCGCGGTCACCAACGGCTACCCGCCGTACGGGGTGCACGAGTTCCCGTCCGCCGCCGGGAAGATCCCGGCACACCGCACCGACACCGGTGCCCTGCTGCTCGCCGACGCGTGGGGTGCCGCGTCGCTGACCTACGTCCGCGACGTGCCCGGCGTGCTCGACGGGGACGACGTGCTGCGTGCCGCGCGGGCCGCCGACCTGCTCGCGGACCCGGCACGGAACCTGCCCGTCGACCGCGAGGCGCTGAGGACCCTGCAGCGGGCCAAGCATGTGCGGTCGTTCCAGGTGATCGACGGGACGAGCACCGGGAACCTGACCCGCGCGCTCGCCGGCGAGCACGTCGGGACCGTCGTCTCCGCCTGAACCCGCTCGGCCGGGCCCCGGGTCCGCTCAGCGGGGGAGCTGGTCGTCGAGCCAGTCGAACGCCGCGGTCCAGAAGACCACCGGTGCCATACCTTCGCAGTGGCCCTCGGCGCCCTCGGCCCGGCGGAAGCGGCGGAACTCCTTGGGGCAGGTCAGCCGGTCGTAGAGCTCCCGGCCCTGCCCGGTCGAGACGACGTCGGTCTCGTTGTCGGTGACGAAGCTGGGGCACTTGACCGCGGCCACCTGGTCGCGGGCGGTGTAGCGGCGCATGTCGCCGACGTAGGCGCGGACCGACGACACGCCGTGGGTGACCATGCGCGGCGCGAGGAACGCCCGGAGTCCCGGGTTCTGCAGCAGCGCCTCGAACCAGCCGTCCGCGGCCGGGTCGTCGATGTGGTCCCACAGGTCACCGAAGCGCGCCTGCATCGCCACCGCCATGTCGATCTGGCCCGGGTCGGTGATCATCGCCGCGAGCCGTGGCTCGCCCGAGGCGCCCCGGGGCGCGAGCAGGCCGCCGAACGACCGGCCGACCAGCACGATCCGGTCGGGGTCGACCGAGGGCCGGCGCAGCAGCAGATCGACCATGCCCGGCACGACGTTCTCCCAGTCCGGGCGCATCGGCTCGCGGTGCAGGTAGAGCGGGGCCCCGGTGCCCGGGCCGTCGAGCGCAGCGAAGGCCCAGCCACGGTCGAGTGCGGCACCGGCCGAGGCGACGAGCTCCTCGGCGGTGCCGTCGTAGCCGCCGATGTGCAGGACGGTCGGGAACGGCCCGCTGCCCGGTGGTGTGAACAGGTAGCCGGGGGTGTCGCCGTCGAGCACCGTGCCGGGCGGGTCCATCAGCGGCAGGGCCCGTCGGAAGGCCCGGACGCTCGCGTCGTACCCGGTCCGGAGCTCGGTGCCGTCGAGGTCGTCGCGGTGCCAGAAGAACGACTGGCGGTGGTACTCGCAGGCCCGCAGGTAGCAGGTGCGGGCGCTGACGGTGTGACCGCGGGAGAGCGCCGTGTCGGCCTGCTCGACGAGTGCCGTGGCGAACGCCGACCATTCCCGGAACCAGCTGTCCCGGTCCCCGGGCGTGATCCGGGAGGCGATGTAGAGGCACTCGCCCACGTTGGCCATGCCCGAGTCGCACTTCCCGACCGAACGCTGGAGCTGGCCGTCGAAACCCTCGTCGTCGAAGTACAGCTTCACGACATGCCTCCCGGATCCGCGCCCCGGTCGGGGCTCGCGCCCGATCGCGCCGGTGTTACTCGTCCGCCGGCGCGGGATCGGACGCCGGATCCCGCTCGACGACGCTGCGGCGTACGTACCGCTCGGTCAGGCGCCCGGAGAGCGGACCGAGCACGATCAGGAGCATCCAGAAGAGCTTGCCCGCGCTCGAGTCGCCCCAGATCGCGACACCGAGGTAGGTGACCGGGATCGAAGCGAACATGACCGCGGGCATCAGCGCCGCGTCCAGGAGCCGGACCCGGCGGACCCGCGGTGGTTCCGGCTCCTCCACCAGGCCGCGGGACAGCGCGATCTGGTACATCACGATGCTCGCGACGAGGGCCGTGCCCACGATGAATGCGTAGATCGCGGTCGGGAGCGGCAGGTCCTGCAGCGCCGGGTCGCCCATGGCCTCGGTGGCGAACGGGACGAGGACGACGAAGCCGAGCACCACCACGTTCGCGAGGATCGTCGCCGGGTCCAGCGCCGTGAAACGCCCGATCATGTCGTGGCTGGCCCGCCAGAAGGCCACGATGACCACGAAGCTGATGAGGAACGACAGCAGTTCGGTGCCGTGGTCGGCCAGGAGCCGGTCGAGGCTCTGCCAGGCCTGCCGATCGGACACGTCGATCGTCGTCACCAGCAGCGTCAACGCGAACCCGTAGACGGCGTCGAAGAACCCCAGGGGACGGTCGAAGTTCGACGTGCCGCGGTCGTACCGTGTGGCCAATGATCCGCACCCTTGCTGCCGACACACGGGGAGCGGGTCGGGAAGGACGGTACCGGTCGGTGGTGCCGGGACCGGAGTGCGCACCGCGACCGCACTGCGGGACAGCCCCGGCCTTCGTGAACGCCATGGCCTCTTCGAACCGAAGGAATCCCGCCCGTGGATCTTCTACGCATCTTCTCCATCCCCGACGACCTCCAAGCCGCGCTCGAGTGCATCAGCGGCCCTGAAGTGCTGCACTGATCTGAGCCGAGTCAGGGTGATGTGTCCGAGCGCGGTGGCCAGGTCCCCGGAGGCGCTACCGCCGTAGGCGGCCGGCGGGAATACCCCCTTCCCACTGGCCGAAGACCAGGGGAAGAAGGGCCATGGACGATTCGGCGAAGCGAGCGTGCCCACCGACACGACGGGCGGTCAGTGGCCGTCCTCGGCCAGGTAGACCTGCTCGGCGAACACATCTAGCGCTGCGACACAGTCCTGTAGCGCCTCCTCGGCCGCAGCCCGTCGCCGGGCCCCGAGCGAGTCCCGGAGGCGGACCTTGTCGAACCAGCCTCGGAGCTTGGTGAGGTCCTCGTCGTTCTCTTCCAGCTCCGCGTAGGTGAACTTGTCGGCGGCAGCCTCCTTGTCGATCTCGGCCCGGAACCCGCGGCAGCGGTCGACGATCTCCTCGTACTCCTCGTCGCGCGCGGCGTTGTAGCTCGCGACGACCTCGCCCGCGCCGGCCAGAACCTCGCACCGCATCAGGTGGGCCGTACCGCCCAGCTCGGTGATGTCCTTGCGCAGCGAGCGGAGCGCACGCTCGTGGACCGTCGGGTCGGGCAGCACCGCGACCGAGTTCTGCAGGTAGACCGCGCCGATGCTCTTCAGCCTCCGCCACACGCCCGCGCGCAGCCGACTCGGTTCGCGCGGGACCCGGTAGGCGAGCACCAGCCAGCCCGAAGGGGAGGTTTCGACGTCGGAGGCGTCCTTGATCACCCGCTGCACCCTGCCATCCGTGTCCGGCCACGTCATCGACCACCGAGGTCCGGCGGCGTCCGTCCCGAGCGGACCCATCGAGGTCGATGCGCCTCCAGGCCGTCGGGCAGGAAACCGGAGATGTGCGCAGTGTGACGGACAGGAACTAACCACGGTTAGCATCAATAGATGACCGGCGAACGATTGCCGTGCCCCGCCTGCGTGTTCACTCATTCGTGTCGACGCGGTAACGAGGCCCGCCTGTTTACCGGAGTCGCCCGGTGGTCACGGATCGACCCCCGTTCGTCCTCGGAGCATTGATGGGGTCGGAAATTACGATCAGCATCTCAACGGCAGAAAGACAACGGTTCTATCCGAGGAGTTGCATGGCCACGTCCACCTGGGCGAATTCCTCCTCCGGGCGAGGAGCTGCGACGCACGTGGACGGTCGGTTGCACGGAACTCCGGGGCGCCGTGACACCACCGCACCCCGGGGCGGCTCCTCGCCTAGTACTGCAACGGCGTTTCGGCGTGTCGTGAGAGGCTGATCCGGGTTCGGCGGTGATGATCGCCGGGTGGTGGATCTTGCTGGATGGGTAAC
>NZ_FOUY01000099.1 GCF_900115005.1 Pseudonocardia ammonioxydans | reverse complement strand
CCCCGCCGAGTCGGCGACTACGTCAAAGCAGCACTCGCCCTCACCCACATCGAACACCTACACCTACGGGCTTCTTGTTGAGATCACTTCAATAGACCCAAAAATCAACTAGTCAAGATCACGAACCGAGTCACACCTAGGCATCACGATCCGATGGAACTGCGAGTGCCGCCGTGCTGAGCCTCGCCGTCGGCCACGACGTCGACTATCTGACCGGCCCGGTGTCAGGCGGTCGCGAGGGCTACTACACCGGCGCTGTCGCGGCAGGTGAGCCCGCGGGACTCTGGTACGGCGCGGGCGCCGAGCGACTCGGCCTGACCGGTGAGATCGATCCTGACCTGATCGAGGCCGTCTACATGCACCTCGCCGACCCTCGCGATCCCGCAGCACACTCACGGACGAGTTGGGGCGAGGCGGCGCCGCTCGCCGCCCCACATCGCAAGTATCGCCCAGGCGACGAGATCTACGCCGGTCTGATCGCTGCCGAGCCGGACGCCGGGCCGGAGCGGCGCGCGGAGCTGAAGGCCCAGGCGGAGGCATCGTCGCGGCAGGCCGTCGCCTTCATCGACGCGACATTCTCGGCGCCGAAGAGCGTGACGGTGTTGGGCGTCGCCTTCGAGCGGGCAGCCAACAACGCCCGCGCCGCAGGAGACCACCGGGCGGCGGCGGCTTGGGCGGCCCACCACCAGGCGATCGAGGACGCGGTTCTGGCAGGTGCAAGGGCAGGTCTCGACTACCTCCAGGACGCCGCGGGCTATTCCCGCGCTGGTCACCACGGGGGTGGCGGTGGGCGATGGGTAGACGCCCACGAGTTCGTCGTCGCCCAGTTCCTCCAGCACGACTCCCGCGACCGGGATCCACAGCTCCATGTCCACAACGCGATCCTCAACCGGGTCCAGGCAGCCGATGGCACCTGGCGCACCCTCGACTCCCGCACCCTCCACACGCACCGGGGTGCTGCGGGCGCCATCGCCGAGCGGGTCATGGAGTCGCATCTCGCCACCAGCCTCGGGGTGGAGTTGGCCACCCGGCCCGATGGGAGAGCCCGGGAGGTCGTCGGCGTCCCTGCGGAGCTGATGAGTTTGTTCTCCTCCCGCCGTCACGCCATCACCTCCCGCAGCCGGGAGCTGAGCGACGCGTTCGTCGCCCGGTTCGGGAGAGAACCGTCGGCGTTGGAACGCACGCGCATTGCACAGCAGGCGACCCTTGCGACCCGTGCGGCAAAGGAGCACGGCACCGAGACGCTCGTGAACCGCCTCGACCGATGGGAGCGGGAATCTCGCCAGGCGATCTCCGGTGGACTGCGCCAGGTCGCCGGTGACGTTGTGGCTCGTGCTCAGCAGCCGGCCCCGCCGGGGGAGTGGTCGGTTCAGGATGTCGTCGAGCGGGCGATCGCCAATGTGGGGAGTGCACGCGCCTCGTGGACGCGATCTGATCTCCTGCGCGCAGTGTCCGACGAGCTGCCCGGCCACCTCGGATCGTCCCCGGACGATATTCGGCCCCTTCTCGAGCGGCTGACCGATGTCGCTCTCGAGCAGGCAGTTGCGCTGGGCCCGCCGCCCATCGGCGACCTTCCGGTCGAGCTGCAGCGCGCCGACGGGGAGTCGATGTTCGTCGCCCCGGGAAGCGCCCGCTACAGCGCTCCGACGCAGCTGGCTGCTGAGCGAATGCTGCGGTGGTCCGCCGTGACCCGCGGAGCCCCTGCTCTCAGCGACGACGTCGCAGGTGGCGTGATCAGCAGGTTCGCGGAGTCCGGTCATGAGCTGGGAGCCGACCAAGCCGCGGCGGTGCATGGGGTCCTGACGTCAGGGGCTCGCGTTGAAGTCCTGGCTGCGGCTGCGGGGACCGGGAAGACGTTCACGGTCGGAGCGCTGACCGAGGCTTGGCAGGACACCGGACGCCGGGTGCTCGGGCTCGCGACGTCACAGGTCGCCGCGGATCTGCTCGTGGAGGAGGGTTTGCAGGCGACCAACACCGCGCGGTGGCTCGCCAACACGGAAGCGACGATGCAGCCGGGCGAGGGCGATCTTGTGGTCCTCGACGAAGCCGGGATGGCGTCGACGGGCGACCTGGTGGAGATCGTGCGGCGCTGTGATGCGGCTGGGGCGAAGCTTCTGTTGGTCGGCGACCCTCGCCAACTCGGAGCGGTGGGCCCGGGTGGTGGCATGTCCGACATCGCTGAGCGAGGTATCACCTACGAGCTCGGCGAGGTCCGCCGCTTCGCCGCTGAATGGGAGCGCACCGCGTCCCTGAGTCTGCGCGACGGGGAGCCGGAGGCGCTCGACGTCTACGAACGGCATGGCCGGCTCGTCGACGGAGGTACGGCTGAACAGGCCGAGGCGGCTGCGGCACGAGCGTGGCTGGCGGACACTCTCGCGGGCCGCGATTCGGTGCTGATCGTCGATAGCAACGAGGCTGCGGGACGGGTCAGTGAGTCGCTCCGTGGGCAGTTGGTCGAGCTGGGTCGGGTCGAGCCGACGGGCGTCGAGTTGGGCCTGCAGGGCACGGTTGCCGGTCGCGGGGATCTCGTGCAGGCCCGGCGGAATGGGTGGAGCCTGATCGGGTTCGAGGGCAATGAGACAGCGCCCATCAACCGGTCCAAGTACCGGGTGAGCGACGTCCGAGCCGATGGCGGGCTCACGGTCGTCCCGACCGGCGGCGGAGATCCGCTGCAGCTCTCCGCGGAGTACGTCCGTTCCCACCTCGCCCTGGCCTACGCCAGCACCGTCCACGCCACGCAGGGCCGCACGGTCGACACTTCGCACGCGGTCCTCGGCTCTGGGACGAGCGCCGAGGCCCTGTACGTCGCGTTGACCCGCGGGCGTGAGGCGAACACCGCATGGACGGTCACACGACGACTGGCTCCGGACGCTCTTCCTGGCGAGACGTTGCAGACCGAGCCGCGGGCGGCTCGGGCCGTCTTGACCGACGTACTCGCAGTAGCGGCCACGGAGCGCACCGCCCTCGCCGAGCGGGAGCAGGCCGAGATCACCGCTTGCTCGGCGCTCACGCACGTAGGCCAGTTGGCCGAGGGCATCTCGCATGTGACGGCGGGACGGACCCCCGCGACGCTCGACCGGCTGGTCGGCGACGGTGTTCTGCCCCAGCACATCCGCGAACGACTCGCCGCCGACGAGGCACTTTCCAGTCTCGATCGGTTGCTTCGGACCGCGGAGCTCGCCGGCCACGAACCCGACAAGGTGCTGCGGGCCGCTGTGGAGGGGCGCAGTCTCTCCGACGCCCGCTCGCCCGCGCAGGTGCTGCACCATCGCGTGACGACGACCCTGCACGGACGGCTGACGCCGGAGATCACCTCGGCCGCTGATCTCGTTCCGAGCGACGCCCCGGCCAGCTGGGCACGGTGGTTGCAGGACAGGGCCGACGACGTCGATAACCGCCGATACGAGATCGGGGCCGAGCTCGCCCAAGACCCGCCAGAGTGGGCTCGCACCGTTCTCGGCCCGGTTCCCGACGACCTCGTCGGCCGGGAGGAGTGGGAGCGGCGCGCCGGGTGGGCAGGCGCCTACCGCGAGCTCGCCGGGCACGCTGACGAGCGTGATCCGTTCGGGGCCGCGCCACCGGCGGGTCTCGCGGAGTCGTCTGCGATGTTCCGGGCCGCTCATCGGGCACTCGATCTCCCTGAGGCCGGTGCTGAAGAAGCCGACCTGACCGACGGACAACTCCGTGTGCGGGTGCGCGCCTACGAGCGCGAGACGACCTGGGCACCGCGCTGGGTCGGCGACGAACTGGACCAAGTCCACCAGAAGGCAGCCAAGAGCGCCGCCGACGCAGAGATCTGGGCGGCACGCTCGGCCGCCACGAGTGACGAGACCGAGCGCGAGCGGCTGGCCCGGGCCGCGGACCAGGCCCGCTCGGAAGCGGCGACCCTTCGGGAGCAGGCCGCCCAGCTCGAGGAAGCCGACCAGGCGCGAGCGCAGTGGTACGCCCACACCGCGCAGACCCGGGATCGCGCGGAGCGGGCACGTGTCGAACTGGGCGCACGCGGAGTCGATCTCGCTCATCCCGGCGACCGCGTCACCGCGGAGGAGTGGCTCGCGGTGCACCGGGCCGCGCAGCAGGTAGAGGACGAGTACCGCGAAATCGGTGAGCAGGACGTGGTCGAGCGCGATCTCACCCCAGACGACGTCGCCGCCGGGCCCGAGACGGCGGTCGACGACCTACGCGAGCACAGCGTCGCCGCCGCCAACGAGAGGACTGATCCCGCACCAGTCCGGATACCGACCGTCGACGAGACCACCGCTGCCGTCGCGCGCGCCCAACTCGCCCTCGCCGAAATCGCCGCACGGGACGAGGCCGACGCCCAACGAGAGGCGGAGGAGACCGTGATGCGTGAGCAGACCTCGTGGAGATCGACCAGCCGAGAGGAGGCAGTCGAGTGGGACTCCGAGCCGGTCGTCGAGCGCTAAGCCGAGGTGACCTGGGCCTGGATCTCCGCGATCCGATCGAGCAGACGACGAGAGCGCTCCACGGTAGCTTGCGCCTCCGCGCGAGCGGCGTGACGTTCCTTGGGGCCCCAGAACCGATGTGGTGCAGCGGTCATCGCTGCCTGCACCAGAACGTGGACCTCGGCGAGGTTCCCGTCTGTGCAGCGGGCCGGAAGGTCGAGCGGCGAAGCGTCGATGTCGCCGAGAAGCCAGCGCAGGGTGAGTCGGACTCCCTCTGCGGCGTGAGGTGCGATCGGAAGCGGACGGCGATAGGCGACGCCCAACTCATCGACGAGCGTCCGAGTCGGTACAGGCGCATCAGGATGGACGATCTCGGCGGCAGCCCACATCTCGGCCCGGGCTAGCGCCGCCGTGACCGGTTGCTCGGATCGGCCGGTCAGCGGCCCCTCCCGCTCACCGCGGACCCACTCCAACGCCGCCACGATCCCTCGCGGGAGCGGATCGCGCCCTTCGAGCACGTCGGCGTAGGCCAGCCAGTGCAGGTCGGAGATCTCCGCGCGCCCCGGAACCGCCCAGGGCGGCTGGGTGGGCGTCGACGTCATGCGCCCGAGTATGCGCGTTCAGGGCCATCGGCTTCACAGGTTGAGCCTCGTGGCTGTTGAAATCCTGCGAGCCGCGCTCTCTCACGCAGCCCGCGGATGGAGAGTGTTCCCGCTGCGCGTGGGGGACAAGCGCCCCGCGATCCGGAACTGGGAGTCGCGCGCGACCACCGATCCGGTGCGGATCCGGCGGGCGTGGGCGCGGGCGCCGTTCGGGATCGGCATCGCGTGCGGCCCGTCCGGGTTGGTCGTTGTGGACCTGGACGGGCCGAAGCCGGACACCGTGCGCCCGCCGGAGTGGGACCGGCCGGGGATTCGCGATGGCGCTGATGTCCTCGCGTGTCTGGCCGAGCAGCACTGCGCGGAGGTGCCGGTGGAGACGTATTCGGTGCAGACCGCGAGCGGGGGAGAGCACCTCTACTTCTCCGCTCCTGCCGGGTCGCGGCTCCGGAACTCCGCGGGCCGGCTCGGTTGGCTCATCGACGTGCGCGCTGCAGGCGGTTACGTCGTCGGGGCCGGGTCAGTCGTTCGCGGTCGCCGCTACCGCGTCGCCGAGGCACCGGTCGCTGCTCTGCCGGGTTGGATCGCGGACCTGCTCGAGGAGCCGCGGCCCCCACGGGCGGACTTCGCTCCGCTGCTGGAAGTCGTCGGCCGCCGTTCCGCCTATGTCGCGGCGGCGCTGCGTGCCGAGCTGGGCAACGTCTTGGCTGCACGTCCCGGCAGTGGGCAGCGCAATGACACCCTCAACCGGGCCGCGTTCGCGCTCGGTCAGCTCGTCGGCGCCGGGCTGCTACCGTATGGCTTGGCGACCGCGGCGTTGGCCCAGGCGTCGGCGGCGATCGGGCTGCCGGCGGGGGAGGCGCACGCGACGATCCGCTCCGGCCTGACTGCCGGAGCCCGAACCCCGCGCCGCACTGCACTGGAGGAGAAGGCGTGAGCAGGCGCCGCACCGCGAGCGACATCCTGACCGGCCTCGACGCCGAATACCGCCTGGCGCTGCTGCACGGTGACGACGAACTCGCTAGCGAGGGCTGGGACGTCGACCCGACCCCGTTGACCCCGCGTCGGCTGCTTCCGCCGTTCCCGGTGGATGCATTGCCGCCGTGGGTGGCGGACATGGTGCTGGCGGTCGCGGAGTTCACCCAGACCCCGCTGGACTTGCCCGGCTGTCTTGCCCTGGCCGCGCTGTCCACCGCCGCGGGTGGACGTGCAGAGGTCGAGGTCCGCCCTGGTTGGCGCGAGCCGTGCAATCTCTACACGGTTGTCGCGATGCCACCCGGCTCGCGCAAGAGCGCGGTTTTTGCCGCTATGACGGCACCGCTTCTCGAGGCGGAGCAGCAGCTGGTGGATCAGGCCCGCCCGCGGATCGTTGAAGCCGAGTTGGCGCGAAAGGTCGCGGTCAAGGAGGCCGAGCGCCGCACGATCGATGCCGCGAACATGCGCGATCCTGCGGCTCGCGCCGAGGCCCTTGCCGCTGCTGCGAATGCGGCGCTGGACGCGGAGAAGCCGGTTCTGTCGCTGCCAAGGTTGATCGCCGATGACGTCACCACCGAAGCCGCCGCCTCGCTGCTTGCCGAGCAGGGCGGCCGGTTGGCGGTGTTGTCAGCGGAGGGCGGCATCTTCTCGACCCTGGCCGGCCGCTACTCCGGTGGCGTCCCGTCGCTGGAGGTGTTCCTCAAGGGCCACGCCGGTGACCTGCTGCGGGTGGATCGCAAGGGCCGCCCGGCCGAGCACGTCGCCTCACCTGCGTTGACGCTCGAGCTCGCCCTGCAACCAGAGGTGCTGACCGACATCGCCGGTATGCCCGGTTTCCGCGGTCGCGGCCTGTTGGCCCGGATCCTGTACTCGGTCCCGGAGAACACCGTGGGGCGCCGTCAGATCGGTGCCCGGCCGCCCCGGCGCCGACGGGTCGGACGTACTCGTGCAGCCTGTCGCGGCTCGTTCTTCTGCTCGCCGAACAACATGAACCGCTGCGGCTACGGCTGCACCGCGACGCCGACCGCCACATCCTGGATCTGGAGCGCCACCTCGAACCTCGGCTTGCTCCGCACGCGGAGCTGGCGCACATCACGGACTGGGCGTCGAAACTCAACGGAGCCATCGCGCGCCTCGCCGGGCTGCTGTTCCTCGCCGAGGTCCTGCCGACCGGATGGGGCGCGCCCGTTCCTGTCCGGCACGTCGAGGCGGCGACCCGGCTGGGCCACTACTTTCTCGGCCACGCCCTGGCCGTTTTTGACCAGATGGGCGCTGACCCGACCCTCGATGACGCCCGCGTCGTGCTGAACTGGGTCGCTCGCACCGGCCGCAGGGCTTTCACCCGTCGAGCCGCGTTCACCGGGTTGTCGCGGGCCCGGTTCCGCAAGGTTGCTGATCTCGATCCTGCCCTTCAGCTCCTACACGACCACGGCTTCCTCCGCCTCGGCGCTTCATCGGGGCCGACCGGCGGGCGCCCGGCATCGCCTGTGTGGGAGGTCCATCCCCGTGCCGCACAAGCCGCAGAAGCCGCAGAAGGTCGACGCTGAGGTACTTGAGCCGCTCTGGGTCTGATGGAGACTCGCGCTATGGGATTCCGACCGGCTGTTGGTCGTCCCAGTGGGCAGCGTAGAACGTGCGCTCGTACTCGGCCGGTGGGCGGTTGCCGAGGTAGCCGTGCAGGCGCTGCTGGTTGTGCCAGTGCACCCAGCCCAGCGTCGCGAGCTCGACGTCCTCCACGGTCTTCCACGGACCGTCTCGGGTGGGACCGCGGATCAGCTCGGCCTTGTAGTAGCCGTTCACGGTCTCGGCCAGGGCATTGTCGAACGAGTCCCCCGACACGGGCGTGTCATGGCAGGTGTGTAAGCCATGGGTGGGCCAAGATCGACCGCAGTGATCAACACAGCGGTCGGGAAGGACACCCACGTGAGCGAGAACCAGCCCGACCCTGACGGCGAGACTGCAGCGGCTCGCCGGCTCGCCGAGGCCCTCGACCCGTCGGCGATCGACGCGCTGTTGGCCGATGCGAAGGCCGCCGGCACTCCGATCGACGGCGTCGACGGACTGCTCAACCAGATGACCAAGGCCGTGCTCGAACGGTCGCTGCAGACCGAGATGACCCATCACCTCGGCTACGAC
>NZ_FOUY01000018.1 GCF_900115005.1 Pseudonocardia ammonioxydans | reverse complement strand
CGCTCGGGTTCTGGGGCGCGCTGCGCGAGGTCTTCCCGGCCACGCGGGAGCAGAGGTGTTGGTTTCACAAGATCGCAGGCGTGCTCGGCGCCATGCCGCGCTCCGCCCACCCTGGGGCGAAGAAGGCGCTGGCCGAGATCTGGAACGCCGAGGACCGCCGTTACGCCCTCGACGCCGTCCGCGCCTTCGAGGCCACCTACGGGGCGAAGTTCGCCAAGGCGGTCTCCAAGATCACCGATGACCTCGACGAGCTGCTGGAGTTCTACGACTACCCGGCCGAGCACTGGCAGCACCTGCGCACCACCAACCCGATCGAGTCCACCTTCGCCACCGTCCGGCACCGCACGAAGATCACGAAGGGGCCGGGCTCCCGGGCGGCCGGGCTGGCGATGGCGTTCAAGCTGATCGAGGCTGCCCAGGACCGCTGGCGCGCGGTGAACGGCCCGCACCTGGTGGCACTCGTCCGCACCGGCGCCACGTTCACCGACGGCCAGCTCGTCGAACGACCCGACGACCACCACCAACCGGAAGCCGCCTAAAGATCTTCATCCACAGGTCTTGACGATTGCTCCGCGGAAGTATTGCCGTTTCATGCTTCTCCGTGCGAGATCGGAGCCAGGAACGGAATACCGCGCCCTGGTTTCCGGGACAAGCCCCGGGTGGGACCGGCTGCTCGGGCCGTGCTGGGAGACCCGGAACCGGTGGTGTCAGCCGGGTTCGCCGGTGAAGCGCCGGCGGCGGGCCAGGACGTCGGCGGCGGCCTCGGTCAAGGAGCGGTTGGCAGCCCAGGCGTGGGCACGGAGCCGGGTCAGGGCCTCGTCGACCCCGGTGTCGAGCTGGGCTGCGATCATGCCGCTGGCCTGGAAGATCCGGTCCTGCCCACCACCGAGTGGTTCGGGAGGCTGGTCGGCGGGGGTCCCGGCGCGGTGGTCGAGCAGGGTCCACAGTGCCGCCTCGGCGAACCCGAGCGCGTCACATATCTGGTCGGCGGTCAGGTTGCCGGGGCGGTACCGGCACAGCAGCAGCGTGCCGCAGCAGGCGGCGCCGGCCGGCAGCGGGAACGCGAACACCGCCCGCACCCCGTCCTCGGCGGCGGTGGCGGCGAACCCGGGCCACCGCGCCTGCGCGGCCGGCAGCCCCAGGTCGGGCCCGTGCGTGGCCCGCCCGGTACGCACGGTGTCCCAGCAGGGACCGGTACCGGTGGTCAACTGCAACTCCGCGACCCGGCCCGCGGCCGTGCCTGCTACGGCCAGGTGCACGAACTCGCCCCGGTGACCGAGCGCGGTCAGCGCGGCCCCGTCGACCGCGAGCGCGTCGACGCAGGCCCGCACCACCCGCTCAGCCGCCATCTGGCTACCTTCGTCGCTTTCTGGATATCTGAGAATAGAGCACGAACCACCGGGACGGACGGCAGTTGCGGGGTCAGCGGACGTCGGGTTCGGGGCGGGGCAGGTGTTCGCGGCCGGTGACCACGGCACGGGCGAGGTCGGTGAGACGGCGGTTGTGGTTGCGGGCGTGGGCGCGCAGCAGCCGGAACGCCTGTTCGGTGGTCAGCCCGAAGCGTTCGGCGAGCATCCCGGTGGCCTGTTCGATGACCACCCGGCTGGTCACCGCGGTCTGCAGCTGATCGATCAACCTGGCCTGGTCGGCGTGGTCACGGTGGTGCAGCAGCCCGATGGTGGCCACGTCGGTCAACGCCTGGGCGATGCGCACCGAGTCGGGGTCCAGCGCGGCGGGGTGCGGGCGAACAGGTTCAGCGCCCCGATGGCCCGGTCGTGGTGGCGCATCGGGAGCGCATAGGCCGCGGCGAACCCGGCCTGGCGGACGGCCGGGGCGAACCGGGGCCACCGGGCGTCGGCCGCGGTCAGGTCGGGGGCCAGCACCGGGGTGGCGGTGCGGTGGCAGTCCAGGCACGGGCCCTGCCCGGTGTCGAGCTGCTGTTGCTCGAGGCGCCGGACCTCGGTGCTGGTGGCGGCCATGATCTGCAGCCGGCCGCGGCGTCGACGTCGAGGACGTCCGCGCAGCGGTCGCAGAGCCGGATCAGGAACTCGACCAGGTCGAACCCGGCGACCAGGGTGTCGGCGACACTCGACGAACAACTCGGCCAGCTCACCGGCCCGCTCCGGCGGCCACCAGTGCTGTGGGGGCATGCACTACTCCCATGGTCAACGGGCACCGGCGACGGCCGAGCACGGTCCCCGGACAGCGGCGACGACGCGTCCTGCCGCCGCCGTGTCCGGATCACCTCGGGACGCGTCGGCTCAGGTGCGGTACTCGTCGCCGCCGGGGACCGCCCCAGCGGCGAGTCCCTGCGTGGACTCGACCACGCGCCCGACCAGGTCACGCTGGGTGGCCAGGGCCTGGTCGACCATCCTGCGCTGGGTGGCCAGCACCGTGGCGATCACGTCGAATCCGGCGTCGGACACTGCCCGAGCCGAGGCCGCTGCGGTCGACACATCGGACACCGATGGGCGCGCGTCGGTCCCGCCGGTGGTCGTCCGCGCAGTCGTGGCCGCCGAACGCAGCAGCGCGATCGGGGCGCGGGTGCACAGGTCGGTCCAGGCCTGCACCGCCCGAACGGCTCCCTGCCCGGTCCGTCGGGCGAGCTGATCGAGTTGGTCGACCGGCTCGGGGCCGTCCGCCTCGTCGGCCCCGTTCGTCGCCGGCGGCGCAGTCCCCGGGGGCATCTCGGTGACCGTCGGCTGCCCCACGGTTCGCTGGTCCGGTTGCTGCTCGGAGCGGGTCCTGGTGGCCATACGTCGTTCTCCCGTGTCTGGAATCGGCGCGCCCGCACACGCGGGCGCCGGTAGCGCCCGGTCATGTCACGCCCGTCCCGGGGTCTGGAGGCCCGACGTGTCACCGGGACCCCACCGTTGCCGTGCGGCCCCGCGGAGGTCAACCGACGACCGGCCCCTTCCCCGCCGCCGTCCGGGCGACCGCCGAACAGCGGGCATCCCGCCGGACGCGGCCGGGCCGAGAAGGGCGGCAGGCTCGACGCGCGTGGCCTGCTTCACTACGATGGACCACTCACGTCGGTGTCGCTCCAGTCCCCGGTGACCCCCACCCATCTGTTGGTGTGCGCGAGGGAGGCCGGGCCATGCACCCCACGGCATACCGGTGCCCCGGGACCAGGTCCCGGATCCCCGCCCGCGGCCGACCCTCACGCCCCGCCGCTGCGGACGCACCACCGTGATCGCGTAGGGAGGGCGCCACGACATGGCCACCGTCGCTGGGGAGCGGACGGCTGGCCTGCCCGGCCGGGGGTCGTCTCGGGGGACGGCCCCCGGCCCCCGGCACGACCGCTGCCGGTCGGGCGATCTCGTGGCCCTGGCCGGGCTCTCGGAGTTCAGCCCTTGACGTAGGAGAGCTTCTCGGCGATCCGCCCGTGGCGTACTCGGAGGACGTCGACGCCGCGGACGTGGCCCGGGCGCCCGGCGGCGTCGACCCAGTGATGGCGCCAGCGCACCACGGCGCGGTCGCCGGCGACGATCAGCTCCTCGGTCTCGAAGGTCCGCTCGTCCGAGTCGAACAGTTGCCGGAACAACGCACGGACCCCGGCGGCGCCCTCGTAGCGCTCACCGTCCGGCGGTGGTGTGCAGTCGATCAGGCCGTCGTCGGTGAACGCGGCCACGACGGCGTCGAGGTCGTGCCGGTTCACCGCGTCGTGGTACCGCTCGAGGGCGGACCGGACCTCGTCGGTCGTTGTCGCACCGTCGATGTCGCCGGGCCGGGCGTTGACGTGGTCGAGCATCGGAACCTCCAGCTGAAGCCTCCCGATCGGGAGGACGTGGACGACGACGTGGGATCACGACGTCGGGACAACGCTGACAGTCCGCACGGCCGGAGGAGAATGCCCGAACGACCGCCTGTCCTGCCCGAGCGTCCGCGGCCGCCGGGGCTCCCGGCAGACGGTGCCGGGGATCCCGGAGGTGCTCGATGGACGTGTTGTCCGATGTCCTGCTCGCCATCCACCTGACCGGTGCGGTGTTCTTCGACGTCGACGCCCGCTCCCCGTTCGCGACCGAGAGCCCCGGTGCCGACACGATCGGCGAGCGTGTGATGGGCACCGCGGACCGCGTGATCGGCTTCCACGTCGTCACCGACGGCACCTGCTGGGCCGAGACCGTCGAAGGGCCCGACCCGGCGGTCCGGCTGCAGGCCGGCGACATGGTGATCTTCGCGTCGGGGGCGGCGAACATCATGGCCTCCGCCCCCGGACTGCGCGCAGCGCCGGACGCGGCGCAGTACTACCGGCCCGTCGACCGTCTGCTGCCGTTCGCGCTCACGGCCGGCCGGGATGCCGGTGCGGCCCGGTGCCGCTTCGTCTGTGGCTTCCTCGGTTGCGACGCCCGGCCCTTCAACCCGCTGCTCGACGCGCTGCCGCGCATCGTCCGCGCCCCGGTGTCGGCGGCGAGCTGGCGCTGGGTCGTCCACCTGCTCGACGCGGCCGTGGAGGCGAGCGGGCACGGTGGCGCGGGCCGGGAGGCGATGCTCGCCAAGCTCGCCGAGCTGATGTTCGTCGACGCCCTGCGCGGCCACCTCGACCGGATGCCTCCGGAGGCGCGCAACTGGATCGCGGGACTGCGCGATCCCCAGGTGGGAGCGGCGCTCCGGCTCCTGCACGGGCGCCCCGCCGAACCGTGGACGCTCGACCGTCTCGCCCGCGAGGTCGCGATGTCCCGCTCGTCGTTCGCCGAGCGCTTCGCCGCGTACGCCGGTGTGCCGCCGATGCAGTACCTCGGACGCTGGCGACTGCAGCTCGCGGCACGGATGCTGACCGGGGACGCCGTCAGCGTCAGCCGAGCGGCCTCAGCCGTCGGCTACCGGTCCGAGGCGGCGTTCAGCCGCGCCTTCCGGCGCGAAGTGGGCGAGTCCCCCGGTGCCTGGCGGCGGGGTCATCGCGGTGCCCCATCCTCTTCGTGACCCGGCTCGCCGACCGGTCCCACGATCGCAGCGTGCGCAGCGAGGACTCGCCAGCCCACCGCGGCGTCGTGGGCCCACGCCCGGGTGTAGCGCAGTCGCGCCCCGAAGGGCTCACCGCCGAGGCTGCCCTCGAGCACCCCGTGGAACCAGGTGACCCCGCTGGACCCGTGCACCAGCACGCGTAGGTCCAGCTCCTCGCTCCGAGCGACCTTCTGGTGCCCACTGCGGTGGACGGCGAGGTCGTCGGCCTTGGTGGCGAGGGCGCCGTCCGGGCCGGTGAGGAGCGCGGCGTCGTCGACCAGCATGTCGATCGCGTCGAGGTCCGAGGCCAGCTGTGCAGCCTGGAGGCGCCGCTCGGCGGCGCGGAGGGAATCGGCGTCGGGCATGGAGGTGACCGTAGAGCCGGGAGCGGCTGCGCACGGCGGTGTTCGCTCAGCGCGGACCCTCGAAGCCGAGGCACGCTGCGCCCCCGGGTCCTCCCGGTACCGACGCCGGCTACTCGCGCAGGTGCCGGATCGTGAACGCTCCCCCGGACAGGCCGCCCGTCGAGGTGAGGAAGCCCTTCGCGTCGGTCGCGTCGATCGCGGTCGCCGACGGGGTGCTCATCGGCTTCCCGTCGACCGTCGCCCCGGTGAACCGCACCGAGCCGAACTCCGGGAACCCGCCCTGCTGGGCCTCCAGCGCAACCTCCGCCGAGACGTTCGCCCCGGGGTGGGTCCGGACCGCGCTGCGGCTCCAGCCCTGGGTGAGGTTCCGGATCGTCATCGTGTAGGAGTCACCACTGCGGACCACCTCGGCCGCGATCTCGTCACCGCCCTGTACGGGGGGCTCGTAGTAGACCGCCGGTTCCGGTGCGACCTCGTACCACGCGCGGGAGACCGGCGTGCCGCCCGAGCAGTCGGTCGCTACACCCGTCTGCTGGACGGTGCCGCTGCCGTAGCCGTCGAGCCCGACCCAGGGCGCGAACGCCGTGCTGCCCGCCGTACAGGTGACGACCGGCTGGGTCCACCGAGCCGACACCGACCGGAAGCCGGTGCCCGTCATGACATACCCGGACCAGTTCCCGCCGTCGACGGTGAACGGCTGCGGGGGCGGGTCCTGGGTCGGCGTCCCCGCAGCGTGGGCGGGGGCCGGCACCAGGAGCAGCACGGCCGCGGCGAGGAGCACGACTCCCCTCCGCGCCGATCCGGTGACGGCGCGGGACACGCGCATGAGCACCTCCGTCGGGCGTATCGGCTCCGGGTCGGACGCGTGATGCTACGTCGTTCGCCGACACCGGGAAGGCACTTCAGACCTGTCGATGCGGGCGAGGCAGGTACACCCTCGTGCCATGGCCGAGACCGAAGGCACCCGGACGTTCGCGGTAGCCGGCACGACCTACGACAGCTTCATGGGGCGCTACTCCGTACCGCTCGCAGCACTGTTCGCCGACGCGGCCGGGGTGACGACCGGCCGGCAGGCGGTGGACGTGGGCTGTGGCCCCGGCGCCCTCACGACGGTCCTGGTCGAACGCCTCGGCGCGGACGCGGTGCTGGCGTGCGACCCCTCGCCGTCCTTCGTCCAGGAGTGCTCGGCCCGGCTTCCGGGGGTCGCCGTCCGGGAGGGGCGGGCCGAGGAGCTGCCGTTCGCCGACGACGTGGCCGACCTGGCACTGGCCCAGCTCGTCCTACACTTCGTCAGCGACGCGCACCGCGCCGCACAGGAGATGGCCCGCGTCGTCCGGCCGGGTGGCACGGTCGCGGCATGTGTGTGGGACTTCGCGAACGGGATGTAGATGCTGCGCGCCTACTGGGACGCCGCAGCGACCGTCGACCCCGACGCCCCGGACGAGGCCCGCACGTTGCGTTTCGGGCGCGCCGGTGAGATCGCCACCCTCTTCGACGACGCGGGCCTGATACGTGTCGAGGAGAGCACCGTGCAGGTGAGCTCGACCTACGACACCTTCGACGAGCTCTGGCACGGGTTCCTCGCCGGAGTCGGTCCCGCCGGTGCCCATCTCGCGACCCTGTCCCGGGAGCAGTCCGAGCAGCTCCGCCAGGAACTCTGGCGCCGCGTCGGCGAACCGACCGGTTCGTTCACCCTCGGCGCCCTCGCCCGCTGCGCCGTGGCACACACCCCGGACCGGGCACACTGAGGCGTCTCGGCGCGAGCTCCGCCGCCCGGCACCGACGTCCGTGACCCCGTGATCACGTCGAGCCTCCGCTCTCCGCCTCGGCGTCACTGCTGCCGCAGCGCGGAGACCAGCGCCGCAACGTCCTCCGGGTGCAGCCGCTGCCTCGCCGTGTCGCCGGCATCGCCGGCGGCACGGAGCTGCTGCAGCTCGACCGCGTGGGCGTCGCGTTCCTGACGGACGCTCTCGAGGTCGGCGCGGATCCGGTCGAGCTCACTCCGGGTCGCGGCCGCGGTCGCGCGGGCCTCGGCCAGCTCCTCACGCACCGTCGCCGCCCCGGTGCGGGCCTGCTCGGCGTCGGCCCGCTGGTTCTCGACCTCGCGGCGCAGCGCCGTCGCGGTCTCGGTCAGGCCGGCGTGCTCGGAGCGCAGCTCGTCGTGACCGGTGCGCAGCCGGTCGAGTTCGGTGCGGGCATCGTCGCGGTCGCGTTCGTGCGCGGTGGCCTGCCGCTGGGCGGTGTCGCGGTCGTGTTCGGCAGCCCGGGCGGCGAGGACGGCCTGCTCGCGGTCGCGACGGGCCTGCTCGGCGTCGGCGCGGGCCGCGCGGGCGTCGTCGACGGCCTGGTCGCGGGCGGTGACGGCGTCGCCGGCCTGCTGCCGGGCCGCGCCCAGCGCCTCCGTCGCCTCCAGGGCCGCGACCGCGGACTCCTCGGCGCGGGTGACCGCCTCGGCCCGCTCGCGGCGGGCGTCCGCGGCGGCGGCCTCGGCCTCGCGGGCCCGGCGGACGGCCTCGTCCCGGGCGGCGTCGGCCTCCTGACGGGCCCGGTCGGCCTCCGCGGCCCGGGAGCGGGCCTGCTCGGTCGCGGTGACGGCCTCGTGTTCGACCTCGTCGAGGCGGCGCTGGACCGCCTCCAGGGCGGTGGCGAGTTCGCTCACCGGAGCGGCGACCGCGGCCACGTGCTCCCGCAGCCGGTCGGCGTCGAGCGCGAACCCTCCCCCACCGGCATCGAGCCCGAGCGCGCCGAGCGCCTCACGTTCGGTGCGTGCCATCTGCGCACACGTGCGCCCGCCCTCCCACCGGGTGTCCCGGCAGAAGGAGCGCGGACGCCCGCCCTGCGGGCCCGGCGGCGGGAGCTCGGCGCGGCAACGGCTGTATCCGCAGCGTACGGCGGTGTCGGACATGATCAGAACTGTATCAGTTGAGTAGTATTCAACGTAGTAACTGGTAACTGGTTGTCGTAACTGAACAACTAGCCAACAGAACCGTCGTTTCGTTGGTGCGTCGATGCCAGGACGCACGGAGGTCGACCGAGAACCGCTGCCGTCCTGTCTCAACGACAGTGACGCGGCTGCGCGGCCGAAGGCTGCAGCCAGCTGGGTCAACCGGGCGGGCAGGCCACACCCCCTCACCGGACCGCTGGGGCCGGTGCCTGGCGCAGCTTCGGTCGATCAGCCGTCGAGGGGCCCGTGTTCGCCCTTCGGGACCGACCAGGCGTGGACGTCGTTCCGGGCCCCGAACGGGCCACCCATGACGCTGAGGAGGACCTCCCGGTCGGCCCGGCACAGGAGCAGTCCGGCGCTGGTCACAGCGCGCACGGCGGAGGCCCTCTCAGCCCGGCCGGTCGAGTCGGTGTACGTAGGACAGCGGCGGATCGGCCGGGTTGTCCGGAGGAAGGTCGCCGAAGGCCACCCGGCGGAAGCCGACCCGCTCCAACGCCCGCCAGGACGCCCGGTTCGTCGCGACCACCGGAACGACGATCGCGGGCGCGTCCCGGTAACGCTTCCAGACGGCGTCGACGGCCGCGGCCAGGATCCGCGGACCGAGCCCACGCCCGGTGTGCTCCGGCCGCCCGACCAGGTAGTCGATCGTCACCGCACCGGGCGGGACCTCGTAGATCGGGGCGAGCTCGGCGACGTACTCCGGGTAGTCGTACCAGCGGCACCGTTGCAGCAGCCCGACCGGTGTCCCGCCGACCTCGGCCACGAGGTCCTCGGCGGGCTCCTCGCCGCGCATGGCCGGACCGAAGTCCCGCTCGACGGCCTCCGGCGAGGTGTCGTGGTGCCACCAGCGGTGCACGTGCGGCTCGGCCAGCCAGCTGCCCAGCATCGGCAGGTCATCCGGGCCGAGCGCGCGGAAGGTGATCGGTCCGTCCGGAACGGCGGATGCGCCGGGGCCGGTCACGTCGCGAGGCCGGCGGACAAGGGAAACCGCTGGTGGAGATGTCCGCTGCGAAATACCTCGACCCGCTCACGGCCTACCTGCGCACCCGGTCCGTGACCGCCACAGCAGCGACCCGGCACGTGGGGGCGCACGGCCGCGGGACGATCGTGGCACTGTCGAATCCCATGGCCGGAACACCAGCCGCTGTGGAGCCTGATGATCATGTGAGGGCCGTCCAGCGGCGGCGGGCGGCGAGGGAGACGTAGACCAGGGCGACCAGGACGGGGACCTCGATCAGTGGGCCGACCACCCGGGCCAGGGCCTGCCCGGAGGTGACCCCGAAGGTGGCGATGGCCACGGCGATGGCGAGCTCGAAGTTGTTGCCCGCCGCGGTGAACGCCAGCGTCGTCGTACGGGCGTACCCGAGCCCGATGGCTCGGCCGAGGGCGTAGGACCCGGCCCACATCAGCGCGAAGTAGATCAGTAGCGGGAGCGCGATCCGGGCGACGTCGAGCGGCTGGGAGGTGATCGCCCGGCCCTGGAGCGCGAACAGGATCACGATGGTGAACAGCAGCCCGTACAGGGCGAACGGCCCGACCCGGGGCAGGAACCGCGACTCGTACCAGTCCCGTCCGTGGGTGCGCTCCCCCAGCCGCCGGGACAGGTAGCCGGCCACGAGCGGGATGCCGAGGAACACCAGGACCGACCCGGCGATCTGCCAGGCAGACACGTCCAGGTCCGTGGTCGGCAGGCCCAGCCACCCGGGGAGCAGGTCGAGATAGAACCAGCCCAGGACGGCGAACGTGATCACTTGGAACACCGAGTTCAGCGCGACGAGGACGGCGGCGGCCTCCCGGTCCCCGCAGGCCAGGTCGTTCCAGATGATGACCATCGCGATACAGCGGGCAAGCCCGACGACGATCAGGCCGGTGCGGTACTCGGGCAGGTCGGGAAGCAGCAGCCAGGCGAGCGCGAACATCAGCGCGGGGCCGATCACCCAGTTCAGCACCAGGGAGGCGACCATCAGCCTGCGGTCACCGGTGACGGTGTCCAGGCGGTCGTAGCGGACCTTGGCCAGCACCGGGTACATCATCACCAGCAGGCCCAGGGCGATCGGCAGGGACACCCCGGACACCGACACGGCGTCGAGCGCCGACCCCAGCCCGGGGATCAGACGCCCGGCGAGCAGACCGATCGCCATCGCGGTAAGGATCC
Source organism: Pseudonocardia ammonioxydans (assembly GCF_900115005.1). Classification (GTDB taxonomy): domain Bacteria; phylum Actinomycetota; class Actinomycetes; order Mycobacteriales; family Pseudonocardiaceae; genus Pseudonocardia; species Pseudonocardia ammonioxydans. Next base: position 131,238 of record NZ_FOUY01000018.1, on the reverse strand, counting down.
ATACCGGCAGCAGCCGGTCCAAGGTGGACAGCCGCGCGACGACCGGCGCTTCGGCGCTCGCGTCGGGGCCGGGACTCACCGCGCGACCGCCGCGTCCCGGATGGCGGAGCCGGGGACCAGGACGGCCGACAAGCGAGCGAGCAGGTCCGGGCGGACGCGGTAGTAGACCCAGGTGCCCCGCCGCTCGCCCGAGATCAATCCCGCCTCGCGGAGGACCTTGAGATGGTGGGAGATGGTCGCGCCGGTCAGGTCGAACACGTCGGTCAGGTCGCAGACACACGCCTCCCCACCGGCGTGCGAGGCGATCAGCGACAACAGGCGCAGCCGCACCGGATCCCCCATCGCCTTGAACACCCGGGCCAGTTCGACCGAGTGCTCGGCCGACAGCGGCTCGGCCACCAGGGGTGAACAGCACGCGACCGCCTCGCTCAGGTCCACGACCACCCGATCCTGCTTCGACATGCGTCTAGCTTGACAGCCATCTAAGTACTAAGTAGCGGCGCAATCTCTGTATCGACCGCCATCTAAACAAGGAGTGGTCATGTCACGAGTCCAGCTCGCGCTCCGCGTCGCCGACCTCGAAGGCTCGATCGTCTTCTACCGGTCCCTGTTCGGGGTCGAACCGGCCAAGCGGCGACCCGGCTACGCGAACTTCGCCGTCACCGAGCCCCCGCTCAAGCTCGTCCTGCTCGAAGGCGAGGCCGACCGGCCCACCGTCATGGACCACCTCGGGGTGGAGGTCGAGACCACCGAGGAGGTCGACCAGGCCACCGAACGCCTCTCCGCGCTCGGCCTGTTCACCCGGACCGAGGACGACACGACCTGCTGCTATGCCCTGCAGGACAAGGTGTGGGTCCACGGCCCCGGCGCCGAACCCTGGGAGGTCTACACCGTCAAGGCCGACGCCCCCGAGGCCACCTCGATCCACTCCCCCAGCACTACGCCGGTGATCGACGCCGCCTGCGAGTGTGGATAGCCAGCCATCACTGCGGCCATCTCGATACATCGAGATCACGGCAGCTGCCGCCCGGGCTGGGCCGGGCACCCCGGTGGCAGGTTGTGCGGCGCCACTTTCCCCAGTTGAGGCGATGAGCCCCCGCCGAGCAGGGGTGGACACTCTCCACGCCCGGCGTAGCGAGCAGCAGGCGCAGGCCCGCGCCGCCCGCACCGACTCGAGGCGCACCGCCCCGAGGTGAGTGGACCTCGATTCCGTCCTGCCTGCGCCGACCGCGTCGTCGAGCGCGAGCGCTGTCGCGCCCAGACACACCGTCACCGGTGGCGCGATGCCCGAGCATCGGGCGCTCGCCGTGGAGTCGCGGGAGGTGCGATGGCCGACATCGTCGTCATGGGCGCAGGGATCTGTGGATCGGCTTCGGCGACACTCCTTGCCGAGGACGGACACGACGTCGTCGTGCTGGAGCGTGACCGGGCCGGCCTACCGCCGTCCGGCCCGGAGGCGTGGCGGGGCTGGTCGAGGCACGGTGTCGCCCAGTTCCGGGGCCCGCACTGGCTGCACCCCGGCGGCCGCGCGGTCCTCGACTCGCACCTGCCGCAGGTCAAGAACGCCCTCGCCGCAGAAGGTGCCCTCACCTACAACATGCTCGGACCCTTGCCACCGCCGATCGCCGGCAGCGGCCCGCAGCCCGGTGACGAACGGTTCACGACCCTCACGGCCCGCCGGCCGGTGCTCGAGCAGGCGGTGGCCGGTGTGGCGGAGAAGGTCGCCGACGTCCGACGTGGGGTGGCCGTCGCGGAGCTGCTCACCGGCCCGTCCGACATCGCGGGCGTCCCGCACGTCGCGGGAGTCCGGACTGCCACCGGCGAACGGATCACCGCGGACCTGGTCGTGGACGCCACCGGGCGCCGCTCGGTGTTGCCCGGCCGGCTCGACGCGATCGGCGCCCGCCCCGTGATCGAGGAGGCCGAGAGTTCCGGCTTCTTCTACTACAGCCGTTACTTCCACGAACCGGGCGGCCCTCCCCCGGCGCGGGCCGGGCTCGTCAGCCCGCTCGGGACCATCTCGTTGCTCTACCTGCCGGCCGACAACCAGACGTGGTCGGTCACCGTCCACATGTCCTCGCGGGACACGGCGATGCGCGAGGTCCGCCGCACGGACGTGTGGACGAACCTGGTCTCGTCCTGCCCGCTGCATGCGCACCTGCTCGAGGGCGAACCGATCACCGACGTCCTCGCGAACAGCGGCACCGTCGACCGCTACCGACGCTTCGTCGTCGACGGTCTCCCGGTCGCTACCGGCATCGTCGCCGTCGGCGACGCCTGGGCCTGCACGAACCCGTCGTCGGGTCGCGGCATGACGCTCGGCCTCCGGCACGCCGTCCGCCTGCGTGACGCCGTGCGCGCCGCGTCCGGCGCTCCCGGCCGTCTGGTCGAGATGTTCGACGCGACGACCGAGGCGGAACTGGTGCCCTGGTACCGGGCGACCCTGAGCGTCGACCGGGACCGGCAGGCCGAGATCGACGCACTCATCGACGGCCGGCCCGTCCCGCCGCCCGGTGATGAGACGGCATCGCGCTGGCGGGACCTGGCGGTGGCCATGGCCTACGACCCCGACCTGTTCCGTGGCTTCCTCGACACCATCGCCGTGCTCGATCTGCCGGAGACGGTCCTCGACCGCCCCGGTCTGTTCGACCGGGTCCGGACGATCGCCCGGAGCGAACCGCGCCTGCAGCTGCCGGGCCCGACACGAGAGGAGTTGCTGGAGCTGGTGGCATGACGCCGGCGGGGCACGCCGGTCGGCCGCGGGTCACACGAGAGCAGTGACCAGCACGGTGAACGCGGCGATGATGACGGCGACGCGGACGTAGTGGTAGCGGTCCCAGCGGTTCATCTGCTCCTTCCAGTCCTCGGGCAGGTTCTCGGCGGTCCACGTCCTGCCCCGGTTGTTGATCGGGACGAGTAGCAGGACCGACATGAGGACGCTCACGAGCAGCAGCGCGGCCGCGACGACGAGGAGCCCTGCGCCGGGGCGATGCCATCCGACGACGGCCCCGACCACGATCAGGATGAGCGAGCCGATGTACCAGAACGGCATCACGGCGCCGAGCATCCGGCCGCCGTGGGCGCGAGCGCGCACGGCGCTGTCACGGGGAAGGCCGGTGACGATCGGGTTGATGACGAAGGCGACGGAGAACTCCACACCCACCATCAGGCCGACGACCACGACGGTGAACACCTCGAGCGCGACGAGCACGGCGACCTCCACGATCTAGCGTTGCTAGCGAATGAGTCAACACTAGAACTGGCGCTGACCACTTGTCTAGCGGCGCTAGGATCGAGCCCATGTCGGTGCAGGAACGCAAGCAGCGGGAACGGGCGGAGCGCGAGCGCCTCATCGTGGCGACGGCCCGCGAACTCGCCGCGGAGCAGGGCTGGGACGCGGTCACCACCCGCCGGCTCGCCGAGCGCATCGAGTACAGCCAGCCCGTCCTCTACAGCCACTTCCGCGGCAAACGCGAGATCATCGGTGCCGTCGCCCTGGAGGGCGCCGCCGAGATGGCTGCGGCGCTGCGGGCCGCGACCGCCGCCGCGGACGGCCCTCGCGCCCGGGTCGCCGCCCTCGCCCGCTCCTACCTCGACTTCGCCGAGCGCAACCCGCCGGTCTACGACGCGATGTTCCAACTCGACGGGGGCCTGGCGTTCGCGAGCGAGGACACCCCGGCGCCGTTGAAGGACGCCTTCGCCGCCCTGCTGGAGGGCCTCGGCGATGCCGCGGGGGACGACGTCCACCCGGCACTGTTCGCCGAGGTGTTCTGGGCTGCCCTGCACGGGCTGGTCACCCTGACCCGGGCGGGACGGCTGCCACCCGAAGAAGCCGAGCGACGGGTGGATCTGCTGGTGGACCGGCTCGCCCTCGTCTGATGCGTCCCGTCCGAGCGACCGGCACGGTGCTCGGACCGACCACACGGGACGGACGTGCCTGATCAAGTCGGTCGACGGAAGCGCAGCCCACGGGCACCCTCGGCATGTGCACGCCTACCAACGACCCGCCGTCGAGGACGGCGTCTTCCGGGACGCGACGGGCGCCGTCATCACCTACGGCGACCGGTGGGGCGCACCGGGCCCGCCCGAGGACGCGTACTCGGTCACGACCCATCCTGAGCGCTTCCGGCCGCTGCACACGGTGGCGGACGCGCTCGTCACCCACCTCGTGACCTCGTACGACGTCGAGGTGAGCAGCGGAGCCACAGTGCCCGGCGACACACCGGGCGGACCGGAGATCGCCCGGGCGACCGAGCTCCGGCCTCGCGATGCCCGGGCGGCGCCGATGACCATCGCGCACACGGCGTTTCCCGGCGTCGTCGTGCACGCCGGGGTGCTGCTCGACGCGACCTACCCTGCCTGCGGGTGCGATGCGTGCGACGACACGTGGCAGGAACAGGCCGACGATCTCGAGTGGCTGGTCGGGGCCGTCGTTGCGGGGCGATTCCGGGAGTGGGTGACGCGTCGCAACGGGCGCACCTGGGTGGGGCACTCGCTCGGGGCCGACGGCGGGCGAACCTCCTCGGGTGAGTCCGTCGCCGACACCCTGCCTGCCGATCGGCTCCGGGCGGCGACCGCAGTTCTGGGGAATTCCCACCCCGGGTGGGCGGCGTGGCCCACCCGCCGCGGGAGCCCCTGACGGGGCGTTGTGCCCCGCCCGACGATCGCCGACGGACCGCGAGAGATCCGCATGCGCCGTCTCCCCCGGCGGAACATCATCGTCACGTCGAGGCCGAACGGGATCGCGGTGGCCGGCGACGACGCACCTGCCGGGCCCGACGGAGGGACTCGATGATGACCGCACCGACCGTTCTGGTGATCGGGTTCGACCCGTACCGGGCGCCCGTACCCGATCCCGACGCGGTAGCCGCTGCACTCGACCGCGGACGTGCCCGGTTCGCCGAGTTCGGGCTGAGCGCCGAGACCTGCCTCGTCGGGGTGGACGACCGGATCGAGGACGAGGTGACGGCGGCTCTGGCCGCGCGCCCGTGGGACTGCGTCGTCGTCGGCGGCGGCATCCGCACACCGCCGGAGGCGCTCGAGCTGTTCGAGCTCGTGGTCAACCTGGTGCGCCGGCACGCGCCGCAGGCGGCGATCGCGTTCAATACCAGCCCCGAGGACAGCGCCGACGCCGCTGCGCGCAGCCTCGCCGCACCGTGAGGTGGCGCGACGCGGGCTGCACCGCTCTCGCCCCGGCCCTACGCGTCGAGTGCGGGCCGGGGAGCGGCGCCGTAGGCGTCCATGAACATGTCGATGATCCCGTCGATCACGTGCTCGTCGACGGGGTACGGCGTCAGGAGCCACCGGTAGTACAGCGTCCCGGCCAGCACCTCCGCCGCGACCCGCAGGTCCACGCCGTCGACGAGCTCACCGCTGTGCTGGGCCAGGACGATGCGCTCCAGCGTCCGCTTCTCCACGACCGCCAGGAACCGCTCGTGCAGCGCCGCCCGTAGTGCCGGGTCGGACTGCGCCTCGGCGATGACGGCCCGGTAGATGGGGCCGATGGGTGGCGTCGAGAGGGCACGACTGGACCTGCGGAACTGTTCACGCAGGTCCGCCCGGACCTCGCCGGTGGCGTGGTAGTCGAGATCGCTGACCCACACGCGGCTCAGGGCGTCGAGGAGAAGATCCGCGATCGACGACCAGCGCCGGTAGATCGTGTGCTTCCCGACGCCGGCGCGTCGCGCGACCGCTTCGATGGTCAGGCCCCGGTACCCGACCTCGGTCGCCAGCGCGAGCGTCACCTCCAGCAGTTCGCGGGTGCGCTCCTGACCTCGGCGACGCGGTGTCGCGGGAGGGTCCGCCATGCAGGCAGCGTACCGGCACGGGCCGTGCCGTTGACGCGCCCCGCCGCGGCGTGCATGATTTCTCCTAACGGCACGGTCTGTGCCGATCGCCGTTTCTCCGTCATCCATCCGATCGGGAGGACCCGATGAAGACCATGACCTGCCGGCAGCTGGGCGGCCCCTGTGACGCGACGCTGAGCGGGACGACCGCCGACGAGATCATCAAGGCGCAGGATCGCCACCTGCGTGAGACCGTCCGAGGCGGCGGCTCCGACCACCTCCCGGCACACGAGGAGATGAAGGGCCGGTGGCGGCACCCGATCAAGGCGATGGGCTGGTACCGCGACACCAAGAAGGCGTTCGCCGCCCTCCCCTGACGCACCGGCCGACCGGCCTCACCCGTGCAGGGTGGGCCGGTAGACGAGCTCCTGGGTGCGGCCGTCGAGCGTGCGGCTCTCGAGCAGCTCGAGGTCGAAGTCGTCGCCACCCCGGAAGATCGGATCCTGCCCGGTCCGGCCGGTGATCGCCGGGAAGATCGTCACCTGGACCCGGTCGACCAGGCCGGCGGCCATCAGCGCCCGGTTCACCGACAGGCTGCCGTGCGAGCGCAACGGCACCGTGGACTCCTCCTTGAGCCGGGCGACGACGTCGACGGCGTCCCCCCGCGCCAGGGTCGCGTTCGGCCGGTCGAGGGGTTCGTGCAGCGTTCTCGACACCACGGTCGCCGGCAGGCTGATCATCCGGGCGACCCAGGGGTCATGGACCTCGGACTCCTCGGTGCTCGAGGCGAGCATCTGCGTGAACGCGCGATAGGTGTTGGCCCCGAAGACCATCCGTTGCTCCTGGCGGTAGATCCGGAGGCGGTGCTCGAGCAGCTCGGGGCCCTGCTTGCCCCAGTAGCCGGTCCAGTCGCCGCCCGCCGTGCCGAAGCCGTCGAGGCTGGAGAAGACGTCGACGGTGTAGGTGACGCTCATGGTGGTCTCCTTGCGGTGGGTGGGCTACAGGGAGACCGACCGGCGACGACGGCGACACTCATCGCCGGAGCCCGGACACCCGCCGAGATGCAGACCAGCGTCGCCGAATGATCGACAATTCGCGCTGAGCCGCATGTCGGTGGGTGTCGCGGCCCCGCTCACCCCGCGAGCCGTCGCAGGTGGACACCGACGACCTCCGCGGGATCGGTGCCCGGCGCCATCCCGTGCGGCTGGACGAGCTCGGCCGAGAGTCCGGCGATCACCGCCACCAGCAGCTCCACCTCCACGTCGAGGGCCGCGTCGTCGGCCACCAGCGGGGTCAGCGCGGCCCGCAGCACGCTGCGCAGGTCGGCCCCCATCCGGCCGGCGAGGGGCCGGTAGGTCTCGCTCAGCCGTGCCGCGACCAGGAACTCCTGCAGCACGACGAGCTCGTCGCGGCCCCGGTCGCCGATCGGGATCAACGCGCGGCACACCGCCTCCAGCGCCGCGACCGCCGCGTCCCGGTCGCCGGGCACCGGCTGCGGGCAGCCGGCGAGCCTGCGCTCCATGCGGCGCCCGACCTCGTCCGCGGCGGCGATCATCATCGACTCCCGGGTCGGGAAGTGATGCCGCACCGAGCCGACGTTGATGCCGGACTCGGCACCCACCCGGCGCTGCGACACCGCGGCCACCCCGTCGCGGCGGACCAGGGCGAACACCGCCTCCAGGATCCGAGGACGGGCGTCCCCGGCCGGCACCCTGCTCACCGCTCGCTCCACACCGGACGGTCCGACTCGGACACCCGGCCGTCGCCGTGGAAGACCAGGAAGCGGTCGAACGACCGGGCCAGCCAGCGGTCGTGGGTGACGGTGAGGATCGTGCCGTCGAACGCCTCGACCGCCTCCTGCAGCACGTCGGCCGAGTACGGGTCGAGGTTGTCGGTGGGCTCGTCGAGCAGCAGCAGGGTCGCGCCGCGCAGCTCCAGCAGCAGCACCTGCAGACGCGCCTGCTGGCCACCGGAGAGCGTCTCGAACCCCCGGTGCGCGGCTCCGGCCAGGTCGTAACGGGCCAGCGCCCGCATCGCCTGCTCCGGCCCGATCCCCCGGCGGCGCGGCCCGCCCGCCACGAGCAGCTCGGCCAGGCCGCGGCCGGTGAGCTCGGGATGGCGATGGGTCTGCACGAACCACCCCGGCACCACCCGCGCGCCGAGCCGGGCCGTCCCGTGGTGCGCGACCGGCTCCACGCCGTCGGCGCCGTCCGGATCGAGGGTCGCGAGCAGCCGCAGGAAGTGCGACTTGCCGGTGCCGTTCGCGCCGAGCACGGCGACCCGCTCGCCGTAGAACACCTCGGTGTCGAACGGCTCGGTGAGCCCGTCCAGCGCGAGCTGCGTGCAGGTCAGCACCCGTCGCCCGGTCCGGCCGCCGCCGAGCCGCATCTGCAGCCGGGGCCGGCGCGGCACCTCCTCCGGTGGGCCCGCGGCGTCGAACCGCGCGAGCCGGGTCCGGGCCGCCTGGTAGCGACCGGCCATGCCGTCGTTGTACGACGCCTTCTGCTTCAGCTCGTGGACCAGCCGGACCAGGCGCACCCGGCTCTCGTCCCACCGGCGGCGTCGTTCCTCGAGCCGCTCCAGCCGGTCGGCCCGCGCGTCGTCATAGGTCGCGAAGCCGCCCCCGTGGGTCCAGACGGTGTTCCCGGCCGGGTGCAGCTCGATCGTGACGACCCGGTTCGCGCTGCGGTGCAACAGCTCCCGGTCGTGCGAGACGAACAGGACGGTCTTGTCGGAGTCCCGGATCCGCTGTTCGAGCCACTCCTTGCCGGGGACGTCGAGGAAGTTGTCCGGCTCGTCGAGCAGCAGCACCTCGTCCGGCCCGCCGAACAGCAGTTCCAGCGCGAGCCGCTTCTGCTGCCCGCCGGAGAGCCGGTCGGTGTCGCGGAAGCGCACCTGCTCGTAGGGCACCGCCACGACCGCCCGGCAGCAGCGGTCCCACGACGCCTCCGCCTCGTAGCCGCCGGCGTCGCCGTACTCGGTCAGCGCCTCGGCGTAGCGCAGCTGCTCGGCCACACCGTCCGACTCGATCAGGGCGTCCTCGGCCGCGTCGAGCCGGCGGCCCGCCGCGCGCAGCCGCTCGGGCGAGAGCTCCAGCACGAGCTCGCGCACCGTGCGCCCGCCGAGGAACTGCGGCATGACGCCGAGCCCGCCGGAGCGCCGCACGGTCCCCGACCACGGCTCGGTCCCGCCGGCGACCAGGTCGAGCAGCGTGGACTTCCCGGTTCCGTTGGCCCCGATCAGCGCGGTCTTCGTGCCCTCCCCCGCGCGGAAGGACACCTCGCTGAGCAGCACCCGTCCGTCGGGCAGGACGTGGTCGACGTCCTGCAGCTCCACATGGCCCATACTCCGGACTATCGCAGCTGCGATAGTCCGGTGCGACCGGATTTCACGGGCGTCAGGGCAGCTGACGGCCGTTCGGTCCGGACCCCAGCGACGGCGTCTGCGAACCGGACAGCCGCCGGTAGGCCCAGATTCCACCGCCGATCAGCAGGGCGCCCGCGGCCACCCAGGCCAGTGACCCGATCAGCCAGCCCAGCACCGGCAGCACCACACCGGTGAGCACCACGATCGCGCCGATTCCCGCCAACACCAACAATGCGATCCTCATGGCACCACGATGCCCCGCCGCCGGGGCCGTCGCCTCGGGGTCGCCCCGGAGATGCCTCGGGGTCGGGGCGGGTACCCGGACCGTCGAGGGAGGGTGGTCGCCGTGGGCGGGATCTGGACGATCGGGCACTGGACGTGCGCACAGGACACGTTCCTGCAGCGGCTGCACGCCGCGGGCATCGAGGTGCTGGCCGACGTGCGGGCACACCCGGGCTCGCGGCGGAGCCCGCAATTCGGCAGCGACGCGCTGCCGGAGTGGCTCGCACCCGCCGGCATCCGGTACCTGCACCTGTCCGAGCTCGGCGGGCGGCGCGCCCGGCAGGACGTGCCCGCCGAGGTGAACGCCGGCTGGACGAACGCGAGCTTCCACAACTACGCCGACCACACCCTCGGCCCCACCTACCGGGCCGGGATCGAGCGCCTGGAACGGCTCGCGTCGGAGCACCGGGTGGTGATCATGTGCGCCGAACCGCTGCCGTGGCGCTGTCACCGGCAGCTGATCAGCACCACGCTGACGGCGCGGGGCTGGACGGTCCGCCACCTCATCGGCGACGACGAGCCCCGCGTCCACGAGCTCGGCCGCTGGGGCGCGACACCGCACGTCGACGCGCACGCACAGGTGACCTATCCGCGCACCGACCGGTGACGCCGATCCCCCGCCGGCAGGTGTGACGGCCGCTTCAGTGGGCATGCATGACTCATGCATGAACGGCACCTCGTCAACACGCTCGGGGCGCTGGCGCTGGCGGTCACCGACCTGATGACCGACGGCGCGGGGCCCGCCGCGGGAACGAGTACCAGTGGCGCCGCGGCGCTGGCGGTCCTACTGCAGGCCGGCGGGCCGGACGGGGACGAGCCGGGAGCCGGAGAGCTGGGTGTGAGCGCGCTGGGCCGGCACGTCGGGCTGAGCCAGCCGGCGGCCGCGCGCATGGTCGACGCGTTGGAGGCACGCGGGCTCGCCCGGCGCCGCCGCGAGTCCGGGAACCGGACCACCGTGCACCTCACCCCGGACGGTGCCCGGGCGGCCCGCCGGGTGCTCGCCGAGCGGGCGGACCGGCTCGCGCCCTTGCTCGAGCCCCTCGCCCCCGACGAGCGCCAGGTCCTGGGCCGGCTGCTGGACCGGCTGTTGCCCGGCGTCCACGACCGGATCGGCGACGGCGATCTGGTGTGCCGGCTCTGCGACCGGCACGGCTGCACCGAGGCCGGGGCCCGCTGCCCGGTCGGCTGGGCCGCGCGCGGCCGGCCCGACGAACCGGGCCGCTCAGCCGAACCGGGCAGCTCCGAATTGGACAGTGCCGAACTGGACAGTGCCGAACCGAAGAGCGAGGCGTGCTCCGATGGCTGAGGTCCTCGCACTCGCGGCCGCGCTCTGCTTCGGGCTGGTGCACTTCCTGTCCGGCCTGCTCGCCCGCCGCGCCGACAGCTACGGGGTCGCGGCGGTCGGCCAGCTCGGCGGAACCGTGCTGGTCGCCGTCGTCGCGGTGGCCGGGGCCGTCACCGGCGCGGGACCGTCGCCGGCGGCCGCCGCACACGCCGGCGTGGTCGCGCTGGGCTGGGGTGCGCTGTCCGGGGTCGGGACGGGGATCGGCGTGGCCTACCTCTACCGCGGCCTGGCCTCCGGGCGGATGAGCGTCGTCGTACCGCTCAGCGACGTCGCCGCGGTCGCGCTGCCGGTGCTGGTCGGGGTGGTCCTGCTGGGTGACCGGCCCGGCCTGCCCGCCTGGACCGGCATCGCCCTCGCCGTTCCCGCGTTGTGGCTGGTCTCGCGCCGTCCGTCGACCGGCGGCGGCGCGGACACCGGGCGGACCGCGGCCGGGACCCGCTTCGGGCTGCTCGCCGGGATCGGCTTCGCCGTGCAGTTCCTGGCCATCTCCCGGATCGACCCGGCGGCCGGGCTCTGGCCGATCCTGCTCGCCCGGGCCGCCGCGGCCGTGACCATCTGGCCGATGGCCCGCGCCGCCGGCGCCGAGCTGCGGATCCCGCGGCGGCTGGTCCTTCCTGCCGCGCTGGTCGGGGCGCTGGGCTCGGTGGCGATCGTGCTCTACCTCGCCGCCACCCGCGAGCAGCTCCTGGCGGTGGCCACCGTGCTGGCCGCCCTCTACCCGGCCGTCCCCGTCCTCCTCGCGATCGCGCTGCTCCGGGAGCGCCCCGGCCGGGCACAGGTGACCGGGTTGGTCACCACCGCGACCGCGATCGGGCTGATCGCGCTGAGCTGACCCGGCTCATCAGCCGTCCGCCGGTACTACCCTCCGAGCTGCAGCCCGACGCCGTCGTCGCGGCTGTCGTCGAGGCGGCGCCGAGGAGGCACCCTGTGACCCATCCCCCGGCTCACGACCGCGAGGTCGTCTCGTGGATCGATCACCACGCGGAGCGGACACCGGAAAGTTCTGGAGTCCAGCAGTTCTGAAGGGTCTGACGGCTCGAACCGAAGGTTGCGGGTCGTATGACCCGGCTACCTCGACCCTTGGGTTCACGAACCCCATGGTGGCCGCGGCCAGGGACTCGCCGCGAAGCTCCGGCGCTTCTTGAGCTTCCGACAGCTTCGGTTACCGCGCTTGACCCCGCCCCGAGTGTCGATCAGCAGCTGCTGGACGACGCCGCCGAGCGGCTGACGGCGGACCGCTGCCGGCGTCTGAAGCTGCTAGCAGGGACGGGCGTGAGCTCATGCCGCTCGACGGGCGAACAGGAGCGCCTGCGGGAACTCGCTGTCTGGATTCAGGACCATGTGCGCTTCGACCTCGAACCCAGCTTCGCGCAGCCAGCCGGCGACGAGGTGGGGTTGGCGGCGGTAGACGGGCACGTTCATCGGGTGGCCGCCGTAACCCTGCGTCTTCACCCAGGAGTCGTTACCGGCGTGGAACAGGAGCTGCACCGGTCCGCCGGGGCGCAGCACCCGGCGGAAGTGCTCGAGCGCTACCCGGACGTCCTCATCGGGCATGTGGATCAGCGACTGCCACGCGATGAGCCCTCCCACCGACGCATCGGGCAGCTCTGGGGCGGTGATAGAGCCCACCTCGAAGCGCAGGCCAGGATGGTCACGGCGAGCTACGTCGATCATCTGCGGAGAGAGATCCACGCCGAAGGAGTCTATGCCGAGCTCGTTCAGGTGGGCCGTGATCTGGCCAGGCCCGCACCCCATGTCCGCAACTGGTCCGCCGCTCCGCCGCACGCTGTCCACGAACAACGCCAGTGCGCCGCTCAAGTAGGGCTGCTCTGCAAGGGCGTGTCGTACTTGGTCGGCGTAGCTGTCCGCAACCGTGTCGTAGGACATGCGAGTCTCGGCATCCCAATTGGTGGTGCCGGCTTCTGGGTGTGCGCTCATGTCCCACCTTTAGCTTCACGAGGAGCTGCGGACTCTATCCACTGCCGGGGTGATCAGATCCCACCGGTTGCCGGCGATGTCGCGGAACACGGCATATCGACCATGCGGTGCGGTACGAGGACGGCGGCCGCCCTCACCGCGGACGGGTGGCTCCGGACCGGCGACGCCGCGACGATCGACGACGACGGGTTCCTGACCCTGGTCGACCGCTGGAAGGACATGTACATCTCCGGCGGCGAGAACGTCTATCCGGCCGAGGTGGAGAACGCCTTGCACGAGCATCCGGCGGTGTCCCAGGCCGCGGTCGTCGGGGCCCCGCATCCGCGGTGGGGCGAGAGCGAGGTCGCGTTCGTCGTCCCCGCCGCCGGCACCGACCTCGACCCGGTGTCCCTGCTCGAGTTCTGCGCGGAACGCCTGGCCCGCTACAAGGCCCCCACCGACGTCGTGCTGCTCGATGAGCTGCCACGCAACGCGACCGGGAAAGTGCTGAAGGCACCGCTGCGTGAGCGGGCCACCGGCGCGGCGTGACCGCGACCGGGTCCGGCCGCACCCGGATGCCCGCGGGCTTTACCCGGCGGCCTCGCCGGTCCACGCTTCGTTGCACAGCGAGGCGCCGTCCGACGCGGTGGCCAGGCGCAGGGACGAGACCGGCCGGCCCGGCCGAGTGAGGGGGCACCGTGCCCGCACCCGTCACGCCCACCCTGAGCCGCTGCATCGGTACCGGGGACCCGCCCGCGCGGCGCGGACGCCGGCTCGTCTGCCCCCGGTGCGGCCGCGGGCCGACCTCGATCGGACTGCCGGCCGTCGCCCGGGAGGGTCTCGTCGTCCCGCCGCACTCGCCCCATCCCGCGAGCCGTTGAGGGCCCGGGCAGCGACACGGGACCGCCCGCACGAGCGTCGCGGCGCGACATCCGGCGCTATCTCCCAGCGCTGTTATATTAGCGCTGTGACAAACCCGGACCCGACCCGCTCCCCCGACCGACTACAGCCGCTGCGGCAGTTGCTCGCGGCCATGGATGCCGAGATCGAGAAGGTCTACCGGGACCGGGGGCTGCACGGCGTCCGGCCGCGCTACGCCTATCCGCTGATCCGGCTCGCCCACACCGGACCGCTCACGATCCGCGAGCTCGCCGACTCGCTGAACCAGAGCCATTCCGCGGTCAGCCAGACGCTCGCGGGCATGCGCCGGGAGAACCTGGTCTCCTCCCAGCCGGGCACCGACGCGCGGACCCGCCGGGTCGCACTGACCGCCTACGGGCGGTCGCTGGTGCCGTTCCTGGAGACCGAGTGGCGGGCCACCGAGGCGGCGGTCGCCGAGCTCGACGACGAGGTCCTGCCCCTCGCGCTCAGCGCCGCCGTGACGGCGACGGAGGCCGCCCTGCGTCGCCGCAGCCTCTCCGACCGCATCTCCGATCGGATGGACGACGACGCCGCGCCGCCCGGCCCACCCGGGGACGAGGCATCGGGATGACCCGAGGCCCCTCGACGTACGTCCACTGCGGACCCGCTCGTTCCGTGAGCTGTGGATCGGCACGTCGCTGGGGGCGTTCGGTCAGCAGGTCGCCACCGTCGCCGTCCTGCAGCAGACCTGGGAGCTGACCGGGAGTCCGGTGTGGACCGGTGCGATCGGGATCGCCACCGCCGTCCCGATGATCCTGTTCGGACTCCTCGGCGGGTCGCTCGCCGACCGGGTCGATCGGCGCACGCTCGTGCGGGCCTCGACGGCGCTGCAGGGCGCCGGCGCGGGCGCGCTGGTCGCACAGGCAGCACTGGGGAATGGCTCCGTCCTGCTGCTGCTCGCCCTGGTCGCGGTCCAGACGGCCGGGGCGGCACTCGGGGCACCCGCCCGCCGGACCCTGCCGGTCCGGCTGCTCCCGGCCGACCAGGTCGCCGCCGGGATCGCGTTGTCGATCGTCTCGTTCCAGGCGGCAATGCTCGTCGGCCCGGCCGTGGCCGGCGCCGTGCTCGCCACCCGTGGCTTCCCGGCGGCCTACGGCCTGCAGGCACTGACCATCGTGGTGTCGCTCGTGGCCGTGCTGCGGCTGCCCCCGGTCCCGCCCGCCCGCCCGGACGGCGCATCCGGTCGCTCCCCAGGAGGGTGGCGGTTCGTCCTGCGCAGGCCGACCCTGCGGGCCTCCTTCGCCGTCGACCTCGCCGCGTGCGCCCTCGCGATGCCCGTCGCCCTCTTCCCGCTGGTCAACGAGCTGCGCTTCGGCGGGGATCCGCGCACCCTGGGTTTGTTCCTGTCCTCGATCGCGGTCGGAGGGCTCCTCGCGGGGGCGTTCTCCGGCGCGGTGACGCGGGTACGCCGCAGCGGCGCGGTCCAGCTCGCCGCCGCCGGCGTGTGGGGGCTCGCCCTCGCCGGCTTCGGGCTGGCCGGGCCGGTCTGGGTCGCACTCGGCTGCCTCGTGCTCGCCGGGGCGGCCGACTCGATCTCGGTGTTCACCCGCGGCGCCCTCGTCCAGCTCGAGACCCCCGACGAGTACCGCGGACGGGTCTCCTCGGTCGAGCACGTCATCGGCGTCGCCGCCCCCGAGCTCGGGAACGTCCGCGGCGGCGTGGTGGCGTCGCTGACCTCGGCACCCGTCGCGCTGGTGACCGGTGGTCTCGCCGCGACCGCGGTCACCGTCCTGATCGCCGCGATCGACCGACCGTTGCGGCACTACGTGACGCCGGGGACCGCCCCGAGGCGAACCGGGCCGGCCACCCCGTCGCGCCGTTCCCACCGATCCTGACCACCGCACCGGTGCCTCGGTGCAGGTCGTCGCCGGACGGCGCTCGGACATCCACTCTCGACCCCCGCTCTGCTACATTCTATAAATTATGTCGTCACCCCAGCCGCTCATCGTCGATGCCGCTGCCGGCGTGACGACCCTCCAGCTGAACCGCCCACACCGCCGGAACGCCCTCGACCACGCCCTGCTGGATCTGTTGCTCGACGGCATCCGCGACGCCGCGGCGCGGGGAGACGCCGCGATCGTGCTCACCGGCGGTGACAGCTACTTCTCCTCCGGCGGGGACGTCGGTTCGATGCCCACCGCGCACGACGGCCTGTTCGGGGCCGCCTCGCGGCTCGCCCTCGTCCACACGGTCATCGAGGAGATCGTGCACTCGGACGTGATCGTGGTCGCCGCGGTCGAGGGGTACGCGGTCGGCGCCGCCTGGGGGCTGGTGCTGGCGTGTGATCTCGTCGTCGCCGCAGAGGACGCCTTCTTCTGCGCGCCGTTCGCCGAGCGCGGGCTGACCGCCGACGGTGGCACCGCTTACCACCTTCCGCGCCGGCTCGGAGCGCAGCGTGCGGCGAAGCACCTGTTGCTCGGCGAGCGGCTCGACGCCCCGGAGGCCGCGACAGCCGGGCTGGTCAGTGACCTCGTACCCGCGGGGTCTGCCACAGCGCAGGCACGGACGATCGCACAGCGGCTGGCTGCCGGACCGCGCGAGTCCAACGCACTCACGAAACGGCTCCAGACCACCGGCAGCGGCGGTCTCTCGGACTTCCTCGCCACCGAGCGGATGGCCGTCTCCCTCGCCGGGCACGGGCGCGATGCCGCCGAGGGGCGTGCCGCCTTCGCCGAACGGCGGCGCCCCCGATTCGCATGACCCGGCCGCCGGAACCCGTCCGGCGACCCGACACGACCGATCCGGATCAGGAGAAGGGACCGCACATGACCAGCCTGCTGGAGGGCCACACCGCCGTCATCACCGGCGGGGCCCAGGGCATCGGGCTCGCCATCGCCCGCACCTACGTCGCGCACGGCGCCCGTGTCGTGCTCGGCGACCTCGACGAGGCCGCCGCCCAGGCCGCCGCCGAGGAACTGGGCGGCGATGGCGTCGCCCTGGGCGTGCGCTGCGACGTGGTCTCCGCCGCAGACGTGCAGGCGCTGATCGACGCCGCCGTCGCGACGTTCGGTTCGCTGGACGTGTTCGTGAACAACGCCGGCATCACCCGGGACGCCACGATGCGGACCATGTCGGAGGAGGACTTCGACCTGGTCCTGCAGGTGCATCTCAAGGGCAGCTGGAACGGCACGCGCCTCGCCGCCGCCCACATGCGGCAGCAGAAGTCGGGAGCGATCGTGAACATCAGCTCGCTGTCCGGCAAGGTCGGGATGGTCGGGCAGACCAACTACTCGGCTGCGAAGGCCGGCATCGTGGGGCTCACCAAGGCCGCCGCCAAGGAGATGGCGCACCACGGCGTGCGCGTCAACGCCATCCAGCCCGGCCTGATCCGGTCCGCGATGACCGAGGCGATGCCGCAGAAGGCCTGGGACCAGAAGATGTCCGAGATCCCCATGCAGCGGGTGGGCGAGGTCGACGAGGTCGCGAACGTGGCGCTGTTCTACGCGTCGTCGTTGTCGTCGTACATGACCGGGACGACCGCCGAGGTCACCGGGGGACGGTTCATGTGAGCTGCGCGCCCGGAGAGCTCCCCGCCCACCGCTTCGACACCCACCGCTTCGACACCGCCCTGGAGGACCCGTGCCCGACGCCGTGATCTGCGAACCCCTGCGGACCCCGATCGGCAGGTACGGCGGTGTGCTGAAGCCACTCAGCGCGGTCGACCTGGGCACCACCGTGCTGCGCGAGCTGCTCGCTCGCACGGGTGTCCCCGGCGAGGCCGTGGACGACGTCATCCTCGGCCACTGCAACCCGAGCAGCGAGGCACCCGCGATCGGGCGGGTGGTGTCGCTGACCGCGGGCCTCCCGGTCGAGGTGCCCGGCCAGCAGCTCGACCGGCGTTGCGGTTCCGGCCTGCAGGCCGTGCTCAACGCCGCGATGACGGTGCAGACCGGAGCCGCGTCCCTCGTCGTCGCCGGGGGCACCGAGTCGATGAGCAACGTGGCCTTCTACACCACCGATGCCCGCTGGGGCGCCGCCCGCGGCGGCATGACCATGCACGACGGGCTGGCCCGCGCCCGGGAGACCGCCGGTGGCCCCGGCTACCCGGTGCCCGGCGGCATGCTCGAGACCGCCGAGAACCTCCGCGCCGAGTACGGCATCGGCCGCGAGGAGCAGGACGCACTGGCGGTCGAATCGCACCGCCGGGCGGTCGCCGCCCAGGATTCCGGGGTGTTCGGCGACGAGATCGTGCCGACGACGGTTCCCGGCCGCCGCGGCACCGAGACCGTCGTCGACACCGACGAGCATCCCCGCCGCGACACCTCGATGGAGTCGCTGGGAGCCCTGCGCCCGGTCCTGGGCCGCACGATCCACGGCGCGACCGTGACCGCAGGCAACTCCAGCGGGCAGAACGATGCCGCCGCGATGTGCCTGGTGACCACCCCGGAACGCGCCGAGCAGCTCGGGCTGCGCCCCCTGGTGCGGGTGGTCTCGTGGGCGGTCGCCGGCGTGCCGCCCCGCACCATGGGGATCGGACCGGTCCCGGCGAGCGCACTCGCCCTGGAGCGGGCCGGGCTGAAGCTGTCCGACATCGACCTCGTCGAGCTCAACGAGGCCTTCGCCGCGCAGGCGCTGGCCGTGCTGCGCGAGTGGGGCTTCGGCGCCGACGACCGGGAGCGGGTCAACGTGCACGGCTCGGGCATCTCGCTCGGCCACCCGGTCGGCGCCACCGGCACCCGGCTGGTCGGCTCGCTCGCCCGCGAGCTCGACCGGCGTGCGGGGCGTTACGGGCTCGCCACGCTGTGCATCGGTGGCGGACAGGGCCTGGCCGCCGTCCTGGAGCGGGTGCCCGCGTGACCACCACGCGGCCGCTCGTGGTCGCCACCCCGGCCGAGCTCGATGCCGCCGTCGGCGTCGAGCTCGGCCCGGGGCCGTGGTTCGTCGTCGACCAGGACCGGATCGACACCTTCGCCGCGGCGAGCGGTGACCACCAGTGGATCCACGTCGACCCCGCACGGGCCGCTGCCGGGCCGCACGGAACCACCATCGCGCACGGTCAGCTGACGCTGTCCCTGATCTCCTCGCTGGCCGGGGACCTCTACCGTCTCGAGCTCGGTTCCGCACGGCTCAACTACGGGATGGACCGGGTGCGCTTCCCCGCTCCGGTCCCGTCCGGCTCCCGGGTACGGCTGCGCGCCACCATCGCGAGCACCGAGCCGCGGACCGGCGGGGTCCTCGTGGCGATCGACGTCACCGTCGAGCTCGAGGACTCCCGGCGACCGGCCTGTGTGGCCCGCAAGCTGTCGCTGCTGCTGCTCGACTGAACCGCCCGGCAGAACGCCGGACGCCTCCGGTTCGACGGAACCGGAGGCGTCGGTCAGGGATTCTCTCCTGCGGGTCAGCCGTTGAACCCGAACGCCGCGTTCCAGCGCCGGACGACGTCGGCACCCTGCGCCGCCGCCTCCTGCGGGGAGTAGACGACGAAGCTGGGATCGTCGGCCTTCGGGAGCCGGTACTGGCCGGTCGGCCACTGCTCGATGTCGGTTCGCGCTCCGATGAAGCCCTGCGCGGCGGCGAACTGCTGGCCCGACTTCGACCAGGTCCAGTTCATGAACAGCTTCGCGGCCGGACTGTCCTGGCCGGCGCTGGTCAGGCCCTGCATGTTGAACGTGCCGGACACGCCTTCCTCCGGCACCACGAGCTTGATGGGTGCCCCGGACAGCTCGGCACCGTAGGTGCTGTTGAAGCCGGCGGTCGCAATGTCGATCTCGCCGCGCGCGAGGGACTCGAGCTGCACGGACGTCGTGTCGAAGAAGCGCGGATCCTGGGCCGCCAGACCGCCCCAGTAGTCCGGGCCCATGACCTGCTCCTGGAATGCGGCGAGGCCCTGGACGGTGCCACCCGCACCGGCGTTGACGACCCCCATCCGGCCCTTCCACCTCGGGTCGAGCAGGTCGTCCCAGCTGGTCGGCACGGCGGCGGCATCGACCGCCTGGGTGTTGTAGGCGAAGGCGTAGGCCGAGTAGTACGACGTGTAGTAGGCGCCGTCGGCCCACTGCACGTCCTTCGTCCCGGCCAGGGTGTCGTGAGTCGGCATCTCGGTGTAGGGCACGTAGACGCCGTTGTCCTCGAGCCCTTCGGCGATCATCGGGTCGGTGACGGTCACGACGCCGGCGGACAGCCGTCCCGCGCCCGCCTCGCTCGGCACCCGCTCGTTCAGCTTCGCCGACGGCATCCGGGTCACCTCGACCTCGACCCCGGTCTCGGCGGTGAACCGGTCGGCGGTGAGCTCGGCGCTCTCGCTGCCCGACCCGGTGAACCAGACGAGCGTGTCGTCGCGGGCGGCCTCGAGCAGGCTCGCGTCGGCGACCTGTTCGCCGTCGACGACCAGCCCGTTGGCGTCGTCGACGGCGGGGAGCGCGAGCATCTCCTCCGTGGTGGCGTCGGCGGCGCCCGCTCCGCCGCAGCCTGCGAGGAGCAGGCTGCCCGCGGTGAGTGTGGCGGCCAGGACACTCAGGCGTGTCCGCTTCATGGGTCAGCTCCTTTGCTGAGAGCGGACGACGCTGTCGTCCGCGGGGGGGGGAACTACCGCGCGAGGCGGCGGGGGATGTAGGACAGGACGAACATGAAGGCGGTGTAGATGACGCTCATCGCGGCCGCCTCCTGGAGCGCGCCGCCGTTCTCGAACGCGTCGTAGATCGCGATCGAGAGGATCTCGGTGTCGCTGGTGTAGAGGAACAGCGGCACGGTGAGCTCACGCATGCTGAGCATGAGCAGCAGCAGGAACGTCGACAGCAGCCCGACCTTCATCAGGGGCACCGTCACGCTCGTCACCGCGCGGCCCCGGGAGGCGCCGAGCATGACCGCGGAGTCCTCGAGGTCGCGGTCCGTGGCGAGGATCGAGGAGGAGACGCCTCGGAAGCCCTGCGGGGCCTGCACCGCGAGGAACGCGACGACCAGGACCGCGAGGGTGCCGTAGAGCGGGACCGGCATGACCAGCCAGGTCCACAGCAGCCCCATGCCGAGCACCACTGCCGGCAGCGCCAGCGGCACCATCGACACGCCCTCGACCAGCGATCGGCCGGACGCCTTGGTGCGGTAGACGACGTAGCTGCACAGGAATGCCAGCACGACGCCCGCGCCCGCCGCGCACACCCCGACGACCAGGCTGTGCCACGTCGCCTCCCGGAAGCTCGAGGAGCCCAGGACGTCGGCGAACGAGCTGAAGTCGAGACCGCCCGGCTCGGCGAGCTCGCTCAGGGACGACATGTACGGGGAGCTCTGCCCGGAGACCACCACGAGCGCCAGCACCGGCAGCACGATGGACAGGAAGAAGAAGACCAGGACGCCGAGGAACAGCGGGATCCGGGCCCGGCCCAGGGCGACCTTCTTCTGGCGGACACCCTTGCCGGTGACCGTGGTGAACGACCGCTTGGCCAGCATCCGCTGCTGCAGCCAGGTGGCCAGCAGCACGACCCCGACGAGCACGACCGCGATGGCCGCGCTCTCGTTACCGCGCGACGGGCTGGTGTTGAGCAGCCGGAAGATCAGTGTCGGCAGGGTGTCGACGCCGCCCGGGGTGCCCAGCACCTGGGCGACCGGGAAGTTCTCGAAGATCAGGACGAAGGTGAGCATCGCCGAGCCGATCAGCGCCGGCGTGGCCAGCGGGAACGAGACCAGGCCCAGCATCCGGCGCGAGCTCGCGCCGTGCACCCGGGCGGCCTCCTCGAGGTCCGGGCTCATCAGCGACATCGCCCCGTGCACCATCAGGAAGGTGTACGGCGAGTAGTACAGGGCGAAGACGAAGATCATCCCCGGCACCGAGTACATGTCGAGCGGCAGCGACGTCCCCAGGTCGCTCTGCGCGATGTTGAGCAGCCCGGCGTTCGGGCCGGCGAGCATCGACCAGGCGAGCGCGCCGACGTAGGACGGCAGGAACATCGGCATCAGGCCGACCAGGAACACGAACGGCGCCGCCGGGATGTCGGTGCGCGCGGCGAGGAACGCCAGCGCCGCGCCGATGAGGCAGGCCAGCGCCGTCGCCACGACACCGACCACCATGGAGTTGAGGAACGCCCGCAGCGTCTGCGGGTCGGCGAAGATCCCGAAGTTGGCCGCGGTCAGGTCCCAGGTGATGTTCCCGGGCCGTGGCACGTCCACGCTGAACGCGGCGAGCAGCACCATCGCGGCCGGGATGAGGATCAGGACGGTCAGCACGAGCAGGACCAGCCCGGTGGGCAGCCACCGGCGGCGCCGGCCGCGGGCCGACCGCGCCGGGCCCGGGGTGCGGGCCGGTGCCGCGCCCGCACCCCGGGCCCGGCGCCGGTCGTCGAGCAACGCCACGGCTCAGCCCTCCCCGGACATCGTCGCGGCGTGGGCCACGACCCGACGCCCGTGGTCGTCGTCGACGCCCGGCTCCGCCGGCGCGGCGTCGTCCCGGACACCGTCCCCGACGACCGGGCCGACCTCCTGCGGGAGCACCTGGACGTGCGCGGGGTCGATCTCGACGTGCACGCGGTCGTGCTGGCGCGGCACGAACGTGGCGTCCTGCGTGTGGACCTCGAGGCTCGGTCCGGCGTCGAGCGCGACGGTGCAGCGGGCGTACGAGCCCTGAAAGACGCTGACCTCGACGGTGCCCGGCCAGGAGTTGGGGGCTCCCGCACCCGGCTGCGTCGCGAGCCGCACGTGTTCCGGGCGCACGCAGACGCTCAGGTCGTCCCCGGCCGGGACGGCGGTCCCGACCGCGATCTCGAGGGCGTGGTCGGCCAGGCGCAGCCGGTGCTCCCCCGCCCGCGGCGCACAGGTGCGGAAGATGTTCGCGACCCCGAGGAACTCGGCGATCGACGCCGAGGCGGGGTTGCGATAGGTCTCGACCGGCGTGGCCAGCTGGGAGATCCGTCCGTGCTGCATGATCGCGATGCGGTCCGCGAGCGCCAGTGCCTCGGACTGGTCGTGGGTGACGTAGATGCTGGTGAGCCCGAGTTCGAGCTGGAGCCGTCGCAGCTCGACGCGCAGGTCGTCACGCAGCCGGGCGTCGAGGTTCGACAGGGGTTCGTCGAGCAGCATCACGTTGGGTTCCATCGCGAGGCTGCGGGCCAGCGCCACCCGCTGCATCTGGCCACCGGAGAGCTTGCTCGCACCCTTGTCGGCCAGGTGGCCCAGGCCGACGAGCTCCAGGGTCTCCTGCGCCCGGGTCCGGATCTCCTTCTTCGGGCGCCGCTTCATGCGCAGCGGGAAGGAGACGTTCTCCAGGACCGTCATGTGCGGCCAGACGGCGTAGGACTGGAACACCAGCCCGACGTTGCGCCGGTTCGGAGCGACGTTGGTCCCGGCGGCGGCGTCGAAGACCGTCGTGCCACCGATGCTGATCGAGCCCCCGCTGGGGTCCTCCAGCCCGGCGACGCACCGCATCGTGCTGGTCTTGCCGCAGCCCGACTGCCCGAGCAGCACCAGGGACTCGCCGTCCTCGATGTGGAGACTCAGGTGCTCGACCGCGGTGAAGTCGCCGTAGGTCAGCGACAAGTCGGTGATCTTCACGTCCATGGTGTGTCCTCGGATGTGTGTCGGTTCATGGTCGGGCGGGCCGATCAGGCCTCGTCGGCCTGCTGGACCAGTGCGTCGAGCGCGACCGCCCCGCGGCCGCGCGGGCGCACCGCGACCGGGTTGATCTCGGCCTCGACCACGTCGGGGTGCGTCACCGCGAGCCGGGACATCGCGACGACGGTGTCGACGAGCCCGTCGAGGTCCCCGACCGGTCCCCCGCGGAACCCCCGGGCGATCCTCATCGCGGTCACCTCCTCGATCATCTCCCGGGCCACCTCCGCGGTGACCGGTGCCAGCCGCAGCGTGGAGTCCTCGTAGAGCTCGGCATGGATCCCGCCGGCCGCGAGCACGACCAGCTGCCCCACCGCCGGACTCACCCGGTAGCCGACGAGCGCCTCCACGACCGTGTCGTCGACCATCTCCTGCACGAGGAACTGCTCGAGCTGCAGCGTGGGCTCGTGCGCGGCGACATTGGTGCGGATCGTCCGGACCGCATCGGCGAGGCCGTCCGCGTCTCCGACGCCCAGCACGACCGCTCCGGCGTCGGACTTGTGCGGCAGCCGATCCGACAGCGCCTTCACCACGACGGGGTAGCTCTGCCCCGCCGCGGGCGTTGCGGAACCGTCGCAGGTCGTCGCGGCAGGGAACCGCACCCCCAGCTCGCCCAGGAGCCGGGCCGAGGCGGCCTCGTCGAGCGTGCGGGTCGACCGGGCTGCCGGTGCGGGCTCGCGGGTGGCCAGCACCTGCGGGTCGACCGGGCGGCGGGCCAGGGTCGCGGCAACCGCCTCGGCGCAGGCCTCCGCCGTGCGGAACGCGGGCACGCCCGCGTCGTTGAGCATCCGCAGCGAGTCGAGCGCGTCCGGCAGCGCCCAGGCCGCGATCGGGACCGGGCCGTCGCCCGCCGCCTCGGCGATCGCCCGCACGGCCAGCTCCGGGTTGAGCCGGGCCGACGAGCCGATCACGAAGAGCACCAGGTCGAACTCGCCGCTGGAACGGAGCACGTCGAGGGCGCCGAGGACCAGGTCGTGCCGGGTACCGGCCAGCGTCAGGTCGACGATGAGGTTCTCCGCAACGGCGAGCCCGAGCCCCCCGAGGCGCTCGAACACCGCCGGGCTCGGCCGGGCCACCGTCACGCCGCGGGTCTCGAGCTGGTCGACGAGGATCGCGGCACCGCCGCCGGTGGAGGTGATCACCGCGATCCGGTCGGCCCGGGTGGCACCGGGGCTGCCGATCCGGCGCTGCAGGGCCTCGGCCTCGATCAACGCCTCGAAGTTGTCGACCCGGGCGAAGCCACAGGCCCGGAAGAACGCGTCGGCCTCGTCGTCCTCGCCGGCGAGGGCTCCGGTGTGCGAGACCGACAGCGCGGCGGCGGCGTCGCTGCGGCCCAGCTTGTAGACCGTGACCGGCCTGCCCCGCTCGGCGGCAGCCGCGGCGAACCGGGCCAGCGGCCCGGCGTTCTCCATCGACTCCACGAACAGCGTGTACGAGCCGATCTCGGGGTCGTCGAGGGTCGCCTCGCAGATCTCACCGAGGGTCAGGTCGACCTCGGAGCCGGTGGAGACCAGCCCGGCGAAGCCGAGCCCGCGGGCCTTCGCCCGGGTCATCAGGGCGCCGATGACACTGCCGGACTGGGACGCCACGAACGAGGGCCCGACCGGGAGGTCGGACTCGGCGAACGCGGCGTTCGCGGTGAGCAGCATGCCGTTGCGCGGGTTGACCACGCCGATGCTGTTCGGCCCGAGGACGCGCACGCCGTAGGTGTCGGCGACCTCGAGCAGCTCGGCCAGCCGTTCCCGGTCCTCCGGACCACCCTCACCGAAGCCACCGGACAGGATGGTCACCAGCGGCACGCCGGCCTCGCCGCACTCGCGGACCGCGTCGACCACCCGCGCGGTGTCGGTCACGACGAAGACGTGATCGGGCACCTCCGGCAGCGAGGCGATGTCGGGCCAGGCCTGCTCACCGAGCACGGTCTCGCGGCGCGGGTTGATCGGGTAGACCCCGCCGGTGAACCCGGCCTCGCGCAGGAACCGCAAGGGGCGCGCGGTGGTCTTCCGGGCGTCGTCGGACGCCCCGATGATCGCGACGGAGCGCGGCGCGAGCAGCGCGCGCCCCAGGTCGGCCCGGGTCGTACCGGGGGCGCCGGCGGGCCGGTCGGTCAGCTGGGTCATGCCACACCCCGGCAGTACTCGTCGGTCCGGGCGACCACGTCGAGCGAGGCGAACGTCCAGAGCTGCTCGGCCAGCGCGGTGGCGGCGTCGCGGCCGATCACCGGCGCGGCGAGCCGCACCAGCTTCGCGGTCATCTCCTCGTCGCTCACCGGGTTGCCCGGCTCGCCGTAGGGCAGCGGTACCCGCTCGGTCAGCTCGCGGCCGTCGTGGCAGGTCAGCGTCACGACCGCGGTGCGCAGCGTCGGGTAGTCGGCGTCGGCCTGCCGGTCGGCACGTACGTGCACCCGGTCGACCAGATCGAGCACACCCGGGTCACGACGGGCGTCCCGGCCGAACTCGGTGAGTCCGACCTCGTCGTGCACCAGCGCGGTGGCCACCGCGAACGGGATGCTCATCTGCGCGTCGAGCAGCGCCTCCACCCGGGTACCCGCGTGGTGCGAGGCGACCGTGTAGGTGGCGACGTCGACCCGCGCGACGTCCGGCGCGGCCACCCCGTGTGCGGCGCGCAGCGCCCGAACGGCGTCGATCGGCCCGTGCAGGTGCCGGCAGGACGGGTAGGGCTTGACGTAGGAGTCGAGCACGACCCAGCGCTCCCCGAGCCCGTCGAGCAGGACGCCGGCGTCGAAACCGCCGTCGGCGAACGCGTCGACGTAGCCGTGCGGGGTCTCCAGGATCGGGCGCGGGCCGGTCACCCCGGCCTCGGCGAGCTCGACGCTGACGATCGCGTCGCGCGCGGCCTTGCCCGGGTGGATTCGCTTGACCTCGGCGTCCTTGCCGAGGAAGGCGAACAGCCCCCCGGCGTGCGATGCGGCGACGCCGAGCGCGTCGTGCAGCCGATCGGCATCGAGTCCGTGCAGCACCGCAACGCCACAGGTCGCACCGACGACGCCGGCGAGCGGGGTGTTGTGGAAGTGGTTGCGCCAGGTGGCCGGGTGGCCTGCGGCGGCGAGCCGGGACACGGCCTCCAGGGCGACCGCGAGCGCGCGCACGGTGGTGGTCGTGTCGCTGCCGCGGGCCTCCGCGGCGGCGAGCACGGCCGGGAAGCAGACGCTGCTCGGATGCACGCTGCCGGGGGTGTAGCCGTCGTCGACCTCGAGGCTGTGCGCGCTCGTGCCGTTCAGGAACGCGGCACCGGGTGCCGACACCCGGCCCAGGCCGATCGCCGTCGCGGCGCGGCCGGTGGCGCCGTAGGTCGTGCCGACGTGGGCCGCCACACCGCGGGCGACGTCGGTGGCCGCACCGGGGATCACGGCGGCCATGTAGTCGACGAGCAGCCGGCGCACGTGGTGCTCGACCTCCGGCGGCAGCGGGCGCTCCTGCGCCGCGACGACCCAGTCGACGACGGCGTCGGTCGCCCCGTCCAGGCTCCGGCCCGCGGCGGCGACGGTGTCGTGGGTGGTTCCGGTGACGCTCACTTGCCGGCCCCCGCCCGCTGGTCGAAACGCCGGCCGAAGATCGACCCGGCGATGGTGTTCTTGAGGATCTCCACCGAGCCGCCGGCGATCATCCAGCCGCGGGTGCGGCGGACGATGTACTCCAGCGGGTACTCCTGGCTGTAGCCCGAGGCGCCGAAGACCTGCATCGCCTCGTTGGCCACCTGGAAGGCGGTCCGGTTGGCGTGCAGCTTGGCGACCGCGGCCTCGGTGGCGTCCGGGGCGCCGGCGTCGGCGTTCGCGACGGCCCGCAGCAGCAGCATCCGCGCCGCGTCGAGCTCGACCTTCATGTCGGCGAACTTCCACTGCAGGCCCTGGAACTCGCACAGGTCCTTGCCGAAGGCCTGCCGTACCTTCGCGTGCTCGACGGCGCGCTCGTAGGCGGTCTCGGCCAGGGCCAGGGCCCGCGAGGCGTTGCCCATCCGCTCGACACCGAAGATCGAGAGCATCTTCCCCAGCGCGCCGCTGTCGGCGAGCACGTACTCCTTCGGCACCCGGCACTCGTCGAAGAACAGCTGGCAGTGCGACTCGCCGCTCATGTGCAGCTCGCGCTTGCCCCGGGTGAAGCCCGGGGAGTCGAACGGGACCAGCACGGCGCCGATGTCGCGCGAGGAGGGGCCGAACCGGCACCAGACCACCGAGTGCGTCGCGTCCGGGCCGTGCGAGTTCCAGCACTTCTGACCGTTGAGCACCACGTGCTCGCCCTCGTAGCGGGCGCTGGTGCGCAGGTCGGTCAGCGCGCTGCCGGCATCCGGCTCGCTCATCCCGGCGGTGACCAGGCCCTCGCCGCGCAGGAACAGCGGCAGGACCTCGGCGCGGACGTAGTCGGAGCCGAAGTTCGCGACCTGCCGGATGGCGCCGAAGTTGCTGGCCTGCAACGCGTCGGCGCTGTGCGGGCACACCTTGGTGATCGCCATCATCACGAGTACCGCGTCCAGCAGCGAGGCGCCCTGGCCCCCGACCTCGACCGGGAGGGTGAGCCCGGTCAGGTCGTGCTCCGCGAGCACCTTGAGCGAGTCCCAGGCGAACTCGGTGCGCTGGAAGGCGCGGGCACCGAACTCGCGCTCGGCAAGCTTGGAGACCGACTCCACGAGCGTGGTCTGCTCGGGGGTGAGGCCGAAGTCCATGATGATGGGTTCCTTCTCGTCGTTCGTCGTTCGTCGCTGAGCAGTCAGGGCTGAGGAGTCGTCGCTGAGCAGTCAGGGCTGGGCAGTCAGGGCTGGGCAGTCAGGGCTGTCCGCTGCTGCGGGGCCGCAGGTCGTGGCGCCGCCCTCACGGGACGGCGGTTCGTCGACGCAGCGCCGCGCCGACGCCGCTCGCGTCGAGTGAGGGCAGCTCGGCGGCCAGCTGCCACAGGCCGTCGGCGACAGCGCGCGGGTCGGCTGCGCCGGCGACGTCCAGACAGCCGAGGAGCTTGCGGTCGACGGCGTCCCGGCCGGGGCGCGCGTCGCCGGTACCGGGCATCCGGGCCTCGGCGGTGTCGTGCCGGCCGTCCGGGGTCTCGAGCTCGAGCCGGGCGCCGGCCATCACGGTGCTCTCGGGCAGGTCCTGACGGACCTCGATGCGGGCAGCCGCGGCGGCGATATCGGCGCGGCCGAGGTCGCCGCGCAGGGTCGTGAGGTCGTAACGGCCGGTCACCCACAGCGCGGCGAGCTGCCACGGCAGCGAGAACTGGGCGTCGACCAGTGGGCTGCCGCGGTCCCGCCACGGGCGGGCGACGAGCTCGTAGGCGGCGCCCGCGGGCAGATGCGCCACCATCCGGTGCAACGCCTCCGGGCCCGGGTGCCGCGCATACAACTGCTCACCGGCGGCCAGCGCGGCATGCGTGTAGCGGCAGGCGGGATAGGGCTTGAGCGCGACCGCGTCGAGCTCGGCCGGTCCGGTCAGCAGGTCGGCGAGCCGCAGCTCGGAGCCGGGCAGCACGCCGTAGGTGCCGCCGAGCCAGCCCGCCGGTCCGATGACGCCGGAACGGGCGAGCGACGCCGCTGTCACGCCGTGGGCGGTGGCGAGCCCGGGCTGGAGCCGCTTGGCCACCGAGCCGTCGACCACGGCCTGGCGGGTCGCCGGCGCGAGCGCAGCACCCAGGCACAGCGCGACGGCGTTCTCGGTGTCCGCCTCGTCGAGTCCCCACACGGTCGCGGCCGTGGCCGCAGCGGCGAGTGCGCCCAGCCCGGCGGTGCGGATGACCCCGGGACGGGGCCCGACGAGGCGGGCCAGCCGGGAGAAGAGCTGCACGCCGGTGGCCAGGCCGTCGAGGAACCGCTCCCCCGGCGCCGGCGAGGTGGCCATTGCCGCGACCGCCGCCGGGACGACGACGGCGGCGGTGTGCACGACGGCTTCGTCGTGCGTGTCGTCGAAGTCCCAGGCGTGGATCAGCGTGGAGAGCGCGGTGGCGGCCTGCGGCGCGGCGAGACGCAGACGGGTCCACGGGACCCTGCTCTCGCCGGGCGAGACCGCGGCGAGACCCGCGAGTACGGACCGTGCGTCGTCGTTCGCGGCACCGGCCGCGGCGAGACCGAGTGCGTCGACCAGCAGGTGCTGCAGGCGGTCGCGCTGCTCAGGGGCCAGGCCGGACCACCGGCCCGGATCGGCTGCCGATCCGGGCCGCGCCGCACGCACCTCCCGGCTCGTGCCCGTGATGCTCCCGATCACCAAGGTTCCTCCCGTGCTGTCGGCATCGACGACTCCCGTCGGTGACCGGTGTCACCCGGTCGGGGCGACACAGAGGCAAACACGAGGACGACCGAGGGGTCAATAGATTCTATAAAATCTACTCCACCGAACATGGAAAGTAGCGTCGTGGTAGATTCGGACCGCCCGGGACCGGGCCACACGGACGAGACCAGGAGCTCCGGAGTCCATGAGCGAGAGCGACGCGCCGCCCAAGAGCCGTACGGCCTACGTGCTCGATCGACTCAAGGCCGACCTCCAACAGGGAGTGATCAACCCGGGCGATCAGCTACGCCAGACCGCGATCGCCAAGCGCTACGGGGTGAGCCCGACTCCGGTCCGCGAGGCGCTGCGCATCCTGGCCGCCGACGGCACGATCGAGTACACGAGCCACCGTGGCGCCACGGTGCGCGACTTCACGCCGGAGATGGCCCGCGACCTGTACCGGATGCGAGCCGAGCTGGAGGGCCTCGCCTGCGAGGTGGCGGTCGAGCGGATGACCGACGAGCGTTACGCGGCCGTGCTCGCGGCGAACGAGCGCCTGGTCCGGGCGACGGCCGACGGCGTCGAGCCCGCGACCTTGTCCCTGCTCAACAAGGACCTGCACTTCTCCATCTACGAGAGCACATCCTCGGTGATGATCGAGGGCCTGCAGCTGCTGTGGGCCCGGTTCAAACCGTCGGTGACGTTGTGGGGGGTCACCGAGTTCAGCCAGGCCCTCGACCACGACCACGCGGGGATCCTGGACGCGCTCGCCCGTCGCGACGGACCGGCCGCACGGGCCGCCATGCACGCCCACATCATGCACGCGTGGGAGCTGCGCCAGACGAGCAAGGAGCTGCGCGCCACAGGCCCGACGAGCACGAACGAGTCGGACTCCGAAGCCTCCTGACCCCAGGTGCCCCACCTCCGACCCCTCGGGCGCCGGCCGCCGTGGTTCCTGTCCCTGGTCCTCGCCACGCTGCTCTCCCACGCCGTCCTCAGCGGTGTGCGGACGCTCATGTCCTACCGCGCTCTCGCGCTCGGCGGGGACGCTGTGGCGGTCGGCCTCATCACGGCCGTGTTCGCGCTGCTCCCCCTCGTCGTCGCACTACGGATCGGGCGCGCAGTCGACCGCGGCCGCGGTGTGCTGGTCGTGCGGCTCGGTCTGACGCTGACCGTCGTCGCGGTCCTGGCCGCCGCGCTCA
Organism: Pseudonocardia ammonioxydans; assembly: GCF_900115005.1. GTDB lineage: Bacteria > Actinomycetota > Actinomycetes > Mycobacteriales > Pseudonocardiaceae > Pseudonocardia > Pseudonocardia ammonioxydans. Next base: position 100,677 of record NZ_FOUY01000018.1, on the reverse strand, counting down.
GCCCCTCCCTCGCCGTTCTGATCGTCGCCAGCGCCGTGCTCGGGCTCGGGCAGATGTTGCACACCGTGGCGTGTCAGAGCTTGATCCCCCTGTGGTCGCCACCCGGCACGATCGACAACCGGTTCGGCCACCTCACGCTCGGGGTCTCGGTCGGCCAGCTCGTCGGCTTCCCGCTCGCCGGGGCCGTCACGACGCTCACCGATCGGGGCGTCGAGCCCGGGCAGGTCGCGACCACACCGGCGTTGCTGGTGATGGCGGGACTCGCCGCCGCGGCGGTACCGCTCGCCTTCGGTTTCGCCCCGGTCCGCCGGGGCCGGGTCGGCACGGCCGAGGCGGTCGGGACCGAACAGTCCACGCTCGCCATCCTCAACACCCCGGGGATGAAGCCCGCCATCTACTCCAGCCTGACCGTCCTCACCGGGATGGATCTGCTCATGGCCTATCTCCCGGTGCTCGGCCAGGAGACCGGACTCGGAGTCGGGACCGTCACCCTGCTGCTGACGGCGCGCACGGTCACCTCGGTGGTCTCGCGCGCGGCGATGCCCCTGCTGCTGCGCCGGCTGCCCCGGCGGGCACTCCTCGTGTCGGCCACGCTCGCCTCCGGCATCCCGATGGCGCTGCTGCCCCTGACCGACGACGTCGTACTGCTGGCCGTCGCGATGCTGGTGGTCGGTCGGATTCTTCTGGGGTCTCGGGCAGCCGCTCACGATGTCCTGGGTGACCCTGGTCGCCGATCACCACAACCGCGCTGCCGCACTGTCGGTACGACTGGCGGGCAACCGCATCGGGCAGGTCCTGGTCCCGCTCGGCGCGGGCGGTCTGGCCGGGCTCACCGGTGGTGCCGGGGCGATCTTCCACGCCGTGGGACTGCTGCTGCTCTCCTCGGCGGCGTGCACGCTGGTCGCGACACGGGACCTGCCCACCCGGCCCGACACGTAGCGTCGGCGATCGCACCGCTCGAGCTCGGCGGATGCCGAACCGACGGTGCCACCCGCCGACCCCTCACGGCGGGTGGCACCTGTGCCGGCTCCTACCGGCGACGGGCCTGCAGCAGGGCGGGGACCAGCACGGCCACCGCGAGGTGCACGAAGAACAACGCCACCTGGGTCGCCGGTGTCGCGACGATCAGGAAGATCGGGACCATCGACGCGGTGACCACCACCGCGGCCAGGCCCGTCCAGATCCGGGCGGCGTGCCGGGTGAGGCGTTCGAGCACTGCCAGGCCGGCCCAGCCCAGCAGGGACACGACGAGCGTGACCACCGCGGTGGTCCAGGCGTCGATGACCACGGCGCCGGTCGGGTCCCGCAGGACGTAGTCGGCGCCGGCGAGTGCACCGACGGCCCAGACGGCGAGGGTGACGACGACGGTCGCCGCGACGCCGGCCAGTCGCAGCAGCCGCCGGCGTGCCACCGGCGTGCCGGCGGCGGTCGGGTGAACGGTGTGGACGGTTGTGGTTTCGCTCATGGGACAGAGCCTGGGACCTGAAGTTCAGTTCAGGTCAAGAGGTTTCCCCCACCCGGTTCAGCGCTTGTCCGGAACGCCCCGGTAGGTCCGCCAGGACGGCGCGATCAACCAGCCCGCGTCGACCGGCAGGTTCACCCCGGTGATCGCCGAGGCGGCATCGGAGGCGAGGAAGCACACGGCGTCGGCGACCTCCTCGGTCCGGACCATCCGGCCCAGCACCGAGGCCTCCACCAGGTTGGCGGGGTCGCGCTGGCCCTGGTCGATCTGCTCCTGCAACAGCGGCGTCAGCGTGTAGCCCGGCGACACCGAGTTCACCCGGACCCCCGACCGGCCCCACTCGGTCGCCAGGTCCGCGGTCAGCGCGATCACCGCGGCCTTGGCCGGCGTGTAGGAGTGCAGCGGCATCGACCGCATCCCGGCGATCGACGCGATCGTCACGATGTTGCCGCTGCCCCGCACCGCCATCCGGCGGCCGACGGCGACCGCGCAGAGCCAGGTGCCGCGCAGGTCCACGTCCAGGACCTTGTCCCACATGGACTGGTCCAGCTCCTCCGGCGGGAGCGGCGGCTGGGTGATCCCCGCCGAGGTCACCAGGACGTCGATCGGCCCGGCCGTCTCCTCTGCACGGTCCACTGCGGAGGAGACGGAGTCCTCGGAGGTCACGTCCATGACCACGGCGTGCCCGCCGACCTCGGAGGCGAGCTCACGGGCCCGCTCCTCGGCGATGTCGGCCACGACCACCGACGCCCCGGCGGCGGCCGCCCGCCGGCAGACCTCCGCGCCGATCCCGCTCGCGCCACCGGTGACCAGGACGACCCGTCCGGAGAGTGCTGACGTCATGGTTGTGGTCTACCCCACTCACCGTCCGGCACGGAAGGGGACGCCGGTGGATCACCCGGTAGCGTCCGGCCGATGAGTGACGCCCCCGCCACCCCGGTGCGCGTCGAGCGCGACGGCGACCTCGCCGTCGTCGTGCTCGACCATCCCCCGCTCAACCTGTTCGACGAGTCGGTCTTCGCCGGCTTCGAGAGCGCCGTCGCCGAGCTGGCCGCGATCACCGCGCCCGGCCACCCGGACCGCGCCCGCGCGGTCCTGTTCGAGGCACGCGGCAAGGTCGTCTCCGGCGGGGTGGACGTCCACGGCTTCCAGGAGATCGCCGAGGGGCCCGACCCGGTCGGGCAGGGCACCACGCTGTGGAGCCGGTTGATGCGCCTGGCCCAGGGCATCGAGGACCTGCCGGTGCCGACGGTCTTCGCCGCGCACGGCCTCACCCTCACCGCGGCGTTCGAGCTGTCCCTGGCCTGTGACCTGCTGCTGGCCACCGAGAACGCCTCGTTCGGGCTCGTCGAGATCGTCGTCGGCCTCACCCCGTCGATGGGCGGACCGCAGCGCCTGGCCGAACGCGCCGGGCCGGCCCGGGCGAAGGAGCTCGTCCTCACCGGCGAGCGGTTCGGGGCCGAGGTGCTGCGCGAGTGGGGCGTGGTCAACCGGGTGCTGCCTCGTGACGGGTTCGCCGAGGCCGCCCGCGCGTTCGCCGGCACGCTGGCGGCGGGCCCGACCAGGGCGCACGCGGCCACCAAGCAGCTCGTCGGCACCGCCGTCCGGGACGGCGTGCGGGCCGCCGACGCGATCACCCCGCAGCTCTCCGGTGCCCTGTTCGGCACCGAGGACCTGCGCGGGGCCGTCGCCTCCTTCCTGACCGAGGGCCCCGGCCGGGCCACCTACCGGGGCCGCTGACCCCGCTCGGCTCGCGCCCCGGCAGGCGTGAGCCGCGTCGTCGTGCCGGACGCCGGTGAGCCGGCCTCGCGCTCCCGGCGACCACCGGCAGGCCCGCCCCTCGCGGTGCTGAGGCACGGGCCTCCCCCACCCCGCTACCGGGGCGCCGGCATCGCGCCGGCGCCTCCGGCGTCGTGACCTGGGGTTGTCGTCGTTTCGATGACGAATTGCTGGCGTCAATGATTCGTTGACCACAGGAGTACCGAGCATCCGGGCAGGGCCACGGATGCGGGTTTCAGCGCGCCCGGCGGAACCGCCCCGGCTCGACGATCTCGCAGGTCCCGTCGGCGACCAGCCGGGCCAGGTGCTGCTCGGAGGTCCGTCGCTCGACGGTGTCCGCCCACGGCAGGTCCACGTGCGGGCGGTAGACGATCCGGTGGGCCACCACCTCGTCGAGGGTGCGCGGCTCACCGAGGAACTCCAGCAGCCGCTGCTCGCGGGTGCCGATCACGTCGCGGTAGGCCCGCAGCTGCTCGGCGAACTGCTGCGCGCCGGTCACCACACCCTTGTGGTGGAACGTGCCGTACCAGCGGGCCTGCACCTGCAGGCAGCGTTCGATGGAGGCCTCGAACGCCTCGAGGTCGCTGCCCGTGTCGCCGTAGTACGGGCCGAACCGGCTCAGGTCGATGTCACCGACGAAGAAGAAGTCGTCGGGCTCGATCAGCAGCCCGCAGTGGCCTGCCGTGTGCCCGGGCAGGTGCACCACGGTCACCGTCCGGTCCCCCAGGTCCAGCCGGGTGCCGTCGGCCAGGCCGGTGGCGTCCGGGCGGTCCACCAGCCCGAAGTCGCGCACCAGCTCGGCCCGGAACTCCCCGGTCCGGTCCGCGGGCAGGCCGTAGCCCTCGACCAGGGTGTCGACCGACCGCACCGCCGCCAGGTCCGCGTCGTGCGCGTACACGGGCACGTCCGGGTAGCGGTGCACGCCCGCCAGGTGGTCCTCGTGGCCGTGGCTGACGACGATCGCGTCGACCCGCTCGCCGCCCTCGATCCCGGCCGGGCCCTGTTCCCCGACCGCGAGCGACGGGTCGACCAGCACGGTCTCGCCGCTCCCGCGGATCAGCAACGAGTTGCCGTAGGGGTAGCGCCCCCCGTTCTCCGGCATCAGGACGCCGACGGCGCCGTGATCGTGACGGCTCAGCCCGGCCATCCGCACCTCCGCAACCCGGCTGCAGGCGATTCCTGCGACCGTGCCGGACCCTACCCACCGCCCCGCCCGGTCCGCGATCACGGCGAGCCGCACCCGCGGAGGTCCCGGCCGGCGCGGAGCGGGCCGCCCCCGCCCGCGCCGGCCGGGTGATCAGGCGGGCACGGCGTCGGTGCGGCGCTCCCACGCCCGGTGCCTGCCGAGCGCCGTGCAGAAGGACTCGACGAACTCCTCGGGCACCGAGCCCGTCGCGCCCGGCGCCGAGACGACCCCCAGGTCCTCGACGACCCGGTCGCCGTCGACCTCGACCCGGGCCGACCCGGCCGCCGCCCGGGCCACCAGCCCGGTCCCGGCTCCGAGGGCGCCGACCGCCTTGGCGTGCTTGATCGCCTCGGCGACGAAGTGGACCGCGTAGCCGTCCTGGCCCAGCGTCGCGACGGACCCCGTGCCGCCGGGCACGATCACCGCGTCGTAGACCACCGAGGCCATCGAGTTGATCGCCCGGTCGACCGGGACGTCCGCGTCGTGCGAGCCGCGCACGGACCCGGCGGTGGGCGCGAGCAGCTCGGGCAGCGCGCCCCGCGCCCCCAGCGCCTCGGCCAGCTCGGCCGCGACCGGGTCCACGCCGTCGGCCACCAGGATCGCGATCTTGCGCGAGGCCACCGACCCGTACAGCGTGTTGACCTGGCTCAGCGCCGGTGAGGTCCGGCCGTGGTTCGGCGTCGGTGTGCCGGAGGGCGGTGTGACGCCGACGCCCTCGGCCACCGCGACCGCGAGGTCGTGGTCGATGTGGTTGAGCTGCTCGACCTGCTGCTCGCGCACGTGCATGTGATCGCACTTGTTCAGCTCGAAGCGGTAGGCCGCGACGATGTGCTCGCGTTCCCAGCCGGCCATGCTGTTCCAGAACAGCGTGGCCTGGCTGTGGTACTCCTGGAAGCTGGGGCTGCGCTTGCGGATCTTCTCGCCGTCCACCCGCTCCTGGTAGTGCCGGAACACCTCGCTGTCGGCGATGGCCGGGCAGCCGCCCTGCAGGGTGTTCTTGTGATAGGGCGCGCGTCCCTGGTGGATCTGCATCTGCATGAACCCGTCGCGCTGGTTGTTGCTGACCTCGGTGACGGCCCGGTTGACCGGCAGGTGGTGGAAGTTCGCCGAGCCGAACCGGTTGAGCTGGGTGTCGAGGTAGGAGAAGTTGCGGGCCTGCAGCAGCGGGTCGTTGGTGAAGTCGATCCCGGGCACCACGTTCGCGGTGTGGAACGCGACCTGCTCGGTCTCGGCGAAGAAGTTGTCCGGGTTGCGGTTGAGCACCATCTTCCCGACGGGCTGCACCGGCACCTCCTCCTCCGGGATGATCTTGGTGGCGTCCAGCAGGTCGAAGTCGAACCGGTGCTCGTCGGCCTCGGGCACCAGCTGCACGCCCAGCTCGTACTCCGGGAACGCGCCCTTCTCGATCGCCTCCCAGAGGTCGCGGCGGTTGAAGTCCGGGTCCTTGCCCTGGATCTTCTGCGCCTCGTCCCACTGCAGTGAGTGGGTGCCCAGCACCGGCGTCCAGTGGAACTTCACGAACGTGCCGCGCCCGTCCGCGCCGACCAGCCGGAACGTGTGCACGCCGAAGCCCTGCATCATCCGGTAGCTGCGCGGGATCGCCCGGTCCGACATCAGCCACATGATCGCGTGCTGGGCCTCGGGCTGGAGCGAGACGAAGTCCCACAGCGTGTCGTGCGCCGACTGGGCCTGCGGGATCGCCGACTCGGGCTCCGGCTTCACCGCGTGCACGAAGTCCGGGAACTTGATCCCGTCGTGGATGAAGAACACCGGGAAGTTGTTCCCGACCAGGTCGTAGTTGCCCTGGGTGGTGTAGAACTTCGTCGCGAACCCGCGCACGTCGCGCACCGTGTCGGCGGAACCCTTGAACCCCGCCACGGTCGAGAACCGCACGAACACCGGAGTCTGCACCGACGGGTCGGCCAGGAACCGGGCGACGGTGAACTCGGCCAGCGAGTCGTCGTAGGGCTGGAAGTAGCCGTAGGCACCCGACCCGCGCGCGTGCACCACACGCTCCGGGATCCGCTCGTGGTCGAAGTGCATGATCTTCTCGCGCGCGTGGAAGTCCTCGAGCAGCGTCGGACCCCGCTCCCCCACGGTCAGCGAGTCGTCGGTGTGGTCGACCCGCACGCCCTGGTTGGTGGTGAGGTTGGTGCCCTGCGGGTCGTGCCGGGCAGCGTCGAGCCGGCGCTGCTTGTCCTCGGCCCCGCTCTGCGGGTCCGGCTCGGGGATCGACTGGAACGACGTGGCCATCGGGAGGTCCTTCCGGTGTCGCGCTTCGGGTGGGCCGTCGGCTGCTACCCGGTGGCGGGCGGAAATCACCCGTGCAGCGGTCCCGGCCTCCGATCGGGGCCGTGAACCGCCGTGGCGGGGCCGTGTCGGTCCCGGACCCGGCCCCGTGCTGACGGCACGATCGTCGGTGATGGCCGACCCTCACCTCCCCACCGCGCGCACCCTGCTCGAGGCGCTGCCCCGCCGTGCCGATGCGCCGCTGCCGGGGCCCCCGGCCGGGGCGTCCGCCGGGATCGATACCGACTGGCCCGGCGTCGAGGACCCCGACGCCCTCCGCACCCTGGTCGCCCGCTGGCTGGCCGGCTACGGCGCCGCGCAGACCCGGCGGACCTATGCCTACGCGCTCGGCCTGCCCCCGGCGTGGGCGGACGCGGTCACCGGGACCGCCCCCACCGGTCCGGGCGCGAGCGAGGGGGCGGGCCGCAGCGCTCCTCCCCCGGCCCGGCGGGGCCGGCTGCACCGGCTGGCCTACTTCCGCTGGTGCGCCGGGCGGGCGCTGGACCCGCGGGCGGCGACCGCCGCGCACGTCACGGCCTGGCTGCACGCCCTCGACGCTGCCGGCGCCGGCAAGCGGACCCGGGCCCGGATGCTGTCCACGGTGTCGGCGTTCTACGGGTTCCTGGCCGAGGAGGGCGTCGTCGACGCCAACCCGGCCGCGCTGCACCGGGGGCGGCTGGGCCTCACCGGGACCTCCCGGGACCCGTCGCCCACGATCCGGCTGACCGCCGAGCAGGTGCGTGCACTGTGGACCTCGGCGGCGGAGCTGCCCAACCGCACCCGGCACCGCGAGCTCTACGCCTGCCGGGCCGTCGCCTACGTCGCGCTGCTCAGCCTGGGCCTGCGGATCTCGGAGATCACCGGGCTGGACCGCGCGGACCTCGTCGTCACCGGCGGGGAACGGGTGCTGCGTGTGCACGGGAAGGGCGGCGCGGTGCGCGAGGTCTTCCCGGGGGAGGCGACCGTCGACGCCCTGACCGGCTACCTGCTGCTGCGCGACCGCGAGTACGGCGACCCGCTCCCGGCCCGCGGCACCGGCGCCCCCCGCTCCCCCATGCTCGCCACCCGCGACGGTGGCCGGTGCTCGCGCCACGACCTGCACCTGCTGCTGCGCCGGATCGCCCGCAACGCCGGCCCGGAGCTGGCCGAGGTCGCCGAGCGCGTGCACCCGCACGCCCTGCGGCACGCCTACGTCACCCTCGCGCTCGAGGCCGGGGCACCCATCCAGCACGTCCAGGCCGACGTCGGGCACGCCAGCATCGCGACCACCCGGCACTACGACCGGTCGCTGCGCAGCCGCGCCGGCAGCGCCGCCGACCTCGTCACGGACCTGCTCACGAAGTGACCCGCTCGCCGCACACCGGGGCTTGACCTCGACCGCACTTCAGGTCGCAGGGTGGGTGGTGCCCGTCATCCGCGAAGGAGAACCCATGGACGTCACCCCGCCCGTCGCCCGCTTCGACCAGGCCTACCGCGACGGCGACCCGCCCTGGGTGATCGGCGGACCGCAGCCGGCGGTCGTCGCGCTCGCCCGGGACGGGGCGTTCCGCGGCACCGTGCTCGACCTCGGGTGCGGCACCGGTGAGCACACGATCCACCTGGCCCGCCTCGGGTACGACGTGCTCGGCGCCGACGGCTCCGGTGCCGCCGTCGAGCGGGCCCGGGAGCGGGCGGCCGCGGCCGGGGTGGCGGCCCGTTTCACCGTCGCCGACGCCCTGGACCCGGCGGGCCTCGACCCGGTCGACACCGTCCTCGACAGTGCCCTGTTCCACGTGTTCGACGCCGCCGACCAGGCCCGCTACGCCCGCGCCCTGGCCGGCATCGTGCGGCCCGGCGGTGCCGTGCACGTCCTCGCGCTCGCGCGGACCGGCGCGGCCGCCGAGTTCGGCCCGGTGATCGACGCCGCCGCGATCGAGGCCGCGTTCGCCGGTCCCGGGTGGACAGTCGAGGAGATCACCGCCGCGAGCTACCGCGGTGTGGTCACCACCGAGCTCGCCGATGCCTACGGCGAACCGGCCGGGACCCGGGTCGAGGTCCCCGCACACCTGGCCCGGATCCGGCGGAGCTGACCGCGCACCCGGACCGGCACGCCGCCGTGGCCGGGCCGCAGTGCGCCCCCTGCGTGCCGCGGCCCGGTCAGTTCGGCTGCGACGGCCGCCGCTGCGGCAGGCAGCAGTCCACCGCGCAGGGCGCGCCGTTACGGGTGCAGCCGCCCGCGGGGACGCTGCCGAGCCGGCGGACCGGCGCGGCGTCGGTGTGCTCGCGCACCAGCTCGATCACCATGTCGGCGAAGCGCGGATCCGGCCCGGCGGTCGCCGCCCGGGCAAAGCCCATGCCGTGCTCGGCCGCGCGCTCGGCCGCCTCGTTGTCGAGGTCCCAGATGACCTCGACGTGGTCGGAGACGAACCCGACCGGCGCGATGACGACCGCCGGGACGCCCTTGGCGGCCAGGTCGTCGATGTGGTCGACGACGTCCGGCTCCAGCCACGGCACCTGCGGCGGGCCCGAGCGGGACTGCCAGACGACGTCGAAGTCGTCGACCCCCAGCTCCGCGGCGACCAGCGCGGAGGCCTCGGCGATCTGGCGCGAGTACCGGTGCCCGCCCTCGTCCGGGGTGCCGGCCGCGGCGTCGGCGGCGTTCGGGATCGAGTGCGCCGTGAACACCAGCCGGGCGTGCTCGCGCTGCTCCTCGGGGAGGCCGGCCAGTGCGGCGCGCACCGCGTCGGCGTTGGCGCGCACGAAGTCCGGGTGGTCGTGGAAGTGCCGCAGCTTCACCAGCTCGGGCGCGGTGTCCCCGACCGCGTCCCGGGCCCGGACGATGTCCTCGTGGTACTGGCGGCAGGCCGAGTAGCCGCCGTAGGCGCTGGTGGCGAACACCAGCGCCCGGCCGATCCCGGCCTCGGTCATCTCCCGGACGGTGTCCTCGGCGAACGGGTGCCAGTTGCGGTTGCCGAAGTAGACCGGCAGCTCGGTGCGGGCGGCGATGGCGTCGACCAGCTCGCGGTTGCGGGCGTTGATCGGAGAGACGCCGCCGAAGTGCTGGTAGTGCTCCTCGACGGCGTCGAGGCGTTCCGGCGGCACACCGCGGCCCCGGGTCACGTTCTCCAGGAAGGGGCGGACCTCGTCGGGGGCCTCGGGCCCACCGAAGCTCAGCAGCAGGATGGCGTCGAACCGCTCGGGCGCTGGAACATCAACCACGCCTCCGATTATCGACGCCCTCCCGCAGCCGCGCCGGGCGGGCCCCGGCCACCCCGGTCACACCCCGACCGCGTGCACCCCGCCGTCGGCCATCACCATCGACCCGGTGGTGACGGGCAGCCAGTCCGAGAGCACCGCGCAGACGGTCTTCGCCACCGGGACCGGGTCACCCATGTCCCAGCCGAGCGGGGCGCGCTGGTCCCACACGTCCTCGAACGCCCCGAAGCCCGGGATCGACTTCGCGGCCATCGTCTTCACCGGCCCGGCCGCGACCAGGTTGACCCGGATGCCGTCGCGGCCCAGGTCACGGGCGAGGTAGCGGGTGACCGACTCCAGTGCCGACTTCGCGACGCCCATCCAGTCGTAGGCCGGCCACGCCTGCCGGTTGTCGAAGTCCATCCCGACGACCGAGGCCCCCGGCCCCATCAGCGGCTTGCACGCCATCGCCAGCGACTTCAGCGAGAACGCGCTGACCTGGATCGTGGTGGCGACGTCCTCCCACTCCGCGCTCAGGAACGCGCCCTCGCCGAGGGCGCCCGCCGGGGCGAACCCGATCGAGTGCAGGACCCCGTCGAGCCGCGGCTCGTCGCCGAGGTGCGGGGTGATCCGCTCGACCAGCGAGTCGAGCTGGTCCTGGTCGGACACGTCCAGCTCGACGACGGGCGCGGGCTTCGGCAGCCGCTGCGCGATCCGCTCGACCAGGCGCATCCGCCCGTACCCGGTGAGCACCACCTCGGCGCCCTGTTCCTGGGCGATCTTCGCAGCGTGGAAGGCGAGCGAGGCGTCGGTGATCACACCGGTGATCAGCAGCCGCTTGCCGTCGAGCAGTCCCATGGTGTCCTTTCGCAGATGGTTCGCCGGAGCCGCTTCTAGTGGCCCATGCCGAGGCCGCCGTCGACCGGGACGACCGCCCCGGTGACGTAGCCGGCGCCCGGCGAGGCCAGGAACGTGACGACGGACGCGACCTCGTCCGGGGCGGCGTAGCGGGCCAGCGGGATCGTCCCGAGGATCTCGTCGCGGCGCTTCTCGGGCAGCGCGCGCGTCATGTCGGTGTCGACGAACCCGGGCGCGACGACGTTGGCGGTGATGCCGCGGCTGCCGAGCTCACGGGCCACCGAGCGGGCCAGTCCGACCAGGCCCGACTTGGACGCCGCGTAGTTGACCTGCCCCGCCGAGCCGGACAGCCCGACCACCGACGAGATGAAGATCATCCGGCCGCCCTTGGCCTTCAGCATCCCGCGCGAGGCCCGCTTGGCGACCCGGTAGGCGGCGGTGAGGTTGGCGTCGACGACCGAGGTGAACGACTCCTCCCCCATCCGCATGAGCAGGCCGTCGTCGTTGCGCCCGGCGTTGGACACCAGCACCTCGACCGGGCCGTGCGCGGCCTCGGCCTCGGTGAAGGCGGCGTCGACGGACGCCGCGTCGGTCACGTCGCAGTGCACCGGCAGCAGACCGTCCGGCACGTCGTCCTTCCCCGAGCGGTAGGTCACCGCCACCTGATCTCCCTGGGCGACGAACTCCTTGGCGATCGCCAGGCCGATGCCGCGGTTTCCTCCGGTCACGAGCACGCTGCGTCCCACGCGGGAGAACCTAACGCACGACCGCTCACGGGAGGCGGCGGCCGAGCAGGATCCCCGCGCCGAGCCCGCCGATCAGCAGCACGAACCCGCCGATCATCCACGGCCGGCTGGCGTCGACCTCGCGTTCCTCGTAGCCCAGTTCCTCGGACAGGTCGGAGTAGACCGCGCGCAGCTCGGACTCCGACGCGGCGGTGAAGAACCGCCCGCCGGACAGCGTCGCGATGCGTTCCATCGACGCGTCGTCCACCGCGACCGGGGTCCGGCCGCCGTCGAGCTCGATGGAGCCGTAGCTGGTCCCGAACGAGATCGTCGAGACCGGGATCCCCCGCGATGCCGCCTCCGAGGCGGCGGTGAACGACCCGCGCGGCTCGTTCTCCCCGTCCGGCCCGGGCACGGTCTGGGTGCCGTCGGAGAGCAGCACGATCCGGGCGGGCGGCGGCACCCCCTCCTGGTCCGGGCCGCCCTGCAGCGACCGGGAGAACGTGTCGATCGACTGCATCGCGGTGAAGATCGCCTCACCGGTCGCGGTCGACTCGGCGAGCGCCAGGTTGTCCACGCCGTTCTTCACCCCGGCCCGGTCGGTCGTCGGCGACACCAGCACCGCCGCGGTCCCGGCGAACGACACCAGCCCCAGGTTGACGCCCGGGGTCAGCTGGTCGGCGAACTGCTTGGCCGCGGCCTGCGCGGCGGCCAGCCGGCTGGGGGCGACGTCGGTCGCCTTCATCGACAGCGACACGTCGATCACCAGCATCACCGTGGCCCGGTTCCGGGGAACCTTCGCCATCGCCTGCGGCCCGGCCAGCGCCACCGTCAGCACCGCCAGCGCGGCGATCATCGCGATCGCCGGGAGGTGGCGCCACCGCCCGGGGCGCTTGGGCACCACGGTCTCGAGCAGCTCGAGGTTGGTGAACCGGACGACGTCGCGGCGCCGCCGGCGCAGCAGCCACACGTACCCGGCGACCATCGCGGCGACGATCACCAGCGCGAGCAGCCACCACGGGTTCGCGAACGTCATGCGGGCCTCCCCGCGCGGTGCGGCCCGCCGCCGGACCAGGCGTGCTTGCGGGCGACGGCGAACCGGACGATGTCGGCCACCCAGTCCCGGTCGGTGCGCAGCGTCAGGTGCGCCGCGCCGCACCGGCGCAGCGCGTCGGCGACGCGGTCGCGGTGCGCGGACGCGGCGGCGGCGAACTCGCGGCGCAGCAACGGCGTCGTCTCCACCTCGCGCTGGCGCCCGGTCTCCGGGTCGGCCAGGACCACCGAGCCGACGTCGGGCAGCTCCAGCTCGCGGGGGTCGACGACCTCGATCGCCAGCAGGTCGTGCCGTCCGGACAGCGCGCGCAGCGACCGCTCCCACACCGGCTCGCCGAGGAAGTCGGAGATCACCGCGACCAGCCCGCGCCGGCGCGGCGGGCGGCGCAGCTCGTCCAGCGCGCCCACGAGGTCCCCGCGGGTGCCCTCGGGGGCCACGGGGGCCGTCGCGACCCGGCGGATCAGTCCGCGGGTGTGCGCCAGGCCCCCGCGGGCCGGCAGCCGCAGCATCCGCTCGCCGTTCGCGACGACGGCACCGATCCGGTTCCCGCCGCCCGCGGTCAGCTGGGCGACGGCGGTGAGCCCGGCCAGCGCCAGGTGGCGCTTGTCGGTGTCGGCGGTGCCGAACTCCAGGCTGCGGGACAGGTCGACGACCACCCAGGTCTCCAGCTCGCGGTCGGCGACCGTCTCCCGCACGTGCGGGGTGGTGGTGCGGGCGGTGACCGACCAGTCCATCCGGCGCACGTCGTCACCGGGCTGGTAGGCCCGCGACTCCCCGGGCTCGCTGCCGGGCCCCGGCAGCAGGCCGACGTGGTTGCCCTGCAGCAGCCCGTCGAGCTTGCGGCGCACGGTCAGTTCCAGGGTCCGCAGGGAGGCCTCCAGCCGCGCCAGGTCGGGCGTCGTGCCTGCGGGCTCCCCCTCGGTCACGCCGGGCCACCTCCCGCGCCGCCCGCCGGGCCGGTGCCGGGCTGCTCCGCGCCGGGCGCCTGCGGCCATCCCGGTCCGGCCGGTGCCGCCGCGGCGGCCGTCGCCCCCGGACGGGCGCTGACCTGCGGCAACGGCACGGTCTGCAGCACCCGGGAGACGATGTGGTCGACCGGGACCTGGTCGGCGACGGCGTCGTAGGACAGCACCAGACGGTGCCGCAGCACGTCCGGAGCGACCTCCAGCACGTCCTGCGGGAGCACGTAGTCGCGGCCGCGGACCAGCGCGAGCGCGCGGGCGCCGGCCACGATGCCCAGCGACGCCCGCGGCGAGGCGCCGTAGGCGATCCACGACGCCACGTCGGAGAGCCCGTGCTCGGCCGGCAGCCGGGTCGCGACGACGAGGCGGACCACGTAGTCGACCAGGGCGTGGTGCACGAAGACGTCGGCGGCGGTGCGCTGCAGCCGCACCAGCTCGTCCGGGGTGAGGATCTGCGTCGGCTCCGGCGGGGTGGACCCCATCCGGTAGATGATCTCCCGCTCCTCCTCGACCCCGGGGTACTCGATGAGCAGCTTGAACAGGAAGCGGTCCCGCTGCGCCTCGGGCAGCGGGTAGACACCCTCGTTCTCGATCGGGTTCTGGGTGGCGAGCACCAGGAACGGGTCCGGCATCGGGTGGTCGCGCCCGCCGAGCGAGAGCTTGCGCTCGGCCATCACCTCGAGCATCGCCGACTGGACCTTCGCCGGCGCCCGGTTGATCTCGTCGGCGAGCACGAAGTTCGCCACGACCGGGCCCAGCTCGACGTCGAACTCCTCGCGCCCCTGCCGGTAGATCCGGGTGCCGAGGATGTCGGCGGGCACCAGGTCCGGGGTGAACTGCAGCCGGGCGAAGCTGCCGCCGACGACCCGGGCGAACGTCTCCACCGCGAGGGTCTTCGCGACGCCCGGGACCCCCTCCAGCAGCAGGTGGCCCTTGGCCAGCAGGCCGACCAGCATCCGCTCGACGAGGCGGTCCTGGCCGACGATCACCCGCTTCACCTCGAGCACGGCGCGCTCGAGCCGCTCCGCGTCGGTGGCCGGGGTCGTCGGGCTGCCGTCGGTCGCGTTCGGCCCAGTGCTGCTCACCCTGCCATCCCATCGCGACGTCCGTGTGACCACGGTGAAAGGGCGGCTCCCCGCCGGGCGACCCCGCTCCCCCGGCGGCCGGCTCGCTCGTCGGGACGGGTCGGGGTCGTCGTCGTTTCGTTGCCGGAACGCTGGCGTCAATGAACCATTGACATCGAAGGCGTGGAGAGTCGGTGTCGACCCGAGCGGGCGTCCCGCTGCCGACCAACCCCACTTCCTATAGGATCTGCCGCACTACATCGCCGGCCACGAGGGGGACCGCATGACCCGTCTGTTCAACGATCCCGACGACTTCGCAGCCGAGATGACCGCAGGCTTCGCCGCCGCCTCGGCCCGCTGGGTGCGTGCGGTTCCGGGCGGCGTCGTCCGGAGCACGGCGGCCGCCGAGCCGACCGTCTCGCTCGTCGTCGGCGGTGGCTCGGGTCACTATCCCGCCTTCGCAGGTCTGGTCGGCCCGGGCCTGGCGCACGGTGCGGCGATGGGCAACATCTTCGCCTCGCCGTCCACCCAGCAGGTGCACTCGGTCGCCGCGACGGCCGACCAGGGCCGCGGGGTGCTGTTGTCCTACGGCAACTACGCCGGCGACGTCCTCAACTTCGACGCCGCGCAGGAGCGGCTGCGCACCGCGGGGGTGGACTGCCGCACACTCGTCGTCACCGACGACGTGTCCAGCGCCGGCCCGCAGGAACGCGACCGGCGCCGCGGTATCGCAGGCGACCTCACCGTGTTCAAGGTCGCCGGGGCCGCCTGCGAGGCGGGCCACGACCTCGACGACGTCGAGCGGGTCGCCCGGCTCGCCAACGACCGGACCCGCTCGCTCGGGGTGGCGTTCGGTGGCTGCACGCTCCCCGGCGCCGGGGAGCCGCTGTTCGACGTCCCGGCCGGTCGGATGGGGGTCGGCCTCGGCATCCACGGTGAGCCCGGCATCGACGAGGCCGACGTCCCGACCGCGGCCGGACTGGCCGGGCTGCTGGTCGACGGACTTCTCGCGGAAGTTCCCGACGGCGCCGGTGCGCGCGTCGTCCCGATCCTCAACGGTCTGGGCTCGGTGAAGTACGAGGAGCTCTTCGTCGTCTACGGCGCGGTGCACCGGCTGCTGACCGAGGCCGGGTGCGAGGTCGTCGATCCCGAGGTCGGCGAGTTCTGCACCAGCTTCGACATGGCCGGTGCCTCGCTCACCCTGCTCTGGCTCGACGACACCCCCGGCGAGCTCGAACAGCTCTGGAGCGCACCCTGCGACACCCCCGCGTTCCGCCGCGGCCGCGACGCCGGACAGCACGCCGTCACCGTTCCCGGCGGGCCGGGAGCCGCCGGGACGGCTCCCCTCCCCGTCCCCGAGGCCGGCCCCGGCTCGCGGGAGTGCGGCACCCGGATCGCCGCCGTGCTCGCCGACGTCGCCGCGGCCCTCGACGAGCACGCCGACGAGTTCGGCCGGCTCGACCGGGTCGCCGGGGACGGCGACCACGGCATCGGCATGCAACGCGGTGGCCGGGCTGCCCGTGACGCCGCGGCCGACGCGGCCGGGCGGGGTGCCGGCGCCGGCACCGTCCTGCGGCGCGCGGGTGAGGCCTGGGGCGACCGGGCCGGCGGGGCCTCCGGTGCGATCTGGGCAGGCATGCTCGCCGCGCTCGGGACCGCGCTGGGCGACGACACCGCACCCGACACGGCGCGGGTGGCCGCGGGGGTGAGCGCCGCGGAACGCGCCGTCGAGCGCTCCGGCGGTGCCGCCGTCGGGGACAAGACCATGGTCGACGCGATCGTGCCGTTCCACCGCGCACTCGCCGCCCGCTCCGAGGCCGGGGACGACCTGGCCACGGCCTGGGCGGCCGCGGCACGGGAGGCGACCACCGCGGCCGAGGCGACCCGGGAGCTGCGCGCACGGCTGGGCCGGGCACGGGCGCACGGAGATCGCAGCATCGGCACGCCCGACCCGGGCGCGGTCTCGTTCGCGCTGGTCGTGCGGACCGCGGGCGAACGGCTGCGGGAGGCCGCGGAGTGCTGATCGGCATCAGTTTCAAGACCTGGTTCTCGCACGCCCGCACGCTGGGCTGGCTGCGCGCCGTCGCGGCCACGACCCGGACGCACGACGCGGTCACCTCCGGCCGGGTCCGGCTGTTCGCGCTGCCGCAGTACCCGACGATCCCGGCCGCACTCGAGATCGCTGCGCCCGCCGGGATCGCGATCGGCGCCCAGGACCTCGCCGTGCACGACGACGGCCCCTGGACCGGCGAGGTGTCCGGGGCTGTGCTGGCCGAGGTCGGTGCCACGCTGGCCGAGGTCGGCCACGCCGAGCGCCGGGCGCATTTCGGCGAGACCGACGCCGTCGTCGCCGCGAAGACCCACGCGGCCCTGCGCAACCGCCTCACCCCGGTGCTGTGCGTCGGGGAGACCGAGCGGTCGCCGCGCGCAGCCGACGAGGTCCGGACGCAGGTCGACCGCGCGCTGGCGCCTGCGCGGGCCGCGGGCGCCGGCGGGCCGCTGGTGATCGCCTACGAGCCGGTGTGGGCGATCGGCGCGCCGGAACCGGCCCCGGCCGGGCACGTCCGCGAGATGGGCGACGCCCTGCGCGATCACCTGACCGGCCTCCCGGACGCCCGGGTGCTCTACGGCGGGAGTGCGGGCCCCGGGCTGCTGCCACGGATCGCCGGCAGCGTGGACGGCATGTTCCTCGGGCGGTTCGCGCACGATCCGGCCGCGGTGCCCGCCATCCTGGACGAGGCACTCACGATCGGAGGTGACCGATGAGCCCCACGTCCGGCATGCGCGACGGCATGGGACAGCGCGGCCTGCGCGGCGGCATCGAACGGCGTGGTCTGCGCGATCACGTCCACGAGCGGATTCTCGAGCTGCTCCTGTCCGGCGGCCTCGAACCCGGTACCCGGCTGGGCATCGACACGATCGCCCGCGAGCTCGACGTCTCCCCCACCCCTGTCCGCGAGGCGATGGTCCAGCTCGAGCGGACCGGCCTGGTCACCCGGGAGGCGCTCAAGGGCTACCGGGTGGCGCCGCCGCTGGGCGCCGAGCAGCTGGCCGAGCTGTTCGACGCGCGGCTGATGTTGGAGACGACCGCGACCCGGATGGCTGTGCCGGCCGGCCCGGACCTGCTCGACGAGCTGCGGGAGACCCAGCGGCAGCACGCCCGCGCGGGTGACGCCGTGGCCGCCGCCCTGGCCCAGGGGCGGGTCGACCCGGCACTGACCGCCGAGTACTTCGCCGCCGACACCGCCTTCCACGACGTGATCCTGCGGCACAGCCACAACCGTTACCTGTGGCAGATGTCGGAGACGCTCGGCGCCCAGATCCACCGGATGCGCCAGACCGCGCTGCAGGGCGTACCGGACGTCGAGGAGGCCGTGGCCGAGCACGCCGCCGTCGTGGAGGCATTCGCCGGCGGGGACGCCGAGGCCCCGGTCACCGCGATGCACCGGCACCTGGAGAACGTCCGCGAACGCTCGCTCCGCCTCGAGACGGGCAGCTGAGCAGACCGCACCCCGACCCACCTCCGGACCGGACCCGTCACCGGAACGGGTTGACCTCGATCCGCAATCCTATAGGATCTTTCAAAGAGCCACACGAAGGAGTGTCATGTCCACCGCGGAGCTCACCGCCGAGACCTGGCCCATCGCCGTCTGCATGCACGGGTTCGCCCCGGTCGGCCCGGACGGGGTCGCCCTGCACGACGCCCCGGCCGAGCGCTGGGACGCGATGTTCGCCGAGGTCGCCGCGCTCGGGTTCACCGAGCTGGAGATCGCCGACTCACACATCCGCCCGGCCGATCTGGAGCCGGGCCGTCGAGCCGAGCTGCTCGCGATCGCCCGGGAGCACGGGGTCCGGATGATCTCCGTGCACGTGCAGCGGCAGAGCGTGCTGGAGCCGGGCCGCGAGCAACGCAACCTCGACTACGCCCACCGCACCATCGACGCGGCCGCCGAGATGGGCATGGACGTGTTCTCCACCGGCCTGCACCACCCGTTCTCCGAGGCGCAGCGCCGCGCGCTGTGGTTCTGGACCGCGCCCGGCTGGCGCGACCCCGACGACGCCGACACGCGCGCACTCGCGGTCGCCCGGCTGCGTGAGCTCGGCACGCACGCCCGCGAGGCGGGCCTGCCGATGGCGCTGGAGATGTACGAGGACACCTACCTCGGCACCGCCGACTCGGCCGTGCAGCTCATCCACGAGATCGGGCTGGACAACGTGGGGCTCAACCCGGACATCGGCAACCTCGTCCGGCTGCACCGGCCGATCGAGGACTGGCGCGAGATGCACGCCACGACGTTGCCGTACGCCAACTACTGGCACGTGAAGAACTACGCCCGGGACGCGGCCGGCGACGGCTCCTGGTTCACCTCCACGCCGACGTCGCTGGAGCTCGGACTCATCAACTATCGCCAGGTCGTCCGGGACGCCGTGGCGCTCGGCTTCCGCGGACCGTTCCTGATGGAGCAGTACGGCGGCGACTCGCTCGGGGTCTGCGCCACCAACCGCGACTACCTGCGGACCCTGCTCCCCCGCCCGTGACCTCGAAGGAGACCACCGCATGACATCGACGGGGACACTCACCGGCCGCACGGTCGCGGTGATCGGCAGCGGCTACATGTGCGGCGGGATCGCCCAGGTCCTGGCTCTGGCCGGCGCCCGCGTCCGGATCGCCGACGCCGGCGCCGAGGTCACCACCTCGAACCGCGAGCGCCTGATCGCCGAGGCGACGCGGTTCGCCGCCGACGGGCTGTTCCCCGCGCACGCCCCGGACACGATCGCCGAGCGGGTCACCGCCGCACCGTCGTTCGCCGACGCCGTCGACGGCGCCGACTTCGTCGAGGAGGCCGTGCCGGAGAAGCTCGACGTCAAGCACGACGTGCTGCGCCGGGTCTCCGCGGCCGCCGCACCGGACGCGGTGATCGGCTCCAACACCTCGACGATCCTCATCGGCCGGATCGCCGAGGCCGTCGAGCGCCCGGAGCGTTTCCTGGGCGTGCACTTCTCCAACCCGGCACCGTTCATCCCCGGGGTCGAGGTGATCGCGCACGCCGGCACCGACGAAGGCATCCTGCCCGGTGTCGAGGACATCGTGCGGGCCACCGGCAAGCACCCGGCCCGGATCTCCGACGCCGACGGCTTCGTCCTCAACCGGCTGCAGTACGCGCTGTTCTCCGAGGCCTCGCAGCTGGTCGACGAGGGCGTGGCGAGCGCGGAGGACGTCGACACGATCGTCCGCACCACGTTCGGGTTCCGGCTGCCGTTCTTCGGGCCGTTCGCCATCGCCGACATGGCCGGCCTGGACGTCTACAAGTTCTGCTTCGAGTCGCTGCAGGGCCGCTGGCCGGAGCGCTTCGCGACCCCGCGCGCGCTCGCCGAGCACGTCGACGCCGGGCGGCTGGGCACCAAGTCCGGCGGCGGCTTCCTCGACGTGCCTGCCGAGCGGGTGCCCGAGCTCGTCGCCTACCGCAACACGGCCTACGTGCGGATGCAGCAGCTCCTCGACGAGCTGGGCCCGCCCCCGATCCAGCAGGAGGAGACCCCGTGAGCACCCCGTTCCCCGACGAGCGCACCGCGATCCTGACCGGGGCCGGGTCCCCGCGCGGGATCGGCCGGGCGACCGCGTTCCACCTGGCCGAGGCCGGCTGGAACATCGGCCTGATCGACGTCGACGGCGCCGCGGCCGCCGAGACCGCCGCCGAGGTCGCCGCGACGCACGGGGTGCGCGCCGCGGGCGCCGGCGCCGACGTGGCCGACCGCGACGCCGCCGTGGCCGCCGTCGACACCCTCGAGGGGCAGCTTCCGCAGCTCGTCGCGCTGGTCGCGTTCGCCGGCGTCGCCTCCCCCGTCCCCTACCTCGACGTCGACGCCGACGAGTGGCGCCGGGTCGTGTCGGTCAACCTGGAGGGCACCCACTGGGTCACCCAGCGGGCCGCCCGGTCGATGGCCCGCCACGGCGTGGGCCGGATCGTCGGGATCTCGTCGGTGTCCGCGCAGCGCGGCGGCGGCACCTACTCGAAGACGCCGTACTCCGCCGCCAAGGCCGGGATCGTCGGCCTGATCCGGTCGGTGGCGCGCGAGCTGGGCCCGCACGGGGTGACCGCGAACGCGATCTCCCCCGGCCCGATCGACACCGACATCATGGGCGGCACCCTGTCCGACGAGCGCAAGGCCGCGATGGCGGCCGACGGCGTGCTGACCCGGATCGGCACCCCGCGCGACGTCGCGGCCGCGACCGCCTACCTGATCAGCGAGGACGCCGGCTTCGTGACGGGGCAGACCCTGAACGTCGACGGCGGCCTCTACATGCACTGATGGCTGGGCTGCCCGGCTGGAGCCGGTCCCGCCTCGCGTTCCTCGCGATCGGGATCGTCCTCGTCGCCGCCGGCCTCGTCCTGATCCTCACCTGAGCCGGGTCCCTGCTCGGAAACGACCTCGAAGGAGAGATCGTGTCCTCCACTCCCACGTCCGGCGCACCGCGGGAGCTGCTCGACAGCCCGCACCTGGCGTCCGGGATGAAGAAGGCCACCACCCGGCTCATGCCGATGCTGGTGATCCTCTACTTCGTCGCCTTCCTCGACCGCACCAACGTCGGATTCGCCGAGGAGGGCCTGCAGATCGACCGCGGCGTCAGCGCGGGGGCGTTCGCGCTCGGTGCCGGGATCTTCTTCATCGGCTACGCGATCTTCGAGATCCCGTCCAACCTGCTGCTCGACCGGTTCGGAGCCCGGTTCTGGCTGGCCCGCATCGCCATCACCTGGGGCGTCGTCGCCAGCGCGTTCGCCTTCACCACGAACGACACCATGTTCGTGATCCTGCGGTTCCTGCTCGGCGTCACCGAGGCCGGGCTGTTCCCCGGTGTGATCATGTTCCTGGCGCAGTGGTTCCCCAACCGCAAACGCGTCCAGCTGTTCGCGATCTTCTACCTGGCGCAGCCGTTCAGCCAGATGCTGGGCGCCCCGCTGTCCGGTGGGCTGATCAGTTTCGGTGACCAGCTCACCCCGTGGCTGGGCTGGCAGGTCATGTTCTTCGTCGAGGGCATGATGGCCGTGGTCGCCGGCATCGCCGCACTGTTCCTGCTCACCGACTCCCCGCAGAAGGCCCGCTTCCTCACCGGCGCGGAGAAGACCGCGATGCGGGAGGTCATGGACCACGAGAACGCGGTCAAGGACGCCGACGGCCCGCGCGGTGTCTGGTCGGCCATGGTCAACGGCAAGGTCTGGTACTTCACGCTGATCTACTTCTGCCTGCAGGTCGCGGTGTACGGCACGACCTTCTACCTCCCGCAGCAGGTGTCCGGGCTGATCGGGCGCGAGGTCGGGTGGGAGGTCGGGCTGGTCACCGCGGTGCCGTGGGCGGTCGGCCTGTTCTTCTGCTACTACGTCGGCAAGCACGCCGACACGATCCGGCGGCGACGCAACTGGGGCGGGATCGCGTTCCTGCTGACCGGCGTCGCGATCCTCGTCTCGGCCTGGGCAGGGGCGAACGGGCACGCGCTGCTGGGCATCGTGGCGATCACCGTGGCGGTCTCGGCGTTCCTGTGCGCGGGCCCCATCAGCTGGGCGTTCCCGACCGCGTTCCTGACCGGGGCGGCCGCCGCGGCCGGCATCGGTCTGATCAACTCGATCGGCAATCTGGGCGGGTTCGTCGCGCCGGTGATGCGGACCGCGATCAACGACGTCGTCCCGACCGCGAGCGGGGCGTGGGGCGTGGTCTCGCTCGGCGTGCTCGCCTTCCTCGCCGCGGCGATGTTGTGGGGAACCCGGCTGTTCACCGCCCGCGCCGACGAGCTGCTCGAGGACACCCCCGGCGCCGGGACGCGCCGATGACCCGGCCGGTGAAGGTGGTCGTCTGCGACGACGACCCGACCGGCACCCAGTCGGCCACCGGCGTGGAGGTGCTGCTGCGGTGGGACGCCGAGGTGCTGGCCGGGGCGCTGGTCCGCGCCGACGCGGTGTACCTGCTGACCAACACCCGTGCCCTCGACGAGGGCGACGCCGTCGCGCTCGTCGCGCGGATCCGGGACGAGGCCGCCGCGGCGGGCCGGCGGCTCGACGCCGATGTCCGGCTGGTGCTGCGCGGGGACTCGACGCTGCGCGGGCACGTGTTCGCCGAGTGCGCCGCGGCCGACCCGCACGCCCCGGTGCTGTTCGTCCCGGCGTTCCCCGGTGGCGGCCGCACCACGGTCGACGGCACCCACCTGGTGCGCGTCGGCGGGCGGACGGTCCCGGCACACGAGACCGAGTTCGCGCGCGACCCGGTGTTCGGCTACCGCCACGGGTACCTGCCCGACTACGTGCGCGAGCGGTCCGGGCGGACGCCGGTGGCCGTTCCGGTGGACGTCGTCCGGTCCGCCGAGCTCGCGGAGGTGCTGGCCGGTGCGGCCGACGGCGAGGTCCTGCTCCCGGACGTGCACGACGACGCCGACGTCGTCCGGATCGCCGCGGCGTTGCGGGCGGCGTGGCCGCGCCGCGACCTGGTGGCCCGCGGCGGCGCGCCGCTGGCCGCCGCCGTCGCCGGGGTGACCAGCGACGGGCTGCTGGAGGTGCCGGTGGCGGGCCCGGGCCGGACGCTGCTGGTGTGCGGCTCGCACACCGGAGCGGCCACCCGCCAGCTGGCCGCGGCGTCGGCGCGCCGGGCGGCCCCCGTCGTCGTCGACACCGATGCGGCGCTGGCCGGACCGGGGTCGTCGGTGGACGCGCCGGCCGAGGCGTGCGCCGCGGCCCTCGACGCCGGGTACGCCGCGCTCGCCAGCGAGCGGGAACGCCGCGCCGAACACAGCACCCTCGCCCACGGCGAGGCGGTGATGCAGGTGCTCGCCGGGGTGGTGGCACGGCTGCGGGACCGGATCGACGTCGTCGTCACCAAGGGCGGGATCACCGGTGCGCAGATCGCCCGCGACGGGCTCGGTGCCACCTCGGCCCGGGTGCGTGGGCAGGTGCTGCCCGGGGTGTCGGTGTGGGACCTGTGGACCCCCGACGGCCGGGCGGTCGTGCAGGTCGTGGTGCCCGGAAACGTCGGCGACGACGACGCGCTCGACGCCGCACTGACCGCGGTCGGAGCCTGACGACCGCGACCGGCCGGCCTCGGCCGGTGCCGCGGAACGCGGGAGACCGTCGGTGCGGCCGCTGCAGCACCAGCGGGATCCCGGTGAGCGGGTCCGAGGTGACCAGCGCGTCATCGTCGCCGGGCCCTGCGCGAGCGCGAGCGCGATCCACACCCGCTGCCGTTCCCCGCCGGACAGCTCGTCGACCCCACGGTCCGTGAGCCCGGCCGGCCGGGTCAGCCCGCGAGCGCGTGCAGCACCGCGGCGGTGAGCGCGGTCTGCCGGACCATCCCCGACACCAGGGCGTGCTCGTGCCGGGCATGCGCCCCGGCACCGACCGCCCCGAGGCCGTCGAGCACGCCGAGGCCGAGCGGGGCGAGGAAGTTCGCGTCGCTCGCCCCGCCGACCGCGACCTCGGCGAGCTCGACTCCGATCCCGGACGCCGCGGTGCGGGCGAGGTCGTAGAGCTCGGCGGTCCGCGGGGTCCGCTCCATCACCGGGCGGTTCCACTCCCCCGACACCCGCACGGCGGCGTCCGGGTGCCGGGCCGCCAGCCCGTCGAGCACCTGCTCGATCCGGGCGATCTCGGCCGTGCTCGACACCCGCACGTCGATCTCACCCCAGGCGTGCCCGGCGGTCACGTTGGTCCGGGTACCGCCCCCGACGACGCCGACGTTGACGCTGGTCCCGGCCTCGAGGTCGCGGGCGGCGTGCAGGTCGAGCACCACCCGGGCCAGCTCGTCGACCGCGCTCGCCCCGGCCGTCGGGTCCAGCCCCGCGTGCGCCTCGACCCCGTCGACGTCGACCCGGAAGATCCCGACCCCCTTGCGCGCGGTCTTCACCGCCGCCCCCGGGCCGGCGGCCTCGAACACCAGACCGGCCGACGCGCCCACCGCCGCCTTCTCGATCACCGGCCGGGACACCGGTGACCCGATCTCCTCGTCGCCGGTGAGCAGCAGCCGGATCGGCGGCAGCGCGAGACCCGCCTCGCGGGCGATCCGGAGGGCCCACAGCGCCTGGACCAGGCCCGCCTTCATGTCGAACACCCCGGGCCCGGTGATCCGGTCGCCGTCGACGGCGAACGGCATCCCGGCCAGCGTCCCGATCGGCCACACGGTGTCGTAGTGCGCCAGCAGCAGCACCGGCTCGGCGGCCGAGCCGTCGTACTCCAGCAGCCGCGCGTCGCCGAGCTCGCCGCCGTCCACCGTGGACGACGACGCGGCCGGTCCCAGCCGCTCGGCCACCAGCGCGTCCAACCAGGACAGCCCCCGCTCCAGGGCGGCACGGTCGTCGCTCGGGGTCTCGATCTCGACGTAGCCGCGCAGGTCGTCGAGCATCGACGGCAGCGCCGCCCGCGCGCGCTCGGGCAGGGTCGGGCTCATCGGGCTCCCACCTCCTCGAGCACCCGCAGGTGCTCTTCGCTCATCGGTGCCCGGCCGTGCTCGACGTCGGCCAGCCGGGACAGCAGCGTCCGCAGCACCGGGACGCCGACGCCGGCCTCCCCGGCCGCGGCGAGCACCGGCGCGTAGTGATCGTGCACCTCGACCGGCCTGCGCCGCACGGCGATGTCGCGCCAGATGCCGCTGCGGTCCTTGGGCATCGTCGCCAGCCAGGCCACGAGCCGGTCGGTCGCGCGGTCGGCCTCGCCCGGGGCGCCGCCCGCCGGGTAGCCGTCCGGATCCCAGTGGTCGAACGGCTCGGGGGTGATCCCCCGGGCCCGCGCGACGGCGAGCACCTCGCCGGCCAACCGGTGCATCACCGCACGGTGCCGGTCGATCAGCCGCGCCATCGGTGCGTCGGCCAGCGCGGTCGCGGTGAGCATCGACCCGAACGCGAGCTTCGACCACAGGAACCCGGTCACGTTGCCGGTGGCCCGGGCCGGGCCCCATGCCTGCAGGTCCGCGACCAGATCCTCGACGCGGTCGCTGCGCCGGCCGTCGGTCTCCCCGACCACCAGCGCGCCGCGGCCGCCGTCCCGGATCGCACCCGGCCCCTCGACGTCGGCGAACAGGTTGACGAACGCCCCGACCGTGCGCCCGGCGCCGATCCGGGCGGCGATGGCGTCCTCGTTGAGGCCGTTCTGCAGCGACACCACCCACCCGCCGGGGGCGAGCCGCGGCGCGATCCAGTCCAGCGCCGCCCCGGTGGCCTGCGCCTTCACCGCGAGCAGGACGGCACCCAGCTCGCCGGCGCCCGGCTCGGGCAGCGCGGCCGGGACGCGGGCGACGGTCTCGCCGCCACCGGGATGGCGCAGGCGCAGACCGTCCGCCCGGATGGCCGCGACGTGGCCGGGGTCGGTGTCGACGACGTCGACGTCGTGTCCGGCCCGGTGCAGGTGCGCCGCCAGGGTGCCGCCGATCGCGCCGGCCCCGACGACGGTGTAGCGGCCGGTCACGACGCGGCCTGCACGGACGTCTCGCCGGTCCAGTGCAGGGGCAGCTCGCCCGTCCCGGCGGTGGCGCCGCCGTCGACCCGCAGCACCGCACCGGTCGTCCACCCCGCGTCCGGTCCGCACAGCCAGTGCACCGCACCGGCGATGTCGGCCGGGTCCCCGCGGCGCCCGAGCGGGTTGCGCGACACCGCGTCGGCGTAGGCCTCGGTGACCGGGTTGGCCTCGCTGTCGACGGTCACGAACCCCGGTGCGACCGCGTTGACCCGGACCCCGTGCGGGCCCAGCTCGACCGCGCAGGCGCGGGTGAGCATCTCCAGCGCGGCCTTGGAGGTGGCGTAGTGCGCCGCGCCCGGGCGGGCGCGGGTGGCCGCGCCCGAGGAGATGTTGACGACCGCACCCGGCCGCCCGGCCGCGATCAGCGCGTTCGCGCACGCGACGGTGAGCGCCATCGGTGCGCGGACGTTCACCGCCTGCACCCGGTCCCAGTCGGCGGGCGTCATCTGCAGCAGGGGCCGGGCCGGGTAGGTCCCGGCCGCGTTGACGAGGACGTCCGGCGGGTCGGCCGGGTCGATCAGCTCGTCGGCGACGCCCGGGCCGGTCAGGTCGGCCGTCCGGAACACTCCCGGCAGCCGGTCGCCGCCCGGCCCGGGCGGGCGCAGGTCGGTGCGGGTGAGCCGGACGTCGTCGGCGGCGAAGCGGGCGGCGATCGCGGCGCCGATGCCCCCGGCGGCCCCGGTGATCAGTACGTGCCTCACGACAGCGCGCGTCCCTTCGTCTCCGGCATGGTCGCGTAGACCGCGACCCCGATCAGCGCGGCGACCGCGACGTAGAGCCACACCAGGTCGCCGTGCTCGTGGGTGGTCAGCCAGGTCGTGACGTACGGGGCGGTGCCCCCGAACAGCGCCACGGCCAGCGCGTACGGCAGCCCGATCCCGGTGCTGCGCACCTCGGCCGGGAACTGCTCGGCCATCACCACGGCGCAGTTCGCCGAGTACCCGACGATCAGCACCATCCCGATCAGCTCGATGGTCAGCAGGCCCCAGAAGCTGTCGCCGAGGAAGTGGAACGCCGGCCACGCGAACAGCACGAACCCGCCCGCGAACGCCAGCATCGTGGGCTTGCGGCCGACCCGGTCGGACAGGATCCCGCCGAAGGGCAGCAGCACCAGGAACGCGACCAGGGCGATCGTGTTGGCCAGCAACGCGTCCCGCAGCGGGATGCCGGTGGCGATGTGGGCGTAGGTCGGCATGAAGCTGACCCAGATGTAGTAGATCAGCGTGCCCGCGATCGTGATCCCGACGACCCGCAGCGCGGCGCGGGGGTGGTCGCGGACCATCACGACGAACGCGTTGCGGCGCGGCGCGGCCTGCTCGGCGGCCCGTTCGGTCAGCGCGGCGAAGGCCTCGGTCTCCGACACCGAGACGCGCAGCCACAGCCCGATCAGGCCGAGCAGCGCGCCGACCCCGAACGCGACCCGCCAGCCCCAGCTCGCCAGGGCGCTCTCGTCGAGCACGGTGGTCAGGACCGTGCCCATCCCGGCCGCGATCAGGGTCCCGGCGCCGACCGAGACCTGCTGCCAGGACCCGGCGAAGGCGCGGCGCCGCGGCGCCGCGGACTCGACCATGAAGCTCGACGACGAGCCGAACTCGCCGCCCGCGGAGAACCCCTGGACCAGGCGGGCCAGCAGCAGGATCAGCGGGGCGAGCAGCCCGACGGAGTCGTAGGTCGGCGCGACGGCGATCACCGCGGACGCGCCGGACATCAGCCCGATGGTGAGCGTGAGCCCCTTCTTGCGGCCGTGCCGGTCGGCGTAGGCACCGAGCACCGCACCGCCGATCGGGCGCATCACGAAGCCGACCGCGAACACGCCCATCGTCGAGAGCAGGGCCGCGGTCGGGTCGCCGGGGGCGAAGAACTGCGCGGCGAAGATCGGAGCGAACGTGGCGTAGACGGCCCAGTCGACCCACTCGACGGTGTTGCCGACGGCGCCGGCGACGAGCGCCTTGCGCTGGTGCGGGGCGAGCCGGGTGCCGCCCGCGACGGTGGCGGTCATGCGGTCACCCCGGGCTCTGCGCCGGCGAGCCGGGTGCCGACGTGCGCGACCACGTCGGCGTGCGTGGCGAACCAGGCGTCACCGGTGCCCGCGATGTGCTCGAGCAGCTCGGCGAGCACCACCATCCGCGACCGGTGCCCGATGATGTGCGGGTGCAGGGTGAGCTGGAACAGCCCGCCCTGCGCCCGGGCGGCGTCGAACTCGTCGCGCCAGATCCGGCCCACCTCGCGCGGCGGGGTGTAGGGCCGCAGCGACGCGAACCGCTCCATCATGAAGTACGGCGCGTCGTCGCGGATCCACTCCACCGGCAGCTCGACGACGCCGGTCGGTTCTCCGCGCGAGAGCAGCTCGTAGGGCTCGTCGTCGGCCATCAGCGACGAGTCGTAGGCCAGTCCCAGCTCGCGGACCAGGTCCAGGGTGGCCGCGGAGAAGTCCCAGGACGGGGTGCGCAACCCGGTGGGGCGGGTGCCGGCCTGCCGTTCGAGGACGTCGGCGGCGCGCAGCATCAGGTCCCGCTCGCTGTCGCGGTCCAGGGCGGTGTTGCGCTCGTGGATCCAGCCGTGCAGCGCGACCTCGTGGCCGGCGGCGGCGTAGGCGGCGACCTCGCCGTCGTGCAGCAGCGCGGACACCGCGGGCACGAAGAACGTCGCCGGGACACCCTGGTGCTCCAGCAGGTCCAGGATCCGGGGCACACCGACGCGGGCGCCGTACTCGCCCTGGGCGAGCTTGCCGGGCAGCACCTCGCCGTCACGCAGTGCCGGGGTCTCGTGGTCGGAGTCGAACGAGATCGCCACGGCGACCCGGCGGCCGTCCGGCCACGCCTCAGGGGCCAGCGAGCGCCCGGCGCGGACCTGGTCGACGTGGCCGCGCCAGGTCGGCTCGTCCCACTGCC
Source organism: Pseudonocardia ammonioxydans (assembly GCF_900115005.1). Classification (GTDB taxonomy): domain Bacteria; phylum Actinomycetota; class Actinomycetes; order Mycobacteriales; family Pseudonocardiaceae; genus Pseudonocardia; species Pseudonocardia ammonioxydans. The sequence goes on along the minus strand of NZ_FOUY01000018.1, from coordinate 71,744 downwards.
AGGGTGGGGTCGGGTCGGTCATGCCTCCTCCATCCGGGCCACGGGCGTCGGCGCCCAGGCCCGCTTGAGCGTGCGCAGTTGCAGGGTGGTCTCGGCCCGGTCGACGCCGGGCAGGGTCCCGATCACCTCGGTGAGGTAGCGGTAGAGGTCGCCGTGGCGGCGCAGCGCGACCTGGGCGACCAGGCCGAACGTGCCGGTGGTGGCGGACAGGTAGCGGGTCGCCGGGTCGGCCGCGAGGGTGCGGGCTGCCTCGTCGAGGTCGCCGGGGCGCACCGACAGCCACGCCATGAACTCGACGCCGAACCCGAACAGCTCCGGCTCGGCGAGCGTGCGGAACCGCAGGCAGCCGCGGCGGACCAGCGAGTCGACCCGGCGCCGGGCGGTGGACTCGCTGACCCCGGTCCGGTTCGCGATCTCGGTGTAGGACATCCGCCCGTCCTCCCCGAGCGCGGCGACGACGGCGAGGTCGGTCGCGTCGAGATGCTCGGGCGGCCCGTCCGGGTGGCCCTCCTCGAACGGCCGTGGCGGCGCCCCGGCCCGCAGCGCGGCCGCCGCCTCCCCGTCGAGGACGCCCGGGTCCCAGTCGTGGTTGGAGGCGAACGTCCGGATCACCGCAGCCGACTCGACCGCGGTGACGTCGGGCCCGCCGAAACCGCCGTCGACGACGTGGGCCAGGTCGGCGTAGCCGGGGACGACGATCTCCGCGGCGCAGTCGGCACCGCCGGTCAGCACGGTGACGTAGCGGGTCTCCGGGCGGGCGGCGACGACGTCGGCGACCGCGTTCGCCGTACCCGGGCGGCAGCGCAGCCGCACCAGCACCGGCACCCCGAACCCGCACCGCAGCACGTCCACGACGCCGATCACGCGCAGCCGGCCTGCCGCGTGCAGGGCCGCGACCCGCCGCAGCACGGCCGACTCGCTCACCCCCAGCTGACGCGCGACCAGGCTCCACGACGCCCGCCCGTCGAGTTGCAGGGCGCCGGCGATCCGCGCGTCGAGCTCGTCCGACTGGAAGGTCTCCGTCACGCCGGACACTCTGCATGACGCAATCCTTCACATCAAGAGATGTGGGTGACGGATTTCGTCGATACGAGGGACGACCGTGCTGCGATGTGGTCGCCGCCGCACCCCGATGCTGAGCATGATCGCGGACTCGGAGTGGATCGGTGCCAGACCTGGCACCGATCCACGACGAACCGCTGATCACCGGCCGACCACACGGCATCACCTCGCCCCGCTTCGGACTGGCAAGATCACCGCATGGCGAAGAAGCTGAAGTGGAACGACCTCGGTACCGGCGGGCGGATCCTGGTGGTGCTCACCGCGGGCCTGCAGTTCGGGCTGCTCGGCGCCGCGTGGACGGACCTGGCCCGGCGTCGGGAATCGGAGGTGAACGGTCCGCGCTGGGCATGGGCACTCGCCGCGCTCGTCAACGTCGTCGGCCCGATCGCCTACTTCGCGCGCGGCCGCAGGCACTGAGCGCTCAGCCGGCTCCGGCCCCGATTCCGCCGCCGGCTCCCTCGCCGTCGCTGCCGCCGTCGCTCTCGCTGTCGCTGTCGCCGTCATCGAGCAGCGCGACCATGGCGCGCAGCGCAGGGCCCGGATCGTCCTCGCGCCAGGCCAGGGCGAGCGGGACCTCCGGACCGCCGGACAGCGGCACGAGCACGACGCCGGGCACCTTCAGATGCCTGGCGGTCTCGAGCACCAGCCCGACCCCCCGACCCGCACCGGCCAGGACCATGGCCGTGTGCATGTCCGGCGCCTCCTGACGGATCGTCGGACTCATCCCGTGCCGGTGGAACGCGCCGTGGATCGCCGTGGTGAGCACGGAGCCCCGGCGGGCGGGATACCCGATCAACGGCTGGTCCCGCAGATCCGGAACGGTGATCTCGGTGCGGTCTGCGAACCGGTGCTCGGCCGGCAGCGCCACCAGGAAGCGTTCCCGGGTGATCTCGCGGACCCGGAGCCCGGTGGTCGATACGGGCAGCCGGACGAGAGCCGCGTCGATCTCACCCCGGTGCAGCATCTCCAGCAGCTCCCCGGTCAGGAACGGCGCGACCGTCTCCAGCCGCACCCCGGGCCGCTCCTCGCGGAACCGGCGCGCCAGGTCCAGCAGCACCTGGTACGAGCCGGGCCCGGTGAACCCCAGCCGGACGTGCCCGGAGTGACCGGCCGCGGCCTCCCGGGCGCGGTCGGTCGCGGCCTGCACGGCGTCCAGCGCGCGCCGGGCCTCGACCAGGAAGGCCTCCCCCGCCGCGGTGAGCGTGACCCGGCGCGTGGTGCGCGCCAGCAGCGCCGTCCCGACCTCACGCTCCAGCTTCTTGATCACCTGGGAGAGCGGCGGCTGCGAGATGCCCAGGCGCTCGGCGGCCCGCCGGAAGTTGAGCTCCTCGGCGACGACCGCGAACGCCCGCAGATACCTCAGTTCCACCCCGACCCCCGGTTCCGGCCGGCCCCTACCCGGCCGGAGCCGCCACGGCGCGCGCCGTCCGCCCAGGTCACCGGCAATTGATTCGCACTGCCGAATCAACCATAGCGGCAAATGGTGTTGGCCGTCACACAATCGCGGCCGTAGCGTGCCGGCCCACGAGGTCGCCGGTACGCCACGCACCACGGGGAGGGCACATGCCGATCACCGGTCGTCTATGCGACGACGAGAAGATGGCCCGGAAGGCGGGCTGGGCGTCCTTCGTGGGCACCACCGTCGAGTGGTACGACTTCTACATCTACGGCCTGGCGTCCGCGCTGGTCTTCGCGCCGCTGTTCTTCGCCGAGGTCCCGCCCTCGGTCGGCATCCTGCTCTCGTTCGCCACGTTCTGGATCGGGTTCCTGTCCCGACCGGTCGGCGCGATCGTCTTCGGCCACCTCGGTGACCGTGTGGGGCGCAAGAAGGCCCTGGTCACGACGCTGATGCTGATGGGCGTCAGCACGGTCGGCATCGGCCTGCTCCCGACCTACGCCCAGGCCGGTGTGCTCGCGCCGGTCCTGCTGTGCCTGCTCCGCGCCGTGCAGGGTCTGGCCGTCGGCGGCGAGTGGGGCGGCGCCGTTCTGATCGCCACCGAGCACGCGAAGAAGGAACGCGGGTTCCTGTTCGGGGCGTTCGCCCAGCAGGGCTCACCGGCCGGGCGGATCCTCGCGACGATCTCGTTCCTCGCCATCACCCAGCTGCCCAGCGAGGCGATGCTCAGCTGGGCGTGGCGGCTGCCGTTCCTGGCGTCGGCGATCCTGGTGGTCGTCGGCCTGGTCATCCGGCTCAGGCTGGAGGAGTCGCCCGAGTTCGCGGCCATGAAGTCCTCGCGCCGGACCGAGCGGATCCCGCTGCTCACGCTCGTCCGCGGGCACACCCGCCCGGTGCTGCTGGGCGTGGCCGCGATCCTCGTCGTGTTCGCGCTAACCTACGCCCGGGACACGTTCGCGCTGGCCTGGGCGACCAGCGACCTCGGCTTCGACCGCGAGGGCTTCCTGACGATCATCCTGGTCTCCAGCCTGGTCCAGTTCGTCGTCCAGCCGTTCGGCGCGGTGCTGGCCACCCGGTGGAACGTCCGCACGATCGTGACCGTGCTGCTCGGCCTCGAGGTCGTCGCCCTGCCACTGATGTTCGTGCTGATCGGGACCGGCAGCTACCCGCTGGCGATGGCCGGTGCCGTCATCGCGACGGTCCCGGACGTCATGTACTACGCGATCATGGCGGGGATGCTCGCCCAGGCCTTCCCGCCGAGCGTCCGCTACACCGGGATCGCCGGCACCTACGCGCTGACCGGCATGGTCGGCGGCGCCCTGCCGCTCATCCTGCAGTCCCTGCTCACCGGCACCGGGACGATCTGGATGTCGATCGGTTTCGTCGCGGTCTGCTGCCTGGCGTCGCTGTTCGGGGCCCGCGCGCTGCTGAGCCTGTCCGCGCGCCGCGAGGCCGACGAGGCCGGGCAGGCGACGCCCGGGCCGGGGGCGCTGCGGTGATCACGGGCCGGACCCACCGGGCGGGCCCCGCTCGACGAACCGCAGGGTCATGGCGAGGTAGTCACGCAACGGGACCGTGCCCGGCGCCCGCCGGTGCTGCGCCCAGATCGCGTTGAGGGTGGACGGCGTGAGGGTGCCGGCCTGCAGCACCGCGGCGCGCGCCTCCGCGTCACCGATGTCCCGGCCGGCCAGCGCCGCGAACGCGACGAGCAGCCCGGCCGCCGTCTCCTCGTCCACCCGCCCCGGCCTCCGTCCGACGTCCCGGAGGACAGCAGAGCACGGACCACCGACAGTTCACCGCACCCGAGCCGCCGCACCGGCACGACCGCCTACTGCAGCACGAGCAGGAAGACCGCGGCGATCCCGATCACGATGATCACCGAGCGGAGCAGCGCGGGCTGCAGCCTGCGCCCGACCTTCGCCCCGAGCAGGCCGCCCACGATCGAGCTCGCCGCGATGATCCCCACGACGCTCCAGTCCACCGGCGCGACGACGGCGTAGATCACCCCCGCGACCAGGTTGACCACCGAGGCCAGCGTGTTCTTGAAGGCGTTGAGGCGCTGCAGCGGGTCCGCCACGAGCAGGCCCATCACACCGACCAGCATGATCCCCTGCGCGGCGGTGAAGTAGCCGCCGTAGACCCCGACCAGGAAGATCAGGAAGTAGAGCAGCGGCGACGAGGTCCGGTCCCGCTGCTCGCGATTGCGCAGCCGGCGGGCGAGCACCGGCTGCACCGCGACCAGCAGCACCGCGAGACCGACGAGGACCGGCACGATCGTCTCGAACGCGTCGTGCGGCAGCGACAGCAGCAGCACGGCGCCGAGGATCGCGCCGAGGAACGACGCGATGCCGTACCGGAGCACGCGCGGTCCGTGCCCGGCCAGCTCCTTCCGGTAGCCGACCGCGCCGGTGATGGAGCCGGAGATGAGGCCGATGGCGTTCGACGTCGTCGCCGTCACCGGCGGGTAGCCGAGGGCGACGAGCACGGGGAAGGTCACGAGCGTCCCGGAGCCGACGACGGTATTGATCATCCCGGCCCACACCCCGGCCAGGGCGATGATCCCGACCTCCCACAGCTCCATGCGGCTCACCCTACGAACCGACCGTTGCACGGCGGACGAACAGTGGGCGGAGTAACCCTTACGCCCGCTGCGTAATGCCCCACACGCTGCGCGTATGATGATCATCTTGTGACGGTCGACCCGCGCTGGGCTCCCCCACCCGCTCCCGCCCGCCCCGCTCTGGACCGGGCGACGATCGTCGCCACCGCACTCGCGGTCGCCGACGACGACGGGCTCGCCGCGGTGTCCATGCCCCGCCTCGCCCGCGAGCTCGGGAGCGCACCGATGTCGCTGTACCGGCACGTCCCGGGTAAGGACGCGCTGGTCGAGCTGGTGCTCGACGCCGCCCTGGGCGCGCCGCCGGACCTGCGGGGCTGCGCGGTGCGCCTCGGCTGCGAGATCTGGGCGACGGCGCTGCGCGACGTGCTCGCCGAGCACACCTGGGCGGTGCCGCTGCTGGCCGGGGACCGCACGGCCGGACCGGCCGAGTGCGCCTGGTCCGAGGCGCTGCTGGCACTCGTCGTCACCGCGGGGCATCCGCTGCACGTGGCGGTGGAGGTGCTGCACCTGGTGCACGGCTACGTCCGCGGTGCCGCCGCGCTCGCGGGGGACCGGCTGCCCACCGCCGCCGACCTGGAGCTGTCCGGGCGGGCCGGGGAGCTGCCCGTCCTCGCCCGGCTGCTCGGCGGCGCGGTGGTGCGCGGGCCGGGCGGCTCCGAGCCGCTGTTCGACAGCGGGCTGCGCCGGACCCTCGACGCCGTGGACGCGACCCTGGCGGCTCCCGGCCCCGTCGCCTGAGCACACGGCGGCCCGCAGCAGCCGGGCCGGCAGCGCCACCGGCCGGCCGCACTCCCGCGGCCGCCAGGGGCCCCGACCGGTGCCGCGCCACTTCGCCTCCCCGGCTCTCGGCCTGCCCCTCCACCGACGTCCCAGGCTTTCGGCGACCGGCCTCCCGGCCGCGCCGGCGTTACGGCGTCCCGGTCTCCGCCCGCCGCCGGGTCAGGTGCCGGCGTTCCACCGGGTTCCGGGTCACGGCCAGGGCACCGTCGTACGCCGCGGCGGCCTCGGCCGGCCGGCCGAGGCGGACGAGCAGGTCGGCGCGGGCAGCCGGCAGGTACGGGTAGCCGGCCAGCTCCGGGGCCAGGGCGTCGATCTCGGCCAGCACGGCGACCGGGTCGGCGCCGGGCAGCCGGCTGCGCGCCACCGCCCGGTTGAGCGCGACCACCGGCGACGGCCACACCCGCAGCAACGCGTCGTAGGTGACGACCACCCGCGCCCAGTCGGTCTGTGCCCAGCTCGGTGCCACCGCGTGCAGGCCGGCCACCCCCGCCTGGAGTGCGTACCGCCCGTCCGGTCCGGCGCGCAACGCCGACGCCGCGAGCCCCAGTCCCTCGCGGATCAGGCGCCGGTCCCAGCCGGAGCGGTCCTGGTCGGGGAGCAGGACGAGCTCCCCGTCGGCCCCGGTCCGCGCGTCACCCCGCGCCTCGGTCAGCAGCAGCAGGCCGAGCAGCGCCCGTGGCTCGGGTTCGCCGGGCAGCAGCGCGACCAGCATCCGGGCCAGGCCGAGCGCCCGCCCGGTCAGGTCGGTGTCGCGCAGTCGGGTCCCGGGCCCGACGTGCCCCGCCGTGTACACCAGGTGCACGACGGTGAGCACCGCGTCGAGACGCTCCACCAGCTCGTCACCGGCCGGGACCCGGAACGGCACCCGCGCGACCGCGATCTTGCGCTTGGCCCGGGTGATCCGCCGCGCGACGGCCGCCTCCCCGGCCAGCAGCACGGCGGCGATCGTCGCGACGTCGACCCCGCACACCAGGCGCAGGGTCAGCGCCACCCGCGACTCGCTCGACAGCGCCGGGTGGCAGCAGGTGAACACGAGCCGCAGCGGGTCGGTCGGCTCCGGGTCCGCGTCCTCGCCGATCGCCCAGCCCTCGACCGCCGAGCCCTCGACCGCCGAGCCGCCTGCCCCGGACACGGGGTCCACGAGCAGCGGGAGCTTGCGCCGCAGCGTCGCCTCCCGCCGCAGCCGGTCGAGCGCGATCCGGTGCGCGGTGGTGGTCAGCCAGCCGGCCGGGTTGTCCGGGAACCCGGCCGGCCAGCGGCGCAGGGCCCGCTCGACGGCCTCCTGGGTGCAGTCCTCGGCCAGGTCGAGGTCCCGGGTCAGCCGCGCGGTCGACGCGACCACGACCGGCCACGCACTGCGGAACACCTCCTCCAGCATCGTCATCTGTCCAGCATCGTCATCTGTCCAGCGCGGTCATGTGTCCAGCGTCGTCATGTGTCCAGCTTCGTCATGTGTCCAGCGTTGTCATGTCTCCGGCATCTCCATGACCGGCCGCACCTCGACGGTGCCGGCCGGGCAGGCGGCCGCCAGCCGCAGCGCGACGTCCAGGTCCGGCGCCTCGATGACGTAGAAGCCGCCGAGGGCCTCCTTGGTCTCGGCGAACGGGCCGTCGGTCACCAGCGGACGCGACCCGGAGTCCGGGCCGCGGCGGACGGTGCTCGCGGTGGACGACCGCTCGAGCGCCTCCCCGCCGGCCACGCTCGCACCGGCCGCCGTCACGGCGGCCATGAACTCCTCGTGCAGGGCGAACTCGTCGGCGACCCCCTGCTCGTCGACGGTGTCGTGCCAGTCCTCGGTGTCGTACATCAGGAACACGTAGCGGGCCATCGTGGACTCCCCATCGGATCGGTGTGGCTGCCGGATCGGTGTGGCTGTCGGAACAGTGCGGCTGCCGGAGTGGTGCGGTCATGGTCCTGACGAACGGGCCGGGCCGGATCGGACACCGGTACCGCGCGATTCTCCACCGATTCCCGGCCGTCCTCCCCCGTTCCGCCGTGCACCGGCGGCGGCGTGCCCGCCGGGGACTCACGGCAGATCCGGCACTCCCGGCACGCCTGGAGCACGCGGCGCGCCGAGGTCGAGCCGCGGCCAACCGGCCAGGTCCCGCAGCAGCTGCCGGTCGTGCGTCGCCACGACGACCGTGGCGCTCGTCCCGTGCAGCGCTGCGGTCAGCTCGTCGACCAGGGCCGACGACAGGTGGTTCGTCGGCTCATCCAGCAGGACCGTGCTCGGCCGCCCGGCCAGGGCCAGTGCGAGGTCGAGACGGCGCCGGCGGCCCTGCGACATCCGTCCGACCGGGGTGCGCAGCGCGGCGGAGTCGAGCAGGCCGAGCGAGCCCAGCGGCACGACGTCGGCGTCGCGCAGCTCCCCGCGCGCCACCAGGCGCCCGATGTGACGGGCGTACACCTCGACCGCGGTGTCGGCCGGGTCCTGCGCCGCCGTCTCCTGGGTGAGCCGGACGACACGGGCGCCCCGCGCCGTCCGGACGTGTCCCTCGTCCGGAGCCAGCGCGCCGGCCAGCACCGCGAGCAGCGTCGACTTCCCGGCCCCGTTCGGGCCGGTGACCAGCAGCCGGTCGCCGCCGTCGAGGGTGAGGTCGAGCGGTCCGGCCAGCCGGGCGTCGACGGCGACGCCGTGCGCGCGCAGCTGCGGCGCGCCCCGGCGGACGCCCAGGTCGGGCCAGTGCAGCGACGGCGGCGGTTGCGGGACGTCGATGCGGTGGGCGTCGAGCTCGTCCTGGCGGCGGTGCAACGCCTGGACCACGCCCGGCGCGCGGGACTGGCGCTGGTGCTTGCCGGTCCCCTTGTCCGGACGCCACCCGGTCGAGAGGCGGTCGCGCGCCTGGGAGACGGCGTCCTGCAGGCGCCGGTGCTCGGCCTGCTGCTCGGCGAACTCCCGCTCCCACCGTGCGCGCTCGCGGCGCCGGGCGTCCTGCCAGGCGTCGTACCCGCCGGCGTGGAGCCGCGGCTTCCCGTCCCGGGTGGGATCGAGGTCGAGGAAGTCGTCCGCGACGTCGCGCAGCAGCACCCGGTCGTGGCTGACGACGGCCAGCCCGCCCGGGTGGTCCCGCAGCGTGCGGGTCAGGAAGTCCAGCCCGCCCGCGTCGAGATGGTTGGTCGGCTCGTCGAGCAGCAGGACGTCGTGCCGCGCGCCGAGCAGGCAGGCCAGCCGCACCCGGTAGCGCTGGCCCACCGAGAGCGTCGACAGTGGACGCTCCCGGTCGGTGCACGCGTCGAGTGCGTCGAGCGCGACGTCGACGCGGCGCTCGGCGTCCCAGGCGTCGAGCCGGGTCGCCGCCTCGAGCGCGGCGCCGTAGCGGTCGGCCACAGTGGTGTCGCCGGACCGCTCGTCGTCGGCGCCTTCCCGGGCCAGCGCGTGGGTCGCCTCGTCGAGGGCCTGCAGGGCCGTCAGCGACGCGGCGAGCGCCTCGCCGGTGAGGGTGCCGACCGTCTCGCCGTCGCGGGCGGCCAGCTCCTGGCGGGCCAGTCCGATCGTGCCGGCCCGGTGCACGGTGCCCTCGTCGGGCGTGAGCAGCCCGGCGAGGACGTGCAGCAGGGTGGTCTTGCCGCGGCCGTTCTCGCCGACGACGGCGATCCGCGACCGCGCGGACACGGTGACCGACAGGTCGTCGAGGACGCGCCGGGCTCCGCGGACGACGCCGACGCCGTCGGCGCGGACGTGGGCGCTCTCGCCCGCCGCGGTGGGCAGCGACAGCGTGTCCGGGGGCGCGGTGTGGTGGGCCGAGGATCTCGGGGTCGGGGTGAGTGTCACGGGTTGCTCCGCAGCTCGCAGTGGAGCCGGGCAGCAGGAAACGGCCGCCCGGCGGGGAACCGGAACGGCGGACGCTGTGGAAAAGGGAGAAGGCGCCGCCGTCAGCGGGCGGTGCGGACCTTCTGCGACCAGATGCCTCGTGCCATGACGATCAGGGTAACGACACGGGGAGGCGGATTCATCCCGCTTTCCGCCGGAGCTCCGTCGGAGGGCCGGTGGAGACGTGGCCCCCAGGACCGGGCACAGGCGTGCTCGAGTCAGAACGGCGGCGGATCGTCGTCGGGCACTGTGCCCTCGCCGGCGTCCTGCGACCCGTCGCCGGTCGGGCCCGTCGCACCGTCGGCGTCGGCCCTCCCGGTGCCGGTGGCGTCAGGCTCGTCGGCGGCGGCGTCGTCGGATTGTTCGGGCATGGGGTCGGTGAAGGGCCGGTAGTCGTGTGGGCGGGTGGTCCGGCGACGCCCGCAGGGGCTGATCCAGGTCAGTGAGCCGTCCGGGTGGGCGAGGACCTTCCAGCCGGGGGCGTCCTTGAGTTTGTGGTCGCCCATGCAGAAGCCGTACAGGTTCTCCTCGTTGGTCTCGCCGCCGCCGGCCCAGGGGATGTGGTGGTCGAGTTCGCGGATCGTTTTGCTGCACAGCGCGCCGCGGCAGACGACGTCACGGGCCTTGACGTGGTCGGCGAGTCCGTCGGGTGGGCTGTAGGTGGTGCGGCCGTGATCGAGCAGGGTGCCTGACAGAGGGTCGGTGACGAGTCGTTTCCATACTCCGCCGGCGGCCAGGGCACGGGCGGTCAGTGCCGGGATCGGGCCGTGCCCGACCAGCTTGGCCGGCCGGTCACCGCCCATCAAGGTGTCCAGCGCGACCACGACGTGGATCAGCGGCTTACGCCCGATCACCTCGTTCGGGTCGGGCTTGTGCTGCATCGCACGGGCCACCGCCTCCGCCACCACCTCCGGCGGGATCACCGGGGCCGCGCCGTCCGACCCAGCCGCCGTGGCGCCCGCACTGGGGACCGTGACCGGCCCATCGGAGGCCGCACCCGGAGCTGCCGCGCCGGTAGCGGTGCCGGTTCCGTGGGAGCTGGTCGCCATTCCGGCGCCGCCGTTGCCGGCGGCACCGGCCGCGGCCAGCACGCTGTCCACCGCCGTCTGCACGCTGCCCAGGTCGGTGACGGACAGGGTGCCCTGCAGCAGCCCGTGGGCCAGATCGAGCCGGTTCTGGTCCAGCGTGCGCGGATCCTCGACGCCCAGCGCACGCGCCAACCGGTCCACCGACTGCCACGACGCCTCGGTCTGCTCAGCGGTCCCGTTCAACCACAGCGAGGCCATCCCCTCCTCCCCACGATTGATCGACATCCGCCGCTGCGCCTTCGCACGCTGGTGGCGGCGCGCCGCACCCTCGGGGTCGGCCTTGGCGATCGCGCGGCGCAGCCGGTCCCGCAACAGCCGGTGATGGGCCTCCGCCGCCCCGGGCAGCACCACCGCCTCCACCGCCGCGGCGGCCTCGTCGTCGAGGACCACGGTGGACTCCGCGATCGCACCGGCCTTGCGCTCGTCGATCTGCCCGGCCTCCCACGCGGCCAGGGTCGCGGGCAGCACCTGCCCGAACCGCGCCGCCTCGGCCAGCAACCCCTGCGCCTGCTCGCGGGTCACCCCCAGCACCATCCCCAGATGATCCGGCAACCACCGGCTGACCTGCGTGACCGCCCGCGGATCGGCATCCGGTGGCGCGGCACGACTGCCCCGCGGGTGCCGCGCGACGATCTCGGCGATCATGCGCGTCCGCAACGCCCCGGCCCACCGCACCAGCCGCTCCGCCCCCTCGACGACATCGAAGACCTGCGCATCGCTGAGCAACCCCGGCGCCGACCCCGCCAGCTCACAGTCCAACGCGAGCGTGTGCCCGACCGGCCGCCCCTGCTGCACCGCGGCCACCGCCGACGGGTCATACAGGCACAGATCCGCACACAGATGCGCCGGCGTCCCGTGCGGGCACGGATCCTCGACCACCACCGGGCGCTGCAGGATCTCGTCCAGCTCCCGCTCACGTTGATCGACCACACGTTCGATTTTACCCCGCCCACATGCAGGACCGCCAGCACGAAGTAGCGCCACTCGGCGACGAGGCCGACCGTCGGCCGCACCCCGGCGCACGTTCGGCCCGTCCTGCACGCCTGCGTCCTGTTCGCGTGTCGAGCACCACCGGAAACGGCGCCGCCTCCGGCACAGGGCGTCCGGCTGTCAGCGGACACCCGACCGGGCGGCGTGGGGCACAGCCCGCCCGACACGGACGCCGGGGCGTCCGTCGGCGGCCACCCACCGGGACGAGCTGCCGTCGGACGCCCGCGCGACTCCCCGCCCGGACGAGCGCGCGCTCCACGGAGACACGTGACGCGGATCACCAACCGAAACTGTCACGGCCCACGACCCCGCTCGTGTCCTACGCCCATGAGCCTCATCCACCAGCAGGAACTCGTCGTGTCCAGGCGCCCGAAGCAGGGACGGCACGAGCCGGGACGTCACCGTCGTCGGCACCGGGCTCGGCGGTCCGATGACCGTTGCCATGCCGGCGGAAGGAGGTGTCCCCGTCCCGGGCGCTCGAGGCCGGACCCGGCCCCGGTGGCCGAGGTGCGTCCGGGGCTCCCACGATCCGGAGGACGGCGATGAACTCGGACGAGGCGATCTCCGCGCTGTCGGTGTTCTGGGGGATCTACGTGCTGGGCGGCTATCTTCCGGCGCTGGTCAGCAGGTCGTTCTACACGGTGGTCATGGAGGAGAAGACCGGAACCGGGTTCGTGATCTCGGCCGCGTCCCTGCAGCTGGTCATCGGGGCGGCGTCCCTGGCTGTGGTGAACGAGTGGGCATGGGGCCCGGCCCTCGTCATCACCCTGCTCGGGTGGATGGCCGTGGTGAAGGGGGTGGGCCGCTACCTGGCGCTCGGAACGGCCAGGAAGGCGGCCGCCGGCATGCCGCCGTCCGTCGCCTACCCGTACACCGCGCTCCACCTTCTGGCCGCGGTCTACCTGCTGGTGACCTTCTTCGCGGGCTCGTGAACGATCTCGTCGCGCCGGGGCCACGCGTCGGTGCCGGGCAGCGACCGCGGTGACGCTCCGGTGCCGGCGTGCGGCACGCCGCCCAGGAGTCACGGCCGTCGCCCGGGTGGCCCGCCCGATCTCAGCCGGCGTCGGCCCGGCGCCGCAGCCGGACGAGCGCGGCCCGGTACAGCAGGTGGCTGAGCGCCGGGGAGACACGGTCGAGCCACCAGCCCAGCCGGCCGTACACCGGCGTGATCACGAACCGCCGTCCGCGCCGGACGCCACGCAGCAGGCGGCGGACCGCGGCGTCGGTGGCCAGCGGCGCGATCGGCACGGCCGTGCGCGGGTCGGCGCCGGACATCGTGCCGTGCAGCGTGGCCGTGTCGAACATGCTCGACTCCACCCACGCCGGGCAGAACACCGTGGTGCGGATCCCGGCGCCGGCGGCCTCCAGGGCGAGCGCCTTGTGCAGGCCGACGACCGCGTGCTTGGTGGCGGTGTAGTGCGCCTGGGCGGGCACCGGCACCAGCCCGGCGGCGGAGGCGGTGCTGATGATGTGCCCGGACCCCTGCCGCAGCATCTGCCGGTAGGCGACGCCCACGCCGTACAGCACGCCGCGCAGGTTCACGTCGACGATCGTGTCGGCCTCGTCCAGGCTCACCGCCTCGACCTCGCCGAAGATCCCCACGCCGGCGTTGTTGACCATGTAGTCGAGCCGGCCGAACTCGGCGACGACGGCGTCGACCGCCCCCTGCACGGCGGCGCGGTCGGCCACGTCGACCACCATCGCCCTGGCCGAGCCGCCGGCCCGGGTGATCCCGTCGACGACGCCGGCCAGCGGCGCCTCGGCGACGTCGGTGACCAGCACGAACGCGCCCGCTCCGGCCAGCTGCCGGGCGATCTCGGCACCGATGCCGTGGGCGGCGCCCGTGACGATCGCGGTGGCACCGGAGAATCCGCGGGTCATGCCGCCCGCCCCCGGAGCCGGGACCGCACGGCCCGGACCAGGCGGACCGGTGCGGTGTCCGGGCGCGGCCGGTCCGGCTGGATCCGCAGCGCGTGGATCGTCATCGCCAGCATCTCGTAGTGACCGACCAGCACCGGCAGCTCCACGAGCTGGTGCTGCGCGAGCTCGGCGGTCAGCTCCCGCCAGGTCTCGTCGGAGATCGTCCGGGTGGCGTGCAGCTCGTCGGCCGCCGTCAGCAGCAGGCGCTGCCGGGGTGTCCACACTGGATCGTCCACACCGCCGCGTACGGCCTCGATCTGCGGGCCGGTGAGCCCCGCCTCCCGGGCCAGGCCCGTGTGGTGGTGCCACTCGTAGTCGCAACCGCACCGGTGCGCGACCCGCAGGATCACCAGCTCGGTGTCCGCGGACGGCAGCGTCCCGGCGGGCATCAGCGTCGCGGCGAACCGCAGCCACGGGCGGAACATCCGGCGGTGCCGGGCGAGCGTGGTGAACAGGTTCGGGCGCTCGGTGCCGGCGACGACGCCGAGGACCGAGGTGATCGCGGCGTTGAGCAGGCCCATCTCGCGACGGGTGGCCGGTGGGATCCGAGCGATCACTACCGGACGGTAGCAAGTGATCGCTCACCCCGGCCCCGGGCCGGCGCCGACGCCACCAGCACCCCGCCGACGACGACGGCTCCGGCGACCAGCTCGACGACCGCCGGCCGCTCCCCCAGCAGCGCCATCGCGCACGCCATCCCGACCACCGGCACGAGCAGCGAGTGCGGCGCGACGAGCCCGGCCGGGTAGCGGCGCATCAGCACCGTCCAGATGCCCGCGGCGAGCACGGTCGCGACCACCGACAGGTAGACCAGCGCGCCCAGCCCGGGCAACCCGTCCCGGGTGAACACCGCAGCGGTGGCGACCCAGCCGGTCGCCGGGCCCTCGACGACCGCGGACGCGACCAGCAACGGCACCGGCGGCACGACGGTCATCCACAGGGTCAGGTGCAGCGGGTCGACGTCGGCCCCGTCGCGCTGGGCGAGCCGGTTGCACAGGTTCCCGACCGCCCAGCCGAGCGCGCCGAGCAGGGTGAGCACCACCGGCAGCAGGGCCGCACTCTGGGCTCGGGCGAGCGCGATCGTCGCGAGCCCCGCGACGGCGACGCCGATCCCGGCCCACTGCCGTCCGGTCACCTTCTCCCGCAGCAGCAGCGCACCGAGCACCAGGGTGAACGGCCCGGACGCCTGCAGCACCAGCGACGCGAGCCCGGTCGGCATCCCGGCGTACATGCCGAGGAACAGGAACAGGAACTGCAGCGTGCCGAACCCGAGGCCGTAGCCGACCAGCCAGCGCAGCGGCACCCGCGGACGCGGCACGAACAGCACGGCCGGCACCGCCAGCACGAGCATCCGCAGGCCGGCGAGGAACACCGGCGGGAAGTACTCGAGTCCGACGTGGATGGCGATGAAGTTCGCACCCCACAACACGGCGACGACGACGGCCAGGCAACGATCACGCACGCTCACCTCCCGAGCGTCGCCCGGATCGACCGTGCAATCCAGCGACAGGAGTTGAAACGTCCTTGTAGCGTTCCTGCATGGACGTGCGGCGCCTGCGGATCCTGCGCGAGCTCGCCGACCGCGGCTCGGTCACGGCCGTCGCCGCGGCCCTGAACTACACCCCGTCCGCGGTCTCCCAGCAGCTCAAGGTGCTGTCGCGGGAGGCGGGCATCGCGCTGACCGTTCCCGACGGGCGGGGCCTGCGCCTGACCGAGGCGGGATCGGCCGTCGTCGCCGGGACCGGGGACGTGCTCGCCGCGCTCGGCCGGCTCGACGAGACCGTCGCCGGGTTGCGGGACCGGCCCCTCGGCACCGTGCGGCTGGTGCTGTTCCCGTCCGCGGCGCGGCTGCTGCTGCCCGGGCTGCTGCACCGGGCCACCGTCCACGACGGACTGGTCCTGTCCTGCCGCGACCTGGACCTGCGGCCCGACGAGATCCCGGTCGCCGCGGCGGAGGCCGATGTCGTCGTCTCCCACCACGACGAGCGGGTCGACCCGTTCGACGGTGGCCGCCTGCAGGTGCACCCGCTGCTGCGCGAGCCACTCGACGTCGCCCTCCCGCCGGGACATCCGCTGAGCACCCGCGCCGCGGTGGACCTCACCGACCTGGCCGACGAGGACTGGATCTCCGTGGCGGCCGGGTGGCCGATCGACGACGTCCTGAGCTCGCTCGCCCTGGTGACCGGCACGACCCCGCGGATCGTGCAGCGGATCAACGACTTCTCCGTCACCGAGGAGCTCGTCGCCCGCGGTCACGGCGTCGCCCTGCTCCCCCGCTACTCCACCGACGACCGCGGCGGCACCCGGCTCGCACTGCGCCCGCTGGCCGGGGTCCGCGCGGCCCGCCTGGTCCGCGCCGTCTGCCGCCCGGAGGCCGCGCAGCGACCGGCGGTGCGGGTGGTGCTCGACGAGCTGGCCGCCGAGGCCGACACCGTCCGCTCCGGCGCCGCGGCCGGCTGACGGCCGATACCCGGAGGAGGGCCGGGGTTCAGAACATCCGGGTGACCTTGTCCAGCCCGTCGTAGCGGACCGGGGAGATCTTCACCCGCGCACCGGAGTACGGCGCCTCGATCATCTTCCCGTCGCCCAGGTACATCGCGATGTGGTGGGTCCGGCCGTTCTCCGCCCAGGACAGCATGTCGCCGCGGCGCATCTCCGAGACCGGCACCTCCTCGCCGGCGTCGGCCTGGTTGCCGCTGTAGCGGGGCAGGTCGATGCCGACACCGGCGAAGGCGTAGAGCATCAGCCCCGAGCAGTCGAACCCGACCTTGTTGTAGTCGCCGTGCCGGTCGGCGACGCCGCCGTCGCGGATACCCGTGGTCGGGCCGCGGGAGTTGCCGCCGCCCCAGGCGTAGATGGTGCCGAGCTGGGCCTTCGCCCGGTCGATCACCGTCTCGACCGCCGACGAGCCCGACCGCGGCACCCCGTCGTCGCCGGAGGGCCCCGGGCCCGAGGGGTCGTCGGCGGGTGCCGACTCCTGGGCGACCCGGGCGCGGGCCTCCTCGCGCGCCCGCCGCTGCTCCTCCGCCGCGATCCGCTCCTGCTCGGCCTGCCAGGCGAGGTAGCGCTGGCGCTGGGCCCGCAGGCCCGCGTCGGAGTTCGCGGCGGCGTCGAGCCGGGCCTGCACGTCGGCGCGCTCGGCCCGGACCGCGTCGAGCCGGCCCTGCTGTTCGTCGGCGGCGGCGATCGCGGCGACGACGGCCTGGTCGGCGGCCGCGGACGCGTCCTCGGCGGCGGCGCGGCGGCGGTCGGCCTCCTCCTGCGCGGCCCGCGCCAGGGAGTCGGCGTTGGCCTGGGCGATCCGGGCCTGTTCCAGCTCCTCGAGCACCGCGGCCTGGTCCTCGCTCAGCGCGTCGGTCAACCGGGCCCGGTCCATCAGGTCCTGCGGGTCGGTCGCCCGCGACAGCAGTCCGAGCGGCCCGAGGTCGAGGCCGTGGGTGTAGACGTCGCCGACGAAGGCGTCGAGCCGCGTCCGGGCGCCGTCGACCGCCCGGCCGGCCTCCTCGGTCGCCCGGCGTGCCTCGGACGCGCGGGCGGCGGCCGCGTCGGCCTCCCGGCCGGCCGCGTCGGCGGTGTCGCGCGCCTCGAGGGCCTGCTCGTTGCGGCCCGCGACCTCGATCTGCAGCTGTTCGGCCTGCGCGTCCAGCTCGGCGAGGCGGGTGGTGAGCCGGCCGACCTCGGCCGCCCGGTCCTCGACGGTCCGGCGGCTCTGGTCGAGCTCGTCGTCGTCCGGGTTCGGGGGCGGCGACGGCTGGGCCGGGGCCGCGGGACCGGCGGGGAGCGCCGGGGCAGGAACGGGCCACGCGGCAGGAACGGGCAGCGCGGCAGGAGCGGGCAGCGCCGGGGACGCCGCGAGGCCGGGCAGCGCCGGGGACGCCGCAGGACCGGGGAACGCCGGGGACGCTGCGGCGACCGGCCGAACGTCGAGGAGCGGGCCGGCCGCGACGCCCGGGGCCGCGACGAGCACCGCCGCGAGCACCAGCACGACGCCGGCGCCCACCGGCATCCGGGCGGCCGGGCACCGGCCCCGGCTCGCGCGCCGGTCGCGCGTCGCCGTTTCGCGCGTCACGTCCATGCCTCCCGGGGAGCGGGGCACCCGCGCGCTCGGGGAGTGAGCGCGGCCGGGCGCGGTCGCTCGGCACCCTGCCACTCCCGTCACGCGGGCACCCCGCGACACACCGGACACACCGCCGACATCCGTCTCCCGGGCGACGCGACCACCACCACACCCGCCTCGCGCGGCTTATAGGACAGGCGTACTATTTGAGGCGGGAGGGTCCGCGCTGCCGCCGACGACGCGGTGCGCGAGACTCCGGGACACCGAGAGACGACACACCGAGCGACACACCGAGCGACACCGAGAAACACCGAGCGACACCGGCGAGCCGCACGGCGGACGCTCACCGCACCGGACGCAGAACGCCCACCACCACCACCACGGGGAGGACCACCAAGTGGCCAGCACCGACAGCTTCGGCGCCAGAGGACAGCTCGACGTCGGGGGCACCGGTTACGAGATCTTCCGGCTCTCCGCGGTGGAGGGCTCGCAGCGCCTGCCGTTCAGCCTGAAGGTCCTGCTCGAGAACCTGCTCCGCACCGAGGACGGGGCCAACGTCACGGCGGACCACATCAACGCCCTGGCGAACTGGGACCCGCAGGCCGAGCCGAGCACCGAGATCCAGTTCACCCCGGCGCGGGTGATCATGCAGGACTTCACCGGCGTCCCCTGCGTGGTCGACCTCGCGACCATGCGCGAGGCCGTCACCGAGATGGGCGGCGACCCGTCGAAGGTCAACCCGCTCGCGCCCGCCGAGCTGGTCATCGACCACTCGGTGATGATCGACTTCTTCGGCACCCCGGACGCCTTCGAGCGCAACATCGAGTTCGAGTACGGCCGCAACAAGGAGCGCTACCAGTTCCTGCGCTGGGGCCAGGGGGCCTTCGACGAGTTCAAGGTCGTCCCGCCCGGCACCGGCATCGTGCACCAGGTCAACATCGAGAAGCTGGCGCGCGTGGTCATGCCCCGTAACGGACAGGCCTACCCGGACACGCTGGTCGGCACCGACTCGCACACCACGATGGTCAACGGCCTGGGCGTGCTGGGCTGGGGCGTCGGCGGCATCGAGGCCGAGGCCGCGATGCTGGGCCAGCCGGTCTCGATGCTGATCCCGCAGGTGCTCGGCTTCAAGCTGACCGGTGAGATCCCGACCGGCGTCACCGCCACCGACGTGGTGCTCACGATCACCGAGATGCTCCGCCGCAAGGGCGTCGTCGGCAAGTTCGTCGAGTTCTACGGGGCCGGCGTCGGCGCCGTGCCGCTGGCCAACCGCGCCACCATCGGCAACATGAGCCCGGAGTTCGGCTCCACCGCCGCGATCTTCCCGATCGACGAGGAGACCGTCCGGTACCTGCGCCTGACCGGCCGCTCGGACGACCAGATCGCGCTGGTCGAGGCCTACGCCAAGGAGCAGGGCCTCTGGCACGACCCGGAGCGCGAGCCGGTCTACTCCGAGACCCTGGAGCTGGACCTGTCGACGGTCGTCCCGTCGATCGCCGGCCCGAAGCGCCCGCAGGACCGGATCGCGCTCTCCGAGGCCAAGCCCGCCTTCCGCTCGTCGCTGGGCGACTACGCGCCCGGCAGCGCGTCCTCGGTGGACGAGGCCGGCGAGGAGAGCTTCCCGGCCAGCGACCCGGCCGCACCCAGCGCCGAGGGCAACGGCGGCGGGGCCCCGCGCCCGGCGATCTCGGCCGCCGCCGGGGCCGGTGGACGCACCAGCAAGCCGACGACCGTCTCGATGAACGGCGCCGAGTTCGAGATCGACCACGGCGCCGTCGTGATCGCCTCGATCACCTCGTGCACCAACACCTCGAACCCGTCGGTGATGCTCGGCGCCGCGCTGCTGGCCAAGAACGCCGTCGACAAGGGCCTCGCGGTCAAGCCGTGGGTCAAGACGTCGATGGCCCCGGGCTCGCAGGTCGTCACCGACTACTACGAGAAGGCCGGTCTCTGGCCCTACCTCGACAAGCTGGGCTACAACCTGGTCGGCTACGGCTGCACCACCTGCATCGGCAACTCCGGCCCGCTGCCCGAGGAGATCTCGGCCGCGGTGAACGACGCCGACCTCGCCGTCTGCTCGGTGCTCTCGGGCAACCGGAACTTCGAGGGCCGGATCAACCCGGACGTCAAGATGAACTACCTGGCGTCCCCGCCGCTGGTCATCGCCTACGCGCTGGCCGGCACGATGGACTTCGACTTCGAGAACCAGCCCCTCGGGCGCGACTCGGGCGGCAACGACGTCTTCCTGCGCGACATCTGGCCCTCGACCGAGGACATCAACGCGGTGGTCGACTCCTCGATCGACTCGGACATGTTCACCTCGAGCTACTCCGACGTCTTCCAGGGCGACGACCGCTGGCGCGCGCTGCCCACCCCGGAGGGCCAGATCTTCGAGTGGGACCAGCAGTCCACCTACGTCCGCAAGCCCCCGTACTTCGAGGGCATGTCGCAGACCCCGGACCCGGTCTCGGACATCTCCGGCGCCCGGGTGCTCGCGCTGCTCGGCGACTCGGTCACCACCGACCACATCTCGCCGGCCGGTGCGATCAAGCCGGGCACCCCGGCCGCGCAGTACCTCGACGAGAACGGCGTCGAGAAGAAGGACTACAACTCCTTCGGCTCGCGGCGCGGCAACCACGAGGTGATGATCCGCGGCACGTTCGCGAACATCCGGCTGCGCAACCTGCTGCTGGACGCGATCGTCGACGGCGGGGTGAGCGGCGGCTACACCCGCGACTTCACCGCCGAGGGTGCGCCGCAGGCGTTCATCTACGACGCCGCGCAGAACTACGCCGCGCAGGGCACCCCGCTGGTCGTGCTGGGCGGCAAGGAGTACGGCTCCGGCTCGTCGCGTGACTGGGCGGCCAAGGGCACCGCGCTGCTGGGTGTCAAGGCCGTGATCGTCGAGTCGTTCGAGCGGATCCACCGCTCGAACCTGATCGGCATGGGCGTGGTCCCGCTGCAGTTCCCGGACGGCGAGACGGCGTCGTCGCTGGGGCTGGACGGCACCGAGACCTTCGACATCGCCGGGATCACCGCGCTGAACGAGGGGAAGACCCCGAAGTCGGTGACGGTGACCGCCACCAAGGACTCGGGCGAGACCGTGGAGTTCGACGCCAAGGTCCGCATCGACACCCCCGGTGAGGCCGACTACTACCGCAACGGCGGCATCCTGCAGTACGTCCTGCGGGGCATGCTGGCGAACTGACGCGCACGCCGCACCACCACCACACGGAGCCCGTCGCCCTTGCGGGGCGGCGGGCTCCGGCGCGTCCGGCTCATCCGGGCGCGCCGAGCTCGCGGGAGATGCGCCGCGCGGCGTCGGCGGCGGCCCGGCCGTGGTCGTCGAACACGTCCTCGGTCATGCGGACCGTCGGGCCCGAGACCGACAGCGCCCCGGCCGGTCGCCCGTCGGCGCCGAGGATCGCGGCGCCGACGGCGGCGATGCCGTCGCTGAGCCCCTCCGGGTTCACCGACCAGCCGCGCGCGCGGATCCCGGCCAGCCGCCCGCGCAGCGCATCCGGGTCGGTGACCGTCGCCGCGGTGCGCGCGGGCAGCGCCCCGCCGGCCAGGTAGGTGTCGACGACGTCGTCGGTGCAGGCCGCGAGGAAGGCCTGCCCGGTGGCCGAGGCGTTGAGCGGGATCCGGTGCCCCAGCGGCAGGAACGCACGCAGGCTGTGCGCGGTGTCGAGCCGCTCGACCAGCACCAGCTCGGGGCCGTCCGGTGCCGCCAGGTGGATCGTCTCCCCCGTGGCCAGCTGCAGCTCGTGCAGCACCGGCAGCGCGCGGCCACGCAGCTCACCGGCGTCACGGGCCTGGTTGCCGACGGCGAACGCACGGTAGGTCAGCCGCCAGCGAGCGGCCTCGTCGGCGCGGCACCAGCCGACCTCGGCCAGGGTCAGCAGGGTCCGCTGCACCGTGCTCTTCGGCAGGCCGACGGCCCGGGCGAGCTCGGAGAGCCCGACCGGCTGCCGCTCCCCCACTGCCTCCAGCACGCGGATCGCGGACACCACGCTGTTCGTCGCCGCCGTCATGAAGCCGCCGTCATGAACTTGACCCCTCCCGAACGGGCGATCTACGGTCCTCCCGCAACCGGTCCAGTACGTGAACCACTGTGCCACCTGGTGGACCGATCCGACAAGGCGTCTACCGATGGGGGTACGCACGTGGCGGTCCAGATCATCGCGTTGGCAGTGTTCGCGGCGGTCTTCGTGATCGCGGAGATCCGCCGCACGCACATCGGCATCGTGATGTTCGCGGCCGCCACCGGGATGGGGCTGCTGGTCGCCGGCCTGGCCCTCGAGGACATCGTCGCGGGCTTCCCCGTCGACATCCTGATCCTGCTGGTCGGGGTCACGTTCTTCTTCGGGATCGCCAAGTCCAACGGCACGATCGGGCGTCTGGTCGACCGGGCGCTGGTCCTGGTCGGGGACAACACCGGCGCGCTGCCGCTGACGTTCTTCGTGCTCACCGGCGTCGTCTCGGCGATGGGCTCCCCGCTCGGCGGCCTGGTGATGGCCCCGATCGCGATGTCGGTGGCGCACCGGCGGCGCATCGACCCGATGCTCATGGCTCTGGCGGTCGGGACCGGGCTCTCGGCGGGCGGGTTCGCCCCGACGTCGCTGTTCGGGATCGTCACCTGGGGCACCGCCGCCTCGGCCGGGATCGCGCTGAACCCGATGACGCTGCTCGCCGTCGCGGTCGTCGCGAACCTGGTCCTGCTCCTCGTCGCCCACCTGCTCTTCGGTGCGCGCCGCCGGTCCCGGAGCGCCGTCGCCGTGGGCGGTGGGACGCCGTCCACCGGACCGGTCGAGCACGGACCGGCCGAGCACGGGCCGGCCGAGCGCGAGCCGTTCCGGGGCGTCCACCTCGTCACCGTGGTCGCGATGCTCGGCCTGGTCGCGTCCGTGATCGTGCTCGCCGTGCTCGGCAACGAGCCCGATGTCGGCGTGCTCGCGTTCGCCTTCGGCGCCGTCCTGACCCTGATCGACCCGGAGAACGGCCGCGGCGCGCTGAAGGAGATCGACTGGTCGACGGTGCTGCTGGTCGGCGGCATCATCACCTACGTCGGCGTGCTGCAGGAGATCGGCGCCGTCGACCTGCTCGGCGACCTCGCCGCGACCCTCACCGTCCCGCTGCTCGCCGCGCTGGTGATCTGTGCGGTGTGCGGGCTGGTGTCGGCGTTCGCCTCCACCACCGGCATCCTGGCCGCGCTGGTCCCGCTCGCGATCCCGCTGATCCAGCAGGGCGGGCTGGCCGGATGGGCCCTGATCTGCGCGCTCGGCGTCTGCTCGTCGATCGTGGACGTGTCGCCGTTCTCGACGGTGGGTGCGACCCTGGTCGCGACCACCGTCGACCCCGACGAGCGGCCGCGGATGACCGCGCTGCTGACCCGCTGGGGCCTGTCCATGGTGGTGCTCGGCCCGCTCGCGCTGGTCGGCGCCCTCGTGCTGCCCGCGATGGCCTTCTAGACCTCAGGAGATCGACGTTGTTCCTCACCTCGCTCACCGCCGCCGACGACCTCGACCGCGCCGTCGTGGTCGGCGACGACGCGCTGTCGCGCGCCGAGCTGGTCGACCGGGCGGGCCGCTTCGCCGCCGGCATCCCCGACGACGGCCCGGTCGCCGTGCACGCCACGGCATCGATCGACACCGTCGTCGCGATCACCGGCGCGATCCTCGCGGGGGTCCCGGTGGTGCCGGTGCCGCCGGACGCGGGCCCGGCCGAGCGCGGCCACGTGCTGCGCGACTCGGGGGCGACGGCGTGGGCCGGTGAGCGCCCGGACGGGCCCGAGGTCGCCGCGCTGCCCTCGGTGCGCCCCGGCAGCACCGCCGTCGCACCGCGCGAGATCGACCCGGAACGCACGGCGATGCTGCTCTACACCTCCGGCACCACCGGGGCGCCGAAGGGCGCGCAGCTGTCCGGGCGGGCGATCGCGGCCGGGCTGGACGGCCTGTTCGAGGTCTGGGACTGGACGCCCGACGACACCGTCGCGCACGGGCTGCCGCTGTTCCACGTGCACGGGCTGATCCTCGGGGTGCTCGGCTCGCTGCGACGCGGCTCGCGGGTGGTGCACACGGTCAAGCCGCAGCCGGCCCGGTACGCGGCGGCCGACGCGACCATGTACTTCGGCGTGCCGACCGTGTGGAACCGGGTCGTCGGCGAGCCGGACGCCGCCCGGGCGCTCGGCAAGGCCCGGCTGCTGGTCTCGGGCAGCGCGCCGCTGCCCGCCTCGCTGTTCGAGCAGATCGCCGGGCTCACCGGGCAGGCGCCGGTCGAGCGCTACGGCATGACCGAGACCATGATCACGCTCAGCGCCCGGGCGTCCGGCGAGCGCCGTGCCGGATGGGTCGGGCTCCCGGTCCCGGGCGCCGAGACCCGGCTGCTGCCCGCCGGCGACGGCGAGACCGGCACGGTCCCCGACGACGGCGAGACCGTCGGCCGGCTCGAGGTGCGCGGCCCGATGCTGTTCGGCGGCTACCTCGACCGCCCGGAGGCCAACGCCGAGTGCTGGGCCGGCGACGGCTGGTTCCGCACCGGGGACCTCGCGGTGCGCGACCCGGGCGGGTTCCACCGGATCGTCGGCCGCGAGTCCACCGACCTGATCAAGTCCGGCGGCTACCGGATCGGCTCCGGCGAGATCGAGGCCGTGCTGCTGGACCACCCGTCGGTCGCCGAGGTCGCCGTCGTCGGACGGCCGGACCCGGACCTGGGCCAGCGGATCGTCGCCTACGTCGTCGGTGACGGCAGCGGTGCCGCCGGGAGCGGGCAGGAGCTCATCGACCACGTGGCCGGGCAGCTGTCCTGGCACAAGCGGCCACGCGAGGTCGTCTTCGTCGACGCGCTCCCGCGCAACCCGATGGGCAAGGTGCAGAAGAAGCTGCTCGGGAGCTGACCGCGGACGGGTGTGCGGGGCTAGGTTGCGCACATGCCCGGTGCACACTCGCCCTCGGAGGACCACGGTCACGACCGCGGGGTGACGGTGAACCCCGTCTTCTCCGCGGAGCCCGTCGAGGTCCCGCGGTTCACCCTGCCCGGCGGCGGCCTCGACCCCGAGGTCGCCCGCCAGATCGTGCACGACGAGCTGATGCTCGACGGCAACGCCCGGCTCAACCTCGCCACGTTCGTCACGACCTGGGCGGAGCCGCAGGCCGTGCGGCTGATGGGCGAGTCGCTCGACAAGAACATGATCGACAAGGACGAGTACCCGCGCACCGCCGACCTCGAGCAGCGGTGCGTACGGATGCTCGCCGACCTCTGGCACGCGCCGGACCCCGCCCGGGCGATCGGCTGCTCGACCACCGGGTCGTCCGAGGCGTGCATGCTCGGCGGGCTGGCGCTGAAGCGGCGCTGGCAGCACCGCCGCCGGGCCGAGGGGCGCCCGGCCGACCGGCCCAACATCGTCATGGGGGTGAACGTCCAGGTCTGCTGGGACAAGTTCGCGAACTACTTCGAGGTCGAGCCCCGGCTGGTCCCGATGGACGGCGACCGGCTGCACCTGGGTGTCGAGGAGGCCCTCGCGCGCTGCGACGAGAACACCATCGGCGTGGTCGCCGTGCTCGGGTCCACGTTCGACGGCAGCTACGAGCCGGTCGCCGAGCTGTGCGCGGCGCTCGACGACCTGGCGCAGCGGGGCGGGCCGGACGTGCCGGTGCACGTCGACGGCGCCTCCGGGGCCATGATCGCCCCGTTCTGCGACCCGGAGCTGGAGTGGGACTTCCGGCTGGCCCGGGTCGCGTCGATCAACACCTCCGGGCACAAGTACGGGCTGGTCCACCCGGGCGTCGGGTGGGCGGTGTGGCGCGACCGCGACGCCCTGCCCGAGGACCTGGTGTTCCGGGTGAACTACCTCGGCGGCGACATGCCGACGTTCGCCCTCAACTTCTCCCGCCCCGGCGGGCAGGTGATCGCGCAGTACTACCAGTTCCTGCGGCTGGGCCGGGACGGGTACGCGCGGGTGCAGGGCACCTGCCGCGACGTCGCGACCGCGCTGGCCCGCGCGATCGCGGACACCGGGGCGTTCCGGCTGCTCACCGACGGGTCCGAGCTGCCGGTGTTCGCGTTCACCGTCGCCGACACCGAGCCGTTCTCGGTGTTCGACGTGTCCGCCGCGCTGCGGGAGAGCGGGTGGCTGGTGCCGGCGTACACGTTCCCGCCGGACCGGACCGACCTGGCGGCGCTGCGGATCGTGGTGCGCAACGGGTTCGGGCACGACCTCGCCGGGCTGCTGCTCGACGACCTGCGCCGGGTGCTGGAGCGGCTGCGCCGCCAGAGCGCGCCGGTCCGCGGCGCGGAGGCCGCCGGGTTCGCGCACGGAACACGCTCGTCCTCCGGCTGAGAGCCTGCTAGCGTCGCGGATGCGCCCCCGATGGGCCTACCGGAAGGAGTTCACCTCCGCCGACGCGACGCGTCGGCGTTTCCCGCACGGGCCCGCGGGCGCAGTTCTCCCCGACGTGTGTCGGTACTCCCGACCTGCTGTCCACCGCTCTGTCGCCACGGTCCCGCATCCGCACGACATCCGCTCGACCTGGAGACCGTTCATGCCCTGCACGTTCAACCACACCATCGTCGCCGCCCGGGACCGCTCGGAGTCCGCGGCGTTCTTCCGCCACGTCTTCGAGGCCGCCGAGGCGCCGTCCTGGGGCCCGTTCACCAACCTGATGCTCGACGGCGGCGTCCTGATCCAGTTCGCCGACCTGCCGACGGACGTGTTCCCCGAGATCCAGAACCAGCACTACGCGTTCCTGGTCGACGACGACCTGTTCGACCGGGCCCACGCGCGGCTGGTCGACGGCGGCGTCGAGCACTGGGCCGACCCGCAGCAGCAACGGCCTGGCGAGATCAACCACGGGCACGGCGGGCGCGGCGTGTACTTCCGCGACCCGGCCGGGCACTTCCTGGAGATGATCACCAGCCCGTACGTCTGATCCGGGGCCGGAGCGAATCCGCTGGCCGCGGGCCGCAGGGGCGGATACGGTCGCCGACCATGCCCGGTTGACGCACTCTCCCGCCCCCGGCCCGCGTGCTGGTGCGCCTGTTGCTGCTGCGCCAGGCGCTGCACCACGCGGTGCCGTTGTTCTCGCTCTACGCGCTGCTGTTCGACGCCGCCGGGCTGGACCTGGCCCGGATCTCGGCGTTGTTCGTGCTCTGGTCGGTCGCCGGCCTGGTGCTCGAGGTCCCGTCCGGGATGCTGGCCGACCGCTGGTCGCGGCGCGGCGCGCTGGTGGCCGACGGCCTGCTCACCGGAGCCGGGTTCGCGGTGTGGCTGCTCGCTCCCGGGTTCGCCGGGTTCGCCACCGGGTTCGTGCTCTGGTCCGGAGGCGGGGCGCTCGCCTCGGGTGCCCTGGAGGCGCTGACCTACGACGGGCTGGCCGCGCACGGGGCGGCCGCCGCGTACCCGCGGGTGCTGGCCGCGCTGGAGACCACCGCACAGCTGGCCCAGGTCCCGGCGGCGCTCGCGGCGACGCTGCTGCTCACCGCGCCGGACGGCGCCCCCGGCCCCGGCACCTACGCGGTCGCGGGGTGGGTGAGCGTGGCGGTGTGCGGGGCCTCGGCGGCGGTGTCGCTGGCGGTGCCACACCGGTTCGGGCCCGCCGGCCCGGGCAGCGATAGCAGGGCCGGTGCCGGCGGCAGTGCCGGTCACAGTGGCGGCGGCAGTGCCGGTCGCAGTGCCGGTGGCGGTGCCGATCGCAGTGGCGGTGGCGGTCGCACCGACAGCGCCGACGGGCCTGCCGGAACCCGCGACGACGGAGTGCTCGCGGGGCTGCGGCTCGCCTGGCGGACCCGCGGCCTGCGGGTGCCGCTGCTCGCCGTCGCGGCGGTCGGCGGCATCGACGCCGCCGAGGAGTACTTCCCGCTGCAGGCGGCGGCCTCGGGGGTACCGGTCGAGCTGGTCCCGGTGGCACTGCTGGCCGTACCGCTGGCCGGTGCCGCCGGATCGGCGGCGGGCGGATGGCTCGCGGGCCGGCCGGCGCTCGCCGTCCCGGCGATGCTGGGCTCGGCCGCCGGGCTGGCGCTGTCCGGGGTCGCGACACCGGTGGGACCGCTGGCGCTGCTCGGCTGCTGGGGACTGTTCCAGGCGGTGAAGGTGGTGACCGGCGCCCGGCTGCAGGACGCGATCACCGGCCCGGCCCGGGCGACGGTCACCTCGGTCGCCGGCCTCGGGACCGAGCTGGTCGGGATCGCCGTCTTCGGGATCTGGGCCCTCGGTGGCCCGGTCGCGGCCGCCGGATTGTGTGCCGCGGCCGCGCTGCTGCTGGTGCCGTACCGGGCCGCGGCCCGGCGGTGAGGGCCGGCCCGGCCGTTCAGCGGACGTGTGCGAGCACGTTGACGACCGTGCCGCCCGGGTCCTCCACGAAGAAGCGGCGCACACCCCACGGCTCGGTGGTGAGCGGGTACACGACACGCAGTCCGCGGCGCACGGCCTCGGCGTGTGCGGAGTCGACGGCGCCGGGTTCGCCGAGGTCGACACCGAAGCGCGGGGGCGGGTCCTCCGTCCCCGGGGGCAGCACGAGGACCTGCGCCGAAGGGGTGTCCGGCGCCACCAGGGCCAGGGCGGGGTCCTCCATCGCGGCCTCGAACCCCAGGACGCCGGTGTAGAAGTCCCGGGACGCGGCGACCGCGCCCCCGTCGGCGTACGCGACAACTCGTCTGATCACGGGTCCACGGTCGCAGGTCGCCGCCGCGGCCGGCGTGGACGAATCGGAACCCGCGCCACGCGCGGGTGCCCCCGTCAGCCGTGCGGGTGGCCCGGGTCGATCCAGGGCACGTGCTCGGGGTCGGCGACGCCGTCGATGTCCAGGTTGACCACGATCGGCTCCTGCCCGGAGCGGGTCAGCACGCACTCGAGCGGCTCGTCGTCGAGCGCGTTGATCTCCTGGTGCGGCACGTACGGCGGCACGAAGATGAACCCGCCCGGCCCTGCCTCGGCGGTGAACTCCAGGTTCTCGCCCCAGCGCATCCGGGCCCGGCCGCGCACCACGTAGATGACGCTCTCCAGCTCGCCGTGGTGGTGGGCGCCGGTCCGGGCGCCCGGGTGGATGGTGACCGTGCCGGCCCACAGCTTCTCCGACCCGGCCCGGTCGTGGGTGACCGCGGCGGCCCGGTGCATACCCGGCGTCTGCGGGGTGTGGGTGTCCAGGGCGTCGCCGGGGACGACGCGGACGCCGTCGTGGCGCCAGTCGGTGGCCATGCACCGACCCTAACCCCGGGCTCAGGACGGCCGGGTGGCCCGGAACCGGAACGAGCGCTGCCCCAGCTCGGTGCCGGGCCCGGCCAGGCCGGCCGCGGACAGCCGGGCGGGCAACCCCGCCGGATCCACCGCGGTCAGCGTGTCGCCGATGTGGATCAGACGGAAGCGCACCGACATCCGGGTGTCGATCCCGGCGAAGGTCCCGCCCGGGCGCAGCACCCGGGCCGACTCGGCGAACAGCCGGTCCTGCTCGGCCGGTGTCGGGACGTGGTGCAGCATCGTGAAGCAGACGACGGCGTCGAAGCTCGCGTCCGGGAACGGCAGCGCGGCACCGTCGCCGGGCCGCACGTCGACGCCCAGCTCGCGGCCGAGGCCGTCGCGCAGGTCGGCGGCCATCACCGGGTCGACCTCGAGCGCGGTGAGCGCCCCGGCCCGCGGGGCCAGCCAGCGGGTCGTGACCCCGTAGCCGGGCCCGATCTCGAGCACCTCGCCGGTGAGGTCGACGTCGTGGGTGGCCCACGGCAGCGTCCTCCCGTGCATCCGCTCGGCCCAGGAGTCGGAGCGGCAGATCCGCCGGTGCAGCACGTTCATCGCCATGACCGCGACCGTAGGACCTCCGCGCGCCGGACGCTCAGATCATCAGCGCGGTGCCCACGGCCGCCACGAGCGCCCCCACCCCGAGCACGAGGGAGAACCCGGCGTTCCACCGGCGCCCGGCCGCGCCGGCGCCGCCGTCCGCCTCCCAGGAACGCCGGCGTGCGACGACCAGTCCGAGACCCGCGCCGGCCGCCACGCAGCCCAGCATCCAGAACGGCACGGAGACCCAGCTCACGGCGCCGGCGGCCCACGCGACGACCAGGAAGAACAGCGCGGTGCCCACGGCCGAGGCGACGTCGGTCCGGCGCAGCGGGCGCCGCGTCCGGCCCCACCCGCCGCGGGCCGTGCCGAGCAGGGTCGTGCCGGCCAGCAGCGGGAAGCCGACCGCGATCACCACCCCGATCAGGCCCCTGATGTCGCCGGCGTCGATACCGGTGCTGCCGTTGCTGCCCCCGGCCTCCCGGGCCGTGAACGGCGACGGGACGCCCAGCAGCTCGGCGGCGATCCGGTCGACACCCGCCTCGGAGTTGCCCAGCACGATCGCGGTGCGCCCGGTCGCGGGTTCGGCCAGCACCGACGTCGAGACGCCGCCGGAGCCGCCGTTCTTCCAGAGCAGCGTGTGGCCGGTGCCGGCCGGGCCGGACACGGGGACCGTGTACCAGCCGTAGCCGATCCGGCCGAACTCCGACGGATGGCGCGCCTGCGCGGCGGCCGCGACCGTCGAGCCGGGCCGGTCAAGCGCCGCCGTGTAGCGGACCAGGTCGGTGGCGGTGGACCACACGCCGGTACCGGCGGGCGCGTCGCCCGCGCTGATCCACGGCGCGACGGCGTCGCCGGACTCGTCGTGACCGACCGCCGCCCCGGGCGGCGGTACCGCCGGGATCCCGGTGGCGGTCATGTCGAGCGGGCCGGTCACGTACCGCGCCAGCAGCTCCGGGTAGGGCGTCCCGGTGCGGACCGCGAGCAGCTGTCCGAGCAGCGCGTTGGCCAGGTTGGAGTACAGCGGCTCGCCGCGCTCGCCCAGCGTCGCTCCGGCGGCCGCGTCGAGGATCTCCTCGGGCGTGTGCGCCGGAGCGGGCAGCCCGAAGTAGACGTTGCCGAGCCCGGCCACGAGGTCGCCGAGACCGCCCGGCTCGCGGGGCAGCCCGGACAGGTGCGCGGCGAGCTCGCCCAGCGTCACGTCCCCGACCGGGCCCCACTCGCGGTCCGGCACGACGTCGCGCACCCGGTCACTGCCGCGCACGACGCCCTCGGACTCCAGCCCGGCCAGCACCGCACCGGTCATCGTCTTGGTGACCGACCCGATCTCGAACGGGGTGTCCGGCCCGACCGGCGTGCCGCGGCCGTCGTCCCCGATCCCGGCGTAGGTCGGCTCGCCGTCCTCGACGAGGGCGGCGACGAGGCCGTACTGCCCCGGCCCGGCGACCTCGCGCAGGCGTTCGGCCAGCACCGGGTCCCCCGTCCGCTCCGGCCCCGGGGAGGCCGGTGCCGGAGCGACCGCCCAGCCGAGCAGCCCTGCCAGCACCGCCCCGGCGACCGCGACGGCCAGGACCCGCTGCCGCCCCGGAACCGCCGGACCCGCTGACGACGGCGGAGACGGGGACGGCGACGACGGAGACGGAGACCCGGTGACGACCACACCCTTATGTTATTCCGTAATTACGTCTGACGACAACTCAGATCGCGGTGAGCAGGCTGAGCGCGAACCGGTGGTCGGGGTCGATCCAGCGCCGGGTCGGCTCGAACCCGGCCGCCGCCACGAACTCGTCGATCACCTCGGTGCGGAACTTCGCCGACACCTCGGTGACCAGGTCCTCCCCCGCCAGGAACCCGACGTCGAGGTCCAGTGCGGACACCCGCACCCGCATGTCGCGGCTCGCGCGCAGCCGCATCTCGATCCACTCGTTCGCCTCGTCCCAGCAGGCGACGTGGGTGAACGCGTCGACGTCGAAGTCCGCTCCCAGCTCGCGGTTGAGCACCACCAGCACGTTGCGGTTGAACTCGGCGGTGACCCCGGCCGCGTCGTCGTAGGCGGGGACCATCACCTCCCGGTCGGTGACCAGACCGGTCCCGAGCAGGAGCTGCTCGCCCGGCTCCAGGACGTCGCGGACGTGCCCGAGGAACTCCTGGCGCGGCCCGGGCAGCAGGTTGCCGATCGTGCCGCCGAGGAAGGCGATCATGCGCTTGCCGCCGGGGTCGGCCCCGGGCAGCCGGTGCAGGTCCCGGGTGAAGTCACCGACGACCCCGTGCAGGGCCAGCCCCGGGTACGCCTCGTGCAGCTCGTCCATCGCACCGCGCAGCGCGGACTCGCTGACGTCCTGCGGGACGTAGCGGCGCAGCGTGCCCGCCGCGGTGAACGCGTCGAGCAGCAGCCGGGTCTTGGTCGAGGACCCCGACCCCAGCTCGACGACGGTGTCCGCCCCCGAGGAGCGGGCGATGTCGGCGACCGAGTCGGTGAGCAGCGCCCGCTCGGTGCGGAACGGGTAGTACTCGGGCAGCTCGGTGATCTTCTCGAACAGGGCGGATCCGCGGGCGTCGTAGAACCACTTCGGCGGCAGCTCCTTGGGGCGCGCGGTCAGGCCGTGGCGCACGTCCGAGCGCAGGGCCGCCTCGGCGTCGGCGTCGGTGAGATGGACGTCCAGCTGCATCGTGCCGGGAGTGGTCACACACTGCTCCTCACGTCGGTCACCCGCTCGGGCGGGACGGTCGTGCCCCGGTCAGCGGGTGGAGGTCGTGGCGGCCCGGGCAGGCCACCACCAGGTGCCGGTCGGGCACCTCGGTCCAGTCGGGGAACGCGTGGGTGGGCTCGGAGGCGACGGTCGCCGCGGGCTCCCCCGCGATCCCGGTCTCCGTGCGGACGGCGAGCGCGTGCCGCCAGGCGGTCGCCCAGATCGTCGTGCCGTCGGTCAGCAGCAGGTTCAGCCGGGAGCCGGGGGCGTCGTGCTCGACCCGCTCGCAGGTCTCGGCGAGTACCGCGGCCGGGTCGTCACCGGCCCGCAGCCGGGACCGCACCAGCGCCCACAGCACCGCCGAGTCGGTCGGGGCGTCGAGAGTGAGCAGGTCGGTGACCGGGAGCCCGGACGCGGCGGCGGCCAGGGAACCCGGCCACCCCCGCACGACGCCGTTGTGGCTGAACAGCCAGCGGCCGTCGGTGAACGGGGCGGCCGCGGTCTCCACCACGGGCATCCCGACGGTGGCCGAGCGGATCGCCGCCAGCACCGCCCCCGAACGTGTGGCCCCGGCCAGCGCGGCGAACGAGGTGTCGGTCCACAGCGGTCGCGCCGACCGGACCCGGACCGGTTCCGGGGCCGGGCTCTCCGGGCGCGCACCGGGCACCGACGGATACCAGCCGGCGCCGAAGCCGTCGGCGTTGATCGTGCCGCCGCCGCGCATGTCGGCCGGGGCGTAGGACTGCGCGAGCAGCCCGTGCTCGGGCTCGAGCAGGATCTCCGCCAGCGTGCGCGGCGGACCGAGGTGGGCCAGGTGCCGGCACACCGTCAGTGGTCGACGCCGGGACGGGCGGTGCGCGCCAGCCTGAACCCGGAGAAGATCTGCCGGCGCACCGGGTGGTCCCAGTTCCGGAACGTCGCCCGCATCGCCGCGGGGTCGGTGCCGAACGAGCCGCCGCGCAGCACCCGGTAGTCCCCGCCGAAGAAGACCTGCGAGTACTCCGGGTACGGGAACATCCGGAACCCCGGGTAGGGGCGCCAGCCCGAGTCGCACCACTCCCACACGTCACCGAGCAGCTGGTGCACCCCCAGCGCGGACGCCCCCGCCGGGTAGGCGCCCACCGGCGCGGGCCGCAGGTGCCGCTGACCCAGGTTGGCGTGGGCGGGCGTGGGCTCCTCGTCGCCCCAGGGGAACCGGCGCGACCGGCCGGTGGCCGGGTCGAACCGGGCCGCCTTCTCCCACTCGGCCTCGGTCGGCAGCCGCCGGCCGGCCCAGCGGGCGTAGGCCTGTGCCTCGTGGAAGCTCACGTGCACCACGGGCTCGTCCACCGGGACCGGTTCGACGACGCCGAACCGGCGCCGCCACCAGGTGCCGTCGGTGTCCCGGCTCCAGAACTGCGGTGCCGTCAGTCCCTCCGCGGTCCGGTGCGCCCAGCCGGTGTCGGTCCACAGCCGCGGGTCGTCGTAGCCGCCGGCCTCGACGAACGCCGCGTACTGCCCGTTGGTCACGGGATGGGTGTCGATCAGGAAGGCCGGCACGTCGACGGTGTGCGCGGGACGCTCGTTGTCCAGCGCCCACGGCTCCGCCGAGGTGCCCATCTCGAACGGGCCGCCGGGCACCAGGACCTCCGCGCCGGGATCGGCGGGCGTGGCCGGGCGCGGCGGCGCGGGCGCGTCGAGCACCGGCGCGCCGGCGCGGAGCTGGTGGGTGGCCAGCATCGTCTCGTCGTGCTGCTGCTCGTGCTGGACGATCATGCCGAAGGCGAAGCCCTCGTGCTCCAGCGGCCGGCCGCGCAGCGGGCTGCGGTGCAGCGCGTCGAGCGCCTTGTCCCGGACCTCGCCGACGTACTGGCGCGCCTCGGGCGGGGTCAGCAGCGGCAGGTCCACCCGCGACGCCCGGGTGTGCTGGAACGCGTCGTAGAGACCGTCGATCTCCG
This sequence comes from Pseudonocardia ammonioxydans, assembly GCF_900115005.1. Classification (GTDB taxonomy): domain Bacteria; phylum Actinomycetota; class Actinomycetes; order Mycobacteriales; family Pseudonocardiaceae; genus Pseudonocardia; species Pseudonocardia ammonioxydans. The sequence continues at coordinate 37,626 of NZ_FOUY01000018.1, read as the reverse complement.
GGCGCAGCGGTTCGCGGCCGCCGACGTCGCGCACCAGCCACAGCTCCTCCTGGGAACCGATGTGCGCGAGGTCCCAGACCAGCGGGGACATCAGCGGCGAGTGCTGGGTGACCAGCTCGCCGTCGTCGAGGGCGGTCAACCGGGTGCTGCGCTCGCGGGCGCGCCCCAGCAGTGCGGCCGTGCGGTCGCGCACGGCCTCCGGGGTGTCGCCGGGGGCGGCGGGGCCGGTGATGGGCGGAACGGTCATCGCACGCTCTCCTCGATGCACGGGACGGGCGCGCCGGAACCGGGTTCCGGGCGCGGCACGGGCACGGGGCCGTCGGACGGGTCGGTGTCGGCACTGTCGGCGGTGTCGCTGCCCAGGTGCAGGCCGGGCGGGAACGGCACCGTGGTCGGGCGGGCACCGTCCTCCAGCCCGACGGGCTCGTCCGCCGGGCAGCGCCCGCGCAGCACCCGGTGCTCGGTCACCTCGCGCAGGCGGTCCCGCAGCGCCGCGGGCGCGACGAGCAGCGGGTCCGCAGCGCCGTCGAGCAGGCCGTGCGCGAGCGGGAACAGCTCGGCCGCAGCGGCGGCCAGGTCCGGGTCGGCGAGCGCGTCGCGGGCGGCGGGCACCCACGCGTCGCGCACCGGTTCACAGATCTCCCGGACCCGGTCGACGACCGCGGGCGAGGAGGTCAGCGCCAGCAGCACGGCCACCGGCAGGGCCCAGTCGGCACCGGGCTGGCCGTCGACGTAGCGCACCTCGAGGTGCCCGTGCGGGCGGACCGGCGGGAACAGGGTGGAGACGTGGTAGTCGAGGTCGGCGAGCGTCGGCGGCCGGGCGAGCACGCCGTCGCGGCAGGCCCCGGACGCCCAGTCCGCGAACGTGACCCCCGCGGGCACGGCCCAGGACCCGGTGCCGCGCACGCACAGCAGCGGGGTGTCGACCACGCGCGCCGCCCAGGCCGCGGCGGGGTCGGTGTCGGGTCCCGGTGGCGGCGCGGTGCGGCAGGGGTCCAGGCTCAGCCAGCACGCCTGGCGGGAGGACTTCCACCCGGTGCGGCGGCCGTGCTGGACCGGGGAGTTCGCGAACGCCGCGACGAGCACGGGGCCGAGCTCGTGCAGCACCGCCCAGCGCCCGGCGACCGCCTCGGGCGGCCCCGCGTCCAGGCAGACCTGGACCGCGGAGGTGGAGCACATGCCGCTGCGGCCGTGCGGGCCGACACGGTCGAACACGCACTCCATGGCGGCGTAGCGGGGGAGGTCGAGCACCCGCCGGGGCGGCCGGACCGGGTCGGCGGCGCGGGCGTGCGGGTGCAGCCCGTACCGGGCGAGCAGCTCGTGCAGGTGTGCGGTGTCGGCGGTGACGTCGCCGACGAGCGGTTCCAGCCCCGGCGACGGCGGGCTGGAGATCTCGATCTGGCCCCCCGGTTCGACGGTGACGGCACCGCCGGCCGGGAGGGCCCGCCCGTGCGACGCGGGGTCGAGGGCGGGCGGGGTGTGCGCGCCGAGCGCGGCGCGCAGGGTGTCCGGGGCGACCGCCTCCCCGGGCCGGTCCGGGTAGTGGAGGATCCACTCGAGCTCGACACCCACGAGGCTCGGGGGGCCGTGTTTGAAGCAGACCGAGGCGACGTAGGCCTCGGCCGCAGCCCGGCTCCGGAGCACGCCGTCCCCCTGCGCGGTGCTCGGGTCGTCCGCTCTCACCACGCCGACGCTACCCCCGGTCCCCGACACCCGCAGGTCGTCGACACGTCGCGGGGGCCCGGGCCCGGGCAAGCCGGACAACCGTACGGAATACTGGGGGCATGCCCCGCGTGAGCACCGACCAGCTCGCCGCCCGCCGGCGCCAGATCCTGGACGGCGCGCGCACGTGCTTCGCCGACCACGGTTACGAGGGCGCCACCGTACGGCGCCTGGAGCAGTACACGGGGCTGTCCCGCGGTGCCATCTTCCACTACTTCCGGGACAAGGAGGCGCTGTTCCTGGCGCTGGCCGAGCAGGACGCGGGCCGGATGGCCGACGTCGTCGCCGAGCAGGGCCTGGTGCAGGTGATGCGCGACCTGCTCGACGCGCACGGCGACCGCAGCTGGCTCGGGACCCGCCTGGAGGTGTCCCGGCGGCTGCGCACCGACCCGGAGTTCCGGGCCCGCTGGCAGGAGCACTCCGGAGCGCTCACCGCCGCGACCCGGGCCCGGCTGGAGCGGCAGGCCGCCGCCGGTGCGCTGCGCGACGACGTGCCGATCCCGGTGCTGGCCCAGTACCTGGAGCTGGTGCTGGAGGGCCTGGTCTCGCACCTGGCGATGGGGTTGCCCGTCGACGACCTCGGCCCGGTCCTCGACGTCGTGGAGAACGGGGTGCGCGCCGCCGCCCGCACCCCGTGACGGGGCCCCCGCCGCGGGCGCGGATGATCGGGTCCATGCCGTTCCCCTTCCACCCGGCCGGTGACGATCCGGTCCCGGCCGCCGTCCGCGGGTTCAGCCGCGCGCACGCCGATCTCGTCGAGCTGCACGAGGACCCGATCCACGTCGTCGCCCGGCACCGGGCACCCGGCCGCCGGGTCGGCCTCGTCTCCGGCGGCGGGTCCGGGCACGAGCCGCTGCACGCCGGCTTCCTGGGCCGCGGGATGCTCGACGCCGTCGCCCCCGGGCCGGTGTTCACCTCCCCGCACAACAAGGCCGTGCTGCACGCTTCGCGGGCCGCGGCCGGGCCCGCGGGCGTGATCCACGTCGTGAAGAACTACACCGGCGACCGGATCAACTTCGGCATCGCCGCCGAGCGGCTGCGGATGGAGGGTGTCGACGTCGGCCGGGTGCTGGTCGACGACGACCTGGCCACCGACGGCCTCGACACCGCGACCGGCCGCCGCGGGACCGGGGCGACCGTGGTCGTGGAGAAGATCCTCGGCGCCGCCGCCGACACCGGCGCGGGCCTCGACGAGCTCACCGCTCTGGGCACCGACGTCGCCGCGGCCTCGCGCAGCCTCGCCGTCGCGTCCCGGGCCCAGACCTCGGCCCGGACCGGGGAACCGGCGTTCGCCCTGGACGGCGAGCTGGACTACGGCGTGGGCATCCACGGCGAGCGGGCGCGGGCGTCGATCCCGCGGCCGCCGACCGAGGAGCTCGTCGCCCGGATGCTCGACGAGCTCGTCGCCGGGCTGCCGGACGGTCCCGACGACTGCGTGCTCGTCGTCAACGGGATGGGCGCGACGACGCTGCTGGAGCTCTACGTGCTCGCCGAGCTCGCCTCGGCCGGGCTCACCGAACGCGGGCTCACCCGGGCCGGGCTGCTGGTCGGCACGTTCGTGCCGGCGCTGGACATGGCCGGGTTCTCGCTCACGCTGACCCGGATGCAGCCGTCCTGGAAGGACCACTGGGCCGCGCCCGCCGAGACCGCGGCGTTCCCCCGCCGCACCGAGGAGACCCGATGATCGACCAGGACGCGGTGCTGGACCGCTTCGCCCGCGCCGTCGAGGACGGCCACGGCGCGCTCACCGACCTCGACCAGCATTCCGGGGACGGCGACTTCGGCGACAACCTGCGGGCCGGTGTGCGGCACGCGGTCGGGCTCGCCGAGCGCGGGCCGCGGCGCGGGTTCGCCGCGCTGGGCGAGGTGTTCCTCGACGAGGTCGGCGGCACCAGCGGGCCGCTGCTCGGGCTGCTGTTCACCGAGATCGCGCGGGCCCTGACCACGGCGCACGGCGCCACGGGAGCATCCGGCCCCGCCGACGACGACCTCGCGGCGCTGGCGTCCGGTGCGCGGGCCGGGCTGACCGCGATCCAGCGGGTCGGCGAGGCCGAGGAGGGCGACCGGACGCTGGTCGACGCCCTCGCCCCCGCGGTGGCCGCACTCGGCCGCGACGGCTACGCCGCGGCGGCGACCGCGGCGCGCGAGGGCGCCGAGCGGACCGCGGAGCTCACCGCGCGGCACGGCCGGGCGTCCTACCTGGGGGAACGGGCGAAGGGCGCCCAGGATCCCGGGGCGGTCGGGGTGGCGCTGCTGTTCTGGACGATCGCGACGGTCGCCGAGCCCGGCGCCGATCTGCCGTCGCCGCTGCCGGCCGCGGCGTGACCCACCTCACGACCGGGTGATCCTCCCGGGCGGTTGGTCCGCAATCGTCCCTGTCCGTCCTTTTCGGAGCCAGGAACCCGGTTGCCCCCGGCGGCCGGATCCACTTCGGTCGTCCCCGACGCCGATGTGCCGGGGGGACCATGGGGCGGACACGGAAGCGGACACCGAACGGCGTCCGCAGGCGGAGCGCGGTCGTACACCGGCGGGTGGGTCTCGGGCTCGCGCTCGTGCTGCTGGTCGAGTTCGGCACCGGGACGCTGCTGCTCTACCGGCGTGAGCTCGCCGGGGACGGTGCCGACGGGCCGTTCTGGGGGCTGCTGCTCAACCTGCACGACTGCGGGCTGGCCTGCCCGCACCTGCCCGGGCACGTGCCGGCGCTCGCCGCCGCCGTGCCGGGACTGGGTGGGACGACCTGGGGCGGGCTCGGGCTGGGCGTGCTCGGCGCCGCGCTGGCCGGGCTGGCGCTGAGCGGCGTGGCGGCCTGGTGGCCGGTGCGCCGGTTCGGCCGCGCGGTCCGGGCCACGCTGCGGCCCAAGTTCGACCGCGGCCCGTTCCGGCGGCACCGCGACCTGCACGACCTCGCCGCGCTGGCGGCGCTGCCGCTGCTGCTGGTGTGGGCGGTCACCGGTGCGGTGAACGGGGTGCTCCGGGCCGGGCCCGGGATGGCCACCGGCATCGGGGGCCTGGGCCTGCACTCCGGGGCGTTCGTGCCCGGGTGGGCCCGGGTGCCCTGGGCGCTGGCCGGGCTGGCGGTGCTCTACGTCGCCGGGTCCGGGATCCGGACGTGGCGGATCCGCACCCGGCGCACCCGCCGGGCGGGGACCGGGCGGGCGCCGGCGATCCCGCGGCAGCGGACAGCGGCGGACCCGCGGGCCGCCGAGCCCGGCGCGTCGGCAGCCGGGGCGGGCCGTCCCGCCGTCGAGTCCGGGACGGACACGACCGGACCGGGCCTCGGACCCACCCGGCGCGCGCGCACCGGCCCGGGTTCCGGGGACACGGGTTCCGGCGCGGTGGCGGGTGCTCCCCCTGCCGGGCCCGGCGCCCCGCCCGGGCTCCCGGACCACGTCGTGGCCGGCTCGGTCGTGGCCGACGCGGCGCTGGTCACGGACCGGCACACCCCGGCGACGGCACCGCGGCACCAGCCACCGGCTGCACCGCGCGCGCCACGCCTGCCGGCCGCGGTGTCGATCCCGGCGGGGGTGGGCCGACCGGTGCTGCCCGCCACGGTGCCGGTCCGGCCGGCCGGGGCCGGCGCGGCCCGGTCGCGACCCGAGCACGGCGGGTGCCGGGTGCCCGCGCTCCGGACGGTCGCGCTCGTCCGGACGGCCCCGGGCGGCGGCACCGCGCAGGCGGCCACCCAGGTCGCTCCCCCGCCGGTCGCCGCGTCGGCGTCCCCGGCCGTCCCGCACCCGGCCGCGGTCCACCGGAGCGCGGCCCCGGTCGGGTCCGCGGCCGGGACCTCACCGGCGGACGGCACGCGCACCACCTCGGCGGGCGGGCGCGGCACCACGCCACCGGGAAGCGGCAGCCGCACGACGCCGCCGGTCGATGCCGGTACGGCGCCGGAGGCCGACGGCGGCGCGGCATCGCCGGCGACGGTTGCCGACCGGCCGCCCGCACCCCGGAACGGGCCGGTAGCACCGGTGCCGGCGCAGCGCCGGCACCCGCCGGGCACGTTGCCGCCGGCCCGGGCCCAGGACGCCACCGACGGGAACGCGGCAGCCAGGAACGCGGCAGCCGGGAACGCCGCCGCGCCCGGGCCGCCCGCCCCGTGCGAGCCGGGCCGCCGGGCGCGCAACCCCTACAGCCGGCGCCGGCGGCGGCGTGCCCGGGGCCGGCGGTCCTGACACAGCGTGGCCCAGGGCCGCGGCCGCCGGTGGCGAGCATCGTCACCGGCGGGCTCGACGATCCCGGGCCGGGCACCGCGGCGAGCCGTGCGGCGAGCACCCGCCTCGCCGACCGCCGCGGGCTCCGCCCGGGTCGTCACCCGGGGTGACTCGGCGACGGCCGGGCGGGCTCGGGGCAGGGGTCGGGGCACGGGTTCACGCGCCCCGGGCGGTCCGCTCCCCGGTCTGCGGCGCGAACTGGGTCCGGTACAGCGACGCGTACCGGCCGTTCGCGGCCAGCAGCTCCTCGTGGGTACCGCTCTCGACGACCCGGCCCGCGTCCAGCACGGCGATCCGGTCCGCCGAGCGCACGGTGGACAACCGGTGCGCGATCACGATCGCCGTCCGCCCGGCGAGGGCCTCGGTCAGCGCCTCCTGCACCGCCACCTCCGACTCGGAGTCCAGGTGCGCGGTGGCCTCGTCGAGGATCACCACCCGCGGCTTCGCGAGCAGCAGCCGGGCGATCGTCAGGCGCTGGCGCTCCCCGCCGGAGAGCCGGTAGCCGCGCTCCCCCACCACCGTGTCGAGCCCGTCCGGCAGCGCCTCGAGCAGCTCGCCGAGGCGGGCCCGGCGCAGCGCGTCGACCATCTCGGCCTCGCCGGCCTCCGGCGCCGCGTAGCGCAGGTTCTGCGCGATCGTGTCGTGGAACAGGTGCCCGTCCTGGGTGACCATGCCGACGGTGCGCCGCAGCGTCGCGAAGTCCAGGTCCCGCACGTCGGTGCCGGACAGCTCCACGGCGCCGGAGTCGACGTCGTACAGCCGGGGCACCAGTGCCGCGAGCGTCGACTTGCCCGCACCCGAGGGCCCGACCAGCGCGAGCAGCCCGCCGCCGTGCACGTGCAGGTCGACACCGTGCAGCACCTCGGAGTGGCTCCGCTGGTCGAGCACGGCGACCTCCTCCAGCGAGGCCAGCGACACGTCGGCGGCGCTGGGGTAGGTGAAGCGCACCGCGCGCAGCCGCACGTCGACCGGGCCGTCGGGCACCGGCCGCGGATCCGGTCGCTCGGTGATCGTCGGCCGCAGGTCCAGGACCTCGAAGACCCGCTCGAACGCGACCAGCGCGGTCATGACGTCGACGCGGGCGTTCGCCAGCGCCGTCATCGGGGTGTACAGCCGGGTGAGCAGCAGCCCGAGCGCGACGACCGTGCCGGCCGGGATGGCACCGGTCACCGCCAGGTAGCCGCCGAGCCCGTAGATCAGCGCCTGGGCGAGCGCGGACACCAGCTGCAGCGCGGTCACGAACAGCCGCGACACCATGGCCGAGCGCACCCCGATCTCGCGGACCCGGGAGACCTGGCCCCGGAACACCCCCGCCTCCTCGTCGGGGTCGCCGAACAGCTTCACCAGCGTGGCGCCGGGCGCGGAGAACCGCTCGGTCATCTGGTTGCCCATGGTCGCGTTCAGCTCGGCGGCCTCGCGGCGCAGCTCGGCGAGCCAGGTGCCCATCCGGCGCGCGGGGAGCACGAACACCGGCAGCAGGAGCATCGCGAGCACGGTGACCTGCCACGCCAGCCCGATCATCACCGCGACGGCCAGCACGAGCTGGATGGTGTTGGCCAGCACCGTCGACAGCGTGCTGGTGATCGCGGTCTGGGCCCCGATGACGTCGTTGTTGAGCCGGCTGACCAGCGCACCGGTGCGGGTGCGGGCGAAGAAGGCCAGCGGCATCGACTGCACGTGCGAGAACACCGCGACCCGCAGGTCCTCGATGAGGCCCTCGCCGAGCCGGGACGAGAACCAGCGCCCGGCGAGCCCGACGACCGCCTCGAGCACGGCCATCCCGGCGATCCCGGCGGCGATCACGATGACGACGCGGGCGGCGTCCGGGATCTCCCGGGCGGCGACGATCGTGTTGACCACCCGGCCGGCCAGCAACGGGGTCACGACGCCGATCACGGCGGTGACGGTGGTCAGCGCCAGGTAGGCGATCAGCCAGCGCCGGTAGGGCCGGACGAAACCCCAGATCCGGGGCCAGGTGCCCGGCGCGACGGAGCCGCGGCGGATGGACGGTGAGTCCGCTCCCCGGACGACCCCGCGCATCAGGGTGAGCGGGCGATCCAATGATGTTCCCTTCGCCGGTGGTGGACGGCGAAGGTTCACGTTACGACGGCGCGGGCCGGGCGACCCGGTGGAGCCCGACCTGCGACGACGCCGCCCCCCGGGCCGGTCCTGCGGCCCGGCCGACGGCGTCGCCCGCTCCCGACGGAGCTCCTGGCTACTTCTTCTTGGTCCGGGTGGCCCCGCCGCGACCACGCAGTGTCACACCGGTCTCGGAGAGAACGCGGTGCACGAATCCGTACGACCGCCCGGTCTGCTCGGCGAGCGACCGGATGCTGGCGCCCTTCTCGTACTTCTTCTTCAGGTCCGCCGCGAGTTTCCCCCGCTGTGTCCCGGTGATCCGGGCGCCCTTCTTCAGCTCGGCCATCGGCCCTCCTCATCCCCACCGCGGATGCCCCCGCGGACCGCCGCAACCGGCGCGACGATCAGGCCATGATGATCCAGATGACCATTTGCCGCCAGAACGCGGAAAACGGGATCGGTGAACGGTTACACCGAACGGCGCATAGTGATCAGTGACCGGCCGAATAGCCGTCCTTCGATCAGCAGAGTGCCGTCACCCGATGGAACCGGTGGCACACAATACGAACAACAGCGCGCGTTCTGCTCCGCGGAGATCGACGATCATGATGCTCCGGACGGGTGGTCACACGACCGTGCGACGACCGGTCGACGGGCGGGGCGTGCGGGCTCCCGGCCGCCGGTCACGCCAGCTGGACGAGCTCGAGGTAGTCGGCCGACCAGTGGTCCTCGGTGCCGTCCGGCAGCACGATCACCCGGTCCGGCTCGAGGGCCTCGACCGCACCCGGGTCGTGCGTCACGAGCACGACCGCTCCCTCGAACCGGCGCAGCGCGTCGAGCACCTGCTCGCGGCTGGCGGGGTCGAGGTTGTTCGTCGGCTCGTCGAGCAGCAGCACGTTCGCCGCCGACGACACCAGCCCGGCCAGCGCCAGCCGGGTGCGCTCGCCGCCGGACAGCGTCCCGGCCGGCTGGTCGAGCTGCTCGCCGGAGAACATGAACGAGCCCAGCAGCGTGCGCAGCTGCTGCTCCGGGGCGTCCGGCGAGGCGTGCCGGATGTTGTCCCAGACCGACCCGTCCATGTCGAGGGTGTCGTGCTCCTGGGCGAAGTAGCCGGTCCGCAGCCCGTGGCCGGGCACGACCTCACCCGCGTCGGGGGTCTCGGTACCCGCCAGCATCCGCAGCAGCGTCGTCTTGCCCGCACCGTTGAGGCCGAGCACCACGACCTTGGCCCCACGGTCCACGGCGAGGTCGACGCCGGTGAACACCTCCAGCGAGCCGTAGGCCTTGGACAGCCCCTCCGCCGTCATCGGGGTCCGGCCGCAGGACGCCGGCGTCGGGAACCGGATCTTGGCAACGCGGTCGGCCTGGCGCTCGTCGTCCAGCCCGGCGAGCAGCTGGTCGGCCCGGCGCGCCATGTTCTTCGCCGCGACGGCCTTGGTCGCCTTGGCCCCCATCTTGGCGGCCTGGGTGTGCAGCGCGGACGCCTTCTTCTCGGCGTTGGCCCGCTCCCGGCGGCGGCGCTTCTCGTCGGTCGCGCGCGCCTCCAGGTAGCGCCGCCAGTCCATGTTGTACTGGTCGGCCTCGCCGCGGGTCGCGTCGAGGAACCACACCTTGTTGACGACCGCGGCCAGCAGGTCGGTGTCGTGGCTGATCACCACGAGCCCGCCCTCGTGGCTCTGCAGGAACCCGCGCAGCCAGGAGATCGAGTCGGCGTCGAGGTGGTTGGTCGGCTCGTCGAGCAGCAGCGTGGTCGCCGATCGGGAGCCACCGTCGGAGGCCGCGAACAGGATGCGGGCCAGCTCCACCCGGCGGCGCTGGCCACCGGACAGCGTCCGCATCGGCTGGCCGAGCACCCGGTCGGGCAGCCCGAGATGGGTGCAGATCCGGGCCGCCTCGGACTCCGCGGCGTACCCGCCGAGCGCGGCGAAACGCTCCTCCAGGCGGCCGTACTCGCGCACGGCCTTCTCGTTCTCCGGGCCGTCGACCAGCTCGGCCATCGAGGTCTGGGCCTTCTCCATCTTCGCCAGCAGCGTGTCCAGGCCGCGGGCGGAGAGCACCCGGTCCCGGGCGCTGATCGACAGGTCGCCCTCGCGCGGGTCCTGCGGCAGGTAGCCGATCGGCGAGTTCGCCGTGACCGCACCGGAGTACGGCTCGCCCTCGCCGGCGAGCACCCGCATCGAGGTGGTCTTGCCCGCACCGTTGCGGCCGACCAGGCCGATCCGGTCGCCGGGCTGGACGCGCAGGTCCGCCCCGGAGAGCAGGATCCGCGAGCCGGCACGCAGTTCGAGGTCGGTCGTGGTGATCACGTGAAGGAGCTCCAGACGGAGTGGGTGGGACGCTGAGAGGCGGACGGGAGGACACACGGGTCCCCGGCGACGTCGGCTACTCGATCAGGACCACGGCTCCAGGCTACGGCCGGGGGCAAGCCGATACCGACGTAGGGTCGGCATCCATGACCGATCTCACCTCCCTGTCCGGCCGGGCGGCGCTGGTCACCGGGGCGTCCCGCGGCATCGGCCACGGCATCGCGGCGGGCCTGCTCGCGCGCGGCGCGTCCGTGGCGATCACCGGGCGGAAGGTCCCCGAGCTCACCGCGGCCGCCGAGGAGCTCGCCGCCCGGGCCGGGGTGGACGCCGGGCGGGTCCTCGCCGTGCCCGGCAACGCCGGCGACGCCGAGCACCGCGCCGAGGCGGTGGACCGCACGGTCGCGGCGTTCGGGTCGCTCGACGTGCTGGTCAACAACGCCGGGGTCAACCCGCAGTACGGCCCGCTGGTCGAGGCCGACCTCGACGCCGTCCGGAAGATCTTCGAGGTCAACGTGGTCGCTGCGCTCGGGTTCGTCCAGCAGGCGCACCGGGCCTGGCTGGGTGCGCACGGCGGATCGGTGGTGAACGTGGCCTCGGTCGGCGGCCTGCGGCCCACCGGGGTGATCGCGGCGTACGGCGCGTCGAAGGCGGCGCTGATCAAGCTGACCGAGGAGCTGGCCGGGCAGCTCGGGCCGGGGATCCGGGTGAACGCGGTCGCCCCGGCCGTGGTGAAGACCCGCTTCGCCGAGGCCCTCTACGCCCACGACGAGCAGGGCGTCGCCGACGGGTACCCGATGCGGCGCCTGGGTGTCCCCTCCGACGTCGCCGAGGCCGTCGCCTTCCTGGTGTCCGACGCCGCGTCCTGGATCACCGGCGAGACGCTGCGGGTCGACGGTGGCAGTCTGGCCGCGGGCCGGCACGGCTGACCCCGGCCCGGGTCGGCGCCCCCGGGGCGGAACGAGCAGCAACGCGGAGGGAACCGAGTGGACGAGGTCGACGTCCTGGTGGTCGGCGGCGGGCCCGCCGGGCGCGCGCTCGCCGGGGCGTGCGCGGGGCGGGGCCTGCGGACCGCGCTCGCCGACCCGGCCCCGGAGCGGCCGTGGAGCGCCACCTACTGCGCGTGGCCCGAGGAGCTGCCCGACGACCTGCCCGGGTCCGCGGTCGCGGCGCGGCCGCTCGCGCGGGCGGTGCTGCCCGGCGCAGGCGGCGACCGGGACCTGGGGCCCTACGCCGTCCTGCACACCGCGGGCCTGCGCGCGCACCTGGACTCCCGGCTCGGCGCGGTGACGGTCCTGACCGGGCGCGTCGAGAGCGACGACGTCGTCGCGGCGGGCGGCCGGTACCGGGTCCGGTTGCGCCGGACCGGCACCGCCGGGGCCCCGGCGGACACGACCGCCGGGCTCGTCGTCGACGCCACCGGTGCCCCCTCCCGGCTGCGCCCGGCGACGGGGGTGCGGGCCGAGCAGACCGCGTACGGCGTCGTCGTCGCGGAGGCGACGGCCGCCGCGGTCGTCGGGCCCGGAGAGGCCGTCTTCATGGACTGGCGCCCGCCGGCGGAGGCCGGACGGGCGGGCTGGACCGACTGGCCGACGTTCCTCTACGCCGTGCCCTACGGCGACGGCACGGTGCTGCTGGAGGAGACCTCCCTCGCCCGCCGCCCCGGGCTGCCGCTGCCCGAGCTGCGCGAACGGCTCGCCGCCCGGCTGGCCGCACTCGGCGTCGAGATCCCGGCCGACGCACCGGCCGAGCGGGTGCGGTTCCCGGTCGACACCCCGCGCGGGCCGCGGCACCCGGTCCCGTTCGGCGCCGCGACACCGCTGGTGCACCCGGCGACCGGGTTCAGCGTCGCCCCCGCGCTCCGGCTCGCCCCTCAGCTGGCCGCCGCGCTGGCCCGCCACCTGCCCGGCGACGCGGCCGGGGCGAGCGCGGCGGCGGACCGGCTGCTCTGGTCGCCGTCGGCCCGGGCGGTGCACCGGCTGCGCCGGCACGGGCTGCGCACCGTGCTGGACCTGCCCGCGGCGCTGGTGCCGGGGTTCTTCGACGCCTTCTTCGCCGGGCACAGCGGGCGGGCGTTCCTCACCGGACGCGACGACCTGCCCGGCACCCTGGCCGGCATGAGCGGCGTCTTCCGGGCGGCGACGCCCCGGATCAAGGCCCACATGCTTCGATCGGCGGCATCTTTTCACTCGATCGGGCGATGACGGTGCGGTGTCATGATCAGTTAACGGGCTACCCGTAGTAGCGTCGGAGCACTTGCCGGATCAGTTCCTGCCAGACGCCAGACGCCAGACACAGCACTCGTGGGCCGACCGGACGCCGCCGACGAGCGGCGCGACCGGGCCGGCCCGCTCCCCAACGGAGGCTGCCCATGTCCGCTTACCGGACCATCGTCGTCGGGACCGACGGCTCGTCCACCTCGTTCGCCGCCGTCGAGCGCGCCGCCGGTGTCGCCGCCGACAGCGGCGCGACCCTCGTCGTCGTGTCCGCCTACACCCCGGCCAGCCGCGAGGACACCGCGGCCGCCGAGGACGCCCTCAAGGACGAGGCCCACCTCGTCACCGGCTGGACCCCGGCCGAGGAGGCGCTGCGCGAGGCCGCCGACCGCGCCGCGGCCGTGGGCGCGAAGAACGTCACCACCCACGCCGAGGACGGGGCGCCCGTCGACGTCCTGCGCAAGGCCGTCACCACCCACCACGCCGACCTGCTCGTCGTCGGCAACCGCGGGCTCAACACCCTCTCCGGACGGCTGCTGGGCTCGGTGCCGTCCGACGCCACCCGCCGGGCCGGTGTGGACGTCCTGGTCGTCCACACCACCTGAGCGGGCCGGGCTGTGTCCACCGAGCCCGGCTCCGCCGCAGGGCCCACCGAGCCCGGCTCCGCCGGAGGGTCGACCGAGCCCGGTCCCGCCGGAGCGGACCAGCCGCTGCCCGACCCCGGCTCCGTCGACTGGAGCGAGCTGGAGGGCGGCGTCCTCGACGAGCTCATCCTGGGCACGCCGCGCGAGTTCACCCGCGACGAGCTCGTCGAGGCGGCGGGGCTGGACCCCGAGGAGTCGGGCCGGCTGTGGCAGGCCCTGGGCTTCCCGGACTCGGACCCGCAGGAACGTGTGTTCACCCGGGCCGACCTGCACGCCGCGCGCAAGGTCACCACGCTCAGCCAGGACTGGCTGCCGGACCCGTCGGCACGCGAGGCCGTGGCGCGCGCGATCGCCCAGTCGCTGTCCCGGCTGGCCGAGTGGCAGATCGGGATGCTGGCCCAGATGGCGGCCGCGCAGGTGGGTGAGCTGACCCCGCGGGCCGCCGCCCAGCTCGCCGCGCAGGTGCTGCCCGAGCTGGAGGAGCTGCAGTCCTACGTGTGGCGGCGCCACCTCGCCGCCACCGCGGCCCGCTGGACCGCGGGCGCGCAGCGCAGCGACGCCCAGCACATCGCCGCCGACACCTGGCCGCTCGCGGTCGGGTTCGCCGACATGGTCGGCTTCACCCGCACCACCCGGCGCCGGTCGATGGACGAGCTCGGCGAGATGATCGAGCGGTTCGGCGCGGTGACCAACGAGGTGATCGCGAACGGGCGCGGCCGGGTCATCAAGACCGTCGGCGACGAGGTCCTCTACGTCACCGAGCACCCGGCCGACGCCGCCGCGATCGCGCTCGGCCTGCGCGACCGGGTGCGGGGCGAGCCGTCGCTGCCGCCGCTGCGGATCGGGATCGCGAACGGCATGGTGCTCGCGCGCTACGGCGACGTCTACGGCGAGGTCGTCAACGTCGCCGCCCGCCTGACCTCGGAGGCCCGCCCGGACACGGTGCTGGTGGACCGCGAGATGCACGAGGCGCTGCGCGACGACCCGCGGTTCGACCTGCGCCGGATCGCCACCCTGCACACCCGCGGGTACAGCCACCTGCGGGCGTGGGCGCTGCGCGGCGCCCGGGAACGCTGAGCACTCGGGAGCACTGAGCCCTCGGAAACACTGAGCGATCCCCCGCCGGGCGCTTGACTTGAAGTCCGGTTCACCCGGCACGCTGGGCCGCATGACGACGACCACCGCCACCCCGACCGTGGCGTCCTACCTGGACCGGATCGGCGCCGCCGACGCGCAGGTCGGACCGGACCTGCTGGCCCGGATCGTCCGCGGCCACAACGCGACGATCCCGTTCGAGAACCTCGACCCGTTCACCGGGACCGAGCCGCCCGTGGACGGCGGGGCCGTCGCCGCGAAGCTGGTGCACGGCCGGCGCGGCGGCTGGTGCTTCGAGCACAACCGGCTGCTGCACGACGTGCTGGACGAACTCGGCTACCGGGTCACGCCGCTGGTCGGGCGGGTCCGGCTGGGCCTGGACGCGAGCGCGGCGGCGACCTCACGCACGCACCGGCTGACCCTGGTCGAGACCGACGAGGGTGTGTTCACCGCCGACGTCGGCTTCGGGGCGACCACCCCCACCGAGCCGTTGCGACTGGAGGCCGGCACGGTGCAGCGCACCGCGCAGGCCGAGTACCGCTACCGGCGCGGCCCCGGCGACACCTGGGTACTGGAACGGCGCGGCAGCGGCGACTGGGCCGACCAGTACGTCTTCGACCTCACCCCGACGCCCGCGATCGACTACGCGATGGGCTCGTGGTACCTGACCCACCACCCGGACTCCGGGTTTCGCCGCGGGCTGGCCGTGGCGCTGTCCGGGCCCGACCGGCGCAGCACGCTGAGCGGGAACCGGCTCACGGTGCGCGGGCCCGGGACCGTGGCCGAGGAGCACGAGCTGGGCTCCCCGGCCGAGGTCCTGCAGGCGCTGGACGAGGTGTTCGGCATCGACACCGCCGGCGTCGCGGGCCTGGCGGAACGGGTCCGCCGGGTCCACTTCACCGGCGCGTGAGCTGCCGGTGCGGGCCGAGCCTCAGACCCGGAAGCCGAGGGCGCGCAGCTGCTCGCGGCCGTCCTCGGTGATCTTCTCCGGGCCCCACGGCGGCATCCAGACCCAGTTGATCCGGACGTCGGAGACCAGGCCGCCGTCCGGGCCGGCGGTGAGCGCGGAGCGGGTCTGCTCCTCGATCACGTCGGTCAGCGGGCAGGCCGCGGACGTCAGCGTCATGTCGACCACGGCGGTGTCGCCGTCGCGGTCGATGCCGTAGACCAGGCCGAGGTCGACGACGTTGATGCCCAGCTCGGGGTCGACGACGTCCTTCATCGCCTCCTCCAGCTGGTCCACCGAGGCGCCCTCGCCACCGGCCGCCGCGGCCGGGGGCTCGGGCATCCCGGCCGCACCGCGGACGACGCCGTCGTCGGTCGTGGTGGTGTTCTCGGTCGTCTCACTCATGCCGGAGATCCCTCCGTGTCGGGCATGTCGATCGTCAGGTCGGTACGGCTGACCGCGTCCTTGAACGCCATCCAGCCGAGCAGCGCGCACTTCACCCGTGCCGGGTAGCGGGCGACGCCGGCGAAGGCGACGCCGTCGCCGAGCACCTCCTCGTCGGGCTCGACCTGGCCGCGCCCCTGCGCCATCTCCTGGAACGAGCCCAGGATCCGCCACGCCTCGTCGATCGACTTCCCCACGAGGAGGTCGTGCAGCACCGACACCGAGGCCTGGCTGATCGAGCAGCCCAGGGTCTCGTAGGAGACGTCGGCGATCGCCCCCGCGGCGGTGTCGACCTTCACCCGCAGCGTCACCTCGTCCCCGCACGTGGGGTTCACGTGGTGGGACTCGGCGTCGTAGGGCTCGCGCAGGCCGGACCCGTGCGGGTCGCGGTAGTGGTCCAGGATCAGCTCCTGGTACATCTGCTGGATCTGCATCGTCTAGACCGTCCCGAAGAACTTCTGGGCCGCGCGCACGCCGTCGGCGAGCGCCTCGACCTCCTCCGTGGTGTTGTACACCGCGAACGACGCCCGCGCCGTCGCGACGATCCCGAACCGGCGGTGCAGCGGCCAGGCGCAGTGGTGGCCCACCCGGATCGCGACGCCCCGGTCGTCGAGCACCTGGGACAGGTCGTGGGCGTGGATGCCGTCCACCACGAACGACACCGCTCCCCCGCGCAGCTCGGCCCCCGGCGGGCCGACGACCGTGAGACCGTCGATCGCGCACAGCTGCTCGAGCGCCGCGGCGGTCAGCGTCGCCTCGTGCGCCGCGACCGTGTCCATCCCGATCTGCCCGAGGTAGTCCACCGCGGCGCCCAGGCCCACGGCCTGCGACGTCATCGGCACCCCGGCCTCGAACTTCTGCGGCGGCGGCGCGTAGGTCGAGCCCTCCATCCGCACCAGCTCGATCATCGAACCGCCGGTGAGGAACGGGGGCAGCGCCTCGAGGAGCTCCCGGCGCCCGTACAGCACGCCGACCCCGGACGGCCCGAGCATCTTGTGCCCGGAGAACACCGCGAAGTCGACGCCGAGCGCCGCCAGGTCGACCGGCATGTGCGGCACCGACTGGCAGGCGTCGAGCACGGTCAGCGCACCCACCGCACGGGCCTGCTCCACCAGCTGCGCGACCGGCGCGACCGCACCGGTGACGTTCGACTGATGGGTGAAGGCCACGATCTTCGTCCGGTCCGAGAGTTCGAGCGAGTCGAGGTCGATCCGGCCCTCGTCGGTGACGGCGTACCAGCGCAGGGTCGCCCCGGTGCGCCGGCACAGCTCCTGCCAGGGCACCAGGTTGGCGTGGTGCTCCAGCTCGGTGACCACGACCTCGTCGCCGGGGCCGAGCGCGAACCGCTCGGAGGCGGCGTCGAGCCCGGTCCGGACCGAGGCGTTGCCGACGCCGTAGGCGACCAGGTTGATGCCCTCGGTCGCGTTCTTGACGAACACGACCTCGTCCTCCCCGGCGCCGACGAACGCCGCGATGCGCGACCGGGCGGACTCGTAGGCGTCGGTGGCCTCCTCGGCGAGCTGGTGCGCGCCCCGGTGCACGGCCGCGTTGTGCCGCTCCAGAAACGTGCGCTCGGCGTCGAGCACCTGGCGCGGACGCTGCGACGTCGCACCGGAGTCGAGGTAGACCAGCGGCTTCTCCTCGCGCACCGTACGCCCGAGGATCGGGAAGTCCGCCCGGATCCGGGCCACGGCGGCGGCGTCCAGCCCGGCCGTGGTCCCGGTTCCGTGCACGGTCGTCATGATCAGGCCAGCGCCTTCTGCTCGGCCTGGACGAACCGCTGGTAGCCGTTGCGCTCGAGCTCGTCGGCCAGCTCCGGGCCGCCGGACTCGACGATGCGGCCACCGGCGAACACGTGCACCCGGTCCGGGGTGATGTGGTTCAGGATCCGGGTGTAGTGCGTGATCAGCAGGACGCCGGTCTCGCCGCTCGCGCGGTAGCGGTTGACACCCTCGGAGACGACGCGCAGGGCGTCGACGTCGAGGCCGGAGTCGGTCTCGTCCAGCACGGCGAACTTCGGGTTCAGCAGGCCGAGCTGCAGCACCTCGTGGCGCTTCTTCTCGCCGCCGGAGAAGCCCTCGTTGACCGAGCGGTCGGCGAACTCGGAGGAGATGTCGAGGTCCGCCATGGCGTCCTTGACCTCCTTGACCCAGGTCCGCAGCTTCGGCGCCTCGCCGCGGACCGCGGTCGCGGCCGAGCGCAGGAAGTTCGCCATCGACACGCCCGGGACCTCGACCGGGTACTGCATGGCCAGGAACAGGCCGGCGCGGGCCCGCTCGTCGACCTCCATCTCCAGGACGTTCTCGCCGTCCAGGAGCACCTCACCGGAGGTGACCTGGTACTTCGGGTGTCCGGCGACGGCGTAGGCCAGCGTGGACTTGCCGGAGCCGTTCGGCCCCATGATCGCGTGCGTCTCGCCCGCGCGGACGGTGAGGTTCACCCCGCGCAGGATCTCCTTCGGACCGTCCTCGGTCTCGACCGAGGCGTGCAGGTCCTTGATCTCCAGAGTGGACATGATCTCTTTTCGTGGTGGTGGTCGCTGTGCCCGATGTGCGCTGCGCGAGCTCCGCTCAGGCGCCCGTGATGGCCAGCTCGGCCTCGACGGCCGCCTCGAGGCGTTCGCGCAGCTCGGGGAGGGTGATCTTGTTCAGGATCTCGCCGAAGAACCCCCGCACGACGAGGCGGCGGGCCTGCTCCTCCGGGATGCCGCGGCTGCGCAGGTAGAACAGCTGCTCGTCGTCGAACCGGCCGGTGGTCGAGGCGTGCCCGGCGCCGGCGATCTCGCCGGTCTCGATCTCCAGGTTCGGGACCGAGTCCGCCCGGGCGTGCTCGGTGAGCACCAGGTTGCGGTTGAACTCGAACGTCTCGGTGTTCTCCGCGGCGGCCCGGATCAGCACGTCGCCGATCCACACCACGTGCGCGGCGTCGTTCGAGTCGCTCTGCAGCGCGTTCTTGTACAGCACGTTGGAACGGCAGTTCGCGACCGCGTGGTCCACGAGCAGCCGCTGCTCCAGGTGCTGGCCCGCGTCGGTGAACGCCACCCCGAGCAGCTCGGCGTCGCCACCGGGACCGGCGTAGCGCACGGTCGAGGTGACGCGCACCAGGTCGCCGCCCAGCTGCACCGCGGTCGCCCGCAGCGTCGCGTCGCGTCCGATCAGGTAGTGCTCGGCGCCGGCGTGCACGGCGTCGTCGGCCCACTCCTCGGTGACGACCAGCGTCAGCTGGGAGCCGTCGGCCAGCACGATCTCGGTGTTGTCGGCCAGCGCGCCCGACCCCTTGTGCTCGACGACGACCGTCGCCTGCGTGTGCGGGGTGGTGCGGACCTGCAGGTGACCGGCCGCCGAGGCGCCCACACCGGGCCCCTCGACCGTGATCGTCACCGGGTCGGGCGTCCCGTCCAGGGTCACCACGGTGGCCTCGGCGAACGCCGACCACGCCGCAGCGGCGACCCGGTCGGCGGGGGTCCCGCCCTCGCCGAGGCGGGCATCGTCGCGCGCCACCGTCTCGACGGTCACGCCGTCGAGACCGGACGCGTCACGACCGCCCGAGGTCACCGAGACCGCGGGCTTCGCGTCGAACGCGGCGGTGCCGTCGTGCAGGCCCTTCAGCCGGCGCAGCGGGGTGAACCGCCAGTTCTCCTCGCGGCCGCCCGGGATCTCGAAGGCGTCGACGTCGAACGACTGGAACCGCTCGCCCGCCGAGGCGATCGGCACCTCGCCCTGGCCCTCCTTGGCGCCCTTCAGTTCAGGCGCGAGGCCGGCAACGTCACTCGTCATCCGACGGAACCCTCCATCTGCAGCTCGATCAGCCGGTTCAGCTCCAGCGCGTACTCCATGGGCAGCTCGCGGGCGATCGGCTCGACGAACCCGCGCACCACCATCGCCATCGCCTCGTCCTCGGTCAGACCGCGGCTCATCAGGTAGAAGAGCTGGTCCTCGGAGACCTTCGAGACGGTGGCCTCGTGCCCCATCGACACCTCGTCGTTGCGGATGTCGACGTAGGGGTAGGTGTCCGACCGCGAGATCGTGTCCACCAGCAGCGCGTCGCACTTCACGGTCGACCGCGAGTTGCGTGCCCGCGGGTTGACCTGGATCAGGCCGCGGTAGGACGTCCGTCCGCCGCCGCGTGCCACCGACTTCGACACGATCGTCGACGACGTGTTCGGCGCCAGGTGCACCATCTTGGCGCCGGCGTCCTGGTGCTGGCCCTCGCCCGCGAAGGCGACGGACAGGACCTCGCCCTTGGCGTGCTCGCCCATCAGCCACACGGCCGGGTACTTCATGGTCACCTTGGAGCCGAGGTTGCCGTCGACCCACTCCATGGTCGCGCCCTCCTCGGCCTTGGCGCGCTTGGTGACCAGGTTGTAGACGTTGTTCGACCAGTTCTGGATCGTGGTGTAGCGGCAGCGGCCGCCCTTCTTCACCACGATCTCCACCACGGCCGAGTGCAGCGAGTCGGTCTTGTAGATCGGCGCGGTGCAGCCCTCGACGTAGTGCACGTAGGCGCCCTCGTCGACGATGATCAGCGTCCGCTCGAACTGGCCCATGTTCTCGGTGTTGATCCGGAAGTAGGCCTGCAGCGGGATGTCGACGTGCACGCCCGGCGGCACGTAGATGAACGAGCCACCCGACCAGACGGCCGAGTTCAGCGCGGAGAACTTGTTGTCCCCGGCCGGGATGACCGAGCCGAAGTACTCGCGGAACAGCTCCGGGTGCTCCTTGAGGGCGGTGTCGGTGTCCAGGAACACCACGCCCTGCTCCTCCAGGTCCTCACGGATCTGGTGGTAGACGACCTCGGACTCGTACTGCGCGGCGACGCCGGCGACGAGACGCTCCTTCTCGGCCTCGGGGATGCCGAGCTTGTCGTAGGTGTTCTTGATGTCCTCGGGCAGGTCCTCCCAGCTGGTGGCCTGCTTCTCCGTGGACCGCACGAAGTACTTGATGTTGTCGAAGTCGATCCCGGACAGGTCGGAGCCCCACCGCGGCATCGGCTTCTTGCCGAAGATGTCGAGCGCCTTCTGGCGGAACTCGAGCATCCACTCCGGCTCGTCCTTCAGGTGGGAGATGTCGGCGACGACGTCCGAGGACAGGCCGCGCCTGGCAGCGGCACCCGCCTCGTCGGAGTCCGCCCAGCCGAAGTCGTACCGGCCGAGCGCCGCGATCGTCTCCTCCTGCGTGAGCTCTGTGCGC
The DNA here is from genome assembly GCF_900115005.1 of Pseudonocardia ammonioxydans. Taxonomy (GTDB): domain Bacteria; phylum Actinomycetota; class Actinomycetes; order Mycobacteriales; family Pseudonocardiaceae; genus Pseudonocardia; species Pseudonocardia ammonioxydans. The sequence continues at coordinate 16,777 of NZ_FOUY01000018.1, read as the reverse complement.
ACTTCAGGAGTGGTCGTCATTCGGACTGCCTCCCTTTCGGGGACCGTGGTGGGAGATGGTCCCGCCTTCGGCGGGGCCCTCTTCTTCTTGCATCTTCCGCAGCCGAGCACTGGGTTGCTGATTGACGGTGCCGGTGGCGGGGCCCTCTTCTTCTTGCATCTTCCGCAGCCGAGCACTGGGTTGCTGATTGACGGTGCCGGTGGCGGGGCCCTCTTCTTCTTGCATCTTCCGCAGCCGAGCACTGGGTTGCTGATTGACGGTGCCGGTGGCGGGGCCCTCTTCTTCTTGCATCTTCCGCAGCCGAGCAGGTGGTTGCGGACTGCCGGCGCGGGGGGTGGGGACCTCGTCCCGGTCCCCGTGCCGGGCCCGCGCGAGGAGTTCGGGATCCTCGAGCGGGACGTGTGTGGTGCACGCGGCGTCGCCGCGCGCGATCGTGGCCAGTCGCTGCACGTGGGTACCCAGCAGCTCGGCGAAGGCACGCGTCTCGGCCTCGCAGAGTTCCGGGAACTCGGTGGCGACGTGCGCCACCGGGCAGTGGTGCTGGCACAGCTGCACGCCCAGCCCGCCGCTGCGGGTCTGGGCAGCGTAGCCACGGGTGCTCAGCACCCGGGCCAGCACCTCGGCGCGCTCCTGGGGGCCTGCCGGCGCCGTGACCGACTCCAGGTCGGCCCCGAGGAGGTCGTGCACCCGCCTGCGGGCGAACGCGTCCACCGCCTGCTCCCCCGCCGTCTCGGCCAGGAAACGCAGGGCGGAGGTCGCCAGGTCGTCGTAACCGTGCCCGAACCGGACCCGGCCCGTATCGGTGAGCAGGTACTCCTTGGCCGGCCGCCCACGCCCGCGTGGGCGGACCGAGCGGGCCGGGGCGCGGGCCTCGGCCTCCCCGTCGGCCAGCAACGCGTCCAGGTGCCTGCGCACCGCGGCCTCGGTGAGCTCCAGCTCGGCCGCCACGACGGCGGCCGTGACCGGGCCCTGCTCCATCAGGACCCGTGCCACCGCGGCCCGGGTCCCCGACCCGGAGCCGGGCAGCACGGCGTCGGACCCGTGCCCGCAGGCGGGATCCTGGCGCTGCTGCGCGGTCCGGTGTGTTTTCACAACACCAGTGTTGCGGATATCCCCGCGGGCAGCAAAACCGCCCCCCTCGGTCGTGACCGGGCTCACGTCCACGACGGCATCCGCTGTGGTGAGGACCGGCCCCCGGAGGCCGGGAGTCTCCCGGCTAACCTCCGTGGCCATGGTGACGCCCGAGGTCGCCCCACCCGGGCGCGACGACTCCCCGACGCGAGCGGCGCCCGAGGGCTCCCCGGCCGGCCCCACCGGCCGCAAGCCCCCCGCCGCCCGTCGCGGCCTGCGCGAGCAGGCGCGGATCGCGCGCGTGCTCGGCCTCACCGGCGCGATCCTGATGGGGATCAGCGCCCTGGGCTCCGGGGCCTTCCCGGTGCCGAACCCGCTCAACGGCCTGCGGGTGATCGGCCTGCCGGCCCGCAACGTCACCCTCGCCATCGCGATCACCTACGCCGGGCTGCTGATGGTGGTGACCGCCTGGTTGTGGATCGCCCGGATGCTCACCGCGCGGGGCGCCCGCCACCCCGCCCCGGAACGCCGCGAGCTGACCCGCACCGCGATCCTGTGGGGTATCCCGCTGGCGGTCGCGCCGCCGATGTTCTCCAAGGACATCTACAGCTACCTGGCCCAGAGCGCGACGCTGGCCCGCGGCATCGACCCGTACACGATCGGCCCGGCGCAGGCGCTGGGCATCGACGACCCGCTGACCCGCGGGATCCCGACGATCTGGCGCGACACCCCGGCCCCCTACGGCCCGCTGTTCCTCGGCCTCGGCCGGATCATCACCGGGCTCTCCGGCGAGAACGTGGTGCTCGGGATCATGGAGCACCGGCTGCTGGCGCTGGCCGGTGTCGCGATGATCGTCTGGGCGCTCCCCCGGCTCGCGGCCCGCTTCGACCTCGACGCCGGCCTGGTGCTCTGGCTCGGCGCGGCGAACCCGCTGGTGCTGTTCCACCTGGTCAGCGGGATCCACAACGAGTCGGTCATGATCGGCCTGATGCTGGTGGGCCTGCACGTCGTGCTCGGCCGCGACGACACGATCCAGCCGTGGTGGCGGATCACGCTCGGGGCGGGGCTGATCGTGGCGGCCGCGGCGGTGAAGCTGCCGGCGCTGCTCGCGCTCGGGTTCGTCGGCGTCCATCTGGTCCGCAGGCGGGGCGGACGCGTCGTCGACTGGGTGGTGATGACCAGCTGGCTCACCGCGATCGCCGCCGTCGTCCTGTCCGTGTTCAGCTTCGCCACCGGGCTGGGCTTCAACTGGCTGCGCGGGCTGTCGGCCCCCAGCAAGATCCTCAGCTGGATGTCGGTCAGCACCGACTTCGGCCTGCTGGCCGGCCAGGTCGGCCGCCTCGCCGGGCTCGGTGACCACACCGAGGCGACCCTGGCGCTGGCCCGGGGCCTGTTCGTCGTCCCGATGGTGCTCATCATCGTCGTGCTGCTCCTGGCCTGCCTGCGCGGCAGGCTCGACCCGCTGACCGGCACCGGAGCGGGCCTGGTCACGTTCGTGCTGCTGTCGCCGGTGGTGCACCCCTGGTACCTGTTCTGGGGGCTGCTGCCGCTGGTCGCGACCCGCGCGATGCCCCGCTACCGGCGGGCGATGCTGCTGCTCTCGGCGTTCCTGGCGCTGGTCGTGCCCCCGACCGGGGCCGACTTCATCTTCCGGGCGTTCCAGCTGCCGCTGGCCGTCATCGCCGGGATCGTGATGTTCGGACTGTCGTTGCTGGTCGTGCGGCAGCTGCTGCGCGCACCGGCCACGACCGGCCCCACCGCGGAACCCGCGCGGTGAGCGCCGCGCTCGAGGCCCGCGGCCTGGTCGTCCGCTACGGCCCGACGACCGCGGTGGACGGCATCGACCTCGACCTCGCCCGCGGCGAGGTCCTCGCGCTGCTCGGGCCGAACGGCGCGGGCAAGTCCAGCACCGTCGAGGTCTGCACCGGCTTCCGGCCGGCCTCCGGCGGGCGGGTCACCGTGCTCGGCCACGCCCCCGACGACGACGCCGTCCGGCCGCGGGTCGGGGTGATGCCCCAGGGTGGCGGCGCCTATCCGGCCGTGCGGACCGGCGAGATGCTGCACCTGGTCGCGGACTGCGCCGCACATCCGATCGACCCGGGCCGGCTGCTCGACGTGCTGGGGCTGCGCCACCGGGCACGGACGCCGTACAAGCGGCTCTCCGGCGGTGAGCAGCAGCGCCTGGCGCTGGCCTGCGCCGTCGTCGGCCGCCCGGAGCTGGTGTTCCTCGACGAGCCCACCGCCGGGCTGGACCCGCAGGCCCGGCACCTCGTGTGGGACCTGGTGCGGGCGCTGCGCCGCGACGGTGTCGGGGTCCTGCTGACCACGCACCTGATGGACGAGGCCGAACAGCTCGCCGACGACGTCGTGATCATCGACAAGGGCCGGGTCGTCGCGCACGGCTCGCCCGCCCAGCTCACCGCGGGCGACCAGACCGAGCTGAGGTTCCGGGCGCCTGCGGGCATGGACACGGCCGGTCTCGACGACCGCCTGCCCGACGGCTACGCGACCACCGAGACCACTCCCGGGCGCTACCGGGTCCAGGGCCGGATCGACCCCGGCGCGCTGGCCGCGATCACCTCCTGGTGCGCCGACCAGGGCGTCATGGCCGACGACGTCCAGGTCGTGCGACGCAGCCTGGAGGACGTCTTCCTCGACCTGACCGGACGGGAGCTGCGGCCATGAGCGACCTCTTCCCCGCCGGGACCTTCACCCCGGCCCCCGGGCGCGGCGACCTGCTCACGATGCTGCGCGCGCAGGGCGGGCTGGAGACCCGGCTCGCGCTGCGCAACGCCGAGCAGGTGCTGCTGACCCTGCTGATCCCGGCCGCGCTGCTGGTCGGGCTCACCCTCGTCCCGGCCGTCCCGGCGCCGGAACCGCGGGTCGGCTGGCTGCTCGCCTCGATGCTGGCACTGGCCGTCATGGGCTCGGCGTTCACCGGCCAGGCGATCGCGCTCGGGTTCGACCGCCGCTACGGCGCGCTGCGCCGGCTCGCCGCGACCGCGTTGCCGCGCTGGCTGCTGGTCTGCGGGCGGCTGACCGCGGTCGCGGCCGTCGTCGGGATCCAGGTGGTGCTGCTGGCGGTGCTGGCCCTGTTCCTGGGGTGGACGCCGTCCGGTGCCCGCCTCGACGGGGCGCTGATCGCCGTGCTGCTCGGTACGGCCGCGTTCGGGTCGTTGGGGATCCTGCTGGGCGGCACGCTGCGCGCGGAGATCGTGCTCGCCGTCGCGAACATCGTCTGGTTCGTGCTGCTGATCGCCGGCGGGATCGTGGTCGGGGTCGACGACCTGCCCGGGCCGCTCGCCGCGATCGCGGCCTGGCTGCCGTCCGGGGCGCTGGCCGAGGCGCTGCGCGACGCGCTCGGCGCCGGGGTGTTCCCGGCGCCGGGAACGTTGCTGGTGCTCGCCGGGTGGGCGGTCGTCGGCGGGGTCGCCGCGTCGCGGCTGGTGCGCTGGCGCTGAACCGGCGCCGGTACACCGGGAACGCCGGTGGCCGCAGCGTTCTTCTGCACTGCATCTTCTACACTGCGTAGTGTGGCCACCCCGACCGGTCTGCTCGCCCGCGTGCCGTCCACCCCGCCGTTGCTGCTGCGCCGGCTGGCGATCGCGAACCTGATCGCGCAGATCGGGATCGGGGTGACCGGCTCGGTGGTGCGGGTGACCGGGTCCGGCCTCGGGTGCTCGACCTGGCCGCAGTGCGAGCCGGGCAGCATGGTGCCGGTCTCGCACGCCGAGATCGCACCACTGCACATGTGGATCGAGTTCAGCAACCGGCTGCTCGGGGTCCTGGTGGTGCTCACCGCGGGCGCGACCCTGCTCGGTGCGCTGTTCACCCGGCCGCGGCGGCGCCGGCTGATCGCGCTGGCGTGCGCGATGCCGCTCGGCGTCGTCGCGCAGGCGGTGATCGGCGGGATCACCGTGCTGGCCGGGCTGGCCTGGTGGACGGTGATGCTGCACTTCCTCGCCTCGATGGTGCTGGTGTGGTTCGCGGTGCTGCTGGTGACGGCGACGACCGAGGACGACGGCCCGGTCACCCGGACCGTCCCACCGGCCGGCCGCGGGCTGATCCTGTTCTCCACCGCGGTGCTGGCCGTGCTGCTCGTGGCGGGCACGCTGGTGACCGGGGCCGGGCCGCACGGCGGTGACCCCGACACCCCGCGCCTGGACGCCGACATCCCGGCGCTGACCCAGCTGCACGTGGACTCGCTGTTCCTCTACCTGGGCACGCTGGCCGGTACCGGGTTCCTGTTCCACGCCGTCGGGGCACCGGCCGGGCTGCGCAGGCGGTACTGGACGCTGGTCGCCGTCGTCCTCGCGCAGGGCCTGGTCGGGGGCGTGCAGTACGCGCTCGGCGTCCCGGAGCTGCTGGTGTCGCTGCACGTGCTCGGTGCCGGCCTGGTGACCGCGGCCGCGGCCTGGGTGTGGGCGGGCACCGCGAGCCGCCCCGCACCGGCCGGCGCCCCGGGCGGGCCCGGTCCCGCCCCCGGCGCCGACGCCGACACCGGGCGGTCGCTCGCCGGCTCCGGCGCCGAGCGCCCCTGACTCGCGCACCCCTGGGTCGAGCAGCCCTGGGTCGAGCAGCCCTGGGTCGAGCAGCCCTGACCGCCGGACACTCGTGCACACGACCCCCGCGGTACGGCACCCTGGAACCATGACCTCCGGATCTCGGGTGCGCCGTGGCGGGATCGCCGCGGCGCTGGCGGCCGCGCTGGCCCTCGCCCTCACCGTCGGGTTCGTCACCGCGCGCGCCTCGGCCGCCCCCGACCTGCCGCCGGTGCCACCGGAGGAGCTCGTCGCCTCGGTGCTCGAGGCGGAGCCCGCCGCGCTGGCCGGCACCGTCGCCGTCGACAACCGGCTGGGGCTGCCTGCGATCCCCGGTGTCCCCGCCGAGGGGTTCACCGACGGCACCTCCACCGCCCGCGTCTGGTCCGACGGCGAGGGTCGCGGCCGCCTCGCGCTGCCCCGGCCGGACGGCGAGCGCACCTACGTCCGCGACGGCACCGTGACCTGGGCCTACGACTCCGCCGACCGCACCGCGACCCGCATCCCGGCCCGCGAACACGACCGGTCCGGCCCGGCCGAGGGGGACCCGCAGGCCGCGGCCCGGGAGATCGTCGGGAAGCTCCGCGACACGAGCACCGTCGACGTCGACGGCACGACCGAGGTGGCCGGGCGGCCCGCCTACACCCTGGTCCTGGCCCCGCAGCCGGGCGAGCGCACGGTGCTGCGCGAGGTCCGTGCCGCCGTGGACGCCGAGACCCGCACCCCGCTCGAGCTGACCGTGTTGGGCGCCGGCCCCGAACCGGTCCTGCGGATCGGGTTCGACGATGTCACGTTCGGCCCCCAGGACCCGGCGCTGTTCACCTTCACCCCGCCGCCGGGTGTCACGGTCGAGGACAAGAAGTTCGAGGACAAGGGGCTCAAGGACAAGGGGAACGCGGACAAGGGGACCGGCCCGGACGCCGCCGCTCCGGGGCGCGGGCACGACCCGGATCGGGGCGGCGCCGACGCGCTGCGGACGGTCGGGGACGGCTGGGACGCCGTCGTCGTCGGGACCGTCCCGCAGGGCCGTGGCCCGCAGGCAACCGGCCCCCAGGCAACCGGCCCGCAGGCGACCGACCCCCAGACGACCGACCCGGAGACGTCCGACCAGCGGGGAGCCGACCGGCCGGACCTGTCCGCGCTGGGCACACCGGTCTCCGGCCCGTGGGGCACCGGCCGCGAGATCACCACGAACGCCGGGTCGGCCCTGGTCACCGACGACGGCCGGTTCGCCGCCGGCGCCGTCGGCACCGACGTCCTCGGCGCGGCCCTGCAGCAGTGAGCACGGCCGGCGGGATCGGGACCGCACAGGAGACCGCGCAGCGGCCCGAGCCGGGCACGGCGCCGCCCGCGGCCCGCGTCCGGGCCCTGCGCAAGGTCTTCGGCCGGGTCACCGCCGTCGACGGCGTCGACCTCGACGTCCCCGCCGGGTCGGTGTTCGGGATGCTCGGCCCCAACGGCTCCGGCAAGACCACCCTGATCCGGATGCTGCTCGGGCTGACCCGGCCCACGTCGGGCAGCGTGGAGCTGCTCGGCCTGCCGGTCCCGGCCGGCCTGCCCGCCGCGCTGCCGGACGTCGGCGCGCTCGTCGAGGGCCCCGGGTTCCACCCGTTCCTGACCGGGCGGGAGAACCTGCGCCGGGTGGCCGCCGTCGAACCGCGGCTGGCCGCCCGGGACACCGGCCCGGCGGTGGACGCGGCGCTGGAGCGGGTCGGGCTGGCCGACGCGGCCCGGCGACGGTTCCGCGGCTACTCGCTGGGGATGAAGCAGCGGCTCGGACTGGCCGCGGCGCTGCTGGTGCCGCGCCGGCTGGTCGTGCTCGACGAGCCGACCAACGGGCTCGACCCGGCGGGGACCCGGGAGATCCGTGCGGTGGTGGCGGACCTGCGGGCCACCGGTGCCACCGTGCTGCTGTCGTCGCACCTGCTCTCCGAGGTCGAGGCGGTGTGCACGCACGTGGCCGTGCTGAAGCAGGGGTCGCTGCTCGCCGCCGGGGAGCTCGGACGGCTGCTCGACGCCGTCGCGGGCGGCTGGGAGATCGCCACCACCGACCCCGGCCCGGCGCTGCGGGTGCTGCGGGAGGCCGGCGCCACGGCCCGTGCCGACGGCCCCGGCGTGCTCGTCGAGGACGGCCCCGACGGGCCCGTCCTGTTCGCCGCGCTGGTCCGGGCCGAGGTGCCGGTGCACGGGCTGCGACGGCACCGCCCGGACCTGGAGACGTTGTTCACGAGGATCACCGAGTCATGAACCGCACAGGTGCCCCCACCGCACCACGCCCGGTCTCCTGGGGCCGGCTGCTCGGCGCCGAGCTGCGCTGGGTGCTGCGCCGACCGCGCACCTGGCTGATGCTCGTCCTGCTCACCGCCGTCCCGGTGCTCATGGCGATCGGCATCGTGCTGTCCGACCGCCCGCGCCGCAGCCTGCTCGCCGAGGTCACCGGCAACGGGCTGACCCTGCCGGTGGTCGCGCTGTCGATCCTGCTGACGCTGTTGCTGCCGCTGGTCGTCGCCGTGGCGGCGGCCGACGCGATCGCCGGCGAGAGCCAGCACGGCACGCTGCGCGGGCTGCTGCTCGCCCCGGTCGGACGGGTGCGTCTGGTCGCCATGAAGTCCGTCGGCGTGCTCGTGGTGGCCGCGCTCGCCGTCGGGCTGGTCACCGTGGCCGGGCTCGCCGCGGGCTGGCTGATGATCGGTCCGCCCGCGGTGCTCGGCGCGGACGGCGCGCTCCTGACGATGTCCGGGACGACGCTGTCGCCGTCCGGGGCGCTGTACCGGATCGTCCTCGTCGCGGCCTGGACGCTGGTCCAGCTCGCCGCCGTCGGCGCCGTCGCGCTCGCGGTCTCCGCGTGGACCGAGCACCCGCTGGTCGTGCTGTCCTCGGTGCTCGGCGGGCTGATCCTGTTCGGGGTGCTGACCTCCATCCCGGCGCTCGAGCCGCTGCACCCGTGGCTGATCACCACCGGCTGGGGCGCCGCCGCCGACGTCCTGCGCGACCCGGTCCCTGCCGGTGAGCTCGTCCGCAGCACGCTGGTCGCGGCCGGCTACCTGGCGGTCGGCGGGGCGGTGCTGATGGTCCGGATGGTGCGCCGCGACGCCTGAGCTGCGGTCTCGGGCATGATCGCGGGCGCGCTCCGCAGTCGAACGAGGAGGACACATGCGTGCGGTACGGGTGACGAAGGCCGGAGGACCGGAGGTTCTGGAGGTCGCCGAGGTCGACACGCCCGCACCGGGCCCCGGTGAGGTGCTCGTCGAGGTCGCGGCGGCCGGGGTCAACTACATCGACACCTACCAGCGGCAGGGCATCTACCCGATGGAGACGCCCTACGTGCCCGGCCTGGAGGGCACCGGCCGGGTCACCGCGCTCGGCGCGGATGTCACCGGGGTCGCCGTCGGCGACCGGATCGCCTGGGCCGAGACGCTGGGCAGCTACGCCGAGCAGGTCGCGGTGCCGTGGGCCAAGGCCGTGCCGGTTCCCGACGGGGTCGGCGACGACGCCGCGGTCGGCGCCCTGCTGCAGGGCATGACCGCGCACGTCCTGGTCAACGACTCCTTCCCGCTCTCCGGCGGGGAGACCGTGCTCGTGCACGCCGCGGCCGGGGGCGTCGGGCTGCTGCTGACCCAGCTGGCGAGCGCGAAGGGCGCCCGTGTGATCGCGACGACGTCCAGCGCGGAGAAGGCCGAGCTGGCCCGCGGTGCCGGCGCCGCCGAGGTGATCGACTACACCCGGGTGGACGACCTCGCGGCGGCGGTCCGCGAGCTCACCGACGGTGCCGGCGTGCACGCGGCCTACGACGCCGTCGGCGCGACGACGTTCGACGCGAGCCTGGCGTCGCTGCGCAAGCGCGGGATGCTGGTGCTCTACGGCGCCGCGTCCGGCCCGGTGCCTCCGGTCGATCCGCAGCGGCTCAACGCGGCGGGGTCGGTGTACCTGACCCGGCCGAAGCTGTTCGACTTCGTCGACACCACCGAGTCGCTGCGGGACAAGGCCGCGGCGGTGTACGCCGAGGTCGCCGCCGGGCGCCTGGACGTCCGGATCGGTCACCGCTACCCGCTCACCGAGGCCCGTACCGCCCACGAGGACCTGCAGGGCCGCCGCACGACGGGCAAGCTGCTGATCCTGCCGTCCTGACATGTCAGAGTCGCAGTGGTCGTCAGTCGCAGTGGTCGTCGACGAACTCGTCGACGACCGTCTCGGCCGACTCCACCGCCGCCGGGCCGGGCGCGACGGCACCCGTCGTACCCGCCTCGGCGCGCAGCTCGTCGACCAGTGTGCCGACCGGACCGCGGAGCTCGGCGGGAGCGGAGCGCTCCAGCTCGCGCACGGTCGCCGCGCCCTCGTCGAGCGTGGCCCGCGGGTCGTCGGGGTGGCTCTCCAGCAGGGTGGCGTACCGGTCGGTGAGCTCGCAGAACCGGGCGGTCCCCGTCGCCGGGGGCACGGCCGGGGCGGCGGTGGCCGCCGCGACGCCGGGCGACCCGCCATCGTCCGCCGGGTCACCCGCACCGGCCTGCGACCGGACCACGAGGCCGAGCGCGACCACCAGCAGCAGCGCCGCGACCGGGGCCACGACCCCGCGGAGCGGCCCCGGCCCGGCCGGGACCCCGCGGAACGGGCCCGGCCCGGCCGGGACCGTGGCCCCGGACGCCCGTGCGGTGTGGGTCGCGACCGCGCGCCGGGCGGCCCCCGCTGCGACCGAGACGGCCTTCTCGAGCGGCCCCTGCCCGATCCCACGCCGCCACGCCGCGGCGCCCCCGAGGCCGCCGACGAGCATCACCAGGAACAACGCCACCGGGTACTCGGACAGGAAGCCGGTGGCCAGGAGCACCAGGTGCGCGCAGTACAGGGTCAGGACGAGGCTGCCCGCCGCGGCGAGCGGTGACAGCAGCCGCCGCAGCACCGGCACCCGGGTGAGCAGCAGTGCCGCACCGAGGACGGCGACCGCGGACCCGAGCGTGTGCAGCAGGTCGACCGGGGTGTGGGAGTGCGGCGCGGGCAGCGCGAGGTGCCACCACGTCGACAGCGGCTGGTGCTCCTCCCACAGCAGCGAGGTCGTGGCCTCCGCCGGGTCTTCAGCGTCCTGCACCAGACGGGCCAGCCCGCCCAGCGGGTACAGCAGCACCCACGAGGTGACGCGGGCCGCGACGGCCAGCGCGACACCCCCGGCGCACAGCGACCACGCCACCCGCCGCGACGACAGGTCGAGCCGGCCGATGGCCAGCCCGGCGGTGAGGAACCCCAGCAGCACGACGACCGGGTAGGCGCCGGTCACGAGCAGCTGGACGAGCACCGCGAGCGGCTCGCGCAGCACGTCGGCGAACGTCGGGTCGTCGGCGCCCGCGCGGGGCAGCGCCAGGCCCTCGGCCATCACCAGGAGCACCGGACCGGCGGCGACCACGCCGGCCGTGACGAGCGCCGCCCCGCGGGCTCCCAGTCCCAGCAGCGGGAGCACCAGCACGAACAGCAGCGCGTAGAACGGCAGGATCCCCCAGATCCCGTTGACCGGGGAGAGCGCACCGAGGACCAGCCCGAGCACACCGACGGCGAGCGCCCGGACCAGGATCCCGGCCGACGCGGCGACCCGCTCCCGTCCGTCCAGCCGGTGCCGGCCGCCGGAGAGCAGGGCGACACCGATGCCCGCGACGAGGACGAACGTCGCGGCCGCACGCCCGGCGGCCACCGTCGTCACCGCCGTCGGCGCACCGTCGTCGGTGGTGAGCGGCAGGGTGTGGGTGGCGATCATCCCGACCAGCGCCAGCCCGCGCGCCACGTCGAGCCCGGCCACCCGGGACCGGCCCCCGGCGGGCGGCTCCGGCGGGGACAGCCCCGGTTGCTGATCGTGGTGCTGGACGGGTGCCGTGGACATACCGTCTCCCCGGGGTCGGTGGGCGGACCGCGGTCGAGCCTGGCAGCGGCGGCACCGGCGGTCGGTGGAGCAGGCCCGCGAACCGGCGGGGCCGGCCCCAGGGCAGCGGTGGGGACGGCACCCTGTCGCCGCGCGGTAATGCCCGCGTGGGTGCGGGCGGAGATGCTATGAACCGGGTGTGCCGACGGACGATGCCGCGAAGACCCCGTTCCACGACCTCGACGCCTACGTCGCGCTCCCCCGCCTCGGCGGGCTGGCGCTGTCCCCGGACGGGACGCGGCTGGTCACCGGCGTCGCCGAGCCGGAACCCGACGGCACCCGCCACCGCACCGCGCTCTGGGAGGTCGACCCGACGGGCCGCGCGCCCGCCCGGCGCCTGACCCGGGGTGCTGCGGGTGAATCCGGCCCGGTGTTCACCCCGGACGGTGACCTGCTGTTCCGGTCGGCGCGCCCGGACCCGGACGCGTCGTCGGACACCGACCCGCCCGCCGGGTTGTGGCTGCTGCCGGCGGCGGGCGGTGAGGCCCGCCCGGCGGGCAGCCGTCCGGGCGGTGTCGACGACGTCGCCGTCGGACGCGGCTCGGGGACGGTCGTGGCCTCGTCACCGACCCTGCCGGGTGCCGTCACCGGCGAGGACGACGAGCGGCGCCGCACCGCCCGCTCCGATGCGAAGGTCACCGCGATCCTGCACACCGGCTACCCGGTCCGGCACTGGGACCACGACCTCGGGCCCGCCGAGAACCGGCTGCTGGTGCGGGACGGCGAGGACTGGACCGACCTCACCCCGGCACCGGGCCGGGCACTGGACGAGACCGCGTTCGACGTCTCCCCCGACGGCGCCACCGTCGTCACCGGCTGGAACCGCGCGTACGGCCACGGCAGCCGGCGGCCGGGAGTCGTCGCGATCGACGTCGCCGGCGGCGAACACCGCGACCTGCTGTTCGACGACGGTCACGAGTACGGCGACCCGCGGATCAGCCCGGACGGGCACACCGTCGTCGTCGCCCGCGAGCGGCTGTCCACCCCGGACCTCGCCCCGCGCGTCGACCTGGTGCTCGTGCCGCTCACCGGGGGTGAGCCGCGGCCGGTCGCGCCGGGCTGGGACCGGTGGCCCTCGGCGGCGCGGTGGACCGCGGACTCCGCCGCGCTGATCGTCACCGCCGACGAGGACGGCCGCGGCCCGCTCTTCCGGATCGACCTCGACCCGACGGGCGACCCCGACGGCGACCGGGTCGTCCGGCTGACCGCCGACCACGGCTGCTACACCGAGCCCGTCCCGAGCCCGGACGGCCACTGGATCTACGCCCTGCGCAACGCCTACGACGCCGCCCCGGCACCGGTCCGGGTGGACGCCCGCGCCGGCGGGACCGACCCCGAGTTCCTGCCCGGCCCGGCCGAGGCCCCGGAGCTGCCGGGCACGCTCACCGAGATCGAGACGACCGCGGCGGACGGCACCCGGGTCCGGGCGTGGCTGGTACTGCCCGCCGGCGCCGGCCCGGACGACCCCGCACCACTGCTGCTGTGGATCCACGGCGGGCCGCTGAACAGCTGGAACGCCTGGTCGTGGCGGTGGAACCCGTGGCTGATGGCCGCCCGGGGCTACGCGGTGCTGCTGCCCGACCCGGGGCTGTCCACCGGTTACGGGCAGGAGTTCGTCCAGCGCGGCTGGGGGCGGTGGGGCGGGCCGCCCTACGAGGACCTGATGGCGATCACGGACGCGGCCGTCGCCCGCCCGGACATCGACGCCGGCCGGACCGCGGCGATGGGTGGCTCGTTCGGCGGGTACATGGCGAACTGGGTCGCCGGGCACACCGACCGGTTCGCGGCGATCGTCACCCACGCCAGCCTGTGGGCGCTGGACCAGTTCGGGCCGACCACCGACCACGCCCACTACTGGCTCACCGAGATGACCCCGGAGATGGCGCAGGCCAACAGCCCGCACCACCACGCCGACGCGATCCGCACGCCGATGCTGGTGATCCACGGGGACAAGGACTACCGGGTGCCGATCGGCGACGGCCTGCGCCTGTGGTGGGACCTCGTTTCCCGGCAGCCGGACCCGGCCGCGAACCCGCACCGGTTCCTGTACTTCCCCGACGAGAACCACTGGGTGCTGGCGCCGAACCACGCGAAGCTCTGGTACGAGACGGTCTACGCGTTCCTGGCGACGCACGTGCTGGGTGAGGAGTGGACGACGCCCGACCTGTTGCAGTGAGCGATGCGTGCGAGCGAACCCCTGCGCAGCGCGATGCGGGCGAGCGAACCCCTGCGCAGCGCGATGCGGGCGAGCGGACTCCGGCGCTGTGGGACGTGCGCGAGCGGGTCGTGACGTCGCGGGACGAGTGCGAACCGTCCTCCACGCCGTGCGCACCGGCCTCGCCGTCGTGCACTTCGTGTGGGCTCCGTCCGGCCCCGGAGGCCGCTCACGGGCCGGACGCGGTCGCGGCGGCCCGGGACCTCCGGGACCGGGTCGACCCGTGGTTGCGGGCGTTCGTCGCCCGTCACGACGGGGCCCGGGCCGCGGCGACTCCCGCTGCGGCGGCCGGGGCCCTCGACGGGTTGCCGGTCGCGGTGAAGGGCCTGCGTGGGCTCCGGACGCCGGCGGTCCGGCGGCTGCTCGGGGCGGGCGCGGTGCCGATCGGCGCGACCTCGGTGCCGCGCGGCGGCGGCCACCAGACGTGGGGCTGGACCGATCGGGGGCCGACCCGCAACCCGTGGCGCGGCGACCGCTCCCCCGGCGGGTCGTCCGCGGGATCGGCAGCGGCGGTGGCGGCGGGTGTCGTTCCGCTGGCGACGGGTTCCGACGGCGCCGGATCGGTCCGGATCCCGGCCGCCTGGTGCGGCGTGCTGGGCTACAAGCCGACCACCGGCGCCGTCCCCGGGATCGACCCGACCGGACTCGCAGTGCCCGGGGTCCTGGTGCGTGACCCGGCCCTGCTGCCGGCATGGCTGGACGCCGTGACCGGATGGGGCGCCCGGGGCGCACGGGCCGGTGTGCCGGCGCCGCGCCCACGACGGTCATGTGGTCACCGGCCCTCGGGTTCGCCGAGGACGAGCTCGATCCCGCCGTGGTCGCGATCGCCCGCAGGGCCGCCGAGAACCTGATCGTCGCCGCCGGGCTCGCCACGACCGACGCCCCGTTCCGCCTGCACGAACCGGCGCGCGCCTGGACGACGTTGCGCCGGACGGACGCGTACGCCGGGGAGGTGCGCGCCGCGCACGAACTGCGAGCAGCGAACGACCGGACGCTCCGGGGGCTCTTCGAGCGGGTCGACCTGCTGTTCACGCCCACGACCCCGGCCGGCCCGCACGGCCACGACGGCCCCGGTGGCCGGATGAACGTGGCACTGACCTGGGCCTTCAACCTGTCCGGGCACCCGGCCGCCTCGATCCCCGCCGGCTTCGGCCCGGACGGCTGCCCGGTGGGGCTCCAGATCGTCGCGCGGCACGGTGAGGACGACCGGCTGCTCGCGCTCCTGCGGGACCACATACCACCGGCGACACCCGCACCGGTCGGCCCAGCGGAACGCTCCCCCACGTGACGCACCCCGGCGACACCCCACCCGGGGAGGGCAGCCCGCGACGCGCACGGCACCGTCACTCGCACGTCGCACCCGGCTGATCGACGGTGCGAAGCGCACCGTCGCAGCCGTTTGATCAGAACGGCGGCTCGTCCTCCGGTGGTGCTCGCTCGATCATGGTCGAGTCCGGCTCACGGGTGGTGGTCTCCTCCTCATTGGACGCCGCGGCGGGGTCTGCCGACGCGTCATCCTGCTCGAGTTCCTCCTCCGGTCCGACCGGGTAGAGGGGTCGTTCGTCGAACTCGGCCTGCAGCGGACTCCCCAGTCCCGGCACATCCCCAACCTCGGCTCCAGGGTTGGGTAACGGGTCGGGCAACGGTGGACACACCGGCTCACCCCGGGTGGTGTAGAACCAGCCCAACGGGCTGCGCCACCGGAACACCCCCGGCACCGGTTGTCGCACCCGCCAGCGTCCGGCGGTCTTGATCGCATGGTGGAACACGCAGAGTGGGCCGAGATTATCGCTGGTCGTCGGCCCGCCGTACTGGTGATCGTCCGTGTGGTCCTGCTGGGCCTTGCGCGCCGGACGCCGGCATCCGGGGAACACGCACGTGCGATCCCGGACCTCGACGTGACGCCGCAGCGCCGGGTGCGGGAACCGCTCCCCGGAGCGCCGATCCAACTCCGCCAGCAGGGTGGCGCGGTCGGCGTACTGGGCGGCCAGGTCGGCGATCAACGGTTCCCACCCGGGTGGCGGGTCGACCGCGAGCTGTTCGAGCAGGGTGGCGGGGACCTGCAGTTCGACGGTGCCGCCGTGGGCCTGGCGGATCAGTGGACGCCCACCCGGTCCGGGTTGTCGGGGTGGGCGGCGGCGGGTGGTGCCGGCCAGGATCAGGTAGCCGTCGGCGTCGGTGATGGCGAAGCGCCACTCGGCGTACTGCTGGCGGGCCAGGCAGTCGCGGGCGGTGTGGGCCGGAATCGGGCCGAGGCCGGGGATCTCACCGGGGTGGTCGTCGTGGCCGAGCAGGGTGGACAGGCGTAGCCGGATCTCGATACCCGGCCGGGCGCGTTCCGGGACGGGGCGTCCGCCGCCACCACCGGAACGGTCGCCACGAGGGCCGCCACCATCATCGTTGGGGCCGCCCCCACGGGGACCACCACCGCCGCCGCTGGGACCGCCTCCATCGGGACCGTCATCGTGCGGGCCGCCGGAGTCCCCTTCGCCGAGATCAGGATCAGGATCGGGTTCGGGCTCGGGGAGGTCGCTCCCGTCGTCGCTGTCCCCGTCGTCGGCACCCTCGTCGGCAGCCTCAGAATCCGAGTCCGAACCGGCGTCCGCATCGGGGCCATCGGCACCGTTGGTGTCGCCTCCGGCATCGGAGCCAGAGGCCCCGGGACTGGTCCCGTCGTCGTCTTCGTCGTCTTCGTCGGGGTTGTCGGTATCGCCGTCGGCCTCGGTGCCGGCCCGGCTCGGCCGGCCACTGTCGTCGTGGCCGGCTTCGTCGCTGTCGCTGTCGCTGTCGCTGTCGCTGTCGTCGGCACCCTGCTCGCGACTGCCGCCATGCTGCGCAGCGATCCCGGTGCCGGCGTTGGAGCCGGTGTCGGACCCGGATGGTGAGCTGGGGCCGCAGTCAGTGCCGGTGCCCGAGGCCGAGTCGGAGGTGTCGGTGCTGATGGCCGAGTCGGTACCGGTGCCGCTCGGGTCGCCGGTGTCCGGGTCGGGTGCGGTGGCCCGGGCCAGCATCACCGCGACGATCTCCTCGTGGCTCAGCGTATGCAGGCTG
>NZ_FOUY01000040.1 GCF_900115005.1 Pseudonocardia ammonioxydans | reverse complement strand
GGCACGGCCTGACCGGCGTCCGCGACGGGGTCGAGCTGCGGCTGGGCAGACCCGGCTGGGTCGACGCCGGCCCGTTGGCCGAGGACGTCGCGCGGCTGCAGGACCACGGGGCAACGGTCGTACTCCTCGAGCGCGGCGGCACGCTGCTCGGCGCCCTCGCCGTCCGCGACGAGCTGCGCCCCGAAGCAGCCGACGCCGTCCGCCGCATGCGCGCGCTCGGGATCGAGGTCGCCATGCTCACCGGCGACAACCACCGCACCGCGGCGACGCTCGCTGAGCAGGCCGGGATCGACGTCGTGCACGCCGAACTGCGCCCCGAGGACAAGGCCCGCCTGCTGCCCGAAATCGCCCGGGGCCGCCGGATCGCCATGGTCGGTGACGGCGTCAACGACGCCCCCGCCCTGGCCACCGCCGATATCGGCATCGCCATGGGCGCCATGGGCACTGACATCGCCATCGAAACCGCCGACGTCGCGCTGATGGGCGAAGACCTGCGCCACCTCCCGCAGAACCTCGCCCACGCCCGCAACGCCCGCACGATCATGCTGCAGAACGTCGGCTTCTCACTGCTGATCATCGGCACGCTGATCCCACTCGCCGCATTCGGCGTCCTGGGCCTGGCCACCGTCGTCGTGATCCACGAGGCCGCCGAAGTGCTGGTCATCCTCAACGCCGTCCGCGCCGCGCGGACACGGACAATGCCCGGCCTCACTCCCGCCCCGGCCACCTCGGGGCGACACCACATCACGATCGAGCCCGCGCCGGAACCGGGCGAACCTTGCTGCGCGCCGGCACCCCGACCGGCCACACCCCACAAGGTGGCAACCGGACCGTCGCCGCTCGACACCGATCCGGGAGGCGCCCCGGCACAACCGCCGCACCAGAGCGGTTGAGCGGACGGATGCGCATGCTGCAGCCCCGAACCGCCCGCTGCCGCACGAGAGACACAGGCACACCAGAGGTCTCACCCATGACCACGGCAGACCGAGCAGCACGCCTGGCCAACACCGTCCTCACGGTCGCCACAATCCCGCTCCTTCACCGGATGCGCAATGACCTGGACCGCAACGGAACCCTGCGACGGGGAACCCAGATGATGATGTGGGCTGCCTACGCCACGTTCGGAGTCCTGCTCACCGACTCCCTCGCCCGCCACCGCGACGTGCCGACCGGCCGGCGCGTCGCCGGCTACGCCGTCGCCGCAGCCGGGACGGCTCTCGCAGGAGCCTGCATGACGCCGTTCGCCAGCCCGCAGCAGCTCAACGGCGGCGAGACCGGTGAGCTGATCACCGGCGGGATCTACAACTACAGCCGCAACCCCCAGTACACGGGCTTCGTCGCCGCCACCGCCGGGCTCGCCGCCGCCCGAGACTCACCACGGGCCGCGCTGCTGGCCATCGAACTGGCCGTAGTCGTGCGCGCCTGGGCAGCGGTCGAGGAAAGGCACCTGCAGCGACAGTTCGGAACGGCCTACGGGCGCCTGTGCGGCCGAGTTCCGCGTTGGATCGGCGTTCGGTCATAGCGGGCGGGGGCCTCGCGCCCCGCCCTTGGGCTCCGCACATGCGGCCAGGAGGTCAACGCCATGCTGGTACAGCGCCTGCGGGCGATACTGCTCGGTCCGGTAACCGTCACGATCATCATTCCAGCGTTGATCGTAACGATCTTGGGACCCGCTCCGGTCGATCTTGGTCCGGGACTCGGCTACCTGGCCCTGACGGTCGGCGCCCTGCTGATCGCGGGCGGCGTCGCGATGCTCGCCTGGACGATCAGCCTCTTCGCCCAGGGGGGCGAGGGAACATTGTCGCCACAGGACCCACCGCGCACCCTGGTAGTGCACGAGCCCTATCGACACGTGCGCCACCCGATGTTCAGTGCAGTTCTAGCCATCCTCGTCGGCGAGACGATCGCAACGCGGTCCCTGAGCCTCCTGGCCTGGCTTGTCGTGTTCGCGCTCTTCGTCACGATCATGGTCCCTCGCGTTGAGGAACCGCGGCTAGCCCGGGGCTAGGGCCTGACCCGGCCCGCGACCACCGTTTCCGTAGCCGGGCGTCTCGACGCCCGGCTACCGGTCCACCACGTCCCGGAGGCCGGCCTCGTCGCCCGCTCCACGGCTGCGCACGCAGGGCCGCTTGCGCATAACGGGCCGACCTACGGCGTCGGGCACGGCCGGCCCGGAGGGGCGTCACGTCGATCTCGCTGGCAACAGAGTCCTCCTTCCTGCTCCTCAAGATCGAACCAGTCATCAAAGACTCCGGGAAACCGGGAAGCTCAAGCAGCATGATGTCGGCGACAGCGCAGGCAGTGTGTGGCCCGAGGTGTCGTCGCACGATCGGCACTGCGGCGGGGCCGCGCCGTGGCGGTCGGGCGGTGGCCTGGTTGACCGTGCGTACCCTGACCCTGCAGTGGGGAGGTTCCGGTGGCGGGTCTGGGTGAGCTGCAAAGCCGTGTGATGGCCGCACTGTGGGACGCGGACGGCCCGCGGACGGTCCGGGAGGTGCTCTGCGCGCTGTCCGGGGAGCGGCCGCTGGCCTACACCACCGTGATGACCGTGCTGGACAACCTGCACGGCAAGGGGTGGGTGCACCGGGAGCGGGTGGGCCGGGCCTGGGCCTACATTCCGGCGCGGGCGCGGGAGGAGGCCGGCGCCGAGATGCTGCGGGAGGTTCTCGATTCGCTCGGCGACCCGGAGGGTGTGCTGGTGCACTTCGCCCGCGGTATGGACGAGCGCGAGAGCGAGTTCCTGCGCCGCGCGCTGTCGGGGGACGGCGAGTGACGGTCGCGGTCGCGCTGCTGTTCGCCGCCGTCGTCCTGGGGGTGGCCGGACCGTCGTATCTGCGCCCGGCCGGGAGGCCGGGGGTGCACCCGGCACTCGCGCTCTCGGCCTGGGTGGTGACGCTGCTCGCCGCCGCAGCAGCAGCGGTCACCGCTGCCGCGGTGCTCGTGCTGCCCGACCCCTCGGTGCCGGATGGCATGATCGGAATCGCGGTGGTCTGCTGGCGTGCCCTGTCTGAGGGCACCGACCTGCCGTGGTTGCTGCTGGTCCGGCTGGTCGTGGGGACCGCGTTGCTGGTGCTGCTGTCCCGGGTCGCGGTGTTGTTCACTGGTTCGCTGCGGGCCGAGCGTCGGCACCGGATCGAGCGGGTGGGGGCGCTGCGCGCGGTCGCCGCGGTCCGTGACGGGGTCTGGTGGATTCCGTGCGCCGAGCCGGTCGCGTTCTCCATCGGCGGAGGCCGGCGCGGGATCGTCGTCGCCTCCACAGGTCTGCACGGGCTCGACCCTCGTGCCGTCGAGGCGGTGATCGCCCACGAGCGGGCGCACGTGCGCGGGCGCCATCACCTGGTCATCGCGTTCGCCCGCGCCGCGGCGGCGGCACTGCCGCGAGTGCCGCTGTGCCGGCAGGCACCGGGTGCGGTGGGGGTGCTGTGCGAGCTCGCCGCCGACGCGACCGCGGTGCGCCGGTGCGGTCCCGAGGCGCTGACCCGGGCCCTGCAGGAGATCGCGGCCGGGCAGGGCGCCCCGCGCGGGACCGTCGGCTTCGACGCGTTCCCACAGGCCCGCCAATCCTGGCTGAGCTCGCCGCGCCCGGCGCTGGTGCGCTGCGACGGTGTGCTCGCCCGAGCCATGACCGGTGCGATCGCGCTGGTGCCCGCGCTGCTGCCCGCGACCGGCGCAACCATGCTGGTGCTCGCGGTCTGCCTGTCGGCCTGAGCGACACGCTTCCCTCGGGCGCCGCCCCCCGGTTGACCGGCCCTTCACGCCCGTCTACTACCGTCGTCGTAGATCACTACTATGATATTAGTAGAAGGGGTTGGGGTGGGACGCACATCGGGAACGCTCGAACGGCGGGGTCGGCGCCGGGACGTGGCGATCGTCGTCGCCCTGGCGGTCGTGGCCGTTGGTCTGGTCGGGTATCTGATCGCCGGTGCGGTCGGCTCGGGCCGGGACGGGGAAGCCGCCGGGGCTCCGTCGGCGTCGGCGGGGGAGGCCGCCGCGATCGGGCCATTGGGTGACCTCGCTCGTCGCCAGGAAGGCGACCCGCTCGCGCTCGGCCGCACTGACGCACCGGTCACCATGACCATCTTTTCGGACTACCGGTGCCCGTTCTGTGCGAAGTTCAGCCGGGAGACCGAGCAGCAGCTGATCGACGAGTACGTGAACGATGGTCGTTTGCGGTTGGAGTGGCGCGACTACCCGATCTTCGGGCCGGAATCCACCGTCGCCGCGCACGCCGGACGGGCCGCGGCGCTGCAGGGCAAGTTCTGGGAGTACAACCGCGCCGTCTACGCCGACACTCCCGAGCGCACCAAACCCGACCTGCCCGAGGACAAGCTGCTCACCTACGCCGAGCAGGCCGGAATCGCCGACATGGCGCGGTTCCGGGCCGACATGGACTCACCCGAGGTGGCCCAGGCGGTGGAACGGGATCTGGCCGAGGGCAGTGCGATCGGGGTGCCGAGCACCCCGGCGTTCGTCGTGAACGGCTACCCGATCATGGGTGCGCAGCCGGTCGAGGCGTTCCGCGCTCAGATCGACCAGGCACTGGAGACCGCGCCGTGACCGGCGCGGGTGTGCTCACCGCGTTCCTCGGCGGGCTGCTGTCGCTGCTCAGCCCGTGCGCGGCGCTGCTGCTGCCCTCGTTCTTCGCCTACGCCTTCGACCGGGTCGGCACCCTGGTCGGGCGCACGCTGACCTTCCTCGCCGGACTGCTGACCGTGCTGGTGCCGCTCGGCGCCGGGGTGGCGCTGGTCGGCGCGATGATCACCCAGTACCGCGGTGTCGTGACCACCGCGGGCGGGCTGCTACTGATCGGGTTCGGTGTCCTCAGCGTGCTGGGCATCGGGTTCGGCAGCGCCACCGCAGGCCGGCTCGCCGGGCGGATCCGGATCTCCGGACCGGTGTCGACCTACGCCCTGGGCACGGTCTACGGCCTGGCCGGGTTCTGCTCGGGGCCGCTGCTGGGCAGCATCCTGACCGTCGCCGCAGTCGGCTCAGACCCCGGGTACGGCGCCGCGCTGCTGGGCGCCTACGCGGTCGGGATGGCCGCCCCGCTGTTCGTGCTCGCCCTGCTGTGGGACCGCCTCGGCCTCTCACGCACGCCGTGGCTGCGCGGGCGCAAGGTACACCTCGGTCCGCTGCGCACCCACTCCACCAGCCTGATCTCCGGGGTATTGTTCATCGGGATCGGGCTGCTGTTCCTGCTCACCGACGGCACCGCCGGGATCATCGCGCCAACCACGGTCGACCAGCAGGCAGACGCGCAGACCGCGATCACCGACCTGTTCGGCGGGGTGTCTGATACGGCGGTCCTGCTGGGGATCGTGCTGCTCGCCCTGGCGGTGATGGCGGTGCGGCTGCTGCGCCGCCGTGGGACCCGGACCCCGGACGGCGAGCGCGAGCCGGAGGACGCCCGGTGACCGCCCTCGACGCCGTGCGGGCCTGGACCCTGCGGTACTGGACGGTCGCGGCGCTGACCACCCTCGCCACGGTCGTGCTCGTCGCGGTCCCGACCGCCGTCGTGCCGAACCCGTGGTTCTGGCGCGAGATTCCCACGCCGGACTGGGCCTACCCGGTACTCGGGCTGGTCGCGGTGCTGTCCGGCCTGGTCGCGGCGACCTACGTCCGCGCCCCCGACGGGCCGGGCGGACGCCGGGCGTCCGCCGGGGCGCTGCTGGGCTTCCTGGCCGTCGGCTGCCCGGTCTGCAACAAGCTCGTGCTGCTCGTCCTCGGCTACACCGGCGCCATCACCTGGTTCGAACCCGTGCAGCCAGTCCTGGCCGTACTGGCCGTGGTCGGGCTCGCCGCCGCACTACGGGCCCGGCTGCGCGGCGCCACCGCCTGCCCCTTACCCAGCACCCCCAGCGCCAGCGGATCCACCGATACCAGGCGCACCGCCACGCCGCGCGCCTTCGACGCAACAGAACCACACCCGCTCAAGGAGGACTCGTGAAAGCATCCCAGCACGCTGGCGACGCCCAGGAGTGGTGGCCCTCGCGCTCGCCGGCGCGCTGCTCGGCGGCGCCGGCCTCGGGCTCGCCGACCCGCACCTGATCGCGGCGAGCTTCTTCGGGCAGGTTGGCCCGCACCCAGCGCCGCACGCTGGCTACCGAGGCCTCCAGCCCGTGCTCGTCGCGCAGCCGCTGGTGGGCCGTCGCCACGGTCACCCGCCGGCCGAGCTGGTCGACGATGTAGTCGCGGTGCGCCTCGATCGCCGGCCACGACACCTGCCGCAACCGGGCGTCGACCAGCTCCGGGAACCACTCCCGCACCCGCCGCTCCCACTCCCCAGACCGCACGGGTGGACCGCCCGGGCAGAACCCGGCCGCCTCGGCCGGGGCCACATACTTGCGCACCGTCTTCGGGTCCACCCCCAGCGAGGCGGCCACCTCGGTCTTCGGCCGCCCCGCATACCAATGGACCAAGATCTCGGTCACGTCGATCACGGTGAAACTTCTCCTCGCCATCGGTGTCCCCACGCGGTCGACCTGCTTCGTCGACGCGCAGGCTGGGCACTGCGAGGACCGGACCCCCGACGACACGCCGCACGGCCGCGTACGTCGTCCCCGCGGGGAATTCCGTGATCGAGGTAGGGAATTACGTGATCGCGACACCCCCTCAGCTAGGGAATTTCATGATCGCCGACAGCCGGGAGGGAGGGTGTGATGCCACCCGGCCGGCGCCGGGGACTGGAGAGTTCGACTGCCTCTCTGTCGAGGCCAAGCACCGCGAACGAACGGCATGTGCCGCAGGTCTTCGCGATGGTGTAGGACTCATTGATCGCCCCATGACGGCCGGCCCGAATCGGTCGGCGGAGTGTGGGCCGGGCGAGATGCGGACTGTGAGGGCAGCGGCCCCCGCGGGCTGGCGGACGGGCGCAGCCCGAGGAAGGGGCGGCGGTGCGAGCACCGATCATCGCAACGCATTACACGACGCCGGGCGGCCCGGCTCCGGTGCCGACACCGAAACAGGACGAGCCCGGCTGGGCGGGCCCGCGCAGCTGTCGGCCGGCCCGAAGCCCGTACACGTGGACGCTGCAGCACGAAGCCGTGCTCGGTTACGGGCGCCTCGGCCAGGAGTCGGTGCTGCACGCCCGCATCTACACCCCCGAGCTGGCCGCCGACACAGCTCCGACAACGGCGACGACGGGGACCCTGCCGGGAGCCGAGCCGGTGGCGTTGCTGGCCCAGTTCGGTGACCACCGTGGACGCTCGATCGCCCACTCCATCGCCCAGGCCGCCGCCACAGCCCAAGCGCGCTTCTTCCCGGCCGGAGAACTGATGCGGGTGGCGCTGCTGTTCCCGCACCCGGCGCCGTGGCCTGCTGAGTGGTCGGCGGCGCCCATGGTCATCCGCGAGGTCGGGTTCGACACCCGGCTCCGGCGGTCTCGCGTGTGGCAGTGGCGCCAGCGACGCCGCGCGCGCCGGGCTCGTAACCAGACGCCGCCGACGGTGACTGAGGTCGGGCCCGACGGCGTCACCTGGTACGTGCTGCCCGGGCAGCACCCGACCACCAACGAGTGGGAATTCCACCGACCACGCCACCACCCCGACCTCGCCCTGGAGATCCCCATCCACGAGCAGGACTCCGTCGTGGGCGCCGATCCGTTGGCCCCGGAGGCGTTTCGGTGGACTCGGCAGTCCTCGGTGCGGGTGCCGGCGCTGCTCGGCCAGACGCTTGTGGCGACCTGGCCCGAACAGGGCTACACCGCCGAGGTCGTCGGCGGGCCCCAGGCCGCCGAACTCGCCGAGGCCCGCTACGCCGCGGTCCGCGACACAACCGACGCCATCGGGGTCCTCAGCGACCCGAACCCGGACAGCTACTGGGAACTCGACCGGTGACCGGTGACCGGTGACCGGTGACCGGTGACCGGCCGACGTTTGGGCCGGCCCGAGTCGACGACCAGGTTGTGGGTCTGCAGCGGCCCGGTGAATCCGACGATCGGCCCGGACAACGCGAGGTAGAGCCCGGCGAGCAGGATCACCCCCCTCGAGCAGCTGCCCGGTAGCCGCCTCGGCCGCGCGCTCATAGCGCATCCGAACCTCTTGCAGCTCATGGCCCCGCTGCACCTCGGCGAGATCGGGGGTGTTCGGCCATGGGTGGGTTCCGCGGAGTGGACATGCTGCTCACCTCCAGGAGAAGACCGCCGTCCGCCTCACCAGCATCGTTGACCCGCGCACACCCCACGGGACAGAGGTGAATTCCGCAGCTCGACCCCCGTGCTCCCCTCCGCGGCGCACGCCACCACGAGGAACCG
The DNA here is from genome assembly GCF_900115005.1 of Pseudonocardia ammonioxydans. Classification (GTDB taxonomy): domain Bacteria; phylum Actinomycetota; class Actinomycetes; order Mycobacteriales; family Pseudonocardiaceae; genus Pseudonocardia; species Pseudonocardia ammonioxydans. The sequence continues at coordinate 44,065 of NZ_FOUY01000040.1, read as the reverse complement.
GCGGCTCGACATGTGTCCCGGCGATGGGTGGCAACCCTGTGAAATCAGGAGGAGCATCCCTACGACCCAGGCAAGAGGGTGGACGGCGGACCGATGGGGGCCGGCATCCGATGACACCGGCGGGGTGGAGACGCGATGATCGAAATGCGAGTAGTCGGAATCGGGGTCGACGCCGACCGGCAAAGGCCCCTGCTGATGCTGGTCGAATCCCAAGGGCCCAGCCGGCTCCTGCAGATCTGGATCGCCGAGCCCGAAGCGTTCGAACTCACCGCGGCCCAGCGGCACGTGTCCCGGTCACGCCCGGGCACCCATGAACTGATCCTCGCCGTGCTGGCCGGCAGCGGCCGGCGGCTGGCCCGCGTGGCCATCACCGCGCTGCATCACCACACCTACCTCGCTGAACTCATCCTCGACAACGACGTGCGGATCTCGGCCCGCCCCAGCGACGCCGTGACCCTCGCGCTGCTCACCGACGCCCCGATCCTGGCCCACGAGACAGTCCTCGACGTCGCCGCGACCAAACCGGGCATGACGATCACCTTCGGCCGGCCCAGCGGCCCGGACACCGCACCCGCCGCGGTGGCGGACTCGACTCCGGTCGAGCCCGATACCCACGCCCGGATCCAGAAGTTCCGCTTCCTCGACGCCGTCGACCCCGACGACTTCGACCCCGACCCGGACCGATAGGCGGGACCCTCGGGCGCGGGTCCGCGTCAGAAAGGCGGTACCGACAGTGTCCGGGGTGCAGTCGGTGGACCGTGCGATCACGATCCTGGAGTTGATCGCCGACCGCGGCGAGGCCGGGGGTGGCGAGCTGGCCACGGCGGTCGGATGCACCACTCGACCGCGTTGCGGCTGCTCGGTGTGCTGGCCGAGCACGGGCTGGTCGAGCAGGTCGGCGACCGCGGCACCTACCGGCTCGGGTTCGCGCTGATCCCGCTGGCCGGCCGGGTCGCCGAGCGGCTCGAGATCACCACCCACGCCCACCCGATCTGGACTGTCGTGGTCATCGGTTCGCCCCCGGAGTACTTGCGGTCTCCGCGCTGTGACCTGGCTCTGACCCTGCTCGACCGGGGCGTGGACTGTGCCCGAGCGCGGCCGCTGACCGGCCGATCGCGGTGAAGGAGTCGGCTGGTGTGGCGGTGAACCCGCGCGCTACTGCGCTACTCGTCGCCTCCCAGGTCGGGAGCGCCGGGCCCGTCCAGGTGCTGACGCACCCCGTGCGGGGCGGTGCTGGCGCCGCTCAGCGCGGTCACCACGTTGTGGAGGCGATCGGCCACGACCGGGTCCTCGACCGCGATGGCGTCGCGGAGGACGGCCGTGGCGATGAGCGGGGTGTCGCTGGTGTCGTACAGGGCGCGGCTACCCGGTCGCCGAGCTGGTCCTCATCGACCGGACGCGGCTGGTAGCCGTCGCGGGCGGCGTGGGTGGCGCCGTTGAGGACCTGCGCCGCAGCCCGGTAACTGATCGTCACCGCGTCCCGCGGGGCGAGCTCGGCGGCGGCGAGTTCGGGATGCAGCGGCTCGGTCACGGAACACTCCTGGTCTTGGCAGCCCGGTCACTGTTCGGGCTCCACCGCTGATACGCCGACCGCCGGGCGAGCCCGGCCGCCGCACCGATCACCGTCCACGACGCCCCGACCGCCGCGCGGCGGCGATGGCCTCGGTGAGCAGCTTGCGCCGTGAGCGGTCCTCGTCGTGCCAGTGGAGCTTGCGCTGCCCTCTCAGCCGCAACGCGGCGACTGCCGCCCGTGCTTCCTCTTCGTCCTCACGTTCGATGAGCGCTGCCGCGAGCACATACGTTCCAGGGCCGTACCTGCGGTCAGGCTCCGACTCGTCGAGGTACGCGCACCAGCTCATCAGGGTGCAGCATCTTCCTGGTCGGCACCGACTCTCCCAGAGCGGGCACGCCGAGCCTGCACACCGCGACCTCTCTCCCACGTCTGGCGTGTGTTCACCTGAACGCTCCCCGGCTCCGACGGCGGGCGAACACTGCGCGAGCCTCAGCTCGGGTTTCGGCACTGGCGACCGGACGAGCGGGAACGTCAGGTGTGCTCGGTTCGCCGAGAGCTTCTGCGAGCTGAGCAGCTCGCCGGCGTCGCGCCACCGGATCGGCCGATGCAGAGTCTCGGGCAGCTCATGGCTGCGGCCCCGCCACGGCGCGAGCCGGTACCCGTATCACGGCCAGGGGGTCCCGGGTTGAGGCACGCAGGTCGGCGCCCGCGGATGGTGGGGATCAGCGCGGTGCGGAAGGGCCCGTCGGGCAGAACCCGCACGATGAGCAGCGTGAGCTGAGTTGGAGCCCGCCACAGCCACCGGCACACCGGGCGCGGCGGCGGTGTCCCAGGCCGGCCAGGAGCAGAAGCTGTCAGAGGTGGTGAGCAGCTGATCAGCGCAGCCGCGGGTAGAGCCGTTGCGCGAGGGTCTTCTCCTCCGCGCTTCTCCCGGACCCTGCACGCCGCGACCGGGGTGCGCCCGGATCAGGTGGCGCTCGCGGCCCGGTCAACGCTGTGTCCGGCAACGCGGTCAGATCTCACGTCCAGCGACCGGACACGCCGCTGCTCAGCGCGACCTACCCGGCCCTGCCCTGTCTGCACGTGGGTGGGGTCGGCTCGATGTCGCGCTTCCCGCGAATCCGCATCTGCGCCGTCGTTTCCTCCACAATTGTCGGGGTACTGCGGCAGAGTGTGGGTGTCCGTCGCCGTATGTGAGGGAGCGCCAATGTCCGATACGGTCATTACCGCTGGATTCGCCCTGTCCCGTTGCTTCCGCGCCGCCGTTCGCGCCGCGCAATCCGCCGAATCCACCGAGTGGGCAGCTCGTGAACATGAAGCTATGGACGCGCTGCGAGCGGCCGCTGTCTTTCTCGCCTACCACGCCGGAAGTCCAGTCGCTCGCGCCATCACCCGCACCTTCACCGAGGTCAGGGAGACCGATCGCGGCGACGGTCCGGACCGGGCGCAGTCAGTACTCTCGGTACCCTCCCCCACACCCGGCGAAAGAGACACAGTGGCGCAGATTCAGACCGTCCGCCTCACCGACGACCTCACTGGAGGCAAGGCCGACGAAACGATTCCCTTCACGTTCGACGGGAAGCAGCTCGAGATCGATCTCTCGACCGGCAACGCGACCGCGCTGCGGAAAGCGTTGGCGCCCTTCGTCGCGGCCGCCCGGAGCGTCTCGCCCGCCTCCGGCCCCCGTACGGGCCGCGCCGCCCGCAGGAGCACTGACAGCGGCCCGAGCGGCACGGCAGCGCGCCAGCACAACCAGGCCGTGCGGGCGTGGGCTCGGCAGAACGGCTACACCGTGTCCGAGCGCGGTCGTATCCCCGCCGAGGTCGTCTCTGCCTACCAGTCCGCGACCAACTCCTGCCCGCCGCAGCCCGGTGCAGCAGTGCAGTTCAGCGGCTGACCGCACAACGATACTGGCAAGTAACTGGTCAGGTTGTAGCGGCTTGGCTTACAGGCGGAAAGACAGCCAGGGTCGGCCCGCGGCGAGGATGCGGCGAGGATGACGACGGCGAAGACGTTGCGGCGTGCTTAGCCGTGGTGGACAGGCAACTGCGGACCGCGCAGAACTGTCGGCCCCGAAGAGCGGATGCGTAGGAGCCGGATACTTTCTGCCGCAGCGTGATCATGCGGATGTCGCGTTCGAAGCCGTGGTTGTCCGGGGATACGCGCCAAGCGGGACCTGCCTTGGGGCCCGCCACAACCACCGGCACACCGGTCGCGGCGGCGGTGTCCCCGGGCCGGGCCAGGAGCAGAACCCCGGGTCAGGGCTGAGCAGCTGATCAGCGCGCAGCCGCGGGTCGAGCCGTTGCGCGAGGGTCGTCTGCGCCGCGCTTCTCCCGGCCCTGTGTTGAGCGAGTGCGTCGGTGGCCGGCTCGGTGCGGACAGTGACCTCAGAACGTGGGCTCCAGCCGCCAGCGTGGGCATCGGTGGTGAACGCGTCGCGTGCAGCGGCACAGTGCAGTGGCGCGGGTTGGTGCTCATTGACCGGTCACAGGTGCCCACGTCCCTCGCCGTCGTCGCGCTCCGGGAGAGGATGAGCACCAGCGTTGTCAGCGACGTCAGCGCTGGGCGCGGCGCTACCCCGCTGGCGCGCAGGCCGGGCGCTACAGTCCGCCCTGGGCCATGCGGTGCTGGCCCGCGCCGTGCCGGGATCGACGTCCACGCCGTCGCCGGAAGCGTTATCCACGGTCAAGGTCTGCTGATCGCACCGACGTGGTGAGGTATGCCCGGAACCCCGGCGGCCCGGCGTGGAGCGCGTCGCACGAGGAGGACGGCATGACCCGTGATCACCGACGTAAGAAGGACATCCGCGCGCACGCGGCGGCGACGGGGCGCAGCTTCCTCGACGCCGCCACGACCTACGCCCGCGGGACAGAGCCCGGGGACGGGGCGGTCTCGGCCCGACGGCTGCGTGACGAGCTGGCCCGCGAGCTGCACACGGCCGGTTGGCCGGTGGAGCTCGAACACCACCCTCTGGGCAACGCACTACGCACCTACGCCGGCCCGGCCACGGTCGACGTGGGCAGGACGGGCGCTGCGGGGTGGACCGGAGACGAACACCCCGACGACGGCGCGGTGTTCGACCGTCGTGCACCGTTGCGGGTCGTGGTGTGGGCTCCGCTCGTCGTCGACTACTGCGAGGACCTGGGGCGGGTGGTCGGCGTCGATGCCCACGAGATCGCCCCGACCGGGCGGTCGGTGACCGAGCTCGTCGCCGAGATCGACCAGGTCGTTGCCGCGGCCCGCCAGCGCGACCTCGCCGCTACCGCGAACGACACCGCGTGCGGGATCTGCGGGGACCACTACCCCGCTGCTGGGCTGTTCGAACCGACCGAGAGCAGGGTCGCGGTCTGTCCGTGCTGCGCTTTCGACGGTGACCTCGTCGATCCTCACCCAGCCCAGCTGGCCTACAGCCTCACCCACGGCGGCGACCGCAGCCTCGTGCTGCCGGCGGGATGGGCTGGTCCACAGGCCCTGGTGTCCTGCCTGGCCGGCCCAGAGCTGCCCCACCAGCTCTGCGACGCCTGGCGGGCGTCCGGGATCGTCAGCCCGCCGGGCGCCGAATGGGGTGATCCGGGACGGACCTGGGTCTGGCTCCATGCCCCACCCCGCCGCCCGGCCGCGCTTGCCCGGCTGGGGTGCGGAGCGGCCTTGAGCCACATCATCGCCGCCCTCGACCAGGCACACCCCGACCTGCGGGCTGTCATCCACGCTGCCGCGGCCGAACTCGATGTGGATCTGCTCGACGCCGAGGACATCGGCCCGGAGTCGACACCGCAGGAGGTGATCGAGCGGATCTGGCCCGCCGTCGTCGCCTACACCGTCGCGCTGCTCACCCAGCACACCGAACGGGCCGGCCACCGCAGTCCCTGGCACGTGCTGGAGTCATTCGAGCTGCCCGATTGGGTTGAGGCCCTGGTCGGAGAGGACAGCGACCTCGATTACTACCACGTCGAGTCGGTCCTGCTGCGTGGCATTCCCGCCCTGCGCGACATACTCGACCCTCGAGCAGCGCACGAGGACTGAGTTCAGTCGTTGCGCTCGTCGTGGTGGTGCGGTGGCTCGACGAACGCGGGGGTCGTTGTCGCGGGCCAGTGTGATCATCGGCTGGCGCACGCCTTCCTGCTGGAGGCGGCTGAGCCGGCCGTAGAGCTGCTGGAGCTCGGCGCTGTCGGGGTCGCGGAGCATGATGATCGCGTGCTGGTACTGGCCGTCGATGGTGCGGCGGGTCCTCGTCGTAGAAGCTGAGGCCGCCGGGGCGAACAGCAGCTCGCGCGCGACCTCGACGTGACCGGGCATGACCCTGGCGGCCAGGGCGAGACCCGCGTCGGTGATCGTGACGAGCGTGGCGCGCTGGTCGTCGCGGGGCTGGGACCGCGGGTGACGAGGCCCGGCCTTCGCCAGCAGCCCGGCCTGGTGGGTCAGACCGCGGCGGCTGCCGACGACTCCGTCCGCCAGCTCGGTCATCGTCAGCGGGTCCCGGCAGGGGGCGGGGGCCGGCGCGCTCGGCGTACCAGCTCAGCCAAGCATGGCGGGATCGAACTCCTCGCCGGTGGCGTACAGCAGGCCGTAGGCCAGGAGCACACCGTCACGGTCCAGCGCACCGCGCTGGAGCCACTGGTCAGCCACCGCCGGCCAGCCGCCGTGCTCGTCGGCGAAGTCGCCGAACAGCCCGGCCAGGGTCTCGGCGACCTCGGTGTAGCGGTCCGGGTTGGACACCCACCGCACCAGGACCGCGGCGATGTCGTCCGCGGTCGCGGCGTCGTAGCGGCGCACCTTGTCCCGGTTCGCCCACAGCTGCAGCTCGAACAGCCGGGGGCCTCCCACGAGCCGGGGCGGCCCGCAACGAGCTGCCGCCGGGTCACGTCGAAGCTGTCCGGGGCCGTAAGCCCTCCGCGCCCTTCACGAAGCCGACCGAACGCGACCTGCACGGCGACCGCCGTCGAGTAGGCAGCCTGCCGCCCGGCCGCGGTCCACGCTCGACGCAGCTCGGCGACGTCCTCCTCAGCCGGGGGCACCACCGGACGCAGAAGTTTCTGAAAGATGGGGCGTGTCGCGCCGCCTCGTTTCAGAAAGTAGGGAAGGATGCCTGCATGGCTAGAAGACCAACGGGGCGCCCATCGAAGGGCCCGCGCGCAGTGGTTCTTCCACGGGTCCTGCTGGCTGACGACCGCGCGCTCAAGGCCCTGGCCGCCGCGCGCGGCTGGTACGTCTCCGAGACCGCCGCGAAGCTGATCAACGTCGGCCTACAGCATGCCGCCGAGCTTCCCGACGATCTGCCCCGTCGGGTCGCGGCCACGGAGTCGACCGACTTCACAGCCCGGATCCCCCTCAGCGACAACACGTTGCTGCGCTCGATCGCGAGTGAACGAGACCGAAGCATTTCCCTCGTGGCCGGAGCCCTGGTCAAGCTCGGCCTTCGTCACCGCAATGAGTTGCTGGGCCAGATCCCAGCGCAGTACGACCACCTGGAGCAGCGTCTGACCAAGGCCTCATAAAGAGAACGAGACGGCCCCCCGGCCAGGGGGCCGCCTTCGTTCGTTCTCGCGTCGCTCGGTCCTACACCCGAGGTGACGCCGTAGCCCCGGCGAACCGGGGCCCATCCCCAACCGTCCAAGAAGGGGCGCTTTCGCGTGTCCAGGATACATCCTGGGCCGGGAGCCAACCACCACAGACACGGGGTGAGTTCGTCGTGCCCAGATCCGGGGCGCTCGCCGGCGGCGGGCACCGGGTTCTGCACGCTCTGCTACGAGCACGGCGCGTTCACTCTGGCCTCCGGCCCCTCTCAGCTTTGCCTGCTTCACCAGCTCCCCCTCGATGAGCAGCCTCAAGCGGACTCCTTCGGGATCCGCGGCAGGACTGCGCCGCGGCGCACACCCCGAGGCCGCGCCGCGTGCCACACCAGCGGTCCCGGGCGGGCGAGCCGAGCGCTGCCACCGAGTGCGCGGGTGCGCGCCCGCGGGATCGCCCGCGCCCGCGCCCGCCACGACCGAGGCTTCACCCCGCACCCGGGTTGGCGGAACTTCATCGACCACTCCTACCGGGTGCTGACCTCCCAGCCCGAAGCCCTCGAGCACCTCGCGCGACTGGTCGACGACGAGGACTGGCGCGTCGACAAGCGCCGCAGCTGGTCAGCCATCCTGCGCCGCCTGGTCTGCCACATGGACTGGGAGACCGGCCTGATCACCGGCCTGACCGCCCGACACCTCGCAGCGGCCGGAGCCCGCGCCGCACGCACCGTGTCCCGTGTCCTGGCCTGGGCCCGCGAGATCGGCCTACTCGTCGTCGTCGAGGCTGGTGCTAGCGCCGAGTTCCTCGGCACCGACACCGGCCGCACTCCCACCTACGCCCTCGTGACCCACACCCCGCTCCCCCGCCTCGACGGCGCGCAGCACGACGAGGAGCCGGGCATCGCATCCGCAGGTCAGTCCCCTGTGGAAGAAAGTGGCGACCTCCCCACTACTCCAGTGAGTACTAAGCCCTTGACGGGCGGCCGACGGACTCACCTCACCTCCCAGCCCAAGTGGCACCCCTACGACGTCCCCGACACCCCCGGAGCCAGAAACGCAGCAACCCTCACCCTGCTCTCACATCTCGGCCTAGGAGGCCGAAAAAGCGGCAAGATCGAGATCTGGCGAGCCCGGGCCCTGCTCAAACCCTGGTGGGACGCCGGCGCCACCGTCGCCGGGCTGCTCCACGCCCTCGAATACCACCCCGACCGACCCGACCACCGGCGCGGCGACCTCAGCTCCGGCGCCCGCGACCCCCTGCGGATCATCGGCGCCCGGCTGCGGCCCTGGCACGGCCGCCTCGGCGAGATCCGGGCCGTACAGATCGGCCGCATGCGCGCCGGCACCGGCGCGAAGCCTGCAACTAAGGTCGAGGTTGCACTGCTCGACCGTCCCGCCGGCCGCGGCGCCCGACGCGCCGCACAAGAGGCGCTCAGCGAGCACCTGCAGCAGCTGCGCGAAGCCCGCGGCACCCAGCAGGGCCACCGCCCTGCAGCGGCCGTGCTGCCGCGCAGACTGCGCCGACCCCGGATCAAATGATGACCACGACGACGCGGCCGGGCAGGCCGGGATGCTGTGGCGGTCCGGTCCGGCTGTGGGTCCAACCGAACCGGACCTCAGCGGACGCGGTCGTTACCGCACGGGCGCGCCGCGGGTGATGTCGCGGGGGGTCAGGCGCGCTCGGTGTCGTCCTCGGCGGATTCCGGAGGCTCGCAGCGCGAGAGGAGATCGCCGTCGCGGCTGATGAGTTTCGGGTTGTCGGCGTGCTCGAGCCGCAGGAGTTGGTGCAGCATCCCGTCGAGGCTGAGCGCGTCGTTGATCTGGTCGACCAGGTCGGGTTCGAGCCGGTACCAGCTCCATGTGCCGCGTCGTTCCCTCGACATGACCCCGGCTTTGACCAGCACGCTCAGGTGGTGGCTCAAGGTCGATTGCGGCTGGGGGAAGGCTTCGATGAGGTCGCAGAAGCAGAGCTCGGCGTCGGGGGCCTGGCGGGCCAGGCCGACCAGCTGGAGCCGTAGCGGGTCGGCGAGTGCCTTGAACAGCTCGGCGGCGGCACCGGCCACGGTCTCGACGCCGTCGAGCGGTTGATCCTCGACGAGATCGGCGACGTGCGAGCTGAGCTGTTCTCCCATCGCGGTCGAGGATACTGGGTGATGCTCAGGAGTTCGGCGAGATGGTCAGCTGATAGCCGAGTCCGCGTACCGCCTCGATGCGGACGTCGGCTCCGGCGGCGGCGAGCCGGCGGCGCAGGCGCGTGATGTGCACGCTCAGGGAGTTGTCCGAGCCGGATGTCTGGTCGCCCCAGATGGCGGTGACGAGTTCGCGGCGGCTGACCACGGCGTCGGGACGCGCGGCGAGGTAGCGCAGCACCAGGTGTTCGCGCAGCGGCAGCCGGATCGGTGTGTCGTCGAGCCACATCCGTGGGGCGACGTTGTCGATGCGCAGCCGGCCCAGCTGGATCGGCAGCGGACGGGCCGCGAGGGACCGTGGCGCGCCGAGGGCGGCGCTGAGCAGGGCGAGCAAGGCGCTCGGTTCGAAGGGGCGGGCGGTGACGGTGGCGCCCCGGGCGGCGGCCTGCGCCGCCAGCTCGCCGTCGTCGCGACCGACTCCGACGATCACTCGCACCCCGGGGTCGAGCGTGTGCAGCACGTCGAGGAAGTCCGCCGGGCTCAACCGCCCCCCGGCCGGGGCGAGCACGACCGCATCCGGGCAGGTGCGCCCGGCCACCAGCAGCGCTGCGGCCGTGTCGTGCACCGGGTGCAGGTCGACGGGTTGGCCGGTCAGGGCCCGCGCGACCTGCTCGGCGGTGTGTTCGTCGGCGACGAGCAGCACCGCCGCCGGCCCTGTGCGCCCGCCGGCGTCGGCCAGGCAGGCTCGGCGGCGGATCTGCACGGGAGAACGGCCGTCGGTCTCCCAGGTCTCGGTCATCATCGCGGCTTCCTCAGCCGAACTTGCCCGAGATGTAGTCCTCCGTGCGCTTGTCGGCCGGGTCCTCGAAGATCTTCAGGGTTCGGTCGAACTCGACCAGAGTGCCGACGCGGTCGCCGTGCTCGTCGGGTTGGGCGGTGAAGAACGCCGTGCTGTGCGAGACGCGGGCCGCCTGCTGCATGTTGTGGGTGACGATCACGATGGTGAAGTCCTGCACGAGCTCGCCCATCAGGTCTTCGATCTTGGATGTCGCGATCGGGTCGAGCGCCGAGCAGGGCTCGTCCATCAGCAGCACGTCCGGCCGGGTCGCGATGGCCCGGGCGATACACAGACGCTGTTGCTGTCCACCGGAGAGGCCGTAGGCGTTCTGCTTGAGCTTGTCCTTGACCTCGTCCCACAGCGCGGCGCCGCGCAGGGCTTGCTCGACGGTGTCGTCGAGGTGGTCTTTGGCGCCGGTGACGCGGGGTCCGTAGGCGACGTTGTCATAGATCGACTTGGGGAACGGGTTCGGCTTCTGGAAGACCATGCCGATCCGGCGGCGGACCTCGATCTCGTCGACGCCGGGCCCGTAGATGTCGGTGCCGTGGTAGGTCACGCGCCCTTCGACCCGGGCGCCGGGGACCAGGTCGTTCATCCGGTTCAGGCAGCGCAGCACGGTGGACTTCCCGCAGCCCGACGGCCCGATCAGCGCGGTGATCCGGCGGTCGTCGAACTGCAGATCGACATCGCGGACGGCGAGGAAGTCGCCGTAGTAGACGTGCAGGTTCTCCGTCGCCATCGCGGCCCCGGCCGAACGTGGCTGTTCGGGCGCTCGGTCACCGACCGCGAGGTGGATACCGGCGGTGTCCTGGGCGGTCCCGGGTGGGGAGGTGGGGCTCATGTGCTGGTCCTTTCCGGGGTTCACCATCGACGTGCGAACCGGTTGCGCAGCACGATCGCGGTGCCGTTGAGCGCCAGCAGGATGACGATCAGCAGCAGGATCGCGGCGTAGGTCAGGGGGATGAACGCTTCGCGGGACTGGAGGGCGAAGTTGAAGATCTGGACGGGCATGACGGTGTAGCGGGAGAACAACCCGTCGGGGGTGAAGGTGATGAACGTGGTCGCGCCGACCAGGATCAGCGGTGCGGCTTCTCCGACGGCCCGCGACAGCGCCAGGATGGAGCCGGTCGCGATCCCGGGCACCGCGGCGGGCAGCAGCTGGCGCCACACCGTTTGCCAGCGGGTCGCCCCGACGGCCAGTGAGCCGTCACGGATCTCGCGCGGGACCGCGCGCAACGACTCGCGGGTCGCGATGATCACCACCGGCAGGATGAGCAGGGCCAGGGCGATCGAGCCGGACAGGGCGACGGCGCCGAAGTTCAGCGGTGCCCGTACCACGAAGGCCAGCACCAGGATCCCGAAGATGATCGACGGGACGGCGGCCAGGTTCTGCACGTTGAGCTCGATCGCCCGGTTGAACCAGCGCCGGGGGTCGGCGTACTCCTCGAGGTAGATCGCCGCGGCGATGCCCAGCGGCAGCGCGATCAGCGCGGTGACCCCGACGACGAGGAGCGTGCCGACGATGGCCGGCTGCACGCCGGCGGTCGCCGGGCGGATCGTCGAGGGCGCCTGGGTGATCAGGTTCGCGTCCAGCCTGCTCACCCCGGAGACCACGATGGTGATCAGCACGTAGAACAGGAACAGCGCGGCCACCAGCAGGCACGCCCACAGCACGGAGACGAACACTGTGGAGGCCACATCGCGGCGCCGCCGGTCCGGGGTCAGCGCACGGGCGGGCGTGGTGCGGGCGGTGTCGGTAGCAGTCATCAGTACACCTGCCGGAAGCGGCGGACCAGCCGGATGCTGATCAGGTTGATCGTCAGGGTGATCACGAACAGCAGCGCTCCCACGGCGAACAGCGAGTAGTAGACGGGGCTGCCTTGGGGGGCGTCGCCGCTGGCGATCTGGGCGATGAACGCGGTCATCGTCTGGGCCTCGTCGCGGGGATCAGCGGTCAGGCGGGCCAGGTTGCCGCCGGCGACGGCGAGGATCATCGTCTCGCCGACCGCCCGGGACAGCCCCAGCACGATCGCGGCGATGATCCCGGACAGCGCCGCCGGGAAAACCACCTGCAGGGTGGTCATCCGCCGGTTGGCGCCGAGGGCATACGAGCCCGAGCGCAGCGCTTGGGGTACTGCCGACATCGCGTCCTCGGACAGTGACGCGACCGTCGGGACGATCATGAATCCCATGACGATCCCGGCGACGAGCAGGTTGTAGATGTTCGGGATCCCCAGCAGTGGCTGCAGGATCGGGGTGAGCGCGGTCAGGGCGAGGAACCCGTAGACCACCGTCGGGATGCCCGCCAGCAGCTCCAGTACCGGCTTGATGACCTTGCGGGCCCGGGTGGTGGCGTACTCGGACAGGAACATCGCGATGCCCAGCCCGACCGGGATCGCCACGGCCAGGGCGATGCCGGTGGCCATGAACGTCGCCGAGACCAGGGGCAGCACGCCCCAGTCCTTGTCCCAGGAGTACTTGTCGCCGAACGAGGCGGTCCAGGTGGTGCCGGTGAGGAACTCGATCGGGCTGACGTGGGCGAAGAAGGTGAACAGCGGGACGACGAGGGCGACGATGATGCCCACCGTCACCAGCACCGACAGGCCGGCCGCGGCGGCCAGCAGGCTCTCGATGATCTTCTCGCCGACCCGGGGTGAGCGGGGGGTCAGGTCACGGCCGGAGCCGCCCGCGCTCGAGCGCGGGCGGCCGGCGGTGGTCACCGCCATCGGCTCAGCCTCCGGCCTGCTGGCGGAGCTGGTCCAGCTTGGCGGTGGAGTCCTGCTTCTGCTGGTCGGTCATCGGCACGAACTGCGCAGCCTGCACGATCTCGTCGTTGCGCTGCAGGTAGAACTCCAGGAACGACACGACCTGCGGCTTGGCGAGCCCGGCGTCGGAGGCGTAGATGAACAGCGGCCGGCCCAGCGGGGTGTAGGAGGCGTCCTGGACCGTCTGTGCGGACGGGGCCACGCAGCCGTTGCCGCCGTCGACCTGCAGTGCCTTGAGCTGCTGCTGGTTCTCCTCGAAGTAGGAGAACCCGAAGTAGCCCAGCGCGCCGGGGGAGCCGGTGACGCCCTGGACGGTGACGTTGTCGTTCTCCGAGGGGCTGTAGTCGGTGCGCGATGCCCCCTCCTCACCGACGATCTCGTCGGTGAAGTAGTCGAAGGTGCCCGAGTCCGCGCCGGCCCCGAACAACTGCAGTGGCTCGGCCGGGAACGACGGGTCGACCTGGTTCCAGTTCTTGACCTGCGAGTCGGGCGCCCACATCGCGCGCAGCTGCTCCACGCTCAGGCAGTTGGCCCAGGTGTTGGCCGGGTTGACCACGACGGTCAGCGCGTCGTTGGCCACCTGCAGCTCCTGGAAGGCGATCCCGTTCGCCTCGCACTGCTGACGCTCGGTGTCGGAGATCGGGCGCGAGGCGTTGGAGATGTCGGTCTCGCCGTTGCAGAACTTCTGGAAGCCACCACCGGTCCCCGAGGTACCGACGGTGACGTTCACCTCGGGGTTCTCCCCCTGGTAGAGCTCCGCAGCCGCGGACGACAGCGGCTCCACCGTCGAGGACCCGTCGATCAGCACCGGCCCGGAGACCTGCTCACCCCCCGGCCCGTCCTGCTGCTGCGCACCGCCGCCACACGCCACCAGCGTCACGCTGGCAGCGACGGCGACCAGGGCAGCCGATGCCCTGCGCATGTGTCGAACACTCACGGACTTGGCCTCTCTCGTCGAGGTCGAGACGGCGCCCGTAGCTGTGAGCGTCCGCCGAAGACGCTTGGATCGAACAATGCCGATATGAATGCCGAGTGAACGTGGCCTGACTTCTCACTCCTGGATCCACAACATTCGATCTAGGTGGCTCCGAGCGGTGCGCTCACCGGGCGCGGGCGACCTTGGCCAGCCCTGCTGCGGGCAGGCAGGCGAACGTCGTCACGCCACCTGCTGCGAGATCGGCGTCGCCGGTCAGGAGACCCCACAGGGCCAGGGCGAGCGCGACCGCGACAATCGCCTGACCGAGAACGCGCGAGACCGGGTCCCTGACCGGCGTCGGTGGCCGGTCGCGGCGGGGGTGGCCGCGCCGTCGTGACATCGCGGTGCTGCCACCGACCTCGCCGGGGTCGTGCATGGGATCACTCCAGTCGTTGCCGATAGAATCGACAAAGCTCGATCCAGTGATCCTGCGAGGTTGCACTCTGCTTCGACGGACGTCAATATAGAAGCATGTCTAACAAGGAGCCGCCGGGCGTGGCGTCGTCGTGCTGGTCGCCGCTGGTCGGCCAACCGATCTCCCCGGAGCACGCGAGCGAGATCTCCCGCGTGTTCAAGGCCCTCGGAGACCCCGTCCGGCTGCGCCTGTTGTCCCTGATCGCCTCCCACGCCGGCGGCGAGGCCTGCGTGTGCGACCTGACCGAGGTCTTCGACCTGTCCGGCCCGACGATCTCGCACCACCTCAAGGTGCTGCGCGAGGCCGAGCTGATCACCGGTGAACGCCGCGGCACCTGGATCCACTACCGCGTCGTCCCACAGCGACTCGCCTCACTGGCCGACCTGCTGATCCCGACCACCGCGGAGACCGTCGCATCATGAGCACGGAGAACACCACCGGCGCCGCCCAGCAGGCGGCCACCGACCCGACCGAGGCCGGCGTCGTCGCCCGCCTGTCCACCCTCGACCGCTTCCTGGCGGTCTGGATCATCGTCGCCATGGTCGCCGGGCTCCTGCTCGGCCGCCTGGTCCCCGGGCTCGCCCCCGCCCTGGACGCCCTGGCGATCGACGGCATCTCGCTGCCGATCGCCCTCGGCCTGCTGATCATGATGTACCCGGTGCTGGCGAAGGTCCGCTACGACCGCCTCGACACCGTCACCGGCGACCGCAAGCTCCTGATCACCTCGCTGGTGCTCAACTGGGTCCTCGGCCCGGCACTGATGTTCGCCCTGGCCTGGCTGATGCTGCCCGACCTGCCCGAGTACCGCACCGGGCTGATCATCGTCGGGCTCGCCCGCTGCATCGCCATGGTCATCATCTGGAACGACCTGGCCTGCGGCGACCGGGAGGCCGCCGCCGTGCTGGTCGCGCTGAACTCGGTGTTCCAGGTGGTCATGTTCGGCGTGCTCGGCTGGTTCTATCTGGTGGTGCTGCCCGGCTGGCTCGGCCTGCCCGTCACCGACGTGTCGTTCTCCACCTGGGACATCGTGAAATCGGTGCTGGTGTTCCTCGGGATCCCGCTGCTGGCCGGGTACCTCACGCGCCGGTTCGGCGAGAAGGCCAAGGGCCGAGCCTGGTACGAGGAGAAGTTCATTCCGCGGATCGGGCCGTTCGCGCTCTACGGGCTGCTGTTCACCATCGTGCTGCTGTTCGCGCTGCAGGGCGAGGCCATCACCTCCCAGCCGTTCGACGTCGCCCGGATCGCGCTGCCGCTGCTGGCCTACTTCGCCCTGATGTGGGCCGGCTCCTACGCCGTCGGCTGGGCGGTCGGGATGGGCTACGAACGCACCACCACCCTGGCGTTCACCGCCGCCGGCAACAACTTCGAGCTCGCCATCGCCGTGGCCATCGGCACGTTCGGCGTCACCTCCGGCCAGGCGCTGGCCGGGGTCGTCGGGCCACTGATCGAGGTGCCGGTGCTCGTCGCGCTGGTGTATGTGTCGCTGTGGCTGCGCCGGCGCCTGTTCGCACCGACGACCACACCGACCACGCAGACCGAGCAGGCAAACCCCCAGCCCACACGGGACGCCCGGTCATGAACTGCCTGGACTGCGCCACCCGGTGCCAGCAGGCGCGACCCGCGGTCGCGGTGTGCCAGGGCTGTGGCGCGGCTATCTGCCTTGAGCACACCTGGGTGAACCACCGAGCCGGCCATCCACCCGGGATGGCCGGGCCCGCCCGTGCAGCGAGCCGGGTCCTGCGCTGCGAGTTCTGCGGCACGCGCACCAACAACCAGACTGCCGCCGCGGCGGCCGTCGGCTCACGCGTCGCCCCCGGCGCAGATCTGGGCTGCCTGCGGGGAACCGGCTCGAGTCCCGATCCGTCGTAGGCACCCCACGCCGACACCCAACACCGCAAGACGGCGTGCGCGGCGCGTGATCTGCCATCGCGACGCCCCACTGTTCGAACCGGTGCCAACGCGCACCGCCGCTGCTCATGCTCAAGGAGCCCTGATGACCGCTGTAGCGATCGCGTTCGGCGTTCCCACCGGCCCCGGCCCCGGCCCCCGCCCCGGCCCCCGCCCTGGTCGGGGTCGCCGGGCCGCTGATCGAAGCGTCCATGCTCGTCGGCTTGGTGGAGGTGTCGCTGTGGCTGCGCCGGTGCCTGTTCGCCACCACCGACACACCCTGCCTCGCGCGGGCGAGACCCGATGAGCACCCGCTCGGCCGGCCAGTAGCGGACCATGCCATGGACGCCTTCTCGCCCGACGCCACGCCGGTCGTCGTCGCCATCGCGCGACGGCGCCCGGCGGGCGGTCGCAACCTCGAACACTTCGCCCTCACCAGCCCCCACGCCCGGCTTCACCAGACCGTCGACGAGCTGCGCCGCAGATTCCACGGCATCTTCGGCCCCGAGACGATCGAGGCCGTGGTCGTGGACGTGTTCACCGAGCTGGCGCTGACCGCCCGCATCACCGCCCACCTGCCCGTGCTCGCCGCCCGCCACGCCCGCGAGCGGCTCGCGGCAGTAGCCCGATCCCAAGGAGCCACCGTGACCACCGCAGCTGCGGTTCCCGAAGTCCTGTTCGTCTGCGTGCACAACGCCGGGCGCAGCCAGATGGCCGCCGCCCTGCTGGCCCACCACGCGGCCGGCGCCGTCCGGGTCACCTCGGCCGGATCCGCCCCGGCCGACAGCATCAACCCTGCCGTCCGCGACGTCATGGCCGAGTTCGGCCTGAGCCTGGACACCGAGTTCCCCAAGCGCCTGACTACCGAGGCGGTCGAAGCGGCCGACGTCGTGATCACTATGGGCTGTGGTGACGCCTGCCCGGTGTTCCCCGGCAAGCGCTACCTCGACTGGGAGCTGACCGATCCCGCCGGCAAAGCCGCGGAGCAGATCCGCCCCATCCGCGACGACATCGACGCCCGGGTACGCCACCTGCTCGCCGAGCTGACCGGTACCCCGACCGAAGCGGCGACGTCGTGACCGACACGCCTGCGGTGCTGTTCGTCTGCGTCCGTAACGGCGGCAGGTCCCAGATGGCCGCCGGGCTGATGCGCCAGGCCGCCGGCGACCGGGTCGAGGTCCACTCCGCCGGCACCAACCCGGGGGAGATGATCAACGCCCTGTCCGCGCAGGCGCTGGCCGAATCCGGCGCGGACATCAGCGGCGAGTCCCCGACGTCGATCGACCCCGAGCTGCTCCGGCGCGTCGACCTCGTGGTCACTCTTGGCCGGGACGCGCGGGTCGACGCCGGTGACACCGAGGTCCGTACGTGGGACACCGACGAGCCCTCCGCCCGCGGGATCGAGGGACTCGACCGCATGCGCCTGATCCGTGACGACATCGCCGCTCGGGTCGACGACCTGCTCGCCGAATTGACCGGGCCGAGCCCGAACCCGTGACCCGTACCCCTGACACCGCCGATCGCGACCTGCCCGTGGTCGTGATCGGCGGTGGCCAGGCCGGCCTCGCCGCGGGCTACTACCTGCGCCGAGCGCAGGTCCCGTTCGTCATCCTCGATGCCCAGACCGGGCCCGGCGGCGCCTGGCGACACGGCTGGGACTCGCTGCGCCTGTTCTCCCCCGCGCGCTACAGCCCTCTGCCCGGGTGGTGGATGCCCGACCAGCCCGCAGAGCCCTTCCCGACCGCCGGCCACGTCCGCACCTACCTCGACGACTACGAGCGGCGTTACGCACTCGACGTCCGCCGCCCCGTCGACGTCACCGCCGTACAGGCCTACCCGGACCACCTGGCCGTCAGCACCGCACAGGGCAGCTGGCGCGCCCGGGCGGTCATCAGCGCCACCGGTACCTGGCGCTGCCCGCACGTCCCAGATCTACCCGGCCGCGCGGAGTTCACCGGCCGCCAGATCCACACCGTCAACTACCACCGGCCCGACCCGTTCCGTGGTCAGCGCGTCGGTGTGGTCGGTGGTGCGAACTCCGCGGCGCAGATCCTCGCCGAGGTCTCCACCGTTGCGACGACGCACTGGTTCACCCTGGCCCCACCGCGATTCCTGCCCGACGATGTCGACGGCCGGGTCCTGTTCGACGTCGCCACCCAACGCGAACTCGCCCAGCGCGAGGGACGCCCGGACACCGGTGGTGTCGCCGCGCTCGGCGACATCGTCATGATCCCCAGCGTCAAGGCCGCCCGGGACCGCGGGGTGCTGCGGGCCGAGCCCATGTTCGACCGGCTGACCTCGACCGGCGTCGCCCGCGACGACGGCTCCACCACCGACCTCGACGCCATCATCTGGTGCACCGGCTTCCGCCCAGCCCTCGCCCACCTCGCCCCGCTCGGCCTCAGCACCGACACGCACGGGCACCCGCGCACCGACGGCACCCGCAGCATCGACGAACCCCGACTGCACCTACTCGGCTACGGCGACTGGACCGGCGCCGCCGCCGCAACCCTGATCGGCGCGGGGCGAACGGCCCGCACGTGCGTAGAACAGATCATCGGACGACCCGCTCGTAGACCCGAGCCGAATCATGCTCGCCTCTGACCGTCGAGCGACAGTGCTTCAGCGGGGTTCGACGGGGAGGGGCGCGATGATCGGGTGATCGTTGCTGGTTGGGCCGAGGCGTGCGGCGCCGCCGGGGCTGCCGTAGGAGTCGAAGAACTCGGCGTTGATCTGGGTGTAGGTGCTCCACTGCTCGGGGAGGTCGTCCTCGTAGTAGATGGCTTCGACGGGGCAGACCGGCTCGCAGGCACCGCAGTCGACGCACTCGTCAGGGTGGATGTAGAGCATCCGCGCGCCCTCGTAGATGCAGTCGACGGGGCATTCCTCGATGCAGGACTTGTCCATCACGTCGACGCACGGTTCGGCGATCACATAGGTCACGGCGACTCCTCGCGGTCGTCGGTGCGGCGTGTCGTAGCGGCCTGCCCTGACGGTGCTGTGGGTGCGGGGGCCCGCTGGGGGATCAGGCGGGGCAGAAAACGGACGAATACGACCATACCGATCAGCTCGACCAGGGTTTGGGCGATCACGACCGCCGGGGTGACCGCGAACATCGGTGGGAGAGCGAGCGCGAGGGGTAGCACCACCAGCGAGTTCCGCGTGGCGCCGCTGAACACCAACGCCCGTGTCGCGGGCACGTCGAAGCGGAACGCGCGGGCGGTCGCGATCCCCACGGCGGCCATGACCACCAGGAATCCGACGTAGATCGGCAGCACCGGCACGATCGCGCCGAGTTGCCCGGACAGGGTGGGAACCTGGCTGGTGACCACGACAGCGAGGGTCAGGGTCATCAACGGCACCATGGCCGCGGTCGCGGCCCGCTCGGTCACGGCGACGGCGCGGAAGCGTCCGCGCAGCCGCCCGGTGACCCAGGCCAGTACCAATGGGGCGGCGATGAGCAGCCCGAAGGCGTCCAAGAACGGGCCGGGCTCGATCGCACCTACCAGGTCCGGGCCCACGGCGACGAGCACAAACAGGGGCAGCACGACGATCTGGGCGAGCATGAGCAGCGGGGAGATCGCCAGCAGTCGGCGTTCGTCGCCGCCGGCCAGACCGCAGAACACGATGACGTAGTCGATGCACGGGGTCAGCAACACCAGCAGCACCCCGAACAGCACCGCCCGCTCGAGCCCCAGCGGCAGGATCGCGGCGGCCACCAGCACCGGGACGAGTACGAAGTTGAGGACCAGCGCCGCGGTGACGAAGCGCCCGTCGCGCAGCGAGCGGGTGATCTGGGCGAACGGGACCTGCAGGAACGTGGCGTAGAGCAGCAGTCCGAGCACGGGGTAGATCGCAACCTCGACCGCGGCCGCGGTCGACTCGGGGAGCAGCACCCCGATCACTGCACCGACAGCCAGCCCGGTGAGGTAGATCGGGATCTGGTGTCGTTCCCACCACGCCACGACGGTCTCGACGCTCACGAGCGGCCCCCACCCGTCATCGTGGCAACCGTCGCCGCGGTCGCCGGCCCCTGGCTGACGGGGACAGGCCCGAACAGGCTTGTGGCGACCTCGGCGGCCTCGTCGTCGGGTACGCGTACCTCGACGACGACTCCGGGTCCGATGGTCAGAGACATGGCCAGGCTCGGGCAGCAGTCTTGCTCGGCGCGGACCAGCGCGGCCAGCTCACCTGCGCCGCCGTCCTCGAGCACCGCCGGGTCGAAGCCGACCTGTACCCGGTCGGCCAGGCGCTCACGGCTCGTGGCGTGCACGAGCAACCGCGACCAGCGGGCCCACCGGCCCCGCCAGCTCGGCGCCGGCAACGAACACGCCGCCCCGGCGCTGTCGGGGACCTCGAGCGCCGCCGGCGCGGGCGACGGGATCGGTCCCGCAGCCGCTCGCGGGCCGGGGATCGGTCGGGGCGGTCCGGCGGTGGCGGAGTGGCCCGGGGCGGTGTCCTGCGCGCGGGTCAGGAAGGTGCAGGAGGCGTCGCAGGGGCCCTCGCGGTCGATCCCGTCGAGTACGCGGCGGGCGTCGTCGAGGCGGGCGGTGAACTCCTGCAGCGCGGTGATCTGCTCGCGGGCCTCGGCGCAGCGCCGGGCGAGCATCGGCGCCAGCGTCCGCTGCACCTCCCGGCAGCCCTCGCGCTGCCACGGACGCAGCAGAATCCGGATGTCGTCGAGGGAGAGCCCCAAGCCCTTGGCCGTGGCGATGAACCGCAGTTGATCGAGGGCCTCGTCGTCGAAAAGTCGATACCCCGACGCCGAGCGCCGCGGCGTGAGCAGCCCCTGCTGCTCGTAGTACCGCAACGTCGTCGCCGGCACCCCGGCGTGCTCGGCCAACTGGGAAACCTTCAGCCCGTCCACGATCCCGAACGCTAAACCCGCTACCCGACTCGAAGGTCAAGGGTTAAGGCCGGGAGCACAGCCCCAAAGCGCTCGCAACGTCGCACGAGCGCTGGGAATGGTCTCCCGCTTGGCGCCTCCGCGGTGTCCGGTTGAGGAACCCCTACCGGCATTCCCGCCGGTCAACCACGCGCCATGAGTGTGGCCGCGAGCGCTTGGCGGCGTTGCTTCTTCAGCGGTATGTGGCGTTATAGGACGCCGATGACCAGTGATTCGCGGACGGCGTCGACGGCACCGTCGGTGTCGTCATCCCCACCCCAACCGTCGGCTGAGGGGCCCCCGGCCGATGCGGCGGCGGTCGGCTTGACCTGGTACCGCGGTACAGGGTTCATCCTGGACGCATGCGGACGAGCGAGGTGGCCGCGCGGGCGCGGGTGAACCCGCAGACGCTGCGGTACTACGAGCGCCGGGGGTTGTTGCCGGAGCCGGAGCGCTCGGCGTCGGGCTACCGGGCGTACGGCCCGCAGGCGGTGCGGCTGGTGCGGTTCATCAAGCGGGCTCAGGATCTCGGCTTCACCCTCGACGACGTGGAGTCGTTGTTGCATCTGGCCGATGGCGGCCCGCAGAGCTGCGACGCCGCCCGCGAGCTGGCGACAGCGAAGATCAGGGACCTGGATGCCCGGATCGCGGACCTGCGGGCGATGCGGTCGGGGCTGGCCCGGCTGGTGCAGACCTGCGAGCAGCCGCGGGACCGGCGGGAATGCCCGATCCTCATCGAGATCGGCAGCGCGGAGGAGGAACGACCGTGAACAGCGCCGAGGGGCCGCTGCGGGTCACGTCGTTGTGCGAGACCGGGCGGGGCGGAGTCGCCGCCCGGCAGGCGGGCTTGACCACGACGACCCGGCAGGTGCACCGCACGGTGCTGCGCGCGTTCCTGGCGACCGGGCAGGCACCGCACCGCGACGACCTCGTGCACCCGGAGGGCGGCGACCTGGCGGAGGCGTTCAGCCGGCTCGATGAGGTGGATCTGGTGCACCTGGACGACGGATGTGTCGCTGTGGCTTACCCGTTCTCCGGGGTTCCGACGGGACACGTGGTGCGCCTCGCTGGCGGGGCGCCGGTGCACGCGATGTGCGCGCTCGACGCGCTGGGCATACCGCTGATGACCGGCCGGGACGGCGTCATTGAGTCGGCGGATCCGGGTGACGGGCGGCCGGTCCGCGTCGAACGCCGCGGCGGGACCTGGTACTGGTCGCCGGAGCAGACAGTCATCCTGCTGGCGCAGACCCGCGGGTGCGGTCCGGCCGCCGACTGCCTGTGCCCGGCGATCGCGTTCCACTGGAAGCGGGAGCGGGCCGAGGCGTACCTGCGGTCCCACCCGGAGCTGACCGGGCTTGTGCTCGACCAAGCCCGGGCTGTCGAGATCGCCGAGTGGTCGTTCGGGCCGCTGCTGGCCGGCGAGCGTGGGCTGGACGTCTCGCCACGGACGGAGGTTCGCGCATGATCGTGGAAATGCTGCACACCGAGGGGTGCCCGCACGCCGAGGAGTATCTGCCGCGTTTGCGACGGCTCGTCGCCGAGGCCGGCGTGTCCGACCCGGTCCGGGTGCGAATGGTCGCCGACGCGGAGGAGGCGCAGCGCGAGCGGTTCCTCGGCTCGCCGACGGTCCGTGTCGACCGCCGCGATGTGGACCCCGGCGCGGACGCCCGGCGGGACTACGGACTGAGCTGCCGTCTCTACCGCGGCCCGAGTGGGGTCAGCGGCATGCCGCCGGATGATTGGGTGCTGGCGCTGCTCCGGTCGATGGGAGCGGTGGCTGACCACGAACGAGCACCAGAAGGGACGTGTTGATGCTGAGGACGACAGCCGCGGAGGCCGCAGAGGACCTGGCCGCGGCGGCGTCGGGTGGCTCGCGGTGACCACGATCGGCTATCCGGAGCTGCGCCGACTGCTCGACCAGGGGACGCAGCTGGTCGAGGTGCTCCCGGTCGAGGAGTACGCCGAGATGCACCTGCCCGGCGCGGTCAACATCCCGCTCAAGACGCTCGACGCCGCCACCACCACAGACCTCGACCGCGGCCGCCCCGTCGTCGTCTACTGCTGGGACGGCCTTTGAGACATGAGCCCACGAGCCGCGTGCCGGCTCGACACCCTCGGGTTCAGCCAGGTCTACGACTACATGCCGGGCAAGGTCGACTGGCTCGCCCGCAACCTGCCCGTCGAGGGCACCGACGCCGGCGCCCCGCTCATCGGCAGGCATCTACGCGACGAGGTCGTCACCGCCGCTCCCGACGAGCCGATCGCGGATGTGCGCGCCTGCGTGGCGGCGTCGCCGCACAGCTTCGCGCTGGTCACCACCGCCGACCGCGTCCTGCTCGGCCGACTCCGCGGCACCCACCTCGACCATGCCGACGCCAACGCCGTGACGGCAGAAGTGATGGAAGCCGGACCGTCCACGCTTCGCCCGCACGAGCCCGTGGACGCGGTGCGGGCGCACCTCGTCGACAAGGGCCATGCCTACGCGATCGTGACCGACCCGGATGGCCGGCTCCTCGGCACGGTCCATGCCGACGACCTGATGTAGACCACGGCCGATCTTGGGGAGTACCGATGACCGCAGGAGCGGGACCAGAGCGCGCATCCTCGCCGGCGTGCTGGTGCTGCGGCGGCGAGTTCGAGGAGGCAGAGCTGGTCCGTCTCGGCGCGCATCCCGAGGTCGGGATCTGCCGGGACTGCGCGGTGTGGGCCAAGCGGCGAGCCGCGGTCCGCCGCCACGAGCAGCACCCCTCGCTCCCTGGCCACTTGCGCAGCGGCCTCGACACCATCCGCAGCGCAGTGATCGCTCGCGGCTGGCACGAGCGCGGTGCGCTCGGCATGTTCCTGCGCCGAGTCGATCGCTGGCTGCCGTAGTGCCTTTGCCTACACGGCCCTGACTCGCACCCTGCCGTCCGCGCACCACAAGCGCGGTGACGAGGATTCGTTGAGGTTTCGATGAGCGATCCTGCACCCCGGATCGGTCTGCGCACGGTCTTCGCGCAGCGTCGATACCGGCGCCTGTGGTCGGCCCGGACGGTGTCGCAGTGCGGCGACGTGTTCGCGACGGTTGCGCTCGCGCTACTGGTGTTCGACCTGACCGGCTCGGCCCTGGGTGTCAGCGCGGTGGTGTTCGCCGAGATCCTGCCGGTACTGCTGCTCGCCCCACTCGCCGGGACGATCGTCGACCGGCTGCCGCGGGTGGCGGTGATGGTTGCTGCGGACCTGTGGCGGGCTGTGCTCGCCGTCGCGCTGATCGTGCTCGGCGACAATGTGGCGGCGGTCTATGTGATCGCGTTCGGGCTGTCGCTCGGCGCAGTGTTCTTCAACCCGGCGGCGAACAGCGTACTGCCGGCCCTGGTCCGCGACGACGAGCTCGTCGCGGCGAACAGCGGCGTGTGGACGGCCGCGGTGCTCAGTCAGATCGCGCTCGCCCCGCTCGCTGGCGTGCTGTACGCCGCCCTGGGCGCCGGCGCTGCGTTCGGCATCAACGCGGCGAGCTTCGTGCTCAGCGCGGTCCTGCTGGCCGGCCTGCGGGTGCCGGCCGCCGTGCGCTCGACGGAACGCCGCGGCTTCTTCGCCGACGCCATCGCCGGGCTGCGAGTCCTGGGAACGGATCGCTTGCTGCGCGCGCTCGGGGCCGGGCAGCTCCTCGCCGCGTTGTCGGCCGGCGCGACGTCCGCGCTGCTGGTCGTACTGGCCCGCGAGCACTTCGAGCTACCGCCCTCCGGCTACGGGTTCCTGCTCGGCGCGATCGGCGTCGGCGCCGCGCTCGGTCCGCTGGTGCTGACCCGACTGGTGAGCAATCCTCGGCGGCCCGCGTTCGTGTTCGGCCCGTACGTCGTCCGTGGCGTGGTCGACGTCGTGCTCGCCACCTTCGCCACGCTGCCGGTGGCCCTGGTTGCCCTCGCGGTCTACGGCCTGGGCACCTCCAGCGGTGCGGTCACCTTCAACTCGCTGCTCCAGGCGCACACCCCCGAGCACCTGCGCGGGCGCATTTTCGCCAGCTTTGACGTGTTCTGGCAGCTCGGCCGTCTGGTATCGCTGCTGGTCGGCGGCCTGCTCGCCGTCGCGATCGGCATCCAGGCCGTCTACTACCTCGGCGGCGCGCTGCTCTTGCTCGCGGCCGTCATCGGCTGGACGGCGATGCGCACTGGAGCCAACTCGACCAGCGGCACATAGGCCGTGGCCATCCCTCGTGTGCGGTCCAGGCGGTGATCTCCTCACGGCACAGGTCCTCCCTGCCGGACCATCCGAGGTACCCGCTACGCGGTTCCGGCCTGCGGTCGGGAGGGGCTGTCTGGCAGCCACCACGGGATCACATCGTCCGCGAACGATCGTTCGCGAGACACCTCGCGGACTGCCTCCGTTCTCCCCTGGTCGGCAGGTGTAACGGAACCCGTGGCCGCGGCTACGTCACGTCCTCGGGGTTCGCGATACGGCTCGGGGCATGCGGATCGAGCGTCACCCGGCCCCACCATCTACCACCACCCTCGCGGCGCCGATGGAGCAGGTTGCGAGCGCGGTGCAGTGCCGCAGCAGGTAGCGGTCGGGGGCGAGGGGGTCCGCCTCGCACCGCGGCTAGCCCCGCCCGAACCCGACTACCTCGATCTGGCCGCACCGCCGTCGCCACCGCCGGGACCGGGGTGAGAGGATCGCCGTCGTGGCCACCACCTTCGCCGACCTCGAAGCCAGAGTGCGCGGACTTGAGTCCCGCGCGCAGCGGACCGAGGAGGATGTCACCGCGATCGTGACCACGGTGATCGAGACCCGCGAGGACGTGCGGTGGCTTAAACGCGCGGTACAGGCGCTGCTCGATCAGGCCGGGATCACGCTCGAGCCAGACGAGCACGAAGACGGCTGACCATAGGGGGCGAGGCAGCCGCCCCCGGCAGGTTCGCAGCCGGCGGTCAGCTGTCCCGGCGCCCGGTCGTCTCGGTGGACCGGCCGGCGGCGTAGAAGGTGGATACGGCGTAGCTGGGGTGCCGGTCCAGGTTGTGCCGCGAGGAGTCGTACCGGCGTGTCGTTCTCGGATCGCGGTGACCGGCTCCATCTTGGACATCGCGCAGGGACACTCCGGCGTCGAGGGCGGCGGTGACGAAGGTGTGGCGCAGGCTGTGTGGGTTGATCCGGTCGGCCTGCGGCAGCCCGGCGCGGCGGGCCAGGCGCCGGATGAGCCGCCAGGCGGCGGGTTCGTCGACCCTGCGCCCGGTGCGGGTGCTGAACAGCGGGCCGCTGGTGCGCCCGGCCAGGTAGACGGTTAGGGCGTGGACCACGGGTGGGGCCAGCGGCGCGGTCGCGGTGTGGCCGCCCTTGCGGCGCAGCCGCAGGACCTGGTGGCCGCGTTCGGTCTGCAGGTGTTCGACGTCGCGGGACAGTGCCTCGTCGATGCGCAGCCCGTTGTGGACCAGCAGGCTGATCAGGGCGTGGGCTCGGGTCCCGTCGGCGGCCGCGGCGGACAGCAGCGCCGCGACCTCGTCGCGGTCGAGCCCGGTGGACACCGAGTCCTGCGTGGTCCGGGGGCGGATCACCCCGGTCATCGGGGACCGGTCCAGGACGTCCTCGCCGACGGCGTAGGCATACAACCCGGCCAGCGTGGAGAGCTTGCGCGCGATCGTCGACTCGGCGGCCGGGCGGCCGGTGCGGGGCCCCGGCTGGGCGAGCTCGTGGGCGTAGGCGTCGATGTGTACCCGCCGCAGCCGTAGCGGATCCAGCCCGGCCTGGGCGCACCAGGTGTAGAAGTCGCGGATGTCGCGGGCGTAGGCGCGCCGGGTGTGGGCCGAGCGCCGCGAGAGCACGAACGCCGTGGCCAGCCGCCAGGCCGGATCCTCCCGCGGGTCCCCGGCCGGAACGGCCGGGAGGGCCTCCGGCGGCCCCGCCGGGTGGGGCAGGTGCGCCGGCCGGTCTGCCGGTTGGTCTGTCACCACGGTCCCCGGTCCTCGGTCGCCGGCGCGGGTGCGGTGGCGCCGGTCGGGGTGTCGCTGGCCGCGAGTTCGCGGCGGGCCTGGGGTTGGCGGAGCCGCTGCCAGGGTGTTCCGGCGCCCGGGCGGAATCGGGTGCCGGTCAAGCGCGCCCGGACTGGTTCCGAGGCTGCGGCGAGGTCGAAGCGGATCAGGCCGGGATAGAGCGGGTGCACGTCGAACCTGGTGATCACGCGGACGTCGACGACGAACCCGCTGACCGCCGGCAGCACCGGCAGGGTGTGCGCGACGGCGTCGCGGGCGATCTGCTCGCCGGTGTTCCACCACCCGGTCCAGGCGTTGTCCGGGGTGTTCTGGTCGGCGTAGTAGCCGTGGGTGTCGCGGTAGTAGAGGTCCGGGCGCTCCTCGGCCGTGCGCGGGCCCAGGTGCAGGGCCAGGGCGTAGGTCGCTGCCGCGGGCTGGTCGGCGCCGGCGTCGGGGAGTACGGGGCGGTGGGCGAGCGCGGCGAGCGCGGTGGGGTCGAGCAGCCGGGTACGGCCGCGGCGGCCGAGCTCGGGCAGTAGCCCGGTCGCGACCAGGCGCACCACCTGATCGCGGTTGCAGCCCAGCCGGGTCATCGCCGTCGTCGTGGTCACCGGGCTCGACGAGGGGCCCGGGGCGGGGGCCGCGGATTCGGGGTGCATCACGGTCCTGTCGTCGGGCAGCGGTTCGAGGTGAAGAACAAGGACAGGTCAGATGGTCATGTCCGGCCCCCGAGGTCCGAGCCGCCGTGCTCGGCCAGATCGGCCGCCGTGATCGGGTCGGGGAGCGCGCCGCGGCGTTGGCGGCTCAGCACCTGGTCCTCGGTGATACCGAGGCCGATGGCCGCTTCGGCCGCGCTCAGCGTCACCGCGGCCGAGGTCCCCGGGGTGCTCGGGCGGTGGGGTTCAGTCGACGGGCGCGGCCGGCCGGTGGCGTCTGCTCGGTCCTCCGTCGCGCCGACCAGGCGCAGATGCGCAGCCGGGGGTCGGGCGCGCTCACCGGTCACCGCGGGCCTCCCGACGTCAGGGCGGATGCGTAGAGCTCGACGCCGGGTCCGGTGAACACGGCCACCTCCTCACCCCCGTCAAGCAGAATCAGCACGTGCGGGGACGGTGCCTCGCCGAACCCGAGCAGTTCGCCGCGCACCCCGTCGCGCGGTCCGCGGCTGCCCACCGGACGGTCACGGTGGCACCGGGCGAGAGCGGAGCTGGGCGCGTAATGCTCATGGCTCCATCGTAGCTGATGAGCCCTCATTAGTACAGGCGACCCCTCATCGGTACGTGCGACCCCTCACCAGTACGTGCGATCCGTCATCGGTCACGATGACGGGATAAGGGGCATTATCCTGTACTCCTTACGTAGCGTTGCGCAATAACGGAACCAAACGTTATTGACGCAACGAAACGAATGCGGTAGCATGCTCGGCATGAGCGAGGGCGAGCAGACGCGCGACCACGGCAGCGGTGCGGACGGCGGCGGTGTCGCGGGCGCCGGGCTGGAACGGATCGCCTGCCAGATGCCCGGGATCCCGGGCGGCTGCCCGCACGTCATCGAGCAGTACGCCGGCACCGGCGGGCGCAAGCCCAAATACTGCGGCCAGACCGTGGACGGGGTCCCGCACACCCGCTACACCGCCCTGCGGGTGCGCGAGGGCAAGCTGACCCTGCCCGCCCCCGGCTCGGGCCCCGACCACGAGCCGGCCCCGGTCCGACCGGTGTCCTACGCCCGCGCCTCGATCGAGGCCCTCGGCGGCGAGCTGCGCGACCAGCTCGCCGCCCACCAGACCTGGGCCGCCGACTTCGCCGCCCGCCTGGACCAGCAGCTGGCCACCGCCACCGACCCCGATGCCGCCGCCGCCGAAATCACCGCCGCGCACCGCGACGCCCGCACCCGCATCGACGCCGCCGAAGCCGCCCGCGACGACGCGGCCACCCGCGCGCGGGCCGCCGAGACCGCGACCAGGGCCGCGACCACCGCCCAAGCCGAGGCCGAAGCCGCCGCCGAGACCGCGCTGGCCGAGGCCGACGACGCCGCCGCCGAGGCCGAGCATGCTCGAGCCGAGCGCGACCAGGCCCGCCAGCAGCACGACCAGGTGCTCGCCGACCGCGATCAGCTCCAGCAGCAGCTCGAGGCGACCCGCACCCGGCTGGTCGAGGCCGAGCACACCCGCGACGAGGTCGAGACCGCCCGGGCCCGGCTGGCCGAGGACCTCGAGCAGACCCGCACCGAGCTCGAACAGCTGCGCGCCGCACACGAGCAGATCACCGCCGAACGCGACCAGGCCCGCACCGAGCTCGCCGCCGCCCGCGACCAGGCCGAGAGCCAGCAGCGCCGGGCCGCGACCGCCGAACACGACCGCGACACCGCCACCGCAGCCCGCGAGGAGCTGCGCGCCGAACGCGACCAGGCCCGCGAACGCGCCGAGCAGGCCGCCCGCGAGGCCGGCGAGGCCCGCACCGCCCAGGCCGTCGCCGAGGCCCAGAACGAGGCCCTGACCCGTCAGCTCGCCCACGACATCGCCACCGAACGCGCCCACGCCCAGCAGCGTCTCGACGACCAGGCCGCCCGCTACGACCAGCAGATCATCGAACTCCGCACCCAACTCGCCACCGGGCCGCCTGAGCCGGCCCGAGGCGAGGCCGCTCCGGTCACGCCACGGCGCCGGCGCGCCAGCCGTAGCGGCGGGCGGTCACCGGAGGGCACCGACACAACCCAGAAACCGCCCGAGCAGCCGCAGGAGTAGCACCATGGCGACTACCACCCCGGCCCAGCCCGACCGTGGCGCGACCACCCAGCAGCAGGCCCGAGCGCTGCAACTCGCCCACGCCCACCGCGCCACCCAGGCCATCCACCGGGCCGCGCTCGCCGCCGAACACCCCGACCCGCTCGCCGACTCCCAGGCCCGGCTGCAGGGCATCACCACCGCGATTCGTCAGACCGCACACCCCGCATTGGCCGACGCCCTCGACGTCGAAGCCACCAGCGGGGCCGTCCTGCAATGCCTGCTCACCGCCGACGACGACACCTCGGCCGCTGGCCTCGAGGACGCCCTGGCCGACTACCAACATCGCCGTGCCGCCGTCGACGCACTCCTGCCCACCACACGCCCGACGGCCCAGTCCTGAGCGCACCCCTGCCCGCTCAGCACCCGTGCGACGGGCGACCGCCGCGCGCGTTCTCGGCGCTGCGCTCGGCCCATTTCCGCGCAGGTCGAGAGACCCCGGCGCGGGGCGAACCCGGGCCGCGTAACAGACGATCTGTCGGGGGACCGTGCGATGCTCACGGCGTGAGCCGACCCCCGCGTCTCTACCACGCCGTGACCTGCACCGACACGGCCTGCGACCCGTCGTGCCCGATCGGTGATCCAGACCTGACCGGTGCTGACCCGCCACCGCCGGACGCGTCCGTCGATCCGGGCGACCCGGAGCGCTGAACACCGTCCGGCGCCGTTGTTGCCCCTGATACACCGGGCCATCGAGCACTGCACGCCGACTACGGTCGATAGCGACCGAACGTCTAAACCGGACACCTGCCCGAGGGTGTGGCGGTTCAGAAGGAGCGACCCCGTGGCCCTTGAGACCATTGCGTTCGAGCTGGTGGCGCCGAACGTCGACCTCGGTCGGCAGCGCGCCGTCGAGGAGGCAGGCAAGGTGCTGGAGCACTCGACAGCGTGTGGCATGCAGGATCGTATTGGGCACATTCTGATCCCCGGCATGATCGAGGAGGACGACGACCGTCCGGTGGCGATGAAGCCGAAGATGGATGTCCTCGACTTCTGGTCGACGATCTCGCCCGAGCTTCCGAACGTCCGTGGCCTGTGCACCCAGGTGACCTCGTTCAAGGCCGAGCCACAGCTGACCCAGCGGCTGAGTGCGCTGCGTGGCGCCGGCATGGAGGGCATCGTCTTCGTGGGCGTCCCACGGACGATGAACGACGGCGAGGGATCAGGAGTAGCCCCCAGCGACGCGCTGGCTACCTACACAGATCTGGTGCCCGAGCGCGGCGTCGTCGTCATCCCCACCCGCGACGGCGAGGTCGGTCGGTTGAACTTCAAGTGCAACCAAGGCGCGACCTTCGGCCTGACGCAGCTGCTGTACTCAGACCGGATCGTCGAGTTCCTCCGCGACTTCGCCGCGCAGAGCCCGTACCGGCCGGAGTTGCTGTTGTCCTTCGGCTTCGTGCCTCAGGTCGAGAACCGGGTCAACCTGATCAACTGGTTGATCCAGGACCCCGGTAACCCGCTGGTTGCTGAGGAGCAGGCCTTCGTGACCAAGCTCGCTGACGGGGAGCCTGCCGAGAAGCACACGATGCTGCTCGAGCTCTACAAACGGGTCGTCGACGGAGTGCTCGAACTCGGTTTCCCCGTCAGCCTGCATCTTGAAGCCCCGTACGGTGCCAGCGCACCAGCTTTCGACACATTCGCGGCCATGCTCGACTACTGGGCTCCGGACACCGCGGCCGGGACCTGAGCGCCGATCAGCCGGCCCCTCGGCCCGGGCTCGGTCGATCCGCGCACTGCGATCCGGGGCGCGCCCGCGGCCAGCACCACCCTCCCCGGCTTCCCATGACACGGGTGGTGGTGCTCGTCGGGGGTGCTTCCCCCACCCCGGGGTCACCGTAGTAGTCGCCGAAGATCGGGCGGATATAGCTGAGTAGCCTCCTGAGCTGCGGATGGTGGTTGCGCGGGGGAGGTTCGCGGTTGGCGACGCAGGTGTTCTCCGACGAGGAGCTGGAGCGGCTGCGGGGGTTCCCGGAGATCGGCCGGGAGGAGTTGTTCCGGTTCTTCACGCTGGCGCCGGCGGATGTCGCGTTCGTCGACCCGGGCCGGGGCCGCGGACCGGCGGACCGGTTGGGCTTGTCGGTGGCGTTGTGCACGTTGCCGTGGCTGGGGTTCGTGCCCGACGACGTCGCCGCCGCGCCTCCAGTGGCGGTCGCCCGGCTGGCTGACCAGCTCACCGTCGATCCGGGCGTGCTGCGGCACTACGGCCGGCGGGCGAAGACCCGCACTGAGCATCTACGACTGGTAGCGCAGTACCTCGGCTGGCGGGTGCCGACGTCGCTGGAGTTCAAGGAGTTCGACGAGTTCCTGTTGGCGCGGGCGATGGAGCACGACTCGCCGACGTTGTTGTTCCGGTTGGCGTGTGAGTACTTGATCTCGGTACAGGTGATCCGGCCGGGCCCGGTGACGGTGCTGGAGCGGGTCGCGCACGCCCGCGCAGAGGCCCAGCGAGAGACCTACGACCGGCTCGCGCACGAGTTCACGGAGCAGCGCTGTGCCGGGCTCGACGGGCTGCTGGTGGTCGATCCCGCGGTCGGGATGACCCGGCTGCGATGGCTGAGCACCGCCCCGGTCGAGGCCTCCCCGGCCGGGATCAAGGCTGAGGTCACGAAGCTGGAGTTCCTGCGCGGGCTGGGCGCCGAAGCCCTGGATCTGTCGATGTTGCCGGCCGAGCGGTGCCGCTTCCTGGCCACGGTCGGGCGCCGGCTGACCGCGCAAGCCCTCGAGCGGCGGGAGCCGCAGCGCCGCTACCCGATCCTGCTGACGCTGCTGGCCCAGTCCGCAACCGACGTGCTCGACGAGGTCGTGAGCCTGTTCGACCAGGCGGTGTCGGCGCGCGAGGGCAAGGCCGAGCGAACGATGCGTAACGCGCTGGCCGAACGGGGCAAGGCGGGCGAGGACCGCCAGGCGCTGCTCGACGAGCTGCTGGCCGTCATCGCCGACACCACGATCGCCGACGAGGACATCGGCAGCGTGATCCGGGGCGAACGGATCGGATGGGCACGGATCCGGGCGGCGATGGCCCAAGCCGTTCCCCGCCTTCCCCGCGATCACGGCCACCTCGGCGCGCTCGACGTGTCGTCCTACGGGTACTTGCGGCAGTTCACCCCGCAGGTCCTGGCCGCGGTGGAGTTCGCCGGCGGCACCGCGGCCGGCGAACTGCTCGCGGCGGTGGAGATCCTGCGCGCACTCAACGCCACCGGCGCCCGCCCGGTCCCGCCCGGCGCCCCGACGGGATTCGTGCCCACGCGCTGGCGCGGCTACCTCGACACGGCCCACGCATCGGGGAACACCAGCGCCTACCGGCACTTCTGGGAGCTGTGCACCCTGCTCGGGCTCCGTGACGGGCTGCGCACCGGGGACGTGATTGAGGGTGGCGACGCTGCTCACGAGGCCACCGCCCGGCCGCGCAGGTCGTCGAGGGCACAGTCCGCCGGCCGACCTGCAGCCGAACCCGACGAGATGCAGGAGCACTTCCTCGACGCGAACGAGCGGATGGGCGCCGCGCTGGTGGAGATCGGCATGGCGCTCGGGCTGCCCCGTCCCGGGGTCAACGCGACGTGGGGTGTTCCGGAGATCCTGGCGAAGATCGCAGAGGGCGCGGCTGCTGATCGGGCAGGAGACGACGCACCGGCGTCGTGGGTCGCCCGAATCACCGGCCCGTGCTGGATTGTCGACGGCAACGACGGGTGGGAGCAGCCGCATTACCCCGGTTCGTTCGCCGCCGCCCAGGCCGCCCAACGGGCCGCCGCCGAGGACGGCACCGACCCCCGTCCCATCCGGCAGCTCGACCAGGAGTGCTGGGCCGCAGCCCGGGACGGCCACTTGGTCGAGGACGACGATCTGGGCTTGGTCCACCACTGCACCGAGGGCGACGCCCGCGCCGCGGCGACTGGTCCCGCAGCAGGAGACGACACCGCACCGCCCGCCGAGCCTCCGTCGGATTCCTTCGACGTGGACCGCCTGCACCCCTTCCACCGCAACTGAGCTGCAGCAACTACCACCGCGGCGAGGGGAGCGGCTACGCCGCGCTGCCTCTGGCTCGACGATGTCGGGCCGAGGGTGCGGGCGTGCTCCTCCCGCGTCCAGGGCGCCTGTCGCGTCGCTGTCGCGACAGCCCTGGCGGGCTGCCCTGGACCCGCGAGCCTCGGCACACCCTGCGGCACGCCCCAAGGGGCAGGCGCACGGCCTGCCCCCACCGGGCGGCCCGACACCACTACCACCGCTGCTCGCCTGCGCAGCACGCGGCCCGCACGAACGGAGACCAGCTCTGATGACCACCCAGACCAGCACCGATATGTCCCGCACCCGCACCGGTCGGTGCGATGCTGCCCCCCGGAGCCGGGAGGGGGAACACCGCATGCCGAGCCCGCGACGCCGCACACGGCGGCAGGATCCGGAGGTGGTGCGGCTGCGCCGGGTCGCGCTCGACGCGGCCGCCGCCGGGCTGTTCGTGTTCCCGGTCCAGCCCGGGGGCAAGCTCCCGGCCGTGCCCCGGCACAGCGCCGAGCGCTGCCGCCGGCGCGGGATCTGCGCCGAGGGGCACCAGGGCTGGGAGCAGCGCGCCACCCGCGACCGCGCCCAGATCTGCCGCTGGTGGTCCGGCGATGAGTCGGCCCGATTTAACGTCGGGATCGCCTGCGGCCCGTCGGGGATCGTGGTCATCGACCTCGACACCAGCACCGAACCCCTCGCCGACTGGGGCGGGGCGACCACCGGCCGCGAGGTCCTCGACCAGCTCACCGCCCGGCACGGCCAGACGTTGCCCGACACCTACTCGACGCGCACCCCGACCGATGGCGAGCACCTCTACTACCGGATGCCCGAGGGCCTGGAGCTACGCAACACCCACGGCGGGCACGGGCACAGCCTCGGCCCCCTCGTCGATACCAGGGCGAACGGTGGGTTCGCGGTCGGCGCCGGCAGCGTCCGCCCGGAAGGGGCCTACCTGGTCGCCGAGCACGGCCGGATCGCCGAGCTCCCCGACTGGCTGGCCGCGCTGCTGACCCCTCCCCCGCCGCCAGAGCCCCGCCGGGGTGAGCCCCTCGTCCTGCCGACCCGGCGGGCGAACGCCTACGTCGCCGCGATCCTCGCCGGCGAGACCGCCGCCGTCGAACAGGCGCCGAAGGGCCAGCGCCAGATCACCCTGCTCACCGCGGCCCGCACCCTGGGCCGCCTCGTCGGGGGCGGGGAACTCGACGCCGACAACGCCCACGCCCTGCTGCTCGACGCCGCCGCGGTCCACATCGGCGTCGACGAGTTCACCCAGGCCGAAGCCGAACGCACCATCACACGGGGGATGGCGTACGGCGCTCGCGCCCCGCGACGTATCGACCGCCGCCACAGCACCGCCGACACCGAGAGCCCCGATGCTGCAGGTGGGGAGGCGTCGTGACCCGCCGCTGGCACGCAGTGCGGGTGCACTGGCCCGACGGCCGCACCCACGACGACCAAATCCGCGGCCGCACCGCCGACGAGGCCGTCGCCAACGCGACCGCCAACTGGATCACCGAGAACCCGCACGGGCGCGCGGACCGGATCGAGTACCTCCCCCGCCCCACCGAGGACGGCGACCGTGATCCCGAGGACGGCGAGACCACGTAGCCGGCGGGGTGCGCCTCGAGGTCGTGCCGGTGGGTGACCGCTGCACCCTGCACGCCCGGGAGGGTCCCGGAGGCGATGAACCGCGTGCTGACGCCATCCGGGCGGGATCACCGCGCCGGCGGGGCACCGGCGGCCGCGGGTGGGCAGTGGTGATCCCACACCGGATGGGCCAGCGCGAACCCCCGCCCGGGCCCACCCGGTCGTGCCCAGAAGAGGTGCTGTCACCCACCGGCACAACCTGGAGGCAGCACATGAGCGTTCACGACCCCACCACCGAGCCCGCGCAGGACCCCGCAGCACTGGGCGAGTTCGTCCCGGACCGGGTCACCGTGCACCGGTGCCCCTGCTCGACCCGGTCGGTGGCCCTGCACCCGGCCGATCGCGCGGGCCGGATCGTGGCCGATCCCGACTGGAGCGAGCACCAGACCGTGACCTGCGGTCAGTGCGGCCGTTACGGGCGGCTCGACCCCGACGACCCGGAGAACGCGACGGTGGTGGTGCTCGGCAGGGCGCCGCTGCCCGCGGGCTGCCGCGACTGCGGCGCCGAGCACGGCGAGCCCTGCCGAGAGCCGTTCTGCCCCGGCCAGGACCTCCTCGACCCCCACCCCGGTCTCGCTCACCCGGCCGACGGCGAGCCGGCGGTGTCCCAGGCAGCAGCGCTGCTCGGCGACGTTCCCTCGACGACCCGGATCTGGCGGCACTGGGCCAGCCAGCAGCTCGACCCGTCGAGCGGGCGCACGGGCCGTGAGGCGGCGCGGTCGGCCGTAGAGGCCACCCGGGAGGCCCGGCGGCTACGCCGCGGCCTGCGCCGCGGACCGGCGACCGTCGCCACCGCGGCCGCCGCCGACGACGGCGACGTCTGTGAGCTGCTCGAGTTCCTCGGCGGCCGCGGCGGCACGCTGGATCAGCAGCAGGCGGTGTTCGCGCTGCGGGTGGTGCAGGGCTGGGGTGACTCGACGGCCGCGGAGCTGTTCGATGCGGCCGCGGTCTGGCGGGCCGAAGGCCGCGCCCCGTTCTGATCTGATGCGGTGACCAGCTACCCGCATCCGGCGGGGTGCGGCTCAGGGGTGGGTCCCCTGGGGGTGTGCTCGGTCGGTGTGACTGGACCGCCCGAAGGTCAGCACACCCGGGCCGGGGCGAGCGCCGATGATCCGCCGCCGACCCGCCCGGGTGAGACCGCCTGATCGGTTCCCGGGGGCGGCCGGTGCCGGTATGCCGGTCCCCGACCCCGGCCTGGCCGTGCCCCGTGGGCGTGGGCTCCACCTGCCCTCCGGTGCCGGCCGTGGCCGCGTGTGCACCCCGGGGTGGGTGGGGCGGGTGCGCCGTGGGCACGCCGGGCGGTCTCACACCGGTCGGGCCAGCACCAGATCCCCGCCGTCCCTACCGGGACCCCGGCCCGGGCGTGCTGAGGCTGCGCCGCGTTCCAGCCGCACCGACCGAGCACACGGAGGTATCCGAGATGGCCGAGAAGTTCCGCATCGAGAACGGGTTGCTGCTCAGTGACGACCACACCCTGGTCGAGTTCGCTGACGGCTGCGCCGACGGCGGGGGCATCGTCCCCGGCGCACACGAGGCCGGTGAGGTCGTGCCGTGCCCGGACTGCGCCGGCGAGCACCGGATCACCAGCGCCCTGCTGATCCCGACCGCGCACAACATCACCATCACCGAGGCCGAGCCCGAGCAGGACGAGCCCGAAGCCTGACCACCCGCCATCGCACGGCCCGGCCCCACACCGGGGCCGGGCCGTGACTGCCCGCGCGCGGTGGCGCGCGGCCCTCACAACGAACAGGAGCCACTCCGATGATCGACACCAGCGCACCCGGGTGGGACCACCTGGGCGAGAAGATCGACGCCCGCATGATCGAACTCGGCATCACCGACGGCGAGGAGACCTCGCCCGGGTCGGGCTACTACTACGGCGACATCATGCCCGGCGAATGGTACGAGGCCAACGCCGTGCACGACCTGGGCCTGATGGCCGACGGATCGTTCCGCGCCCCGGCCGTCGGCCGCGCCACGGCCGCACTCGACGACGCCCACGACGACCTGATGGCCGCCCGCGACGCCCGCGACCACGGAGGCGACCGGTCGCTGCCCACGTTGAACGCGATCTGCCACGCCAAGGCGGCAGTGCACCACGCCGAGCAGGCCCTCGCCGAAGCCGAACAGCGCGAGGCGGCCGGCGACACCGGCTACGACGGCGGCGATCCCCGCCGCCAGATCGCCGACGAGCAGCACCTACACACCAGCCTCGCTCTGCGCGAGCTGGCCGAGCGCGAAGCCGCGCACGACCTCGACCTCGAGCCCGAACGCTGACCAGATCAGCGAAACCGGCCCCCGCGCGTGCCCCGGCGGTGAGACATCACCGGCGGGGCACGCCCCATGCCACCCATCCCCTGCAGTCCTGCGAGGTGCCCTGATGTTCACTCCCACTCGCCCGTCGATTCCCGCCCCGACGTCTGGTCCGGACCCGTTGGCCGAGCTGCGCGCGGCGCGCGCGTTCCTGATGCGGCTGGTCGACCAGCCCGCGGCCCCTGGTCTGGAGCAGTTCATCGCCCGGGCGGGGGCGCTCGCCGCGGCCGAGCAGCTCTGCAACGGAGACATCCCCGAGGCGCTGGCCGCGCACCTGCCCCGGGCGCGGGTGCGGGCCGCGGCGGCCGCGGCGGCTGTCGACGGTGAGGCCGCCGCCCGGTGCGGCGCCCGGCTGCTGATCCCCGAGGACGAACCGCAGTGGCCCGCCCGCGCGGGCGGGGCCGGGGCCGTCGGGTTGTGGGTGCGCGGCCACGCCGCGCTGGAGATCCTCGCCGGACCCTCGATCACGCTGACCGGATCCCGCGCGGCCACCAGCTTGGGTGCTCACGTGGCTGCCGACCTCGCCGGCGAGCTTGCCGCCGCCGGCCGCACAGTCGTGACCGGCGCCGGTTTCGGGATCGACGCCGCCGCGGTGCGCGGCGCCCTGGCCGCGCACGGCACCACGGTGGCCGTGCTGGGCTGCGGTATCGACCGGGTCTACCCGGCCGCGCACGACGCCCTGCTCGCCCGGATCGCCGAGACCGGGCTGCTGGTGTCTGCGCTGCCGCCTGGCACGACGCCGGGTCGGCACCACGCGCTGGCCCGGCACCGGCTGCTGGCCGCGCTCGGGGACGCCACCGTGGTCGTCGAGGCCGCAGCACGCTCCGGAGCCCTGCACATCGCCGCGGCCGCGGCCGGGCTCGGTCTCCCGGTCCTGGCCGTGCCCGGGGCGACCAGCTCGGCGTGCTCGGTCGGCCCACACCGGCTGATCCGGCAGGGCGCGACGCTGGTCACCCGCGCCGCCGATGTGCTCGAGGCACTCGAACCAGCCGCCGAGACCACGGCCATCGCCGGGGCCTGAACCCTGCCCACGCCGCGATCGGTCCCGTGCACAGCAGCGTCGGCGACAGGCCGGCCGGGCAGAGTACGGGCTGGGAGGGGACGAGGAACTCGGCGAGGACCCGTGAGCCACCGGTGCCGGCGGGCACCGGGGCGATCACCAGCACGGTGCCGGTCGGGTGGCGATCGTCGCCAGCACGGTGCCGGTGAGCACCGTGGGTGGCCAGCGGTGCGGGGTGGGGCCTCCGGTGGTCGGCACGGCTGGATCGCCCGGAGGTCAGCACACCCGCACCGGGGCGAGCGCCGATGAGCCGCCGCCGACCCGTGCGGGTGATACCGCCCGTGGGTGTCGCTCGGCGTGCGGGTCGGCTTCCTCCTTCCCGGTCCGGTGCGGTCGCCCCGGTCGGCTGCGTGGTCACCGGTGCTGCTCCCCGGCCGGCGCGAGCGCGATCCGGGCGGGTGCCGGGCCGGGCTGGTTCGGGGTCGGGAGGCGGTCTCACCCGCACGGGCCAGCACCGGCTCCCCGACGTCCCTTCGGGACCCCGGCACGGGCGTGCTGAGGCTGCGCCGCGTTCCAGCCGCACCGACCACCGGAGGCCCAGATGAGCACGGTCACCACTTCCAGCGCCATCGAGTTCAGCCCCGTCCTGGGGCACCACGTCTACGCCGGGACAGACGTGCCGGCTCTGACCCGGCGTGAAGCAGAGATCGCCGCCGATCTCGCCGAGGACGAGCTGCTCGGCGGGCAGGAGCCGGCGGTCGGCAGCTACGGCGACGAGGAGCCGGCCTTCTGAGGGAGGCCCCGCAAGGGGCCCGCCCTCGGCGGGCCCCTGCGCCGTAGCAACGCCGCGTAGAGCGCGGCGACAGGCCCTGCCGGGCCCGAGCTCGCGCGTCGGTGGCGCGCGGACACCGGAGGAGCAGCCACGATGGCATCAGCAGCGAAGGGCAGCGACCAGCTCGGCGAGCTGGACCAGGTGACGCGGGCCGCGATCGGGCCCCGCCGGGTCGGGGGGATCTACCGCAGCGGCTACCGGGACTGCCAGTACCGGGTCGAGGAAGTCTTGACCGGGGAAGCGGCCTGGGCGGTGATCCCGTTCTCGGATTTCGCCCTGGTCGAGGTCGACCTCACCGGGCCGCGGGCGGGGCGGTCACGGGTGCACTGCACCGCCTGGGACTCCCGTCGCGACGAGATCGTCGAGATGCCTGAGCATCACCGCCGGTGAGGGCACCGACCCGGCGCCGTAGAGGCCGCGGCCCGCGCCGGCGGCGGCGCCCGCCAGCGATCCACGCCCGGCCGCGAAACCGGGCCGGTAGGTGACACCGGGAGCGACCCGCCGGTACCCGGTCAGGTACGCCACCGGGGCCGGGCTCGAGGAGAGCGGCCGCGCCGGGGCGCGGCCATCGGCCCTACCGGGCCGCGCGCCAGACCAGGCCGGGATCTCGGCCGGCGCGGGCGGGCGGCGGTGGCGTGGGGCCGCTCAAGGCCGCGGCGGGCCGAGAACCCCGAGGGACCCGCCTGCGGCGGGGCGGATGGGCCTGTCGGCCCTAAAGCTAAGCACGGCCTCACTCAACATCAAGGGCGCTCCGCGTCGCCTTCGGCGACAGCCCTTCGGGCTGCCCTTGACGTCGAGCCTCGGAGGCCGTGCAACCGCCGCGAAGCGGCAGCGGGGCAACGCCCGCTACCCATCACGGGCCGACAAGCCCACCCGCTACCGACCAACCGGCCAGCGAAGGAGTGCAGGCACGATGAACACCCAGACCGCCGAAACCACCACGATCGACGCTGCCGAGGAGATGGGCCAGGTGGCCGACCTGATTGCGGCGGGCGCGACGCGCGAGGCGCGACGCCGTACCGCGCGGCTCGCCGACACGGCGACGGTGACCACCCGCGCGCTGCTGGGCGACATCCTCGCCGCCCTGGAGACCCACCCGGCGGTAGCGGTTCCGCGGCTTCGGCACCTGTGGAAGGTCAGCGACGAGGACGGCCGCGCCCTGGTGCTCGCGTGCGTGCCGCACGCGGAGCGCCGCGCGGAGGCTGCCACGCAGGCCGAGCGGATGGCACAGGCCACCCGGGCGGAGCGGCGCGAGTACGCCCGCCGCCGACCGGGCGCGGTGGTCACCCGCCAGGGCACCCCGCAGCCGCGGCGCAGCCAGCGCGCCACCGACAACGACACCGCGTCGCGGCGCTACTTTGACGAGCGGGTCGACCCGGCCGAGGACACCGACGAGCAGTCGGATTACCAGCAGCTCGACTACGACCTCGCCGCCGTGCCGCCCATGCGGGGGCTGCCGTGCGTGGCGTGCGGGGTCGAGCGGTCGACCCGCGATCAGCAGCGCAGCCACGACGACGGGCTGTGCGAGGACTGCCGCGAGGACGGCACAGCCGGAGTGGCGATCCGGACTGCCACCGCGACCCGGGCCGAGGTCCTGATCGCGCGCTGCGAGTACATCGCCGCCACGTCGGCGACCCCGGCCGCGCGCAACGCCCGGCTCAACCGCGACTGGCGGTGCCTGCGCACCGCGGACAGGTTCACCGTGTCCGACTGGCACGCCCGCCAGCCCGCCTGACCCGCACCACCGAGAAAGGGGCCCCGCCACGGCGGGGCCCCTTTGTCGTGTGCCCGGCCGACGCAGAACGAGCCCCCCGGGCCGGTCGGTCGGCGGCACGCTGTCGCCGCACCACGGGTCCGCCGGCGGATCCGGTCCCCCCGCCGCCGGCGGGGACGCGAGGCGCTCAGGGCCCGCGCCGGGCCGAGCGTTCGGCGGACCCGCCTACGGCGGCACAGTCCTTCCGCGCGACCAGGACGGTGGTGGCCCGCCCCGGTGCCGCGGTCACCGAGTCAGCCACGTGCCTGCTCTGCCGGATCCGTCGACGTTGCGGCCGCCGGGGTGTCCGGCGCTGCCGAATCGCTGGCGGCCACCGCCTGCGGCGTGGCCACCGGAGCGGCAGGCGCGGCCGGGGGCCGCGCCTGCCGCAGCAGAGTCCGGACGCGCTTGACCGCAAGCCCAAACACCGTGGCCAAGTCGTCGGCCTTGCGGCCGGCGCCGTGGAGCTCGGCGAGGATCTCGCGCTGCCGCTGCTCGATCTCGCCGAGCCGGGTGTCGGCGTCATCGCGTACGCGCTGCGCCTGTGCCTCGAGGTCGGCGAGCGCCGTGTCGCGCTCCGCCGCGACCTGGACGGCGTCGGCGTCCGCGCGGGCGTAGCGCTCGAACGCCTCATCCTCGCGTCGCCGGCGCTCGGCCTCTTCGGCGTCGAGCCGATCCCGGGCCGCCGCCAGCTCGGCCACCCGGTCCCGGACCTGCCTGTCGTTCTTGGTCCTGCTCTTCCCCGCCACCGTGAGCCACCCCCGACGTTGTTTGGTGCCTGCCGACTCGACTATCCGGTACCCAGGATATGGCCTGCCGCCGTCCCAGTCAGGTCACCAAATGATGCCCCCTCACCGGCTTCGCACCGCCGCCCTCCAGTGGCGGCCAGATCTCTCCGCCGGACGTCCCGGACTGTCCGTGCTCACTCCGCTCTCGTCCTTGCACGACTTCCTCCCTGCCTCTCCACTCGTGGCCTTGTCTGCATCGTTCGTCACTGCAGTTACCTGTTCTCCCCTCTCCTTCTGTCTACCAACCGTTTGGTGTTTTCTGTTTTCGTCTGCCTATCAGTCCATCCCTGCTTCTCCAGCCTCACACCTATGCATCAAATGATCTTGCCGGCGGCGGGTGCGGTCCCGTAGCCTTCTTGCCATGGGGGTCGTGCGCGTTACCGCGATGGCGCCCGGGTCTGTCGAGTACCTGCTCCACGGCTGTGATTCGCGCCCGGAGCAGGCTCCGGAACAGGGTGTCGACGCCCCGACCGCGGAGCCCGCGGGCCCTGATTTCGAGCGGTCTCAGGTGCACCACGGCGGGGCGGAGTATCTGCAGTCGGCGACCGAACGCGGGGAGCCGGACGGGGTGTGGTTCGGGTCCGGTCTGGAGGCGTTGGGGCTGCCGATGGCCGCCGGTGAGACGGCCACGGCGGAGGACGTTCGGGCCATCTTCGGGCAGCTGCGCTACCCCTCGCACGTGGTCGACGGGTCGACGGAGAAGACCCCGGTGTATCTGGGTTCGAAGCCGCGTCGGTTCCGCACGGCGGCGCAGATTGTGGCCGACGCGCTCAAGGCGGAGCCGGAGGCGAGCGCGGAGCGCCGGTTCGAGATCGAGACCTCGGCGAAGAAGAACACCCGCACCCCGACCGCCTACTACGACGTGACGTTCTCGCCGGTGAAGTCGGTGTCGCTGTACTACACGGCGCTGCTGTCGGCCGGCGACATCGAGGGTGCGGAGACGGTGCGGGCGGCGCACGAGCAGGCGGTGCGGATCGCGTTGGCCACGGCCGAGTCGGACGTGGCCTATGTCCGCTCCGGCCGGCACGAAGGCCGCGGCCCGTCCGGGCGGACGGTCGGCGAGTGGCAGGCGGCCACCGGGCTGGCCGCGGTCATCTACGGCCACCACACCAACCGGGACGGGGAGCCGCAGCTGCACTCGCACGCCGGGGTGCTCAACCGGGCGGCCACCGCGGATGGCCGGGTCCTGGCGTTGGACGGTCAGGCGTTCCGCCCGGTCAAAGACGCGATGGCCACCGCCTACACGCGGGCCTATCAGCAACTGCTGACCGAGCAGCTGGGTGTGGTGTTCGAGATGCGCCCCGACGGGGTCGCCCGC
This sequence comes from Pseudonocardia ammonioxydans, assembly GCF_900115005.1. GTDB lineage: Bacteria > Actinomycetota > Actinomycetes > Mycobacteriales > Pseudonocardiaceae > Pseudonocardia > Pseudonocardia ammonioxydans. The sequence continues at coordinate 788 of NZ_FOUY01000040.1, read as the reverse complement.
GAGATCGCCGGGATCGACCGGGAGCTGTTGGCCGCGGCCAGCACGCGGACGCACGACAAGGTGCGGCCGCGGATCGCGGAGCTGGTGGAGGCTTACACCGCGCGGCACGGGCGGGCCCCGGGAACACGGGCGAAGCGGGCGTTGGTGGAGCAGGCGGTCAAGGACACCCGCAAGCCCAAGACCGGGCTGGCCGGTCCGGCCGCAGTGGCCGCGTGGGCGTCCGGGGAGCGGGGCCGGGCGGCCAGGCTGGCGGCCGCGCTGGATGCCGTGGACGAGCGGGTGATGGCCGCCGCGGCCAACGGCGGCCACCCGGCCGCGGCCACGATGACCGGCCCGGCCGGGATGACCGGCCACACGCCCGGCCGCGAGGCCGCCCGCCTGGTGCTGGCCGAGATCGAGGCCTTCCACACGGCCACCGCGCAGGCCGTCGACGGCCACACCACCGAAGGGCGGGCGGCCACAGCGGACGAGGTGGCCGCGGACCGTGGCCTGTCGACGCTGGGGTTCACCGTCGACCAGGCGCTCGTGTCCGGGGTCGCGGCCGTGCAGACCAAGTACGCGACCTGGACGGTCGGGAACCTGACCGCGGCCATCGACGAACACCTCGGCGACCAGGCCGGGATCGGGCTCGCGGCCGACGAGCGGCCGGCGTTCGTGGCCGCGCTGGCCGGTGCGGTGCTGGATGCACCGGCCCGGTACGGGCTCGTGCAGGTCTCGGCCGGGGACCCGGTCCCGGTCCCCGACGCGTTGCGCCGCACCGGTCCGGGCGGGGACGGCCGGTCGATGTT
>NZ_FOUY01000151.1 GCF_900115005.1 Pseudonocardia ammonioxydans | reverse complement strand
TGTCGACGATCATGAAATTCCCCCAGTGTGAGGGTGTCGCGATCACGTAATTCCCCCACGGCGATCACGGTTTTCCCCCAGGGGAGGACGTGCGTGTCGCTGCCAGGTCCGGGCCTCGGACGACCGAAGGCTGCGTCTCGTTGCCGAGCAGCGAGGTGGAGCCGAACCGTGCCGAGGAGGACCTTCGACGTGATCGACATTGTGGAGATCTTGACCCACTGGTATGCGGGCCGCTCGCAGCATGAGCTGGCGGCCAGCTTGGGGGTGGATCGCAAGACGCTGCGCAAGTACACCGCGCCGGCGATCGCCGCGGGCTGGGAGCCGGGTGGTCCGCCGATGACCGAGGCGGACTGGCGCACGCTGGTCGTGGAGTGGTTCCCGCAGCTGTCCGACACCCGGCTGCGGCAGGTGTCGTGGCCGGCGATCGAGGTGCACCGCGACTACATCCACGACCAGCTCTGCGCAGGGGTGACGGTGGCGACGATCCACCAGCGCCTGGCCGATGAGCGCGGGCTGGAGGCGAGCGTGGCCAGCTTGCGCCGGTGGGTGCGGGCGAACCTGCCCGAGACCGCGCGCCGCGGCCAGGTCACCGTGCTCGGGACGCCGTCTGCGGCCGGAGAGCAGGCCCAGATCGATTACGGCAGGCTCGGGATGTGGTTCGACCCGGCCGCCGGGCGGCGCCGCGCGGTGTGGGCGTTCGTGATGGTGCTGGCCTGCTCGCGGCACCTGTTCGTGCGCCCGACCCTGGTGATGGACCAGAGCGAGTGGACCCGCGCGCACGTGGAGGCGTTCGCGTTCTTCGGCGGTGTGCCCGCCCGGCTGGTGCCGGACAACCTCAAGACCGGGGTGGACAAACCGGACCTGTATGACCCGAAGCTCAACCGTTCGTATGCCGAGCTGGCCGCGCACTACGGCACTCTGATCGACCCGGCCCGCGCGCTCAAGCCGAAGGACAAACCGCAGGTGGAGCGACCGATGCCGTATGTGCGGGACTCGTTCTGGCGGGGCCGGGAGTTCGCCTCGCTGCAGGCCATGCGCGCCGAGGCGCGGCGCTGGTCACTCGAGGTGGCCGGCCAGCGGGCCTGTCGCCCGCTGGCCGGCGCGGCCCCGGCGGCGGTGTTCGCCGCGGTCGAAGCGCCGGCGCTGCGCCCGCTGCCGACGGCGTCGTTCGTGCTCGCCGCCTGGTCGCGGCCGATGGTCGGCCCGGACATCCACGCCAAGGTCGCCGGGACGCTGTACTCGATCCCGTGGCGCTACCTCGGCGGGCGGGTCGACGCCCGGGCCACGGACACGATGGTGCAGTTCTTCGTCGACGGCGAGCTGATCAAGACCCACCCCCGCAAGAGCCGGGGCCGCCAGACCGACCTGGGCGACTATCCGCCGGAGAAGATCGCCTTCCACATGCGCACCCCGACGTGGTGTCGCAACAAGGCCACCGAGATCGGCCCGGCCTGCGAGGCGGTGATCGGC
>NZ_FOUY01000023.1 GCF_900115005.1 Pseudonocardia ammonioxydans | reverse complement strand
CCAAGGGCGACGTCTGGCTGACCGACATCCTGACCCAGTGCGCCTGGTCCGCCGCCCGGACCCGCGACACCTACCTCTCGGCCCAGTTCTGGCGACTGGCACGCCGGATCGGGAAGAAGAAGAAGGCCGCGATCGCGGTCGCCCACTCCATCCTGGTCATCAGCTGGCACCTGCTGACCAACGACTGCGACTACCAAGACCTCGGCGGCGACTACTTCACCCGCCGCAACGCCGACCGCCAACGCGACCGCCTCATCGGCCAACTCCACAACCTCGGCTACCGCGTCACCCTGGAGCGACCCGCGTAGACCGGCTGCGGTTGATTCTCCTTACAGCCGCGAAAACCACTCACAGTCAGTTGAGCTTGCGGGTGTCGGCGGGCAGGCCGCCGCCGTCGTAGACGTCCTCGGCGAGCTTCGCCAGCGCGGTGAGGGCGACGTTCTGACTCCACGGCCCGTAGGAGACGCGGGAGACACCCAGCTCCTGCGCGGTGCTCAGCGGGATCGAGCCGGGGACGCCGATCAGGTTGACCTTGCGCTCGCCGAGCGCCTCGACCAGGCGCCCGACCTGGGTCTCGTCGAGCTTGCCGGGCACGAAGACGTTGGACGCGCCGGCGTCGAGGTAGGCGCGCCCGCGCTCGATCGCGTCGGCCAGGACCTCCTCCGGGTCGCGATCACCCGCCTTGAGGAACGCATCGGTGCGGGCGTTGAGGACGAAGTCGACCCCGGCCCTCCGGGCGGCGGCGACGGCGGCCTCGACCGCCTGCACCGACTGGTCGAGCGGCTTCATCTGGTCCTCGAGGTTGCAGCCGACGATCCCGACGTCGATCGCGCGCGCGACCGTGCCGCCCGGGTCGCCGTAACCGGCCTCCAGGTCGGCGGTGACCGGCAGGTCGCCGGCGACCCGCGCGATCAGCCCGACCGCGGAGATCATCTCGTCGCGGGGGATGTTCTCGCCGTCCTCGTAGCCGTGCGCGGCGGCGATGCCGTGGCTCGCGGTCGCGAGGGCCGCCGTGCCCGGCGTGCCGGCGACGACCTGTGCGGTGATCGCGTCCCACACGTTGACCACGAGCAGCAGCTCGGGGGCGGTGTGCAGGTCCTGCAGCTGGGTGGCCTTCGCAGCGACGGTGGAGGTGTTCATGCGATCACGGTAGGGCGGTGCGGGTGCGCCCGCCGCCCACGGTCCTCCCCTCGGGAGCGTGGATCGGTTCACCCGCGCCGGACCGTACCCAGAACTGTGGATCTCCCCCGGTCCGGCGAGCGCACGGGGGGTTGCGAACCGGATGCTGTGGCCGTGCCCCGCAACCGCTCCGTCGCCCCGCGACCGCTCGCCACGACGCGTGGCGGTCTCGCGACGACCGCACTGGTGCTCGGCGCGCTGGGCGCCGTGTGCGTCGCGGCCGCGATCGGCCTCTCCGTCGTCGCACCGCTCCCGCTGGGCGGCCTGGCGCTCGCCTCGGTCGGCGTGGTCCTCACACTGGCGGGGCTGCTGCTCGGCACGATCGACGCGACCCGGGGGCCGGTGCGCGGGAACCGCAGGGCTGTCCTGGCGGCCGGGGTGTCGGTCGCCGGTCTGGCCGGCGGGCTGATCTGGCTGGCCGCGTTCGTGATCACCGCCGTGGCCGGGCCCGCCCCGACCACCACGGTCCAGCCGCCGACCGGCACCGAGACCTGCGCGCCGTCGAGCTGCGCGGCGGACTGACCGGTCAGGAGACCGACGACCCCGCGGGCATCGCCTCGAACCGCAGGTCCGGGAACTTCTTGCAGATGATGTCCATCCGCCACTTGTTGCTGAACAGCGCCAGGTACTCGCCGTCGGAGTCGCGGCGCAGCACCTCGCACTCGGACTGCGACGAGAGGGCCTCGAGCGCGGCCTCCTCGGTCAGCCGGGCGACCTGGTAGGGCAGCCGGTCCAGCGTGACCGGGGCGTTGAACTCGGTCTCCAGTCGCCCGGTGACGACGTCGAACTGCAGCGGCCCGACCGCCGCCAGGACCGGCGCCTGGTCGCCGCGCAGGTCCGAGCGCAGGATCTGGATGACGGCCTCGTTCCCGAGCTGCTCGATGCCCTTGCGGAACTGCTTGTACTTGCCCGCGTCCTTGGCCCGGATCACCGCGAAGTGTTCCGGCGCGAACGCCGGGATCGACGGGAACTCCACCGGCCGCGAGGCGTAGAGGGTGTCGCCCGGCCGCAGGGCGGTGGCGTTGACCAGGCCGACGATGTCGCCGGGGAACGCCTCCTCGACCGTCTTGCGTTCGGCGCCGAACACCGACTGCGCGTACTTGGTGGCGAACGGCTTGCCGGTGACCGCGTGGGTGAGCACCATCCCGCGCTCGAACCGGCCCGAGCAGAGACGCAGGAAGGCCATCCGGTCGCGGTGCGCCTTGTCCATCCCGGCCTGCACCTTGAACACCAGACCGGACGTGGGGGCGTCGAGCGGGCGGTCGTGCCCGTCGACGTCCGGGCGGGCCGCCGGTGCGGGGGCCAGGTCGACGAGCGAGTCCAGCAGCCGCGCGACGCCGATGTTGGACAGCGCCGAGCCGAACAGCACCGGTGTCGCGGTGCCGGACAGGAAATCCTTCTCGTCCCAGCTCGCGCCGATCTCGTCGAGCAGGCCGAGCTCGTCCTGCGCGGTCTGCCAGTACTCCGGCTCCTGGGCGGCGATCGTGTCGGCGTCGACGACGGCCGCGGTCGCCTTCGTCGCACCACCGGCGGCGCGGGTGAACGCGGTGTACTCACCCGTTGCGCGTTCGATCAGGCCCTTGAACTCCCCGGCGATGCCCAGCGGCCAGGTCAGCGGCATCGGGCGCAGCCCGATCGTCTGCTCGACCTCGTCGAGCAGCTCCAGGGCCTCGCGCCCGGGGCGGTCCCACTTGTTGACGAAGGTGACGATCGGGACGCCGCGGGAGCGGCAGACGTCGAACAGCTTCAGCGTCTGCGGCTCGAGACCCTTCGCGGCGTCGAGCAGCATCACCGCGGCGTCGACCGCGGCGAGCACCCGGTAGGTGTCCTCGGAGAAGTCGCCGTGGCCGGGGGTGTCGAGCAGGTTGATCACACAGTCGCGGTAGGCGAACTGCAGTACCGCCGACGACACCGAGATGCCGCGGGCGCGCTCCATCTCCATCCAGTCCGATGTGACGCCCTTGCGGCCGGACTTGCCGTGCACCGCGCCCGCCGAGTCGATGACCTCGGCGTGCAGCGCGAGGGCCTCGGTGAGCGTGGACTTGCCCGCGTCGGGGTGGGAGATGACGGCGAAGGTGCGCCGGCGCGCGGTCTCGCCGACGACTCGGGTGTCTCCGCTGCTGGCGTCCTGCGGGTCGGTCACCGTTCCAGGATAGGTGCGCCCTCCGACATCGATGACGACGGCGCCCGGCTGAGGTCCACGACGCAGAAGACGTTGCCCTCCGGGTCGGCCAGGACTACGAAATCGGGTTCGGCGGGGTAGTCGTCCCAGCCGGGCAGGGTCGCGCCGAGTGCCGTCAGCCGGTCGACCTCGGCGGTCTGCTCGGCCGTGGTGTCCACGAGCAGGTCGAGGTGGACCCGGGGGCGCGGCTCGGGCGGGGAGTCGCTGCGCATGAGCCCGAGGACGCGGGTGCCGTCCGTCGCGGTGAGGGTGCGCCACTGCGCGCTCGCCCACTCGGCGGAGACGGTGAGGTGCAGCGCGGCCGACCAGAAGGCGGCCGCGCGGTCGAGGTCGGTGACCCCGACGACGGGGAATCCGAGACGTAGCACGGGTACAGCCTGGGCCATGTCCCTGACAGTTCAGCGGCCCTGACAGTTCGGCGTCCCTGACAGTTCGGCGGCCCGGCCGCACCGGAGTGCGACCGGGCCACCTGTCCCGAACTGACGCGCCGCTCCCACCACGAAGCGACACCGCAGATATTAGGTAAGGCTTACCTGGCTGTCAAGACCCGGAGCCTGCGGCCGGCCCGGCGTGCTCCTCCAGGAGCGCCCGCATGTCCGGGATGTCGAAGTGCTCGACGGTCGCCCATGCCGATGGGCTGCCGTGGTGCGGGTCCGCGCCGGCCTCGAGCAGGGCCGTCACCGCGCCGGCCGACTGCGCGAACAGGGCAGCGGCGATCGCGGTCTGGCCGCGGTCGTTGGTCCGGTTCGGGTCGGCGCCGCGGGCGAGCAGATCGGTGACGATCGGGTCGTTGCCGTAGTAGGCGGCCAGGATCAGCAGCGTGTCGCCCTTCGGGTCGGTGATCTCGACCGGGACACCGGCGTCGAGGTACGCCGTGAGCTGCTCGGTCGCGCCGTCCCGGGCCAGGTCGAACATCCGGTGCGCGAGTTCCACGGCCGAGTCGTCCATCTCGCCACCGTAGGTTCGCACGGACGGGCGCGCTCGGTCGCGCATGACTGTCGGGGGTCAGGGCTAACCTGCGACGCGTGAGTTCCCAGACCGACGAGCAGGCCCGCGAACGGCACGCGCAGCTGGCCGCGGAAGTGGCCGACCACCAGTTCCGCTACTACGTGCTGGACGCGCCGGTGATCTCCGACGGCCAGTTCGACGAGCTCTGGCACGAGCTGCTCGCGCTGGAGGAGGAGCGGCCCGACCTGGTGACGCCGGAGTCGCCCACCCAGCGGGTCGGCGGCACCTTCTCCACCGAGTTCGTCGCGCACGACCACCTCGAACGCATGCTCTCCCTCGACAACGCCTTCTCCGCCGAGGACCTGCGCACCTGGCAGGAGCGGGTCACCAAGGAGGTCGGGGAGAACCTGCACTACCTCTGCGAGCTCAAGATCGACGGGCTCGCGGTGAACCTGCTCTACGAGGACGGGCAGCTCACCCGCGCACTGACCCGTGGCGACGGCCGCACCGGCGAGGACATCACGCTGAACATGCGCACCCTGGCCGAGGTGCCCCGGCGGCTCACCGGCACCGCGGAGTTCCCGGTGCCGAAGCTGGTCGAGGTGCGCGGCGAGGTCTACTTCCGGCTGGAGGACTTCGAGAAGCTCAACGCCGCCCTGGTCGACGCCGGCAAGCCGCCGTTCGCGAACCCGCGCAACACCGCGGCCGGGTCGCTGCGGCAGAAGGACCCGCGGGTCACGGCGTCGCGGAACCTGAAGCTGATCTGCCACGGCCTCGGCAGGCGCGACGGGTTCACCCCGGCCACCCAGTCGCAGGCCTACGACGCGCTGGTCGCCTGGGGCCTGCCGATCTCGCCGCGCACGAAGGTGCTGCAGGGAATCGAGCGGGTGATCGAGTTCGTCGAGCACTGGGGCGGGCACCGGCACGACGTCGAGCACGAGATCGACGGCGTCGTCGTGAAGGTGGACGAGGTCGCCCTGCAGCGCCGGCTCGGCGCGACCTCGCGGTTCCCGCGCTGGGCGATCGCCTACAAGTACCCGCCCGAGCAGGCCACCACGACCCTGCTCGACATCCGGGTCAACGTCGGCCGCACCGGGCGGGTCACCCCGTACGCGGTGATGGAGCCGGTGAAGGTCGCCGGGTCGACGGTCGAGATGGCCACCCTGCACAACGCCGACGAGGTGCGTCGCAAGGGCGTGCTGATCGGCGACCGGGTGGTGATCCGCAAGGCCGGGGACGTGATCCCGGAGGTGCTCGGGCCGGTCACCGACGTGCGGTCCGGCTCCGAGCGCGCGTTCGTCATGCCGACGCACTGCCCCGAGTGCGGCACGGCGCTGGTGCAGCAGAAGGCCGGCGACGTCGACCGGCGCTGCCCGAACGCCCGGTCCTGCCCGGCGCAGCTGCGCGAACGGCTGTTCCACGTGGCCGGCCGCGGGGCCTTCGACATCGAGGGGCTCGGGTACGAGGCCGCGGTCGCGCTGCTGACCTCCGGCGTGCTGACCGACGAGGGCGACGTCTTCTCCCTCACCGAGGACGACCTGCTGCAGACCGAGCTGTTCCGCACCAAGGCCGGCACCCTCTCGGCGAACGGGGGCAAGCTGCTCACCCACCTCGAGGCCGCGAAGGACCGGCCGCTGTGGCGGGTGCTGGTCGGGTTGTCGATCCGGCACGTCGGTCCGACGGCGGCCCAGGCGCTGGCCCGCGAGTTCGGGTCGATGGACGCGGTGCAGGAGGCCGCGGTCCGCGCGAAGGAGGGCACCGAGGCGGCCGGGGTCGCGATCGTCTCGGACGGCTCGGCCGGGGACGAGCCGGCGGCGGGCACCGGCCCCGCGGAGGCGGCTCCCGACGCCGCCGCTCCCGACGCCGCCCCCGACACCGGAGCCCCCGAGACCGGCGCCCCCGACCCCGCGGCTCCCGACGCCGGCGACCCCGCGGCTCCCGACGCCGGCGACCCCGCGGCTCCCGACGCCGGCGACACCGCTGCGCCTGATGCCGGCGACACCGCCCCCGATGCCGGGGACGCGGCCGAGGCGGTGGGTGACGCCGAGGCCGCCGTGGCCGAGGCGGAGAAGCAGGAACGCGCCGCCGCCCGGGCCCGGGCCCGGGCGGTCGCCGAGGCGCTGGCCCCGATCGCCGGGGTCGACGGCGTCGGGCCGACCATCGCCGCGGCCGTGCGGGACTGGTTCTCGGTCGACTGGCACCGCGAGGTCGTGGACAAGTGGCGGGCGTCCGGGGTGCGGATGGAGGACGAGGTCGACAGCTCGGTCCCGCGCTTCCTCGAGGGGTTGTCCATCGTGATCACCGGCTCGATGGAGACCTGGTCCCGGGACGAGGCCAAGGAGGCGATCATGGCCCGCGGCGGCCGGGCGGCCGGGTCGGTGTCGAAGAAGACGGCGTTCCTCGTCGCGGGGGAGGCCCCGGGGTCGAAGTTCGACAAGGCCAACGATCTCGGCGTCCCGGTGCTCGACGAGGCGGGCTTCACGATCCTGCTCGAGCAGGGCCCCGACGCCGCGCGCGAGCACGCCTCGTCCGGGTGACCCGCGACCGGGTGGTCTCTCCGGGCGCGGCAGTCCTCGTTCGCGGGGTGCGGCACGCCGTGCGTGACCGCCCGTTCACCGGGCGTGTTCCCGTCCGGCGCGGGGGGCGTGCCGGACGGCGACGCGGGGCCCGGCCGAGCGCGTCCGGTCCCGCCTGTGCGGCGCGCTGCGCCTAGTGTCGGACCGGTCGGGCCCGTCGGCCCGGTGCTGGTCGAGGTGGAAGCGGGGGAACACGGTGCTGCAGGCGGCGCTCAACGGGGCTCGACCGGCGGATGCGCATCCCGCGCTCCCGGTGCTGCCCCGACACCTCGCGCGCGACGCGCGCGCCGTCGCCCGGCTCGGCATCACCTCGGTGCACGTCCATCCGCGCGACGACACCGGCGCCGAGACGATCGAGCCGGCCGTCGTCGGTGACGTGGTCGCCCTGATCCGCCAGGAGGCACCCGGCATCGAGATCGGGGTCCCCACCGGGCGCTGGATCCAGCCGGACCCGGCCGACCGGGTCGAGACCGTGCTGGCCTGGGGCCGGCTCGGTTCCGGCAAGCCCGACGTGTGCGGGGTGAACGTGCACGAGCTGGGCTGGACCGACGTCTGCCGGGCTGCGTGGTCGGTCGGGATCGCCGTCGAGCTGGGCGTCTGGACCAGCGGGGACGCCGTCACCCTGCGCCAGAACGGGCTGCCGCCGGGCACCCGGCGGGTCATCGCCGAGTCGACCGTCGTCGACCCGGAGACCGCCGTCGCCGAGGGCATCCGGATCCTGCGCGCGCTCGGTCAGCCTCCCGTCCCCGTGCTGCTGCACGGCGAGGAGGAGGGCGCCTGGCCGGTGCTGGAGTACGCGACCCGGGTCAACATCGACACCCGGATCGGGTTCGAGGACGTGCTGGTCCGCCCGGACGGCTGGCTGGCCACCGGCAACGACGACCTCGTCCGGACCGCGCTGTCGATCCGGGTCTGAGCGGGCCGGTCAGGCCTTCAGGACGGTGGCGACGATCCCGGCCAGATGGGCCAGCCGGGCCAGCTCGGACGGGCGGAAGACCGGACCGCCGGGGCGGCCCACGACCAGCGTCTTCGGCGGGGCCCCGGTGCCGAACGGGGCCGCCGCCAGCTCGGTGTCCATCGCCCGCCACGGCTCGGGCACCCAGTGGCTCTCGTCGAGCGCGATCGCCCGGTCCAGCGGCAGCCACGGCAGGTCACCGGTGCGCGTCTCGGGCGCGGTCGAGCTCTCCGCGATGCGGTAGGAACGCCCGTCCTCGCTGACCGCGACCAGCGCCCAGCCGGCCCGGAACAGCCGCGGGACCTCCGCGGCCAGCAGGTCCAGCCCGTGCCCGGGGTCGCCGGCGATCTCGTCGAGCAGCTCCAGCTCGCGGTGCGTGTCCAGCTGCCCGGTGTGCGGGCGCACGGACTCCACGGCCACCCCGGGGACCGACTCGGCGGCGGTGATCAGCACGTCCGGCGGGCGGTTGGTGGGCAGCTCGACGGCGATGTCGTCGACGGCCTGACCGCCCCCGCGCTCGACGACGTCCACGCTGAGGATGTCCGCGCCGGCGCCACCGAGAGCGGAGGCGACGGCGCCGAGGTTGCCTGGCTTGTCCGGGAGAACGACCCGGAGCAGGAACGACACGGACGGATCCTCTCCCTCTGCGCGGAATGCCGGTCACGGCATGCCGGTGACCCCGTCCGGAACGCCACCGGGCCAGGGGCCGGGCTGTTCCGGGCGGGACCCGAGATCCTGCCACCCGGGCCGCCGCCGGTCATCCGGTCCCCGCCGTCGCGGACCCGTCCGGCTCCGCCACCGGGTGGCGGCCGGGCGACGGACCGGCGGGAATAGACTGGGACGACACCGGCGCACGCGTCCGTACAGGGGCGTGTCGGGCGGTGTTCCGGGCGGCGTCCCGCGTCGCCGCCACGCCGCCGTCGTGGCGTGGCCGGCGCCGGGTGGTCCGGGGCCCGGACCCGCCGGAACCGCAGCGCATCGCCGCGAGACGAGTAGCAGACCGAGGAGGGGCATGACCGCCCATTCCGCTGAGCGGACAGATTCCGGCGGGGTCATCACCCGGGACGAGGTCGCACACCTCGCCCGGCTGGCCCGCCTGGCCGTCACCGAGGACGAGCTGGACACCTTCGCCGGCCAGCTCGACGTGATCATCGGGTCGGTGGCCCGGGTCGGGGAGGTCGCGGCCGACGACATCCCGCCGACCTCGCACGCCGTGCCGCTGGAGAACGTGTTCCGGCCCGACGAGCGCCGTCCCGGCCTCGACCAGGCGCAGGCCCTCGCGGGCGCGCCGGCCGCCGAGGACGGGCGCTTCCGGGTGCCGCGGATCCTGGGGGAGGAGCAGTGAGCGCCTCCGACCTGACCCGGCTCACCGCCGCCGAGCTCGCGTCCAGGATCCACGCCCGGGAGGTCTCCGCGGTCGAGGCCGCGCAGGCCCACCTGGACCGGATCGGCGCCGTCGACTCCCGCGTGCACGCGTTCCTGCACGTCGGTACCGAGTCCGCGCTGGCGTCGGCCCAGCGGGTGGACGCCGCGCTGGCCGACGGCGCGGAACCGGTGTCGCCGCTGGCCGGGGTGCCGCTGGCGCTCAAGGACGTGTTCACCACCACGGACATGCCCACGACGTGCGGCTCGAGGATCCTCGAGGACTGGCAGCCGCCGTACGACGCCACCGTGACCGAGCGGCTGCGCGCGGCCGGGATCACGATCCTGGGCAAGACCAACATGGACGAGTTCGCCATGGGCTCCTCCACCGAGCACTCGGCGTACGGGGTCACCCGCAACCCGTGGGACACCGCGCGCGTGCCGGGCGGTTCCGGCGGCGGCTCCGCGGCCGCGCTGGCCGCGCACGAGGCCCCGCTGGCGATCGGCACCGACACCGGTGGCTCGATCCGTCAGCCGGCCGCGTTCACCGGCACCGTCGGCGTCAAGCCCACCTACGGCGGGGTCTCCCGCTACGGGTTGGTGGCCTGCGCATCCTCGCTGGACCAGGCGGGGCCGTGCGCGCGCACCGTGCTCGACGCGGCGCTGCTGCACGAGGTGATCGGCGGCCACGACCCGCGGGACTCGACCTCGATTGACCAGCCGGTGCCCGACGTCGTCGCGGCCGCCCGCCAGGGTGCGAACGGCGACCTGTCCGGGCTGAAGGTCGGCGTCGTCCGTGAGCTCGGCGGCGAGGGCTACCAGCCGGGCGTGCGCGCGGCCCACGACGCCTCGCTGCGCCGGCTGGAGAAGCTGGGCGCCGAGCTGGTCGAGGTGAGCTGCCCGCACTTCGAGTACGGGATGGCCGCCTACTACCTGATCCTGCCCAGCGAGGTGTCGTCGAACCTGGCCCGGTTCGACGCGATGCGCTACGGCCTGCGCGCCGCCGAGGGCCGCTCCGCCGAGGAGGTCATGGCGAACACCCGCGAGCAGGGCTTCGGCCCCGAGGTGAAGCGCCGGATCATGCTCGGTACCTACGCGCTGTCGTCGGGCTACTACGACGCCTACTACGGCCAGGCGCAGAAGGTCCGCACGCTGATCAGCCGGGACTTCGCGGCGGCGTTCTCCCAGGTCGACGTGCTGGTCTCGCCGACGACGCCGACCGTTCCGTTCCCGATCGGGGAGAAGGTCGACGACCCGCTGGCCATGTACCTCAACGACCTGGCCACGATCCCGACGAACCTGGCCGGGGTGGCCGGGATGTCGGTGCCGTCCGGCCTGGCCGAGGGGCTGCCGGTCGGCCTGCAGGTCATGGCGCCCGCGCTGGGCGAGGCCGTGATGTACCGCGTCGGGGCGGCGTTCGAGGCCGCCCGCGACGCCGACGAGGGCGGGCCGCTGATCGCCCGCGTTCCGGAGGTGACGGCATGACCACTGCTTCGACCCACAGCGAGCCGGAGCTGGTCGAGTTCGACGACGTCGTGGCCCGGTTCGACCCGGTGCTGGGCATTGAGGTGCACGTGGAGCTGTCCACGAACACCAAGATGTTCTGCGGCTGCCCGACCGAGTTCGGCGCCGAGCCCAACACCCAGGTCTGCCCGGTCTGCCTCGGCATGCCGGGCGCGCTGCCGGTCGTCAACCGGGCCGCGGTGGAGTCCGCGATGCGGATCGGGCTGGCGCTGAACTGCGAGATCGCCCCCTGGGGCCGGTTCGCCCGGAAGAACTACTTCTACCCGGACATGCCGAAGAACTTCCAGACCAGCCAGTACGACGAGCCGATCGCGCACGACGGCTTCCTGGACCTGACCCTGGACGACGGCGAGGTCGTCCGGATCGGGATCGAGCGGGCGCACATGGAGGAGGACACCGGCAAGTCGCTGCACGTCGGCGGCGCCGACGGCCGGATCCACGGTGCCGACCACTCGCTGCTCGACTACAACCGGGCCGGCGTGCCGCTGATCGAGATCGTCACGAAGATGATCCCGGACACCGGTGCCCGCGCCCCGGAGGTGGCCCGCGCCTACGTCACCGCGCTGCGTGACCTGATCAAGTCCCTCGGCGTCTCGGACGTCCGGATGGACCAGGGTTCGATGCGCGCCGATGTGAACCTCTCCCTCTCGCCGTCGGGCTCCGGGCAGCTCGGCACCCGCACCGAGACCAAGAACGTCAACTCGCTGCGGTCGGTGGAGCGCGCGGTCCGGCACGAGATGAGCCGGCAGGCCGGTGTGCTCGACGCCGGCGGCGAGATCGTGCAGGAGACCCGGCACTTCGACGAGGCGACCGGGCACACCCGGGCCGGGCGTCGCAAGGAGACCTCGGAGGACTACCGGTACTTCCCGGAGCCCGACCTGGTCCCGATCGCGCCGTCGGCCGAATGGGTCGAGGAGCTGCGCGGCACGCTGCCGGAGCTGCCCTGGGAACGCCGCAAGCGGATCCAGACCGAGTGGGGGATCTCCGACGAGGAGATCCGCGACCTGGTCAACGCCGGTGCGCTGGACCTGGTCGAGGCCACGGTCGCGGCGGGCGCGTCCTCGCAGGAGGCCCGCTCCTGGTGGGTCGCCTACCTCGCCCAGCAGGCCAACACCCGCTCGGTGGAGCTCGCCGACCTGGCGATCACCCCGGAGCAGGTGGCCCGGGTGATCGCGCTGGTCGCGGACGGGGAGCTGACCAACAAGCTCGCCCGCCAGGTCGTCGACGGTGTGCTCGACGGCGAGGGATCGCCGGACGAGGTCGTCGCCGCCCGCGGGCTGAAGGTCGTCTCCGACGAGGGCGAGCTGATCGCCGCCGTCGACGCGGCCCTGGCCGAGCAGCCCGACGTCGTGGAGAAGATCCGTGGCGGCAAGGTGGCCGCCGCCGGCGCGATCGTCGGTGCGGTCATGAAGGCCACGCGTGGGCAGGCGGACGCGAAGCGGGTGAAGGAGCTGGTGGTGGAGCGGAGCAGCCTGTGAGTGGTTTTCGCGGTCAGGACCGCGAAAACCACGCACGGGCCGCGCAGCGGTCACAGGCGATCGGCTGCTGATCCCAGCCCAGCCGGTGGAGGACCTGGGCGACGTCCCGTGCCCCCAGGCACGGGTCGGCGTCCAGGTCCCGCCAGCCGAAGACGAGCCGGGCATGTCCCGCGAGCTCGGCGGCGTTGTCCCGGCGGCGGTCGCGGAACGCGACGTCCGCGCGGATGTGCGTCCGCCCGTCGAGCCGGACGATCAGTGACCCACCGGGCATCCGATACTCGACGTCCTCCCACAGGGTCTGGCCGTCGACCGCGAACGGGACCTGGCGCTGCCCGGTGGGCAACCCGTGTGCCTGCTCCACCGCGGTGACGTAGAGCTCCTCGAGGGCGGAGTGCACGCCGTCGCGGACCATGGAGACGGCGGCGTGGAGCGCGCGGGCGTACCGGCGCGGCGGCCGCTCGATGAGCCGGAGCTCCACCTCCCACGGCCGGACCCGACCACCGGTCATGAGCTGGATGAGCGTCGTCCGAGCCGTGCGGGCGTCCGGGCACTCGACCGCCAGGTCGATGGCGGTGTCGGCCACCGACGTCCGAGGCGGGACGGTGCCGACGACGATGTGGGGGTGGGCCCGGGACCGGTGCACGACGATCCTGCCCGGCTGGCTGACGGCCGAGGCACCGTAGGGCACCGTGATGTGGATCGGCCCGGCCGCCTCGGGCACCAGCGTCCACTCCTCGGCCGCGGTGTCGTGGCTCAGGACCGCCGCGGGCCCGCCGTACAGCAGGCTCCCCGCGATCCTCGCCGTGCGGCCGGGCGGGCCGGTGAACGTCGCGTAGACGGACCGGACGAACCGCGACCAGCGACCGCCGTCGACCTGGGCGAGCGTCGTCGCCCAGCTGATACCGAACCCGGTCAGCTGGGCCGCGCTCACCATGCCTGCCTGGCGCTCGAGCAGCCGGAACCACTCCTCCGCCCGGCCCTGCACGACGATCGGACGCGGGACGATCAACCTGGGAGCTCGCACGGATCGAGCCTGGCGCGCCCGGACGCCGGTGAACCGTCGTTCCGGCGGGCTGGGGACAACTTCGCAGGTTGGGGATGGCCTGTGAGTGGTTTTCGCGGTCAGGACCGCGAAAACCACTCACGAGCCCTAGGCCGCACTCTCGCCGCCGCCGGTCGGGGGCTGGATGCGGATCACCCGGTCGTCGGTGCGGCCCGGGGCCGCACCGTCGCGGTTGACGGTGCCCAGCCACAGCAGGCCGTCGGGCGCCATCGTCACCGGGCCGATCGCGCCGTAGGTCTGCTCCAGCACCGGCTTCGGGTCGCCGGTGAAGCCGCCGTCGCGGCCGGGCGTGAGCACGAACAGGGCCTCGGCGGTGCGCTGGGCGACGACGAGGGTGCCCGGCAGCACCGTGCACCCGGCGACGCCCGGGCGGTCCGGCCAGGTCCACGCGGGAGCGCCGAGCCGGCCGGGGGAGACCTGGTAGAGCACGTCGCGGGCCGGGGTCCGGTCGGTCACCCAGGTCGTGCGGGCCGCGGGGTCGACGCAGACCCCGCCGGGGTCGGTGAGGCCGCGGGCCAGCACCGGCGAGGCCGGGTCCGGGTTGCCGGGTGCCGGCCGGCCGAGCGTGTCGATGCGCAGCACCGCCCCGGCCAGCGGGCCCTCCCCGGCACCGGTCGCGACGAGCAGCGAGGACCCGTCGGCGTCGACGGCGAGCGCGCCGCCCGCGGTGTTCGGCAGCCCGGTGAGCACCGGCTTCGGCGGTTCGCCGGGGGCGATGCGCAGCACCTGGCCGCCGTCGGGGGTGCCGGCGAGCACGTAGAGGAGCCGGTCCTCGGCGTAGCCGGGGGAGAGAACCAGCCCGCTGACGCCGGTCGCCGGGTCGACCGGGACAGTCGCCACCGGGACCGGGTCGGCGTCGCGACGGACCTGCAGGACCTGCCCGGTCCGGCGCTCGGCGACCAGCGCCTGGTCCCCGGCCGGCAGCACCGCGACGGCGCCCACGGGGCCGAGGCAGGCCGCGACGACCTGCGGGTCCGGGTCCTCGCACGGCCCGGGCGGCGGTGGCTGCCCGCCGGGCTGCTGCTGCGGCGGGGCCGGTGTGGACGGCGGTGGTTCCTCGGTGGGCGCGAGCGCGGGCGGCCCGCCCAGCTCGCCCTCGCCCTCCGCCTTCGGCCGCCACTCCCGCGCCCCCTGGTCGGGGAACGTCGCGCAGCCGCTCACGAGCACCAGCGACGCGAGCAGCGCCGCGACGAGCAGCGGCAGTCGGGCGGTCACCCCGGCCACGCTAGGCGGCGCGAGGTGAGTGCCGGGTGAGTACGGTCCGGTGACATGAGCCCTGTGACCGTTCTGGTGCCGCACGCCGAAGGAGCCGAAATCCTGTCCGAGGTGGACGGTCTGCATCCGGTCGTCTACGACCCGGACCGGCCGTTGCCCGACGAGGCCGCCACCGCACGGGCACTGGTCGGGCCGTTCCTCGCCACCTCGGACGCGGTGACGATGACCGAGCAGATGCCGCAGCTGGAGCTCGTCCAGCTGCTCACCGCCGGGGCCGAGGCCTGGATCGGGGAGCTGCCCGACGGCGTCGCGCTCTCGGACGGCCGCGGGGCGCACGGCGGCGCGACCGCGGAGTGGGTGGTCGCGGTGCTGCTGGCGGTCTACCGGCACCTGGACCGGTTCGTGCGCGCCCAGGACCGCGGCGTCTGGGACTACCACCAGACCGAGGAGCTCGCCGGGAAGAAGATCATGATCATCGGCGCCGGGGACGTCGGGGAGAAGACCCGGGCCCGGCTGGAGCCGTTCGACGTCGAGATCACCATGGTCGGCCGCAGCGCCCGCGCGGGGGTGCACGGCTGGGAGGAGCTGCCGACGCTGCTGCCCGAGCACGACGCGACGGTGCTGATCGTCCCGCTGACCGACGAGACCCGCGGCATGGTCGACGCGGAGTTCCTGGCCGCGATGCCCGACGGCGCCCTGCTGGTCAACGGCGCCCGCGGCCCCGTGTGCGACACCGATGCGCTGACCGCCGAGCTGGCGTCGGGGCGGATCCGTGCCGCCGTCGACGTCACCGACCCCGAACCGCTGCCCGAGGGACACCCGCTGTACTCCGCGCCGGGGCTGCTGCTGACCCCGCACGTCGGCGGGAGCGTCCCGCTGGCGATGCGCCGGGCGTACCGGGTGGCGGCCGAGCAGCTGGCCGCGTTCGTCCGCGGGGAGCAGCCGCCGAACCTGGTGACCGGGGCCTACTGAGGACCTACCGACCGGGCCCCGGGGCGTCCCTCATTGCTGGGTGTGCACGATCCCGGTGCGCCAGGCGAAGACGGCCGCCTGCGTGCGGTCCTCCACCTGGAGCTTGGCGAACAGGTTGCCGATGTGGCCCTTGACGGTCTTCTCGCTGAGGACGAGCTCGGCGGCGATCTCGGCGTTCGTCCGGCCCTGGGCGAGGATGCGGAGCACCTCCAGCTCGCGCTCGGTCAGGTCGGCGATCGAGGGCTCGGCGACCTCGTGGCGCAGCCGGCGCACGACGTGCCCGGCGGCCCGCGGGTGCAGCACGGAGTCCCCGACCGCGGCCCGCCGCACCACGTCGGAGAGCTCGGCACCGTCGAGGTCCTTGAGGACGTAGGACAGCGCCCCGGCCCGCAGCGCCGGGATCACCCACTGCCGGTCGTCGTAGGAGGTCAGCACCACGACCTCGGTGCGCGGACTGACCTCCTTGATCCGCCGGGTCGCGGTGACCCCGTCCCCGTCGGCCATGATCAGGTCGACCAGGGCGACGTCCGGCCGCACCTCGGCCGCCAGCGCCACCCCGGTGGTCTCCCCGTTGGCCTCCCCGACGACGTCGATGTCGTCGCGGGTGGACAGGAACGCCCGCACCCCCTCGCGGACGACCTCGTGGTCCTCGATCAGGATCACGGTCACCGGCCCGGTCATGTCTCCTCCCCCCGGGAGGGCACCCGGGCGCGGACCGTGGTGCCGCCGCCCGGTGCCGTGTGCACGTCCAGCCGCCCGTCGAGCGCGGTCACCCGTTCCTGCATGGAGGACACCCCGACCCCGGTCCGGGCCCGGCCGGGGTCGTAACCGCGGCCGTCGTCGGCGATCGTCAGGACCACCTCGCCGCCGGCCTCCGCCAGCGACACCTCGACCTGTCGCGCACCCGCGTGCCGGGCGACGTTGGACAGCGCCTCCTCAGCGACCCGCAGCAGCGCGTGCTCCGCCTGCTCGGGGACCTGCACCGTCTCGGCGAGCCCGACCCGGACCGGCGTCCCGGTCTCCTGCGCCCACGAGTCGGTCAGCCGCTGCAGCGCGAGCGGCACCCCGCCGTCGAGCTCGGCCGAGCGCAGCTCGTGGATCACGGTGTTGAGCTCGGTACCGGCCCGGCGGGCCGCCTGCTCGGCCCGGTCCAGCGCCTCGGACGCCCGCTCGGGCCGGTCGGCCAGCAGCGCCCGGGCCGCCCCGATCTGCATGGTCGTGGCGAAGACCTGCTGCT
Source organism: Pseudonocardia ammonioxydans (assembly GCF_900115005.1). Taxonomy (GTDB): domain Bacteria; phylum Actinomycetota; class Actinomycetes; order Mycobacteriales; family Pseudonocardiaceae; genus Pseudonocardia; species Pseudonocardia ammonioxydans. Next base: position 92,989 of record NZ_FOUY01000023.1, on the reverse strand, counting down.
TGACGCTGTCGTGCAGGTCGCGGCCGAGACGCCGGCGTTCCTCGTCGACGGCGACCCGGCGCAGCCGGGCCTGCGCGAGCTGCAGCTCGGCCAGGGCATCGGCCCGCTCGGCGGTGCTGCGGGCGAGCGCGGCCAGCGCGTAGCCGACCATCCCGCAGAGCGGGTAGACCCCCAGGTTGAACCCGGCGACGACCAGCCCCGACAGCCCGTACTCCCACAGCGCCGCCGCCGAGGACAGCAGCCAGAACAGTGCGATCCAGGCGGCACCGGCGCGCGGGCCGAGGAACAGCACGCAGCGGATGCTGAGCATGACCAGCAGGAACGCGAAGGCGTCCCGGTAGTCCGACGGCAGCGCCAGCAGGATCGCGACCACCAGCGTCTGCAGGGCCATCAGCAGGCTCGGATACCGGGGCACGGCCGCGTGCCGGCGGCCGACGGCGTCGAGCAGGCCGTAGACCAGGCACAGGGCACCGGCGAGGACCATCGATCCGGTGTCGCGCAGGCCCCACAGCCCGAGGACGGACATCACCACCAGCACGACCCACGAGCTGGTGTCCAGCGCGAAGGCGATCCGCCGGTCGAGCGGGGGAGGCAGATCGGTCCACCCGGCCCGCTCGCCGGCTCCGGACCCCGCCGCCGGTCCGGACGGGGTGTGGGGCGGCGTCACCGTGTGCATGTTAGCGGCGCCGCCGGGCGAGGACCGCGACCACGGACAGGGCCGCGAGGGCGAGCACGCAGGCATAGGCGAACACGTCGCCGACCCGCGCGTACACGGTGGTCACGCCGGCGGTGGGGACCTGGGCGACCATCACCTGCTGATCGGTGCGGAACCAGTCCGCGGCGGCCAGCGTACGGCCGCGCGCGTCGAACGTGGCGGCGGTGCCCTCGGCGTCCTGGCGCACCAGCGCGTACCCGTGCTCGACGGCGCGCATCGTCGCCTTCTGGGTGTGCAGCCGGTCGAAGCCCTCCCAGTCGGCCGCGGGGAGCAGCAGGATGTCGGCGTCGACGCCTGCGGTGTCGGCGTAGTCGTTGTCGTAGCAGATCATCGCGGCGAGGCGGCCGAACTCGGTGGCCACCACCGGCGGTGGGGCGGTGCCGGGCCGGATGTCCTCCATCCCGACCACCGGGTGCACCTTGTCGTAGATCGCCTGCTGCTGCCCGTCCGGCCCGAGCAGGACCGCGACGTTGCGGGCGTGCGGCGGCTCCGCGGTGAACACCCCCGCGGTCACCAGCAGGTAGGCGTCGTGCTCGGCGGCCACCGCACCGGCCCGGCGGGCCAGCTCGGGCAGGTCGGCCTCGTGCACCAGGGTGGCGGCCTCGGACCAGAGCACGATCCGCGCCCCGGCGGCGGCCTCGCGGCCGGAGTCCGCCAGCAGCCGGTCGGTGACCGGCTCCATCACCCGGCGCACCGCCGCCGGGTCGGGCGCGGTGTCCTCCCAGGCCGGTAGCTGGTCGGCGACGGCGTCCTGCGCCCGCGGGGGCGTGATACCGGCGACCCGGACCGTCTCGCCCCGCTCCGGCAGCGCCAGCACCAGGGCCCCGGAGGCCACGACGACCGCGGTCACCCCCGCCACGATCCCGACCGGGCGCAGCGTCCCCGGGCGCTGCCACAGCTCGCACGCCGCGGCGCCGAACCAGGCCATCAGGAAGCTGATCCCGTAGGCGCCGGTCACCGACGCCAGCTGCAGCAGCGCGAGGTGGTCGTACTGCGAGGCGGCCAGCGAGCCGAACACCATGCCGAACGGGCTGAGCGCGAACAGCAGCAGCTCCGCGGCGACGCGGGCGGTCGGGAAGACCAGGCTCGCCAGGACCGGCCGGTCACCCCGTATCCGCACCGCGACCAGCCGGTCCGCCACGAACGGCAGGACCAGGATCAGGTTCAGCAGGGCGCACCCGACGACCGCGGACCAGGGGAACTCGTCGGAGGGGAGCTGGATGCTGAGCACCCAGACCACCGCCGCGACGGCGTGCACGGCGGCGATCGCCACCGCCCCCAGCCAGACCGGGGCCCGCCGCGCGAACAGCAGCAGCGGGATCGCGAACAGCCAGCCGGCCACCCCGATGTCGGGGTGTCCGTGCTGGGCGAGGACGAGCAGCACCGCACCGGCCGCGAGCAGCGCGCCGTCCCGCAGGACGGGCGCCGCGACCCCCCGCCGCGGCGCCGTCGAACGAGTCGTGGTCACAACGTTCCTCCCCCCGGGCCGACCCGACGTCGAGCCCGCACCGGACGCTAGATCGCGGCCGGGTGGGGGACACGGGTCTGCGGTCGCGGTCCGCCCCGGTCCGTGGTCGGGTGCGGGGCGGGCGGACCCTGAGGGGCCGAGCATCCGTACCGGGGGACGCGCCGGGGGAAACCCGCAGGTCGACGGCGGCGGCGCCGGTAGGGTCCGGCGGTATGAGCGGGCCGACGCAGCAGTACGACTGGGGCAGTCTCTCCGGCGACGAGCCGCCGGAGCGGACCCGGCCGGAGCGGCTGCCCGTGCCGGCGCACGTGTCGTCGGACATCGGGCTGCTGATCCTGCGCGTGGTGGTCGGCGGGATCTTCGCCGCGCACGGCGCGCAGAAGGTGTTCGGGCTGCTCGGCGGGCTCGGTCCGGCGGGGACGGCGGACGCGCTGTCCGGGCTCGGCTTCACGGCGTTCGCGACGCCGCTGGCGTGGGTGCTCGGGATCGGGCAGCTCGTGCTCGGCGCGCTGCTGGTGATCGGCCTGCTGACCCCGTTCGCGGCGGCGGGCCTGCTCGCCACCAAGATCGTCGCGATCGTGGTGTCGCTCGGCCCGGCGGGGATGCCTGCGGTGCCGCTGTTCGCGGCGGACGGGCCGAACTCCCTGGAGCTGCACCTGCTGCTCGGCGGCGGGGCGGCAGCACTGCTGTTCGCCGGGGCCGGCCGGATCGCGCTCGACGCCGGGCGCACCTACCAGCGCCGCCCGCTGCCGTGGTCGGTGCTGTCGCTGGTCGTCGCGGTCGGTGTGGCCCTGCTGGTCCTGTTCGTGCTGCGCCGGTGAGTGGGGCGCCGCTGAGTGCTGCCTCGCCGAGTGCTGCGCCGATGAGTGCTGCGCCGCTGAGTGCTGCCGATGAGTGACGTGCCGGTGCCCGACGACGCCTGGCTGCGCCCGCTCGGCAAGCGGCTGCGCCGCGAGGTGCAGGTGGTCGCCCGCGAGCCGCTGTCCGGCGGGTACGCCTCCGGCGGCGCCGAACGTCTCGAGCTCGACGACGGCGCGTCGGTGGTGCTCAAGCGGACCGGCGCGGGCGAGGCCGCCGCGCTGCGGGCGGTGGCGGTGGTGAACGGCCCGGTCCGGCTGCCGCGGATGCTCGCGAACGGGGACGGCTGGGTGCTGCTCGCGCACGAGCCGGGTGCCGCGCTCGCCGCCGGGGCCCCGGTCCCGGACGAGGTGTGGCGCACCCTCGCGCTGGTCCACGCGCACTGGCGGCGCAACCGTCCGCGCGGGGTGCCGGTCGTCGACCCGGCCTGGTGGGAACGGCTGTGCGCGACGGCCGTGACGGCGCTGCGGGCGGCCGGGGCCCGTACCGCCGGGGAGACCGGCGCGGCCGAGGCGTTCGCGTCGGCCGCCTCCGACGTCGAGGCGTGGGCGACCGACCCGCGGATCGGCACCGCCCTGGCCGCGCTGCCCCGCACGCTGTGCCACGGTGACGCCCACCGCGGCAACGTCCACTCCGGACCGGCGGGGGCGGTGCTGCTGGACTGGGGGAACGCCCGCGTCGCACCGGGGTCGCTCGACGTCGTCGTGCTGAGCGCCCCGTCGCCGGACGGCCCCGCCGACGCCGAGCCCGCGCCCGTGCCGCCGCTGTACCGCGAGACCCTGCACGCGGCGCTCGGAGCCGAGGACCCGCCCCGGATGATCGCCGCGGAGACCGCGTGGGCGCGGGTGCAGGCCCACGTGCAGTACCTGCCGTTCGCCGCCGACCACCAGGGACCGGAGCGGGTCGCCTCCATGGTCCGGGTCGCCCGGGCGGCGCTGGACGAGCTCGGGGAGACGCTGAACGGGTGACGGAGGGCAGGACCCCGGGGACGTCGAACGGCCCCGGTGCGGTGTGGCCACGGCCGGTCGGCGCGCGTCTCCCCGCGGTACCGGGCCAGTGCTCGGCCTCTGCTCGGCGCCGGCGCGCTGTCGTTCGCGGTCGCCGGAGCGGTGCCGCTCGGCTCAGCGACCGACGGTGCGCTGCAGGTGCTCCGGGTACCGATCACCGGCGACCGCGGACGCCGGTGCCGCGGCCTCGATCTCGGCCAGCTCGTCACCGGTGAGCTCCAGGGAGGCGGCGGCGACGTTCTGCTCCAGGTAGCTGCGCCGCTTCGTGCCCGGGATCGGGACGACGTGCTCGCCCCGGCCCTGCACCCAGGCCAGGGCCAGCTGCCCGGCCGTCACACCCCGGCGGTCGGCGATGGCCCGCAGCGCCTCGACGATCGCGAGGTTGGCGTCGAGGTTCTCCGCGGAGAACCGGGGCAGGCCACGCCGCATGTCGCCCTCGCCGAGCTGCCCGGCCGAGGTGATCGACCCGGTGAGGAACCCGCGCCCGAGCGGGGAGAACGGCACGACACCGATCCCCAGCTCCGCGCAGGTCGGGGCGACGGCGTCCTCGATGTCGCGGGTCCACAGCGACCACTCGGACTGGACCGCGGCGGGCGGGTGCACCGCATGGGCGCGGCGCACGGTCTCCGCACCGCACTCGGACAGCCCGTAGTGCCGGATCCGGCCCTCGCTGATCAGCTCGACGAGCGCGCCGACGGTCTCCTCGATCGGGGTGTCCGGGTCCACCCGGTGCTGGTAGTAGAGGTCGATGTGATCGACGCCGAGCCGGCGCAGCGACTCCTCGACGCACTGCCGGACGTACGCCCGGTCCCCGCGCGCGGCCTGGTTGCCGTCGGCGTCGCGGACGATGCCGAACTTGGTCGCCAGCACCACCCGGTCGCGGCGGTCGGCGATCGCCCGGCCGACGAGCTCCTCGTTGGCACCCGACCCGTACACGTTCGCGGTGTCGAGCAGGGTGACTCCGAGATCCAAGGCGCGGTGGATCGTCGCGATCGACTCGGACTCGTCCCCGGCGCCGTAGCTCTGCGACATGCCCATGCAGCCGAGCCCCTGCGCGGAGACGGTCAGATCACCCAGCTGCCGCGTTCCGATGGCCATGCCGACCAACCTAACGGCTCGTGAGTGGTTATCGCGGTCAGAGCCGCGACAACCACTCACGGGCCATCACGGGATACGACGGACCGCGCCCGTGTCGGCGGAGGTCGCCATGTGGGCGTAGGCGCGCAGCGCCTTGGAGATCGGGCGCTGACGGTCCTTCGGCGTCCACGGGCGCTCGCTGGCCTCCATCTTGGCCCGGCGGTCGGCGAGCACGTCCGGCTCGACCAGCAGCTCGAGCGATCGGGCGCGGACGTCGAGCCGGACCCGGTCCCCGTTCTCGACCAGGCCGATGGTGCCGCCGTCCGCGGCCTCCGGGGAGACGTGGCCGACCGAGATGCCGGACGAGCCGCCGGAGAAGCGGCCGTCGGTGATCAGCGCGCAGGTCTTGCCGAGGCCCGCGCCCTTGAGGAACGCGGTCGGGTGCAGCATCTCCTGCATGCCCGGCCCGCCGGACGGGCCCTCGTACCGGATGACCAGCACGTCGCCGGCCGTGATCTCCTTGTTGAGGATCGCCGAGACGGCCTCCTCCTGGCTCTCCAGGACCACGGCCGGGCCCTCGAACTGCCAGATGTCCTCCGGGATGCCGGCGGTCTTGATCACCGCACCGTCGGTGGAGAGGTTCCCGCGCAGCACGGCGAGCCCGCCGTCGGCGGTGTAGGCGTGCTCGAGGTCCCGGATGCACCCGCCCGCGGCGTCGGTGTCCAGCGACGACCAGCGGTTCTCGGTCGAGAACGCCTCGGTGGTCCGGACCCCGCCCGGCGCGGCGTGGTACAGCTCGACCGCCGTCTCCGACGGCGAGCCGGAGCGGATGTCCCAGTCGGTGAGCCACTGCGCAAGCGACGGCGAGTGCGCGGTGTGCACGGCCTCGTTGAGCAGCCCGGCCCGCCACAGCTCGCCCAGCAGCGCGGGGATCCCGCCGGCCCGGTGGACGTCCTCCATGTGGTAGTCCGAGTTCGGCGCCACCTTGGACAGGCACGGGACCCGGCGCGAGATCGCGTCGATGTCGGCGAGCGAGAAGTCGATCTCGCCCTCCTGCGCGGCGGCGAGGATGTGCAGCACGGTGTTGGTCGAGCCGCCCATCGCGACGTCGAGCGCCATCGCGTTCTCGAACGCCTCGCGGGTCGCGATGTTGCGGGGCAGCGCCGACGCGTCGTCGTCGCGGTACCAGCGGGTCGCCAGGTCCATCACGGTCCGGCCGGCGTTCAGGAACAGCTCGCGGCGCGCGGCGTGCGTGGCGAGGGTGGAGCCGTTGCCCGGCAACGACAGCCCGAGCGCCTCGGTGAGGCAGTTCATCGAGTTCGCGGTGAACATGCCCGAGCAGGACCCGCAGGTCGGGCAGGCGGAGCGCTCCACCTCGGCCAGCCCGGCCTCGTCCACCTCGGACGACGCCGACGCCGAGATCGCGGTGATCAGGTCGGTCGGCGCCTGCGCGACCCCGCCGACGACGACCGCCTTGCCGGCCTCCATCGGACCGCCGGAGACGAACACGGTCGGGATGTTCAGCCGCATCGCGGCGTTCAGCATCCCGGGCGTGATCTTGTCGCAGTTGGAGATGCAGACCAGCGCGTCGGCGGCGTGCCCGTTGACCATGTACTCGACGGCGTCGGCGATGATCTCGCGCGAGGGCAGCGAGTAGAGCATCCCGCCGTGGCCCATGGCGATGCCGTCGTCGACGGCGATCGTGTTGAACTCCTTGGCGACCCCGCCCGCCTCCTTGATGGCACCGGCGACCAGGTCGCCCATGTCCTTGAGGTGCACGTGACCGGGCACGAACTGGGTGTAGGAGTTGGCGATCGCCACGATCGGCTTGCCGAAGTCGTCGTCGCCCATGCCGGTCGCGCGCCAGAGCGAGCGCGCTCCGGCGGCGTTGCGGCCGTGGGTGGTGACGCGGGAACGCAGGGCGGGCATGTGGTCTTCTCTCCTGCCTGGGCGGGACGGGACAGCCGGCCGGCCCAGCGGCGCTGGGCGGGTCCGGGGTCGGGCGGTCCGGGCGCGTCGCGGTGGTGGTGGGCGCGGGCGGGCCCGGGTCAGGACGTGACGACGACGGGTGCGGGGGTCGGCACCGCGGGCCGTCGCGTCCTGGTCGTCCACAACGGTACGCCGCCCCGGGCCTGTTCCGGAGCGGGGACGGTGTCCGGGCCGGTCACGGCCCGTCGGCCCTCCCCGGGGCGCGCGCTGCCGGGCACACTGGCCGGGTGGACCCGACGACGCCTGCGGTCGAACGCGAACGGGACCGGGTCGCCGACCGGGTGCGGTCGCTGCGCCACGAGCTCGACTCGCTCGCCGAGGAGCAGGCGCTGACCAGCCACGACGACGAGCACGACCCGGAGGGCGTGACGATCGCGGTGCAGCGCGCCCAGCTGCAGGGGCTGCTCGCCGCCGCGGAACGCGACCGCGACGACCTCGACGCGGCCCTGCGCCGGCTCGCCGCGGGGGAGTACGGGCACTGCGCCCGCTGCGGGGGACCGATCGCCGCCGAGCGGCTGGCGGCGCTGCCCGCCGTGACGACCTGCATCGCGTGCGCGCCCGGGACACGCCGCCGCCGGTGAGCCGGGCGGGGCCCGCGCAGGGTGCCCGTCAGTCCCCGGCCGGGTCGGCCACCCGCCCGCCGCTCGCGAGCGAGAGCGCCGGCAGGTCCCGCACCTTGACCGCGGCCAGCGTCAGCTCCGTGTCGTCGGTCCGGACCGCGTTCACCGAGGAGCGCCTGCCCAGCCGCAGCCCGCGGACGTCGTCCCACCGCACGGTCCGCGACGACGTGACGGTCCGCACGGTCAGCTCGTCGGGGTCCACCGTGGTCCGGGTCCGCAGCACCCACACGACGATCCCGGCCGGGATCAGCAGCGACAGCCAGAAGAACGGCACGCTCAGCAGCAGCGGCAACGCCCCGACGACGGCGACCAGCGCGACCGCGATCGTCAGCCGGGACGGCTTGAACACCAGGGCACGGGCGCCCTCGCGGACCTGGCGGCCCTCCTCGCGCACGCGGGGCGTGATGACCACGCGCGCGTCCACGTCCCCCGCCCGGGCGGTGCCCTCGGTCCCACGGTCGTCGGTGCTGCTCACCGCTCCAGTGTGGCACCGCGGGGCGACAGCGCGGCGGGCCGCCGGGGACCCGGCGGCATGACCCTGCGACGTGACCCGGCGACGTGACGCAGATCCCTGCCCGGACGGGTGGGCCGTTTGACGACGAGCGCGGACCGCGTGCTAGCGTCGTCGCCGTGTTCGCCGTTCGAATTCTCGTACTTCCTGGGCGCGTCGCCGCCTGAGTTCGACGTACTCGAACCGCAACGACGACGCGCTCACCCTCGCACCAGCCCGTAGCCGGGCGGCGGGGGCTTTTTTGTGTTCAGCACCGTTCGACGTCCAGCACAGTTCTTGTCCGGCACCTGATCGACAACGATCTCCAGCGAGGCAGCCCCGATGACCACCGCCCCCTCCAGGTCCGGCTCGGCCGGCCCGAAGCCCGGCCCGCCGCCGGGTCGGTCCGCGGCGCCGCGGACCGACGCACCCGGCCGGAGCGACGCCACCGTCCCCGGCCCGCGCATCGTCGACGAGCCCATGACCGGCGCCCAGTCCCTGGTGCGTTCGCTCGAGGAGATCGGGTGCGAGGTGGTCTTCGGGCTTCCCGGCGGAACCATCCTGCCGGCGTACGACCCGCTGCTGGACTCGACGAAGGTGCGGCACATCCTCGTCCGCCACGAGCAGGGCGCGGGGCACGCCGCCACCGGGTACGCGCAGGCCACCGGCAAGGTCGGGGTCTGCATGGCGACGTCCGGGCCGGGCGCGACCAACCTCGTCACCCCGATCGCGGACGCCCACATGGACTCGGTGCCGCTGGTGGCCATCACGGGTCAGCAGACCCGGCCGCTGATCGGGACCGACGCCTTCCAGGAGGCCGACATCACCGGCATCACCATGCCGGTGACCAAGCACAACGTGCTGGTGACCGAGGCGACGGAGATCCCGCGCGCGATCGCCGAGGCCTTCCACCTGGCGTCCACCGGCCGGCCCGGCCCGGTGCTGGTGGACATCCCGAAGGACGTGCTGCAGGAGCAGACCACGTTCTCCTGGCCCCCCGAGCTGCAGCTGCCCGGCTACCGGCCGACGACCCGGCCGCACGGCAAGCAGATCCGGGAGGCCGCCCGGCTGATCCGCGAGTCGGCGAAGCCGGTGCTCTACGTCGGCGGCGGTGTCCTCAAGGCCGAGGCCGCCGAGGAGCTGCGCGCGCTGGCCGAGCTGACCGGTGCGCCGGTGGTCACCACGCTGATGGCGCGCGGGGTCTTCCCGGACAGCCACCCGCAGCACCTGGGCATGCCCGGCATGCACGGGACGGTGGCGGCGGTCGCGTCGATGCAGCGCGCGGACCTGCTCGTCGCGCTCGGCTCCCGGTTCGACGACCGGGTCACCGGCCGGCTGGAGAGCTTCGCCCCCGAGGCGAAGGTCGTGCACGCCGACATCGACCCCGCGGAGATCTCCAAGAACCGCCGTGCCGACGTCCCGATCGTCGGTGACTGCAAGGAGGTCATCGCCGAGCTGATCGAGGCGGTCCGGGCCGACCACGCCGAGCACGGCGCGCCGGACCTGTCCGCCTGGTGGAAGCAGATGGGCGGGCTGCGCGACCGCTACCCGCTGGGCTACGGCGAGCCGGCCGACGGGTCGCTGTCGCCGGAGTACGTCATCGAGCGCATCGGGGCGATCGCCGGGCCGGACGCGGTCTACGCCGCCGGCGTCGGCCAGCACCAGATGTGGGCGGCGCAGTTCGTCCGCTACGAGAAGCCCCGGACCTGGCTGAACTCCGGTGGCCTGGGCACGATGGGCTACGCGGTGCCCGCCGCGATGGGCGCCAAGGTCGGCGAGCCGGACACCGTCGTCTGGTGCATCGACGGCGACGGCTGCTTCCAGATGACCAACCAGGAACTCGCCACCTGCGCCATCGAGGGCATCCCGATCAAGGTCGCCGTGATCAACAACGGCAACCTGGGCATGGTCCGGCAGTGGCAGAACCTGTTCTACGGCGAGCGGTACTCCAACACCGACCTCAAGACCCACAAGCTGCGCATCCCGGACTTCCCGATGCTGGCCGAGGCGATGGGCTGCGTGGGCCTGCGGGTGGAGTCGGCCGAGGACGTCGACCGCGTCATCCACCAGGCCATGGAGATCAACGACCGGCCGGTCGTGGTCGAGTTCGTGGTCGGGGCGGACGCCCAGGTGTGGCCGATGGTCGCCGCGGGCACCAGCAACGACGAGATCAAGGTCGCCCGCGACATCCGTCCCGAGTTCGAGAACGACGACCTGGCCGCGTCGGTCGACGAGGTCGCCGAGATGACCGAGCAGGCCCTGTCCGATGCGGAGACCGACCGATGAGCGAGCTGCACACCCTCTCCGTGCTGGTCGAGGACAAGCCGGGTGTCCTGGCCCGGGTGTCCGGCCTGTTCTCCCGTCGCGGGTTCAACATCAACTCGCTGGCGGTCGGGCCGACCGAGCACCCCGACATCTCCCGGATGACGATCGTCGTCGAGGTCGACGAGCTCCCGATGGAGCAGGTCACCAAGCAGCTCAACAAGCTCGTGCACGTCATCAAGATCGTCGAGCTCGAGCCGGAGTCCTCGGTGCAGCGCGAGCTGCTGCTGGTCAAGGTCCGGGCCGACGCCACCGTGCGCAGCCAGGTGCTGGAGACCGTGCAGCTGTTCCGGGCCAAGGTCGTCGACGTCTCCCCGGAGGCCGTCACGATCGAGGCCACCGGTGACGCCGACAAGCTGAACGCGCTGTTGCGCATGCTCGAGCCCTACGGTGTCCGCGAGATGGTGCAGTCGGGGATGGTCGCGGTCGGTCGCGGCCCCCGCTCCATCACCGCCGCGGCCGTCCGATAGACAGTTATCGCACTGGTACCCCCGAGAGGAACGAACCCCCTGTCATGAGTGTCAACATCTACTACGACGCCGACGCCGACCTGTCGATCATCCAGGGCCGCAAGGTCGCCGTGATCGGCTACGGCTCCCAGGGGCACGCGCACTCGCTGTCCCTGCGTGACTCCGGGGTCGAGGTCAAGATCGGCCTGCCGGAGGGCTCGAAGTCCCGGCAGAAGGCGGCCGACGAGGGCCTCGAGGTCGTCACGCCGGCCGAGGCCTCCGCCTGGGCGGACCTGATCATGGTCCTGGCGCCGGACACCAAGCAGCGCTCCATCTACACCCAGGACATCGAGCCGAACCTCAAGGCCGGCGACGCGCTGTTCTTCGGCCACGGCTTCAACATCCGCTACGAGCTGATCCAGCCCCCGGCGGACGTCGACGTCGCGATGGTCGCCCCGAAGGGCCCGGGCCACCTGGTCCGCCGCCAGTTCGTCGACGGCAAGGGCGTCCCGGCCCTGATCGCCGTCGAGCAGGACCCGTCGGGCAACGCGAAGGCGCTCGCGCTCTCCTACGCGGCCGGGATCGGCGGCGCCCGCGCGGGCGTCATCGAGACCACCTTCAAGGAGGAGACCGAGACCGACCTGTTCGGTGAGCAGGCCGTCCTCTGCGGTGGCGCCGCGGCGCTGGTCCAGACCGGTTTCGAGGTGCTGACCGAGGCGGGCTACGCCCCGGAGATCGCCTACTTCGAGTGCCTGCACGAGCTCAAGCTGATCGTCGACCTCATGTACGAGGGCGGCATCGCCAACGAGCGCTTCTCCATCTCCGACACGGCCGAGTACGGCGACCTCACCCGCGGCCCGCGGGTGATCACGCCCGAGGTGAAGAAGAACATGCAGGCGATCCTCAAGGAGGTCCAGGACGGGACCTTCGCCCGCGAGTGGGTCGCCGAGGACGAGAACGGCCGCCCGAACTTCACCAAGCTGCAGCAGCAGGGCCAGGAGCACCCGATCGAGCAGGTCGGCGAGAAGCTGCGCGGCCTGATGAGCTGGGTCGGCGAGAAGGCCAAGTGAGAGCAGCCCCGCGGAACGAACCTCGGCATTGATTCCTCGCCGGGCACTCCCGGCGATGACGAGGCACGCGGGCCCCAGTCGGCCCGCGGACGCCTGACCCGGGCGCACCCACTCGGGCACAGGCGACGTGGAACCCCCGTACCGGCGACACCGGGCGGGGGTTTCGCGCGTTCAGGGTCGGGTCAGCAGTTCGTCCAGCAGACGGAGCAGCTCGGGCAGCCTTCCGGTCGCCGCGTCCCATACGAGTTCGTTGTCGACCACGGCGTAGCCGTGGATCAGGATGTTCCGGAAGGCGACCAGCCGTGGCAGGTCCGGTATGCGGTGCGCAGCAGCACGTCGGCGCAGTAGTCGTCCAGGTTGTGGCCGCGAATGAACTCATCGACGAGGCCTGCGGCCCGGCGGGCGTCCCACAGGAGCGCCCCTGGATCACGCGGCGTAGAGGGCGACACGTTGCCGGTCCATCGCTCGTCGGACGTACGGGTTGACGACCGCGTCGTCGATCACGAGATCGACCGGTCGGCCGAGCAACTGCTCCAAGCCGTCCTTCAGATCGAAGTAGGCACCGAACCGGTCGGAGGTGCGACGGCCGAGTTCGACGACGACGTCGACGTCACTGCGTGCCGGGTCGAAGCCGGGGCCCGTGGCCGATCCGAACAGCTCCAACCGCTCCACACCGAGGCGGGCGCACAGTGCCTCGATGTCGGGCCGAACTCGCTCGATCGACGGGTGCACGGTCACCTCCTCTGCACAGTGTGCCGTGTCCGGGCCCGCCCGGTCAGCAACTCGTGGGACGAGGCCCGATGACGCGGGCGTCTCCGGGTCTGGCGACGGCGCCGGACAGCCCTAGGATGGTGGCGAGCCCGACACCCTGTAGTACCACCACCCGATCCCGGGAGCACCGTCACACCGTGAGCACCGTCGCCACCCCCACCCGTCCCGTCGTCCTCCTCGCCGAGAAGCTCGCCCCGTCCGCGGTCGAGCTGCTGGGGGACGACGTCGAGGTCCGCCACGTCGACGGCACCGACCGGCCGGCGCTGTTGAAGGAGATCGCCGACGCCGACGCGCTGCTGGTGCGCTCGGCCACCCAGGTGGACGCCGAGGCGCTCGCCGCGGCGACCCGGCTGAAGGTCGTCGCCCGGGCCGGGGTCGGCCTGGACAACGTCGACGTCCCGGCCGCCACGTCGCGTGGCGTGATGGTGGTGAACGCCCCGACGTCGAACATCGTCTCGGCGGCCGAGCACGCCGTCGCGCTGCTGCTGGCCACGGCCCGGCACGTCCCGGCCGCGGACGCCTCGCTGCGCGAGGGCAAGTGGAAGCGGTCCTCCTACGGCGGGGTCGAGCTGAACGGCAAGGTCGCCGGCATCGTCGGGCTCGGGAAGATCGGGCAGCTGGTCGCGCAGCGGCTGGCCGCGTTCGGCATGACGCTGATCGCCTACGACCCCTACATCGCGCCGTCCCGGGCCGCGCAGCTGGGCATCGACCTGGTCGACCTCGACGAGCTGCTGCGCACCGCGGACATGATCACCGTCCACCTCCCGAAGACCCCGGAGACGCTCGGGCTCATCGGCAAGGACCAGCTCGCGCTGACCAAGCCCGGCGTGCTGGTCGTCAACGCCGCCCGCGGCGGGCTGATCGACGAGGTCGCGCTGGCCGAGGCCGTCCGGTCCGGGCACGTCGGCGGGGCCGGGATCGACGTCTACGTCACCGAGCCGACCACCTCCAGTCCGCTGTTCGAGCTGGAGAACGTCGTCGTGACCCCGCACCTGGGAGCCTCGACCGCGGAGGCGCAGGACCGCGCGGGCACCGACGTCGCCCGCTCGGTGCAGCTCGCGCTGGCCGGGGAGTTCGTGCCGGACGCGGTCAACGTGCAGATCCACGGTGCGGTCGGCGAGGAGGTCCGGCCCTGGCTGCCGCTGGTGCAGAAGCTGGGGACGACGCTGCACGCCGTCGCGGGCCGCACCCCGACCTCGGTCACCGTCGACGTCGCCGGCGAGCTGGCCGGCGACGACGTCTCGGTGCTCGCACTCGCGGCGCTGCGCGGGGTGTTCACGCACGTCGTCGAGGACCAGGTCACCTTCGTCAACGTGCCGCAGCTGGCCGAGGAGCGCGGGGTGTCGGTCGATCTGACCACCAGCCCGGAGAGCGCCAACCACCGCAGCGTCGTGCAGCTGCGTGGCGCGATGCCCGATGGGGAGTCGATCACCGTCTCCGGAACGCTGACCGGGCGCGCCGAGGTGCAGAAGCTCGTCGAGATCAACGGCAGGCACTTCGACCTGCGGGCCGAGGGTGAGGTCGTCCTGCTGGAGTACGCCGACCGGCCCGGCGTGATGGGACGGGTCGGTTCGTTGCTGGGGGAGGCCGCGGTGAACATCGAGGCCGCGCAGATCTCGCAGACCACCGACGGCTCGGACGCGATCATGCTGCTGCGGGTGGACCGGCACATCGACCCGGCCGTGCTGGAGCCGATCGGGGCGTCGGTCGGGGCCCGCACGGTCCGCCTCATCTCGTTCGACGACTGACCCACCGGCCGGGTACGCGGCCCGGGCCGGATGCGCGCACGGCTCCGGTGTGCGATCGTGTCGGCCCGCGCGGTGATCGGGGGAGGCGCGATGGGACTGGTCCGTTCGTTCGCCCTGGCGTGTACCGGGGTCGCGGTCGCCGTCCTGCTCCTGTTCGGGATCGCCTTCGTCACCGGCTTCTCGATGACCGTGCCCGGGACCGTCGCGGCCGTGTCGACGGTGACCGGGCCGCCGTCGGCCGAGGTCACGGTCGGGCCCGGGGTGGTGCCGCTCGTGCTGGTGCTCACCGCGTTGATCGAGGTGCCCGGGCGGTTGCGGGCCCGCCGCACGCTCGGCGTCGCCGGCCGGGCCTCCTGACCGGTTCCGGTCAGCCGGTCGGCCCGGGCCGGCCCAGCGCCGGGCCGAGCCGGGTCGCGATGTCGGTGAGGATCTGCGTGTAGTCCTCCGCCGGGAAGCCGAACGGCAGGGCGAAGACGGCCTCGCGCACCTCCCGGAACCCGGCGTGCGCGTGCAGCCGCTCGGCGATCTCGGCGGAGCTCCCGACCAGGTCCTGGGCGAACAGCAGCCCCGCCGGGCCCTGCGGCACCCCGACCCGCACGTCGCGGGCGGCGGCGTAGGCGGCGTAGCGCTCCTTCTGCGCGGGCGTCGCCGAGTCGGTCGGCACCACCACCAGCCCCTGGGACACCCGCCCGCGCGGGTGCACCGCCCGGTACGCACGGATCTGGCGGGCCTGGATCGCCGCGAAGTCGGGCTCCTCCCCGGGCCGGACCCGGACGACGCTGCTGGTCAGCAGGTTGAGCCCCTGTTCGCCGGCCCAGACGGCCGAGTCCTCGCTGCTGGCGCCGTACCACATGCGGTCGATCAGTCCGGGAGAGTGCGGCTGCACCCGCGGGGAGAACGTCTCGATCCCGGACGTGCCGGAGAACGAGCTCGCGGGTTCGCCGCGGACCAGGCGCAGCAGCCGGTTCACCCGCTCCCGGCCGAAGTCCTCGCGGTCGGCCGTGTCCGGGTACAGCGCCTCCCGCACGTGCTCCCAGTGCATCGGCGGCCCGACGCTGATCCCCGGCTGCAGCCGCCCGCCGGAGAGCACGTCGACCGTGGACAGGTCCTCCGCCAGGCGCAGCGGGTTCTCCCAGCCCAGCGGGGTCACCGCCGTGCCCAGCTGGATCCGTGACGTCCGCTGGGTCGCCGCCGCGAGGACGGCGACCGGTGAGGAGATGCCGAACTGCAGGTGCCGGTGCCGCAGGTAGGCGCTGTCGAACCCGAGCCGTTCGCCCAGCTCGATCACCGCGAGCGTCGCCTCGTGGCCCGGGCCGGGGTCGTCGCCGTCGAACGAGCCGATGGTCAGGAAACCGAGCCGGTCGAGTGGCTCCGCGTCGGTGGGCACACGGGCGGCAACGCCGTCAGATCCACCCTTCTTCCCAGGCCCGCCGCGCCGCCTCGTGCCGGGTGCGGGCGTGCAGCGTGGTCATCGCCGACGACAGGTAGTTGCGCACGGTGCCCTGGGCCAGGTGCAGCTCGCCGGCGATGTCGGCGACGGTGCCGCCGGAGCGGGCCGCGCGCAGCACGTCGAGCTCGCGGGCGGTCAGCGGGCAGTCGGCCTCGGTCAGCGCCATGGCCGCGATGTCGGGGTCGACGAACCGGCGCCCGGCGTGTACCCGGCGGACGACGTCGGCGACCTGCTGCACGGGTGTCGACTTCGGCAGGAACCCGGCCGCACCCGCGGCCAGCGCGCGCCGCAGCACGCCGGGCCGGGCGTGCCGGGTGACCAGGATCGCCCGGGTGGGCGAGTCGGCGAGCGCCTCGCACACCCCGATCCCGTCCAGCACCGGCATCTCCAGGTCGAGCAGCGCGACGTCGGGACGCTCCCGGGCCGCGGCGTCCACGGCGCCGCCCCCGTCGGGGCACTCGGCGACGACGGTGAGGTCGTCCTCCAGGTCGAGCAGGGCGACGAGCGCGGTGCGCGTCATCTCCTCGTCGTCGGCCACGAGCAGCCGGATCGGCCCGTTCACGCGTCCGCCGCCACGTGCTCGTCGGCGCCGCTGAGCAGCACCACCCGCAGCCGGAACCCGCCCGCGCCGTCGGGACCCGCCTCGACGCTGCCGCCCCGCTCGACGATCCGGTCCCGGACCCCGGCCAGCCCGGTGCCGCCGTGCGGGTCGGGGCCCTCCGGGGTGTCCGGCACGCCGTCGTTGCAGACCTCCAGCTCGGTGCGGTCCCCGGCCCGGCGCACGGCGAACGTGACCCGCGTCGGGTCGCTGTGGCGGAGCACGTTGGTCGCCGCCTCCCGGACCACCGGGCCGAGCAGGGCCGCGTGCACCGCGGGGACCGCGGCCGCGTCGCCCGACACCGAGGCCTCCGCTCCGGCGGCGCGCAGCAGCCCGGCGGCGTTGCGGACCTCGCCGGCCAGGTCGGCGTCGCGGTAGCCGCGGACCAGCGCGCGGGTCTCGGCCAGGGCCTCCGCGGCGAGGGTGCGGACGGTGCGGGCGTGCCGCGCGGCGGCCTCCGGGTCGGAGCCGGCGAGCCGCTCGGTCAGCTCCGCGTGCATCGCGATGGCGTGCAGCGAGTGGCCCTGCACGTCGTGCAGCTCGGCCGCGATCCGGACGCGTTCGCGGGTCGTGGCGAGCTCGTGGGCGTCCGACCGTGCCCGGTCGAGCCGGTCGAACACCCGGATCAGCCAGATCGACGCGAGGTCGGCCGCGGGCGGGGCCACCAGCAGCAGGGCCAGGAACAGCCCGCGCCAGCCGGTGCCCGGGGCGGGGAAGCCGGTGGCCGTCGCGAGCGCGGCCGCGCCCAGCACCGCCACCCCGGCCACGACGCAGTCGGCGCGGCGCCAGCCGCGGATCGTGAGCAGCGCCGAGAGCGCGAGCCCCGGCACCAGGAAGAAGACGGTCCCCAGCTCGTGCGCATGCCGTCCGACCAGCAGCAGGGCCGCCGTCGCGACGACCACCGCGGCCGATCCCAGCAGCGTCCACCGCGCTCCGCCCGGGTCGGGCCGGGACCCGAACAACGCCCGGAACGCAGCGGTGTGCACGGCGACGACCGCGGCGACGGCGGCGAGCACCAGCAACGACCACGGGTGCAGCACCGGGAACGGCCACCGGTCGTCGATCACGGTCAGCGCCGGGATGCCGCCGAACAGCAGCGCCATCAGCAGCGGGTTCGACCGCAGGTAGGCGCGGGCGGGGCCGACGCCGCTCACCGGCTCCATGACAGATGTCACGACCCACCCCCGCCGAACCCATCCCGCTCCGTGCGGTTCCGACCCTACTGACCGGCCCCGGCCGGGGGCGACGCTGTGGACGGCGCCCCGGGGGAGGACGCACCGACAGGGGAGGACGACATGACCGTGCTGATCGACATGCACCGGCTGGGCCCGGCACCGACCTGGGAGCGCGAGTGAGCGCCGGGGACCCGGTCATCGAGGTGAGCGGGCTGGGCTTCGCCTACGGGGACACGGTCGCGGTCGACGGCGTCGACCTCGTCGTGCACCCGGGGGAGGTGTTCGGCCTGCTCGGCACGAACGGCGCCGGGAAGACGACGACCCTCGAGCTGGTCCAGGGGTTCCGCCGCCCGCAGGCGGGCAGCGTGGCGTTGTTCGGGCTGGACCCGGTCAGCGCCGGGCCCGCGGTGCGGCGCCGTACCGGGGCCGTGCTGCAGCAGGCCGGGTTCCTGGCCGAGCTGACCGTCGCCGAGACCGTGCGGATGACGCGGGCACTGTCCAGCCGCACCGACGACGTCGACGACTGCATCGCCCGGGTCGGTCTCGCCCACCGCCGCGACGTGGCCGCCGGGACGCTCTCCGGCGGGGAGAAGCGCCGGCTCGACATCGCCACCGCGACCTGGGGCCGGCCCGACCTGGTGATCATGGACGAGCCCACGACCGGCCTCGACCCGGAGTCGCGACGGCTGCTCTGGGAGATGGTCCGGGAGCTGCGCGACGCCGGCACCGCGGTCGTCCTCACCACGCACTACCTGGAGGAGGCCGAGGCGCTCGCCGACCGGCTGGCGATCATGCACGCCGGCCGGGTCGCCGTCGCCGGGACGCTGGCGGAGGTCCTGGCCAGCCGGCCGGCCGCCGTGACCGCGGAGCTGGCCCCCGGCGTCGTCCCACCGCGGTTGCCCGGGCTCAGTACCGCACGTGCCGCACACGGCCGCACCGCGCTGCGGCTGGAGGCCGCCGACCTCACCCGCGCCACGCACGCGCTGACCGGCTGGGCGCTCGAGACCGGGGCCGAGCTACACCGGTTGCGCGCCACCGAGGCCGGCCTGGACGAGGTGTTCCACGCCGTGAGCGGCGGTACGGGCACCGAACCGGCGGCGACCCGATGACCACGCTGCGCGCCGTACCCGACCCGGTCACGCCGCACCGCGGCGGCCGCTGGTGGCGGCTGGCCCCGATCGAGGCGCGGCTGCTGCTGCGCCGCCGGACGACGGCGTTCGGCGTGCTCTCCGGCCCACTCGTCATGATCTTCTTCGCGCTCGTCGCGCGCCCGGACTCGCCGCAGGGGTGGGGCGTGCTCGCCGGGCTGGGTGCCTTCGTCGGGATGCTGATCGCGGTGTACACGACGGCGGCGACGGTGTTCACGCTGCGCCGCGAGTCGGGTGCGCTGGCGCGGTTGCGCACCACCGAGCTGACCGGGCCGGGGATCGTCGCCGGGACCGGGGCGCCGCTGCTCGTGATCGGGGTCGTGCAGACCGTGCTGATCTGCGGGGTCTACGTCGCGCTCGGTGCGCCGCTGCCGGCGAACCCGGTGCTGCTGCTGGCCGCACTGCTGCTCGGTGGCGCGTTCTGCGTAGCCGCCGGGGCGCTGACCAGCACGTTCAGCCGAAGCGCGGAGAGCGTGCAGTTCACCGCGTCGCCGCTGCTGCTGGTCGGGGCCGTCGCGGTGAACGTGCTGGGCACCGGTGTCGACGGGCCGCTGCGGGGAATCCTGCTGCTGGTGCCCGGGACCCCGGTGGCCGATCTGGTCGGCCTCGCATGGGCGGGCGGCGCGGTGGGCGGCGCCGCGGACGGTGCCGCCGTCGGGGGTGTCCCGTCGTGGCTGTTCGGGCTGGGCGTGACGGTGGTGTGGACGGCGGTGGCGGTGTTGGGTACCACGGCACGGTGGCGCTGGACCCCGCGCGGCTGACCACCGGACACCCACCCGGGTGGCCAGACGATGACCGAGCGTCGGCGAGCGGTAGCGTGCGACCAGCAGTACGACGAGAGGACGAGGTCATGCGCCTTGCGGTCATCCCCGGTGATGGCATCGGCCCGGAAGTGATCACCGAGGCACTCAAGGTGCTCGGCGAGGTCGCCCGCGACGTGGAGACGACGGAGTACGACCTCGGCGCCGCGCGCTGGCACTCCACGGGCGAGCTGCTCCCCGAGACTGTGCTGACCGAGATCAAACAGCACGACGCGATCCTGCTCGGTGCGGTCGGGGACCCGTCGGTGCCCAGCGGCATCCTCGAGCGCGGGCTGCTGCTGCGGCTGCGCTTCGAGCTGGACCACCACGTCAACCTCCGCCCGGCCCGGCTCTACCCCGGCGTCCGCGGCCCGCTGGCCGGCAACGCGGAGATCGACATGGTGGTGGTGCGGGAGGGCACCGAGGGGCCGTACGTCGGCACCGGTGGCCTGCTGCGCAAGGACACCCCGCACGAGGTCGCGACCGAGGTCAGCCAGAACACCGCGTTCGGCATCGAGCGGGTCGTGCGCGACGCGTTCGCCCGCGCCCAGCGCCGGCCGCGCAAGCACCTGACGCTGGTGCACAAGACCAACGTGCTCACCTACGCGGGTGCGCTGTGGTCGCGGATCGTGGAGGAGGTGTCGCTGGAGTACCCCGAGGTGTCGGTGGCCTACCAGCACGTCGACTCGACCACGATCCACATGGTCACCGACCCGGGCCGCTACGACGTGATCGTCACCGACAACCTGTTCGGCGACATCCTCACCGACCTCGCGGCCGCCGTGACCGGCGGGATCGGCCTCGCGGCCAGCGGCAACCTGGACGCGAGCCGGGTGAACCCGTCGATGTTCGAGCCGGTGCACGGCTCCGCGCCGGACATCGCGGGCCAGGGCATCGCGGACCCGACGGCCGCCGTGCTGTCGGTGGCGCTGCTGCTCGACCACCTGGGGCACGCCGACTCCGCCCGGCGGATCGAGGCGGCCGTCGCGTTCGACCTGGCCACCCGGGACCACTCGGCGACCGGCAACACCTCGTCGATCGGGGACCGGCTGGCCGCCCTGGTGTCCTCGCGCGAGGTCGCGACCCCGTAGCAGCAGGTCGTGGTGTGACCGGCCGTGGCCGGGAGGGCCGAACCCTCCCGGCCACGGCGTCGGGACGTGTCAGGCCACCTGGGACGGACCGGTCAGCAGGCTGACGCCCGCGCCGGCGAAGTTCGCCAGGTCGGCCGACGCCGCCTGCCCCTCCTCGCTGCCCATGCCCGCCTGGAAGGCGGCCGCGTCGGCGAACTCCAGCACCGCGACCAGGTGGTACGGCGGCTGCGCCCCGTCCGGGCCGGCGACCGGGCGGGAGACGGAGAACCGCTGCAGCCCCGGCAGCTTCTTCGCCAGCGGAATGTGCACCTCGTCGTAGTGCTTGTCGAACGCGGCCGGGTCCTCGGGGTGGTTGTACAGCACGGTCAGCTGGAACACGTGGGTGCCTTTCCGTCATACCTCCCGCGGCGCCTCGTCGCGCCGCGGCCATGGTCCACTCTGTCCCATCGGGACCGGCACGTACAGCCTGCGCGGGGTCGATACCCTGGTGCCCACCATGAGTACTCCAGCCCAGGTCCGGGTGCGGTTCTCGCCGTCCCCGACCGGAATCCCGCATGTCGGCCTCATCCGCACCGCCCTGTTCAACTGGGCACACGCCCGCCATCACGGCGGCGCGCTGGTCTTCCGCATCGAGGACACCGACGCGCAGCGGGACAGCGTCGAGTCCTACGAGGCCCTGCTCGACGCCCTGAACTGGCTCGGCCTGGACTGGGACGAGGGCGTCGTCGTCGGCGGCCCGCACGGTCCGTACCGGCAGAGCGAGCGTGCCGAGCTCTACGCCGACGCGCTGCGCCGGCTCATCGACGGTGGGGAGGTCTACGAGTCGTACTCCTCCGGTGAGGAGATCGAGGCCCGCCACCGCGCCGCGGGCCGCGACCCGAAGCTCGGCTACGACAACGCCGACCGTGACCTCACCGAGGACCAGAAGCAGGCGTTCCGCGACGAGGGCCGCAAGCCCGTCTACCGGCTGCGGATGCCCGACCGCGACATCACCTTCACCGACCTGGTCCGCGGGGAGATCACCTTCCGCTCCGGCCAGGTCCCCGACTTCGTCCTGGCCCGGGGCGACGGCACGCCGCTCTACCCGCTGACCAACCCGGTCGACGACGCGCTGATGGAGATCACCCACGTGCTGCGCGGCGAGGACCTGCTGTCCTCCACCCCGCGGCAGATCGCGCTGCTGGAAGCGCTACAGCGGGTCGGCATCGGTCACGGGCCGTTCACCTACGCGCACCTGCCGCTGGTGACCGGCGAGGGCAACCGCAAGCTCTCCAAGCGGGACCCGCAGTCGAACCTGTTCCACTACCGCGACCGCGGGTTCGTGCCGGAGGGGCTGCTCAACTACCTGGCCCTGCTCGGCTGGTCGATCGCCGAGGACCGCGACGTGTTCTCGCTGCAGGAGATGGTGGAGGCGTTCGACGTCTCCCGGGTCTCCGGCAACGCCGCCCGCTTCGACATCAAGAAGGCCGAGGCGATCAACGCCGCGCACCTGCGGCTGCTCGAGCCCGCCGACTTCGCCGAGCGGATCGTGCCCTACCTGGCCGCGGAAGGCGTCGAGCTCACCGACGCCGACCGTCCGCTGCTCGCGGCGGCCGCCCCGCTGGTGCAGGAGCGCAGCCAGGTGCTCTCCGACGCGGCCCGGATGCTGGCCTTCCTGTTCCGCGACGAGGAGGGCTTCACCCCCGACGAGGACGCCGCGGCGAAGAACCTGAACGCCGACGCGTCCCCGGTCCTCGAGGCCGCGGTGAGCGGGCTGTCCGCGCTCGGGTCGTGGGACGCCGCCGCGATCGAGGAGTCGCTCAAGACCTCGCTCGTCGACGGCCTGGGTCTCAAGCCGCGGAAGGCGTTCGCCCCCGTGCGCGTCGCGATCAGCGGCCGGACGGTGTCGCCGCCGCTCTACGAGAGCATGGAGCTGCTGGGCAGGGAGCGGTCGATGGCCCGTCTGGGGGCCGGTGTCAGGCGCTCTCAGGGCATGGGTTAGAGTAGTTGCATCACGGAGATCGGGGCTCGGACCGCGAGAAGTGAGCGGCGGAGCTCCGATTTTCGATGGGGTATGGTGTAATCGGCAGCACGACTGATTCTGGTTCAGTTAGTCTAGGTTCGAGTCCTGGTACCCCAGCGGAAATCGCTTCCGGATCATCCAGATCCGTAGGATGTGGTTTCTGACATCGACATCATCTCGTTCGAGGCCCCGTCGTCTAGCGGCCTAGGACGCCGCCCTCTCAAGGCGGTAGCGCGGGTTCAAATCCCGTCGGGGCTACCACGCGAGGTGTCTGTCGCGTTTCGGACCACCACCGTGTGGTCCGGTTCAGAGATGAATATCGATGTCCTCGGTCCCGTCGTCTAGCGGCCTAGGACGCCGCCCTCTCAAGGCGGTAGCGCGGGTTCAAATCCCGTCGGGACTACACAGATGAAGGCCCTCGCTCTCCGGAGCGGGGGCCTTCATCGTATTCGGGGCTCTGCGGAGCCTGGCCGGCCCCATGATCAGCGCCGGTCGGCCCCATGATCAGAGCCTGGTGGAGGTTCGGTGCCGAATCCGGCACCGAACTTGCACGACTCGCTGATCACGGCCGTTCGTGTGAGATCCGGGCCCGCCCGCCCCGGAGTGGAGTGGGCCGGGCTCCGTGGTGCTCAGGCGTCGTGGGTCCGCCCACCCCCGGGCGACGGGAGTCGGTGAGTGGGTCCTCGACCGGGCTGCTGCCGGACAACAGGACGGCACGGCGTGCTCGTGCGGCACCGGAGCCGGCCGACCTGCCGCACGGAGCGACGACGGCCCGGCCGAGCAGGGCTCGACCGGGCCAGGTGCTGGTCGACGTCGCACGGCGAACCCGGTGCACGACTTCGAGGTGGTGCTGCGGCACCTCGCCGCCACCCGAGGACTTCCCGGAACTCGCCGCTACGGCCCTGCCGGCTTGCTCGACGGCTCGACCGGGATGGTGACGTCCGGGCTCGTCGTCGGAGCCGGTGTGGTCGGTTTCGTCGTCGGGTTCTCGGTCGGATCCGGCGTCGGCTCCGGCTCGTCCGGTGTCGTCGTCGGCACCGGGGGCGGCGGAGGCGGCGGCACGACCTCCTCCGAGGTCGTGCGGGGCGTGGTCGTCCGCTCCTGGGTCCGCTCCGGCTGCCGGACCGGCTCCTCCTCCTCGGTGGTGGGCGGCGGGGCCTCGGTGGTCGTCGGCATCGCGGGCAGTTCGGGTGTCGCGTTGCTGACGTTGCGGTCCTGCGGCCAGAAGAACACCGCGCCCAGCACGGCCAGCACCGCGACGACCCCGCCGGCGCCGATCAGGACGGCGGGGGAGCGGCGGGCCGCGGACGGCTCGGGTGCGACGGTCGTCTCGCCGTCGTACTCGTAGTTCTCGTAGCCGTGGTTCTCGTAGCCGTAGACCGCGGTGCCGGGGCCCGCCTCCGGGGGCGCGCCGTAGGCGGCCGGGACGACCGGGATCCGGTCGGTCGGCGGGTCGGCGTCCGCGCCGTCGAGATAGGCGGTCTGCGGGCCGTGGAAGGCGGTCGGCGGGGCATCGGACGGCATCCGCTCGGTCACCGGATCGCCGCTCTCCCACGGCAGCGGGCCGGGGTCGGCGGCGAGCGAGGCCCCACCGGCAGCGGCGGCCCCGGCGGCGCCGAGCGCCCCGCCCGCGAGCAGGCCCGGGCCGGTCCCGGACGGCGTCACCGTCTCCGGGTCGACCGGACCGAGGGCCAGCACGGCGCCCTTGCCGATCGCGTTCTTCGGGTCGGCGTCGACCTGCACCGGGCGGCCGAGCTCGGAGGACACCAGCTGCGCGACCAGCGGCACCCGGGACGATCCACCGACCAGCAGCACCACCGACGGGCCGGACGCGGCCAGCCCCGCGGAGGCGATCGCCTGCTGCAGCGCCTCCACCGACTCCTCGAGCTTCGGCCGGATGCGGTCCTCGAAGTCGCTGCGGTGCAGCCGCACCGTCGTCCGCACCTCGCCGAGCCACACCGGGATCGACACCTCGGTGTCCGCCGAGAGCGCCTCCTTGGCCTCCCGGCAGTCGCGCCGCAGCCGGGCCATCTGGGTGAGCACGTCCGGGTCGGCCTCGTCGAGCCCCTCGAACCCCTGCGGCACCGCGTCGCGGACGTGGTCGACGACGGCCTGGTCGAAGTCCGCGCCGCCGAGCTGCTCGACGCCCTCGGGCCGCCCGAGCAGGGTGAACAACGTCCCGCCGACGACGGTGCCCCCGGTGTCGGTGGTGCCTGCCGCCTCCTTGCGCACGACGGCCGCGTCGAACGTCCCGCCGCCGAGGTCGTAGACGGCGACGGTCGCGCCGGCCTCGACCCGCTCGTTGGTGGTGTAGTGCAGCGCCGCGGCCTGCGGCTCGGTGAGGAACGTGACGGTCAGCGCGCGCTCGGCGAGCGCGTCGGCGAACAGGTCGCGCTTGTGCGACCCCCAGGACGCCGGGTGGCTGACGGCCACCCGCTCCGGCGGGCCGCCCTCCATCCGGGACACGACCTCGACGATGTGCTCGGTGAGCAGCGCCGACAGCTGCTCGGCGGTGAACGCGTGCTCGCCGAGCGGGATCGGGGTCGGGTCGCCGATGCGTCGCTTGAACTCGCGTGCGACCCGGTCGGGTTCGGTCAGCGCCCGCCGCTCGGCCGCCTCGCCGAACAGCAGCGAGCCGTCGGCAGCGGCGTACACGACGGACGGGATGTCCACCGAGCGGTCACCCAGTGTGATCATCTCGGGGCCGGGGCTGCCCGGGCGGATGACCGCGGCTGCCGACCTCGTCGTGCCGACATCGATGCCCAGCAGGTAGACGGGCGATCTGCTGCTCTGCACGCCTCTCCCCGGAATCACTCCACCGTCGTCACGGACCCGGCCCGGTGCCGGGACCCCCACGGTAATGGAGGCGCCGAACGGGATCTCAGGCGAGGCGGTGCTGCAGGGCGTCGGCGGCGGCGAGCAGGTCCGCCGCCCACCGCACCCCGGGCCGGCGCCCGATCCGGTCCACCGGGCCGGACACCGACACCGCGGCGACGACCTGGGCGGCCGCATCGCGCACCGGGGCGGACACGGAGGCGACCCCGGCCTCCCGCTCGGCGACGCTCTGCGCCCAGCCGCGGCGGCGGACGTCGACCAGCACCCGCTCGGAGAACGTGGCCTCGGCGAGGATCAACCGCTGGGTCGGTGTGTCGCACCAGGCGGCGAGGACCTTGGCGCCGGACCCGGCCGTCATCGGCAGCCGCGACCCGACCGGCACGGTGTCGCGCAGGCCGGACGGCGGCTCGGCGTGCGCGATGCAGATCCGGTGCACGCCGTCGCGCCGGTACAGCTGCACGCTCTCGCCGGTGATGTCGCGCAACCGCGGCAGGACGCCGGCCGCGGCGTCGAGCAGGGGGTCGGGGCGCCCACCGGCGAGCTGGCCCAGCGTCGGGCCGGGGTGCCAGCGCCCGTCGGGGGTGCGCAGCAGCATGCCGTGCGCCTCGAGGCCCACCGCGAGCCGGTGCGCGGTCGCGCGGGGCAGGCCCGTGCGCTCGCAGAGCTCGGCCAGTCCGCAGGGCCCCTCGGCCGTCGCCCGGAGAACCCCCACCGCCTTGTCGAGCACGCCGATCCCGCTAGACTGTCCCACGTTCCGATACTAACTTTCCACGATCTGGGAAGTCCAACGGTTTGGACAGCCCACCGACCCGGGAAGTCCGCCACCACCACGTTGTGAGAGGGAGGCGAGCGTGAGCGCCGCAGACAAGCCCCGCACGCTGGCCGAGAAGGTCTGGGACCGGCACCTGGTCCGCAAGGGGGAGGGCGACGAGCCCGACCTGCTCTACATCGACCTCCATCTGGTGCACGAGGTCACGAGCCCGCAGGCGTTCGACGGTCTCCGGCTCGCCGGCCGTCCGGTCCGCCGCCCGGACCTCACGATCGCCACCGAGGACCACAACGTCCCGACCCTCGACGTGCTCGCCCCGATCGCCGACGAGGTCTCGCGGACCCAGGTCGACACGCTGCGGCGCAACTGCGAGGAGTTCGGCGTCCGGCTGCACCCGATGAACGACCCCGAGCAGGGGATCGTGCACGTGGTGGGCCCGCAGCTCGGGCTGACCCAGCCGGGCACCACCGTCGTCTGCGGCGACTCGCACACGTCCACCCACGGGGCGTTCGGCGCGATGGCCTTCGGCATCGGCACCTCCGAGGTCGAGCACGTGCTGGCCACCCAGACGCTGCCGCTCAAGCCGTTCCGCACGATGGCGATCAACGTCAACTCCTCCGACGGGACGCTGCGCGAGGGCGTGACCAGCAAGGACGTCATCCTCGCGGTGATCGCGAAGATCGGTACCGGCGGCGGGCAGGGCCACGTGCTCGAGTACCGGGGCAACGTCGTCGAGAACCTCTCGATGGAGGCCCGGATGACGATCTGCAACATGTCGATCGAGGCCGGCGCCCGCGCGGGCATGATCGCCCCCGACGAGACGACGTTCGCCTACCTGTCGGGGCGGGACCACGCGCCGTCCGGTGCGGACTGGGACGCCGCCGTCGAGGACTGGAAGAGCCTGCGCACCGACGAGGGCGCCGAGTTCGACCGCGTCGTCGACATCGACGCCGACGACCTCACCCCGTTCGTCACCTGGGGCACCAACCCGGGGCAGGGCCTGCCGCTGGGCGAGCGGGTTCCGGACCCGGCGGGCATCACCGACGAGGGCGAGCGTGCCTCGGTCGAGAAGGCCCTGGACTACATGGGACTGACCGGTGGCACCCCGCTGCGCGACGTGGCGGTGGACGCGGTGTTCGTCGGCTCCTGCACCAACGGCCGGATCGAGGACCTGCGCTCGGTCGCGCAGGTGCTCGACGGACGGACGATCGCGAAGGGCGTCCGGATGCTGGTCGTGCCCGGGTCGATGCGGGTGCGGTTCCAGGCCGAGGAGGAGGGCCTGGACAAGATCTTCAGCACCGCCGGTGCGGAGTGGCGCTCGGCCGGGTGTTCGATGTGCCTGGGCATGAACCCGGACCAGCTCGCACCCGGTGAGCGCTGCGCGTCGACCTCGAACCGCAACTTCGAGGGACGCCAGGGCAAGGGCGGCCGCACCCACCTGGTGTCGCCGCTGGTCGCCGCCGCCACCGCCGTCCGTGGAACCCTGTCGAGCCCGGAGGACCTGGACTGATGGACAAGTTCGAGACCCACACCGGGATCGGCGTGCCGCTGCGCTGGTCCAACGTGGACACCGACCAGATCATCCCGGCCGTGTACCTCAAGCGGGTCACCCGGACCGGCTTCGAGGACGGCCTGTTCTCGGCCTGGCGCCAGGACCCGACGTTCGTGCTGAACAACGAGCCGTACGACCGCGGGTCGGTGCTCGTCGCGGGCCCGGACTTCGGCACCGGGTCCTCGCGCGAGCACGCCGTCTGGGCGCTGATGGACTACGGCTTCCGGGTCGTGATCTCGGCGCGGTTCGCCGACATCTTCCGGGGCAACTCGGCGAAGGCGGGCCTGGTGGCCGCCCAGGTCGAGCAGCCCGACGTCGAGCTGATCTGGAAGAAGCTCGAGAACGAGCCGGGAACCCGGGTGACCGTCGACCTCGTGGAGAAGACGGTGCAGGTCGGCGACCTGACCGTGTCGTTCCAGATCGACGACTACGCCCGGTGGCGGCTGCTGGAGGGGCTCGACGACATCGGGCTGACCCTCCGCCACGAGGACGCGATCACCGCGTTCGAGGGAACCCGGCCGGAGCGGATGCCGCGCACCCTCGCCTGAGGTCGCCGCGGGTGGTCGTGCCCTCCTCGACGGTGGCGCCCGTTCACTCGTACGGACCTGTCCGATCGGGCAGTATGCGACCTGGACTCTTCGCGGGATCTGGTGCGGGGCATGGCCGCAGCCCTACCGTTCGTGACCATGAACAAGGCTCAGCTCGTCGATGCGCTGACCGCCCGGCTCGGTGACCGTCGCGCCGCGGCCGCCGCCGTGGACGCGATGGTCGAGGTGATCGTGGACACCGTGGGGTCCGGTGACTCGGTCACCCTGACCGGGTTCGGCGTGTTCGAGGCACGCCGGCGGGCGCCACGCACCGCGCGCAACCCGCGGACCGGGGACACCGTGCCGGTGGGGGAGACCGTGGTCCCGTCGTTCCGGCCGGGGGCCGCGTTCAAGGAACACGTGGCCGGCAGCGAGGCCGCCGCCGCGGGTGCGACGAGCGCGCCCCGCCGGGCGCCGCGGGCCGGCGTCACCGCCGCCTCGTCGGAACCGGCGCGCGGCGGGCGCCGGTCCCGTGCCGCCGCTGCGGCGAGCGCCCCGGCCGGCGACCCCGCTGCTACCGCGGATTCCACTGCCACGGACCCTGCGGGCTCGGCCACGAGGGGCGCTGCCGCGAAGCGCTCGGCCGCGAAGCCGGGGGCGAAGGGCGGTCGCACGACGGCGACGAAGAAGAAGATCCCGCCCGACACGAGTGCCCCCGGCGCTACCGAGGCCCCGGCGAAGAAGCCCGCGGCCCGGAAGTCCACCGCGAAGAAGTAGCCCGCCCCGGAGCACCGCGCCGCCGGCGCCGCAGCCCCGGACGCTCACGAGACCCGAGGACGCTCACGAGACCCGGGGACGCTCACCCGATCGCGTGCGCACGTGCAGGTTTCGTGAGCGTTCAGCGCCAGGGCAGGCAGGCAGGACAGGCGGGCGGGCAGGCAGGTCGCCGGGGCAGGCGGGCTCGCGGGCAGGTCAGGCCGCCGGTCGGCGGTAGTAGTCGGCGACGAGCAGGGCGCCGGACGGGGCGAAGCCCAGCAACCAGGTGCTCGCCTTGTGCGAGGGCACGTCGGCACAGGGCGCTCCGGCCTCCTCGAGCAGGTACCCGACGACGTCCGGGATGACCCCGCCCTGGCTGCAGGCCAGCGTCACACCGGGGCGGGCCGCGAGCTCCCGGAACCGGTCGAGCCCGGCGTCCGGGTCGGCCCAGTAGCCCTCCTCGCCGAGCAGCGGCTCCGACGGGAGGTCCTCCGCCGTGCCGGGGCCGAGCCCGCTCTTCTCCGCGAACGGCGCGATCGTCTGCCCGCACCGCAGCGGCGGCGCGGTGCAGAGCCGGTCCGGCCCGAACCGCGGCAGGAACGACGCCAGCCGGTCGGCCTGGGTGTGCCCGGTCCCCGACAGCGGGCGCAGGTCGTCGTCGCCCTCCCAGGCCTCGCGGTTGCCCGCCTTCGCGTGCCGCACGAGCACCACGGTCGACGACGGCACCCCGGC
This sequence comes from Pseudonocardia ammonioxydans, assembly GCF_900115005.1. Lineage (GTDB taxonomy): Bacteria > Actinomycetota > Actinomycetes > Mycobacteriales > Pseudonocardiaceae > Pseudonocardia > Pseudonocardia ammonioxydans. The sequence goes on along the minus strand of NZ_FOUY01000023.1, from coordinate 62,970 downwards.
CGCGGCGAGCCGCGAGATCAGCCCCGCGTCGTGCGGGTAGTCGACCAGCGCGGCGGCGTCGGCGGGGGAGAGCCAGCGCAGCTCGTCGGTCTCCTCGGTCGGGGTGAACGGCTGCTCGCCGACGACCTCCGCGGCCCAGTAGTGCACGACCTTGCGGCCGCCCTTGCCCGGCACCGTGTAGGTCGTGTGCCCGAGCCGCCCGCCGAGCCGGCAGTCCAGACCGGCCTCCTCGGCGGTCTCGCGCAGCGCGGTGCGGGTCAGCGACTCGCCCGGGTCCTGGTGGCCCTTGGGCAGTGACCAGTCGTCGTAGCGGGGGCGGTGCACCAGCGCGATCTCCAGCGACCCGTCGGCGGCCGTGCGGTACGGCACGGTCCCGGCGGCGACGACGTCGGCGAGACCCGCCGGGTCGACCTCCGCACCGTCGGTGCGCAGCAGTGAGAGCAGGTTCATCTCAGTCTTCGTCCGACCCGCGTCGCGAGTTCATCATCTCCACCTGGTGGTCACGGACCCGGATGTTCTCCGACCCCGGAGCCGGCGACGGCGACCAGGTCCCGTCCGGCCCGAGTGTCCAGCACCGGGTGGCCGGGTCGAGGCAGGAGTCGAACATCGCGCCGAGCTGGTCGGCGAGCTTCGGGTCCGCGACCCGCAGCATGGCCTCGACCCGGCGGTCCAGGTTACGGTGCATCATGTCCGCCGAGCCGATCCAGTACTCGTCGGCGGCCCCGAAGTGCAGCACCCGGGAGTGCTCCAGGAACGGCCCCAGGATCGAGCGGATGCTGACGTTCTCGCTCAGCCCCGGCCGTCCGGGGATCATCGCGCAGATCCCGCGGACCACGATGTCGACCGGCACCCCCGCCTGCGACGCCCGGTAGCAGGCGTCGATCACGGCCTCGTCGACCAGCGAGTTGGCCTTGAGCCGGACCCGGGCGCCGGGCTCGCCGGAGCGGTGCGCCTCGATCTCGTCGTCGATCCGCCGCACGATGCCGCGTCGGATCCCGTACGGCGCCACGAGCAGGCTCCGGTAGGAGGTCTGCCGCGAGTACCCGGTCAGCGAGTTGAACAGGTCGGTGAGGTCGGCGCCGATCGTCGGGTCGGCGGTCAGCACGCCGACGTCCTCGTAGAGCCGGGCGGTCTTCGGGTTGTAGTTGCCGGTGCCGACGTGGCAGTAGCGCCGGATCTCCGAGCCCTCCTGGCGCACCACCAGCGCCGTCTTGCAGTGCGTCTTCAGGCCCACCAGGCCGTAGACGACGTGCACCCCGGCCTTCTCCAGCTCGCGTGCCCAGCGGATGTTGGCCTGCTCGTCGAACCGGGCCTTGATCTCGACCAGGGCGACGACCTGCTTGCCGGCCTCGGCCGCGTCGATCAGCGCGTTGACGATCGGGGAGTCCCCCGACGTCCGGTACAGCGTCTGCTTGATCGCGAGCACGTTCGGGTCCGCCGCGGCCTGCTCGATGAAGCGCTGCACGCTGGTGGAGAACGAGTCGTACGGGTGGTGCACCAGCACATCGCCCTCGCGCAGGGTGGCGAACACGCTGCGCGGGGTCTCCCGCTCGGCGAACGCCGGGTGCGTGGCGGGGCGGAACGGCTCGTCCTTCAGCTCCGGCCGGTTCAGCCCGTGCACCTGCCAGAGGCTGGTCAGGTCGAGCGGGCCGGGCACGGTGACGACGTCGTTCGGGTCGACGTCCAGCTCGCGCAGCAGCAGCTCCAGCACGTGCTCGGACATCGAGTCGAGCACCTCGAGCCGCACCGGGGGCCCGAACCGGCGCCGGGCCAGCTCGCGCTCGAGGGCCTGCAGCAGGTCCTCGTCGCGGTCCTCCTCGACCTCGAGGTCGGCGTTGCGGGTGACCCGGAACGGGTGGACCTCGGTGACCTCCATGCCGGTGAACAGGTCGCCGAGGTGCGCGGCGATCAGGCCCTCGATCGGCAGGAACGTGACCTGGCGGTTCCCGGCGCGGTCGTCGGTGTCCGGCGGGTCGACCGTCACCAGCCGCGGGACGTTGTTCGGGACCTTCACCCGGGCGAAGCGCTCGGTGCGGCCCTCCGGGTCGCGCACGGTCACCGCCAGGTTCAGCGAGAGCCCCGAGATGTAGGGGAACGGGTGCGCCGGATCCACCGCGAGCGGGGTGAGCACCGGGAACACGTGCTCGGAGAAGTAGTCGGACAGGCGCAGGCGCTCGGCGTCGGTGAGGTCGTCCCACGACCGGATGTGGACCCCGGCCGCGTCGAGCTCGGGCCGCAGCTCGTCGGTGAACACCTCGGCGTGCGCCCGGGACAGCGCCCGCGAACGCTCGGCGATCCGGGCGAGCTGCTGGCGCGGGGTGAGCCCGTCGGCGCTGCGCACCGACAGCCCGGCCTCGTCGCGGCGCTTCAGCCCGGCGACCCGGACCATGTAGAACTCGTCCAGGTTCGACGCGAAGATCGCCAGGAACTTGGCGCGCTCGAGCAGCGGCTGGCTGGAGTCCTCGGCGAGCGCGAGCACGCGGGCGTTGAAGTCCAGCCAGGAGAGCTCGCGGTTGAGGTAGCGGTCCTCGGGCAGGACGTCCGGCATCGCCGACGCGGGTGCGGTCGCCCCCGCGGGCGGTGCGATCGGCGCGGCCCCGTGGTTCGCCGACGGGGTCGGCGCGGCCGGCGGTGCGGGCGGTCCGCCCTGTGCGGCCTGGGCCGGGATCTCGGCTGCGGTCTTCTCGGCAGCGGCCTTCTTCTCGGCGACGGTCCGGCTCGCGGTGTGCATCCGGCGGGTCGCCGGCCGGGGGGCCCGCCGGCCCGCGGGCCGGCGCGCACCCGGAGTCGACGCCGCGCCGTTCCGTCCGGTCGGGGCTGCCGAGTCGTCACTCACGTGGCGATTGTTTCGCACCCGCGTCGTGGGGGCCAAACAGGCACCGGCCGGAGAAGGTGAATTCTCGGTGTCGGGGGACGGGGATGCGTCACACCTTCGGGCAGACGACCGGTCCGTCCGCGTCGGGGGCGGGTCCCGGGCGCGGTAGCGCGCCCCGCGCGTCGAGCACGGCCCGGGTCCAGGCGCCGACGCCGAGCGCCACGGCGGACTCCAGATCGGCCGCCGTGTCGACGTCGCGGCGCAGGCCGGGCCGGTCGCCGGGCAGCACGACCGCCCCCGACGACGTGTGCGCGGCGGCCGAGGCCCCGCCGAAGTGCGGGTCGAGGTCGCGTCCCGGTGCGGCCAGCAGCAACGTGGTCCCGGTACCGGGCTCGTCGGGCTGGAACACGCGTTCCACCCCGGTCGCGAACAGCGCGGCGGCGTGCGCGACGGCGTCGTCGAGGTCGGCCGGGCGCAGCGCGGGCAGGTCGGCCTGCAACGCGCCGATCGCCACGGCATCGCTGCCCGCCCCGCCGGCTCCCCGCCTGCCGCTGCGGAGGTACAGCCGCGCGGCGCCGTGTCGCAGGGCCCCGTTGAGTCCGCGTCCCGGGTCGGTGACGACCTCGGCGCCGAGCCCCCCGACCTCCAGCGCGACGGCCGGGTCGGAGGAGATCACCACGACGTGCCGCACGGCCCCGGACGCGAGCGCGGCACACACGGTGTCGCGGGCCAGCGCGAGCGCCAGCCGCAGGTGGGCGTCGAGGTCACCGACGCCGCCGTCGGCCGCGCCGCGCAGCCGTGTCTTGGCCTTCGGCAGCGGCTTCACCGGGACGACGAGGTCCACCCGCAGGGTCACGCCCCCCATCGTCGCACCACCGGAGTCGATCTCGCCCGCCATTCGGTGGGGCGGGTTCACAGCGGGGTCGTGTTGTGGGGAGACTTCCACCTGGACGTCCGGATCATGCCTGGTCCGGCAGCGACGAGATCCGCCTGCGCGGCGGGTGGGAGGAGGCCGCCGGTGGCCCGCGAGAAGGGCGGATTCTGGGTCGGGCTCGCCGCGACCATGTTCTACCCCCTGGGGTGGCTGACCGGGCGGCAGCGCTACCAGGGCCGCGAACACCTGCCGGCCACGGGCGGGGCGCTGCTCGTCAGCAACCACGTCTCCTACCTGGACCCGCTGCACACCTCGCTGTTCGTGCACAGCGCCGGGCGGGTGCCGCGCTTCCTGGCCAAGAACAGCCTGTGGAAGGTCCCGGTGCTGGGGCCGATCCTGCGCGGCAGCGGCCAGATCCCGGTCTTCCGCGACACCGCCGACGCCCAGCAGAGCCTGGCCGCCGGCACCCGGGCCCTCGCCGACGGCAAGATCGTCGTGATCTACCCGGAGGGCACGATCACCCGCGACCCGGCGGGCTGGCCGATGCACTCGCGCACCGGCGTCGCCCGGCTGGCGCTGGCCTCCGATGTCCCGGTCGTGCCGATGGTCCACTGGGGGACCCGGGAGGTCTACGACCACTACGGCAAGCGGTTCCGCCCGCTGCCGCGCACCGACCTGGTGCTGCGGGCGGGCGACCCGGTGGACCTGTCGGGCTACCGGGGGCGACCGCTGGACGCCACCGTGCTGCGGGAGGTGACCGACCTGATCATGAGCAGGGTGCGGGACCTGCTGGCCGAGGTGCGGGAGGAGACCGCGCCGACCGAGTTCTACCGGCGCAGCCCGGAGCGGGAGGCCGGGTGATGGGCCCGTCGTTCGAGGAGCGCCCGGTGAACGAGCCGGTGCACGACATCGCGCGGGTCGCGGTGCTGGGTGCGGGCAGTTGGGGCACCGCGTTCGCCAAGGTCCTCGGCGACGCGGGCCGCGAGGTCCGGCTGTGGGCCCGGCGCACCGAGGTCGCCGACGCGATCAACGAGAGCCGGCACAACCCCGGCTACCTGCCCGACGTCGAGCTGCCGATCACGCTGTCGGCGACGCACGACCCGGCGAAGGCCCTCGACGGCGCGGACGCGGTGGTCCTGGCGGTGCCGTCGCAGTCGCTGCGGTCGAACCTCGAGGCGTGGCGGGACCTGATCCCCGACGACGTCACCGTCACCAGCCTCGCCAAGGGCGTCGAGCTCGGCACGCTCAAGCGGATGACCGAGGTGATCGACGACGTCACCGGGATCGGGGCCGACCGGCTCGCCGTCGTCTCCGGGCCGAACCTGGCTGCGGAGATCGCGCACGAGGAGCCGACCGCCACCGTCATCGCCTGCCCGGACCACGAGCGCGCGGTGGCGCTGCAGACGGCGTGCGCGACCGGCTACTTCCGCGCCTACACCAACACCGACGTGATCGGCGCCGAGCTGGGCGGGGCCGGGAAGAACGTGATCGCGCTGGCCGTCGGCGTCGCGTCCGGGATGGGGCTGGGCGACAACTCGAGGGCGTCGCTGATCACCCGCGGGCTGGCCGAGATGTCCCGGCTCGGGATGGCGCTGGGGGCCTCGCCGCTGACGTTCGCCGGGCTGGCCGGAATGGGCGACCTGGTGGCGACCTGCTCGTCGCCGCTGTCGCGCAACCGGACCTTCGGCGAGCAGATCGGCCGGGGCGCGAGCCTCGCCGAGGCGGAGCGGGCCAACCACGGCCAGGTCGCCGAGGGCGTGAAGTCCTGCCTGTCGATCTGCGAGCTGGGCGGGCGGCACGGCGTCGAGCTCCCGATCGCCGACGCGGTGCGCCGCGTCTGCCACGAGGGCATGACCGCCCGGCAGATGGCCAAGGAGCTGATCTCGCGGGCGCCGAAGCCCGAGTAGCCCGTGAGTGGTTTTCGCGGCTCCAGCCGCGATAACCACTCACGGGTACCGTCGGCCGGTGACCAACGCCTACGGAGTGCCGGAACGCGGCGACGGGACCCGGTGCGTGCACGGCGGCGATCCCGAGCTGCGCCGGGTCGGCGCACCGGTCCACCCCGGGCCGGTGCTGACCAGCGCCTTCCACCTCGATCCCGCCGAGACGACGCCCGGGGCGGACTTCTACGCCCGGGCCGACAACCCGACCTGGCGGGAGTACGAGGCGGCGGTCGGCCGGCTCGACGGCGGGGCCTGCACGGTGTTCGGGAGCGGCATGGCGGCGATCGCGGCCGTGCTGCGGGCGTTCGCCACGTCCGGGCGGGGCGTCCTGCTCCCCTCCGACGGCTACTACGTCGCCCGCCGGCTGGCCGACGAGGAGCTGGCCCCGCTGGGGATCGGCGTCGGCTACTGCGCCACGGCGGGGGACTGGGCCGCGGCGATCGCCGAGCACCGGCCCGCGCTGGTGCTGCTGGAGACGCCGTCCAACCCCGGCCTCGAGGTCTGCGACATCGCCGCGGTCGCCGCCGCCGCGCACGAGGCCGGTGCGGTCGTGGCCGTCGACAACACCACCGCCACCCCGCTGGGCCAGCGCCCGCTCGAGCTGGGCGCGGACCTCGTCGTCGCCTCGGACACCAAGGCGCTCGCCGGGCACGGCGACGTGCTGCTCGGGCACGTCACCGCGGCCGACCCGGTGCACGCCGAACGGCTCCGGGGGTTCCGCACCCGCGGCGGCGCGATCGCCGGGCCGATGGAGACCTGGCTGGCGCTGCGCGGGCTGGGCACCCTGGACCTGCGGCTGGCTCGCCAGGCCGAGAACGCGCGGGCCCTCGCGGTGGCGCTGCGTGAGACCCCGGGCGTGCACGACGTCCGCTGGCCCGGGCTGGCCGACGACCCGTCGCACGTGCTCGCCCGGGCCCAGATGCGGCGCTGGAACGGCGTCCTGCGGTTCACCCTGCACGACACCGCGGCCGTGGCGCGGTTCCTGTCGCGCACCACCCTGGTCGACTCGGTGACCAGCTTCGGCGGCCTGCGCACCTGCGCCGACCGGCGGGCCCGCTGGGGCGACGCGGTGCCGGACGGGCTGGTCCGGCTCTCCTGCGGGATCGAGGACACCGCGGACCTGGTCGCCGACGTGCTCGGCGCGCTCGAGGACGGGCCGGGCTGAACCTCCACGACCGGGTGTAGGGCCGCGAGCCCCGGGTACGTGCCCGGGGCCAGCCGAACACCGCCGCACGGCGGCGGCCGACACCCTGTGGAGGCGATCATGGCGACCGAGGAGACCGGCGACGTCACCGGCACCAAGGACAAGAACTACAACCTCGTGTGGTTCCTGCAGTCCTGCCTGGACAACAGCCTGCGGCTCGGCGTCTACATCGACGACGCCGTCCGGGACGGCGACGAGGAGCTCGCCGACCTGTTCCGGCGCGCCCAGTCCGACTCGAAGAAGGGCGCCGAGCTGGCGAAGCAGCTGCTCTCCGGCCGGCTGTCCTGACCCCCGGCCCGGCCCGGCGGGCCGGGCCCCGTCCCGCCCCACGCGTGGAGGCGGGGAGAGGAGCGCCGCACCATGGCCACCTGCGAGGTCTGCGGCAACGACTACGAGATGACGTTCGAGGTGCGCGCCGCCGGCGGTGCGGCGCACACGTTCGACAGCTTCGAGTGCGCGATCCACAAGATGGCGCCCGTCTGCGAGCACTGCGGCTGCCGGATCATCGGCCACGGCGTGCAGACCGGCGGGAAGTTCTTCTGCTGCGCGCACTGCGCGACCAGCGCCGAGTCCGGCGCGGCGGTCGCGGACAACGCCTGAGCGGCGGCCGGTCAGCCCCCGTTGCGGACGAACTCGTCGAGCCAGCCCTGGATCTCGGCCTCCTGCAGGTCGCAGTATGGGCACACGACGACGGACGCCGCGCCGGCGGTGCCGGCCGTGTGCAGCGACCGGCGGACGTCCCGGCGTCCGCAGCAACCGCACCGCGTCGCTGCTGCAGCGCCGTGGCCGGCGGGCCCGGTGGTCTGCCCGGTGTTGTCGTCCATGACGCGTGTATAACCGCCATGGCGCGCGCGGACACCCGCCTGTGGCCGACCGCACGTGTGGCATGGGACAGACATCATCGCTGGTGAGGGCCCGTCCGCCCGTCCGCCGCGACGCCGGGGTGCCCGGCGGCGGTGATCGCGCGGGCACGGGCCGGACACGTCCCGTCGGTCCTGTTATCACACTCGCGAAACCTGGCTTCCGTATGGTCGACTACAGCACGGACCCAGCGTTCGCGGAGGTGATCGCGTGCCGTACCGACAACCTGTCCCCGGTGGTGCCGAGACCGTTGTCGTCGCCGACCTGAAACCGGTCGACCCGCTCCCCGACGACCACCTCCCGGCACCGGAGACCGAGCTGCCGACCCCGGCTCGGGCCCCGTCGGGTTCCCGGGTCCTGCTCCTCAACGCCAGCTTCGAACCGCTGGCCGTCGTGACGTCGAAGCGCGCGATCTGCCTGCTGCTCTCCGGCAAGGCCGAGTGCCTCCAGGAGGCGCTCGAGGGCGCCGCCTTCCGCTCCGAGAACCTCTCGCTCCCCGCCCCGTCCGTGCTGCGCCTGTCCCGCTACGTCCGGGTCCCCTACCGGCGCGCGGTCCCGATGACCCGGGCCGGTGTGCTGCGCCGCGACGCCCGGCGCTGCGCCTACTGCCCCAAGCGTGCCGACACCATCGACCACGTCGTCCCGCGCAGCCGGGGCGGCGCGCACAGCTGGGAGAACTGCGTGGCCGCGTGCCGCGGGTGCAACGCGCGCAAGGCCGACCGGCTGATCGAGGAGCTCGGCTGGACGCTGCGGATCAAGCCCGGCCCGCCCGCGCGCAACGGCGCCGGGGTGCTGGTGCTGGCGGTGGAGCCGCTGCCGGCCTGGGAGCCGTGGTTGCAGGCGGCCTGACCAGGAGCCACCCGGCGCGCTCGGACTCTGGTTCCGTCGTGCGTGCGGCCCTGCCCCACGGGAGAGGGCAGGGCCGCACGCCGTCGGTCCCGTTCTCACGACTCCCGGCCGCACGCACCGGCCCCGAGGGGCACCCTCGTAGCGCCAGGTGCCGCGAGGGTGCCCCTCGGGGCGGTCGGGGTACGGGTGGATCAGGAGCGGCGGAACAGCCGTGCGGTCAGGCGGGCGGCGTGCCGGGCGGAGCGGCCTGTGGTGCGGCCGGAGCGGGCGTGGAACGCGCGGCAGGTGTTGCCGCAGGCCCCGCAGTCGGTGCCGGGACGGTAGTGCTTGTGGGCGTCGCGCTCGTGGCCGCAGACGCAGAGGTCGACAGCGGTGGGGGGTGTGGCGGGCGGGAGGTCGTGGGTGGCCACGCGGGGCGCCGGGATCGCGGTGGCGGGGACCGTGACGGCCGGGGTGTCCGGGGTGACGCTCACTCGAAGCTCCTTCGATCCGTGGGCTGAGCCGCTCGTGCCCGAGGAGTCGCCTGGTCCGGGTGGCCTATTAGCGGTACGGCCGTAGGTTCCACAGAACTGATGACGGTACGGTCACGGCGTTCACGTCAGGTGGACACGAAGCCGTGATCAGCGACGTTGCGTGATCGTGCGACGCCCCCGGTGAACCTCCCGGTAACGCCGGACGTCCTCTTTCCCGACGAGAGGATCGGGCCCGCCGAGCGGGTTCGTCCCGGCCCGGAAGGACATCCATGCGCAACGCCGTCAGCCCGCCTCCCGCGCGCAGGCGCGGCCGGAAGGTCCTGGTGACCTTCCTCGTGCTGGTGCTCGCCCTCGTGCTGCTCGTCGGCGGGGCGGTCGCCTACCTGGTCGCCGGCATCGGGGGCGACGTCCCGCGCATCCCCGACGCGTTCCGCGGGCTGGAGGCGACCGAGCGCCCGGCGACGTTCGGCGGCACCACGTTCCTGCTCGTCGGCACCGACTCGCGCGCGGGCGAGCCGACGACCGGGGCCGCTGCGAGCCCGGACGCGACCCCGGGCTCGCAGCGCGCCGACGTGATCATGCTGGGCACGCTCGCGCCGGATGGGGAGTCCGCGAGCGTCGCCTCGATCCCGCGCGACTCCTGGGTCGAGGTCCCCGGCCGCGGCACGACCAAGATCAATGCTGCGTACGCCCACGGCGGGGCGCCGCTGCTGATCGGGACGGTCGAGCAGCTGACCGGGGTGCGGGTGGACCACTTCGGCGTCGTCGACTTCGCCGGGTTCACCTCGCTGGTCGACTCGGTCGGCGGCATCGACGTGACGGTCGCGCGCGCCACGGCCAACGACGGCGTCGACTTCACGGCCGGACAGAACCACCTCGACGGCCGTGCCGCGCTGGCCTACGTCCGCCAGCGCTACGACCTGCCGGGCGGCGACCTGGACCGCGCGGCACGCCAGCAGAACGCGATGAAGGCGCTGCTCGAGACGGTGCAGGAGAAGGCGACCACCGACCCGGCGGCGCTGTACGCGTTCGCCACCAGCGTCGGCGACGCGGTCAGCATCGACGACTCGCTGTCCAACACGGGCCTGGTGCAGCTGGCGGTGGACAACCGGAACCTGCGGGGCTCGGACGTCACGTTCGTGACCGCTCCGGTGTCCGGGCTGGGCCGGGAGGGCGATCAGTCGGTGGTGTACCTCGACGAGGAGCGCGGCCGGGAGCTGTGGGGCGCGGTGCGCAACGGGAGCGTGCGGCAGTACGCGGACCGGAACCCGGCCGAGGCGCTGAGCGGCACGCCGTCGTAGGCGGGCCGGGAGGTCAGCGTGCGACCGGGGCGGCCACGGCGGCGTGCCAGGCCCAGGTCCGGGCGAGTCCCTCGTCGAGCGGGGTCGGCCCGGACAGCCCGAGCTCGGTCCGGCCGAGCGCCGGGTCGAGGCAGCTGTGCCGGATCTCGCCGGGGCGCGCGGGCTCGTGGCGCGGGAGGAACCGGCCCGGCTCGGTGCCCGCGACCCGCCCCACGGCCGCAGCCAGCTCGCCGATGCTCACCTGCGACCCCGTGCCGACGTTGTACACCCGGCCGGCGAGCCGCCCGGCGCCCAACGCGTCGGATGCGGCGAGCGCGGCCCGCGCGACGTCGCCCACGAACAGGAAGTCCCGGGTCTGCTCGCCGTCACCGAAGATCACGGGGGTGTCGCCGCGCAGCGCCGCATCGCAGAACAGGGAGACGACACCGGCGCCCCCCGACGGGTGCTGGCGGGGTCCGTAGACGTTGGCGAAGCGGAGGACGAGCGCGGGCAGACCACGGGTCCGGGCGTAGAAGCGGGTGTAGTTCTCGGCGGCGAGCTTGCCGAGACCGTACGGCGACTCCGGCGCGGGGTGCCGGGTCTCCGGCGTCGGCAGCGGTGCGTCGTCGCCGTAGATCGCCCCACCGGTCGAGCACACGACGACGGCCCCGACGGCGGCGTCCGCAGCGGCCTCCAGCACCGACAACGTGCCGAGCACGTTGACGCTCGCGTCGTGCTGCGGGTCCGTCATGGATCGTCGGACGTCGATCTGCGCGGCGAGATGGTGCACCGCGTCCGGCCGGAACCGGGCGAGGACCGAGTGGACGGTCGTCCGGTCGCGGACGTCCGCCTCGACGAGTTCCGCCCCGCGGTCCAGGGCGTCGCGGACATTGTCGACGGAGCCACGGGACAGGTCGTCGATGATCAGCACGTCGTCGTCGCGCGCGATCAGTGCATCGACCAGCGTCGAACCGATGAATCCGGCACCGCCGGTGACCACTGCTCGCATCGCGCTCCGATCGTCCGTACGGCACTCGGCCGCACCACCTGCGGCACCGTGACCGGTGCCGGAATACCGGTCGACGCTGCCCGGTGCCGCGTTAGGGGGCCGGCGGTGAGAGTTACGGCACGTACGGCAGAACGGGTGGAGACCGTAACGCGTACGCAGCAGGCGACGACCCACAGTCGACACTTCCGAGGGGGGTCCCCCGACGGGCCACTCGGAAGGCTGAATCGTGGGCAAGGCCGGTGGCAGCCGGTAGGGGTGGGGATTCCGGAGTGGAGCAAGTCGACGTCCACGGGACGGGTGTGCCGCCGCTGCTGCGTTCCACGGTGACCGTGAACGCCGACGGGCGGACCGGGTCGCAGGGCGTACCGCCGTAACCGGACGCGCGGCCCGGGAGCAGCGACGCGCGCCGCGTACACCGACCCACCCCGTTGACGACCGGCGCCGAGAAGCGCCGGTCTCGTTTCGCACCGTAGTGATTCGGACGTTCTCACATGCACGACACACACCTTCCGCGCGACCGCGCGACCTCGATCCGCCCCCATCGCATCGCCGTGGTCATGGTGATCGCGGTGGCGATGCTCGTGCTGGGCAGCCCCGCGTCGGCGCAGCCTGTGGGCGCCCCGCGGATCGATCTGCGGGTCCTGCTCCTGACCGACGGTGCGCCGGAGGTCGAGGCGATCCGGGCCGCACTGGACTGGACCGGCGTGCCCACGACGGTCGTCGACCTGCGTGATCCCGGCCGCGCCCGCATCGACGCGCCCTTCCTGGCGGCCGGCCCCGCACATGCCCGCTTCCAGGGCGTCGTCCTGCCGGACCACGACCCCGCGATCGACCCGGGCGAGGCCGGCGCGCTCGCGGCGTTCGAGCGCGAGTTCGGGATCCGCCGGGTGCACGCCTCGGTGCCGGCGGTCCCCGCCGTCGGCCTGTCGGACTCCTCTGTCCGCGGGTACATCGGGTCGTTCGACGGGCAGGACGCCCGGCTGACCGCTGACGCGCTGGCCTCGGAGTTCGACTACGCGACCGGGCGGGTGCCGTTCCGGGACGAGACCGCCGGGATCGACAACTGGGTGGAGATGGCGGACCCGCTACCGGGGTTCCGCCCACTGGTCACGGCCGAGGCGCCGGGTGGGAACGGTGGCGGGGTGATCGCCGGCGTGCTCGGCCGGGACGGGCGCGAGGAGCTCAACCTCGCCTTCTCCTACGCGGTCGACTCCCACCAGTTCCTGCTCCTGGCCCCCGGCATCGTCCGCTGGCTCACCCGCGGAGTCCACCTCGGACTCGACCGCAACTACTTCGCGGTCCACATCGACGACGTGCTTATGCCCAACGCCCGCTGGGTCCCGGAGCACGACTGCACGGCCGGGTCGGACTGCCCCGCGAGCGTCGGGACCCGCCCGTTGATCCGGATGACGGCCGACGACGTCGCCTACGCCGTGGACTGGCAGCGCCGGCACGACTTCCGGCTCGACATGGCTTACAACGGTTCCGGAGCCGGGGCGGTGGCGGCGGACGGCGGCGACCCGCTCATCGAGGCGTTCGTGGAGGTCAAGGACGAGTTCGGCTGGATCAACCACACCTGGTCCCACCTCTACCTGGGGTGCGTCCGCGACTACTCGGTCACGCCGTGGCGGTGCGACCGGCTCCCGCTGCTCGGCATGACCCGATGGGTGAGCACGGGACGGATCGAGCGCGAGATCGAGCAGAACCTCGAGTTCGCCGACCGGCACGGACTGCCGGTCGACCCGACCGAGCTCGTGACCGGTGAGCACGGTGGGCTGCGCGCGTTGCCCCAGATGGAGCAGGACAACCCGCGACTCGCCCCAGCGCTCGACGGAACCGGGATCGCGACGATCGCCTCGGACGCGTCCGCCGAGCGGCAGCAGCGCCGGATCGGCGATGCGACCACGGTGCCGCGGCACCCGATCAATCTCGACTTCAACACCGCGACGGTCGCCGAGACCGTCGACCAGTACAACTGGGTGCAGACCTCGCGCGCCGACGGCGGGAGCGGCGAGTGCGAGGCCGACGGCAGCTGCGTCCCGCCCGCCGACCCGGTCACCGGCTTCGAGACGACCGTCGTCCCGGTGGAGGGCGAGCGCGCACTCGGGCACGCACTGTCCAACGACCCGCGGCCGCACTACGTGCACCAGCCCCAGATGACCGAGGACCGCACCCTGTACCCGTTGCTGGAGTTCGTCCTGGACGACTACCGCGGCCTGATCGACGAGTCGTCGCGACCGTTGATCGTCCCGACGATGACGCAGGCCCGCGACGTGCTCACCCGGCAGGACCGGTGGGCGGGGACCCGGGACGGCGACGTGGTGCAGGCCTGGCAGCAGGGCGGGGTCGTGACCGTGCACACGACCGAGCAGGTCGAGGTGCCGCTGACGGTGCCGGAGGGGACCCGGACCGCGGGCCCGGCAGGGACGTCGTTCGGCGAGCCCTACGGAGGGCTGCGGTCGGCATGGGTGGGGATCGACGGGACACGCGAGTTCGTCGTCGCGAACGGGGGACGGGAATGACGATCGGCATGATCACCGAGGGCACCTATCCGATCGGGGCCGGGGGCGTGAGCCAGTGGTGCGACCTGCTCCTGCGCCGGCTCCCCGACATCGACTTCGAGGTGCTCGCGCTGTCCGGCTCCGGTCGTGAGCGACCGGTCTACGACCTGCCCGGCAACGTCTCGGCCCTGCACCGCCTCGGCCTGTGGGGGGCGACACCGGCGGTGCGTCGTCCCACGGCCCCGCAACGACGCCGGATCCTCGCGGCGTACGAGGAACTCGTCGAGGCGGTCCTCGCCGACGACCACTTCGCCGCCGTCCGGTTCGAGAAGGCGCTGCGCGAGCTCCGGGAGCTCGCCCGGCAGGTGGAGCTGACCCGGTGCCTGCGCAGCCAGGCGTGCGTCGAGGTCTTCCTCGGCGTCTGGCAACGGCGGATGGACCTCGGCGCGGAGTCCGGGCCGGGACGGCTGACACTGGCGGACGCGCTGTCGGCGACCGACATCGTCGAGCACTACCTGCGGCCGCTGCACCTCCCGCCGCTCGACGTCGACGTCGTCCACGCGACGGCGAACGGGCCGGCCACGATGATCGGCCTGCTGAACAAGTGGGAGCGCGGCACACCCGTGATCGTCTCCGAGCACGGCGTGTACCTGCGGGAGCGCATCATGTGGCTGCGCGGGACCGGGGACGGCCGGGCGCTCCGGACGGTCCTCGTCCGCTTCTTCGTCCGGCTCACCGAGCTCGGTTACCGGCTGGCCGACCGGATCCTGCCGGTGAGCGACTTCAACGGTCGCTGGGCCGTCCGCGCCGGGGCACCCCGCCGGAACGTGCGGACGGTGTACAACGGCATCGACCCGGAGGAGTTCCCGCCCGCCGGGCGCGAGCCCGAGCAGCCGACGCTGGTGTTCGCCGGCCGGATCGACCCGCTCAAGGACCTGGAGACGCTCCTGCGGGCGTTCGCGCTCGTCCGCGGGCGGGTTCCGGGGGCGCGGCTGCGCCTGTTCGGCGGCGTGCCGAGCGGCAACGAGGCCTACGCCGAACGGTGCGCGACGCTGGCCGCCGACCTCGGGATCGCCGACGCGGCGATCTTCGAGGGGCCGGTCTCGCCGGTCCGCACCGCCTACGCGGCCGGCCACGTCACCGTGCTGTCGAGCCTGTCCGAGGGCCTCCCGCTGAGCGTGCTCGAGGCCGCGATGTCGGGGCGTCCGACGGTCGCCACGGACGTCGGCGGGATGGCCGAGGCGGTGGGGCGGGGCGGGCTCGTCGTGCCGGCCCGGGACCCGCGGGCGCTCGCCGATGCCTGCACCCGGCTGCTCCTCGACGACCGCCTGCGCCGGCGGCTCGCCGACCTCGGACGACGACGTGCGCTGGAGGAGTTCACCGTGGACCGGATGGTCGGCGACTTCCGGGCGATCTACCGCGACGTCGTGCCGGGTCACGAGGAGCCGGAGACGGCCGTGACCGGGGCTGTGAGCCGGGTGGGACAGGCATGACGGAGGAATCCCCGCGCTCCTCGAGCGGTGTCGTGGAGCACGCCCTCCGATCGTCCACCGTGGCGCTCGAGGCCGCCGTCGTGCTGGAGAGTTCGGGCGTGAACGACGAGGCGGTGCGCCGCGGCCACGGTGCGGCCGGTGTGTTCACCCTCGTCGACCGTCGTTTCGCGGGCAGCGGCCCCTGGGGCCCGTACGCGCCGCCGCAGTGGGTCGAACCCGACGCGCGTACGTCCGCGGCCCAGGCCGCACCGGGCGCGCGGCCGACGCGATGGTTCTTCCTGCGCGGCCTGCTCTACGCCGTCCCCGCGATCGTCGCGTTCACGCTGCTCCCGGCGGCCGACCACGTCGAGTCGGCGCTGCTGCTCGGCGGGCTGCTGCTCAGCTGGGCCGGGGGGTACGGCATGACGTACCTGGCGTGGGCGTACATCGGGAACTACGACGTGCCGGCGGCGCACCGCTTCCTGCGCCGGTCGGTCCTGCTGGGGACACTCGTCGCCCTGGTCGTCGCCGTCGTCGCGGTCTACGCCTCGTTGCTGCTGACCGTCACCATGCAGGTCTCGCTGTGGACCGTTCTGCTCCTGGTCGGGCAGACCGTCTACCTGTTGTCCGCCGCCGCGCTCCTCATGGCGGGCCGGGAGCTGCGGCTGCTCGTGGCGCTGCTCCCGGCCGTCGCCGGAGCCGGCTACTACGCCGTGGCCGGAGGGACGGCGCCGCCGCCGGGTGCCTCTCTCGCCGCGGCGGCGGCGCACGGTCCGGAGACCCTGTTCCTCGCGGTGAGCGTGCTCCTCACCCTGCTGTTCGCGCTCGAGGCGACCAGGGATGCCCGTCGGCCGGTGAACCGGCTGGTGGAGGGCGTCACGGCGTCGGCGCTGCTGCACTGTGCGTACGGGCTGCTGATCGGGCTGCTCGTGCTGTTCCCGGCGCTGAACGAGCTGATCAACGACAACTTCGAGTCGCTGCCGATGACCGTGACGCTCGCCGCGCTGCCGCTCGTCGTCTCGATGGGTGTCGCGGAGGTGCTCCTGCTCGACAACCGCAGGCAGATCGCCGGTCTGCTCCGCAGCACCGGGTCGGTCGCCGGCTTCGTCCGGGCCGCCCGGCAGGTGTACCTGGTGATGGCGGCGCGGTTCGCCGCGGCACTGACCCTGATGACGGTGGGCCTCGGCGGACTCGGCATCGCGCTCTTCGGGTTCTCCGACCTCCGCTACCTGTCGCTCGGCGGGACCTACGTCCTGCTCGGCGTGGCGATCTTCGCCGCGATGGTGCTGAACACGCTCGGCCGGATCCGGCTGGTCCTCCCCGTACTGGGCACGGGTGTGGCCGTCCTGCTCGCCGGCGCGGCCGGGGCCGACCACACGGTGTCCGACTCGGCCGCGATCGCCTGGCTGGCCGCGGTCACCGCGGTCATGGCCGCGGTGCTGGTCGGCATCGCCCACCGCGTGGTGTCCGAGGCGGCGAGCCACCGGTGACGCGGGGGACCCGGCCGGTACGCCTCGGGGTGCCCGCCTACTTCCATCCGTCCTGGGCCGGCGCCGACTGGGCACGACTGACCGGTGACGAGGCCGGGGAGGTCGGCATCGTGGTGATCAATCCGGACACCGGCCCCGGTGCGGGTCCGGACGACGCGTACCGGTCGGTGTGTGCCTCGGCCCGGCGTCCGGACCGGTGTGTGGCCGGGTACGTCGACTCCGGCTACGGGCGGCGCCCGGTCGGCGACGTGGTGGCCGAGGCGGCCGCGTACGCGCACTTCTATGGTCTCGACGCCGTGTTCGTCGACCAGGTGACGTCGGGCCCGGAGCAGCTGCCGTACTACCGGCGTCTCGTCGCCGCCCTGCGCGAGCGCGGTGCCGGGGAGGTGATCCTCAACCCGGGTGTGTCGCCGGACCCCGGCTACCACGAGCTCGCCGACGTCGTCGTCGAGTTCGAGGGCGGCCCGGAGGCCTACCGGCGGTTCACCCGGTGCGCACCGGGCGCGGGCCGCGGGCGGCGGTGGCACCTGGTCCACGGCGTGCCGCCCGCCGAGCACGGCGACACGATCGAGCGGGCTCGCCGCGCAGGTGTGGACTACGTGTACGTCACCGACCGTACGATGCCCAACCCGTGGGACGGGCTGCCATCGACCTGGCCCGGTCCGCTGCAGGGAACGGACGGGTGGGCGCGTCGAAGGTGAGGGCGTTTCGGGTGGCACTGCTGTCCCTGGTGACCGCGCTGCTCTGCGCCTCGGCCGTGGCGTGCACGGCGGGCGGGTCCTGGTGGGTCCCGGAACCGGGGGCGAGCTGGCAGTACCAGCTCCAGGGGGAGATCGACACCTCGGTTCCGGCCGACGTGTACGTCGTCGATCTCTTCGACACCGACCGGTCGACGGTCGCCGACCTGCAGGCGGACGGTCGCCGCGTCGTCTGTTACCTGAACGCGGGCGCCTTCGAGCAGTGGCGACCGGACGCGGGGGACTTCCCGCAGGAGGTGCTCGGCCGGCCCCTGCCCCGGTGGCCGGGGGAGCGCTGGCTCGACATCCGCCGTCTCGACCTGCTGGAACCGGTCATGGCCGCCCGCATGGAGTTCTGCCGGTCGGCGGGGTTCGACGCGGTCGACCCCGACAACATGGACGGCTACCTCCAGGACACCGGCTTCCCGATCACCGCGGACGACCAGCTGCGGTTCAACCGCATGATCGCGCGGCTGGCGCACGAGCGGGGGCTCGGCGTCGGTCTGAAGAACGACGTCGAGCAGGTCCCCGAGCTCGTCGGCGAGTTCGACTTCGCCGTCAACGAGCGCTGCTTCGCCGAGGAGGAGTGCTCGACGCTGCAGCCCTTCGCCGATGCAGGCAAGGCGGTGTTCCACGTCGAGTACGACGTCGCGACCGCCGAGTTCTGCCCGGCCACGACCGCGCTCGGATTCAGCTCGATCCGGAAGTCGTGGGATCTGGGGGCCGAGTGGGAGGCCTGTCCGGCTCCCTGACCGACGGACGGCCGGCCGCGCGGGCCGGCCGTCCGCTGTCGTGTTCCGGGCGGCTCAGTCCCAGGTCTTCCAGGGGGCCTCGCCGGAGGCCCACATGCCGTTGAGGAACTCGTAGTCCTTGAAGGTGTCCATCGCGCACCAGAAGTCCTCGTGGGCGTGGACGTTGAGCTCGCCGTCGCGGGCCAGGCGCTGCAGCGGCTCGTGCTCGAGCCAGACGGCGTCGTCGCCGGTCTTGCCGAGGTAGGTGTCGAGGAACTCGCGCTTGAACGCGAAGAAGCCGCCGGAGACGAAGCCGCTGACCTGGGTCGGCTTCTCGTTGAACTCCACGACGCGGTTGCCGTCGACGTGCATCTCACCGAACTTCGAGGTCGGGTGCACACCGGTGACGGTGCCGATCTTGCCGGACTCCTCGTGCTCCTTGGCCAGCGCCGTGATGTCCACGGTGGCGACGCCGTCGCCGTAGGTCAGGAAGAAGTTGTCGGTGTCGACGTAGCGGGCGATCTCGCGGACCCGCGAGCCGGTCGCGGCCTCGAGGCCGGTCTCGGCGAAAGTGATCTCCCAGTCCTCGTCGACGCCGTTGTGGAAGTCGATGCGGTGCTTGTCGGCCATCGACAGCGTGAAGTCCGACAGGCGGGCCCGGTAGTCGAGGAAGTACTCCTTGATGGCCCAGCTCTTGTAGCCCAGGCACAGGATGAAGCGCCGGTACCCGTGCTGGCGGTAGATCTTCATGATGTGCCAGACGATCGGACGCCCGCCGATCTCGACCATCGCCTTGGGGAGGCTCTCGCTGGCCTCCCGGATCCGGGTGCCTTTGCCTCCGCAGAGGATGACGACGGGGGTCTCGGGGTTCATGCGGTCCTCTCAGTGCACGGGGAGCGTGGTGGTGGGGCAGCGGCGTCGCCAGACGTACAACCGCTCACCACTACCGCAACGTTATCGGCGTTGGGCAGAGAAACGGCTCACACCCGGCCATATGGGGCATCGCTGGGCCCGCTCGGTCACAACGAGTGTGCATCCGACGCTGGTGCGGAGTGGAACCGAGGGTGGGCTGCCGCTTCAGGACGGAGCTTCCGGCCCGGAAGTGAGTCGAGTCCGGGCAGCCCGGCAGAGGTCCTGTCGCGGGGCACACCTACGTCGACACCGAGCGTCGCCTCTCCTAGGCTCGGTGCAGGTCATCGAGATTGCTCTGTTCCGGAGCGCGCGGGGGAGGGAACCGTCGCGGCGATGCTCGCTCCGGCCGGATCGGTCGGCGAGCTGGGTGGTGCCACGCGATCGTCGCGGTTCTGCAGGCGCAGGCGTGCCTCGACGTGGCGGCCGTCCCGTCACGGAGCCCGACCCCATCCCTCTTTCATCTCCGATCTGCCTGCCCGGCCCCGGGCCCGGTCGGGAGAGGAACGATGCCATGACCCGCACGATCCCCGACCACACCGTCGATGACGACGACCCGGTGCTCTGGCTGCGTGGCGAGCGCGCCGCGCTCGGACCGTTCACCCGGGCGTTGGCCCAGCTGTACTGGCGATGGGAGAACGAACCGGAGGTCATCGCCGGTATGGGGCGCCAGACACCCGAGTCGCTCGAGGCCCGTCTCGAGGGTTACGACGCCCAGGCGCGCTCCATGGGCACGATCCCCCGGTTCACCGTCCACGACCTCACACGCGACGACGGCCCACTCCCGGTCGGGACCACGGCACTGCGCATCGACCACTACGTCCGTACCGCGGAGTTCGTCATGCTGCTCGGTGCTGCCGGCCGAGGTCGCGGGTTGGCGCCGGACGCGACTCGCCTGACCCTCGATTACGCCTTCCGCATCTGTCAGCTCCGCTCGGTGTGGCTCAGAGTTCTCGTAGCGAACACCCGTGCTGTCGCGGTGTACGAGCAGGCGGGGTTCCGGCACGCGGGCCGCATGCGCCGCGCGGGTTACTGGTACGGCGCCGAGGTCGATGAACTGCTGATGGACGTCGTCGCTGACGAACATCTGGGGCCGGCTGGAACGTCGTCCTCGGCGAGTGAGCCGAGTGCCGGTGTGTGATGCCGCGCGCCCCGAGAGCTCCGAGGGAGCGGTCCGGGCGACTGGTGACGCTGCTCGATGTGGGCGTGGCCGCTCAACGCCACGGCCCGACCGGTCGCCTCTGGATCATCCAGATCGAACTGGTGTTCGAGTAAAATCGGGTGCGTGGACGACATCTGGAAGGCCACCGACGAGGAGCTGCTGCTCCGTGTCGGCGCCGTCCAGCACGAGCTCAACACGCTGTCGGCGTCCCTGGTGCCGCTGGTCGCGGAGCTCATGACGCGCGGCCTGGCGAAGGTGAAGGGCTACCGTGACACCGCGGACCTGCTGCGCAGCGTGCAGAACGTGGCACGGTCCACCGCGAAGGAGCGGGTGCGGGCGGCGGAGCAGCTCTCGCCGCTGTATCTGATCACCGGACAGCAGGTCGATCCGCAGCTGCCGGTGCTTGCCGAGGCGTTCGAGCGTGGCGAGGTCACCGCGGAGCACGTGCGGGTGATCCAGTCGGTGCTGGCTTCGATCCCGCCGCATCTCGACACGCACCGGCCGGCCCTCGAAGCAGAGCTCGTGCAGCATGCCCGCGGGCTCGACCCGGACGCCGTCGCGAAGCTCGGGAAGCGGGCGCTCGCGGTGCTCGATCCGGACGGTCCTCGCCCGCGGGACCCGCGCCCCAGCCGCAACCGGCTCACGCTGCGTCCCCTGGGGAACGGGGTGGAAGCACGCGGCTGGTTCGACACCGAGTCCGCTGCGGTCCTGCGGACCGCGCTGTCCCCGCTGACCGTGCCGGTCCCGCCCGTCGACGGCGCCGAGGACCAGACCCGCGACGAGCGCTCCACCGCCGAACGGAACGGTGACGGCCTGGTCGAGCTCGCCCGCCGGATGATCGGGGTCGGTGTGCTCGGCACGGAAGCCGTCCAGCCGGTGCAGGTGTCGGTGACCGTCCCGCTGGACACGCTGACCGCCCGCGAGGGTGCCGCCCTGCTCGGGTTCGGCGAGGGCGGTCTCGCCGCCGTGATCGCGGCCGAGGAGGCCCGCCGGCTCGTGTGCGACGCCCGGGCCGTGCCGATCGTGCTGGCCGCGACGGGCGAGCCGCTGTTCGTCGGCCGGGAGAGCCGGCTGGCCAACCGGGCGCAACGGCGGGCGCTGGCCCAGCGGGACGGCGGATGCGCCTTCCCCGGCTGTGACATCCCGCCGCAGTGGTGCATCGCCCATCACGTGGTGCACTGGATCGACGGTGGGCGAACGGACCTGGTCAATCTGGTGCTGCTGTGCCGGCACCACCACTCGATGATCCACAAGGGTGACTGGGTCGTGGAGATGGACGGCGGCTTCCCGGTCTTCCACCCGCCACCGTGGATCCCGGGTGGCCCTCGGCGCAACGTCCTGCACCGCCCCGACCTGGTCGGGCGGATCCCGGAGCAGGCCGCACGCGAACCCGTGCCTCTCTGAGCACCGGAGTGGGGCCGAATCACCAAACCGGGCGCAGGAGGCTGCAGCTGGGCCTGGTGCCGCCGCGTCGCGTTCAGTCGGCGTCGAGCGGGCCACCGTCCATCAGGCCGTCGCCGTCGGCGTCGGTGCCACAGGCAGCGGTGCCGTAGTCGGCGCTCGTGGGGTCCGAACAGCTGTACTCGCGGTGGTCCCCGACGGTCTCGCTCTCGAGCTGCTCCAGGTACTGCCGCTGATCCTGTTTCTCAGTTGCGTTGATCTCCGGGCAGCTCTTGTTGGTGACCACGTTCGGGTTGTCCGGGTCGCCGAACTCCGCGTTGCCGGTCGGGTCGCAGGTGTAGACGACGGCTCGCTCGGGCTTCTCCTCGGCCGGCACCGGCAGCGGGAAGTCCGGAACGATCCGCTTCGGCAAGGGAGGCGGCGGTACGAGCAGGAGGCGTGGAGGTGCTGCTGTGGCCGTGTCGATCCGGTCGGCGGCTTCGGCAACCGAGGCGCCGGGGAGTTCGGTGAGCGAGAGGGCGGTCGCGACGCCGAGTGCGGCGATCAACGTGGTGGGCACGAGTGCGCGGAGCGTCCGGCGGGTCCGAAGTTGAGTGGTGCGCGTCATCGCCAGGTCTCCCGAGTGAGCAGTGCAGCCCTGTCGTGTGGACATCGCAGCGCACGGCCCAGTGTTAGCCGCCGGATGGGCTATCTCGGGAGCGAGCACCCTCGCCGTAGTGGCTCGGCCGCTCCGAGTGGGCGGCGATGAGTCTCCGGCGTCCGTGTGGTCGTCACTGATGTAGGACGCACCGACGACCGTGGAGGCACCTCGTGCGCACTCTCGCGATCACTCAGAACATCACCCTGGACGGCGCCGTCGAGATGCTCGGTGACTGGTTCGACCCGACCGACGACTCGGACGACGTTCTCGCCGAGATGCGCCGCCAGGACGCCGGGTCCGACGCCACCCTGCTCGGGCGGCAGACGTTCACCGATTTTCGCGGCTACTGGCCCGAGCAGACCGACGACGCCACGGGTGTCACCGACTACCTGAAGACGGTCCAGAAGTACGTCGTGTCGACGACACTGACCGACCCGGAGTGGGAGAACTCGACGATCCTGTCCGGTGACCCGGTCGCCGAGGTGACCGCGTTGAAGCGGCAGCCCGGCAAGGACATCGTCGTCACCGGCAGCATCAGGCTCTGCCACACGTTGATCGAGGCAGGACTGGTCGACGAGTTCCGCCTGTTCCACTACCCCGTGGTGCAGGGTCGCGGACGACGGCTGTTCCCGGATGGCTGGACGGCCGAACGGCTACAACTCACCGACGCGAAGTCGTTCAGCACCGGGATGACCTACACCTGCCATGCTCGACGGCCGTAGGACCCGACCAGACCGGCGCCGTACCCGTTGAAGACGGTGCGTGACCGATCACGAACGGTACGTGTCCGGCCGAGTTGCGCCCGTCACGATGCGGAGGGCGGATGCAACCTTCCGGCCCCGATGGGCGACGCTGAAGGTATGGACATCCACCCGACCACGCTCCCCGGATCGGCGCTGATCGACCTCAAGCGCCTCGAGGACGACCGCGGGTTCTTCGCCCGTGCGTTCTGCGAGCAGGAGTTCACCGAGGCCGGGCTCGACCCGACGATCACCCAGTGCAACCTCTCGTACAACCACGGGACGGGCACCCTGCGCGGCTTCCACTACCAGCTGGAGCCCAACTCCGAGGTCAAGGTCATCCGCTGCGTCCGCGGAGCGATCTTCGACGTGATCGTCGACCTGCGGCCCGAGTCGGACACCTACCTGCAGTGGTTCGGGGCGGAGCTGTCCCAGGACAACTACAAGGCCATGTACGTGCCGCGGAACTTCGCGCACGCGTACCTGACCCTCACGCCGGACGCGACGACGATCTACCAGGTCTCCACGCCGTACACCCCCGGCGCCGAGCGGGGCCTGCGCTGGAACGACCCGACGATCGGCGTCGAGTGGCCGATCGAGGTCGCGACGGTGTCCGACAAGGACGCCAACTGGCCGCTGCTGGCAGACAACCCGGACTTCGCCGACACGCTCACCAGGACCCGCTGATGATCATTCTGGACACCGCGCTCGCGAAGCGTGCCGCCGAGAACCGCCCGATCCGCGTCGGCCTGGTCGGGGCCGGCTTCATGGGCCGCGGGCTGGTCAACCAGATCGTGAACTCGACGCCGGGCATGGACGTCGTCGCGATCGCCAACCGGACCGTGCCGACGGCCGTGCGTGCCTACACCGAGGCCGGCGTGGAGCCCGTCGAGGCGTCCACCACCGCCGAGGTCGAGTCGGCGATCGCGGCCGGGACGCCCGTCGTGCTGGGCGACGCGTTCGCGCTGCTCGCCGCGGAGAACATCGACGTGCTCGTCGACGTCACCGGCGCGGTCGAGTTCGGCGCGCACGTCACCGTCGCCGCCATCGAGCGGGGCCTGCCGGTCGTCACCATGAACGCCGAGCTCGACGGCACCGTCGGCCCGCTGCTGGCGCACCGTGCCCGGGCGGCCGGCGTCGTGCTGACCGGGGCCGACGGCGACCAGCCGGGCGTGCAGGGGAACCTGCTGCGGTTCGTCAAGGGCCTCGGGGTCACGCCGCTGGTCGCGGGCAACATCAAGGGCCTGCAGGACGAGTACCGCACCCCGACCACGCAGCAGGCGTTCGCGGAGAAGTGGGGCCAGGACCCCTACATGGTCACCAGCTTCGCCGACGGCACCAAGGTGTCGTTCGAGCAGGCGATCGTGGCCAACGCGCACGGCTTCACCGTCGGCAAGCGGGGCATGTACGGCCGCGACCACGCCGGTCACGTCGACGAACTGACCCAGGTCTACGACGTCGACGAGCTGCGCTCGCTGGGCGGGGTCGTCGACTACGTGGTCGGCGCCAAGCCGGGCCCGGGCATCTACGTGCTGGGCACGCACGACGACCCGAAGCAGCAGCACTACCTGAACCTGTACAAGCTCGGTGAGGGCCCGCTGTACAGCTTCTACACGCCCTACCACCTGTGCCACTTCGAGGTCCCGAACACCATCGTGCGGGCCGTGGACTTCGCCGACGCCGCACTCACGCCGCCCGGCGGGCAGCGGGTCGACGTCGTCGCCACCGCCAAGCAGGACCTCAAGGCCGGGCACACCCTCGACGGTCTCGGTGGGTACGACACCTACGGCGTCGCGGAGGCCTCGCCGGTGACCCGGTCGGAGCGGCTGCTGCCGATGGGTGTGGCCGAGGGGTGCGTGCTGACCCGGGACGTCGCGAAGGACGCGGTGCTGACCTACGACGACGTGACGCTGCCTCCGGGGCGGTTGATCGACGCGCTGCGGGAGGAGCAGGAGAAGCTCTTCGGATAAGGACGGTCGGCGCCGCGCACCCGCGTTACGCGAGGTCGACGGATGCGTGTCGCGCACGAGCGGTGGTCCCGGTGGGGCACGGGCTGTGGAGTGCCGAGGGCCGAGCGTCACAGCCGCTCGGCCCCGTGCCCCCCGAGCCGGTTGCGGGTGTCGAACACCCGCGTCGCGAACCCGCCGATCAGTTCCCAGTCCAATGCGTCGTGATCGGTGAGAACGACGACGAGATCGGCCGCGGCGAGCTCGTCGGGGGTGGTCTCCACCAGCGTGACCCCGGGCGGGACCTGCTGCGGCTCGATGAACGGGTCCACCGCTCGAAGCTCCGCACCCTGATCAGCGAGGTGGCGGGCGACCGAGATCGCCGGGGACTGCCGGGCGTCGCCCGAGTTCGGCTTGTAGGCCAGCCCGAGCAGCAGGATCCGGCTGCCGTTGACCGCCTTGCGGTCGCGGTTCAGCCGGGCGGTGATCCGGTGGACGACGTGATCGGGCATGTGGTCGTTGACATCGTTCGCGATCTCGACGAACCGGAACGGCCGGCCGAGGGTCCGGCGCACCTGCCAGGAGAGGTAGGACGGGTCGATCGGGAGGCAGTGCCCGCCCACGCCCGGCCCGGGCCGGAACGGCATGAAGCCGAACGGCTTGGTCGCCGCGGCCTCGATCACCGACCACACATCGACCCCGAGCTCATGGCCGAGTACCGCGAGCTCGTTCACCAGCGCGATGTTGACGTGTCGAAAGGTGTTCTCCAGGAGCTTGGCGAGTTCGGCCTCCCGAGGCCCCGGGACCTCCACGACCTGGTCCACGAGCGAGCGGTAGAAGGTGGCGACGGCGTCGAGCGACTGTGGATCGATCCCACTGACGACTTTCGGGGTGGTGCGGAACGTCCAGCGCTGGTTGCCCGGGTCGATGCGTTCCGGGCTGTAGCCGACGTGGAAGTCGCGACCGGCCTTCCAAGGTCCCGCGGACTCCAACAGCGGGACGAACTCGTCCTCCGTGGTGCCCGGGTAGGTGGTGGACTCCAGCACGACCGTGCATCCGGGCCGGACATGCCGGGAGAGAGCGAGTGCCGCGTCGCGGACGCACCCGAGGTCGGGTGCACCGTCCCGCAGTGGTGTGGGCACCGATACCACCGCGACGTCGAATCCCTCGAGTGCCGACTCGTCGTCGGTCGGGTGGAAGCGTGCTGTGTCGAGCGCAGTCCTGAGGTCCCGGTCGGAGACGTCATCGACGAAACTGGCGGCTCGCTTCAGCCTGTCGATCCGGGACTTGTCCACGTCGAACCCCACGACGTCGTACCCGGCCTCGACGGCTCGGATCGTCACGGGCAGACCGACGTATCCCTGTCCGAGGACAACGAGTCTGCACGGTGGCGCGATCACGTCCATGGGTGTGCTCCTGGTTCTGGGGCGGCGATGCCCGTCCGGGCGACCGTCGTGGGCGGTGTCGTGATCAGGTGTCAGCAGAAGTACCGATAGAGGAGCGCGCCGGCCTGGTCGGTCACCCGGTCGGGCACCTCGGGTCCGGTGAGCAACCGCGTCAGGTCGCCGAGCAGTTCGTCGACAGGGGTGTGTGTCGGGAGGCTGCCGTGCGGGCGCAGCGTGCGGATGCGCTGCTCCCGCGTCGCCCAACCGCGCTTGAACCGCACGAGACCAGGCTGGTCGAGATCGGACAGACCCCAGTCCATGGCGGACAGCCCTTGGTCGGCGGCCCAGCGCAGGCACGCCCAGTGCAGTGCTTCGTTCGGCCGCAGATGCAGGTGCTCGCCGGCGGAGGCGCCGAACTTGTAGTAGACGGTGTCCTGCCACACCAGGTAGATCGCACCGGCGATCGGAGGGCCACCGACGTCCACCAGACCGACCCGGATGCCACCGTGTGGCGCGAACGCCTTCCACACCTGTTCGAAGAACTCCAGCGGCTGAGCCAGCAACCGGTACTTCTCCTTGCGCAGGCGCAGGTGCAGACGGTGGTACTCGGCCACCGCAGACAGGTCGTCGCGGAGCACGACGCGCAACCCGTTGCGCTGGGCCGCGGCCAGGTTGCGTCGCACGTGCGGACGCAACCGTCGATGCAGGTCCTCGGCCGGCGCCAACGGTGTGACGTGCCAAGCGGCCTCGCCCACGACGGCGAACCGCTCGTCGGTGGCAGCAACCGACGTGTCCAGGCAGCGCAGCGTCAACGTGGGGCCGGAATCGTCGCAGATGTCTGCTGCCACCGCAGCCCAGGCGTCGTCGGTGTCCACGCCGGGACGTACCACCGGATCACCCCGATCACTGAACGGCAGACCGAGACGCCGCTGTCCACGCACGTCGGCGACGTCGACCCAGGCGAGCCCGGCTGCCGGTGTCCCGTCCGGGGCCCGGACCAGCCGGGCCTCTGGGACGAATCCGTAGTGGTCGCACACCGCGGACAGCCACGGTGGCGCGGTGAACAGGTCGCCGTGCGCTGCCAGCTCCCGCCAGGCCGGGTCCGTGCGGGGGTCGACCCGTTCCACGCGCGCGGTCACGACGCCAGCCCGAAGGCCGGTGGGGAATCCGGACGATCCACGTCATGGTCCAAGGTCGCGACCAGCCGGGCCGCGGTGATCTCCTCGGGATCGAGGACGGTTGCCACACCCCGTCGCGCGAGCTCGGCGGCCAGCTGGCTCTGATGGTCGTCCCCCGCCTCGCCCTCACGGGACCGTCGCACCGCCAGGACGGGATGCCGACCTGCGGCGAGCGCGCCCAGCACGGATCCCGCACCCGCGTGACAGATCACGAGATGCGCCGACCGTAGTGCGGCGGCCAGCTCGTGTGCGGGCAGGAACGGGACGGGGGTGACCGCCGGGCTCTCGACGGGGGTGCAACCGGTCTGCCACAGCACCTGCACCGTACGACCGGTGTATCGGGCCAGCTCCCCGCCGGGGGAGAGGATCGGGATCAGCGCCCGGACGAGCCGGGTGAACGGGAACTCGGCTGCGGTACCGACGCTGACCACGACTCGCAGCACCGGGCCGGTGCACCGGTCCGCGATGCCGGGTGCGACCGCGCGATAGCTGTCGAAGACGCTCCCCGCGAACTGCCAGCGTGGGCCGCTCCACCGGGTGTGCTGTGTGTACCGACGGATGCTCGGGACGTGGTGCAGGACCCGCCCCGTGAGCGAGGGCCCGGTGACCCGGGCGACGCTCTCGACGTAGTGGCACTCGACGCCGCGGGAGGCGAGGTAGGGCAGATACCCCAGCGCGATGCCCGACCCGGTGGAAACCGCTCGGGTCACGCCGTACCGGCGCCACATGCGGTGCGCGCGGGGGACACACCTGAGGACGTCCGGAACGTTGCGGACGCGGACGTAGGGCACGAACTCGACCTCCCGGTCCGCCAGTAGCGAACGGCTCTGCTCGTTCGCGTGGGTGACCCACAGCCGGGGACCGGTCCCGGGAATGCGCGCGGCGAGGTCGTTCAGCTGTTCGAGGTGACCTCCGGTGGTGGCCAGGAACAATGTGGTCATTGCGCGCGGGCCTCACTCGACACGGCGGGGACGCGCTTGTCGCCCCTCGGGCGGAGCACGGTCATGACGCCGCCGCCGAGATGCGCGTCGCGTCGTCGAGAGCCGGGGTGACCTCTGCCGGGAGCCCCGTGGTCATCGACCGGTCCGCAGCTGTGAGTACGCGGACGACGTCGAGGCCACGTCGCCCCGGGGTACGGCACGCGGCATCCCCGCGGATGCAATCGACGAAATGCCCGTCCTGTACGAGCAGCGGCTCTTCGAAGGGCACGTAGGGCGAGGTGATGTCCCCGGTCCTGTAGGTCATCGGCAGTCCGTGGGCACCGCTCCCGTCGTCGACCGTAGCCGGGTCGACCCCGATGTCGTAGATCCGGATTCGTTCGTTGTCGGAGATGTCGTCGTAGACAGCCATCCGGCGTTCACCGATGACCGTCACGGTTCGGACCTTCCGTGGGCTCAGCCAGCTGACGTGCACGAACGCGTGGGTTCGTGAGCGCGGAAAGTCGAGCCTCAGATGAGCGACGTCGCTGTGCCGGATGCCGACGTTGCGCTTCGCCCATACCGATGTCGTCGCCGGCATCTCGTCGAGGAGGAACGAGACGATCGAGATGTCGTGCGGGGCGAGGTCCCAGACCACGTCCACATCGACCTGATAGCGACCCAGACTCAACCGCTGGGCGTCGATGTAGAGAATGCGGCCCAACGCTCCGGAGCGGACGATCTCACGGAGCTTCCAGACGGCCGGGTTGTACTCGAACGTGTGCCCGGTCATCAGGTGGACGCCCGACCGGTCCGCGAGATCGACCAGCATCTCGGCGTCGGCCACTGTGGTGGTGAGGGGCTTCTCGACCAGCACATGCCGTCCGGCTCGCAGTGCTGCCGATGCGACCGCGACGTGACTGCCGGCCGGGGTGGCCACGACCACCCCGTCGACGTCGTCGATCGCCTCGTCGAGGGACCGGCACAGTCGAGCGGCGGGATAGTGCGCCCCGGCCTCCGACAGCCTCTGCTCGTCCGCCTCGACGACCGTCACGGCGACGTCTCGCAGCGAGCTGACGACCCGAACGTGTTTCGAGCCCCAATACCCGTAGCCGACCACGGCGATACGGGAACAGGAACCGGTGACTGTCATGTGGTCTCCTCCGCGAGCGGCGTCGACGAACGGAATCACAGTGCAACGAATGGGGGCGTCAGAGGTTTGCGGAGTGACCCTCGATATCTGCATGGCCCGTGTTACGCACCTGCAACGCGGACGACGGCGTCGTGACGGGGAGTATGCGCAAGAACGCGTTCCGAATGGGTGGCCGGGAAACGTCATCTCCTCGTCGAGAGTGTGGCGTGGGCCGATTCGTCGTATCTGTTACGCCACTCGGCCGTGCGGCTGACCAGCGTCGAGGCGTCCAGAAAGGCGAACCGACCCCACTTTCACGGCTCGTTCGATACGTTCGCTCACTCGGAATGGTTGGTCCGAATGTCGGAGGACGTGTAACGACGGAGTTCCCCCGGAGCGAATGGTCCTGCACAGCTGGTGCGAGAGTTCGACAAGGGGGCGCGATGTCCATCGACGCCGACGGCGGTCGGGTGGCGATGATCAGGTACGGCTACCGCAGATCACGACACCTCCGTGTGTTGAGCAGTCCGTCCGAGATGGCGGAGACGGTCGAGGACGGAGCGGACACCCCGGTACTCCTACCCGGACACGAGGTGGCCACATGACCACCTTCGACGTCGAGCGGAGTCCGATCCCGCTCCTCGACCTCGCTGAGATCAACCGGGCCGTGTCCGCCGAGATCGATCTCGCATGGCGCGACATCCGTGGGCACGGTCGTTACGTCGGCGGCGTCGAGATCGAGCTCTTCGAGAGCGCGTTCGCCGACTTCTGTGGGGTCGAGGGCGCCGTCGGCGTCGCGAACGGAACGGACGCGCTCGAACTCGTCCTGCTCGGGCTGGGCATCGGCCCGGGAGACGAGGTGATCGTTCCGGGCAACACCTTCATCGCGACTGTCGAGGCGGTGTGCGCGGTCGGCGCTGTCCCGATCTTCGTCGACGTCCTCGAGGACACCCTGCTGATCGATCCGGACGCGGTGGCGTCCGAGGTCACCCCGCGCACTGCGGCCGTGATGGCGGTCCATCTCTACGGTCGGATGGCCGACATGGATCGTCTGCTCGCCGTCACCGGGCGACACGGTCTCGCCCTGATCGAGGACGCAGCACAGGCACACGGCGCCCGGTGGACGGGGCGCCGGGCGGGGGGCTCGGGCCATGCAGCCGGGTTCAGCTTCTATCCGGGGAAGAACCTGGGGGCGCTCGGCGACGGTGGGGCCGTGACGTCGAACGACCGGGAACTGCTGGGCAGGATCCGCCGGATCGCCGATCACGGCCGGTCGTCCACCGACCGGCACCGGCACGACCTCCGTGGCCGCAACAGCCGACTCGACACCCTCCAGGCGGCGGTGCTCTCGATCAAGCTTCCGCACCTCGATGGTCAGAACTCCCATCGGCGAGCCGTGATGGCCGAGTATCGCGCGGCGCTGCCGCCCCACGTCGTTCCGGTCGCGGACGACCCACGGTCGGAGAGCGTGCACCACCTCGCCGTCGTCCGGGCCCGGGACAGAGAAGGGGCCATCCGGGCGCTGGAGGAGGCCGGGATCGGGTGGGGGATCCA
Organism: Pseudonocardia ammonioxydans; assembly: GCF_900115005.1. GTDB lineage: Bacteria > Actinomycetota > Actinomycetes > Mycobacteriales > Pseudonocardiaceae > Pseudonocardia > Pseudonocardia ammonioxydans. Next base: position 31,767 of record NZ_FOUY01000023.1, on the reverse strand, counting down.
TTACCCCGTCCCGTGTCACCTGCAGCCCGCCTTCGCGGAGTTCACGAGGGCTGCGCTCCCGGTCACCGAGGCCGCAGCCGGCCGGATCCTGTCGTTGCCGATGTCCCCGACGATGACGATCGCTCAGGTCCGTCGCGTGGCGAGCGTGCTCACGGGAGGCCGACGGTGAGCACGAACGGCACCGGGCCTTCGGACGGCAGCAACGGTTCTGTCGTGACACCTGATCAGGGCGCACCCTCCACTGCACCGGCGACCCCGCACGAGCCCGAGTGCGCCACCGGAACGCCGCGGACGCGACCGGTGCCGCAGGTGTGGCCGACGGCGGCCGACCGCGACGCACCGGCCGGAGCGGGATGGGACGCTCTCCACGAGAAGATCGAGGAGTCGCCGGCTCCACAGGCGATGCCCCTGCGGGAGGCCCGTCGCCTGGCACAGCTCGCGTTGATGATCGTTCTTGTCTGTGTCGGGCTCGCCGGCGGCGTCTGGTTCCTCATTCCGACCGAGTACACCGGCCGGACCGAGTTGCTCTACCCGGTGGCGGTCGAGCAGTCCACCGGGTTCCTGCGGGAGGACCGGAACCTGACGACCCAGCTCCTCCTGATCGGCAGTCGTGCCGTCGTCGAACCGGTCGCCGGTGCCCACGGGGTCACGGTCGAGGACCTCCAGCGCCGGGTCACGGTCGAGGTGGTCGACTCGTCCGAGATCATCCGGGTGGACGTCCGCGCGGCGGACCGGGCCGAGGCGGTGCAACTCGCCGGTGAACTCACCACGAGGTACATGGAGATCTCCGCGGGCACCAGGAGCGCCCCGGCACGGGAGTACGTCAGCACCGAGCTCGACAAGACCCGCGCGGCTCTCCGGACGAACCCGGCTCCCAATCTGCGCGAACGCGAACGTGCGCTCGTCGCGCAGCTGGACAGCCTGACGACCGCAGATCTGGCGCGTCCCGTTCCGACCGTGCTCGTGCCGCCGTTCTCGGTGTCCGCACCGGCCGGCCCGGGCGTCGACGTCGCTCTCGTCACCGGCGCGCTGCTCGGGGTACTCGTCGCCGCACCGGTCGTCCTCCTGCGCGCGCGTCGGCGTCGACGATGACTCTCGTCGACGCTCCGGTGACCCGGCCCCGACCGCGAGTGCACGAGCAGCGGTTCGACGCGGGCCTCGTGGTCCGGGTGGTGGCTGTCGTGCTGGCGGCTGCGGTCGCCGGATGGCTCGGTGCGATGCTGCAGCCACCGGTCGCGGTGATCCGGGCGGTCGTCGTGGTCGCGCTCGTCGACGATGACGGGAGCGCCGAGCGTGCGCTCGCGACCCAGACCCGGATGCTGACCGATCGCCCGGTGCTGGTGCCGGTCGCGGCTCGGCTCGGCATGCCGCCCGAATCTCTCGCCGAGAGGGTCCATGCCGAAGCCGACCTGCAGACCGGTCTGATCACGCTCGACATCAGGGACGCGGATGTGGCGCACGGTTCCCATGTCGCCGAGCAGGTCGTCGACGAGTACCTGCAGACCGCCTACCTCTCGGACGTCCCGGCCGACGGACTCGTCCGGACGCGGTTGCTGTTCCCGCCGCACCCGGTCCCGGACGACCGGCCCGGGGCGCTCACCGGCGCGGCGCTCGGTGCCGGGATCGGCGCGCTCGCGGCCGGAGCCGTGGTGCTCGCCGGCCGAAGGAAGTGGGGCCGGCGAGGATGATGAGCAACCAGGCCGGACCGTCGACGAAATCGGCCGCGCGGGACGCCGCTACGGTCGCCGGCTGGACGCTGATGAGCCGGGTGACCGGTCTCCTGCGCGTCGTCGTCGCCGGGGCGGTCATGGGGCCGACGTTCTTCGGGAACACGTTCCAGATCGCGTATGTCCTACCGGGACTTGTCTACTCCACGATCGCGGGTCCGGTCCTCGGCATGGTGCTGGTCCCGGCAGTCGTCTCGGCCGTCGAGCGATCCGGGCGCGAGCACGCCCGTGCCATCTCGTCAGGTGTCGCGTTCCGGGTGCTCGTGCTGGCGGTCGGCGCCTCGATCCTCCTCCTCGTGCTGGCGCCGATGATCGCGTGGGTGGTCACGCTGGGCTATCCGGCAGCCCTTGTCGAGATGGACGAGGCGAGGCGCCTGGCGATCCTGCTCTTCCTGTTCGTGGCGCCGCAGATCGTCCTCTACTCGGTGGCCGCGCTCGGCGTCGCGGCCCAGCAGGCACACGGACGGTTCGCGATATCAGCCGGGGCACCGGCCATCGAGAACCTCGGACTGATCGCAACGATGGTCCTTGCAGGACTCGTGTGGGGGGCAGGGCTGGAGATCGGTGAGGTGCCCACCTCCATGATCGTCTGGCTCGGCCTCGGCAGCACACTCTCCGTGGGGTTGCACGCGCTGCTGCAGTGCTTCGGCGCGGCGCGATGCGGGATGCTCGTCCGGCCCTCGCTGCGTGCAGCGCGGTCACCGGACTCGGCCGACCCGGTGCAGCGGCTGATCCGGTCGGTCGGTGTGGCCGCCTGGCCCAGCCTCTCGATGTTCGTGGTCCTGACGTGCGCCGGAACCGTGGCCGGCGGAGTGATCATCGCGCAGATGGCCTACGCCGTGTACAATGCCGCCGCCTACCTCACCGGACGGGCGGTCTCGATCGCGGCACTGCCCCGGTTGGCACGTGCGGCCGCAGGCAACGGGGTGGACCTGGCCACTCGTTGGCGACAGTGCACCGGGTTCGCGCTCCTGACCAGTGTCCCGGTCCTGGTCGCCCTGAGCGTGCTGGCCGTGCCGGTGGCGGACGTGCTGGCCCGGGGCCGGCTCGCCGAGCCCGGAGTCGTCCGGGATCTCGCCGCGGTGCTGGTCGTCGTCGCCTTCGCCCAGCTGATCGGGGGTGTACACGACCTCGGTCGACAGGCGCTGTTCGCAGCGAGGAACGAGATCCGAGCACGGCGCGGGAGCGAAGTCGCCTCCGTGGCAGCGCTTGCGACCGCCGCGCTGGCCCTGCTCGTCCCGGTCGAGGGACACCGGATCGTCGTGCTCGTCCTGGCCATCCCGATCGGTGAGCTGTCCGGCGCGCTCGTCGTGCTCGCCGCGGTGCGGGTGACCGTCGGTTCGGCGCGGCTGCTCGACGGACCAGCTGCAGTGGCGTCGGCCGTCGGATCGGTCGCGATGTTGCCCGTCCTGCTGGCAGGACTCTCGTGGTACGTGATTGCGCTCCCGGGCACCGCGTCGACGCTCGGCATCGTCGTGATCGTGTCGGCGGCTGCCGTCGCCGTGTACGCGCTGACAGCGCATCGTCGAATCCCGCAGCTGGGGAGGAGCGGATGACCGGGGTCGACCTCACGGACGCGCGAGACGGTCGGCGGCTGCTCCTCCGTAATCGGAGTGCCGCGTGGTGGGCGGCCGGGCTGATCGCCTCGGTGAGCGCCTTCGCCTCGACACGGTTCGATGCTCAGACCGTGATGATCGTAGGCGGCGCCGCGGGCATCCTGCTGCTGTTCCTGGCCTGCGTGTGGAAGCCGGTGATCGGCACCTATGCCTACCTCGCAACCCTTCCGATCATCGCCGGTATCGACCGGGGCAACCTGCTCCCGCTGGTGCGGCCGAACGAAGCGCTCCTCGCCCTGATACTTCTCGGTGCGCTGTTCGGTGCCTACCTGCGGCTGTGCCGCGGGGATGCGTGGCCACTCCGGTCGCACCCGACCGACCTCCCGCTCGCGGCATTCCTGCTGCTCTCGACGGTCTGGCCGATCGCGTCGCTCATGCTGCGTGGGCACGTACCCACCAGCGGCGAACTCGCCGCGGTTCTCCCGATCTGCAAGCTCGTCGCGCTCTACCTCCTGGTTCGGTGCAGCGTCGTCCGCGACGAGCAGGTCGTGTGGTGCGTTCGCCTGATCATCTGGCCGGCCACGGTCGTCGCGCTGATCGCGATCCTGCAGACCCTCGAGTTCGGTCCGGTCATCCATGCGCTCGAGTCGACGTGGAGCCCCGACGCGAATGACGGCGCACTCGAGTCCCGGGGATCGACGACGCTCGCGTCGCCGATCGCGACCGGCGACGTCATCATCATCGCGTCCGTCCTGACGGTGGCCTGCGGAGTGCGTCGGGTACTTCCTCGTCGCGAGTTGGTCGTCGCCGGAGCGGTGCTCAGCTGCGGCGTTCTGGCAGCCGGACAGTTCTCCACCTGGATCTCCGCCGCTGTCGCCGTTGCGCTCCTGCTCTGGTCGGTGCCCGACCTGCGTCGTTGGGCGTGGCGCCTCCTGCCGCTGGCGCCGGTCCCGCTGCTGATCGGCGCGCCCGTGCTGATGGGGCGGTTTGCGGACTTCGGCGAGACCGGGGTACCCGTGAGCTGGCAAGGACGCTGGGACAATCTGTCCAACGCCTACATCCCCGCGTTCGAACCGGTGAACTGGCTGATCGGGGTGACCCCGGACCCGGTGCTGGTGGCTCCGGAGACGTGGCGCGATGTGATCTACCTCGAAGCCGGCTATCTGGCCTTCCTGTGGATCGGGGGCATCCCGGTCCTGGCCGGCTTCCTCTGGCTGTCCGCTGCGGTGCTCCGTTCCGTGCGGCCACAGGTCGAGCAACCGGACTCGGCCGGCGCCGTCGCGATGACGTTGCACATCAGCTGGATCTTCCTGCTCGTCCTGACCGTTCTCGATCCCCATCTGACCCTTCGGGGTACCGGGGACCTGCTCTACACCCTGCTCGCCCTGACCACCGGGAGAGTCGATGTTCGACGAAGCCCCTGACCTCCGCCGACCGACGCGCTGGGCACTCGTAGTGAGCCGGATCGTCGACGTGAGCCTTGCCTGTGTGCTCATGGTGATCGTCGCCCCGGTTCTTCTGCTGGTCGCGCTCGCCATCCGCCTGGACTCGGCCGGGCCCGTGCTGTACCGCCAGTGCCGGATCGGCCGGGACCAGCACCCGTTCACGATGCTCAAGTTCCGTTCGATGACGATGGGTGGGGACGATCGGGCGCACCGGGAGCTGATCGCTCGGGAGCTGGCGGGCGAGGACACGTCGCGCGGTGGCAGCTGCAAGATGGACGACGACCCTCGGGTGACCCGGGTGGGCCGATTCATCCGCAGGACCAGTATCGACGAGCTTCCACAGCTGCTCAACGTGATAGCGGGGAGCATGTCCCTGGTCGGCCCCCGGCCCTGCCTGGGTTGGGAAGCCGCGCAGTTCCCGGCGAGGTATCTGCGCCGGTTCGACGTCCGCCCGGGTATCACCGGCCTCTGGCAGGTCAGCGGACGGAGCACGATGGGAACCCGGGAAATGCTCGAACTCGACGTTCGCTACGTCGACCGCTGGAGCGTGACGGAGAACCTCCGGATCCTGCTCCTGACGGTTCCCACGGTGCTCCGCAGCGACGGTGCCCGGTGAACGCCTCGGACGAGGCGGGCGAAGAGGTACGACGGCGGATGTTCCGGGTGGAGGAGGCGGCACCGTGGCGGGCATTCACCTCACCGAGGGTCCTCATGTACCACTTCTTCGGCGCGCCGCTGTCCGGGCGCGATCCCGACCACCTGTTCGTCACCGCGGAGAACTTCCGCACGAATCTCGGGTCACTTCTCGACTCCGGGTGGCGGCCCGTCGACCTGGATTCCTACCTCGGGTGGTGGGCCGGCGACGTCCGCCTGCCGCACAAGAGCTTCCTGCTCACGATCGACGACGCCCACCGGTCCGTCGTGGATCTGGCTGCGCCGATTCTCTCGAGCTTCGGAATCCCTTCGGTACTGTTCGTGCCCAGCGGTCTGATCGGGGGCGCCGTGTGCTGGTCGGATGACTACGCGCGCGAACGGATTGCGACCGCCGACGAGCTGCGCCGGTTGCCGACCACCGGGATGGAACTCGGCGTGCACGGGTTCGACCACACGCGCATGGTGGCGCTCGGTCCATCCGAGCTGCGACGTCACACCGTTGACGCCCGCCTCGAACTCGAACGCGTGACCGGGGTACGGGCACGGGCCTTCGCCTACCCCTATGGAACCCACGACTCCGTGACCCGGCGAGGAGTGGCCGAAGCCGGATACACGGTGTCGTTCGCGGTCGCCCGTGAGCGCGGGAGCTTCGCCCGATGGCGCATCTGTGTCGACGGGAACGACTCGCAGACGGCGTTCCGCTTCAAGCTGACGCCGACGTATGCCGCCGCCTCGCTGCTCGGAGGCCGAGCGTGGCGGGCACGGCACCTGGTCCGTGACCAGGTCGAGGCGGTGCGTCGGGCAACCATCGCCGGGACGGGCCGACCCCGTGTGCGGTGAGCCCGCACCTCGGGTGCGGCGTCGGACGGCGACGGGCGTCCTCGGCCTGCTGGCCGTGGTTGCCGTCGGGGCGGTGGTGATGTACCTGGCCGGGGCGCCCGGAGCTCCGGTGGATCCCGGAACCCCGGTTCCGGCCGAGGCGCTTGCACCCGGCACGGCATTGCCGACGGGCGCCGAGTGCGCCGCCGCGGTCGGTGCGACGCGCGAGGTGCGGCCCGAGAACGCCGAGCCGAACGCGCGAACGGGTGGCGGAGTCCGGGTTCCGGACTGGACGCCACACGGGTACGCGCCCGAGTTCAATCCGGAGATCATCGCGCGAATCGATGGCGACTACGCCGGTAGCACCGGCCAGATCCTGCAGTGGGGTGCCTGCAAGTGGGGACTTCCGCCGGACCTCGTCCGGGCCATGGCGGACGCGGAGAGCGATTGGCGGCAGGCGACGACCGGGGACGTCTCCTCGGACGAGGAGGACTGCGTCCCGGGAGACGCCCCGCCGTGCGCGACCAGCTTCGGGATCATGCAGGTGAAGCACCTCTACCGGCCAGGTTCGTACCCGCTGGCCTCCGAGAGCACTGCGTTCAATGTCGACTACGCGCTCGGTGTGGTCCGCGGCTGTTACGAGGGCTGGGTGACCTACCTCGGCCCCGAGGCCGAGGGGGACCTGTGGGGATGCGTCGGCTGGCACTTCTCCGGCGAACTGCGTGACCCGGAAGCTCTCGGGTACATCGGCAGGGTCGGACGGGCACTCGACGAGGCTGCCTGGACGCGCTGGTGACCTGACGGCAGACGCGGATCAGGTCACCGCGTTGCGGAGCCGGTTGCGGACGGCGCCGAGCAGGCGTCGCCCACGCTCGGTCCTGCGCCCGAGGTCGTACGCCGCTCGCAGGACCGGGGAACCGAACCATTCGACCGCCTGGGGGTAGGTGTGCAGGTGTCCGCCGAACCGGATCTTGAAGACATCGGGTCCGGGAAGCCCGTCGGTGCTCACCGGGGAACCGGACGCGAGCCGTTCCGCCGAGCCGGGCCCGATGCCCCCGAAGTCGAACCAGCAGTAGCCGGCGTTGCGCGCCCACCGGATCGCGTCCCACTGCACCGCAGCGGACACGTTGAGATGCTCCCACCGCGTCGAGCGGTCGGTTCCGATGAGGCGGGAGCGCACGACGCCTGCACAGCCGGTCAGCACCTCGCAGACGACCGGTTCACCGGCCACCTCGCCGAGCCGGATCTGCACCTCGTCACGCGCGGTGAACGTGCGGTACATGGTGCGCAGATAGGATTCCGGGAACGGGGCGAAACCCTGGAACCGGGCTGTCTCGCCCAGCAGCCGGGCGACTGTGGACAGATCGTCCTCGGTTGCGGTCCGGACGGTGACACCGCGACGTTCCCACTGGCCCGTCCACCGTCGTAGGCGCTTGCTGAGCCCGGCCCGGATCTCGTCCTCCGGGCGGTCGAGGGCGAGCCGCAGGGTCGCCGCCGGCGCCACCCCGGCCGCCGAGATGCGGAAGTCGCGTCGGAGCAACTCGTCGCTGATGTCGTCCCGGCCATCGGGCGGCTGGATCAGCAGGACCGCCAGCTCGTTCCTGGCCATGGTGACCAGCCGGTCGCAGATGCTCCGGACTGCGGTTCCGTGCTCGGTCCGGGCCTCGTCCAGTATCGGGCCGTTGGAGATGTATCCGACCGTGCCGATCAGCGGGAGTCGGCGGAGGAGCACCTGGGCCCCGCCGACCAGCCCGTCGTCGGAGTGGAGCAGGAGGTACCGGGACTCGAAGCCGGCCGTCGAACGCAATGTCGCCCACCCGGACTTCTGCACCGTGTCGCCACCGTCGACTCGGCTGACTAGGTCGTCCCATTCGGCGAGCTCGTCAGCGGTCGGTGAACGCAGATCTGTGATCGATGTCGACGAACCCGTTCCTGATGCCACGTGAGGGGCTCGGAAAGATCGGAGCGCCTGTTACCGGGCGCCCTTCCGACTACGATCGGTCACCGGGTGGCTCGGATCCGCCCGCGAACGGCCCGAACTGCCCGGCGCCCGTACTCGGACCTGTTCGTCAGGTCGTAACCGGCTCGTAGGAGCGGGGAACGGAACCACTCGACCGCCTGCGGGTAGGTGTGCAGGTCGCCTCCGAAACGGAGCTTGAACCGATCGGGGCCGGGGACCGAGTCGAGATCCGCCGTGTCGCCGGCGAGCGAGGCCCGTGTCTCGGGCAGGACTCCGCCGAAGTCGAACCAACGGTAACCGGCCGATCGAGCCCACAGGATGCTGTGCCACTCGACGGCCGCAGACACGTTCAGGTGTTGCACCTCGGCGGAACGATCGGTCCCGCCGAGCCTCGAGCGCACGACGTTCCCGCAGCCGGTCAGAACCTCGCATGCCACCGGAACACCGGCGACCTCGCCCACCATGATCTGGATCTCACCCCGGTCGGCGAAGATGTCGTACATCGTTCGCAGATAGTCCTCCGGGAACGGGTCGAACCCCTGGTGTCGGCCGGTCTCGGCGAGGAGAGCCGCGACGACCCCCAGGTCCCGGCGACCGGCCGGCCGTACCGTGACCCCGCGGCGCGGCCACTGCCGGGTCCACTGGCGCAACCGCCGACCGAGCCCGGCTCGGATCTCCTCCTCACAGCGATCCAACCGCAGACGCAGGGTCGCCGCGGGAGCGATCCCTGCTTCCGAAGGGCGTAGGCCCCGTGCGAGAAGGAACTCGCTGACGTCGTCGCGGCCCTCCGGTGGTTGTACGAGGAGCATCGACAGATGTGTCTGCGCCGCGCGGAGCAGGTGTGTGCACAAGGCCGGGACGCCGATGGAGCTGTCGCCGACGGTGTCGTCGACGAGCGGAGCATTCGACACGTAACCCACCCGGCCGAGCAGCGGCAGGCGACGTTCGAGCAGCTGGGCACCGCCGACCAGGTGTCCGCGGTCGTGCGCGAAGAAGTAGTGAGCGGTGAAGCCCGCCGTGGCGCGCAGGTCGGCCCAGCCGGACTTCTGGACCGTATCGCCGTTGAGTCGATCGACGAAGGTGTCCCACTCGTGCAGCGGACGAGCCGCCGGGTGTCGAACTTCCGTGACGGTGCATCGAGAATGGATCGCGGCAGACACGCGGATGCTGTCGCGAAGTCCGGTTCGCCCGTTACGCGGTTGTCTGCCGCAATTCGTCGCTGGGTCGGTCCTGCGTACGATCCGAGCTGCTGAACGTCATCCGTGCACGTACTCCTCCCGCCGCCGCAGCATCCCCAGTGCCATGGCCGGCAGCATCAGCACGTGCCCCACGACCATCACGTCGTGCCCGGAGAGCACCCCGAGCCAGTACGGCGGGAACAGCACGACGAACGACAGGTACATCGCCAGGCATATCTCGACGGTCGCGGGCCAGGTGTGGCGCTTCCAGGCCATCCAGACCGCCATCCCGGCGCTCATCGAGGTCGCCATGAGCAGCGCCTGCACCTCGAGGTCCGGGTCGCCGGCGAGCATCGCGAGCGGGCCGAGCACGAGCATGCCTGCCCCCATCGCGAGCAGCATCTGCAGGTAGTGGAGCGCGAAGCCGCGGTCGGTCAGGGCGGCCTTCACGGTGGGGCGCTGGACGGTCGTCATGGGGTCCCCCTCGGCGGGATCCGCGAAGGGCGTGCGGCACGGCGGTCCGTGCCGTCTAACGCGAACTTCTTCGCGCCAGAAGGCTAGACCCGTCGGGAGAGTTATCGCAATGAATTTCGCGTTACGTGCTGTGCGGTCAGCTCCCACCCGACGACGTGACGACGGCGGTCGCAACGACCGTCGTCATCACCGCGGCCATCGCGGCGTCGTACTGCGCCTTGACGACCGGGTTGTCCTTCAGGCCCTTCGCGATCTGCGCCGCCCGCTTCGTCCCGGCCTTGCGTTGCTCCTTGTCCAACCCGTCCAGTGCCGCCTTCACCTGGGAGGTCGCGTTGAGCAGGGTGACGAGCAGGGCGTCGTGCGCGGACGGCTCGATGCCGGTGACGAGCACGCCGCGCAGCCGTTCCCGCAACGCGCGCTCGGGAGCCGGGTCGGCAGCGGGCAGCCGGGTGGTGCGGAAGATCCCGAGGACCTTGCCCTCCTCGCGGGTCAGCACGCCGTCGTCGACCAGCCGCTCGGCGACGAGCTCGGCCGGCTTGGTGTGTTTCCACGGCAGCGTGCTCGTCCAGTGCGAGACGCTGCGAACCTTGGCGTCCGCGGTGATCGTCTCCCAGACCTGCCGCAGCGCGGGGTGCTCCGGCACCCGCTCACCGGGGTGCACCTTCTTCTTCCCGTCGACGGTGACCGCGCCCCGCTCGATCAGGTCGCAGATCAACGCGCCGTGCAGGTTGTTCGGCTGGAACCAGCCGTCGGGCTTGCCGGTCTCGTCGTGCAGCCCGATGAGCAGCAGTTCCTCGCTGAGCAGCAGATCCCCCATGCCGGACGACCGTACTGGGCACCGCCGCCCATCGCCTCCGTCCGGAGGAGGAGATCTCCCCACCGGAGGACCCGTCTCACAGCAGGGCGGCCAGATCGAGCACGACGGGGAAGGGTTCGTCGAACGAGATGCGGCCGCGGGCCGGTGCGGCGTCGACATAGCCGAACTCGCCGCCGAGGTGACACCGGGTGAGTGCGACGCTGTCGTCGAGGGTCACGATCCAGTAGTGCGGAATGCCGGCGTCGGCGTACTCGCCGTGCTTGACGACCGTGTCCATCCGGCTCGTACCGGGCGAGGTGATCTCGACGGCGAGGACGACCTCGCACGCGCGGATCAGTCCGCGATCCTCGACCCGGCCGAGGACCTCGCGGCGGACCACGACCAGGTCGGGTGCGCGCACGAACCCGGGCCGCGATGCGGGCGTCAGCTCGAGGTCCACGTCCACCTCGGGCAGGACCTCCAGCTCTTCGGGCAGCTGCTCCGCCAAGCGGGCCACCAGACGTCCCAGGCACAGCTGGTGCCTCGGCCGCGGCCTCGGTGACATCACGATGCTGCCCTCCTGCAGCTCGTAGCGCGCCTCGGCCTCATCGGGCAGCTCGGCGAACTCGGCCGTCGTCAGCAGGCGCTGGGGCGGCAGGGGGAGTGCGGACATTCGGGCCTCCTCGTTCCGGGAAGTGTGGCACGACCCGGGAGGTCACGGATCGGGAGCGAATGCGGCCGAGGATGTCCGGATCGACGCCGGATCCGTGATCCCCGCTACCGCGCCGGGGCCACCGAGGGTGCGCTCATCGCATCCGGTCCGCGCCGGTCGGTGCGCAGCTCAACCGAGACCTCCCGGACCCCGTCGGTGTGCCCGGCCGCCAGTGACGCCCGCAGGTGCAGCGCGGCGGTGAGCACGAACCGGTGCTCCTCCGGGCGGTCCAGCGAGAGCAGGCCGAGCCCCTCGGGGTTGCCGCGGCCGAGCCCGGCCAGCGAGACCGCGGCATCACCGGCGTCACCGGCGTCACCGACAACGCCGCGGCTGCGCAGGTCGTCGATGCGGGCCAGCGGCTCGCCCGCCGCGTACGGATCCCGCTGGGCCGACCCACCGGCCAGCGACCGCAGGAGCCGGGCGGGCGCGGCGAACAGCGTGTCCGGCAGGGTCGCGCCTGCCACCAGCGACATCGGCGAGGACACCACCTCGAGCAGCGGCAGCGACGGCGCGTGTCCGACGTAGCTGGAGTGGATGTCGCCGCCGACCGTGACCGTCGGGCGGCCGTCGCGGGCCGCGACCAGCCCGTCCCAGAACCGGGCGTACTGCTCGGGGTAGTCGGCGATCTGTAGGTCGAGGGCCCGTTCCACTCGCGCGCCGAGCGGGCGGTCGCGCAGCCGCGTCCGGTACGGCGGCACGAGCATCGGCTGCGGGGCGACCAGCACCAGGATCGGGGCCTCGGCGGCGATCGCGAGCACCTGGTCGAGATGACCGGGGTCGACGAACGCCGAGTACCGCGGGTCGTCGGTGCGGCGGGTACGCCGGGTGCGGGTGTCGAGCAGGGCGATCTGCACCTCGTCGAGATCGACCCGCTGCACCAGCTGGTTCAGCGGCCGGTGCACCTCGCCGGGCGGGCCGTGGCGCGGCGGACGGTGCGGGTCCGCGGCCGGGTCGTCGTCGAGCTCTCCGCGGGTGATCCGGCCGGTGTCGCGGTCGCGCACGCTCGGCGTCTGGAATGAGCCGTACAGGTCGAACGCACTGCGCCCCCACGCGTCCCACTCGTCGGGGTGCGGCGGGTGGTAGCTCTGCACCAGCGGGTCCGACGGCGGCGGGCCCGGGTCCTGCGGGTACGGCACCTCGTCCCCGGGCCGGTGGCGCCACGCCGCGAGCCGGCGGCGCAGGCTGCCGCGCCCGGCCCGGACGATGTTGGCGTAGGAGTGCCGCGCGGTCACCGAGGCGTGCGGCCAGTTGTTCCAGAACTCGTGGTCGTCGGGCAGGAACCAGTGCGGCCCGTGGCCCAGCAGCGCGCGCATCCCCAGATGGCGGTGCTCGCCGTAGCGCTGCATGCCCCACGACGTCCAGTACTCGAGCAGCCCGTAGGTCCGCGGGGTGCTGCGCGCCATCGTCGCGTAGAACTTCGCCGGCGCGTCGGCGTAGACCTGGTCGCCGGTGAGCAGCGCGAGGTCCGGCTCGGCGACGTGGTCGCGCAGGTGCCGGAACGCCGCGTCGAGGGCGTTGGTGGTGTCGGTGTCGGCGTCGTAGCAGGACGCGACGAGTGCGGTCAGCGACGAGCCGACGGCGATCCGCGCGGGCAGCGTCCGCACCCGGCAGGACGCCCGGCGGTGCTCGGGGCGCAGCCCGGCGACCGGGGCGAGCTCGACGGTGGCCTCGCCCCACGCGTCGGCGGTCAGGTGGTCGACGACGACGTGGCCGTGGAAGAACCGGGTGCTCGCCCGCCAGCCGGTCACCGCCCGCTCGCTGTCGAAGCCGAACCGCAGCAGCGTCGTCGTGACCTGCGCGTCGCCGACCGCGCCGGTGACCCTCACCGTGGCCTCGAGGGTCTCGGCGTCGCAGCCGTGCACCAGCGTGCCGATCCACAGCCGCACGTGCCGGGTGCCCGCGTCCTTCCCGACCACGGACAGGCCGGGCTCGATGTCGCCCTCGGGACCGCTGCGGTGGCCGAGGAGCCACTGACCGAGCCGGAACAGGGAGTGCTGCAGGCGACCGGTCACGATCTCCACCCTGTCAGGCGCGGCGGCGGAACTGCTCGGCCACTCCCATCACGTACTCGCCGTACCCCGACCCGGCCTGGCGCTCGCCCAGCGCATGGCAGGTGTCGGCGTCGATGAAGCCCATCCGCAGCGCGACCTCCTCCACGCACGCGATCCGCACGCCCTGGCGGTTCTCCAGCACCCGCACGTACTGCCCGGCCTCCATCAGCGACTCGTGCGTGCCGGTGTCGAGCCAGGCGAACCCGCGGCCGAGGTCCTGCAGGTGGGCGCGGCCGCGGTCGAGGTAGACCCGGTTGACGTCGGTGATCTCCAGCTCGCCGCGGGCGGACGGGGCGATGCCGGCGGCGATGTCGACGACGTCGGCGTCGTAGAGGTAGAGGCCGGTGATGGCGCGGTCCGAGCGGGGGTGCTCGGGCTTCTCCTCGATCGAGAGCAGCCGCCCGTCCGGGCCGGCCTCGCCGACGCCGTAGCGCTGCGGGTCGCGCACCGGGTAGCCGAACAGCACGCAGCCGGCCTCGCCCGAGACCACCTGGGCGACCCGGCGGCGGAGCAGGTCGCCGAACGAGGCGCCGTGGAAGATGTTGTCGCCCAGCACGAGTGCCGACGGACCGCCGCGGACGTGGTCGGCGCCGATGCGGTAGGCCTCGGCCAGCCCGTTGGGCCGGTCCTGCGCCGCGTAGGTGATCTCGAGGCCGAGCTCGCCGCCGTCGCCGAGGAGTCGCTGGAAACCGGGAAGGTCGTGCGGGGTGGAGATCAGCAGGATCTCGCGGACGCCGGCCAGCATCAGCGTGGTCAGCGGGTGGTAGATCATCGGCTTGTCGTAGACGGGCAGCAGCTGCTTCGACACCGCCCGGGTGATCGGGGCGAGCCTGCTGCCGGACCCGCCGGCGAGCACGATCCCCTTCACCGGCCGGCTCCCAGGTGCTCGTCGAGCGCGTCGCGCCACGGCGGCATCGTCACCCCGGCCCGGGTGAGCCGGCTCAGGTCCAGCACCGAGTTCGCCGGCCGGTGAGCCGGCGGCGGCGTGCCGGCCCTGCTCTGGAGGGCGCCGTACTCGGCGGTCGAGACCGGCGTGACGTCGCCGGGGGAGCGGCCGCAGCGGATGAACACCTCGGTCGCCAGGCCGTACCAGCTGACCGGCTCGCCGTCGTTGGTCACGTGGTAGACGCCCGGTTCCCGCTCGGCCAGCGCGATCAGGGCGGCGGCGAGGTCGCGGGTGAACGTGGGCCGCCCGACCTGGTCGTCGACGACGCTCGGGCGGACGCCGTCGCGGGCCAGGCGGGCCATCGTGGCGACGAAGTTGCCGCCGTCGCCGACCACCCAGCTGGTGCGGGCGATCACGTACCGGGGGGCCGCGCGCACCGCGAGCTCCCCGGCCGCCTTCGACGCGCCGTACACGCCCAGCGGGGCGAGCGGGGTCTCCTCGGGCATCGGGCCGGTCGCGGTGCCGTCGAAGACGTACTCGGTCGAGACGTGCACCAGGGTGAAGCCGTGCCGGGCGGCCGCCGCCGCGAGGTGCGCGGGGCCGAGCGCGTTCGCCCGCCACGCCGCGGCCGGCTCGGTCTCCGCCCGGTCGACGGCGGTGTGGGCGGCGGCGTTGAACACCACGTCGACACCGGTGAAGTCGTGGCCGGCGACGGCCTCGGCGTCGGCGATGTCCAGTCCGGCCCGGTTCAGGGCCACCGCCCCCGGCAGCGCCGCCACGAGGGCCCGGCCGAGCTGCCCGTCCGCACCCACCACGCACGCGCGCACGCGCCCACCTCCTCACCGTCGGACCCGGCGACTCTGACACGCTGGCCGGGAGCGGGAGGAGGGAGGTCCGGGTGCGGATCGTGGTCACCGGGGGAGCCGGCTTCATCGGCTCGCACTTCGTGCGGACGGTGCTGGAGCAGGGCTACCCGGGAATGGGAGGCGGCCGGGTGACGGGCGACGCAGTCGTCGTCCTCGACGCCTTCACCTACGCCGGACGCATCGAGAACCTGGACCCGGTGCGCGACGACCCGCGGCTGCGGGTCGAGCGCGGTGACATCCGGGACCCGCAGCGGGTCACCGAGGTGCTGACCGGCGCCGACCTGGTGGTGCACTGCGCCGCGGAGACCCACGTGGACCGCTCGATCACCGGCGCGGCGGACTTCGTGACGACGAACGTGGTCGGCACCCAGGTGCTGCTGCAGGCCGCGCTCGACCTGGGCGTGGGCCGGTTCGTGCACGTCTCCACCGACGAGGTGTACGGCTCGATCGAGGACGGGTCGTGGGCCGAGACCGAGCCGCTCGAGCCGAACTCGCCCTACAGCGCCGCCAAGGCCGGGTCCGACCTGCTCGTCCGCTCCTACCACCGCACGCACGGGCTCGACACGGTGATCACCCGGTGCTCGAACAACTACGGGCCCCACCAGTTCCCGGAGAAGGTGGTCCCGCTGTTCGTCACCCGGCTGCTGCTGGGGCGCACGGTCCCGCTCTACGGCGACGGCGGCAACGTCCGGGACTGGCTGCACGTCGACGACCACTGCCGCGGCATCGCCCTGGCCGCGGCGACGGGCCGCCCGGGCGAGATCTACAACATCGGTGGCGGCACCGAGCTGTCCAACCGCGAGCTCACCGGACGGCTGCTGGCGGCGGTGGGCGCCGGCGAGGAGATGATCGAGCGGGTGCCCGACCGCAAGGGCCACGACCGCCGGTACGCGGTGGACTGGTCGAAGATCCGCGACGAGCTCGGGTACGCGCCGCGGGTGCCGTTCGAGGAGGGCCTGGCGTCCACGGTGGCCTGGTACCGCGAGAACCGCGACTGGTGGGAGGCACTGCAGCGGTGAGAGCGACCGAACTCGCCATCGACGGCGCCTGGCTGTTCGAGCCGCCGACGTTCCCGGACCACCGCGGCTCGTTCACCGCGCCGTTCCAGGGGCCGGCGTTCCGCGAGGCGCTCGGGTTCGAGCTGACCGTGGCCCAGACCAACCGGTCGGTCTCGCACCGGGGCGTGATCCGCGGGGTGCACTTCGCCGACGTCCCGCCCGGGCAGGCCAAGTACCTGCACGTGGCCGCCGGCGCCGTCCGGGACGTGATCGTGGACCTGCGGGTGGGGTCGGCGACGTTCGGCGAGCACGTCGCCGTCGACCTCGATGCGGCGGAGCCCCGGGCGGTCTACCTGGCCGAGGGTCTCGGGCACGCGTTCCAGGCGCTGGCCGACGGCACGACCGTCGAGTACCTGTGCTCGACCCCGTACGCCCCGGCGGCCGAGCACGGCATCAGCCCGCTCGACCCCGATCTCGCGCTGCCCTGGGCCGACGACCTGGAACCGGTGCTGTCCGACAAGGACCGCGACGCCGTGACGCTGCAGCACGCGCTGGTCAGCGGGATGTTACCCACGCGCGACCTGTGTGACGCCCGGTACGACCGGCTCCGGGCGGGCCGTTAGTCTCCGCCCATGTCGGACAGCAACCAGCCGCTGAAGCTCTCGGTCATCGGCTGCGGCTATCTCGGCGCGGTGCACGCGGCGTCGATGGCCGAGCTCGGCCACGAGGTGGTCGGCATCGAGGTCGACGTCGAGAAGGCCGAGGCCCTCGCGGCCGGGCGGGTCCCGTTCTTCGAGCCGGGGTTCTCCGAGCTGCTGCGGCGGTCGCTGGACTCCGGCCGGCTGACGTTCTCCTCGGACATCACCGCGGCCCGCGGGGCGGCGGTGCACTTCCTGTGCGTCGGCACCCCGCAGCGGCGCGGTGAGTACGCCGCCGACCTGACCTACGTGGAGTCGGCGACGGCGGCCCTGCTGGACGTGCTGGGCCCGGGGGAGCTGGTGGCGGGCAAGTCGACCGTCCCGGTGGGGACGGCGGCGCGGCTGGCCGAGCTCGTCGCCGAGCGGGTGCCCGATGCGGTCCTGGCGTGGAACCCGGAGTTCCTGCGCGAGGGCTTCGCCGTGCAGGACACGCTGCATCCCGACCGGCTGGTCTACGGCATCCCCGACGGTGCCGCGGGGGAGTGGGCCGCGGACCGGCTCGACCGCGTCTACGCACGGATCGTCGCCGAGGACACCCCGAAGGTCGTCACCGACTACGCGACCGCCGAGATGGTCAAGACCGCGGCGAACTCGTTCCTGGCCACCAAGATCTCGTTCATCAACGCGATGGCCGAGCTGTGCGAGGCGACCGGCGCCGACGTCAAGCAGCTCGCCGACGCGATCGGGCACGACGACCGGATCGGCCGCAAGTTCCTCAACGCCGGCCTCGGCTTCGGCGGCGGTTGCCTGCCCAAGGACATCCGGGCCTTCATGGCCCGGGCCGGCGAGCTGGGGGCCGACCAGGCGCTGACGTTCCTGCGCGAGGTCGACAACATCAACATGCGGCGCCGGATCCGGATGGTCGAGCTCGCCCGGCAGGTGTGTGACGACTCGCTGCTCGGCAAGCGGATCGCGGTGCTGGGGGCGGCGTTCAAGCCGGACTCCGACGACATCCGGGACTCCCCGGCGCTCAACGTGGCCGCGCAGCTGCAGCTGCAGGGCGCCACCGTGCGGGTCACCGATCCGCAGGCGGGGGACAACGTGCGCAAGCACTGGTCCCAGCTCGACTTCGTCGAGACGCCGGAGGAGGCCGCCGAGAACGCCGACGCCGTCCTGCTGCTGACGGAGTGGAAGCTCTACAAGCAGCTGGACCCGGCCGCGTTCGGGCGGCACGTGCGGACCCGGCGGGTGCTCGACGGGCGCAACGCGCTCGACCGCGAGACCTGGGAGGCGGCCGGGTGGACCTACCGCGCGCTCGGGCGCCGCAACGTCTGAACGGGGTGACCCACCGCGCGGAACCACGCCCCGGGCGTGTAGGAACGGGCACGTGACCACGCACCCCGTGCTCGCCGGCTCGGACCGGGGCGCCTTCGGCTCGCTGCACCGGCGTTCGACCCCGCGTGCCGAGCGCTACCGGGTCGGCAAGGACCTGCGGGCCACCGCGCCGCGCTCGTCACTGGCGACGTGGTCGCCCGCGCTGCGCCGGGTCGACCCGGTCGACCTGGTCGAGGCGACCAACGCGGGCCGGGTCACCGAGCTGATCCCGCTGCGGATCCAGCGGATGAGCACCTCGCCGCACGCGTTCCTGCGGGGCGCGGCCGCCCTGCACGCGGCCGACTCCGCCGTGCTGCCCGCGACCGGCATCCGCCCGATCATCTGCGGCGACGCCCACCTCGGCAACTTCGGCTTCTACGCCTCGCCCGAGCGTGCGCTCGTGTTCGACCTCAACGACTTCGACGAGGCCCACCCCGGGGCCTGGGAGTGGGACCTGCGCCGGCTGGTCGCCTCCACCTGGGTGGCCGGACGGGACTCCGGGGCGTCCGAGCAGCAGTGCGGGGAGGCCGTCGCCCGCTGCGCGCACGCCTACGCCGAGCACCTGTGGACGCTGGCCGAGCAGCCGCTGCTGGCCCGCTCGTTCGACGTCATGAACGTCGACACGCTGCGCGCCGACGCCGACCACAAGACGGCGCGCCGCGCGATCGACAAGGCCGCCCAGCGGGCGCGCCGACGGACCTCGGACCGGGCGCTGCCCCGCTTCGTCACCGACGAGGGCGGCGAGCGCCGGATCGTCACCGAGCCGCCGCTGATCGCCCACCCCGACGACGAACGCACCGAGCGCATCCTCGCCGCGCTCGACGACTACCTCGCCACGCTGCCGTCGCACTGGGCGCGGATCCTCGGCGGCTACCACGCCACCGACGTGGCCCACAAAGTCGTCGGCGTCGGCTCGGTCGGGCTGCGCGCGTACCTCGTGCTGTGCGAGGGGTCCAGCCCGGACGACGTGCTGTTCCTGCAGCTCAAGCAGGCCCGGCGCTCGGTCGTGGCACCCTACGTCCACGGCGACGAGGCCTGGCACGCCCACCAGGGCCAGCGCGTCGTCGAGTACCAGCAGGCGCTGCAGACCGTGTCCGACCCGCTGCTGGGGTGGACGACGGTGGCCGGACGTCAGTACTACGTGCGCCAGTTCCGCGACATGAAGGGCGCCATCGTGCCGGACACGCTGGACGCGCCCGCGCTGGCGGACTACGCCGACATCTGCGGGAAGCTGCTCGCCAAGGGGCACGCCCGCACCTCCGGCGCCTCCATGATCGCGGGTTACCTGGGCAAGGGCGGCAAGGTCGCCGACGCCCTGTGCACCTTCGCCCGGGCCTACGCCGACCAGACCGAGGCCGATCACGCTGCGCTGTTGCGGGCCATCCGGTCCGGGCGGCTGTCGGATCGGACACCTGAGCAGGTGCCCGGTGGAGCCATCGGCTAGGTTCGGGCCCCGTGACCGTCGTCGAAACCCTGCTGGTCTTCGTGGTCGCGCCGGCTGTCCTGTACTTCGCGATCTGGGGCTGGATCGCGGTGCGGAACCGGAGCGCCCGCCCCCGCTACAACGCGGGTGACCCGTGGCCCTACGAGCCCCTGTTCTGGATCGCCAACCCGGCCGGCGCCGCGCACCACGCGGCCCACGCCCCGGCCGACGGCAGTGACGCGCGAGGAGGTACCGGTGGCAAGTGGTAGCGGCGTCGCCGTCTTCGAGGGCAACGAGGACGAGCTGCCCGAGGGCTCGGTGGTGACGTCCTCGGGGCGTCTGTCGACAGCCGAGCAGTTCGTGGAGCCCAAGCTCTCCGATCAGCCGTTCACCCCGGTCCAGCTCACCCGCCTGGACGACGCGCTGACCCTGACCAGCCGGGAGACCGGGCTGCGGTTCGCGCTCTACCTGGGTGACCTGGGTGCCGACGCGCGGAAGAGCGCCGTGGACCTGCACGGGCGGATCGAGGGCTTCGACGAGGCCGTCCTCGTCGCCGTCAGCCCCGAGCAGCGCCAGCTGGAGATCGTGACCGGTGCCGAGGCGAAGGTCCGCCTGCCGGACCGGGGCGCGAAGCTCGCGCTGATGAGCATGGTCGCCTCCTTCAAGGAGGGGGACCTGTTCGGCGGCATGCTCTCAGGTTTGCGGATGCTCGCCGATCAGGCCGGCAACCGCCCCTGACCGGCGGCGCCACCGCGCACCGGGTGTGCCCGCAGCGCGCCCGGCCCCGGGGATCGCACTACGAACGGACGAACGCCTCTAAGGTGTCCCCATGTCGCGTTCTGCGAGGGCGATCCCCTGATGTCCGCCCCGAGCCCGATCCTGATCATCGACGACCACGAGCTGGTCGGCTCGGCGCTCGCGCTGAACCTGCGCGCCGAGGGTGAGGACGCCACCTTCCAGCCGGTCCGCACCGCGGCGGGCGTGCTCGAGCACGCCCGCCGCAGCGCACCGGGGATGATCGTCCTCGACCTGGATCTCGGCCGGGACCCGGACGGCAACCGGATCGACGGCGTCCGGCTCGTCGGCCCGCTCGTGGAGCTCGGCTGGCGGGTCGTGATCCTCTCCGGCAGCTCCGACGCCGGCCGGGTCGGGGCCGCGCTCGACGCGGGCGGGTTCGTGTTCGTCCCCAAGAACGCCCCCTTCCCCGCCCTGCTCAACGCGATCCGGGAGGCCAGGGCGGGCCGCTCGGTGATGCCGCCGGGGCGCCGGGAGCAGTTCATCGCGCTCTACCGCGACCGCGAGACCGAGCGCCGCGACCTCCACGACAAGCTCGGTAAGCTCACGCAGCGCGAGCGTGAGGTACTCGCGTTGCTCGCCGGCGGCAAGCGTGCGCAGGCCGTCGCCGATCACTTCGTGGTCTCGCTCGCGACGGTCCGGACCCAGATCCGGGCGGTCCTGACCAAGCTCGAGGTCGGGTCCCAGCTCGAAGCGGTGGCGCTGTACCGGAAGGCTGCGGGAATCTGATCCGTGGTCGGATCCCGGAGGATGTGAAAGGGGCAGCGTGGCCGCCGGCAGTTTCAGCGGTGTGCTCGGCCGGCACCGCCGTGCGCGGTTCGTCGCCGGACACCTGGCGGATCTCCTCGTCGTCCTGACCCTGGGCGTGCTCGTCGTCGCCCTCACGCGTCCCGCGGTCGTCACCGGCCGGATCGACGTCGCTTCCGCGACCTCGCTGCTCACCCTGGCCGCGGCCGCGGTCGGCTCGGCCGCCGCGATCGTCGCGCTGGTCACCGGGCGGCTGACCGGGGACCCGCGACCGTCCTGGTTCGGGGCGGCGCTGCTGCTCTACGCCGTGATCGTGCTGCCGCTGTCCGCGCTGGTCATCCAGGCCCGCGAGCCGGCCGGGGTGCCCCGGCTGGCCGTGCTCTCGATGCTCGCGGTCGGGATGGTCATCCTGCTGGCCGCGCTGCGCCCGCCGGCCGCCCTGGGGGCCTGGGGCGGCTGGGTCCTGTTCGTGGTCGCCCTGGTGGCCGGTGCGCTGGCGTTCAGCCTGGGGGAGAACGCCCTCACCGAGGCGTTGGAGCAGACGCCGCTGGCGTCGGTCCTGGTCCAGGTCGGCTGGGCGACCGTCGCAGTGCTGTTCCTGCTGGACGGATACCGCAGGCAGAGCCGGGTGCGGTCGCGGGTCGGTGTCGGGCTGCTGGTGATCGCGGTGTCCCAGCTGTACCGGGTCGTCGTCCCGGGCGATCCGCAGACCGGGCTGGTGTACCCGTCGCTGCGGATCCTCGGCATGGCGGTGGTGCTGTCGGCGCTGCTGGCGATCGCGCTGCGTGCGGTCAGCGACCTGCAGGACGACTACGACCGGCTGCTGGAGACGGTGGGCGACGCGACCCGGCTGCTGGAACGGGCCGCCGGGCAGGCCGCCGAGCGTGACCACGAGCTGCGCAACGGCCTCGCCGGCCTCGCCGGGGCGGCCTACCTGCTCTCGCACGGCGGCGGCGACGAGCGGACCGACCAGCTCCGCGACGCCGTGCTGGCCGAGCTCGGGCGGCTGCGCACGATGCTCGAGGACCCGGCGGGCGGGCTCGTCGGGGACCACGACGACGGCGACCCGCCGGACCCGATGATCGACGAGCGGGACGCCGCGCTGCTGGACCTGGGGCCGGCGTTCACGCCGGCCGGGCCGGACCTGCGCTCGGGGAACGGCCGCGAGCACCGGGTCGACGTCGTGCTGCGCCAGCTGGTCAGCCTGCGCTCGCGCCAGGAGATCACCCTCGACGTCGAGGAGGACCTGCCGGTCGTCGCGGTCCCGGAGTCGGTGACCCGCCAGATCGTGACCAACCTGCTCGCCAACTGCGACCGGCACGCCCCGGGGGCACCGGTCGAGGTCCGGGGCCGCACGGCGCCGACCCCCGGTTATGTCGCGGTCGAGGTCCGCGACTCGGGCCCGGGGCTGCCCGGGGGACGCGACACCCTGGAGATCGCGCGGGGCGTGCACGACGAGGCGGCCGGGGGCTCCGGGCTCGGGCTGCACATCAGCGCGCAACTGGCGCAGGAGCACGGGGGCGACCTCGTCCTCCGGACGGCGCACGATCCGCGAGGCTGCCTGGCCGTACTCACCCTGCCGGCTGTCACCTGATCGGGTTCGCCGCCTGGTCGTGACCAGCGAATTCTCCACCGAGGGCGACGTATCGGGTATCTGGTCACTTTCCTGGAGCGCGTGGTGCTCGCATACTGGGTGCCGCGACGGCACGCGACGGCATCGTCTGCGACGACGGTGCCGGGCCGCCGTCCGTACGAAGGAGGTCACCATGGCGCATCCGCACGACGATGCAACCGGCCCGGGTCCGCACGGACGCCGGCCCGCGTCGCACCCCTCGACCCCCTCCGCCGCGGTGCTCACACCGCCGACCGGACTGCCCGCCGTCGAGCCCACCCCCACGACAGCCCCCGCGATCCCGCAGCAGCGGACCCCGGCCGAGCCGGTCACCCCGTTGCCGCCGGCCGCCCCGGGCGTGCGGCTGTGTGCCTGCGGGCACCCGGAGGACATGCACGACCACTATCGGGCGGGCACCGACTGCGGTGCCTGCGGCGCGCGGGCCTGCGGCTCCTTCCGCCCCGCCGACGCCGACCGTCCCCGGCGGAACCCGCTGGCGCGGCTGCTGCGGCGCCACTGAGCGAACACACCGGTGCCCCGGGAGCGACGCTCCCGGGGCACCGGCGTGTGCGGGGGGCTACGGCTGCTCGACGGCGGTGGCCTCGCCCGGCGTGCTCGGGGTCGGCTGTGCGTCGAACTCCCGGGCGGCCAGCGCCCGGACGATGCCGGCCCGGCCCTCGGTGACCAGCCGGCGCAGCGCGGCCGGCGTGGAGTCGTCGGCCAGCCAGGCGTCGGCGGCGTCCACCGTCGACTGTTCCACGGCCCAGGACGGGAACAGCCCGACCACCACGTTCTGCGCCAGTTCCGAGGTCCGCCGCTCCCACACGCCGCGGATCTCGGCGAAGTACCGCTCGACGTAGCCGCCCAGCAGGTCCCGCTGGGCGGGGTGGGAGAAGCCGGCGATGGCCGCCTCGTTCATCGCGTTCGGCAGGCTGTCGTCGTGCACGGCCCGCTGCCAGGCCCGTTCCTTGGCCTCGGCGGACGGGATCAGCGCGCGGGCCCGCTCGGCCTGGCGGGCGCCGGTCGAGGTCGGGTCGCGCTGTTCCTCCTCGGCGATCTCGGTCTCGCCGGCGTGCCCGTGGGCTACCAGCGCGTGCAGCAGCCGCCAGCGCAGGTCGGTGTCGACGGTCAGCCCCGCCGGGACCTTCACGTCGAGCAGCCAGCCCTTCATCGCCTCGAGGGTGACCTCGGGCAGCACCGACGCGGCGAGGGCGTTCACCACCGCCAGCTGCACGTCCGACCCGGCCGGCGCGCTGTCCAGGCGGAACCGCAGCGCGTCGGTCAGCAGCGGCCAGCCGCGTCCGGACGCCCACTCCGGCGTGCAGTACGACGCCGTCGCCGTCTGGGCCTGCATCAGCAGCCGCTGCACGACCCCGATCTCGGTCTCGGTGTCGAACCCGCCGGCGACCAGCGTCACGAAGTCGCGGGCCTTCAGCTCGGCCTCGCGGGTCATCTCCCACGCCGAGGACCAGCACAGTGTGCGCGGCAGCGGCTCGGCGATGTCGCCGATCCGGTCGACGAGGGTGGCCAGCGAGCCCGGGTCGAGGCGCAGCGCGCAGTAGGTGAGGTCGTCGTCGTTGACCAGCACCAGCTTGCCGCGCGGCAGCCCGACCAGCTCCGGGACCGGGGTCCGCTCGCCGGACAGGTCCAGCTCGACCCGGTGGGTCCGTACCAGCTTGCCGGTGGCCGGGTCGTCGTCGTAGACCCCGACCGCGATGCGGTGGGTGCGCAGCTCGCCCGCGCCCGGCCGGGCGCCGCCCTGAACGACGTCGAACGAGGTGAACTTGCCGGCCTCGTCCACGGCGAACGACGGGCGCAGCAGGTTCAGCCCGGTGGTGCGCAGCCACTGCGCACCCCAGCCGGACAGGTCCCGCCCGGAGGAGGACTCCAGCGCGCCCAGCAGGTCGTCGAACGTCGCGTTGCCCCAGGCGTGGGTGGCGAAGTAGTCGCGCAGCCCGGCCAGGAACGGCTCCAGGCCGACGTAGGCCACGAGCTGCTTGAGCACCGACGCGCCCTTGGCGTAGGTGATGCCGTCGAAGTTGACCTCGACGGCCTGCAGGTCCGGGATGTCCGCGGCGATCGGGTGCGTCGAGGGCAGCTGGTCCTGCCGGTAGGCCCAGGACTTCTCCAGGTTCGCGAACGTCGTCCAGGCCCCGGTGTACTCGGTCGCCTCGGCCTGGCAGAGCACCGACGCCCAGGTCGCGAACGACTCGTTCAGCCACAGGTCGTCCCACCAGCGCATGGTCACGAGGTCGCCGAACCACATGTGCGCCATCTCGTGCAGGATCGTCTCGGCGCGCCGCTCGTAGAGCGTGCGGGTGACCCGCGACCGGAAGACGTAGTCCTCCAGGAACGTGATCGCGCCGGCGTTCTCCATGGCGCCCGCGTTGAACTCCGGCACGAACAGCTGGTCGTACTTGCCGAAGGGGTAGGTGACCCCGAAGTTGCGGTGGTAGAAGTCGAAGCCCTGCCGGGTCTCGGTGAAGATCCGCTCGTGGTCCATGTGCGGGGCCAGGGAGGCGCGGCAGTAGATGCCCAGCGGGATCTCGGCGTGCTGGTCGCGGTAGGTGTCGTGCCAGCTCGCGTACGGCCCGGCGATCAGCGCGACCAGGTAGGTCGAGAGGATCTCGGTCCGTTCGAAGGAGTGCACCGCGGCACCGTCCACGGACGCGACGGCGGCCGGGGCGTTGGAGATGACCTTCCAGTCCTCCGGCGCGGTCACGGTGATCGTGTACCGGGCCTTGAGGTCGGGCTGGTCGAAGCAGGGGAACAGCCGCTTGCAGTCGGCGGTCTCGAACTGCGAGTAGAGGTAGACGGCGCCGTCGACCGGGTCGACGAAGCGGTGCAGGCCCTCACCGGTGTTGGTGTAGAGCCCGGTCGCGACGATCGTCAGCTCGTTCTCGGCGGCGAGGTCCGGCAGGGTCAGCCCGCCCCCCTCGGTCCAGCTCGTGGCATCGAGCCCGGTGCCGTTGAGCACCGCGGAGGTGATGCCGTCACCGACCCACTCGATCCACGTGCTCCGGCCCGGCTCGGCGGCGGTGAAACGCACGGTCGTGGTGACGGCGAACGTCCGCTCGGACGGGGCGCCGGCGCCGTCGGTGAGGTCGATCGTGACGTCGTAGGTCGAGACGTCGAGCAGCGCGGCGCGCTCCTCGGCCTGGACACGGGTCAGGTTGGGCGGGGTCATGGAGGTGGTCTGGTCCTCTCCGGTGGGGCTCGTCCGGCATCCAATCACGTGGCCTGCTCCGGGGCTCGCGGAATCTCCGGCACCGGGCCGTCGTTGCCCCGGACATGACGACTGCTGCTGGTAACGGGCGTGCCCGCGTCGATGTGTGGTTCGACCCACTGTGCCCCTGGGCCTGGCTCACCTCCCGCTGGGTGCTCGAGGTGGAGAAGGTCCGTGACGTCGAGGTGAGCTGGAACGTCATGAGCCTCGCGGTGCTCAACGAGGGCCGGGAGCTGCCCGAGGGGTACGCCGAGATGATGACCCGGGCCTGGGGCCCGGTGCGGGTGTGCATCGCCGCCGCCGAGCAGCAGGGCGAGCAGGTCCTCGGGCCGCTCTACACCGCGCTCGGGGAGCGGATCCACAACCAGGGCAACAAGGACTTCGACGACGTCATCGCGGGCGCGCTCAAGGAGCTCGACCTGCCGGCGTCGCTGGCCGGGGCCGCGCACTCGACCGAGTGGGACGAGAAGCTGCGGGCCAGCCACCACCGCGGCATGGACCCGGTCGGGCTGGACGTCGGCACCCCGACCGTCCACGTCGACGGCGTCGCCTTCTTCGGCCCGGTCATCTCGAAGGTCCCGAAGGGCGAGGAAGCCGGTCGGCTGTTCGACGGCGCCCGCCTGATGGCCGAGAACCCGCACTTCTTCGAGCTGAAGCGGACCCGTACCGAGGACCCGTCCTTCGACTACTGACGCGCGCCCGGGACACCGTGGACCCGGCCCGGGGCCCGGCCCGGCCGGGCCTGCGCGGACCGCTCGCGATCGTGAACGGGTTCGGCCGTCCGGCCGTGCTGGGACGCGGTGATCGCCAGAGTGCCCGGCCGTGGACATCTGGTGGGGACGCCGGTCGGCCTCGGTGCTCGGGGCCGCGCTGCTGACGGTCGGTGCGGTGGTCGGTGGCGAGCTCGCGCTCGGTGCGGTGCTCGGCGGCTCCGACCCGCCGGCCGGGGGCGTCGCCCGGACCGCGCTGAGCCCGTACCGGGACGGCGCCTTCACCGTCCGGGCCGCCGCCGTCGACCGGCGGGTCGGGATCGAGAGCGCCCGGGACGGGTCGTACGTGCTGGGGCACGCCCCGGCCGGGAACGAGGTCGTCCTGGACCTGGACCTGCTCGACGGCGCGTCCGCGCGGCCGTGGTGGGTGGAGCCGGCGACCGGTCGCGTCCTGGAGCTGGCCGAGCTCGCGAGCGAGGGCGTCGCCCGGTTTCCCGCGCCGGGTGCCGAGTACTGGGTGCTCGTCATCGACGACGCGGCCGCCGGGTACGCCTCCCCGGACGCCGGGACGATCGCCGAGCTCGTGCGCTCGGTCACGGACGGGCCGGACCAGCCGGGGCAGGCGGGCTCGAGCGGGGGAGGGGACGTCGGCCGGCTCGACGACGCCCCGGCCGCCGGCGCCGGGCAGGGGCGCAGCGGGCCCGGCCAGGACCGCTCCGGTCGCACCGACCGGAGCAACGGCGACGATCCGGAGCGCGAGAACGGCAGCGGTGGTTCGCCGGACGGCGGGCGCGACAGCGGTTCCTCGAACGGCCGGCCCGACGACGGATCGCCGAACGGCGGGCCCGACGGCGGTTCGTTCAACGGCGGGCGCGACGGTGGTTCGTCGAACGGCGGGCGCGACGGCGGTTCGCCGGACGGCGGGCCCGACGACGGATCGCCGAACGACGGCCGGGACGACCACGACCACGACTCCGGACCCGGCGACGGGAAGGACGGCGGGCCGGCGAGCCGCGGATCGGGGAACGGCGACGACGGGACCGCCGACCGGCCGGAGACGAGCGACCACCTCGGTCCGTCGTCGGGTACGGACCCGGCGGACCGCACGTTCACCGGCGAGCAGGAGAAGCCGGACACGCAGCAGGCCCGGCCGGAGGAGACGACGCAGGCCCCGACCCCGGCTCCGGCTCCGGAGAGGGAACCTGCTCCGCCGCCGGAGAGCGAGCCGGAGGCCGCCGCCGACGCCTCCTGGGACCGCCTGGCGCAGTGCGAGTCGTCCGGCGACTGGGCGATCTCGACCGGCAACGGCTATTACGGCGGGCTCCAGTTCGACGAGCCGACCTGGCGCGAGTTCGGCGGCGGGCAGTTCGCCCCGACCGCCGACGGCGCGTCGAAGGAACAGCAGATCGAGATCGCGACGAAGGTCCGCGACACCCGTGGCGGCTACGGATCATGGCCCGCCTGCGCCCGCGAACTCGGTCTCCCACGGTGACCATGATCACCAGGGTGGTCGCCCGGACGGTGGAGCAGGGGCGGGCCGGCGCGTAGGGTCGGCGGTCCCCGCCCGGCCGCCCGGGGCCGGTGCCCTGCTGCCGGTCGCCCGCGCCTGATTCCCTACCCTTGGACCCCATGAGCTCGCCCACCCCCGACACCCACCGGATCGGGAACCGCTACCGCCTCGACGAGCGGATCGGTGCCGGTGCGATGGGTGCCGTCTGGCGTGGTACGGACGAGCTGCTGAACCGCACGGTGGCGGTGAAGGAGCTGCTCGCGGCCGCTCTGCCGTCGTCCGACCAGGTCGAGGAGTCCCGCCAGCGGATCCTGCGCGAGGGCCGGATCGGTGCCCGGCTGCAGCACGCCCACGTGATCAGCATGTTCGACGTCGTCGTGCACGACGAGCGCCCCTGGCTGGTCATGGAGTATCTGCCGTCGCGGTCGCTGGCCGCGGTGCTGGCCGAGAAGGGCCCGATGAGCCCGGCCGAGGCGGCGGCGATCGGCCGTCAGGTCGCGGACGGGCTGGCCGCGGCGCACACGGCGGGTGTCGTGCACCGCGACATCAAGCCCGGCAACATCCTGCTCGCCGAGGACGGCCGGTCCAAGATCACCGACTTCGGTGTGTCCCGGGCCGTCGACGACGTCCAGCTCACCCGGACCGGTGTGATCGCCGGGACGCCGGCCTTCCTGGCGCCGGAGGTCGCCCGCGGCCAGGAGCCGACCGCCGCGTCGGACGTCTTCGCACTCGGCGCCACCCTGTACGCCTCCGTCGAGGGCGAACCGCCGTTCGGTCTCGACGACAACGCCTACGCACTTCTGCACAAGGTCGCCACCGGCGCGATCACCCCGCCGACGCAGGCGGGCCCGCTGACCGCACTGCTGAACCGCCTGCTCGCCAACCACCCGGAGGAGCGGCCCAGCGCCGCCCAGGCCCGCGACGCGCTGGCCCGGGTCGCCGCCGGGCAGTCGGTCGCCGGGCTCGCGACGCCGTCGTCGGCGACCGCGGTCATGGACACCTCCGACAGCGGTGCGCCGGCCCCGGCGGAGAACGGCGGCACGGTCGTCGACGCACCGGCCGTCCCGGCCCCGCAGGTCATCCCGGGTGGCGGGAACCGCCGGCGCGGGGGCGGGGGGCGCAAGCGGCTGCCGGTCGTCCTGGCCGTGGTGGCCGCGCTGCTCGTCGTCGGCGGCGGGGTCGCCTTCGGCGTCCTCAGTAGCCAGTCGGCACCGCCGGCACCCCCGGTCGCCGCGCCGCCGACCACCCAGGCCCCGGCGACGACGGCACCTCCGACGACGACCACCCCCACCCCGACGCCCACGCCGACGACCGGCACGGGCGAGGTGCAGGACCCGGTGTCGTTCGTGCAGAACTACTACCGGATGCTGCCCGGCGACATCGACGGCGCGTTCGCGAAGCTCAGCCCGCAGGCCCAGGACGCCTCCGGCGGCATCGACCAGTTCCGCAGCTTCTACAGCCAGATGCGGGTGGTCTATGCCGAGAACCTGCGCAACGCGGGGCCGAACACGGTGACGGCGACGATCGTGTTCATGAACAACGACGGCTCGGAGAGCAGGGAGAACTACCGGTTCGTCGTCGGCACGAACGACCAGGGCCAGGAGATCCTGCAGTCGTTCAGCCAGGCCTGACCGACACCCCGGTCACCCAGTCGACGATCCGGCCGTTCGCCCGGGCGCGGGTGTGCCGGTCGTGCACCTCGTGGCCCTCCTCGGGCAGCCGGAGCAGCTCCACCGGTGCACCCCGGCCGTCGAGCGCCGCGTGGATCGCCAGCGACTGGTCGAACGGCACGTTGGTGTCGTGCTCGCCGTGCACCAGGAGCAGCGGCGCGCCGATCCGCCCGGCCGCGGGCAGCGGCGAGAGCTCCTCGAGCAGCGCGACGTCGGTGCGCGGGTCGCCGTACTCGCTCCGGGCCGGCCCGGCGACCCACGGCTCGGTTCCGGTGTAGAACGCCACCATGTCGGACATCCCGCAGATGTCCACGCCGCCCGCGTAGAGCTCGGGGAAGCGGGTCAGCGCGGCCAGGGTCAGGAAGCCGCCGTAGGACCGGCCGCCGACGACGACCCGGCGCGGGTCGACGCCCGGCACGCTCGCGAGCAGCCGGGTCGCCGCCCGCACGTCGGTGATCGACGACGGGCGCCGGTCGACGTCGTCGAGCGCGGCGAACGCCCGACCGCGCCCGGACGACCCGCGCACGTTCGGGGTCAGCACGGTGACGCCGCGCGCGACCAGTTCGTGCAGCAGCGGAGCCCAGCCCGGGCGCTCCTCGGACTCCGGTCCGCCGTGCAGCCACACGAACCCGGCCCCGGTGGGTGCCTGCGGCCGGTGCAGCCAGCCGCCGAGCCGCAGCCCGTCCTCCGCGGGGAAGGTGACGCGCTCCGGGCGTGGCGGGGCCGGCGGGACGGGCGCCCCGCCGAGCAGCGGCACGGCCGGCCCACCGCCGAACGGGACCCGCAGGACGTGCGGCGGGACTCCCGGCCCGTGCCCGGCGACCAGCAGGGAGGTGCCGTCGCGGTCGAAGGTCACGTTCCCGACGACGTCGCACGGGGTCGGTACCCGCTGGGTGCGCCCGCCGCGCAGGTCGGCGATCTCCACCTCGCTGCGGCCGCCCGCGTTCCACACCAGCGCCGCCCGGGGCCCGGCGGGGTCGAGGGCGACGGCGTCGAGGTCGGCGCCGGAGCGCACGGCGACCGGGCGGGCCGGTGCGATCCGGTGGTCGGCGGCCGGGCCGAGGGCGACCGCGAGCAGCGCCGCGTGCTCCCGGTCGGCGTCGGTGTGCACCCACAGCGTACCGGGCACGGCGCCGAACCGGGCGGTCGCGGTCATCGCGCCGGCCGGACCGCCGGCGATCCGGTCCCGGGCACCGGTGCGCAGGTCCAGCAGCTCCAGCACGCGCTCGCCACGCCGGCCGGTGCGCAGCACGACGCGGCGGCCGTCGCCGGAGATCGCCTGGACGACCGGGGACTGCCCGGTCCCGAGCATGACCGAGGTGCCGTCGCGGACGTCGAACAGGCAGGCGGTGCCGGCCCCGTAGTCGTCGGAGGCGGGGTCGCCGGTGTCGGTGTGGATCGTGACGCCGAGCCGTCCGCCGGTGGGCGACCAGGCGCCCAGCGTCACCGCGACGGCGGCCGGGGCGATCTCCTCCGGCGGCCCGCCGGCCGGGTCGAGCAGCACGACCCGGGTGCGGTCACCGCCGCACGGTGCGATCTGGACGGCGATCCGGCCCCCGTCCGGTGACCAGGACAGCGCGGTGACGTCCGGCTGGGGCCCGCCCGCGTCGCCGGTGCCCAGCACGACGGCCCGCTCGAGGTCCACCGGTCCGGCGGCGGGCAGCGGTGCGACGTGCACCCGCGGCCGCCCGGGAAGATCGGAGATCCAGGCCAGCCGGGCCCCGTCCGGGGAGACCACGGGGGAGTGGTGCCCGGCCGCGGCCCCGGGGAGACCGGGTTCGGCGGCGTGCGTCGACCGGCTGGCCGGCTCCACGCGTACAGCCTCCACCGATCACACCCCTTCCTGCGGCTCCGCCGCCCGTGAGTGGTTTTCGCGGTCAGAGACCCCATGGCCGCTACCGCTGGCCGCCTTGAAGGATGAGAATCGGTGCGGGGTCGGC
>NZ_FOUY01000063.1 GCF_900115005.1 Pseudonocardia ammonioxydans | reverse complement strand
GAATTGCCTGTCCCGTGTCCGGCGGGGTCGTCGCGGTCGTAGCCGAGGTGATGGGTCATCTCGGTCTGCAGCGACCGTTCGAGCACGGCCTTGGTCATCTGGTTGAGCAGTCCGTCGACGCCGTCGATCGGAGTGCCGGCGGCCTTCGCGTCGGCCAACAGCGCGTCGATCGCCGACGGGTCGAGGGCCTCGGCGAGCCGGCGAGCCGCTGCAGTCTCGCCGTCAGGGTCGGGCTGGTTCTCGCTCACGTGGGTGTCCTTCCCGACCGCTGTGTTGATCACTGCGGTCGATCTTGGCCCACCCATGGCTTACACACCTGCCATGACACGCCCGCGGGGACGCCGGCGTCGAGGGCTCGGCCAAACATGTCGGCGGCCAACGTCGCTTTGGTAGCGAACTCGACCTCGTCAGGCACCGCCGCGGCCCGGCAACGTTCCCGGTCACCGGTCCAAGACTTCGGCAGATAGAGCTCGCGGTCGATCAGCGTACGACCCCTACTGGTGGCATAGGCGCAGAAGTCTCCGAGCTGGCATTTCTCCACTCGGCCCGCGGTGCCGGAGTGCTGGCGCTGCACCCCTGCAGACTTCGTTCCCTTCTTCAGGAACCCGGTCTCATCGACGATCAGCACCCCGCCAGCCTCGCCGAGGTGTTCGACGACGTAGTCCCGCAGGTCGTCGCGGACACCGTCGGCGTCCCACGTCGCGGAGTTGAGCAGCCGCTGCATCCCGTCCGGGGTCGCATCGCCGGCGACCTCGGCCAGCGTCCACCCGTTCTTCCCAGCCAACGGCGCCAACAATCCACGCACATACGCCCGCGCTCGCCGCCGCGGCTCCGTCCGGAAGAACCGGCCCGCCACCAGCCCACGCCTCGAGATCACCCTCCAACTGCACAACATCAGACTCTAACGGAAGATCATCTAACGAAGTGCGGCTAGAGTAGAGTATTAGGCGGACCGACCTCTTCGACCGAGATCCCGCACCTCCACCTGATCCTCTTCGCTCCGTCGGCGTGTCGCCGGACCCGCCCGTATTCGCTAATGGGAAACGGCTCAGTGCATACACGAAATGCGCCGTAGTGACTCAGTGAGCACGGTCTTTGAGTCCGCCTCAAGGGCAACATCCACGCTCGTCCCGGCGGCGCTTCTAGGCCCTGGTGACGTTCTGCCTCTTTCCGGCCCCATGGTGCAATCCACTGTGATCGGCTGCGGCGTGGCTGCCAGTGCGCCCGGCGAAACAACTTCCATCATCGCCAGCATGTCGTGCAGGACTACGGCGTCTTGCCCGTATTTCTCGTAGAACACTTCTCGATATAGCCTGGCGGTGCGCACAAGTGTCGCGCATCGCGGACCTGCGGAGTATAGCTGTTCCAGCCATTCTCCGTCGGCCGGGCAGTTCATCGTCATATCGAGTGGAACTAGCGTCACTGGAATTTCTGGTTGCGACAATACACGGTGCGCTGCTTCTGGATCAGCGTATACATTGAACTCGCCAGCGCCACGTGTGTTCCCGAGTCCGAGCGATCCTCCCATAGCTACGATGCGACCAACCTTCGGTGTCAGTTCTGGATGGACCGCCAAGAGGAGCGCAATATTGGTCATGGGCCCGAGGCCCGCGATGGTGACTGGGGTGGACGACCTGCGTAGAACTTCCGCCATCATGGAGAGCGCAGTGCGCGCCCCGTCGGATTCCACAGCCGGGTACTCATGGGCGCGAAGGCCGAGGCCGTCAGCCCCGTGCCAGTCGGGGGCGACCTCGGCCTGCTCATGGATCAGAGGCCGGGCCGCCCCTGGGGCGGCCGGAACATCTGTCCGTCCGGCGAGCGCGAGGATGCGCTGCACATTGGAAGCGGTCTTGGCGAGGGAGACGTTGCCATAGGTGGCGGTGACGGCGCAGACCTCGATTTCGGGGCTGTGTAACGCCAGAGCAATGGCAAACGCGTCGTCCACGCCAGGATCAGTATCAATGATCACTGGGATTCGCTCGGACACTTACACCCCTTCGTTGGCGTGGTAAACGCTTCGGACGTTCCGCCGAGTGGCCGTGTCTCTACGAATGAGATGACCGGGGCGGCGGCCTCGCACTGGCATGGTCGTATACGTCGCCGTATTCCTATATCGGCCCTGAGTCGCGTTGCCAGCGTACTCACGGCCTCGAGACGCCACCCGACCTTTCCGTCGATTCGTTAACAGAGCGCCAGCGTTGATCGACTGCAGGGCTCCAAGCCCACATCTTGTCCAGTAGTTCGCGTACGCTGTTGGCCGCCAGCACCAGATTGCGGTCCTCGGGTCGTAGGAAGTGTTCGCCTACCGCGTGGTCAAGAAATGCGAGAAAACTATCGTAGTACCCGCTCGTATTGAGTAGCCCGGTCGGCTTACTGTGAATCCCGAGCTGCGCCCAAGTGACAATCTCGGCGAACTCCTCGAGAGTGCCCAGACCGCCGGGGAGCGCGACGAACCCGTCGGCGAGCTGGCTCATCCTGGCCTTGCGGTCATGCATCGAGTCAACCACATGTAGCTCTGTGAGCCCGGTGTGGGCGATCTCGTCGCCCACCTGATGGGATGGGATGACCCCGATGACCTCGCCACCTGCCCGCAGTGCCGCATCTGCGAGCGCACCCATGGTTCCGACTTTTGCGCCGCCGTAGACGATGCGGATGCCCGACTCAGCGAGCTGTGTGGCGAGGTCTTCGACGTAGTCGAGGTACTCGGACGTACGACCTGGGTTCGATCCGCAGAACACACATAGAGTTGTCAGGGAGGGGAGCACTTTGCTCATTGTTCTTTTCCGTCCTGGTCGGCCGGGTGGGCCGCGACTGGCTGGACAGGTTTGAGACCAGCTCATCGCGGGTCGGTTATTGAGTTCGGATTGACTGTTGACATCAACACACTAGAGTAATGCCGTGCCCAACTGCGCCGCCGAGAATCAAAGGATCAACCGACCTAATGCACACAACTCCCGGCCTTGAAGCCCTGACGCACTCCGTACCAGGTCGCCCGGGTGACTCCAGGTCAGCCGCCCAGGAACCATCTGCCATCGGTTGATTGACGTTATGATGCGTGTCAAGGATCCATCTAGTCACCTAGAAGGCGTGATTTTTCCCGCCGAAGACTTCGCTGACCGAGTCATCCGTGAATATGCGGTTGATCGAATCGGCGAGTAGCGGTGCACATGAGATGACGTGGATGTTGTCCGGAGCTCCACGGCGCAACGGAATAGTGTCGGTGACGACGATGCGCTCGAAGGGTGCCGACTGCAGGTTCTCGAAGGACCGGCCGCTGAGTACGGCATGGGTTGCCGCAGCGAACACCCGCCTGGCGCCAGCTTCCATCACGACCTCACCGGCGGCGCGAAGCGTCCCAGCGGTGTCGATCATGTCATCGACAATGATTGCAGTCTTGCCTACTACGTCGCCGATAACGTGCCCGATCTCGGCGACCTGCTGCTCCGGCCGGTCCTTGTCAAGAATTGCCAGGTCGGCGCCGATTCGGGTCGCGAACTGCTTATTGAGTTTGACTCGGCCGGCGTCCGGTGCCACGACGACCAGGTCGCCGTCGAGCTCGGCGAAGTGATCGGCCAGCATCATCAGTGCGGTCATGTGGTCGATCGGGCGCTGGGAGAACCCCTGCAGCTGTCCGGCGTGCAGATCCATTGTCAGAACGCGATCGACGCCGGCTGACTCGAGCATTCGGGCGACCAGGCGGGCTGAAATGGGCTCGCGTGGCGCAGACTTCTTATCCGGCCGCGAGTATCCGTACCATGGGGTCACTGCGATAACCCGGTGCGCACTCGCACCGACCGCAGCGTCGATCATGACTAACAGCTCGACGAGCGCGTCGTTGGCGTTGACCCCTTCATCCGGGTTACTGCACATGGGCTGGATCAGAAATACGTCGGCGCCCCGGATCGATTCATTGAACCGACAGTATACCTCGTCGTTAGAGAAGGTCTTCAGGGTGACTGATCCGAGGTCCACGCCGAGCTGTCCGCTAATTTCTTTAGCAAGGGCTGGATTTGACCGCCCGCCGAACAGCATAAGTCGCTTGCTGTATCCGAGTGGTAGACTGGTCGGCGTGGTGGACGAGGGAAATGAACCGATGCGGTTCGTTTCAGTGGTCATGACGCGGACTCCGAACAGGTAGTGGGGGCTTGCTCCCACAGGTTTCGTCCTAAGGCGTAGGCCTCGCGGATGTCGTCGCCGTCGTAGAGGACGGTCGCGCTGGACCGCACCGCCGCTGTACAGTTCACTCCGACCGTGTTGTCTAAATGCTCGAACAGCAGCACGTCGGAGGTGGAGTCGCCGTAGGCGACACAGCGGGACTCGCAGACATCCAGCTCGGCCAGCACTGACTGAGTAATGTCGACCTTGTGCTGAGGGGTGAGCAGCACCCACCGGTCGGTGCTCATGTGGGGGTCGACCAGTGAACCGTAGGCACGGTGAGCTCCCCACTGCCGCAGGCGGTCGACGAAGAAGTGCGGCGACTGTGAGATCACGATGCTGTACTCGCCACGGCGGGCGATATCAGCGAACACGTCCTCGACCCCGTTGATCCACGCGGCGTTGTTGAACGCCGCGTCGATCTCCGACTCGGTCGCTGCTGACCACAGTGGGAGCATCTGCTCCCAGAAGCTGGTGTCGCTGATCTCGCCCCGGAGCCAGCCGGCCTCGATGGCGCTCGCCTCGTCGAACGTGCCGAGATGGCGGGAGAGCTCCACCGAGGCCGCCCCGTGCAGCAATGTGCCGTCCATGTCAAAGACGTGAAGGCCGGTCATGGCTGGCAAGCTCCTTGGTGATCATCATGGGGTTACTGGATACGGGGTGTGCCGTTGAGCTATGGCCCGAACGGGGGTGTGGGCGGCTCAGGCGGGAACGGTTGTTGCTTGTCCAGCGGGCACCGTCCGCATCTGGCGGACGTGCTCGATGTAGTAGGATTCTGGTACTTCTTGCTCCGCGTTCGCGATGAGCTCGGTGAAATCCCACTTCTTGAGCAGCTTGCCATCGCGGAAGACCGGCTGGAGCACGTTCTCTGAGTCGGGGATCGAGCCCTTCGGCACGGTGACGTAGGTGCCGTTCTCCGACTTCAGCGCCAGCCGTCCCGCCTTGGAGACCTTGAACCCGGCGCCGGTCGGGGACTTGGCGATGTCGCGCCATTCGCCGTTGACCATGGCGGCGCTGGCCTTCTGGCCGAAGTTCATGGTGTCTCGGTTCCAGTGCTGCAGCAGGCCGCCGCCCATACCGAAAATCGCGTTGTCGGCGGCCAGTCCGCGGCGCTCGAGCTCCATGTAGACCTGGGGCAGGCTGTGGAAGTTGACGCCGTCGCCCTGCACGACGCGGACGTAGGGCGGGAGAACCTTGAAGCCCTTGCTGTTGGTCTCGTAGCCGAACGCGTCCATGAGCCACTCGGTGGTGTCGGAGGTGACCTCGACGATGTCGCCGGAGTCGGGACGGACGCCGACCAGACCCGGGAAGTTGCGGATCTGCTCCCGGAGTTCGCCACCGATGATGTTCTTGACGCAGTTCTCGTGGTCGTAGGTATCGGTCAGCAGCAAGACGCCGCCCGCGTTGCCAGCGAACACGTCGAGCATGTTACGTAGCGCATCGGCCTCGTAGGCCCTACCCCAGGCGCAGAATCCGGCGTGCTCGGAGTTCGGTACCGAGTTCGACACCTTGCCGGCGTTGTACAAGCGCTTCGCAGCCAGGATGCCGGGGACGGTGTCGCTCTGGTCGAAGTTGACCAGGTGTGCCATGCCGCCCAAGGCGGCGGACTGCTGTGAGCTCACTCCCCGCGCACCGTAGTCGTGCAGCACGTTCCGGATGACCTGGGGATTGTCCGACGTGCGCTCGAGCGCCTCACGGATGGCCATCTTGGACAGCCAACTCACCGTCCCGATCGTGGTCGGATACCAGATCGCACGCAGCAGCGCCGTCTCGAAGAAGCTGGTCGCCCAGAAGTACTTCGGGTCGGTGTTGATCACTTGGACGAGTACGTTGCGTGCCGGGACGACTGTGCCCTCGGGCACGGCCTCGATCTCGACGGGCAGGTAGCCGCCATGGTCGTTGAGGATGCCGAGCCAGTTCTCCCGGTTGAAGTGCATCCCCTGCTCACGCACCACGAACTCGGCCTCGTCGATGTCCTCGAGCGTGATCGGCCGCATCAGGTATTCGCGCAGGTAGGCCTGCAGCCCGAGGAACTGGGTCACTGGCCAGTCTCCGCCGCGGGACTCGATGTAGCTGGAGACGTACTCGGTACCCGGCGGATACAGCGGGTAGTGGCAGTGCTTGTAGTTGTCGGTGTTGAGGATCAGGTTGTCCAGGTAGCCCATCGGGTAGTCCACCTTCCTGGTGAGTCGTTTCTACTGGAAGCTCGATCCCCGCGCCTGGGCATGAGCTCGGACTGACGATCGCCCCTAATCGTGATGCTGGAGTGTTCTGAGGGCGGTTGGCGGCGCCACCAGAGTAGAGGCGC
The DNA here is from genome assembly GCF_900115005.1 of Pseudonocardia ammonioxydans. GTDB lineage: Bacteria > Actinomycetota > Actinomycetes > Mycobacteriales > Pseudonocardiaceae > Pseudonocardia > Pseudonocardia ammonioxydans. The sequence goes on along the minus strand of NZ_FOUY01000063.1, from coordinate 12,630 downwards.
GCTGTGACGTTGATGTTAACGATTCTACTGTGACCGTCAACTCATCAGACGGAGAAATTTCCCGTCAGCGCCGCCGGCGTCGATGGTCGACGTGCGGGTCAGTGGCGATGGGAAACCCCCATCAGTGCACGTCATAGGCGCGGCCGTCGAGAGCTGCGGGGGTGAGGTCCGTCCATCGACCGGATCCTCATGTCGCGTGCGCAAGCTAGCGCTGCTGATGAAGAGAAACGATTCTATCATTGGTGCCTGGCTCCGTCTTCGTTGTCGAGAGCTCGGGGCGAGTTCGGTCAGGTCGCAGCGCGGTGTGCCTCGCGCTAGAGTCCGGCGCGGGCGCTGTGGATTTCCCAGTCGGTGGGCATGCCGGCGCGGGCCCCGGTCATGGCCACCGACAGGGCCGCGGCCGCGTTCGCGTCGGTGACGGCCTCTCGTAGGTCGACGCCTCGGGCGAGGCGGGCCGCGAGGACACCGTTGAATGTGTCGCCCGCGCCGGTTGTGTCCCGAACGGTCGTGGGGACCGGGGGGAGACGTTCGGCGTCACCGGTGGCGGTGACCAGTAGAGCTCCTTCTGAGCCGAGGGTTGTCACCACCGGTGCGCGTGATCGCGAGGCGAGGGCGCGTGCGCGGACTGCGGATTGCTCGATTCCCTGATCAGCTCCGGCGGGGGAGGCTGCTGTGAGGGTTGCGAGTTCTCCGCTGTTCGGGGTCAGGACTGCCCCGGAGCCGAGGAGTTGGTGGACGATGGGTGTGACGGGAGCAGGGTTGAGCACGCACTGCACACCGGCTGCGATGGCGAGTTCGACGGCGACCGCGACAGCGCGGTCCGGGATCTCTGTGGAGACGAGAAGGCAGTCGATGTCGGGGAGCTTCGCGCTCACTGCGCTGTGCACGTGTTCGGCCGAGAGCTCGTTGTTGGCGCCGCCGCCGACGGCGATCTGGTTCTCACCGTTCTCATCGACAACGATCAGGGCGACGCCGGTCGGACAGCGGGCGATCGTCTCGACGTTATCGGTGAGCACCCCGCTGGCATTCAGCTCCGCGAGGGCGCTGCGCCCGAGGTCGTCGTCTCCGACTGCGCCGATGTAGGTCACGGCCGCTCCTGCTCGGGACGCGGCGACGGCGGCATTCGCGCCCTTCCCGCCACCGTGGCGGGCAACGGAGCGCCCCACCACCGTCTCGCCGGCTGAGGGCAGTGTGGGGGCGGTGACGACCATGTCGACGTTCACCGCCCCCACGACGAGGACTGTAGGCGTCATATTTCCTCCTCCGGCGGACAGACTGAGTCGCGGAGCTCGACGGACACCGGAAGCGGTGAGATCGGCTCGACGGCTCTGCCCTCGAGTTTGTCGAGCAGTACGGTCCCGGCCTGGAATCCCATGTCGTGTGCCGGTTGGCGCACGCTGGTCAGGCGGGGAGTCAGTAGTGAGGAGAATGGGAGGTCGTCGAAGCCCACGATGCTGACATCTTCGGGTACGCGAAAACCGAGCTCGCGACAGGCCTCGACGGCGCCGATCGCCATGAGGTCGTTCGCGCACAGCAGGGCGGTCGGCTGCGGTCCGTTGGTCTCGCAGAGCGCCTTGCGCGCCAGCTTGGACCCCGAGACCTGACGATAGTCGCCATTGTGGACGGGCACGTCGTCGGGGTCGATCCCGGCGCCGGCGAAGGCCTCCCGGTAGCCCGCCAGCCGCTGCTGGGACGTCCACAGGGCAGGGGGGCCTCCGATGACCGCGAGCCGCCGGTGTCCCTGGTCGAGAACATGCTCAGCTACCTCGCGGGCCCCGCGCCGGGAGTCGCAGACAATGGCCGGTAGCTCGAGCCCGGGCAGCTGCTCGTCCACCAGCACTACCGGCCCGGTGCGGGCGAGCCCGTAGAGCGGTGCAGGTGCTGTCCCGGTGCCGGACAGATAGACGACGCCGTCAACCCGCTGGCTGCGCAACAGCCGGGTCTGATCCTCCTCTGGCCGGTGGCTAGCGTCCGGTACCACGAGTACGACCAGGACATCGCGGGCCGACGCGGCACGCTGCACTCCTTCGGTCACCATCGCGAAGAACTGGTTGGCCAGTTCCGGCACGACCATGCCGATGGTCGACGCTGAGCGCCGTTTGAGGTTGCGGGCGGACTCGTTGGGTGAGTACTCGAGCACGCGGATGGCGTCGAGCACACGGTTCCGCCGATCGGGCGCCACTGGGCCGCTGTCGTTGAGAACATAGCTCACGGTGCTGACCGACACACCAGCATGCCGAGCAACATCCTTCATCGTTGGCCGACGGCGCGCTGTCATCCTGCTCCACTCCCTCTGGTCTCCTGTCCGTACCCGCCCGAGCGACCGCCTGGACGGCGTCGTGGCCCCGACCAGCTGGCAGGCATGTCGGAGGTCAGTAGGAGGGGCCGCCCGGACCGCTCGGCTCTCAAGGATGCCCAGCGTGAAGCGATTATCATGCCACGGCGGGCCGTCAAGTCCGGACCGACGCTCGAGCGCTCGAACACCCACTCCATCCGACTTCTGCCCTGGGGAGCCGACGAGGGGACTCCAGTCCAGTCGCTCAGCTCACCCGGCCACCAGCCCAGTTCAGGAGGGACTCCCAGAGCTTCTGGTAGTGGGCCCAGCCGACGAACTCCGGCGGGGCCCAGTGCGGTGCCAGGTCTGACGCGAACGCCACCGTGCGGCCGTCGCCGGCCTGTCCGGCGACCAGCAGCGGATCTCCGGCGGCCGACCGGGCGATCGTAGTGGCCTCGGGCCGCGCGATCAGCTTGTTGTAGCCCAGGAGCATCGGCCAGTCGGCCGGTGTACCACCGAGCGCAGGATGGTCCGGATGGTCGATCGCCGCCTTGATCCCTTCAGAAGCCTCGATCCGATCGTCGTAGTCGAGCATGGTGACTGGCAGGACCGACGCCAACGGGCTCATCCCGTAGCGAGCTCGGCCGTCGATCCCACTGAAGGACATGTATCCCCCGATCATCACCAGGCCCCCGCCTCCGCGGGTCCAGTCCGCGAGCGCCGCGAGCTTGTTGGCGCTGCGTTCCGAACGCAGAAACGTCTCGTCAGGCAGCAGGAACGAGTTCGAGCCGACATCGGACAGGACGACCACATCGAACTGGTCGAGCTCCTCGGCCGATCGAGGAAAGCGTGCCGAGATCTCGTGGGCCCGCACGTAAGTCACGGCGAACCCGGACCGCCCCAGGGCGCTCAGGAACTCCTGTGCGCCCTCTTCGTACTCGGTGGTGTGGAACTGGTCGAAGCCCTTCAAGTGAGTCGTGTGCTTGATCCACGACTCTCCAGCGACGAGCACCCGAAGAACGGCGGTCTCAGTCATAGCAGCACTCACAGCAGTCGGTCTCCTACGTGGGAAGGCAGTGTCCGGATTCCCGGTCCGCCGGGGTGGTGATCTCGCGCATGGTTCCGTCGAGCACGCCCTCCAACACGACATGCGTCAGAGTGGCATTCGACGGGAAATCGCTAGCCGCGGACGTCATCACGGTGGTCCGCCCGCTACTGGTTGTCACGTGTTCGTTGTTGCCGTCGACCAACATGGGCGGTTCCTGTGGGGCTCGCAACGGGCATCACCTCGCTCGCGGCCGACGATGTTCATCGCGATGCCGGCGGCCGCGGTTGGCCGCATCGTCTCGTCGCTCTCGCTAGGCACCGTTACAGCAGCAACGCCGTCGTGGGTTCGTGGCGCAGGCGACTGGTCATCCGACACAACCGAGCTCCTTCCCGGGCCGAAGTGGCGAGCGCAACCAACGCGGCAAGCCAGTCCAGGGGTGACCTGCGGGACCGCATGTCCGCGAAACCGTCCTCTGGCGAGGATCCGGAAGCTCTTGATTCGTTTCTATCATAGTCCCTCACGGTTGCGAAAAGTCAAGGCGCCCGTGCTCTACGGTCGGAATCTCGTGGTCGCCCCCGGGGCCCCGGACATCCCGCGCCGATCGTTACGTCAGCTGATCCACCGATGCCTCTGCCAGTGCAGATGCCTACCTCTGGCGATCAAACCCACGGCGAACTCCGGGGGCCTGACGGGTGTGTGTGCCAACGCTGCCTGACCGTAACGGTAGCTGGGTAGAGCTGGGTAGAAACGAGTCTAGTGGAAGTCGGTCGGACGACCACTGGAGGTTCACGTGCGCTCCGGCGAGTGGCTATGTCCGAGGTGCGTGTCGATCCTTTCGAGGGACTGCTCCGCCTCGCTCGGCTGTGAATCGGAGTCTGCGCGCTCCCGGGGGATGACGACTGAACTCTTCGCGGCCGGCGCGGGGCGCAGTTGCCCCGGGTGGGGGTGCATATCCGATCCCGTCAGCTCGACAGGGTCACGGCCCGGCTGATTGCTTACAGACTCACTTCCGAGAATACGAGCTGTCGGGGCTCGGTGTAGTCCTCCATCGCAGCACGTACTCCTTCGCGTCCGATACCGGACTCTTTGACTCCTCCGTAGGGCATCTGCTCGGCGCGGAACGTGGGAATATCTCCCACGATCACAGCCCCGACCTCCAGCTCCTGGTGCGCGCGGAATGCCGTCTGGACGTCGTGAGTGAAGACGCCGGCCTGCAGGCCGAAGCGCGAATCGTCCAGTGCTCGCAACCCCTCATCGGCGCCGTTCACCGGAGTGACGGTCAGGACGGGCCCGAAGATCTCGTCCTGACAGATCCGCGCCTTCGGGGGAACATCGACGAGCACGGTGGGCGAAACCAGTGCGCCTTCGACACTCCCACCGGTGAGCACGCGTGCCCCGTCGGAGACGGCTTCATCGACCCATTCCTTAACCCGCTCGGCTGCAGAACGGTTGATCAACGGTCCAACCGTGGTCGTTGGCGACCACGGGTCACCCACGGCGAGGTGCTCGACCTCGTCGAGGAGCAACGGCAGGAAACGCTCGTAGACCTCCTGGTCGACCAGGACGCGTTGCACTGCGATGCACGATTGCCCACCCTGCGCGTTCGCACCAGCCGCGATCCGCCGGGCGGCGCGGCGTAGGTCGGAGTCGGAGTGCCAGTCCGGGCAGATCAGTACGCCGGCGTTGCCACCGAGCTCGAGGGTGACGTGCTTGCGGGGTACCGCATCCCGGATGGCCCACCCCACTGGGCCGGAGCCGGTGAACGACACCACGGGCAGCCGTGGATCGGCCACGAGACGGGTTGCGACGTCGTCGTCGACTGTGAGCACGGCGAACGCGCCTTCGGGCAGTCCACAGCCGGCGAGGATCTCACCAAGTAGAAGCGCGCTCAGTGGAGTCTTCGGGGCGGGTTTGAGCACGATCGGTGCCCCCACGGCCAGGGCGGGCGCGACCTTGTGAGCGGCCAGGTTCACCGGGAAGTTGAACGGTGTGATGCCCAAGATCGGGCCGCGTGGGAAACGACGCTGGACGGCCAGACGCCCCTCCCCGGACGGGTCACTGTCGAGGCGTTGGAGTTCACCCGACCAGCGCACGGCCTCCTCCGCTGCCCAGCGGAAGGTCGTGGCGGCACGCTGCACCTCAGTCCGCGACCAGCTGATCGGCTTCCCGCTCTCCCTGGTGATCGCGGCAGCTACCTCGGCCTGGCGTTCAAGCAGACCCGCAGAGGCTTGATGTAGTGCCTCGGCACGGCGGTGGGCGGGAACGGAGAGCAGCCCACCGCGCGCGTTGTGGGCCAGCTGCAGCGCCTGCTCCACGTGTCGGACATCAGCAAGGTCGACCTCGGCCACAAGCTTGTCGGTCCAGGGCTCGCGTACGGGCAGTGTCGTGGAACCCGACACCCGCCGCCCGCCGATCCAAGAGCCTGCCCGCCGGATGGAGGTGGTGGCGGTCATGGTGTCACCCACAGTGTGCGCAGAGCGCTGCTGAGGCGAGCTCCGCCAGAGCTGACCGTGTCCCCCTCGGTTGGCGGCGCTGGTCTCACCACCCTGCCGAACGGGATACGGGTCGAACAGCGGCCCCCAGTGCACTTGGTATGAGTCTGTGGTCGGTCATGGCAGACCCCGTCGTTCATATGCGGATTCCGATCACGATCAAGGGTTCGAGTGGTCAGTCTGGGGGGCCGGCGCGAGACGACGGCGGTGGTAGATGACCGGGTGGCGGTCAGGGTCATGCTCGAGCTGCCGAACCGCTCCGATGACGATCACATGGTCGCCGGCGGGGATCAGGTCCGCGACGCGGCAGTCGAAAACCGCGGTAGCGCCGCGCAGCTGTGGCTGCGCGGACAGGCCGCTGCTCCAGAGGGCATCGTCAAACTTTGCGCTTCCCTTGCTCGCCATGCGCAGGGCGTGCTCCTGCTGGCCGTCGGCAGCGACGTGCACGAGGAATGCAGCATCGTTGGTGAGTGCGGCCAAGGTGTCCGAGCGCTGATCGAGACAGACCAGCAACAACGGCGGGTCGAGCGACAGTGAGCTGACCGCCGATACTGTCGCGCCCCGCGGAGCTCCATCGGCGGCGGTGGTGGTCACGATCGCCACTGCGGCGGGAAGGTCGGCCATCGCGGCCTTAAACCGCTCCGCGGGCAGACTGCTGGCAGTAGTGAGTGCTTCGGTGCTGGACATAGCGGGTCTCCAAGGGCAATGAGCATGCGTGGTGGGAGAAGCGACGAGAAATAGCTTCCGTTGCCTAACCACCAGCGATGAGGGCAGGGCCATGCCCCGGTACACACACCGACCGCATGCTCCGACCGAGATCGGACGGCGCGGTTACTGGTTACCAGGATGACGAGACGTGTTGGGCGCGCCGGATCCATTCCCGGTAGCGAAACGGCACAGTTCAGGCATACCTGCCGAGTGCACGCCCCAGCCGAGTGGTGTCCATCGGCGTCGCTCACGGAGAAGCAGGACACCGGGCAGGCGTTCCCGGCGCAGGAGGGGGGCACCGTGTACCCATCGAGGTGGGACCGCTCACGCGGCGCGGGCGGCCGAACTTGCGAGACGCAATAGTCCTCTTGCCCAGCCTCCCCCGTCCGGCCGGCCGGCTAGAGGTGCGACTCACCTGCCATCATCCACCGAAACCGGTGGGCTTCTCATCAAAAATCATCGTCTTGTTCTCGAGGTATGCCTGAAGTCCGGCGACACCACCTTCACGGCCGATGCCGGACTGCTTGAAACCGCCGAATCCGATGCCGAAGTCCGCGCGATTATTGTTGTGTCCAACAGTTCCCGAGCGCAGTTGCTTGCCTACCACCCGGGCTCGATCTGCGTCCGGAGTGAAGACTGAGGCGTTCAGGCCGTAAATGGAATCGTTCGCGATTCGAATCGCGTCCTGCTCGTCCTTCGCAGGAATCACTGTCAATACGGGGCCGAAGATCTCTTCCTGCGCGATCCGCCACGAGTTGTCCACATTGCCGAACACTGTCGGCTCGACAAACCATCCGCGCTCAACATCATTCGGTCGACCGCCGCCGGCAGCCAGTGTCGCACCCTCGCCCACTCCGATCTTGAAATAGCCCTCGACCCGCTGTCTCTGACGTTCGGTGGCGAGGGGACCCATCTGCACATTGGCATCGAATGGGTCGCCGACCGTGACCTGCGCGAATGCTGCAGCGAGGGACTCGACCATCGCGTCGTGGTGGCGGCGGGGGACGATGATGCGCGTGAGTGACCCGCAGATCTGACCAGTGAGAAAGCACTCCGCCTCGGCGAGAACTTCCGCTGCCCCGGCGATATCCGCATCGTCGAGCACAATAGCCGCCGATTTGCCACCAAGCTCCAAGGAACAGCGGCCGATCCGCTCCGCCATGATCCCAGCGATCGCCTTCCCGGCAGCGGTCGATCCGGTAAATGCCACCTTATCGACCCGAGGGTCCCGAACCAGAGTCTCGGAGACCTCGCGGTCGGCGGTGACCACGTTCAGCACTCCGTCCGGCAGACCGACTTGCTCGGCAATCTCGGCCATGATGAGCGCCGCGCCCGGCGCCTCGGGTGAGGCCTTGAGGACAACCGTGCAACCGGCCAGCAGCGCCGGAGCGAGCTTATACGCGATCAGGGTCATCGGCACGTTCCACGGGACGATCGCACCCACCACGCCGACCGGCTCACGCCGGATCAGCCCGAAGTCCCCACCTCCGGTGGGCCTGACTGGTTCCTCAAAAGGAAACGATTCCCCAAGATCAGCGTAGTAGGAGTAGGCCTGCGGGACCTCGACCATCGCGGATCTGGCGGCTCCGACGAGGATCCCTGACTCCCGCGGCCAGATCTGCGCGACATCCTCCGTGCGATCCCTGACCGCCGCACTGATTGCGCCAAGATACTCGGCCCGCTGTGCGTGCGTGAGACGCGCCCACGGACCCTCGTCGAAAGCCGTTCGAGCCGCCCCGACCGCACGGGCGATGTCGGCATTTCTCGCCTCCGCCACACTGAAGAAGACCTGCTCGGTGGACGAATCTATGACATCGATCGTGTCCGAGGATGTCGGATCGACCCACCGGCCACCGATGTAAAACTTGTCCAGCCGGTCAATGGGCACGGTCATGGTATTCTGAGCGTCCATGGATTACCTCACTGTTTCTGTACGTTCAAGTACGTCCCTCACCGATTAGTCCGGGCTCACATTTCACTGAAAGGGCTGGGATCCACCACCCGTCGACGGATAGACTGATGGAGAGGGCCATCGGCCTCGTATGAAGACAGGGCAGCAGCCCAATCAGCATCGGCGAGGAAAGAAGACCATTTCGCATCTAGTTCAGTGAGGTCCGAAAACTGCAGGACGTAAACGAGCTCGTTGAAGGAGTGGTCTCCAAGCGACGTCCGTCCGACAGAAACAACTTCCATGTCGTGCTTGTCGAACAACGGTAGTGTTACCTCGCGAAACAGCTTGATGATCGCGGGCATGCGGCCAGGAACAGCAACGTACTCACGGACCTCGTAGATCACCGTGCGATCACTCCCACTCTAAAGCGAAACGAACTTTGAGAAAACCCGTGATAATCGACTGGGCCGACCACGACTACCGGAAGGCTGGGAGCACTTCCTCGGCCATCATCTTCATGTTTTTGATGACTTCCTCGATCGGCATGCCGACAGCGACCAAGCAGGCGAGGTGATCGACACCCATCTCCTCGTAGCCCTTGAATCTCTCGATCATTCGATCAGGCGTGGTCAGCACCGGATCCGCATACTTCTCATACAGGTTATCCGATGAAATGCTGTACTGCTCGGGCTTCATGCGACCCGCTGTAACGAATTCGCGCTCGCGCTTCTCTCCCAGGCCGCGCGCGGCCAGCCGTTCCTCCCGGGACCCTGTCGTGCCCTCGCCCTTGACGAGGGACATGTAGTAATTGTACTCATTCACGAAGTCGTCGAAAAAGCGTGTGGCCTCTTCCTCGGTACGACCGACCCAGGTGTGTCGGAGGGCCATAACCTCCCCTCGAGGCTTACCGCTCTCGGCAACGGCATCGTTGTAGCTCTGGAGAAGCGCCTCGAAATCACCGTGCGGCTCGAAGCTGCCGTAATTCGGCGCTGTGATGAGATTGAGGCCCTGCTGGCCGACCTTCCGCGCGCCGTCAACGCTTTGCGACGCCACCCACAGATCGGGATGCGGCTTCGTCGCCGGCTTCGGGACAAGCGTGGTCGACGGAAAAGAGAAGTACTTTCCGTCGTACTCGACCTCGTCCTCCACCCACAGTCGCCTGATGATCTCCAGCGACTCCTCGTAAATGGCACGGGCCTCGGCAGGGTCAACCCCGATACGGTCCAGCGTGTAACGGCTGCCGCCACGAGCAACGCCTACGCCCGTACGGCCCGGCGCGAGGTGGTCGAGCAGACTAATTTCAGAGGCGATAAGCAATGGATTGTACGCCGGGAGTACCACCACGCCGGGTACGATGCGCAAGCGCTTGGTCCGTGCAGCAGCTACCGCCGCAAAGGTCAGCGCCGAAGGATTCGCCACATAGTTCTGGAACTGATTCTCGTTGATGGTGATGCCCTCGAAGCCGAGATCCTCTGCTGCATCAACGATACTGAGCATGTCGTTCAACAGGTCCGACCATGGTCGGTTCATGTCCGGGTAGAAGAAGGGTGCGGTTACCCAGAATTTCATTGCCACTTCGGGCTCCTTGAATCGGGGGCCGGGATGCTCACTCAGACCCAGTTGCGGACTGCGGCGAAATAGCCGCCACGTGCAGTGGAAGTCAACTTGACCGACGGCGCCGACATGACGCCCGGGGTCATCCCATCAGCTTTCCACCGTGTCCCCACTGAGAACGCGGCACTCCGTGAAGGATGACCGTGCTATCGGTGCCGGCTTCTCCGATCACGGAGGTCACTGCCTGCGTGATAGCCTCCACCATCTGCGCACTGAATTCTTCGTCCTGAAACCGCTCCTCGAAGAAGCTAGCCTCGATGTATGGCATGATTGTTGCACTCCTCTGTTATGAACCACTCTGATGACAGCAGCATTGGGGCTTGTTGCTCGCCCGCGGAAGGCCCGGGGTGTGTCTACGAGGACTTCATGACTCCGCTCGCACCGTGAAGTCCAGTACCTCGGAGGTGGCGCGAAGGTAGCCAGATAGATCGCGGCCGCCTCGGACGACGTGCTTGATGTTGGTCACCTGCCCGAGGACTCCGATGTCTGCCAAGACGTCGCCCTCCACGACGATGGCGTCTCCGACGCTCCCGTCTCGCAGAGCTCCGAGGTCCGGTCGGCCCAAGAGCGCAGCTGCGTTGACCGTCGCCGTAGCCAAGGCTTCGTCGGTGGTCATCCCATACTTGACATAGAGTTCGAGCTCCCGAGCGTGAGCCCCGAACGGGCACAAGGTTCCTGACGAGTCGGTGCCCATCACGATCCGCACGCCGGCTTCGCGTGCCATCTCCAGAGATTCGATGGTTCGATCATGGGCGTCACGCAGTGCCTCTACGCCTTCCGCCGTCAGGCCACGAGCTGTTCCCTCGCGCTGACACCAATCGTTGAACGCCATGGTCGGTACCAGGAACGTGCCGCGGCGAGCCATCTCGCTCGCGGCCGCGTGGTCCAGATACGAACCGTGCTCGATGCTGTCTACACCAGCCTCGAGACTACGCCGGATCCCTTCGCGCGAGAGTGCATGGGCTGCGACACGCAAATCCATGTCGTGCGCCTCGTCCACGATCGCTGCCAACTCGGAGGCACTGTAGTTGGGCCAATGTGGCTGCTCACCACGTGACATCCCACCACTAGCCATCACCTTGATGAAGTCGGCACCCTCACGTGCCTGGAGGCGCACGAGTTTGCGACACTCCTCGACGCCATCGGCCGTGTCCCATTGTCGGCGCGGGGTGTAAGGCGGATAGAAGAGATCACCGTGACCGTTGGTCATGGTGATCCACCACGGAGATACCGCGAGCCGCGGTCCAACAGCCAACCCGCACTCGATGAAGTCTCGCAACTCGATCTCGCCGACTCCCCGATGGCCCATGACCCGGAGGGTGGTGAAGCCGGCAGCAAGCGCCCGGTGCGCGTTCCTCAGCCCGTGTAGCAGCTTGCCCGGTCTGCTGACCTGGCCGCGAAACATGTCGCTGGCAACCACATTGTCGTGATCGGAGTTGGTCGTGAGATGGACGTGGGCATCAATCAGACCGGGCAGCACAGTACAACCAGCGGCATCGATGCGCTGCGTCCCGGCCGGAACGACGACTCCCCCAGGAGGTCCTGCGTAGACCACCCTCCCGCCACGGATGTAGACAAGCGCATCCCGGTGATGCTCGTTGGGACCGCCCCAGAGAAGGCCGCCCTCGATGGCGATGTCGTTCATGGAGCCTCCTGGTCCTCACCTGTGACGCGAACACATCTGCTGCTCGCCTATCGAGCTGCCGGAGTAGCCGGCCGGGAACCCCGGGTCCTCCTCCGAGAAGCGCCGTGCCCAGCCCATCCCGGAACTCAGCGCCCCACCCCACCCCGCGACGCTCGTCGCACCGACTCGCTGTTGGGCGTCTCCCAGGCCGACGCCGATGGGGCTGAAGTGGCGCATGTCTAGAATCGTTTCCTTTGACGGTGATTGCCGCTGATCAAGTGGTCGTCCGCGCGTGATGGGGAGTGTAGTCACACACGACAACGCACTACAAGTGCGTGTTGCGCGTAGATGCGCGGCAAGCACGTAGGCGGCGAGGCGTGCTCGGTGCCGCTCTTTACTCCAGCGGGGTCCAATCGTTTCTTGTCGGAGCGTTGTGCTGCGAGGCTAGGTGAGGCCCGCTGTGACGCCGAAGCCCGCGAGAGGAGGTGCTCCTGTCCGGGAGCGCGCATCCGGTACGCCGAGTACGCCGGGGGGAAGGAGTCCAACTCGGCTCCGAGGCGGCCGACGCGGGTCTATCGGATCACCACCGAGGGACTGGTCGAGCTGGCGTGGGGAGGTCTCCGGTGGTGCGCCCTTGAGCGCGCGAGCGCCGGTCACGTCCGGCGGAGTGGTGTATGAGATCGACTCCGCGTGATCTTGGTTCGGGATTCTAGGCGGTTATCGCCTCGGTTGTCATGAGTGCCTCGCTGCCGGTCGGTGCGGCTTCGGTGGTGACGATGCGGATGCGTGAGCGGGCCAGTAGATCGAGGCCCATGTAGCGGCGGTTCTCGGTCCACTCATCACTCTGTTCGGCCAGGACGGCGCCGACGAGGCGGATCAGGGAGTCGCGGCCGGGGAAGATCCCGACCACGTCGGTGCGACGGCGGATCTCCTTGTTCAGCCGCTCTTGAGGGTTGTTCGACCAGATCTGGCGCCAGA
>NZ_FOUY01000105.1 GCF_900115005.1 Pseudonocardia ammonioxydans | reverse complement strand
ACCTCGGCACCGGGACCCGCACCGCCCCCGACGGCACCCGCACCCGCAGCGCACGTTCGGTGCGTGCGCCACGCCAGAACGCCGGTGTCGTGCCCGTCGCGGATGAGACGCCCGAGCAGCGTCTGGCCCGCCTCGAAGCCGAGAACAAGGCACTGCGGGCGGAGAAGACCAAACTCGAGACCGAGCGGGAGATCCTTCGCCAGGCGGCCAAGTATTTCGCCGGGGCGACGAACTGGTGACCCGCTTCCAGTTCGTCGCCGACCACTCCGACACGACCTCCAGCCCCCGCCGGGGCTGGACGGTGAAGCGGCTGTGCGCACTACTCGACGTGCGACGTTCCTCGTTCTACACCAGCCGCGCCTACGCCAACCTCTGCGACCGACTCGACGTCCAGCAGTCGATGGGTGCGGTCGGGTCCAGCGCCGACAACGCCCTCGCCGAGTCGTTCAACGCCACCCTGAAGCGGGAAGTTGAGCTTGACCCCTGACGCCGGACACGTCAGTGTCCGGCGCAGGGGTCCAAGCTCACGTGTCGTTCTCCCATCCAGGCCGATGCCGAGACGATGCGGCCTTCGCCGCCCTCGGCGGCATCAGCCCACTCGAAGCCAGCAGCGGCCGGACCGTGCGCCATCGACTCAACCGCGGAGGCGACCGCGCGCTCAACAAGGCTATCCACGTCATCGCCACAACCCGCATGCGCGACTGCCCGACTACCCGCGCCTACGTCGCCCGGCGCACGGCACAGGGCAAGCGGCCACAGGAGATCAGGCGCTGTCTGAAGCGCTACATCGCACGTCAGCTCTATCGCACCCTGACCAGAACGATGGCCGAGGCCCCCGGGGCCGGTCGCTCGGACGAACCGGCGCCCTCCGAAGCCCTTGACAACACATAGAAGCGTCACGCTGTGGCCCGACACCCCTCCGATGTGCTCAGCCACGCCGGAAGAACCCGGACTTCCACCACCAGCCGGGACGCGACCGTGCCAGCAAGCGCCCGGCGTCCGCAATAGCGGGCGTGTGACCGAGACGGGTCAGCACCTCGTAGGCCGTCGCCGTGGCCGCAGTGATCACTGGCAGCCCGAGTTCGTCCTCCACCTGTTGCACTGCGGGCAACGACGGCATTTGGACGCAGGCGGAGAGGACGATCGCATCGGCGCCTTCCTGTCGCAGAGCCCGGGCGATCTCGGGCAGCTGCGCGGGATCGAGCCGGCCGACTGCGAGGTTGTCGGGTACCTCGAGGGCGACGGCGTCGAGGACCTCGATTCCCTCGCCCTCGAGGTACTTCTTCACCATGCGGGTCAACGGCGCCATGTACGGGGTGACGATCGCAACCCGCGACCAGCCGAAGGCGCGGAGCGTGCGAACGAGTGCACCCGCGCTGCTGACCACCTCGGCGGGATGGCCGTTCTGCCGTGCGGCGTCGGCGATGACCTGTTCAGACTCTTTGTGGGCGCCGGGGCCTTGCGCCATGACCGCGACCAGGCAGGCGTAGGCGATCACGTCGACAGCGGCGTCGGACACCGTGGTCGCGCACTCGCCGGCGCGGCGCACCATGGCCTGGAGCTCGTCGGGGGTGACCTGCTTCATCGCGGCCCGGGCGGAGTGGAAGGTGTATCGGTGACCGGTGGCCTCGGTCTGCCGGCGGAACAGCTCCGGGAGCTCGGTCTCCATCGTGGTGTTGGAGCTGGGCACGATCAGCCCGATGCGCGAGAGCGCCGCGGGAGCGGTCGACGTGTCGGCGGGGTGGTCGGTCATCAGTACTTGATTCCTCCGTCGGGAAGGCCTGAGGGCGTTGGTGTGAGCTCGGTGCCGCGGGACGCCGTCTGGCCGGCGAGCGCGTCCCAGACCGCCTCGGGCGTGATCGGCAAGGCGCTGAGTTCGACCCCGAAGTCGGCGAGGGCATCGCAGACCGCGTTGGCGACGGCTGCTCCGGGTGGGATGGTTCCCACTTCACCGACGCCGCGGACGCCGAAGGGCGTGACCGGTGAGGGCACCGTGGTGTGGCGGAGCTCCACCCGGGGAAGATCGGCGGCGGTCGGAACGAAGTAGTCCATCATGGACCCATTGACGAGCTGACCGCTGTCGGCGTCGTAGCGCAGCTCCTCGGCCAGCGCTGCTCCGAATCCCTGAGCCAGCCCGCCGCGGACCTGGCCGTCGACGACCGTGGGATTCACAATCGTCCCACCGTCGTGGACCATGACGAACCGCTCGATGTCGAACTCGCCGGTCTGCGGGTCCACGGCGACCTGCGCCGCGGCCGTACCGAACGAGTAGGCCGCGTCCGACGGCTCGAAGTGCGCGGTCGCCTCCAGCCCGGGCTCCTCCTCAGGAGGCATCCCCTGGCCGGTGATCGCGGTCGTGTAGACCGTCGCCAGCGGGACCGCTCGGGAGTGGTCAGCCCGGACCCGAACCGCGGAGCCGATGATCTCGACGTCGTCGACCGACGCGTCGAGGCGCCAGGCCGCGATCCGTCGTGTCTTGGCGGCGAGCTGCTCGGCCGACGCCCGCAAAGCGCCCGAGGCGGCGATCATGGTCCGGGAGGCGAAGGCACCGGTGTTGAGGGGCGACGTGGCCGTGTCCCCGGCGTGGACCCGAACCGCGTCGTAGTCGGTGCCGAACACATCGGCTACGACCTGCGCGAAGGCGGTCTCGCCGCTCTGCCCCATCGTGGACACACCGGTGTAGACGTCGATCCCACCGGACCGGTTGGCGCGCAGCGTGACGCTCTCGTGGGCTCCGAACATCGAGCCCCGGCGAGCGAGGAACCGCGCGCTCGCATACCCGGTGCGCTCCACGAACGACGAGAACCCGATCCCGACAAGCCGGCCGTCCGCTCGCGGTGCCCGGCCGCGAGCGCGGTGCCCGGCCCAGTCCACGGCGTCTGCCGCCATGCGCAGGCACCGCTCGTAGTCGCCGCTGTCGTAGACCGCACCCGTCGGATTGCGCCAGGGCATGTCCTGCGAGGTCACCATGTTACGGGCCCGAAGCTCGACCGGATCGAGGTTCAGCCGGCGCGCGAGCTGGTCCATCAACCGCTCGTAGGCGAAGTTCACCTCTGGCTGGCCGTACCCGCGGTACGCTCCGATTGGCGTCTTGTTCGTCAGCGTCACGCGGCGTTCGGTGTAGCCGTCGTCGACCTTGTAAGGGCCGTTGAACACGACGCTGGAGAGCTGGGCGGAGCCGAAGGGTGAGTTCCAGCCGCCGATGTCGGTGGCGTAGACGTTCGTCATCGCGAGGATGCGGCCGGTCGCGTCCGCGGCGATGCGGTAGTCGTGCACGGATTCACGGGCGTGCGTGCTCCCGCGGAAGTGTTCACCACGGTCCTCGGACCATTTCACCGGTCGGCGGAGTGCGATGGAGTGCAGGCAGGCCAGGACGTCCTCTGGGAAGACGCCCAGCTTCAGCCCGAATCCGCCGCCGACGTCCGACGCGACGGCACGGATCTCGCTCTCGCCGAGTCGGAGGATTTCGGCGAGCTCCTTGCGGATCAGGTGGGGGACCTGCGACGAGCAGTGGACGGTGAGCTCACGAGCCCCGGGACGCCACTCGGCGACCACTCCCCGGGTCTCCATCGGGAGCGCGGTCACCCGGTTGATCCGGAAGCGGCCCTCCACGACGACGTCGGCCTGGGCGAACCGGGAGTCCGGGTCGCCGCTGCCGTCGGAGTTGGCGGCCAGGAGATTGGAGTCCAGGACCGAGGGATGCAGCACCGGCGCGTCGGGTTCGAGAGCGGCCAGGACGTCCACGACGTGCGGCAGGGGTTCGTAGGTGATGTCGAGGAGTTCGAGCGCGTCCTCGGCGACGTGCCGGCTGTTCGCGACGACGCTGACGACCGGTTGCCCCTCGTGTGTGGCGACGTCCTGGGCGAGCGCGTAGTACGGCAACCTCGGCGCCCCCGGTACCGGGCGGAGGACGGTCAGCGGCTCGGTGCACCGCCGGACGTCCGTCGGCGTCAGGACGTGCTCGACGCCGGCGAGCGCCGCCGCGGCGCTCGTGTCGACGTGCGCGACCCGTGCGTGCGGGTAGGGGCAGCGGGCCACGGCCATGTACAGCACCCGTGCCGGCTCGACGTCGTCGGTGAAGCGGCCGTCACCGCGGAGCAGGCGGTCGTCCTCCTTCCGGAGCTGCGAGGTGCCGATGATTCGGCGTGGACCGCCCGTGTCGCCACGCCCGGCGCCGATTGAGGGTTCTTCCAGAATGGTCATGTCAGCCCTGGGTCGCAGTGGCCTCGGTGGCCGGCCGGGAGGGGATCCGCCGGGCTGCCCTGCGGGTTCTCCAGGAACCAGCGCTCGATGGCAGCCACGACGTTGTCGTAACCGGTGCACCGGCACAGGACTCCGGCGATCTCCTCGCGAATCCTGTCCGGACCCGGCCGGCAGTTCTGGTGGGCGAGCGCGGTCGCGGTCATCAGGAAGCCCGGGGAGCAGAAGCCGCACTGCAGAGCGTGTTCCTCTTTGAAGGCCTGCTGCAGGGTGTTGAGCTCGTCTTCCTCCGCGAGCGATTCGACGGTCCGGACGTCGCGGCCGTCGACCTGGCACGCCAGCATCAGGCACGACTTGACTGCCTCACCGTCGACGATCACGGTGCACATCCCGCAGGCGCCCTGCTCGCAGCCGATGTGTGTCCCGGTGAGACCGAGGTGCAGACGCAGGAAGTCAGCGAGGTGCAGCCGCGCGGGGACGTTCGCCCGCACGACGCGCCCGTTGACCGTGGTAACCGTCTCGACGAGCAGCTCTTCGGGTGCCTCGAGGCCGCTCACCGTCGGTTCACCGGGCGCATCTCGGGCACGGTCAGCTCACCGGCGTCGACGATCAGCTCGTCGTCGAGGTAGAGGCTGTTGCCGCGCATCGGGATGTCGAAGTGGCACGCGGTGTCGTTCGGGCCGCCGAGCTCGTTGTTCGGGCCGATCGAGAACATCACGTTGCCGTAGAACGA
>NZ_FOUY01000025.1 GCF_900115005.1 Pseudonocardia ammonioxydans | reverse complement strand
CGTTGAGCAGGCCACCCACCGGGCCCTCGGCGTAGCCCGGGGTCAGTGCCGGGAACTCGACCTCGGTCCCGGCCACGCCCTCGGGCCGGTTGCCCGGCGAGTAGCTGTCGGCCGCGTCCAGCACGCCGTACCCGGCCGTGCCACCGATGGCACCGACCGCGTCCACCGCCTGGGTCGGGCTCTGCGTACTCGGGTAGCCGTGCCCGTCACCCTCCTCCGCGGCCGCCATCCCGGCCAGCGGGAACGCCACGGCACCCAGGGCGCCGACGGCGACCAACGAGCGTCGCATCCGGTTGTTCATCGCATCCGTCCTTCGGTTCGGGGAGCATTCCCCGCACGGCACCGCGGTGCCGTACGTCCGCGGCCGGTGGCCCGCGAAGGCGCACCGTGACCGCCGCCGGGAGCCCGGGCGGCGGTCACGGTGGCGCCGTCTCACATGTTGTCGGCGCCGGCCTTGATCGCTTCCCGGATGCGGTTGTAGGTACCGCACCGGCAGATGTTGCGGATCTCGTCCAGGGCCTCGTCGTCGATGTCCCGACCCTCGGCCTCACACCGCTTCACCAACGCCACCGCCGCCATGATCTGACCCGGCTGGCAGTACCCGCACTGCGCCACATCGTTGTCGATCCAGGCCTCCTGCATCGGATGCAGGGTGTCCCCGTCGGCCAGACCCTCGATCGTGGTGATCTCATCGGACTCCGAGATCGCCCCCACCGGCACCGAACACGGGTTGAACGCCTTGCCGTTGACATGACTGGTGCAGGCCTTGCACACGTTGATCCCGCAGCCGTACTTCGGGCCGGTGATCCCGAGGACGTCGCGCAGGACCCACAACATCCGCACGTCGTCCTCGACATCGACGGTCACGGTCTCGCCGTTGACCTTGAAAGTATGTGTCGACATGAGCTCGGGTCCTCCTAGCGGGCCATCTCGAGGCCGTTGGTCGGCGACGGCGGGATCGGCGGCACCGTCGGGTACGGCTCGAACGGCAGCGGCTCCTTGTGCAGGATCGGGAAGTACTCCGGCACCGTCCCCGTCGCCCGCGCGTAGGCACAGGCGATCGCACCGCAGGTCGGCGCCACCGCGAGCTCACCGACGCCGCCCGGCTCCGGGCGTCCGCTGTCGACGATGAAGATCTGCATGTCCAGCGGGGTGTTCCACTGGCGGGTGTAGAAGTAGTTGTCCCAGCTCGCCTCGATGAAGTGCCCGTCCTCGAGGTGCAGGCTCGAGGTCAGCGTCATCGCGATGCCGTCGTTGATCCCGCCCATGACCTGGGCCTTGTAGCCGAGCGGGTTGATGATCAGTCCGCCGTCGCTGGCGAAGACGACCTTGGTGACGCGCGGCCCGGTGCGGGCCGAGCGGATCTCGCGGTTCACCGTCTCAGGCCGACAGTCCAGCTCGACCAGGCAGGCGGCGAAGCTCTTGTACTCGATGTGGAAGCCGATGCCCTGGGCGGTGCCCTCCTCCATGGAGCGGCCCCAGTTCCCCTCCTCCGCGACCTTGTCCAGCACGGCGCGCATGGCGTCGTCGCGCAGGAACTCGCGGCGGAACTCGTAGGAGTCCTTGCCCATCTTCGCCGCGATCTGGTCGACGATCAGGTCGCGCGCGGTGCACACGTCCGGGGAGTACACGTTGCGCATCGAGCTGGTGTTGAACCGCAGGTCGACCTCGGACAGAACGCGGGTCTGGGCGCCGAAGTCGTACGGGGTGGTCTGGGTGAGCTCCCAGATCGCCTCGGAGAACCCGACCGCGCCCAGCGGCAGCTTGGCCGCAGCCGCGGTGGCCGCGTCACCTAGACCGTGCCCGAAGTCGGTGGTGACGCTGGTGTGGCGCTGCTCGAAGCTGACCACCGACTCGCCGGCCACGACGGCCCGGATCCGCGAGGTGGCCATCGGGTGCGTGCGGCCCTGGCGGGAGTCGTCGGCGCGGGTCCAGATCAGGCTCACCGGCTTGCCCAGCTTCTGCGAGACCTCAGCGGCCTCCTTGGCCGCGTCGCCGAACAGCCGGCGCCCGAAGGAGCCACCGCCCTCCACGACGTGCAGGGTCACCGCGTTGACCGGCATGCCGAGCTGCTCGGCGATGTCGTGCTGGACCGTGATCGGGACCTTCAGCGCGGACCAGATCTCGGCCGACCCGTCCCGGACGTCGGCGATCGCCATGTTCGTCTCGAGCGCGGAGTTACTGCGGAAGTAGAACGTGAAGTCGCCCTCGACGGTCTCGCCCGGGACCGACGGCACGGCCAGCGGCAGCTCGGCGGCGCGGACCTTCTCGAGCACGGACTCGTCGTTCTCACCCTCGACGGTGCCGCCGTCCCACTCCACACGCAGCGCGTTGACACCGTCGATGGCCTGGCCGGTGGTCGCGGCGCGGACCGCGACGCCGGTGCTCACCATCTCCACGTCGGTGATGCCGGGCATGTTCCGGACCTCGTCGGCGTTCGCGACGCTCAGCGGCTCGGAGTTCAGGTTCGGCCCGCGGCAGATGACGGTCGGCAGCGCGTCCGGCACCTTCATGTCGGCGAGGAACTGCTTCTTGCCGGTGACGATCGCGCGCGCGTCGGACTTGCCGCGCTCCGTCCCGATGATCGAGAACTCCTCGCGCGGCTTGAGCGCGACCTCGACCTGCTTGGTCACGTCGGTGGCCGCGGCCTCGGTGAGCTCGGAGAACGGGATCGCGCTGCCGCCGGCACCGGTGATCAGGCCGGCGCGGCTGGTGAGCGTGTCGACGTCCTGCCCGAGGAGGTGGGCGGCGGCGTCGAGCAGCGCACCCTTGGCGATGGCGGCCGCGACCCGGATCGGGGTGAACGTCGAGAACGTCGTGCTGGACCCCCCGGTGAGCTGGTTGAACACCAGCTCCGGGCGCGAGTCCGCGAGCGTGACGTTCACCTGCTCGGGCTCGAGGTCCATCTCCTCGGCGATGATCATCGCGGTCGAGGTGATGATGCCCTGGCCGTTGTCGGAGCGGGGCAGCGCGAACGAGACGGTGCCGTCCCGGTTGACCTCGACCTTCACCAGGTTCGCGGTCGGGCGGGCGGTGTCGCGGATCGCGTCGAGCAGGTCGTAGGCGTCGGCGACCTGCGGCGGCGAGGGGATCGCCGCCGCCGAGGCCCCGGGCGGGGCGAACAGCTGCTGGCGGCCGAGCTCGGCGGCGACGACCAGCGTGGGCGCAGCGACCAGGTAGCCGAGGAAGCGGCGACGGCTGACGTCGCGGCGTTCCTTGGGTGCACGTGTCGGGGCAGACATCGTCGTCCTCTCCATCACCTCCGGGGGCTGTGATGCAGGGGGAGCCGCCCACCGGAGTCCGTCGGGAGGCGAACGAGGCCCGCGGCGCCGAGGTGCGGGACGCGATGCGAGGGTTCCGGCCCCCGGTGTTCCGCACGGCGTTCCGTGACGACGCAACTACTCGCAGGTCACCTCAGGTCAGGTGAGCCTTGCTTCATCCGCAGATGCGGATGACACAGGCCACGTTAACCCGCATTAACCGGTTGCCCGGCGACGTTGGCGATGACCCCTTCGGGTGAGCGTCGGCACCCACCTCGGTGGGTAGGGCCGATCACCGGCGACCGGCCCGCAGCAGCCGCACGAACGTCCACGGCAGCAGCACGACGACGCCGAGCACACCCAGCACACCGGCGGCGACGATCGTCCACGCCGGAGCGCCGTTCCCCTGGCCGCCCACGAGGACGGAGACGACCAGCAGGCCCCCGGGCACGCCGACCACCGCCGGCCACACGAGCGTCCCCAGCCACTTCTCCCCGACGGTCCAGGCCCGCCCGGTCCACAGCATCACGACACCGGCGAGCCAGCCGACGACCGGGAGCACGAAGCCGCCGAGCATCAGCATCAGGACGGTGAGGACGGGGTAGGCGTCCGGGTCGCCGGGTCGCGGGGCCGGGCGCTGCGGGTCGGCGGTCATGGTGGTCATCTCCTGCTCCTTCTCCCTGTGCGGTGACACCAGGATCGCGCCGGAGCGGGGGTGTGCACATCGGAGCGGGGGCTGATCCGGGACGTCCGACCGTGGTCGGACGTCCCGGAGAACTCCTCCGGAACGACCGGAAGCCGGGCCCCGATCGGGGCCCGGCTTCCCGGGTGGCGGTAGCGGTGGGATTCGAACCCACGGAGGCGTGAACCTCACGCGCTTTCGAGGCGCGCTCCTTCGGCCGCTCGGACACGCTACCGCCGAGAAGGCTACTAAACGCCCTCACGCCGATCGGTCCGGGGGGCGGTCCCGGTGGGCGGCGAAGAACGACTCGAGCTGGGCGGCGGCCTCACCTGCGCGGATGCCGCCGACGACCTCCGGTCGGTGCGCCAGCCGACGGTCGCGCAGCACGTCCCACAGCGAACCCGCGGCGCCGGTCTTCGGCTCCCAGGCCCCGAACACGACCCGGTCGACCCGGGCCAGCCCGATCGCGCCGGCGCACATCGTGCACGGTTCGACGGTCACGGCGAGGGTGGTGCCGGTCAGCCGCCACTCGCCCACGACCCGGGCCGCGGCGCGCAGGGCCAGCACCTCGGCGTGCGCGGTCGGGTCGCCGAGCGCCTCCCGGGCGTTGCAGGCGGCGGCCAGCTCGGTGCCGTCGGCGGCGAGGACCACCGCACCGATCGGGACGTCACCGGTCGCGGGCGCCGCCCGCGCCACCTCCAGGGCCCGCCCCAGCGCGCGCTCGTCGGCCGGGCGGAACACTCAGGAGTTGACCAGCTCGTCGAGCTCCGCGGCGAAGCCGCAGCGCCGGGCGATCGTGTCGAGCTGCTCGTCCGGGTACAGGTCCAGGTCCTCGACCAGGATCTCCAGCTCGTCGGCGGGCAGGCCGAGATCGCTCACGATCCCGAGGTCCCCCTCGGGCCAGGGGTCGTCGAGCACGTCGTCGTCCGGCGGGAGCTCGACCCGCAGCAGGTCGAGCACGTCGGCCGCGACGTCGTAGTCCAGCGCGGCGGCCGCGTCGGAGATCAGCATCCGCACCCCGCCCGGCGAGGGCCGCAGCAGGACGAAGAACTCGTCGTCGACGTCGAGGAGGCCGAGCACGGCCCCGGTCGACCGCTGCGCGCGTAGCGCGGTGATCGCCGCGTCGAGATCGACCAGGGCTACCGGGTCGAGCTGGACACAACGCCACTTGCCCTCCTCGCGGATCGCGGCGACCGCGAATCCGGGAAGGGCGGCGCCCCGGGTGTCCGGGGTGGCCTCGACGCTCTGGGTGGGCACGCCCGATACGGTACGTCGCGAGAGCGTTGTGAGCCACGCCACGACCAGGTATGCGTGGTCACATCGCCGCCGCTGGTCGCCCGGCGGCCGGTCGTGGGCGACGATCGGTCCATGCCGATCACTCCCGCGTCCGTCGCCGGGCTGCCCGATGGCCTGCTGAGCTCCGCGCGTGCCCTGCAGCCGCGCACCGTCGCGCTGCGCCGGGAGCTGCACCGGACGCCGGAGCTCGGGCTGGCGCTGCCCCGCACCCGCGACGCCGTGCTGCACGCGCTGGCGGACCTGCCGGTGTCGGTCCGCACGAGCCGGTCGTGCGGCTCGGTGGTCGCCGTGCTGGAGGGCGGGCGGTCCGGCCCGACGGTGCTGCTGCGCGGGGACATGGACGCGTTGCCGCTGCACGAGGACACCGGCCTGGACTTCGCCTCCGGCGTCGACGGTGCGATGCACGCCTGCGGCCACGACACCCACACCGCGATGCTCGCCTCCGCCGCGCGCCTGCTGGCCGGGTACCGGGACCGGATCGCCGGCCGGGTCCTGCTCGCCTTCCAGCCGGGCGAGGAGGGCTTCCACGGCGCCCGGCGGATGATCGAGGAAGGGCTGCTGGACGACGGGCCGGAGCTGGCCTACGCGCTGCACATCTCCTCGACCGTCCCGAGCGGGCAGCTGCACCACCGCACGGGCCCGATCATGGCCGCGGCCGATCGGGTGCGGGTGACGGTGACCGGCCGGGGCGGGCACGCGTCGGCGCCGCAGGACGCCTGCGACCCGGTCCCGCCCGCTGCCGCGATGGTCGGCGGCCTGCAGACCGTGCTCACCCGCCGGGTCGGGCCGCACCAGCCCGCGGTGCTCACCGTCGCCCGCATCGAGGCGGGCACCACCGACAACGTCATCCCGGAGACCGCGCAGCTGACCGCGACGCTGCGCACCCTGTCCGAGCCGGTCCGGGCACTGCTGCACCGGGAGATCACCGAGCACTGCCGGCACCTGGCCGCCGCGTACGGGTGCACCGCCGAGGTCGAGATCGAGCCCGGCTACCCGGTCGCGGTGAACGACCCCCAGGCCACCTCCTCGCTGGTCCGGGTGGGCGAGAAGGTGCTCGGGCGGCACGCCTGCGTGGCGATGACGGACCCGTTGATGGGGGCCGAGGACTTCGCCTACGTGCTGGCCCGGGTGCCCGGGTCGCTGGCGTTCCTCGGGGCCCGGCCGGCCGGGGTCGCGCCGGGCGACGCCGCCCCGAACCATTCCAACCGGGTGGTGTTCGACGAGGCGGCGTTCCCGGCCGGTGTCGCGGTCTACGCGGGGCTGGCGCTGGCGGCGCTCACGGCGCCGGAACGGCCGTAGCCCTTCCAGTTGCGCTGCGCGTACGCGGCCAGTGCGGTGGTCACCGCCAGGCCTGCTCCCGTGCTCGCGATGATCGACATGAAAACGGTCGCCATGACGGCTCCTCCTCACCCTGATCGTCGACGCTGACTGCGCCCACCACCAATTCTTCCAGCCATACGCCGCCGCGTCGCCCGGCAGATCCCCACCGGTGACAATGAGGTCCGTCACAGGTCGGCACCCCTCCGATGTGCCGTTTCCGGTTGCCATGACTAACGTCCGGAGAAACCACTCACGAAATCGGACGCATCACCACGAAGCGATCGTTTCGTAACGTAAGCATCGTTTCCGGATGATGTCGTCAGGGGGATCGACGTGGACGAACACACTGGTGGGGGTACTTCGGGCGTCACCGTGACCGACCGGGCCACCATGAAACGGGCCGTCGCCGCGGCAGCGGTCGGCAACATCACCGAATGGTTCGACTTCGGTGTCTACGGTTACCTGGCCACGACCATCGAGGCGCAGTTCTTCCCGGAGGGGCCGCTGGCGAAGGTCGCGGTGTTCGCGACGTTCGCCGTCGCCTTCTTCTTCCGTCCGCTGGGCGGGCTGTTCTTCGGCCCGCTCGGGGACCGCATCGGGCGCACGAAGGTCCTCTCGATCACCGTGATCATGATGGCGTTCGGGACGTTCCTGATGGGACTCATCCCCTCCTACGCCACGATCGGCATCGCCGCACCGATCCTGCTGGTCTGCGCGCGCGTGGTGCAGGGCTTCTCCACCGGTGGCGAGTACGCCGGCGCGATGACCTTCATCGCCGAGTACAGCCCGGACCGTCGCCGCGGGTACTTCGGCAGCTTCCTGGAGCTGGGGACCTTCGTCGGCTACGCCTTCGGCGCGACCGTCGCCTCGGTCCTCCCGCTGGTCTTCAGCGAGGAGTTCATGTCGTCCTGGGGCTGGCGGATCCCGTTCTTCGTCGCGCTGCCGCTGGGCATCGTCGGGGTCTACCTGCGGGTGCGGCTGGAGGAGACGCCGGCCTTCCAGACCCTGCTCTCGCAGTCGGAGGAGCGCGAGGGCACCGAGGTCAAGGACGGCTTCCGGCTGATCTTCACCCGCTACCTGCCGACGTTCATGATGGTCGGCGGCATCGTCGTCGCCTGGAACGTCACGAACTACATGCTCACCAGCTACATGCCGACCTACCTGGAGGACGACGTCGCCGCTCACGGCGGCACGCCGATCGACTCGACCACCTCGGCGTGGCTGCAGATCGCCGTGCTCTGGGTGGCCGTGCTGGTCATCCCGTTCCTGGGCAGGCTCTCCGACCGGGTCGGCCGCAAGCCGATCATGTGGACCGGCGCGGGCGGGCTGATCGTCCTGGGCGTTCCGATGATCCTGCTGATGCAGAACGGCTCGGTGCCCTCGGTGCTGCTCGGGCTCGTGCTGATGGGCGGGCTGCTGATCTGCTTCTCCTCGACCAGCCCCTCGACGCTGCCCGCGGTGTTCCCGACCGAGATCCGCTACGGCGGCCTGTCGATCGCGTTCAACCTGTTCGTGTCGGCCTTCGCCGGGACGGTGTCGCTGGTCATGAGCGCACTCGTGCTCACCACCGGGGACCTGCTCTGGCCCGGCTACTACCTGATCGCCGCCGGCGTCGTCGGCGCCGTGACGCTGTGGTTCCTGCCCGAGACCAACGGCCGGCCGCTGCGCGGGTCGCAGCCGGCCGCGTCCAGCGAGGAGGAGGCGCGGGAGCTCGCCCGCGCCGGGCACCGATGACCACGCACTGATCGCTTGTCCTCCTGCGGGGAGCGGCGGCACGCTGCACGCGTGCTGTCGCTCCCCGCCCTGTTGCAGGCCCTGACCTCCGGTGAGCTCTCCCCCACCGAGCACGTGGACGACGTCCTCGCCCGGCTGGAGCGCGACGAGACCAACTGCGTGATCGAGCTCGACGCCGAGCGGGCCCGGTCCCGCGCCGCGGAGCTGACCGCGCTGTCGGCCCGCGGTGAGCGGGCCGGGCCGCTGCACGGGGTCGCCGTCGGGATCAAGGACCTGATCGACGTCGAGGGGTTGCCGACCCGCTGCGGGTCGCGGCTGCTGGCCGGGGCGGCCCCGGCCGGGGCGGACGCCCCGGTGGTGGCGATGCTGCGGGCGGCCGGCGCCGTCGTCGTCGGGAAGCTGCACACCCACGAGTTCGCCTACGGCCCGGTCGGTGACGTCGCCGCGACCGGCCCCGCCCGCAACCCGCACGACCTGTCGCGGGTGACGGGCGGGTCGTCCTCCGGCTCGGCGGCGGCCGTCGCGGCCGGGCACCTCGCGCTGACCGTCGGCACCGACACCGGGGCGAGCGTGCGGACCCCGGCCGCGCTGTGCGGGGTGGCGGGGCTGAAGCCGCGCCGCGGCGCCCTGCCCGGGGCCGGGGTGTTCCCGCTCGCGGAGTCCTTCGACACGGTCGGGCTCCTCGCCGCCGACGCGGCGTCGCTGGCCGTGGCACGGGCGGCGCTCGGCGGTCCGGCCCGCTCCGGGGCGGGCGGCGGCCCGCTGCGCATCGGGGTCGCACGCGGTGACTGGTGGCGCCCGCACGACCCGGTGCTGGGCGACGCCGTGGACGCCGCGGCCGCGGCACTGGCCGGGCTCGGGCACCCGGTCGCCGACCAGGGCACCCCCGGCGTCGCGGAGCTCGCCGCCACCTACCCGGTGATCGTCGGCGCGGAGGCCTGGGCGACCCACCGGGAGTGGTTCACCACCCGGCGCGACGAGTACCAGCCGGCCACCGCGGACCGGCTGGCCCCGCACGCCGACGGCCCCGCACACACCTACGTGGACGCCCGGCGCGCCCGGGCCCGGCTGTCCGCGGCCCTGCCGGCGCAGCTCGACTGCGACGTGCTGCTGTGCCCGACGACGCGGCTGCGGGCCACCCCGATCGGCGCGACCGAGGTCGCCGGCGCGCCGGTACGGCCGTCGATGCTGGAGACGACGTCACCGTTCAACCTGCTGGACCTGCCCGTGGTGGCCGTGCCCGTCCCCGTCCCGGGGCTGCCCGCGGGGATCCAGCTCGCCGGGGTGACCGTGGGCGAGGCCGACCTGCTCGAGCTCGCCGGGGCGCTCGCGAACCGGCTCTGACCCGGAGCATCGAGGTCGGCCGGCGGATCTCCCCGCGCGGCCCGGCGGGCCCGGGCCCCGGGGCGTGAGCGGACGGGCCACCGGCGGTCTCTACGCTTCGGACGCATGCGAGCGGTGTGCGTGCTGGGGACCGGGCTGATCGGCGGATCGCTGATGCGCGCCGCCGCACGCGCCGGACGGACCGTCTGGGGCACGGCGGCGTCCGAGGCCACCGCGGCCGCGGCCGTCGCCGACGGGTTCGACGTCACCACCGACACCGACGCCGCGCTGGCCCGGGCCGCCGAGGCCGACGCCCTGGTGGTGGTCGCCGTCCCGCTGACCGCGCTGGAGCCGGTGCTGCGCCGCGTCGACGCCGTCGCACCCACCTGCCGGCTGACCGACGCGGTGAGCGTGAAGGTCGCGGTCGCCGACGCCGTCGCCGAGTTCGCCCCGCGCGCCCGCTACGTCGGCGGGCACCCGATGGCCGGCACCGCCGAGTCCGGCTGGGCGGCCGGGACCACGGACCTCTTCGAGGGGGCGGCCTGGGTGGTCGCCGCCGACGACGGTGCGGACCTCGAGGTCTGGCGGGACGTCGCCGGGCTGGCCTGGGCCTGCGGGGCGCGCGTCGTGCCCTCGGCCGCCGACGAGCACGACATCGCCGTCGCCCGGATCTCGCACCTGCCGCACCTGTTCGCCGCCGTGCTCGCCTCGGTGGGCGCCGGCGAGCAGGGTGACGACCTCGCCCTGGCGCTGTCGGCGAGCTCGTTCGCCGACGGCACCCGGGTCGCCGGGACCCGCCCGGAGCTGGTGCTCGCGATGTGCGAGGGGAACCGGGCCGCGCTGCTCGCCGCCGTCGACGACGCGCTGGGCCGGCTCGGGGCGATGCGCGGGGCGCTGGCCTCCACCGGCGGGCTCGCCGCCACCGTGCACTCCGGGCACGAGGCGCGGATGCGGTGGGCGTCCACCCGGGAGCCCCTGGAGCTGCCGGTCTCCTTCGACGGCGACCCGGCGGCCGTGCTCGCCGAGCTGCGCGAGCTGGGCCGCCGGGGCGACGTGCTGGAACCCCCGAAGTCCTGAGCCCGCACGCCCGGGCCCGGCCCGGTCGCTACGCCCCGAGCCCGGCCCGCGAGGCCGTACCGGGATGGTCGAGGACGAAACCGTCCGCGTCGACCGTGAGCTCTGCCGGGGGCCCGCCCGCGGCGAGCGCGACCACGGCGGGCTCGGTGCCGGTACCCGCCCGCACCGTGCGGTAGGTCCGCTCGGTGGCGGCCACCGCGAGCGTCGGCAGGTCCACCGACACCGTCGGCAGCACGTGCTCCGCCGGGTCGCGGTGCAGGCCCAGCCGGCGCACCGGCAGCGCGGCGAACACCGGGCTGCAAGCGAGAGCGGCGTCGCACGCGCCGCCGAACGCACCGCGGGTGCCGCCGGACCCGTCGTCGACCAGCCAGACGCCGTCGGTGCTGCGGCTGATCGTCACCTGCTGCTCGCCGGCCGCGGTCGCCACGTCGACCGCCAGCCGGGACAGCGTGCCGTCACCGGCCACGACGAGCCGGTAGGACGCGGTCAGCACGCCGTCCGCGGTACCGCGGATCATCCGGCCGACCGCCCGGAACCCGCCGCCGGACGTCGTGATCCGGGCGGACTCGAGGCCGGTCGCACCGTCGGTCCCCGGGCCGGACCGCCAGCTCAGCATGAGCGCCATGCCCACCACCGTGTCATCAGCCCGGCTCCCGCCGTACCTCGGCGGGGTCGACGTCGTCGCGCACCCCACGGACGACCGGCTGGCGCAGCCGCCCCGCCGACGTCCACCCGAGGTGGGCGATCTCCACCACCACCGACGGCGTGCACCAGCGCGCCCCCGCCGCGTCCACCCGCGGGATCGTGGTCGCGAACGGGGAGGCCTGCGCGGTTAACGGCCCGAGCCGGGCCGCGAGCACCTGCTGCACCGCGGACCCGGCCAGTCCGGACCCGGCGCGACCGGCGAACTCCAGCCCGTCCGGCCCGGGGACGCCCAGCAGCAGGGCCCCGATCCGCGCACGCCCGCCCTTCTCCGGACGCCACCCGCCGACCAGGCAGCTCTGCGAGTGCCGGTGCGCGACCTTGACCCAGTCGGGACTGCGCCGGCCCGGCCGGTAGGGCGAGGTCTCCCGCTTCGCCACGACGCCCTCCAGTCCGCGCTGCGCGGTGACGTCGAGCAGCGCCGCACCGTCCGGGTACAGCGGGGACGCCTCGACGTGCGCGAGTCCAGGCAGGTCGAGCCGTTCCAGGGTGGCGCGCCGCTCGGCGAGCGGCCGGTCGAGCAGCGCGACCCCGTAGAGCCGCAGCACGTCGAACACCATGAACGTGACCGGGCGGCGCCGGGCGGCCGCCGGGTCCACCACCCCCTGCATCCGGTGCGCGAGCGCGGCGAAGCTGGGCACGCCGGCGTCGAGCAGCACCACCTCGCCGTCGAGCACGACGTCCGGGGCGAGCGTCACCAGATCGGCGAGCTCGGGGAAATTCGGCGTGACGTCCCGGCCGGATCGGGTACGCAGGGACAGTGTCCGCCCGGCACCGGCCGCGCCCTCGGTGACCGAGGCGAGCACGCGCATGCCGTCCCACTTGACCTCGAACGACCAGCCGGGACCGGTCGGGAGCGGTCCGGGGGTGGCGAGCATGGGCAACACACCGTCATGCTGTCACCGACCGTCCGCCGCGCCACGCGACGTGGTCCGGCCGGGCCACGGAGGGGGAACGCCACATGCGCGCGATCTGGAGCGGGGCCGTGTCGTTCGGGCTGGTCAGCGTCCCGATCAAGGTCTACTCGGCGACGTCCAACCACGACGTGCGCTTCCACCAGGTGCACGGTGAGGACGGCGGCCGGATCCGGTACAAGCGGACCTGCGAGGTGTGCGGCGAGGAGGTGTCCTACGCCGACATCGTCAAGGGCTTCGAGACGCCCGAGGGCGAGCTGATCACCCTGGACGAGAACGACCTGGCCTCGCTGCCGGTCTCGACCGGGCACGAGATCGACGTGATCGAGTTCGTGCCGAACGACCAGATCGACCCGCTGCTGTTCGACAAGAGCTACTACCTCGAACCGGAGACGAAGGCCGCGAAGCCCTACGCGCTGCTGCGCGAGGCGCTCAACGAGACCGACCGGACCGCCGTGGTGAAGGTGGCGCTGCGCCAGCGCGAGACGCTGGCGCTGCTGCGGGTGCGGGACAAGGCGATCGTCCTGCAGACCATGATCTGGCCGGACGAGGTGCGCGAGCCGGAGTTCGACATCCTCGACACCGACGTCGAGCTGCGGCCCCAGGAGCTGCAGATGGCGTCGTCGCTGGTCGAGAGCATGGGCGCGGACTTCGACCCGTCCGAGTTCCACGACGAGTACCGCGACGCGATGGTCGACCTGATCGAGGAGAAGAAGACCCACGGCGACGCCCGCCCGGCCCCGGCCGCGGAGAAGACCGACGAGAGCGCCGACTCGATGAGCGACCTGCTGTCCGCGCTGCAGGCCAGTGTGGACGCGGCGCGGTCGTCGTCCGGCTCGGCGTCCTCGTCGTCGGGCGGCTCGTCGTCTCGCAGCTCGTCGTCTCGCAGCTCGTCGTCTCGCAGCTCGTCGTCTCGCAGCGCGTCGTCGGGTGGCTCGTCGGCCGCGAAGTCCGGCTCGGCGAAATCCGGCTCGGCGAAGACCGGCTCGGCGAAGACCGGCTCGGGCGCGACCCGCTCCCGGTCGACGACGCAGTCCCGGTCGAAGAAGGCCACCGAGGAGAAGGAGACGGCCGCGACCGGCACCGAGGGCGGCGGGTCGAAGACGACCACCACGCGGCGCCGGTCGAAGAAGTCCGCCTGACCCCCGGCCCGCTCAGGGCCCGAAGCTCGACGCCGGCGGCGCCTCGTCCTGCTGCAGCGCGCCGAACAGCTCCTGCGACCGGCTGCGGTCCCACTTCAGGCCGGAGCCGCTGGAGCCGCCGATCGGCACGGTGGTCTGAACCCCGTCGCCGCCTGCGACGCCCTTCATCCCCCAGGCCAGCCCGGCGAGGTTCCAGATGTGGTCGCCGTCGTCGACGGTGATCGTGTCGGTGACCGCCGACGCGAGCGGCACCATCCGGAACGGGTTGATCAGCGTCAGCGGACTGGTCGCCTTGCCGAGCAGCGCGGAGAGGAACTCGCGCTGGCGCTGCACCCGGTCGAAGTCCGACCCCGCCGTGGCCCGGGTACGGACGTAGCCCAGCGCGGTCGGGCCGTCGAGCTCCTGGCAGCCCGCCTCGATGTCGAGCCCGGCCTTCGGGTCGTCGATGGCCTCCTCGACGCACATGTCGACCCCGCCGACGGCGTCCACCGCACCGACGAAACCGCCGAAGCCGACCTCGACGTAGTGGTCGACCCGCAGGCCCGTGGCCTCCTCGACGGACTGTGTCAGCAGCTGCGGGCCGCCGATCGCGAACGCTGCGTTGATCTTGCTGTTGCCGTGGCCCGGGATCGGGACCAGCGAGTCGCGCGGGATCGAGACGAGCACGCTGCCCGAGCTGCCGGTGTGCAGCAGCATGATCGTGTCGGTGCGCTGGCCCGCGGCCTCGCCGGTGGCCAGGCGCTCCGCGTCCTCACCGGACAGACCTTCGCGGCTGTCCGAGCCCACGATCAGGTAGTTCGTGCCCGACGACGACGCCTCGGAGTCCGCGGGCAGCGCCTCCACCCGGGTCATGTTCTGGTCGAGGTACACGCCGAACCCGACGATCGCGACCAGCAGCACGATCAGGACGGCCTTCCAGCGGCCGCGCATCGAGCCGCGCATCCGCCGCCAGTCGGGCAGCGTCGGACCCTTGGTGACCCGGCCGTCCCGCGGGGCCTGCGACGCGGGGTGCGCCGGCGGCCCGGCCCCGGCAGCACCCGCCGGGCGGGATCCCGCACCACCCCGGGGCGGCGGGGCGGCCGGTGGCAGGTTCCCCGGCGCCCGGCCGGGCGGGGGCTTGCGCAGCGGGCCCCGCCCGCGGGCGGGTGGCGGCTGCGGCGGAGGTTGTTGCGGGGGTGACGGCGGCGGCATCGGGCGGCCGCCGTGCCCGGGGAGCGGGCCCCGCCGGGGCTGGTTCGCCCAGCCCGGGCTGCCGCCGCGCCGCGGCGGCTGCCCGCCCTGCGGCGGCCGCCCACCGCCCGGGGGCGGGCCGCGGAAGTCTCCGGCCATGCCTGCTCCACCGTCCCGACCGGCCCCTCGGGGTTGCGGGACCGAATCCCGACGATACTGCCGCGGGCACCGCGGGCGGTGGCACCGGGCCCGGATACCGCCGGGCCGCAGCTCGGCGGGGACGGACCGGGCAGGATCGCCCGGGTGGATCTCCCCGCCCTGCCCCTGTTCGAGGACGATCTCGACGCCGAGGGCGTCGTCCGGGCCGCGTCGGTCGTGCGGCGCCCGCCGGACATGCCGGACACGGCCGTCCTCTGCTGGTTCCCCGAGGTCGTGGACGGGGTGGGGGCCGACGGCGCCCGCGCGCTGTCGGTGCTGCGCACCGAGCTGGGCCGGACCCCGATCTGGCGCACGCACGGGCCGGGCGGCCGGCCGGTCGCCGTCCTCCACCCGGGGGTCGGGGCACCGCTCGCGGCGATGTTCCTGGAGAACCTGGTCGCAATGGGTGTGCGGACCGTCGTCGGGGTCGGTGGCGCCGGTGCGCTGCTGCCCGAGCTGACCCTCGGGCACGCGGTGGTCCTCGGCAGCGTGCTGCGTGACGAGGGCACCTCGTTCCACTACCGGCCGCCGTCGCGCACGCTCGACGCCGATCCCGGTGGGGTCGCGGCCCTGGAGCGGGTGCTGGGCGGGGCCGGGCTGCCGTGGGTGGTGGGGCGCTGCTGGACCACCGACGCCGTCTACCGGGAGACCCCACGGCGGGTGGCCCGGCGCCGGGAGGAGGGCTGCGCGGTCGTCGACATGGAGGCCTCCGCGCTGGTCGCGGCCGCGCAGCGGCTCGGGGTCGGGTACGGCCAGGTGTTCCTGGCCGCCGACTCGCTGGCCGGGCCGGAGTGGGAACACCGCGGCTGGACGACGGCGCGGCAGGCCCGCTCGGGCCTGTTCGGCCTGGCCGTCGCCGCGGCCGAGGAGTGGGCGTCGGCATGATGGGACCCATGAGCGAGCCCGTCTTCGACAAGCGTGACCAG
Organism: Pseudonocardia ammonioxydans; assembly: GCF_900115005.1. GTDB lineage: Bacteria > Actinomycetota > Actinomycetes > Mycobacteriales > Pseudonocardiaceae > Pseudonocardia > Pseudonocardia ammonioxydans. Next base: position 90,679 of record NZ_FOUY01000025.1, on the reverse strand, counting down.
CTGGACAAGGTGGCGGCCGGCCTGCTGGAGGGCGAGCGGATCGTCGCCGTGCTCGACGCGGTCGGCACCGGCACCGGCTTCCTCGGCCTGACCGACCTGCGGGTGGTGCTGCAGGACAATTCGTTCGCCGGGAAGAAGACGGCGATCACCTCGATCCCGTACTCGCGGATCGGCACCGTCTCGTTCGTCGCGGACCGCAACGTGCTGGGCCGGTTCGCGAGCTCCAGCACGATCTCGGTGACCGTCGGGTCGCACACCTACGAGGTCGAGTTCCGGGGCGACGACAAGGCCCGCCTCGCGCACGACGTCATCCTCGGGCACCTGACCCGCCCCTGAGCTCAGGCGTCGCGCAGCGCCGCGAGGAAGGCGAGCAGGTCGGCCTCCCCTTCGGAAGCGATCACGTGCACCCGGCGGAGGTCCAGCTCCCCGTAGGCGTGGACGAGGAGGTTGCGGAACGCGGCCGCCCGGGCGAGCCGCTCCGCGAGTGCGACATCCAGGACGCCGTACCGGCCGAGTGCCCGGAAGGCGTCGCCGTACGTCGCCGGCGAGCCCAGGCCCATCGTGACGCAGGACGACATGGCGGTGTCGATCACCACCTGGATCGCCTGCCAGAGATGCAGGACCACCGCGTCCGTGGCGTCGGTCATGGGTGCCAGATCGGCCGGGTCCCGCGGCAGCCGGTCGGCGACCCGGTCGAGGTGACGGCGGACGGTCGCGGCCCGCTCGGCCAGGAGCTCCGGCCGGATCCCCCGGGTCATCGGCCCAGCTCCGCGAGCACGTCCTCCTGTGCCCGCCGGATGACGGGGCCGGCGTCGCACCAGAACCTGGTGGCGTCGAGGACGAACTCGAGGTGGGCTCCGGCCGACTCGTACAGGCAGATCCCGTCCCGCGCGGCCTCGAACCGGAGCAGGGCGGTGGTGCGGGCGAGGTCGACGAGGTCGACGGCGTCGGTGCCGAGCGCGCTCGTGATCGCGTCCAGGAGCCCGGCGGGATCGACGTCGCCCAGGTACCCCAGGTCCCAGTCCGACCCCGGGTGGGCCTCGCCGCGGCTGCGGGATCCGTGCAGGACCAGGAGCTCCAGCCCGGGGGTCCGGGACGCGACGGCGCGCACGGCCTCGGACCGCGCCTGGTCGAGGCTCTCCGGACGGGGCATGACCACACCGTAGCCACTTGCGGACATCGTGAGCGGTCGTGACCGGGAGCACGCTCGGCGGCGGCGCCGGACGGCGGGTTGCGACACTGGCCCCATGACCGTCTCCGCTTCGTCGCCGAGCACCCCCGACTCGGACGCCACCCCGGCCGGGCCGGAGCAGACCGACGTCCTGGTCGTCGGGGCGGGACCGGCCGGTGCGGCGGCGGCGGCGTGGGCCGCCCGGCACGGGTGCGACGTCGTCCTCGCCGACTCCGCCACGTTCCCCCGCGACAAGGCCTGCGGGGACGGGCTGACCCCGCGGGCGATCGCCGAGCTCACCCGGCTCGGCCTCGGCGACTGGGTCGACGGGCACGGCACCAACCGCGGGTTGCGCGCGCACGGGTTCGGCCAGGTCCTGGAGCTGCCGTGGCCGGGCGGGTCGCTGCCGGCGCACGGGTCGGCGATCCCGCGCACCGAGCTCGACGCCGGCATCCGCCGCGCCGCGCTCGACGCCGGCGCGACACCGCTGGAGAGCGCGAAGGCGGTCGACGTCGTGTTCGCCGGCGACCGGGTCGAGTCGGTCGTGTTCGCCGACGGCCGTTCGGTCCGCTGCCGGCGCCTGGTCGTCGCCGACGGTGCCCGCTCCACGCTGGGCCGGGTGCTCGGCCGGGAGTGGCACCAGGACACCGCGTACGGCGTCGCCGCCCGCGGCTACATCACCTCGGGCCGGCACGACGACGACTGGATCAGCTCGCACCTGGAGCTGCGCGGCGCGTCCGACGAGGTGCTGGCCGGGTACGGCTGGCTGTTCCCGCTGAACGACGGCCGGGTCAACATCGGCGTCGGCACGCTGGCGACCGACCGCCGCCCGGCCAACCTCAAGCTGCGCGGCCTGATCAAGCACTACGCCGACGCCCGGCGCGCCGACTGGGAGCTCGGCCCCGAGGTGGAGCTCGTGCGGTCGGCGCTGCTGCCGATGGGCGGCGCCGTCTCCGGTGTCGCCGGGCCGAACTGGGCGCTGATCGGCGACGCGGCGGGCTGCGTGAACCCGCTCAACGGTGAGGGCATCGACTACGGCCTGGAGACCGGCCGGCTGGTGGCCGAGCTGCTCGCCACCGAGGCGGACCTCTCCCCCGCGTGGGCCGCGACCCTGCGCTCGCACTACGGGCAGGCGTTCTCGATCGCCCGCCGGCTGGCCGGGCTGATCACGATCCCGCGGCTGCTGCCGCTGGCCGGCCCGGTCGGGATGCGGTCGCGGGCGCTGATGACCGTCGCGCTGCGCGTGATGGGGAACCTGGTGACCGACGAGGACCGCGACCTCACCGCCCGCGCCTGGCGCGCCGCCGGGAAGCTGTCGGTGCGCCTCGACGACCGGCCGCCGTTCCCCGCCGCCGACCTGCGCACCCCGGCCCCCGCACGCTGACCCCGCGCACCGGACGCCCCCAGGGGCACCCTCGGGGCACACAGCGCCACCGGGGTGCCCCTCGGAGCACGAGCACGCCGGGGCGGCGAGCCGAGCCCGGCGACGACGGTCGCGCGGAACCGTGCCGGTCCCCGGGCGCGGAGCCGGAACTCGATGGACATCACCGCCCCCGCACCCGGCATGATCAGCATCGTGAGTACCGCTGAACCGACCGTCGTCCTGGTGCACGGCGCGTCCTGCAACTCGGCGTCCTGGGGCCCCGCGGTCCGCGAGCTCGCGCTCCGCGGGGTGCGGGCGCTGGCCGTGGACCTGCCCGGGCACGGCTTCGGCGCCCGCATACCGCGCGGTCTGCTCGGCACCCGGGACCCGGAGCTGCTGGCGTCCGAACGCAGCGGGATCGCCGGGGTCGGCACCTCCGACGACCTCGCGTCGGTCGCCGCCGTCCTGCGCCGCGCGAAGGAGCACGGCCCGGTCGTGCTGGTCGGCGCCAGCCGCGGCGGCGCCACCCTGAACGCCGTCGGCAACGCCCACCCGGAGCTGGTGGACCGGCTCGTCTACATCTCGGCGCACTGCCCCGTGTCCGCCGGGGTCGGCGAGTACCACGCCTCCCCGGAGAACGCGGAGAGCCTGCTGCACCGCACCGCCGGGCTGCTCCTCGCCGATCCGGGCCTCGTCGGCGCGCTGCGGTTCGACTGGGGCACCGCCGACGCGGAGCTGCTCGACGTCCTGCAGGAGGCGCTGCTCGCCGACGGCACCCGCGACGAGCTGCTGACCTACCTGCACGCGCAGGACCCGGACGAGTCGATCGTGATCGAGGACGAGCTGATCCGCGCGAACCCGGACACCTGGGGCCGGATCCCGCGCCACTACGTCCGGCTCCCCGCGGACCGGGCGATGCCGCTCGCGCTGCAGGACCGCTACATCGCCGAGGCGGATGCGCTGACCCCGGACAACCGGTTCGTCGTGCACGACCTCGACGCCACCCACATCGGCGTCCAGATCCACCCGGAGCCGATCGCGGAGCTGCTGCAGCGGGTGATCACCACCGGGTGACCGGGCGCCCCGGCGCGTCACGCACGCGCGCCGTACGCGACGCTCCGCGATTGTCGATCACTCCGTGGGCCCGCGTGCCGAGCCGGTTCCCGCGCCGGGGGTGACGGTACGGTCGGCCGACCTTTCCGCCCGTGAGGCGGACGGACGGCGCGTGCGCGTGCCGGCCCGCGACGACGACCACCGGGAGGGCCCGTGCAGCGGGGGGACGATCCGGACCGCACCCGCCGGGGTGCGCCCGGTCCGTGGCAGACCGGCAACCGCCGCCGGCAACCCGATCACGCGCCCGGGCCGCCGCCGGACGCGACCCGCCGCGTCGGCCCGCCGCCGCAACAGCAGGGCGGTCCGCCCCCGCCGCAGGGCCCGGCCGCACACCAGGGGCCGCCGCCGGACGCGACCCGTCGCATGGGTCCGGGCGAGGACCCGACTCGCCGCACGGGGCCGCCCCCGACCGCGGCGTACGGCGCACCCCGCCCGCAGCGCCCGGACGCCACCCGGATGATGCCGGCGCCGGTCACCGAACCGGAACTGCTCGGTGGCCGGTACCGCCTGGAGGGGCTGATCGGGCAGGGCGGCATGGCCGACGTCCACCGCGCCACCGACACCCGGCTCAACCGCCCGGTCGCGGTCAAGATCTTCGGCCCGGGCAACGACCCGACCGCCGACCAGCGCTTCGAGCAGGAGGCGCAGGTCATGGCGAACCTGCGCCACCCCGGCCTGGTCGCCGTGCACGACTTCGCCGTCGAGCCCGAGCGCGCCTACCTGGTGATGGAGCTGGTCGACGGGCCGACGCTCAAGGACGTCATCGCCCGCGAGGACCTGCCGCCCGAGGACATCCGCCGGATCGGCAACGAGGTCGCGCAGACCCTGTCCTACGTCCACGGCCAGGGCATCACGCACCGGGACGTGAAGCCGTCCAACATCCTCATCGACTCCGACGGCCGGGCCCGGCTCGCCGACTTCGGTGTCGCCGCGCTGCTCGGCGCCGACGGGCACACCGCCGCCGGGGAGATCATCGGCACCCCGGCGTACCTGTCCCCCGAACAGGTCCGGGGCCGCGGTGTGGGCCCGCCGACCGACGTCTACGCCCTCGGCCTGGTGCTGCTGGAGGCCTGGACCGGGCGGCAGGAGTACCAGGGCGAGGGGCTGCAGGGCGCCGCCGAGCGCGTCAACCGCGCCCCGGTGGTGCCCGGCGACGTCCCGGAACCGCTCCACTCGGCGATCTCCCAGGCCACCGTGACCGACCCGCACCGCCGCGCGGACGCCCGGCAGGTCGCCGAGACGCTGGCCGGGCCGGGTCCATCACCGGCCGCGCCACCCCCGGTGGAGCCCGAGCCCGAGCAGCGGGACCTGGGCTCGTCCGGGGCCGGGAAGTGGATCGCGATCGGCGCGTTCGTGGTGGCGCTGCTGGTGCTGCTGATCGGGTTCCTGCTCTTCGGCGGGGACGGCTCCGAGACCCAGGCCCCGCCCACCACGGAGTCCAGCGCCCCGGCGACGACGGAGCAGACGACCGAGGAGACCACCGAGCAGACGACGGAGGAGACCACCGACAGCCCCACCTCCGAGGAGGACGGCGGGTTCCCGTTCCCGACCCTGCCCTCGAACATCCCGACGGAGCTGCCGTCGAACATCCCGACCGAACTGCCGTCGAACCTGCCCGATCCGAACGAGCTCGGGCAGAACGCGCAGAGCTTCTGGAACACGGTCCAGCAGTGGTGGTCCCGCCTCTCCGGCGGCGGGAACTGAGCGCGCAGGTGGCGTCCGCTACCCGGGGCGGCGCGCACCGCACGCCATCGGGGACCATCGTGGGGAGAGCGCGGGCCGGCACGATCTGACCGGCACGCCCGGTTCGACCTGCGGAGGAGTCCCCGGTGAGCGCGAGCACGGAACCGGCGGCGGAGAGGTCGCGGCCGGAGGGTCCTGCACCCGACGGCCCCGCGATCGACGGCCCCGCGATCGATGACACAGCCGGGGGCACCGCCCCGGTGACACGCCGGGACCGTCGCGCGACGGCGACCACGCTGACGGTCCTGCTGATCGCCGTCTGCGGGGGGATCGCCGTCGCGGCCACGATCGGCGACGACGGCTTCTGGCGCCAGGGCGGCCTGCCCACCCCGCCCGACGGCATCCGGATCGGGGTGATCCTCTCGCGGGTCGCCGCCGTGGCCGGGATGGCGCTGGCCGCCGGGTCACTGCTGGTGGCCGGGTTCGTCGCCCCGCCGCAGGCCTCCGGGACCGTGGGCGTGCAGGGCTACCGCGCGCTGCGCCGCGGCGCGCTCGCCGCGCTGGTCGGCGGTGTGGCCGCGATCGTGACCGCATGGCTGTCGGTCGCCGAGACCACCGGCACCTCGGTCGGGGACCTGGCCGGGGCCGGGCCGTTCGGCTGGCTCGCCCCGGCCGGCACGCTGGACGAGCCGATGGGCTGGGTGCTCGCCGGCGTCGTGCTGCTGCTGGTCTCGGGCGGCGCGGCGGTCGCGCTCGGCTGGCGTTCCGCCGCCGCGCTCGGCCTGGTCAGCGCAGCCATCGCCGCGGTCCCGGCGGCGGTGCACCCGGCCGCGACCGGGATGGCCCACGACTGGAGCGGCGACGCGTCGATGATCCGCTCCGTCGCCGGGGTGACCTTCCTCGGCGTGGCCGCGGCGCTGGCCGCGTACCGGATCCACGGTGGCGCGACGGCGGGCGCACCCGGTCGCCGCGGCCGGGCACTGCTGGTCGGCGCCGGGACGCTCTACCTGATCGGCGAGATCGTCTTCCAGGTCGTGTCGCTCTGGGCCGGGCCGCTCACCGGCTCCGCCTACGTGCGGACCGTGGCCGCCTCCGCCGTGCTGCTGGTGCTGCTCGTCGCCGGCACCGCGGTACTCGCGCGGTCGCTCGGTACCGACGCGGCCGCCCGCGGCACGGACCGGCTCCTGCCGGTGCTGGCGCTGGCCGGTGCGCTCGTCGCGGCCCTCGCGCTCGCCGGGACCCGGCTGGTGCCGCCCCGCTTCCTCGCCCGCCCGGACACCGCGCTCGAGACCCTGATCGGCTGGAACGTCGAGCGTCCGTTCTCCGCGATCACGATGCTCGTCGAGTGGCGCTGGAACATCCTGTTCGGCACCGGTGCGCTGCTGCTCGCCGGCCTGTACGCGGCCGGGGTCCGGAGGCTCGCCGCCCGGGGTGTGCGCTGGCCGGTCGGACGCACCTGGGCCTGGATGCTGGGCTGCGCGGCGCTGCTGTTCGCGACGTCGTCCGGGCTGGGCCACTACGCGCCGTCCATGTTCAGCGTCCACATGATCAGCCACATGACGCTGAACATGCTCACCCCGATCCTGCTCGCCCTGGGCGGCGCGGTGACGCTGGCCCTGCGGGTCCTCCGCCCGGCCGGGCGCGACCACCAGCCGGGACCGCGGGAGTGGCTGCTCGCCGCCGTGCACTCGCCGGTGGCGCGGGTGCTGACCCACCCGGCGTTCGCCGCGGTGCTGTTCGTGGGCTCGTTCTACGTCCTGTACTTCACGCCGATCTTCGACGGCGCGCTGCGGTTCCACTGGGCGCACCAGCTGATGAACCTGCACTTCGTGCTGGTCGGCTACCTGTTCTTCTGGCCGCTGGTCGGTGTCGACACCGCGCCGCACCGGCTGCCGCACCTGGGCCGGCTGGCGGTGCTGCTGGCGACGATGCCGTTCCACGCGTTCTTCGGGATCGCCGTGATGAGCTCGTCGGAGGTGCTCGGCCGGAACTTCTACGCCCAGGTCGGGCTGCCGTGGCTGGACCTGCTCGACGACCAGAAGGTCGGCGGCGGCATCGCCTGGGCGACCGGCGAGATCCCGATGCTGCTGGTGCTGGTGACGCTGGTGGTGCAGTGGTCGCGCGACGATTCCCGGGAGGCCGCCCGCAAGGACCGCCAGGCCGAGCGGGACGACGACGCGGAGCTGAAGGCCTACAACGAGATGCTGGCGAAGCTGCGCCAGGGCGGCTGAGGCTCGGGTCTCCCACGCTGCCCACGCTGCCCACCGGCGTCCCGGTGGGCTCGTGTCACGTCAGGGCTCGGGTCACGTCAGGGTGCGGTGCAGGACACGCTCGCCGAGCTGTACTCGCTGTCGTCCAGGGACTGCGAGGTCTGCGTCGAGACGACCTCCCCGGTGGCCGTGTCGGTGATCGTGCAGGTGATCGAGCCCGGGCCCGAGCTGATGGCGCTGATCGAGGCGTAGGGCCAGTCGCCGGAGGTCTCGACCGTCGTCGACCAGGGCAGCGAGCGGTAGTCCGAGGACGAGCTCATCGCGTTCGAGGTGCCGTAGGACAGCATCATCCTCGTGGCGGTCCCGGTGACCTCGAGCCGGTAGCTCACCGGGCCGGCGGCCGCCGGGGTCTCGTAGGCGGGCAGGCTCGACGAGCCGTAGGACGGCGACTCGTAGGACGGTGTCCCGTACGACGGCGCCTCGTACGACGGCGCCTCGTAGGTGGGAGCGTCCTGGGTCGGCGCCGCGTGGGCGGGCGTCTCGTCGGCCGGCGCCTCCACCGGTGTCGCGGCGGCCGGCGGCGCGCCGGCCTGCGGGCCGGCACCGCCCACCGGGGCGGACATCGGGGCGACCGGCCCCGGGACGCTCTCCAGGTCCTCGGCCAGCCGGTTCAGGCCGGTGAACACGATGACCATGCCCCAGACCCCCAGGGCGATCGCGATCGCCGAGATGACCGTGCCGGACACGGCCGTCACCGTGTTGGTGGCCGTGCCGCGCCGGGCACGGGCGAACCCGGCCACGCCCAGGATGACCCCGACCCCGCCGAGCGCGAACGCGATGAAACCGGTGAACGGGACGATGCCGAACAGCAGCCCGACGACGCCGAGGCACAGCGCGGCGATGCCGAGGCCGTTGCGCGGCGCGGGCGGCAGTGGCGCCCAGCCGGTCGGCTGGGGCGCGAGCCCGGCGGGCACCCACTGCTGGGGGATCGGTGGGACGGGCGCGCCGGACGGCTGCCCGGTGGCCTGCTCCACGGTGGCCCGGCCGTACGCCGGGGCGGTCCGGATGTCGCCCTGCTGCGGGCGCTGCGGGGTAGTCACGCCCCCGTCTCGCTCGACCGAACGGCCCTGTTGCACCAGGGCCGTCCGGATCCACAAATGTAGGGAGAACGGGTCAGGGACGCTCCGGGCCGGGCCCGGCCGGGACGTACTGCTCCTCCTCGTCGCGCTCGGTGCCGCGGACCGCACCGAGCGCACCGTCCGCCCAGCTCGCGGCCCGGCGCAGGCGCAGGCTGTTCGTGACGACCAGGAACGACGACACCGCCATCGCCGCACCCGCCAGCAGCGGGTTGAGCAACCCGGCCATCGCGACCGGGATCGCCGCGGTGTTGTAGCCGAACGCCCACCAGAGGTTGCCGCGGATGGTGCTCATCGTGGCCCGGGCCAGCTCGACCGTGGCCGGGAGCACCCGCAGGTCGTCGCGCACCAGGACGACGTCGGCCGCCTCCAGCGCCACATCCGTACCCGATCCGACCGCGATGCCCAGGTCGGCGGCGGCCAGGGCGGCCGCGTCGTTCACCCCGTCCCCGACCATCGCGACGGTGCGGCCCTGCTCCTGCAGGGACCGCACGTGGTCGACCTTGCCGTCGGGCATCGCCCCGGCCACGACGTCGGTGATCCCGCAGGCCCGGGCGACCGCCTGCGCGGCGGCGGGCCGGTCGCCGGTGAGCAGCACCGGTCGCAGACCCATCGCGACCAGCTCGGCGACCGCGACCGGCGCGGACTCCTTGACCGGGTCGGAGAGCGCGACGACCCCGGCCAGGGTCCCCGGCTCCGCTGTGTCGTGGCCCGCTGTGTCGTGGCCCGCTGTGTCGTGGCCCGCTGTGTCGTGGCCCGCCCGGCGCGTGTGCACCGCGATCACCGTGTGCCCGGCCGCCTCCCACCCGGCGATCCGCTCGGCGAGCGGACCGGTCTCCTCGGGCGGGCGGCCGACCGTGACCTCGGTGCCGTCGACGGTGCCGCGCGCGCCGAGGCCGGGCAGGGCCACGAAGTCCTCGACCGGAGGGACGCTCAGGCCGGCCTCGCGGGCGTGCGCGCGGATCGCCTCGGCGATGGCGTGCTCGGAGCCGGACTCGACGGCCGCGGCGCGGGCCAGCAGCACGTCCGGGTCGGCGTCGTCGGCGACCGCGACGTCGGCGACGGTCATCCGCCCGGTCGTCAGGGTGCCGGTCTTGTCGAGCACGACGGTGTCGGCGGCCCGGGTCGTCTCCAGTGCCCGGTAGCCCTTCACGAAGATGCCCAGCTCGGCCCCGCGGCCGGTGGCGACCATCAGTGCCGTCGGCGTCGCGAGGCCCAGCGCGCACGGGCAGGCGATGATCACCACGGCGATCGCCGGCCCGAGCGCGCCGGTCCACCCGGCCCCGGCGAGCAGCCAGCCGAGCAGGGTGAGCACGGCCAGGACCAGCACGATCGGCACGAACACCGACGACACCCGGTCGACCAGGCGCTGGGTGGCGGACTTCTCGGTCTGCGCCCGCTCGACGGCGGCGATCATCCGGGCCAGCCGGGTGTCCGCGCCGACCTGCTCGGCGACCACGACCAGGCGCCCGCCGGACGGGATGGTGCCGCCGGTGACCGCCTCCCCCGGCCCGACCTCGACCGGAACCGGTTCGCCGGTCATCGCACTGGTGTCGACCGCGGCGCGCCCGGTCTCGACGACGCCGTCGGCGGCGATCCGCTCGCCGGGCCGGGCCAGGAAGCGGTCGCCGACCCGCAGCCGTCCCACCGGGACGCGCTTCTCCGTCCCGTCGACGAGAACGGTGACCTCGTCGGTCTCCAGCGCGGCGAGCGAGCGCATCACCCGCCCCGCGGTGCGCCGGGCCCGGGCCTCGAAGTAGCGCCCGGCCAGCACGAACGTGGTGACCCCCGCCGCCACCTCCAGGTAGAGCGGCCCGGACGGGTGCAGCACGGCCTCCCAGCCGGTCAGCGTCGCCCGGGTGTCCAGGAAGGCCATCTCCCCCAGCGACCACGCCGACGCCGAGATCACCCCGAGCGAGACGAGCGTGTCCATCGAGGTGCTGCCGTGGCGCAGGTTGACGAAGGCGGTGCGGTGGAACGGCCACGCCGCCCACACCACGACCGGCAGCGCGAGCGCGACGACCACCCACTGCCACCCGGGGAAGCGCAGCGTCGGGACCAGCGACATCGCCAGCGAGAGGTCGGCGAGCGGGATGAACAGCACCAGCGCGACCGCCATCCGCCGGCGCAGCCGCCTCAGCGCGGTGTCGTCCTCGGTCGCCGCGTCCCCCGTGTCGGCGTGCGCGCGCACCTCGGTCGCGCCGTAGCCGGCCTTGCGCACCGTCTCGACCAGCGTGGTGACCGGGGTCTCGCCCGGGTACTCCACGACCGCGCGCTCCGTGGCGAGGTTCACGGTCGCCCGGACCCCGTCGAGCTTGCCGAGCTTGCGCTCCACGCGGCCGACGCAGGCGGCGCAGGTCATCCCGTCGATGCGCAGCTCGACCGTACGGACGTCCGTCTCCGTACCGACCCGGTCCGCGGCGCTGTCGATGCTCACGCCTCCATGGTTCTACACGACGTCAAACCTCGCCGCACGGGCCTCGGATACCCCGAGCGGCCGTCGAAGGCAAGGGCCCAGTACAACAGAGGCGTGACGACCACCGCGAGGAGGACCGATGATGGCCGGTAAGAGGAAGGCGCCGACGAAGAACCCGCTGACCTCCAAGCGGGGGCCCTCCCAGGCGACGGTGATCGGCCTCATCGTCGTCGTCGCCTTCGCCGCTCTCGTCGGCGTCGGCGTGTACTGGAACAACGCGCCTCGCGAGGTCGTGGTCCCGGCGAACGCGACCGCCCAGGGCGTGCCGACCGGGAACTCCGCGGCACCGAACAAGATCAGCGTCTACCTCGACTTCCAGTGCCCGATGTGCAAGCAGTTCGAGGCACTGTCCGGGTCGACGCTCGAGGAACTGCGCGACACCGGGCAGGCCGAGGTCACCTACCACCCGATCGCGATCCTGGACCGGGCCTCGACCGACCAGTACTCGTCCCGCTCTGCTGCGGCAGCAGGCTGCGCCGCCGACGCCGGGGTGTTCCCCCAGTTCGAGAAGCTGCTCTACGAGAACCAGCCGCCCGAGGGTGGCCCGGGCCTGCCGAACGACCAGCTCGCCCAGCTCGCCCAGCAGGCCGGTGCCGGACCCGAGGTCGGTCAGTGCATCGAGGACAAGCGCTTCGAGCCCTGGGCGCAGGGCGTCACCGAGCAGGCCTTCGAGGCGGGCGTGCAGAGCACCCCGACCGTCCTCGTAAACGGGCAGAAGGTCGACAACCCCACGCCGGACGGAATCCGGCAGGCGCTGGCCGGCTGACCCGCGACCACGCCGACCCGACCGGACGGCGCGTCTCCCGCACGGGAGGCGCGCCGTTCGTCTGCGGGACGCGCCCGCCGTCAGCGTCGCCGCGGGCAGTCGGCGCAGCGCGCGGCCGGCTCGGACACGGCGCGCAGGCGCTCCTCCCGGAACGCGCGGCGTTCCCGGGCGACCTGCTTCCACACCCGGCGCTGCGCCTCGGTGTCCATCGAGACCCCGATGAGCACGGCGAACCCGAGGAGCAGGACGATCCCGCCGGCCGCGACCAGCAGGGCGGTCATCGGACCCACCGCCGGCCACCGGACGCCGCAGCGTGGGCCTCGATACGGACCGTGGTGCCGTCATGGTCGTGCATGGCGCACCCCCTTCAGCGGTGATGACCGCCGTTCAGGATCCGGGAGCCGAGTATGCGGGCTGCACGCGCGCCTGCACCAGGCCCGATGCAATTTCGTTTCCGTGCAATGTGCAGCCGAACGAAATTGCAGCGCCCCGGGCAGTGAGTAGGCTCGCGGCGGAGAGACCGGCGCTCTCGCGCTCTCGAGGAGGGCTCATGACCGTCACACACGGCCCCGTCGTCATCCGGCGACGCCTCGGCCACGTCCTCAAACAGCTGCGCGTCGGGCGGGGCAAGCAGCTGACGGACGTCGCGAAGCTGCTCGAGGTGTCCGCTTCGAAGCTGAGCCGGATCGAGACCGGGCACGTCGAACCGAAGTTCCGCGACGTCCGCGACCTGCTCGAGATCTACGACGCCGCCCCCGAGACCCGCGACCAGGTTCTGAACTGGGCCAACGAGGCGAAGTCGCCGGGCTGGTGGCAGCCGTTCTCGGTCCGGGTGACGGCCGATCTCGATCTCTACATCTCCCTCGAGTCCGAGGCCCGGGCCGTGCTGATCTACAGCACACCGATCAGTGGCCTGCTCCAGACCGGGCAGTACGCCCGGGACGTCCTGCGCGGTGCCATCCCCGACATCACCGACGACGAGCTCACCACGCTCGCCGACATCCGGATGGGGCGCCAGCGCGTCGTCGCCCCCGACCGCTCCGACGAGGCACCGATGGAGCTCCACGCCATCCTCGACGAGTCGGCGCTGCACCGGTCCCCCGGCAGCGCGGAGACGATGCGGGCCCAGCTGCGCGAGCTCGTGGAGCGGTCGCACCGGTCGAACGTCGTGCTCCGCATCCTGCCGTTCTCGGCCGGCTACACCAGCGCCACGAGCACGTTCGCGATCTTCGAGCCACGGTCGGACCAGGACTGGCCGGTCGTGAACGTCGAGAGCACCGGCGTCGACACCTACTTCGACACTCCGGCCGAGGTGCACCGCTACCGCGCGGTGTGGGACGACGTGGCCGCCAAGGCCCTCGATCCCGACGAGTCCCGGCAGCTGATCGAGGACGTGCTCCAGCGCACCTGATCACCGGAACGGGTCACGCGCCCCGGCGGTCATCGACCACTCGGCGCACCGTCGGCTGCGTCAGGCGTTCGGTCGTCGCCGACCGGCCGTCCATGCTGGTCGGACCCGCTCCGGCGCCCTACGTTCCCCGGCTGTGACTCCCCCGCCGGCCGCGGCACAGGACAGCGGCATCGACTTCCGGATCAGCTCCTACTGCCACCACGGCGGCTGCGTCGCCGTCGGTGTCGACCAGGACGAGATCCTGGTCCGCTCCAGCCGGCTCCCCGACAGCCCGGTGCTGCGATTCACCGCCGCCGAGTGGGACGCCTTCGTCGCCGGGGTCCGCGACGGCGAGTTCGACCGGGCGGCCCTGCAGGCCTGAACGACGTCCGGATCAGCCGTCGACGGCGGGCTCGGCGGGGGCGACGGGGGCGCGGTTCTCCGCCCGCCGGATCAGCACGATCCCGCCGAGGATCAGCGCCCCGCCGAGGAACTGGACGGGCGTCGGCGCCTGGGACACCAGCAGCCACGCCGCGAGCACGCCGAACATCACCTCGGAGAGTCCGACGAACGAGGCGACACGGGTGTCGAGCAGCCGGATGCCGATGATCCCGGTGACGTAGGGCAGCACGGTGGCGAGCACGACCATCATCGCGGCCAGCAGCAGCCAGTCGATCTCCACACCGGCGAGCGCGCCGGTCGGGGCGCCCACCTCCCAGGGGGTGATCCCGGTCAGTCCGGTCACGGTCAGCACGACCGCCCCGACCACCATCGCACCGGAGATCATCAGCATCGGCGGGACGCGGCCCTCGTCGCCGCCACCCGGCAGCCCGAAGTACACGCAGACGCAGACCGCCGAGGCCAGCCCCCACAGCACACCGGCGACGTCGACCCGTTGCGGGCCGAACGGGTCGACGACGAGCACCAGGCCGGCCAGCGACACCAGGCAGCCGATCAGGACGATCGCGGCCGGGGTGCGCCGGGTCCGCGCCCAGGTCCAGCCGACCAGCAGGACCGGGGCGAGGAACTCCAGCAGCAGCGCCACCCCGACCGTGAGGTGCTGCAGCGCCTGGTAGAAGCACAGCTGCACGCCCGCGACCGCGGCCACGCCGTAGAGCAGGACCTGGCGCGCGCCGGGCCCGGTGAGCGGGTGGCGGCGCAGCATGATCACCGCTACCGGCAGGAGCAGCACCGCGGCCCCGGCGATGCGCATCAACGTGGTGAGGCCGGGCGACCAGCCCGCCTTCAGGAACGCCGTGCCGAGCGGGCCGGAGAACCCGTAGCCGGCCGCGGAGACCAGCGCCCACGCGAGCCCGTGGACCGTCCGGTCCCGTCGTGTCACGACCGAAGCACTCATAGACTCCTGACACTAGGAACCGACGATGTCAGGGGTCAACATGGAATTCGCCCATGACACACAGGCTGCCCTCGCCGCGGCCGCGTCGCTGGTGAACACGGCGACCGACGAGCACGACGTCCTGGACGACCAGGACGCCTTCGACGCCTGGCTGGACGGCCAGGTCTACACCGGCGACCGGGAGCGCTCCCCGGCCGAGCGCGCGTCGGTGCGGGAGCTGCGGAGCCGGGTCGCGGCACTGTGGCCCCGCGGTGACGACGAGCCGGACCGGGACCGGACGGTCGAGCTGGTGAACGACCTGCTCGAGGAGACCGACGCCCGTCCGCACCTGGCCCGCCACGACGGCTGGGACTGGCACCTGCACGTCACACCGCGCAACGCCCCGCTCGCGCACCGGATCGGCGCGGAGGTGGCGATGGCCGTCGCCGACCTGGTCCGCGGCGACGACCTGTCCCGGCTACGACGGTGCGCGGGCGAGGACTGCGACGCCGTGCTCGTCGACCTGTCCCGCAACCGCTCCAAGCGCTTCTGCGACACCGGCAACTGCGCGAACCGGGCGCACGTCGCCGCCTACCGCGCGCGACGGCGCCTGTGAGTGGTTTTCGCGGTCCTGACCGCGAAAACCACTCACAGGCACCGAAGGTGCTCCTCGATCAGGGCGTTCACCTCGTCCGGGCGCTCGTAGCTGAGCAGGTGCGCGGCGTCGGCGATCTCGGCGTAGCGGGCGCCGGCGATGCCGGTCGCGATCTCGCGGACCACCGCGGGCGGCGTGGCGGGGTCGTCGGCGCCCGCCACCACGAGCGCGGGCACCGAGATCGACGCCAGCTCGGCCCGGATGTCGAAGGCACCGACCGCGCTGGTGCAGGCCGCGTAGCCCTCCGGCTTCGCGGCGCGCAGCATGTCCAGCAGCCGCCGCTCCGCCTCGGGGTTGCGCCGGGCCCAGTCCTCGACGTACCAGGTGCCCGGCCGGGAGGCGACCATCGCTTCGGTGCCCTGCTCGCGCACGGTCGCCGCACGCTGCGGCCACGCCTCCGGGTTCGGGAACCGTGCCGCCGTCGCCAGCAACGCGATGCTGCGCACCCGGTCGCCGCCGTGCGCACCCAGCCACTGCCCGATCGCCCCGCCGATCGAGACACCGACGTAGTGGAACTCGCTCACCCCGGCGGCGTCCGCGGCGGCCAGCGCCCCGCGGGCCAGGTCCTCGATCGTGAGGTCCCCGGAGGCGTCCGGCGAGGAGCCGTGGCCCGGCAGGTCGAACCGCACGCACCGGTACCGGTCGGCGAGCGCGGCCACCTGGGGGTCGAACAGGTGCAGGTCGGTGCCGAGCGACGGCCCGAACAGCAGGGTCGGCGCGTCCGTACCCGGATCCGCGGGGCCGTCGACGACGTGGTGGAGATCGAGTGCCATGTGCCCCATCCTCCCGCGGCTGCACCCGTCCTACCGATGCGCACGGCGACCCGGATTCGTAAGGTCTCGATCACCGACGTGCGCCACCGACAGCCGCCTGCAGGAGGACCACCCATGGCCGAGCTCGAGACGTTCCGGATGCTGATCGGCGGCAGGCAGGTCGACGCCGCGTCCGGGGCCACCTTCGAGACGCAGAACCCCTACACCGGACAGGCGTGGGCGACCGCGCCCGACTGCCGGCCCGACGACGTCGACGCCGCCGTCGGAGCGGCCCGGGCCGCGCTGGACGGCGAGTGGGGGTCGATGACGGCGTTCGCCCGGGCCGTCTGCCTGCGCCGGCTCGGCGAGCTGGTCGCCGAGAACGCCGAGGCGCTGGCCCGCACGGAGGTCAACGACTCCGGCAAGCTCTACCGCGAGATGATCGGCCAGCTGACCGGGCTGGGCGGCTGGTACACCTACTTCGCCGGCGTCGCGACGACGGTCGAGGGCCGCCAGATCCCGTCGCCGAACCCGAACTACCTGGTCTACACGCGCAAGGAGCCGGTCGGCGTGGTCGCCGCGATCACGCCGTGGAACTCGCCGCTGCTGCTGATGACCTGGAAGCTGGCGCCCGCGCTGGCCGCGGGCTGCACGATCGTGATCAAGCCGTCGGAGCACTCCCCGGCGTCGACCCTGCGCTTCGCCGAGCTGATCGAGCAGGCCGGGATCCCGGCCGGGGTGGTGAACGTCGTGTCCACGAACGACCGGGACACCGCGGCCCACCTGGCCGGGCACCCGGGCGTGGACAAGGTCGCCTTCACCGGCTCGACGGCGACCGGCCGGGCGGTCGCGAAGGCGGCCGCCGAGAACATCAACAAGGTCACGCTGGAGCTGGGTGGGAAGTCCCCGCAGATCGTCTTCCCGGACGCCGACCTGGAGGCCGCCGCGAACGGGATCATCGCCGGCGTCTTCGCCGCGACCGGCCAGACCTGCATGGCCGGCTCGCGGCTGATCGTGCACGCCGACGTGCACGACGAGCTCGTGCGGCTGGTCGTCGAGCGGGCGGCGAGGATCCGGCTCGGCGACCCGAACGCCGAGGACACCGAGATGGGCCCGGTCGCGAACGGGCCCCAGTACGAGAAGGTCCTCGGCTACCTCGACCAGGCCCGGTCGGAGGGCAACACGATCGCCTACGGCGGCGCGGCCGACGGCGGGCTGGGCGGCTACTTCGTGCAGCCGACGGTGATCACCGGCGTGACGCCGGAGTCCACCGTGTACCGGGAGGAGGTGTTCGGGCCGGTGCTCGCCGCGCTGACGTTCACCTCCGAGGACGAGGCGGTGAAGCTGGCCAACGACACGCCGTACGGCCTGGCCGGAGCGGTGTGGACCAAGGACGTGCACCGCGCGCACCGGGTCGCCGGGCGCATCCGGGCCGG
Source organism: Pseudonocardia ammonioxydans (assembly GCF_900115005.1). GTDB lineage: Bacteria > Actinomycetota > Actinomycetes > Mycobacteriales > Pseudonocardiaceae > Pseudonocardia > Pseudonocardia ammonioxydans. Next base: position 73,192 of record NZ_FOUY01000025.1, on the reverse strand, counting down.
CTCGGTGTGGATCAACGCCTATCGGGTGGTGGCGCCCAGCGTGCCGTTCGGCGGGTTCGGGCACTCCGGGCTCGGCCGGGAGAACGGCGTCGGCGCGGTCGAGGAGTACCTGGAGGAGAAGGCTGTGTGGGTGGAGCTCTCCGGCGGCACCCGGGACCCCTTCACGCTCGGGTAGGTGAGCGGCGTGGCACCGCGCCGGGCCCGGGTCGAGGACGTGCACGAGCTGGCGACCGGGATGCCGCACGTCACCGTCGTGCACGGGACTCGGGGCAACCCGGTCTACCAGGTCGGGCGGAAGTCGTTCGTGTTCTTCCGGACCCCGCGTCCCGACGCCCGCGACCCGGAGACCGGGGAACGCTACCCGGACGTGATCGTGTTCTGGGTGGACTCCGAGGAGGACAAGCTCGCCCTGGTGCAGGACCCGGGCACGCCGTTCTTCACCACCGCCCACTTCGACGGCCACCCGTCGGTGCTGCTGCGGGCGAGCCGGATCGGCGAGCTCGACCGGGCCGAGCTGGCCGAGATCGTGCAGGACGCGTGGCTCGCCCAGGCCTCGGCCCGCCGGCGGGCGGCGTGGCTGGCCGAGCACGGCGTCGGCGGGTCGTAGCGGCGCTGCGCGGCGCCCACTGCTCAGGACCAGATCGTGACGTGCACCGGCGGCCGGAACCGGGACGGCGGCACGCCGGCGCCGGGGCTGCCCAGCAACGTCATCGCCTCCGGGGTGCTCAGGTAGCGACGCAGGGAACCGGTCGCCGGCGCGCGCCGGTCCGGCGGCAGGGTGGTCGCGTGCCACACCACCGGCAGCGGTGTGCCCGGGACCTGCACCACCTGGAGCTCGCCGCGGCGCAGCCGGGGTGCGGCCAGGTGCGCCATCCCCGGTGCGACCCCGGCCCCCCGGGCCGCGGCCTCCCACGCCGCGGTCTGGTTCGGGAAGACCTGCATCCGGGACTCGGGCACGGCGAGCCGGGCCAGCAGGCGTCCGACCTCGCCCTCCGGGTCCGCCCCGGCCGGATCGACCAGCCACGGCCAGGCGCTCGGCGCACCGCACGGACGCTCCGCGGCCAGCACGACCAGCCGCCCGCGGAAGACCGGCTCACTGACCAGGCGCAGGCTGCGGTCCTCGACCGGAACGGGCCCGAGTGCGAGGTCCGCGAGCCGGTGCGACACCAGCACCGCCATCTCGGCGACCCCGGCCACCCCGGCGGTCACCTCGACCCGTCGTCCCGAACGGGCGGAGAACGCCTCGGCCAGCGGCCCGCCGACGAACTCGACGACGTCGCTGGGCCCGATCAGCCGGACGACCTCGGCCGCCCCCTGCGCCGAGCGGACCGCCGCCTCGGCCTCCGTGCCCAGCGCGACCATCTGCGCCGCGACGCCCAGCAGCCGTGACCCGGCCGCGGTCGGGACCATCCCGTTCTCGCCGCGGACCAGGAGCTGGTCCCCGAAGTGCCGCCGCAACGCGGTGATCGCCTGGGAGACCGCGGGTTCGCTGACCCCGAGTGCCGCGGCCGCCGCCTTGACCGTGCCCAGGCGCACGACCAGCACGAACGCGCTCAGCTGGGTGAGGGTCATGCGGACCGATTGTGCGGGTCGCCGATCTTAAGTGAAGGGTTATCCGACCCTTGAACATTTCTGTGAGCGGGATCACTCTCGGTCGTCCCATCACCGACGTGGCGCCGTCACGGGCGCCACCGACATCTGGAGCGTCCCGTGCAGGTGCCGGCGCAGTTCGAGTACGAGCGGGCGACGAGCGTGGCCCACGCCGTCGAACTCCTCACCAGGTACGGCCCCGATTCCCGCCTCGTGGCGGGTGGGCACAGCCTGATCCCGATGATGAAACTCCGGATCGCCGAACCGGAGACCCTGATCGACATCAACGACGTGGCCGAGTTGACCGGCATCCGCCTCGACGGCACCGAGCTCGTGCTCGGTGCGATGGCCCGGCACGCCGACCTGCTGGCCTCGCCGCTGGCCGTCGAGCACTTCCCGATCCTGGTCGACGCCGAGCGGGTGATCGCGGACCCGGTCGTCCGCAACCGCGGAACGGTCGGCGGGTCGCTCTGCCAGGCCGACCCGTCCGAGGACCTGTCCGCCGCGTTCGCAGCCGTGCACGCGGTCGCGGTGATCGAGGGCGCGGACGGACGACGCCAGGTGCCGGTCCGCGAGTTCCACGTCGGGCCCTACCAGACCGTCGTCGGCGACGCCGAGATCCTCGTCGAGATCCGGGTTCCGGTCCGCCCGGGTGGCGGGTCCGCCTACGAGAAGGTCGAACGCCGGGTCGGCGACTGGTCGGTCGCCGCGGCCGGTGCCGCGCTGTGGCTCGACCCCACCGGCGTCGTCACCGATGCCGGGATCGGGCTGACCGCCGTCGGAGCGGCGCAGTTCGCCGCGGCCCGGGCGGAGGAGTTCCTGCGCGGGGTTCCCGGATCGGACGACGCGTTCACCGAGGCCGGCCGGATCGCCGCCGAGGACTGCCGCCCGGTCGCCGACCAGCGCGGACCCGTCGACTACAAGCGTCACCTCGCCGGTGAGCTCACGACCAGGGCGCTGCGCCGCGCCGCTGCGCGCGCCCGCGGACAGGAGGCCTGAACCGTGGAGATCACCGTCACCGTCAACGGCACCGGGTACACCCGCGACGTCGAGCCGCGGCTGCTGCTCGTGCACTTCCTGCGCGACACCCTGGGCCTGACCGGCACCCACTGGGGATGCGACACCTCCAACTGCGGCGTCTGCGTCGCCTGGCTGGACGAGACCCCGGTCAAGACCTGCACCGTGCTGGCCGTGATGGCCGATGGCCACCGGGTCCGCACCGTCGAGGACCTGGCCACCGGGGACACCCTCGACCCGGTCCAGCAGGGCTTCTCCGACCGGCACGGCCTGCAGTGCGGGTTCTGCACCCCGGGGATGCTGATGACCGCGCGCCGGCTGCTCGACGACGATCCGGATCCGTCCGAGGCGACGATCCGGGAGGCCATCTCCGGGCAGATCTGCCGGTGCACCGGCTACGAGAACATCGTCCGCTCGGTCCGCGCCGCCGCCGAGATCGAGCGCACCGCCGACCAGGAGGCGCGGGCATGACCACCACCGATCCCGACACCGGTTTCCGCGCCCTGGACGCCACCCCGATGGGCTACGGCTCGATGCGGCGCAAGGAGGACGCCCGGTTCGTCCGCGGCAAGGGCCGCTACCTCGACGACATCGTGCTCCCCGGGATGCTGCACGCGGCGATCCTGCGCAGCCCGCACGCGCACGCCCGGATCGTCTCGATCGACACCTCCGCCGCCGAGGCACATCCCCGGGTCCGCGCAGTGATCACCGGCGAGACACTGGCCGGTCTCGGCCTGGCCTGGATGCCGACGCTGTCGCACGACGTCCAGTCCGTCCTGGCCACCGACAAGGTCCGTTTCCAGGGGCAGGAGGTCGCGTTCGTCGTCGCCGAGGACCGCTACTCGGCCCGGGACGCGCTCGCCCTGGTCGACGTCGAGTACGACCCGCTGCCCGCGGTGATCGACGCGCAGCACGCACTCGACGCCGACGCACCCGTCATCCGCGACGACCAGGAGGGCCGTACCGACAACCACATCTTCGACTGGGAGGCCGGCGACGCGGCCGCGACCGACGACGTGTTCGCCCGCGCCGACGTCGTGTCCTCGTGCGACATGCTGTATCCGCGGTCGCACCCGGCCCCGATGGAGACCTGCGGCTCGATCGCGAGCATGGACCCGGTGTCCGGCAAGCTCACCGTGTACACCACCACCCAGGCCCCGCACGCGCACCGCACGGTGTACGCCCTGGTCGCGGGCCTGCCGGAGCACAAGATCCAGATCATCTCGCCGGACATCGGCGGCGGTTTCGGCAACAAGGTCGGGATCTACCCGGGGTACGTCTGCGCGGTCGTCGGCTCGATCGTCACCGGCGCACCGGTGAAGTGGACCGAGGACCGCTCGGAGAACCTGATGAGCACCTCGTTCGCCCGCGACTACCACATGCGCGGCGAGATCGCGGCCACGCACGACGGGAAGCTCCTCGGCGTCCGGGTGACGGTGCTCGCCGACCACGGCGCGTTCAACGGGACCGCCCAGCCGTCGAAGATGCCGGCGGGCCTGTTCCACGTGTTCTCGGGTTCCTACGACCTCGCCGCCGCCCACTGCGCGGTCACCGGGGTCTACACCAACAAGGCGCCCGGCGGCGTCGCGTACGCCTGCTCGTTCCGGATCACCGAGGCCGTCTACCTGATCGAGCGCCTGGTCGACGTGCTCGCCCACGACCAGGGCTGGGACCCTGCCGAGCTGCGCCGCACCAACCTGCTGCGTTCCGAGCAGTTCCCCTACACCACGGCCCTGGGCTGGGAGTACGACTCCGGCGACTACCCCCGGACGCTGGCGACCGCGCTGGACATGGCCGGCTACGACGAGTTGCGGGCCGAGCAGAAGCAGGTCCGGTCGGCCTACGAACGGGGTGAGTCCCCGATGCTGATGGGCATCGGGCTGTCGTTCTTCACCGAGGCGGTCGGGGCGGGGCCCCGCCGGACGATGGACATCCTCGGGCTCGGCATGGCCGACGGGGCCGAGCTGCGGATCCACCCGACCGGCAAGGCCGTCCTGCGGCTGTCCTGCATGACCCAGGGCCAGGGCCACCAGACCACGTTCGCGCAGATCGTCGCCGAGGAGCTGGGGATCTCGCCGGACGACATCGAGGTCGTCCAGGGCGACACCGACCAGACCCCGTTCGGGCTGGGCACCTACGGGTCACGGTCCACGCCGGTGTCCGGTGCGGCGACCGCGATGGTGGCCCGCAAGGTGCGTGACCGCGCCCGGATCGTCGCCGCGGCGATGCTCGAGGTGTCCCCCGACGACCTGGAGTGGGAGAAGGGCGCGTTCCGGGTGGCGGGCGACCCGGCCGCCGCGGCGACCATGAACGAGATCGCGATGGCCGCGCACTCCGACCTGGAGCTGCCCGACGACGTCGAGGGCCACCTGGACGCCACCTGCGTCTACAACCCGCCCAACCTGACCTACCCGTGCGGTGCGTACGTGTGCGTGGTCGACGTCGACACCGCCACCGGGCAGGTGAAGGTCCGCCGGTTCGTGGCCGTCGACGACTGCGGGGTGCGGATCAACCCGATGGTGGTCGAGGGCCAGGTGCACGGCGGGCTCGCCGACGGGATCGGGATGGCGCTGATGGAGGTCATGGCGTTCGACACCGACGGCAACCACCTCGGGGCGTCCTTCATGGACTACCTGCTGCCGACGGCGATGGAGTGCCCGTCGTGGGAGCTCGGCGAGACGGTGACGCCGTCGCCCCACCACCCGATCGGCGCCAAGGGGGTCGGGGAGTCCGCGACCGTCGGGTCGCCGCCCGCGGTGACGAACGCGGTGCTCGACGCCATCCGGGTCCGGCACGCCGACATGCCGCTGACCCCGGCGGCGGTGTGGCGGGCGGTGCGCGGCACACCGCTGCGGACGGATCTGGCGATCGGATGAGCGTCGATCAGGAACTCGTGGCCCGGGCCGGGGTGCTGCGCGCCGGCCGGACACCGTTCGTGCTGGCCACCGTCGTCCGTGCGGAACGGCCGACCAGCGCCCGGCCCGGGGACTCGGCGCTGGTCCTGCCCGACGGGACGATGGAGGGGTTCGTCGGCGGCACCTGCGCCGAGTCCACGACCCGGGCGGAGAGCCTGCGCCTGCTCGCGGACGGTGCGTCCGCCCTCCTGCGGATCTCCCCGGACGGCACCGGCGACCCGCGCCCGGGGGTGCGGACGGTCGCGAACCCGTGCCTGTCCGGCGGTGCGCTGGAGATCTTCCTGGAGTCCGTGCTGCCGCCGCCGCTGGTCGCGGTCTGCGGGGACGGCCCGGTGGCGCGTTCCCTGACCCGGCTGGCGGCCGCACTCGAGTACGAGGTCGTGGCCGCCTCCGCGCAGGCGCCTCCGCCGCCCGGGGCCGACGCGGTCGTCGTCGCCTCGCACGGGCAGGACGAACCCGAGGTGCTCACCGCCGCGCTGACCGCGGGCACCGGGTACGTGGCCCTGGTGGCCAGCCGTCGTCGCGCGGCCGCCGTCCTGGCCGGGCTGGAGGTGTCCGACGAGCAGCGGCACCGGGTGCGTGCCCCGGCCGGCCTCGACATCGGTGCCCGCTCCGCCCACGAGATCGCCCTGTCGATCTGGTGCGAGTTCACCGCCGCCCGCACGTCCGGCACCCGCGGGCCGGGGGCGGCCGCGGACCCGGACGGTGCGGCGGGCCAGGGGTGTTGCGGATGAGCCCGGGCGAGGACGGCACGACCGGGGTCGACGACCTGCGGAACCGGATGGACGCGGTCGGGTACCTGGCGGACGAGGCTCTCGCGACGGCGGCGTTCCTGGCCGTCCGGATGCGCCAGCCGCTGCTGCTCGAGGGGGAACCGGGCGTCGGCAAGACCCGGGCGGGGGCCGCGCTCGCCGAGGTGCTCGACACCCCGCTGCTGCGGCTGCAGTGCTACGAGGGGATCACCGCGGCCGAGGCCCTCTACGAGTGGAACTACCCGCGCCAGCTGCTGTCGATCCGGCTGGCCGAGTCCCGCGGCGAGCACCTGCGCGACGACGACCTGTTCACCACCGACCACCTGCTCGCCCGTCCGCTCCTGGCCGCCGTCGAACACCCCGGGCCGCGGCCCGCGGTGCTGCTGATCGACGAGATCGACCGGGCCGACGACGAGTTCGAGGCGTTCCTGTTCGAGCTCCTCGCCGAGTCGGCCGTGACGATCCCGGAGCTGGGGACGCGGCGGGCGGTGATCCCACCCGTCGCCGTCCTGACCTCGAACCGGACCCGCGATCTGCACGACGCCCTCAAACGACGTTGCCTCTACCACTGGATCGCGCACCCGGGTCCGGAGCGGGTCGCAGAGATCATCCGGCGTCGGGTGCCGGAGGCGGCGGACTACCTCGCCGAGCGGGTCGCCGGCACGGTCGCCCGGATGCGCAGGCTGGACCTCGTGAAACCACCGGGGGTGGCCGAGGCGATCTCCTGGACCACCGCGCTGCACGTGCTCGGGCTGTCCGAGCTCGACGCGCGGGCGGCCGAGCTGAGCCTCGGTGCGGTCGTGAAGTACGACGAGGACGCCGAGACCGTCCGTGCGCACGGGTTGTCCCGGCTGGTGGCCGGTGACTGAACCCGACCTGGCCCGGCTGGTCGCGCGGCTCACCGCGGCCTGCCGGGCGGCGGGGTTGCCGGTCGGGCCGGATCGGGCGGCGCGGTTCGCGGCAGCCGTGGTCGCGGTGGACCCGGCGACGACGGCACGGCTGCGGTACTGCGCCCGCGCCACCCTGATCGCCGACCCGGAGCATCTCGCCGTCCTGGACCGCGTGCTCGACGGGGTGTTCGGCGGACTCGTCGACCCCGCGGTGTCCCGCGGCGACACCCACGCACCCCCCGTGGAGCCGGAGGCGGCGGGCACCCCGGGGGCGGGCCCGGAGCATTCTGCCGTCCGGGCACCCGGCTCCGGCGCGCCCCGCGCGGCCGCCGGCACCGCCGAGGGCGGGACCGACGTGCCGTCCGCGGCGGTCGCGAGCGCGGCCGAGCGGCTCTCGGAGCAGCCCTTCGACGAGCTCTCCGAGGCCGAACTGCGCGATCTCGTCGCCGCGATGTCGGCGTTCCACCTGGTCACGCCGCGGCGGCGGAGCAGGCGGGTGCAGCCGCACCGGCACGGGCGCCACATCGACCTTCGCGCCACGCTGCGGGCCGCCCGTCGCACCGGCGGCGACCCGGTCCGCACGCTGCGGCGGTCGCGCCGGCTGCGGCCGCGCCGGTTGACGGTGCTGTGCGACGTGTCCGGGTCGATGGAGCCGTGGGCCCGGGCCCTGCTGCAGCTGTTGTGGTGCGCCCGGGCCGGGAGCCGCGCGGAGGTGTTCGCGTTCGCCACCCGGCTCACCCGGCTGACCGCGGAGCTGGGCCACGGTACGCCGGGCGCCGCCCTGGACCGGGCGGCCCGGACCGTCCGGGACCGCTCCGGCGGAACCCGGATCGGCGATGCGCTGGCGGCGTTCCTGGACGGTCCGGGAGCACGCGGAGCAGCCCGCGGTGCCGTCGTCCTGATCATCTCGGACGGCTGGGAGACGGGCGGCCCGGACCGGCTCGGCCGCCAGATGGCCCGCCTGTCGCGACTCGCCTACCGCGTGGTCTGGTGCAATCCGCGGACCCGGCTGTCCGGTTACCGGCCGCTCGTCGGCGGGATGGCGGCCGCGCGGCCGTACTGCGACGACGTCGTCAGTGCGCACAGCCTGGCGGCGCTCGACGGACTCCTCGCCGCCCTGGCCACACCGCGACCGGGCGACCGGGGGTGACCGACCGTCAGTCGGTCTCCTCCCAGCCCAGGCGCGCGAGCCAGCTCTCGCCCTCGCCGGTACGGCGCGGTGTCGGGACCGCGGCGTGGTGCTCGGTCCCGGCCGTACGGGCGCCCGTGGGGCGGGTGTCGGTGGGACGCGTGTCGGGGGCGTGCGTGTCCGAGGTGGTGGTCATGTCGAACCTCCGGGTCGGTCGTGCCCTGCCGTGCCCGGGGTCGAGGTCCCGGGCACGGCAGGTCCTCCGGCGCCACGGTCGGGTCGGCGACGTCGCCTCGGGTCGTGTCCGGCGACGGGGAGCATCGCCGGCCGACGGTGACGTCGCCGCACGCGGGCCGGAAGTCGGGGAGCGTGCCGCACTGCGGCGCCCCTGCACGCTACGAGGCGCAGGGCCGGGGTGATCAGGTCTGAGACATCGGACCGCCGGGCGTCACCGTCCGGACGGTGAACGGGATGGCGTTCGGCCATTCGGCGCAGCGGCTGCGCCCGAACGCCGGTGCGGCTCTCAGGGCTCACGCCAGCACGATGCGGTCACCCTCGACCCGCACCGGTCGCTGGGCCAGCCCGGACTGCGCCGGACCGTCCAGCGGGGCGCCGTCGCCGGTGCCGAACACACTGCCGTGGCACGGGCAGGAGATGCCGGAGTCGGTCACCTGGTCGACCAGGCAGCCGGCGTGCGGGCAGGTGGCGTCGAACCCGACGAAGGTGCCCGGCTGCGGCTGGGTGACGACGACGCCCTCACCGGAGAACACCCGGCCGCCGCCGACCGGGATGTCGGCCGTCGCGGCCAGGCGCTGGGCGGCCGCCTGTGGCTGCGCGGAGGGGACCGCCGGCTCGCTCGACGGCGCGGGGCCGGTTCCGGTGGCCGCGGCCGACGCGGTCCCCCGGGGCGTTCCGTAGGTGGCACAGCCCGCGGCACAGCAGGCCGCGGCGGCGCCCGCGCCGGTCAGCAACCGGCGCCGGGTGAGCGGTGACATGGGGTCTCCTGGATCGTCGGTACGGGTCAGAACGTCAGGCCGTTGCCGGTGAAGAACCACAGCGCCGAGGTCAGCCAGACGCCCGCGAGGATCGCGAGCAGCAGCCCGCCGGCGACGGCGAGCGCCCAGCCCGGCACGCCGGGTCGACGCAGGAGCAGCATCTTCGTGACGAACGCGCCGTAGAACACGCAGCCCAGCGCGGAGTGCAGCAGGGCCGACGTCGTCGCACCGGACCAGCCGAAGGCGTACAGGCACTGCACCGCGACCGGGACGGTCACCAGCACGGCGGCCCGCCCGGACCAGCGGTGCACGACGGGTGTCATCGGGTCGGCGCTGCCACGGTGCAGCATCCGCCCGGTGACGCCCTGGACGATCGCGAGCAGCAGGGCGAACGACCCGAGCCAGGCCTTCACGGCGCCTCCGCTGGAGAAACCGGCGAGGTTCACCGCGACGCCCGTGCCCTCGTGCTGCCGGGCCAGGACGCCCAGTGCGACAGCGACCAGGGAGCCGACGACGACCGGGATCAGCACCGACCGCAACGGGAGACCGCCGTGCGGCCCGTCCGGTGGCACGGCGCCGCCGGGACCGTGTGCGAGGTCGGCGTCCGGGTCGTGGTCCTGCGGAGCAGGTGTGACGGCCTCGTGCTCGCCGGTCCACGTCCGCGCGTCGGCCCGGCCGGGCGCCGCGCGCGGACCCCGGCCCGCGCGGTCGAGCAGCGGGGCCGGGTCCCAGGGGTCGGCCGGCCCCCGCGGCCCGGGCCGCTCCCACGGTTCCGCGGTGGCCGTCGGGGCCATTGGGTCACCGGAGTCGCCGGAGCCGACGGTGCCGCCGAGGTTCCGCGGAACGCTGCCGGGCGACACCTCGGCCGCCTCATCGAGGCCGGGAGCGTTCCGCGGAACGCGGCCCTCCCACGGAGCGTCCGCCTCGCCCGGGCTCGGGTCGTTCCACGGGGCAGGCGCGTCCCACGGCTCGGCCGTCCCACCGACCGCGTTCCGCGGAACGCGGTCGTCGTGCGGTTCGGGGCCGTCCCCGGGCGCCGGAAACCCGTGCGGACGACGCTCACCCCGCGGGCGGTCCCCGAGACCGGATCCTGACGCGTTCCGCGGAACGCGGTCGCCCCACGGCTCGTCGGTGTCGCCGGGTGCCGACGCCGCGTTCCGCGGAACACGGTCGTCCCACGGATCGCCTGCGTCGTCGGGAGCAGGAGCGTTCCGCGGAACGCGACCGTCACGTGGCGCGGGCATGTCGCCGACGGGCGGAACGGCTGGCGGACGGCGTCCGTCCCACAGCTCGTCCCGGTCCCCGGCGGGGCCCGGCGCGTTCCGCGGAACGCGACCGGCCTGCGGCGGGCCCGGCTCGCCCGGGCGCACGGCGTTCCGCGGAACGCGGGGCTCGGGACCGGTGCCGTCCGGCCCGTACGGGTCCCACAGCTCGGCCTCCGGGATGCGGGGAGCTGCAGGTCCGGGCGGAGCCGCGGGGCCGGGCGGCACGCGCCGGTTGCGCGCGGCGATGGCGCGCCGCCGGGCGGCGATGCTCGTCCAGCGCCCGGCGGCCTCGGGTGCGGGTGCGTCCCAGCCGTCGTCGGGCGGGGCGGCCCGCCGGTCGCCGGGTGGGAACCGTCGGACGCTGTGTCCCGCGCGGTTCCGTCCCGGCGCAGCGGGGTCGGGCTCGAGCCAGGTGCGCTCGTCCGGCGGGTATCCGTCGTCGGGGCCCGGCCAGTCGGACCGGCCGGCCCACCCGGAGAGATCGGCCCGGTCGGGACGGTCACTCGGGCCGGAGCGGGTGGCCCGGCCGGGCGGCGTGGCCGCAGCCGGGCGTCCGACCCATCCGCCGCTGTGGTCGGGGCGGCGGGGGTGCGGGACGGCGGCGTCCGCGACCGGTGGGAAACCGACCGGGTCGGTGGTGTCGCGGTCGGCGTGCCGCGCGCGCGGGCTCATCAGTAGCCACCTCCGTAGCCGCCCGATCCGGCGTCGCCGACGGACCCGGTGTTGCCGGCGGGCGGCGCGGCTGGTTCCGCAGCGGCGGGTGCGCGCGGAGCCGTGAACTCCCACGTCGTCCCGCCCACCGATGCGGTGCCGGACGCGGCGCCGTCCCGCACGGTGTACTCGACCCGGCTGCCGTCCCCGGCGGTGAGCACCGTCGGACCGTCCTGCGCGACCGGCCCCGTCGTCCACGACTCGACGGCCGCGCCATCGCACACGTAGGCCTTCGCCGAGCCGTTCTCGACCCGGATGTCGACGCTCACCGCCCGGTCCGCCGACCAGCCGGTGTAGCCGGCGGAGCCCTGCGGAGCATCCGGCGCGGGTGGGGCGGCGGGCGCGGGCAGCGGCGACCCGAGTGCGAGGGCACCGGTCGCCTGCTCGACGGCGGGTGGTGCCGGGTCGGCGGTGAGGACGACGTTGGCCGTCGCCACCCCGACCGCCACCGCGCCGACGGCGGCCAGGGTCAGCGCGGGTCCGGCGGCGCTGGGCACGTCAGCCCACCTCGACCCGGACGGAGTCGAACGCGGGTGTCTGGTTCGCCCGCTGCATCATCGGCGTGCGGTGCGAGCCGTCCCCGGCCCACGACGAGCACTGGAGCTCGCCCGCCTGCTCGACGCCGGGCACCTCGACCGTGACGCTGTCCGGGGCACTGCCCCCGCCACCGTCCTCGGTGCCCTCGAAGAACAGCGGCTCCGGAGCGGCGTCCGGGGCCTCGTCGGAGTTCGGGAGCATCCGGCACGCGGTGTGGAAGTGCCCGCGCTGCAGACCTTCCTCGTTCAGCAGCGACGACTCGACGTAGTAGCCACCCTGGGCCGCGGGGAGGAACCGGTCGCGGACCAGGTTCCGGGTGCTGACGGTGATCGAGAACGCCTCACCGGGGGCGACCCGGTCCGGGGCATCGGTGATCAGCAGGGACGGGCTCTTGTCGGCCGCGGCGACCTCACCGAACGACGTCGACACGCAGCGCGGGGCCTTCTGGAAGCCGTCGTGCGCGACGAGGTCGCTGCCAGTGCAGTCGGAGGCCAGGATGTCCAGGGGCTCGGCGGCGGCCTGGTCGGGGCCGTCGTTGGCGCCGGCGTTGTCGTCGTTGCCGTCACCGGCCTGGTTGTCGTCGTCCGGAGCAGCAGCGTCCTGCTCGGCTCCCTCCTGCGCCGGGTCCTCCTGTCCCGGGTCCTCCTGCTCCGCAGCGGACTGCGCCGGGTCCTCCTGCCCGGGGGCCGCCCGGTCGGAGTCCTCCGCGGCGGAGCCGGAGCCCGCCGAGCCCGAGTCCTCCTCCTGGCCCGACGACGCCGACCCCGAGTGGTTGTGACCACCGCTCGACCCGGACCCGGTGACCCCGGACCCGCTGCCGGACTCCGCGACGTTCTCGGTACCCGGGTTCTCCCGGTCCGCCGTCACCGCGCCGGCGGCGTAGGCCGCCGGGCCCGCCACGAGCAGGCAGGCGGCGAAGGTGGCGGCCGCGATCATCCGGCGGCGGCTGGCTGTTCTGGCTCTCATCGGTGACGACTCCTCGGCGCGGTCCGCGCGTGGCGCGCGCCGCTGGGTGGGGACGGGTGCCGGCGGCGCCCGGGTGCGGGCTCCGCCGTCCCGTGCGGATCGGGATCGGGTTCGGACAGGTGGTCGGTGGGCGTGGCCCCGAACAGCGGGGCGGGATCCCAGGGCGGGGCTGTGTCCAGAGGCGGTGCGGGGTCGACGGGCGGAGCGGGGTCGGAGGGCGTGGCGGCGGCCCCGAGGGGCCGGTCGCGGGCCGTGCCGAGGACGTCGTCGTCCGGTCCCGGCCGGGTCGGCGGGACGCGCGTGAGCTCGTCCCACGGGTCGGGCGGGCCGACCGGCAGGACCGGCCGGGCGGCGGCACCGGCGTCGTCGTCACGCGGCCGTCGCGGACGCGGGATCAGTCCGGTGGCGGGCAGCAGCTTCGGGAGGATCGCGCTGCCGCCCCCGGGGCGGCCGCGCCGGTAGAGCGTCATCAGCAGCCCGCCCGCGGCGAGCAGCGCCACCCCGACGACGAGCGCCGGGACGACGACATCGGACGTGCTGCGCAGCGGCGCCGGATCGGGCGGTGCGGGCAGCGCGGCGTAGTCCACCAGCCCGGTGGACTCCAGGTAACCGATGTGCCGGGTCACGTAAGTGTCGGCCTCGGTGGCGAACCGGCGCATCAGGTCGTTGCGGGTGCCCACCCGCACGTCGGTGATCACCGGCAGCACCGAGCCGTGCGCCGACCGCAGGATGTGCACGAACTGCCGGTCGTAGTCGGTGCCCGTCCGCGCGGTCAGGTCGTTCATCCAGCCGATCTGCTGGTCGCTGGGCCGGCTGGGCAGCGGGACGCCGAGCTGCTCGGAGGTGGTGCGGACGAGCTCGTCGAGGTCGTGGTGCTCGGCCCCGATCTTGCCGGCGATCTCGCGCACGGCCGGGGAGCTGGCCTGCTGCTCGCCCTGCTCCCCGGTGGGGGCCTCCCACAGACCGGCGAGGCGGACCTTCTCCAGCAGGTCGCGGTCGGCGGGGCCGAGCGGACCCCACCGGGTCTGGGTCCACCCCTGGGCGACCGCGGTGGGCACGGTCGCCCAGGACTGGGCCAGCGCGACGGCCAGGACCGCGGCGATCGCGGCCAGGATCGACCAGCGCAGCGGGCCGGGGATCCGGCGGGACATGGTGTCTCTCCTTGTGGAACGGGGGTCAGACCTGGGCGAACTGCTCGGTGTGGACCCGGTCGTCCGGGACGCCGAGCGCGCCGAGGGTGTCGAGGACGTCGGTCACCAGCTGCGGGCGTCCGCAGATGAAGTAGTCGAGCCGCAGGTGCGGCTGGTCCAGGTCGGTCAGGACGGCGGCGAGCAACGCGGTGTCGATCGGCCCGGTGGCACCGCCCCAGTTCGGGGCCGGTCGGCGCAGGACCTCGGTGACCTGCAGGTCCAGGCAGGTGCGCAGGTGCGCCAGCTCGGCCCGGAACAGCAGGTCCGCGCGGTCGCGGGCGTGCACGACGAGCCGGTACGGCCGCCGGTCGCCACGGTCGGCCGCGGTGCGGAGCATGCTCATCATCGGCGTGATGCCGACCCCGCCGGCGATCAGCACGAGCCCGGTCGAGGGCACCGCGTCCGGGGTGAACGAGCCGTACGGGCCGTCCACCCACACCGGGGTGCCGCGGTCGAGCTCACGCAGCCGGGAGGCGAAGTCGCCGGTGTGCCGGACGGTGAACTCGACCCGGCCACCGTCGACGGCGGACGAGGCGATGGTGAACGGGTGTTCCTCCACCGACATCCGCTCCAGCCGCAGCCAGGCGAACTGGCCGGGCCGGAACCACGGGCCGGCGTGCCGGGCCGGCCGGGTCAGCACCAGTGTGGACACGGTCGGGCTCTCCGGGCGCACGACGTGCACCCGGAACTCGCCGGCCGCGGCGCGGGCGCCCCAGCGCAGTACGAGCACCGCGATCAGCACCAGCCCGAGCCCGGACAGCACCGGCCCCATGACGGCGTCGGTGACCAGGTTGTTCAGCCAGAACACGTGCAGCGCCGACGCCCCGACCACCAGCGCGGCCAGGCTCAGGTGCACCCAGCGCCACACCTCGTGGGTGCCGGAGCGCACCCCGCGCACCGCGAGCAGGAGCAGGACGCCGATCGCGACGGTGGCGGCGGTGGCCGCCTGACCGCGGGCCGGGGCGGCCATCGGGACGAGCAGTCCCACCCGCTCCGGCTGGTCGGCGACCACGCAGGCCAGGTGCAGCGCCACCAGGGCCCCGGCGAGGATGCCGAGCCTGCGGTGCAGGCCCAGCAGGGTCTCCAGCCCGAGTGCGCCGGACAGCCCGCGCACCCGGGACGGGAGCACGGCGACGATCACCATCGCGGACAGCGCCAGCAGACCGGTCAGCACCGACATCTGGTGCAGCAGCGGCAGCGGGCCGGTACGCAGCATCCAGATCACCGACGGGCCGACCAGGACCGCGACCAGCAGCGACCCCCAGATCAGGCGCGCACGGCGGTGCGCCAGCCAGGCGTCGGCGGGCGGGTCGTCCCGGCGGACGGGTGCGGTGACCGGATGCGGGGCGGGGCGGCTCACCGGTCGCCGGGCCGACGCCCGGCGGTGGTCACGGCCCGCAGCACAGCGGGGTGGGACGGCGCAGGAAAAGTCCAGCCGGTGCGGGGTCGCACCGGACGGGGGTGCGCGATGCGCGCTACTGTCGTCCGGACGCCACAGGCGCGTCCGGGCAGCACGAGGCCTCGACGGGTCATCGGGTCACTTCCGGTTTCGGGGAGCGGCCGGGCGGGGGGTCCCGGCCACCGCCGCGGCTCGTGGGGAGCGGACCGCGGGCGGCAGCGACGACCATAGGAACCGCGAGGGCCCCGAGGTTGCCTTCCTGAGAGGGGTCACCGCCGTCCGGCACCGTGAAGCGGCCGAGCGGCACCCGATCGGTCCGGTCGGAGTACGTACGTCCGTCCATCCGCCGTCGAGCACTCTCAGGTGCTCACCGCTCACCGACCGGAGCGACGACGAGCGCACCGGAGCGGCGCGGACGAGGTGCACCGGAGATGCGAACGGGCCCGGCCGCACCGTGGTGCAGCCGGGCCCGTCGCGCCGAGACGTCCGCCCTGCGGGTCAGGCGGTCCCGGCCGGGGCGACCGACCGGACGCCCTCGGAGAGTTCCTGCGCCAGTTCCTTCACCGCCGGCGGCCCACCGGCCTCGAGTGCCTGCACGAACGCGGTCCCGACGATCACGCCGTCGGCGTAGGACCCCACGTCGGCGGCCTGCTCGGCGGTCCGCACGCCCAGCCCGACACACACCGGCAGGGTCGCGAACTCGCGGGCCCGGGCGACCAGGTCGCGGGCCTCGGCGCCGACCGAGCGGACCCCGGTGACCCCCATCAGCGAGGCCGCGTAGAGGAACCCGCGGCTCGACTCCACGGTCAGCCGCATCCGCTCGGGCGTGGTCGTCTGGGCGACGAGGAAGATCCGGTCGAGGTCGTGGCGCTCGGACGCGGCCAGCCACTCGTCGGCGTCGTCGGGCAGCAGGTCGGGGGTGATCAGCCCGGACCCGCCCGCCTCGGCGAGCTCGGCGGCGAACCGGTCGATGCCGTAGCGGTCGATCAGGTTCCAGTAGGTCATGACGACCGCCGGTGCGCCGGTCTCGACGACCCCGCGGATCGCGGTGAACGCGTCCCGGGTGCGGGCGCCGTTGTCCAGCGCCTGCTGGGTCGCCCGCTGGATGACCGGGCCGTCCATCAGCGGGTCGGAGTAGGGCAGGCCCGCCTCCACGACGTCCACCCCGCCCTCGACCATCGCGCGCATGGCCTCGACCGACCCGGCCACGTCCGGGTACCCGACCGGCAGGTAACCGATCAGGGCCGCCCGGCCCTGCGCCCGGATTGCCTCGATCCGTGCCGCGACTCCACGCCCGCTGGTCATCGGACCTCCCCGTCGGTCACCGCATTGCCCTGGTCGTCGACGAGCCGGAAGTACTTCGCGGCGGTGTCGACGTCCTTGTCGCCGCGTCCGGACAGGTTCACCAGCACGACCGCGCCCTCGCCCAGGCGCCGTCCCTCGCGCAGCGCCCCGGCCAGCGCGTGGGCGCTCTCGATCGCCGGGATGATGCCCTCGGTCCGGCAGAGCAGCCGGAACGCCTCCATCGCCTCGGCGTCGGTCACCGACTCGTAGCGGGCCCGGTGCAGGTCGTTGAGCCAGGAGTGCTCCGGGCCGACGCCCGGGTAGTCCAGTCCGGCCGAGATGGAGTGCGAGTCGCGGGTCTGGCCGTCCTCGTCCTGCAGGATGTAGCTGCGCGACCCGTGCAGGACCCCGACGTCTCCCCCGCCGATCGAGGCCGCGTGCCGCGGGGTCTCGACGCCGTCACCGCCGGCCTCGAAACCGACCAGCTCCACACCGGTGTCGTCGAGGAACGCGTGGAAGATCCCCATCGCGTTGGACCCGCCGCCGACGCAGGCGCACACCAGGTCGGGCAGCGCGCCGGTGAGCTCCTGGACCTGCTGCCGCGCCTCGACGCCGATGATCCGCTGGAAGTCGCGGACCATCGCGGGGAACGGGTGCGGGCCGGCGACCGAGCCGATCAGGTAGTGGGTGTCGGCCACGTTGGTGACCCAGTCGCGCATGGCCTCGTTCATCGCGTCCTTGAGGGTGCGCGTGCCGGAGGCGACGGGCCGGACCTCGGCGCCGAGCATCCGCATCCGGGCGACGTTGAGCGCCTGCCGCTCGGTGTCGACCTGGCCCATGTAGACGACGCAGTCCAGGCCGAGCAGCGCGGCCGCGGTCGCCGACGCGACACCGTGCTGGCCCGCGCCGGTCTCGGCGATCACCCGGGTCTTGCCCATCCGCTTGGTGAGCAGCGCCTGACCCAGCACATTGTTGATCTTGTGCGAGCCGGTGTGGTTCAGGTCCTCGCGCTTGAGCAGGATCCGCGCCCCGCCCGCGTGCTCGGCGAACCGCGGCGCCTCGGTGACCAGGCTCGGCCGCCCGGAGTAGGTGCGGTGCAGCTCGGCCAGCTCGGCCTGGAAGGCCTCGTCGGTCATGGCCGCGTGGTAGGCCTGCTCCAGCTCGTCCAACGCGGCGACCAGCGCCTCCGGGACGTAGCGGCCGCCGAAGCGGCCGAAGTACGGGCCGGTCTGGTCGACCAGCCGCGCCGCACCCCCGGCCGGGGGAATGACGGTGTCGGTCACGAGTACTCCCTGACGGATCTGCGCGAACCCGCGATCGTCGGCGGAGCGCGTCACGGGCGGCGGCCGGGTCGATCGGGTGCGTCCGACGGTACACCGCGCCCACCACGCGCGATGCACGACGTACGCGCCCGCCGCCGTGTCCCGAGGGGCACCCTCGTAGCGCTCCGGGCCCCGAGGGTGCCCCTCGGGACAGCAGGGCCGGGGCGGCGCTCGGCTCAGACGTAGCGGGGACGTCCGGCGGTCCAGCCGGCCACCATCTCGACCACGACCACCACACCCAGCAGGACCAGCGACGCCGTCCAGCTGCCGGTGGCGCCGTGCAGCATCCCGAACAGGAACGGCCCGGCGGCGCCGACCAGGTACCCGACGCCCTGCGCCATCGCGGACAGGTCGGTCGTCTCCGACGCCACCCGGCTGCGCAGCGTGATCACACCCAGCGCCAGCGGGAACACGCCCATGCCGACCCCGAGCAGCACCGACCAGAGCCACGGCGCGGCGGCCGGGGCGACCGTGAGGCCGATGATCGCGGCCAGCGAGCACGAGGCCAGACCGACGATCCAGCCGGACTGCGACGGCCGGTTCAGCGCGATCGGCGGCACGACGAAGCTCAGCGGGATCCCGATCAGGTTGATCACCGCCAGCATCAGGCCGGCGTCGGTGCGGGTGATGCCCTCCTCGACGAACAGCTCGGACAGCCAGCCCATCGCGACGTAGGCGACGCAGGCCTGCAGCCCGAAGAACGCGGTGATCGCCCAGGCCAGCGGGCGGCGCAGCATCGAGCGGCGCGGCTCGGCGCCGGCCGGGGCGGGCGCGTCGGTCGTCGTGCCGTGCCGCGCACCGCACAGCCACACCACCAGCGCGGCCGCGGACAGCAGCGCCCACGCCCCGACCGCGCCGCGCCAGCCGCCGACCAGCGGCTCCAGCGGCGGGGTCAGCGCCGCCCCGAAGCCACCGCCCGCGGCGAGCGCCGCGGTGTAGATGCCGGTCACCCGGCCGACGGCGTGCGGGAACGACTCCTTGACCACGACCGGGATGAGCACGTTGCCGATCGCGATGCCCGCCGTGGCGACGAAGGTCCCGCCGAGCACCACCCACGGACCGTCGACGATCCGCAGGGCCAGGCCCAGGGTGAGGACGGCGAGTGCGGCGCCGACCGCGCGTGCCACCCCGAAGCGGCGGCCCAGCCACGGGGCGGCGATCGCGGCGAGCCCGAAACAGATCGTCGGCACCGCGGTGAGCACGCTGGTCCAGGCGGCGGAGGCGCCGAGGTCGTCGCGCACCTCGCCGAGCACCGAGGCCATGCTGGTGACGGCGGGGCGCAGGTTCGCCGCGGCCAGCGCCACGCCGATGACGAGCAGTGGGGTGCCGAGCAGCGCGGCGTGCCGCGACCGTTCGCCGACGGCGCCCTCCGAACCGGTCCCCTGCTCAGCAATGCTCACGAAACAGTATTGTTACAGACGTAGGATGTTCGGATGGAAGGATGATCCGGTGCCTCTGGTCACAGCACGTCGTGGCAGCCTGGTCGACCAGGTCATCGACCAGCTCCGCAGCGCGATCTCCACCGGCGAGTGGCCGGTGGGCTCGCGCATCCCGCCGGAGTCGGAGCTGGCCTCCTCGCTCGAGGTCGGCCGCAACACCGT
This sequence comes from Pseudonocardia ammonioxydans, assembly GCF_900115005.1. Lineage (GTDB taxonomy): Bacteria > Actinomycetota > Actinomycetes > Mycobacteriales > Pseudonocardiaceae > Pseudonocardia > Pseudonocardia ammonioxydans. Next base: position 53,629 of record NZ_FOUY01000025.1, on the reverse strand, counting down.
CCGCGAGGCCGTACGGGCGCTCGCGCACGGCGGCCTGCTCGAGGTGCGGCAGGGCGACGGCACCTACGTGCGCGCGACGACCGAGCTGTCCGGTGCGCTGCGCACGCTGTGCGGGGCGGAGCTGCGTGAGGTGCTGGAGGTGCGCCGCACCCTCGAGGTCGAGGCCGCCCGGCTGGCCGCGGCCCGCAGCACCGCCGACGACCGGGTCGTGCTGCGCGCGGCCCTCGCCGAGCGCGACGTCGCCGTCGAGGCCGTCGCCGCCGCCACCCGCCGGGGCGACGAGCCGGGGCCGGCCGAGCTGGAACGGGCCGCCCGCGCCGACACCGATTTCCACCTCGCCGTCGTGCGCTGCTCGGGCAACGCCCTGCTCTCCGAGCTCTACCGGGGGGTCGTCGAGGCGGTCGCCGGCAGCGTCGCGGCCACGATGCCCGGTTCCGTCGGCACCGACGACGACGTCTCGCACACCGGGATCGTCGACGCCATCACCGACGGCGACGTGGAGCGCGCCGCCCGGGAGGCCGGCGACTTCCTGGACCGGTTGATCGCCCAGCGGCGCAACACGGCCGGGGCCTGACCACCTGCGGGGGCGCACCGGGGAACGCAGCCGTCCGCCGAGCACGGCGTCGCGTCCACCGAGCCGGTGACCACCCGTCCCGGCGACGGCGAGCGGGAAGGTCACGTTCCGGTTAACGTGCCGCGCGTGCTGAAGGGCTTCAAGGAATTCCTGCTGCGCGGGAACGTCATCGACCTGGCCGTCGCGGTGGTGATCGGTGCCGCGTTCACGGCCGTGGTCACCGCGTTCACGACCTCGTTCCTCGAGCCGCTGCTCCGGTTGTTCTCCGGGGGCAGCGAAGCGGTGCCCCCGGGCACGATCCCGCTCACCGACGAGGTGCAGCTCGACTACGCGGCGTTCCTCAACGCGATCATCCAGTTCTTCATCACGGCCGCGGTCATCTACTTCCTGGTCGTCTACCCGATGAAGTGGCTGCAGCAGCGGCGCAAGCGGGGCCAGGAGGAGGACACCCCGGAGACCGACAGCGAGCTGCTGACCCAGATCCGGGACCTGCTCCAGGAGCAGGCCGAGCGGGAGCGGGAGCAGACGACCGTCCCGGGCCGTGGGCCGATGCCCCCGATGGCGCCGGGAGCCCCGATGGCGCCGGGAGCCCCGGTCCACACGGGCCCGGCGGGCCAGGTCCCCACCCGGGCGATGGCTCCCCCGCCGTACGCGGACGGCGCACGCCCCACCCGTCACCGCGGCTGATCAGCCGGGAACGGCCCGACGGGGTGACCGGCTCACCCGCTGCGGCGCAGGGCCCGGATCGGGGCCGCCAGCTCCTTCTCGAAGAACTCGAGGAACCCGTCCGGATCCGGACCGGCGTTGATCAGCGCCAGCCGGTCGTAGCCGGCGTCGACGAAACCCTGCGCGGTCGCGAGGTGCTGCTGCGGGTCCGGGCCGGCGCCGAAGACCCCCGCCATGTCCTCGACCCGGACGAACCGCGTGGCGGCCTCGAAATCGCGCACGTTCGGCAGCTCGGACTGGACCTTCCAGCCGGTCGGGCCGAACCGGAACCGCTCGTGCGCCGACGCCAGCGCCTCGTCGGTGGTCGGTGCCCAGGCCAGCGGCACCTCGGCGTAGCGGGCACCGGTGCCACCGGCGGCGAGGTAGGCCTCGATGAGGTCGGTCCGCGGCTCGGTGACGAACAGGGCGTCGCCGAGCTCGGCCGCGATCCGCGCGGCCCGCGGACCGCCGGCGGCGATCGCGATCTCCGGCTGCGCCTGCGGGAGGTCGAACACCCGGGCGTCCTCGATGGACAGGTGGCGACCGCGGTAGGTGCGGTAGCCGCCGGACCAGAGCAGCCGGATGATCTCGCACGCCTCGCGGAGCATCTCCTGCCGCACGCCGACCACCGGCCACCCGGCGCCGGTGACGTGCTCGGAGAGCCGCTCACCGGAGCCGAGACCGAGAGTGAACCGGCCGTCGGCCAGCAGCGACGTCGTCGCCGCGGCCTGCGCGATGATCGCCGGGTGGTAGCGGATCGTCGGGCAGGTCACCCCGGTGGCGAGATGGATGCGCTCGGTCCGCGCGGCGATCGCGGCGAGGACGGACCAGGCGAAGCCGGAATGACCGTGGCTCTCCAGCCAGGGGTGGTAGTGGTCGGAGATCTCGACGAAGTCGAAGCCGGCCTCCTCGGCACGCACGGCCTGACGGACCATCTCCTGCGGGGAGAAGCCCTCTGCGAAGAGCTTGTAGCCGATCTGCACGGGACCGGCCTACCCGCCGGCGACGGCGGTCACTCCTGCGGCAGGAGCACGATCTTGCCCGCGGTGTGGCCCCGCTCGAGCTCGGCGACGGCGTCCCGGACCTTCGGCAACGGGTAGCCGGCCACGACCGGAACCTCCAGCGCACCGTCCGCGACGAGGTGACCGAGCGCCGCGAGGTCCTCGCGACCGTCGGCGTCCGCGGTGCCCCGGGCGTGCACGCCGTGCCGGTCCGCGGCGCCGGGATCGGCGACGGTGGCGATCCGGTCGGCCGGGATGCCCAGCTCGACGGCCAGGTCGACATAGCCGTCACCGTGCACGTCCACCCAGGCGTGCACCCGGTCCGGCAGCGCCGACCGCAGGTTCGCCCGGGTCTCCTCGCCGCTCGCGCCGTAGGCGACCGGGGTCACCGCCATCTCCCGCAGCCGGTGGCGGTTGCCCGCCGAGGCGATCCCCACGACGTGCACGTCGCGCAGCTGCAGCAGCTGGGCGGCGATCTGCCCGACCCCGCCGGCCGCCCCCGAGACGACGACGGTCTCCCCCGGCTGCGGGGCGACGGCCTGTACCGACGCGGTGGCCGCGGCCCCGGCGACGTGCAGCGCGCCCGCGGTGGCGGGGTGCAGCCCGGCGGGCCGGTGCAGGACCTGCTCGGCGGGCACGTCGACGTGGGTGGCGTGCGCGGCGCGCTCGTCGGTCCAGCCGAACACGTCCTCACCCGGTTCCACGTCGGACACCCCGTCGCCGACGGCCGCGACGACGCCGGCCCAGTCGCTGCCCTGGCCGCTGGGGAACTCCAGCGGCCGGGTCCCGGCGAACGCGCCCCGGCAGGAGCTGATCGACACCGGCCCCTCGCCCCGGTTGACCCCGGTGGAGTGCACCTCGACCAGGACGCGTCCCGGCCCGGGATCGTCGAACCCGACGTCGGCCACGTACAGCTCCTCGACCTCGCCGTAGCGGTCGAACCGCACGGCCCGGCCGTTGCGTGTGCTCATGTGTCCCCGGGTTCCCGCTCGGACACCGGGCTCACCCGATGAGGCGGGTCACAGCCGTCCGGGCCGGCCCAGTCGCCGTCCCCGCCCGGTCACGGCCGCGCGCGGGATCTCCTCGGCGAGCGCCGCCGCGACCCGGGCGGCGAACGCGCCGGGTTCGTCGGCGGCGTCCGGGTACTCCTCGACGATCCGGTCGACGACGCCGAGCTCCGCGAGGTCGGCGCTGCGCACCCGCTGCCCGGCGACGACCTCGGCGGCGCGCTCGGCCGTGCCGTGCACGATCGCGCTGGCCCCCTCCGGTGGTAGCGGGGTCAGCCAGGCGTGCCGCGCCGCGAGCACCCGGTCGGCGGGCAGCAGGGCCAGCGCGGCACCGCCGCTGCCCTGCCCCAGCAGCACCGACACCACCGGCACCGGGAGATCGGCCAGCTCGGCCAGCCGGCGGGCGATCTCGCCGGCCAGCGCACCCTCCTCGGCGGCCGGGCTCAGCTCGGCACCGGCCGTGTCGATCACCGTGACCAGCGGGAGCCGGAGCTCGCGGGCCAGCTCGGCCGCGCGGTGCACGACCCGCAGGTCCGTAGGCCCGGGCGCACCGTCGCCGGCCCGGTCCTGACCGGCGAGCACGCACGCGGACGCGCCGAACCGGGCCAGGGTCAGCACGGTCGCGGCCGCCACCTCCCCCGCGCCGGTGCCGTGCAGCGCGACGGTGTCGTCGGCCGCGGCGAGCACGGCGCGCACGCCCGGCCGGTCGGGGCGGCGGGTCGCGGTGATCGAGGTCCACGCGTCGGAGGCCGGGGCGGGCGGCCGCTCCAGGTCCGGCGCCTCCCCCGGGCCCGCCCGGCGGCCGGGCCCGTCGGCGAGCCGCTCCACGGCCGGGGTGGGCGGCGGGGGCTCCGGGGAGTCCCCGCCGGCCGCCGCGACCACGTCGGACCCCGTGATCCGGCCGGCCCGGGTCAGCACGAGAACCCGGCGCAGCACCGGCGCCAGTTCGGCCGCGGTCAGCACCCCGTCGACCAGGCCGCGCTCGTGCAGGTGCTCGGCCGTCTGCACGTCCGGCGGGAACGGGCGGTCATACAGCGCGCGGTACACCCGCGGCCCCAGGAACCCGACCAGCGCGCCGGGTTCGGCGAAGGTCATCGAGCCGAGCGAGCCCCAGGACGCGAACGCGCCGCCGGTGGTCGGGTGCCGCAGGTGCACCACGACCGGGAGCCCCGCCCGGCGGTGCGCCGCGACCCGGTCCGCGATCCCGATCATCGCGAGGAACGCGGCCGTGCCCTCCTGCATCCGGGTGCCGCCCGAGGCCGGCGCGAGCAGCAGCGGGAGCCGGGCGGCCGTGGCCCGCTCGACGGCCGTCACGATCCGGGCGGCCGCGACGGTGCCGACCGAGCCGGCGAGGAACCCGAACTCGCTGCAGACGACCGCGACCCGCTCCCCACCGGCCCGGCCCTCGCCGGTGACGACGGACTCGTCGGTCCCCGCGTCGGTCCGGGCCCGGGCCAGCTCGGCGCGGTAGCCGGCGTCGGTGCCCGCGGGCGGGGCGGCGGGGACGTCCCACGACCCGAACGAACCCGCGTCGAGCACGGTGTCCAGGTAGGACGCCGATCCGGTGGAGCCCGCCGGGCGCGGGGCGGCCGGACGAACGGTTCGGGACACGACTCACTCCTCCGGTCGGTCGACGGTGCCGACCCCGCCCCGGCGCTCAGCCGAGGTCGACGATCGCGGCGACCGGGCCGCCGCCCTCCGGGCCCTGGTGCGCGGCGGACACCGACACGAACACCGCTGGGTCCCCGGTGACGGCCGCGGTGACGCCGCCGACGCAGGCCTTGATCTGACGGTGCCAGTGCACGTCGGAGTCGTCCAGCATGGCGTTGCGCCGGCCGCGGACGGTGCCGTCCTGCGACGCCTCGCACTTGAGGAAGACGTTGACCAGGCGGTCGTCCAGATCGGACGGGTGCGGGCGATCGGGCAGGTCCAGCCCGGCGTCGCGGATCGCGCTCCAGATCCCGTCGGCGTCGAGGGCGTCGTCCATGACCGAGTGCCCGATCCGGTAGCGACCGCCGACCCCGCGGGCGTTGCCCACGACGACGACCTGCGCCCGGTCCAGCTCCACCCCGGACGAGCAGGACGCGACCGCCGAGTACAGGTCGCGGTTCTCCATGACGTCGTCGTCGGTCGGTGTCTCGATCTCCCCGAGCGCGACGGCGACGCCGAGCGCCGTACAGCCGTTGGACAGGTCCATCGACTCGTGCGTCTGCTCGGTCCACACCGTCTTCCCGCGGGACTTGGCGTCGCGAATGGTGTGGATGGTCAACAGCGGGGTCTTGGTCTGGACATAGTGGACGTCGGCCGGGTCGGTGATGCCGGCACGCTTCATCGCCTCGCTCACCGCATCGGCGACCTTCGTGATCATCGGGGTGCGGCCGATGTCCTCCGGGGCGAGCTGCTCGCTCATCGCGAAGCCGACGGTGAGCCGCGGCTCGTCGGACGGCGTCACCTCCTCCGGCGGGACGGTCGCGAAGATCGTCGCGTGTGGACTGATCACGCCGTCGGTGCCGCCGGACCAGACGATCGGGACCTCCCGGACCTGCTCGGCCGGGGCCCCCTTGGCGATCAGCACCTCGCGGAAGGCGCGGTCGGCGATGATGCGCGTGTAGTCGTTCACCCCACCGTTGCCCTCGGTCTTGCCGATGATCGCGACGACCCGCTCGGCACGCAGCACCCCGGAGTCGATCAGCGTCGCGAGCTCGCTCGCGTCGGCCACGGAGTGGATCGGGACCTTGCGCACCTCGATGGCGTCGGGCATGTCGGCTCCTCTCAGGTCGGGACGATGACTGTTCCGTGGTCGCCGGTTCCGGATGCGGGGTCGTGCCCGATCCCGGCGAGGTGTTCCAGATCGGTGATGACGGCCCGCAGGCCGCCCTGCTCGACGAACCGGCAGGCGGCATCGATCTTGGGGCCCATCGAGCCGCCGGCGAAGTGCCCCTCGGCGGCGTGCGCCCGCACCTTCTCCACCCCGACGACGCCCAGCGGTTCCGCCGACGGGGTGCCGTAGCGCAGCACGGCGTGCGGCACGTCGGTGGCGACGACCAGGACGTCGGCGTGCACGGTGCGGGCCAGCACCGCGGCCGCGAGATCCTTGTCGATCACCGCCTCGACCCCGCTCAGCGCCCCGTCGGCCGCCCGGACCACCGGGATGCCGCCGCCACCCCCCGCGACGACGACGAACCCGGCGTCGACCAGCGCGCGGATCGCGGGCCCGTCGACGATCTCGCGCGGTTCCGGCGAGGCGACCATCCGGCGCCAGCCCCGCTCCCCGCGGTCGGACCAGATCTGACCGTGGTCGGCCAGCAGCGCGGCCTCCTCGGCCGGCAGGTACCGGCCGATCGGCTTGGTGGGATCGGTGAAGCCGGGATCGTCGGCGGCGACGACGGTCCGGGTGACGACGGCCGCGGTGCGCCGGTCGACGCCGCGGGCGGCCAGGGCCGCGTCGAGCGCCGTCGTGAGGACGAAGCCGAGCGTCCCCTGGGTCTGGGCGCCACACCAGTCCAGCGGGACCGGCGGGACGACCGAGGCGGCCAGCTCGTTCTTGACCAGCAGGTTCCCCACCTGCGGGCCGTTGCCGTGGGTGATGACCACGTCGACGTCGCGGGCGAGGAGCCCGGCGACGGCGTCGGCGGCGATCCGGGCCGCGGCGACCTGGTCCTCGGGCCGGGCGCGGCCGTCGGCGGCGGTCATCGCGTTGCCGCCGAGCGCCAGCAGAACCCTCATGCCGATGAACCTAGGTTCGCGGTGCGACGTGGCTCACCGTCGCCGGGGACGGAAAGCGAGCCGGATCACTGGCAGATCTTGCCGAATCGGCGTCTCGAGTCGGCCCGCGGCTCGTCGCCGGATCACCGCTGCAGGAGCGCGTCGAGCGTGCGGGTGCCGACCGGCAGGCCGTGCCGGTCGTAGTAGGCGAACATCGCGTCGAACCACGCCCCGAGCCCGGACGGGCCCGGTACCTGCTCGGCGGGGACACCGGCCTCGGCCGCCAGCTCCGCGACGGTCGCGACGCGGGAGGCCAGCTCGTAGGTCGCGCCCTCGTGCCCGGGCACGGTGAGCACGGTCGCGGCGGCCGCGGCGACGTCGGCCAGGTCGGCGAACCCGAACACGGCCTCGACGTCGTAGGGCACCCGGACCGGCCCCGTGAGGTCGAGGTTCTGCAGGTAGGCGCCGGGCTGCAGGATCGTCCACCGCAGACCGGACCGGCGGACGACGTCCTCCGAGCGGGCCTTGCCCAGGTGGTGCGGCATGTCCAGGGCGTACGGCGACGCCACCGAGTGGTAGACGACCCGGTCGACGCCCGCCACCCGCAGCTCGTCGAGCACGCCCGCGACCAGCGCGGGCTCGTCGGGATGCATGTTCGGGGCGATCACGTACGCGGCGTCGCAGCCGGCCACGGCCTCCCGCACCCGATCGGCGCGCCCCAGCGGGACCGCCGTCGCCCCGCGCGCGTGCAGCGCTTCCGCCACCGCCCGCCCCGTCCGCCCGTTCCCACCGGGAATCGCCACACGCACCCGCTGCCTCCGCTCTCTCGTCCCGTTGCCGGTCTCGCGGCCCCACGCTCACGCCCCCGCTGCCCGCTCGTGCCCCACGTACGCGCTGCCGAATGACACACGGGTGCGCGGACACGAACACTGACGTGACACTCGATGCCCGCGATCCGCACGCGCCGCTCGCGCCGCACGCGCGCGCTGCCGAATGACACACAGGTGCGCGGACACGAGCACTGGCGTGACACTCGACGACTGCGTTCCGCTCCTGCACACGTGCGCGCTGCCGACTGGCACAGAGGTGCGCGGGCACGAAGACTGACATGACACTCGCTCCCGGCACAGTCGCCGTGCCCCGCGGCCCCCGTCGTCGCGTGCGGCAGAAGTGTGCAGATCGACATCCGAGCCGGGCTCGACACGCACGCTCCCGCCCCTCCCCGGCTCGACATGCACAGTTCCGCCCTTGAGGAGGCGCGAACGTGCAGATCAACAGCTGAGCAGGGTTCGAGACGCACGCTTCCGCCCGCGACAGGGCGCGAGCGTGCAGCTCGACTGCTGAGCCGGCATCGACGCGCACGATTTCGCCCCTTGGCAGAGCGAGAGCGCCACGACGCTCGCCCGAGACCCGTCCCTGCCACGCCGAGAGACACACAGGTGCACGGACACGAGCACTGAGGTGACAGTCGACGAGTGCCCGGCGGACGACACCCGAGCCGGGCTCGGCACGCACGCCTTCGTAGCAGGGCTGGAGTGCGCGGCTCGGCTGCCGAGCGCGTCGACCTGCACAGTTCGGCCCATGACAGGGCGCGACCGTGCAGATCGACAACCACGCCAGGCTCGACGTGCACGCTGTCGTCCCCGGCAGGGCGGGAGTGTGCGGCTCGACCGTCGAACGCGCCCGGCATGCGCGCTTCCGCCCACGAGGGGGCGCGAACGTGCAGCTCGACAGCCGAGCAGGGCTCGACATGCACGCTCCCGCCCCGGCGCGGGTGGGGTGTGCGGGTGCGCCGGGCGAGATGCACGCTTCCGGCCTGCGGGGCGGGGTCAGAGGCGGTCGACGTCGGCGTGCGGGGCGCCGCCGGCAAGGGTCGCGTAGCCCGGGCCGCGGTCGAAGAACGCGTCGTCGTCCGGGGACCACGGGGCGCGGCGGGCCCGCTCGGCGGCGGTGGCGGCGGGGTCGTGGCCCAGGGTGTCGTCGTCGAGCGACCCGGTGAGCACGACGCCGTAGTCGGCGCGCGCCGCCTCGGGCGAGACCTTGCGCCACACGACGTCACGCACGACGGCCTCCGGGGTGCGGGCCAGCGGGTCGCCCCACCCGCCGCCCCCGGTGGTGCGGATCCGGATCACCTCGCCCGCGGTCACCGGCTCGTCGTCGGCCAGGGCGTCGACCTCGCGCTCGTTCGGCCCGCCCGGGTCGATGGTGACCTGGAACGGCCGTCCGGCCTTGCCGCCCTTCACGCCCCAGCAGGACAGGATCGAGCGGTCCGCGATGGACATGAAGTGCGCGTCCTTGAGCATCCGGATGTGCTTCTCGTAGCCGAGGCCGCCGCGGAACTCGCCCGGTCCGCCGGAGTCGACGGCCAGTGACAGCGACTCGACCCGGAACGGGAAGCGGGCCTCGGTGAACTCGGTCGGCAGGTTCCGCGAGTCGGGGACGACGTGGATGGTGTCCTCGCCGTCGGCGTAGTACCGGCCGCCGGAGCCGCCGCCGAGCACCTCGCGCATGAGGTAGGGGCGCCCCTCGAGGTCCTCGCCGTAGACACCGGTGTAGCGGATCGTCTCCTGGTCGGCGGGCATCCGGCCGTCGACGGCCTTCGCGACCACGCCGGCGAGCACGCCGAGCAGCCGCAGGATGACGAACGTGCGGGCGTTCGTCGGGGCCGGGAACACCGGGGTGAGCAGCGTGCCGGGCGGCGGGAATCGCATCTCGATCAGCGGCACGACGCCCTCGTTGACGTCGAGCTCGGCCATCCGCTCGGGGCTCTCGGCGAGGTTGCGCAGGATCGGCGCGAGCCACTTCTTGAGGAAGACGCCGTCGGAGTAGTCGCCGCAGTGGTTGATCGGCCCCCGGGCCTGCGGGGAGGTGCCCGCGAAGTCGAGGATCAGCCGCTCGCCGTCCGGGTCGTCCGGCCCGGTCCGGGTCAGGGTGATCCGCTGGGCGTGCAGCCGCGGGTCGTCGACGCCGTCGTGCTCGGCGTAGTCCTCCCAGGTCCAGGTGCCGACCGGGATCCGCCCGAGGATCTCGCGGCGGTAGGTCTCGGTGGTGCGGGAGATGATCGCGTCGAAGCAGGACTCGACGACCTCGACCCCGTAGCGGTCGAACAGCTCCCCGAGCCGGCGGGCGCCCATGAGGCAGGCCGAGCACTCGGCGTCGAGGTCGGCGGCCAGCGACTCGGGCATCCGCGAGTTCCGGGTCATGATCGCCAGAGCGGCCCGGTTCGGCACGCCCTGCTCCCACAGCCGGATCGGCGGGACCATCAGCCCCTCGGAGAACACGTCGGTCGCGTTGGACGGCATCGAGCCGGGGACGGCGCCGCCGATGTCGTCGTGGTGCCCGAACGCCTGCACGAACGCGACCACCCGGCGGTCGTCGGACGGTCCGGCGAACACCGGGACGGTCACGCACAGGTCCGGCAGGTGCCCGATCCCGCCCTCGGAGCGGTAGACGTCGTTGTGGAAGAAGACGTCGCCCTCGCGCATCTCCTCGAGCCCGAACTCGCGGGCGATCGGGTGCACCAGCGCGGAGTACGAGCGGCCGGTCAGCTTGCGCAGCCTGCGGTCGTGGATACCGGCCCGGAAGTCGTGCGCGTCGCGGATCATCGGACTGCGGCTGGTTCGGGCGATGGCGGTCTCGACCTCCATCTCCACGCTGGCCAGCGAACCCTGCACGATCTCGACGAGGACGGGGTCGGCGCCCGCCCCGGCGTCGGCGGTCAGCGGGCCGAACGGGAACCGGGTGGGTGCCCGGCGGGATCCGGTGTCGGGGGAAGCCACGGCGGTCACGGGAGAGCCTTCCGGGTCACGATGATGTTCAGGAACTCGTCGACGCGGGCGGTGAAGCCCGGGTGCAGCGGGACGGTCGAGCCGAACTCCTCGACGATCGCCGGCCCGTCGATCCCCGAGCCGGGCACCAGGTCGGCGCGCCGGTACACGGGCGTGTCGACGAAACCGTCGGCCGCGTCGAAGCAGACCGGGCGGCGCGACGCCTCGGTGACGGCGGGGTCGTCGGCCAGGGCGTGGCGGGGGATGTCGGGGCGGCGGATCGGCCCGATCCCGGAGACCCGCAGGTTGACCCACTCGACCTGCTGGTCGGGGTCACCGGCGAAGTCGTAGCCGTAGAGCCCGCGGTGCGCGGCGTGGAACGACTCCGCGACCGTGTCCAGGGTGGACGTCGTGATCGGACCGTCGGGGACCGGCACCCGCACCTCGAAGGCCTGTCCGAAGTAGCGCACGTCGGCGGTGCGCACGAACCGGTGCTGTCCGGGCGCGAAGCCCTCCCGGGCCAGCGCGGCGGCGGCCTGCCCGGTGAGGTCGTCGACGATCCGGGCGACATCGGCGGGCTCCAGCGCGTCGGCCAGTGCCACGTGGGTCTGCACGTAGTCGTTCTTGACGTCGACGGTGAGCAGGCCGAACGCGGACACGTTGCCCGGGTTCGGCGGGACCAGCACGGTCGGGACGCCGAGCACGTCGACCAGCCGGCACAGCAGCAGCGAACCGGAGCCGCCGAACGTGGTGAGCGCGAAGTCGCGGACGTCGAGGCCCCGCTTGACGGTGACCTGGCGCAGCGCGTTGGCCTGGTTCCAGGCCGAGATCTCCAGGATGCCGGTGGCGCACGCCTCCGGGGTGAGGTCGAGCTCCTTGGCCAGCGTCTCGACCCCGGTGCGGGCGGCGTCGACGTCCAGCGGGATCTCGCCGCCGAGCAGGTGCGGCGGGATCCGGCCGAGGAACACGTGCGCGTCGGTGATCGTGACCTCGGTGCCGCCGCGCCCGTAGCAGAGCGGCCCCGGGTCGGCGCCCGCGGAGTGCGGGCCGACCTTGAGGGTGCCCTCCGGCGAGATCCAGGCGATCGAGCCGCCGCCGGCCCCGACCGTGACGACGTCGATCATCGGGATCTTGGACGGGAACCGGCCGACCGTGCCCTCCGTGGTCAGAGTCGGGTCGCCGTCGATCACCACGGAGACGTCGGTGGAGGTGCCGCCGCCGTCGGAGGTGAGGACCTTGTCGAAGCCCGCCTCCTTCGCGATCATCGCGGCGCCGAGCGCCCCGGCCGCCGGTCCGGACAGGACGGTGGTGATCGGCTGGTGGACGACCTCGTCGGCGGAGAGCACGCCGCCGTTGGACTTCATGACGTAGAACGGGATCTCGCGGTCGTCGTACTCGGCGAGCCGGTTCTTGATGTTCTCGACGTAGGTCGACAGCCGCGGCTTCACCGCGGCGTCCACCAGCACCGTGGTGGCTCGCTCGAACTCGCGGTACTCGCGCAGCACCTCGCTCGACAGCGACACGACCGCCCCGGGGTGCTCCTCGGCCAGGATCTGCCGCATCCGCTGCTCGTGCGTGGGGTCGGCGTAGGCGTGCAGGAAGCACACGCCGAGGGTGTTCACGCCGCGGTCGCGGAACCAGCGGGCGACGGTGCGCGCACCGTCCTCGTCGAACGGGCGGACCTCGGCCCCGGTGTGGTCCAGCCGGCCCTCGACGCCCTTGACCAGGTCCCGGGGCACGATCCGGCTGGGCTTGACCCAGAAGTAGGAGTTGCCGTAGCCGTCCGGGACGGACTGCCGGGCGATCTCCAGCATGGCCTCGTACCCGGCGGTGGTGACGAAGCCGAGCCGGTCGATCTTGCCCTCGAGGAGCTGGTTGGTGGCGACGGTGGTGCCGTGGCTGACGGCCTGGATGGCGGAGCCCTCGGAACCCAGCAGGCCGAGCACCTTGTCGATGCCGGCCAGGAACCCGTCGGCCGGGTTGGCGGGGGTGGACGGCGTCTTGGTGGTGACGAGCTCGCCCGCCTCCTCGTCGAAGGCGACGACGTCGGTGAACGTGCCACCGGTGTCGATGCCGATCCGGATGCGCCGGGTCATCGATGTCCTCCTGCGTGTGGGGCCGGAACCGATTGAACCGGCACACCCACCCACAGGACATGTCAACTCATGCCGATGGAACTCGGCTCAGTTGGCAGAACTCGCCAGTGCCTCGATCGCCGTGGCGACCTCCAGCAGGAACCGGTCCCCGCCGTGCCGGGCGACGACCTGGACGCCCACCGGGAGCCCGTCCGGCGTGGTCCCGAACGGCACCGAGATCGCCGGGCAGCCGGTCACGGTGATCAGGTACGCCGACCTCATCCAGTCCAGGTAGGACTCCATCGGGCGGCCGTCGATGCTCGTGGGGAACTCCTGGTCCGCCGGGAAGGGCGGCACCTGCGACACGGGCAGCACGAGCACGTCGTGGTCGGTGAAGAACTCCCGCATCCGCTGGGCCAGCGCCGTCCGCCGCTGGTAGGCGAGCGCCACGTCGGCACCGGTCAGCGACTCACCGGCCCGGATGTTCTCGGCGAGCGAGGCCTTGAACCCGTCCGGGTGCTCGGCGAGCAGCGCGCCGAAGCGCGCCTGGAAGTGCCAGGCCCGCAGGGTGCGGAAGCACGCGTCGGCACCGCTCAGGTCGGGGACGGCACCGGTGACCACCGCCCCGGCGCCGGCCAGCGCGGTCCCGGCCGCCTCGACGACCGCCCGCACGTCGGCGTCCACCGCGAACGCGCCGCCGAGGTCCGCCGACAGCGCCACCCGCAGCCCGCGCACCGCCGTGGCCGCGAGCGGCGGCGCGAACGCCGCCCCCGCGTCGCCGAGCGCGTGCGGGGCCCGCGGGTCCGGCCCGGCCAGCACCGACAGCAGCAGCGCCAGGTCGCCGACGGTGCGCGCCATCGGGCCGCCGGTGCTGGTGGTCTCCCACATGTTGGCCTGCGGCCACTCCGGCACCCGCCCCCACGACGGCCGCAGCCCGACCACCCCGCAGAACGACGCCGGGTTGCGCAGCGAGCCGCCCATGTCCGAGCCCTCGGCCAGCGGCACCATCCCGGACGCCAGCGCGCACGCGGCGCCACCGGACGAGCCCCCGGCCGAGCGGGACGGGTCGTGCGGGTTGAGCGTGGTGCCGAAGACCCGGTTGAACGTGTGCGAGCCGGCCGCGAACTCCGGGACGTTGGTCTTGCCGATCGGCACCGCACCGGCCCGCCGTATCCGCTCGACGACCAGTTCGTCGGCGTCCGGGACGTGCTCGGCGTACAGCGGGGAGCCGTAGGTGGTGCGCCAGCCGGCGGCGGCGTGGGTGTCCTTGAACGCGAACGGCAGCCCGTGCAGCGGCCCGATCTCCCCACCGGACACCAGCTGGTCGTCGGCGGCGGCCGCCGCGGCGCGGGCCCGCTCCGGGTCCAGCGAGACGACCGCGTTCAGCTGCGGGTTCCGCTCGGCGATCCGGTCGAGGTGCAGCTCCAGCAGCTCGCGTGCCGAGATGTCCTTGGCCCGCAGCGCCGCGGCCTGGGTCCGGGCCGTGGAATCGACCGACAGGGCGCCCGTCACCGGCGCCGCCCCAGCGCGGCGCCGACCAGCACCCCGAGCAGGGCCACCGCGGCACCGATCCCGATGCCGCGGGTGAGCTCGTCGGTGCCGGACGGGGAGCCGGGGACCGTGCCGGGCGCGGGACCGGAGGCCGTGTAGACCCCGGGCCGCGCGGTCGGCGCGGTGTAGCCGGGGCCGCCGACCAGGGCCGGGGCGGCGGTGGGGGAATCGGTCGGGGCGGTGGCGGCGCCGGTGCCGTCGGCGGACGCCGGCTCGGCCCCGTCGATCGGCACCGACGCCGGGACGGTGATCGCCGAGCCGACGTTGCCGAAGAACTCCGCCGCCATCCGCTTGGACACGCTCGCGAGCATCCGCTGCCCGACCCCGCCGACCATCCCGCCGACGGTGGCGTCGGCGGCGTAGGAGATCCGGGTGCCGTCGGCGCCGAGGTCGTCGAACCCGACGTCGACGACCGCGTCGATCGTCCCCGGCCCGCCCGCACCGGTCAGCGTCATCACCAGCGACTCGTGCGGCTTCAGGTCCGAGAGCGCGCAACGCCCGGCGTAGGTGCCCTTCACGGCGGCCACGCCCGCGGTGACGGTCATGGCGTACTCGTGGTCGCCGACGGCCTCCAGCTTCTCGCAGCCGGGGATGCTCGACACCAGCACGCGCGGGTCGAGCAGGGCGTCCCAGACGTGCTCGACCGGGTGCGCCACGACGTTGCTCCCGCTGATCTTCATGAGCGGTGGTCCTCCCGCAGGGTGTGAAGGTCGGACGGTGAGATCGGCATCGCCCGGATCGGGATGCCCTCGGCGTCCTCGACGGCCGCGGCGATCACCGCGGAGACCGGGATGACCCCCGCCTCGCCGGCCCCCTTGATCCCGAGCGGGTTCAGCGGGGACGGGGTCTCCAGGTGGTCGATCTCGATGCCGTCCGGGATCTCGGTGACGTAGGGCATCAGGAAGTCCATGAAGGACGCGTTGAGCAGCTGGCCGCCCTCGTCGTAGGCCATCCGCTCGTACAGCGCACCGCCGATGCCCTGCGCCACCCCGCCGTGGATCTGTCCCTCCACGACCATCGGGTTGATCAGGTGCCCGCAGTCGTGCACGACGGCGTAGCGCAGGATCCGGATCTCGGCGGTGGCCGGGTCGGTCTCGACGATCGCCGCGTGCATGCCGGAGGCGAACGTGGCGTGCACCGGGCTGTAGAAGTCCTTGCCCTCCAGCCCGGGCTCCTCGCCCTCGGCGACCGGGGGTGCCTCGCTGTCGCCGACCGAGAACTGGGTCGCGGCCTTCGAGGCCTCGTCGAAGGCGTAGCGCAGCGGGTTGGACAGCACCGACAGCGTCCCGAGCGGGACCGACCGGTCCGTGCCGCGCACACCCACCACGCCCTCGACGATCTCCAGGTCCTCGACCGAGGCCTCCAGCGCCTCCGCGGCCAGGCGCAGCGCCTTCTCCTTCGTCCGCCGGGCCGCCTTGACGATCGCCGACCCGCTCATCACCGCGGCCCGGGACGCGAACGTCCCCACCGCGTACGGCATCCGGCGGGTGTCGCCGGTGACCACCTCGACGTCGGCGAACGGCACGCCCAGCTCGTCCGCGACGATCTGGGCGAACGCCGTCTCGTGGCCCTGCCCCTGGGTGGTCAGCCCGGTCGCGACCTTGACCTTGCCGGTGGTCTCGACGTGCACGTGCGCGCCCTCGTACGGGCCGACGCCGGTGCCCTCGACGTAGCAGGCCAGCCCGATCCCCACGGTGCGGCCCTGCGCCGCGCACTCCCGGCGGAACGCCGCGAACTCGTCCCAGCCGATCAGCTTGCGCAGCTTCTCCAGCGACGCCGGGTAGTCCCCCGAGTCGTACTCGAGCGCGCGGCCGTCCTGGAAGATCAGCCCGTGGTCGTAGGGGAACTCGTGCGGCGCGATGAAGTTGGCCGCGCGCACCTCGGCCCGGTCCCGGCCCAGGTACTCCGCGATCGCGTCCATCGTGCGTTCCATCGCGAAGCAGCCCTGCGGACGCCCGGCGCCGCGGTACGGGGTGACGATCACCGTGTTGGTGAACAGCGACTCGAACACCACGCGGTAGGCGCCCGGCTTGTACGGGCCGAGCAGCTGGGTCGAGGTGATGATCGGGACGATCAGCCCGTACGGGGTGTAGGCGCCGTGGTCGTGCCAGAACTCGACGTCGAGCCCGAGCAGCCGGCCGTCGTCGTCGAACCCCACCTCGACGTGCTGGACCTGGCCGCGCTCGTGCGCCGAGGAGACGAAGTGCTCACGCCGGTCCTCGACGAACTTCACCGGCCGGCCCAGCGCCCGGGCGGCCATCGGGACCAGCAGCTCCTCCGGCCACGGGTGCACGATCTTCACACCGAACCCGCCGCCGACGTCCGGGGTGATCACGTCGACGTGGCCGATGTCCAGGCCGAGCTTCGCGGCGACGGCGGCGCGGACGCCGGTGGAGCTCTGCGTGGAGGTCCACAGCACGAGCCGGCCGGCGTCGGGGTCCCAGCGGGCCACCGTGCCGCGCCCCTCCAGCGGCATACAGGCGCTGCGCTCGATCTCCAGGTCCAGCTCGAGGCGGTGCGGGGCCGCGGCGATCGCGGCGGTCGCGTCGCCGACGGTCTGCTCCAGGCGGGCGCCGACGTTGCCGGGCACGTCCTCGTGCACCAGGCACTCCGCGGCGCGGGCGGCGTCGATCCCGACCACGGCGGGCAGCACCTCGTAGTCGACGACGATCCGGTCGACGGCGTCCTCGGCCAGGTAGCGGTCCTCGGCGACGACGATCGCGATCGCCTCGCCGACGTGGTTCACCTCGTCGCGGGCGAGCACGTACTGGGTGCGGCCGTGGGTGAGCGCGGGGTGCGGGATGAGCACCGGCAGCGGCTCGGCCATCGGGCCGGTCAGGTCGTCGTAGGTGTAGACGGCGTGTACCCCCGGGACGTCGAGCACCCCGGACACGTCGATGTCGACGACCCGGGCGTGCGCGTGCGGGGAGCGGAGCACCGCGGCGTGCAGGGTGCCCGGGCCGGCCGCGACGTCGTCGAGGTAGCGGCCGCCACCGCGCAGGAACCGCTGGTCCTCGACCCGCTGGACGGGCTGCCCCATCAGCTTGGTCGTCACGACGAGACCCCGCTCCCCCGGTCGGCCAGGGCGGCTGCTCGCTCGGTACTGATGGTCGCTGCTCGCTCGGTATCGATGGTCGCGTTCCGCTCCGTGCCGACGGTCGCTGCTCGCTCGGTAGTGAGGGTTGCGGCCCGCTCCGTGCCGATGGTCGCTGCTCGCTCCACCGCCCGGACGATGTTCTGGTAGCCCGTGCACCGGCACAGGTTCCCGGCGATCATGTCCCGGGCCCGCTCGTGCGTGGGGCACGGGTCGCGGCGCAGCCCCGCGGTGACCGTGGTGAGGAAGCCGGGGGTGCAGAACCCGCACTGCAGCCCGTGGCACTCGGCGAAGGCCTGCTGCACCGGCGAGAGCGTCCCGTCCGGCTCGGCCAGCCCCTCGACCGTGGTGATCTCGTGGTCCTGGGCGGCCACGGCCAGCATCAGGCAGGACCGGCCCGGCTCGCCGTCGACCAGGATCGTGCACGCCCCGCACACCCCGTGCTCGCAGCCGACGTGCGTCCCGGTCATCCCCAGCTCACCGCGCAGCGCGTCGGACAGCAGCCGCCGGGCGGGCACCCGCAGCTCGTGCTCGATCCCGTTCACCCGCAGCCGGATCTCGTGCAGCGTCTCGCTCACCGGCCCGCTCCCCTCGCATCGTCGATCGCCGCCGTCACGACCCGGTCGGTCAGCACCCGCACCAGCGTGCGCCGGTAGGCGGCCGTGGCGTGGATGTCCCCGGCCGGGTCGAGCCGCTCCAGGGCCGCGTCCGCCCGGTCGTCCGGGGCCACCCCGGTCAGGTCGACGACGGTCGGCACGTCGCTGACCGACAGGTAGCCGACCCGGACCCGCTCCCCCTCGACCAGCGCCGCCGCCCCGACCAGGGCGTAGTCGCCGTGCCGGCGGGCGATCTCGTCGAACGCCACGCCGGCGCCGGGCCGCAGCGCGGGGAAGAACGCCGACACGGCGACCTCGTCCGGCCCCACCGCCGACTCCATCGGCCCGGTGAACAGCTCCGCCGCGCCGATCGTGCGTCGTCCGGACGACCCCTCGACGTCCAGCGACCCACCCAGCAGAGCCAGTACCACCGGCATCTCGGCGGCGGCGTCGGCGTGCACCAGCGACCCGACCGTCGTGCCCCGATTACGGATCGTGGCGTGCGCGACGTGTGCCAGTGCCATCGGCACCAGCGGCTGCACCCGGGCGACCTCCGCCGACTCCAGCATCGCGGTGTGCCGGGCCAGCGCACCCACCCGCACCCCGTCGCCGGTGACCGTGATCGCGTCGAGGCCGGGCAGCCCGTTGATGTCGACGAGCACCGACGGTGCGGCGAGGCGCATCGACAGCAGCGGGATCAGGCTCTGGCCCCCCGCCAGCACCTTGCTCTCCGGGGTGGCGAGCGCGGCGACGGCGTCGGCCAGCCGGTCGGGCCGGACGTAGTCGAACGGAGCGGGCTTCACGGAACCTCCTTCGCCTCCCTGTCCTCATCGATCCTGTCCTCATCGATCCGGTCCTCATCGCTGCCGTGCGCGACACCGGGGCCGGTGCGGCGGTCGCGCAGCGCGACCGCGTGGAAGTAGACGACGACCAGGATCGTGCCCAGCGCGATCCCGCCGAGCTCGAAGCCGCCGCCGAGGTCCAGGGCCACGCCGCCGATGCCGGCGACCAGGCCCGCCGCGAGCCCGACGATGTTGCGCGGCTCGCCGAAGTCGACGCCGTTCTCCACCCAGATCTTCGCCCCGACCAGGGCGATCATCCCGTACAGCACCAGGGTGATCCCGCCGAGCACACCGCCCGGGATGGCGGCGATCAGCACCCCGAACTTCGGGCAGAGCCCCAGCACGATCGCGACACCGGCCGCCACGTAGTACGCGGCGGTGGAGTACACCCGGGTCGCCCCCATGACGCCGATGTTCTCCGCGTAGGTGGTCGTCGGGGATCCGCCGAACAGGCTGGCCAGGGCGGTGGCGGCGCCGTCGGCGCCGAGCGCGCGGCCCATGTACGGGTCGAGGTCGTCGCCGGTCATCTCGGCGACCGCCTTGACGTGGCCCAGGTTCTCCGCGATGAGCGCGATCACGCCGGGCAGCACGAGCAGCACGAACACCAGCGAGAAGTTCGGGCCGTGCACGGCGGCCACGCCGTCGTCGAGGGTGCCGCTGGGCAGGCCGAACCAGGCGGCCTCGCCGATCCCGTCGAACGCGACGCGCAGGTGCGGCTCCGGGGTGCAGTCGGCGCCGCCGCACGAGGTGATCGGGCCGAACAGCAGGTCGAGCAGGTAGGAGAGCACGAACCCGAACACGAGCGCGAGGAACACCGCGATCCGGCCCCAGAACCCGCGGAACAGCACCGCGGCGCAGACCAGGAACGTCGCGGTCAGCAGCCCGGTCCACTGGTCGATCGGCCAGTACTCCGAGGCGACGACCGGGGCGAGGTTGAACCCGATCAGCATGACGACGGCGCCGGTCACCGCGGGCGGGAACACCGCGTGCACCAGGCGCGGCCCGGCGAAGTGCACGAACACCCCGACCGCGAGCAGCACCAGCCCGGCCACCAGGATCGCGCCGGTGACGTCGGCGGAGTCGCCGCCCATCGCGCGGATCGCGGCCACGCTGCCGACGAACGCGGCGCTCGTGCCCAGGTAGCTCGGCACCCGGTTCTTGCAGATCAGCAGGAACAGGACCGTGCAGAGCCCGGAGAACAGGATCGCGAGGTTCGGGTCGAGCCCCATCACCACCGGGAAGACGAACGTCGCCCCGAACATCGCGACGACGTGCTGGATGCCGAGCCCGGCGGTCCTCCCCCAGGGCAGCCGCTGCGCGGGCCCGACCGGTTCGCCGGGCGCGGGCTCGACGACCTCCCACCTGAACATCGACATCTCGGGTCCCCTCCGCTTCCCTGCCTCGCGAACCCGACTCAAGCTAATGAGACCCAGGTCGCACCTCGACGGCGATCCTTGCCGATCGTCGGGCGGATCCGCTGGCACGAATTGATGACGCGAGCACCGTGACACGCGTGCGTGCCCTCATGGGTTGCGACGAGGTTGCAGATCCCGGTCCCGGAGAGGTGGCCCGCGAGCAGGCTGGTGCTTCGGCCCTCGACCGCCGGGCCTCAGTGCTGGTGCTTCGGCCCTCGACCGCCGGGCCTCAGTGGCTGATCTTGAGTGCCTGCAGGGCCACCGCGACGTCGAGGCGCAGGTTCGGGTCGGTCGACAGCGGCCCGAGCAGCCGCTCCAGCTTCGAGACCCGGTAGCGCATCGTGTTGTAGTGGAAGAACTGCACCCGGGCCGCCTCGGCGACGTTGAAGTTGGTGTCCAGCAGCACCTGCAGCGTCTCGCGCAGCTCGGCGGCCTCCGCGGTCGGCTCCGCCAGCGGGCCGAGCGCGTCCCGGACGAACGACGTCAGCTCGGCCGGGTCCGGGATCAGCGCGATCAGCCGGTGCAGGCCGAGCTGGTCGAAGAACGTGGTGCGGCCACCGCCGCCGATCCGGCGGCCGACCTCGACCGCGCGTCGCGCCTGGCCGTAGGCGGCCGGGAGGGCGTCCACGTCGGCGACCGGGCGGCTCACCCCGGCCGAGAACGGGCGGCGGCCACCGCCCTTGTCCCCGGCCACCGCGGTGACCGCCCGCGCCACCACGTCCCGCCCCGCCGGGCCGTCCGCCCCGTCACCGGCACCGCCGCCTCTGCCTCTGCCACTGCCACTGCCACTGCCACTGCCGACCGGGAGCAGCGTGACGACCTCGGAGGAGAAGTCGACCGTCGGGATGCCGTCGCCCAGCCCGGTGCACACCTGGCGCCACGCCGCCGAGAACCGCTTCTGCCAGGTCCGCCGCTGCTCGCCGGAGACCGGCTCGTCGGGCGGGTCCAGCTCGGCCGAGACGACGACCATCGGCCGGCGCAGGTCCCAGCCGAACAGGTCCGCGTGCTCGGTCACGTACGCCTCGTCGGCGGTGCGGCGCAGCAGCAGGTCCCGCAGGAAGTCGCCCTGGTACTTGGTCTCGACCGCGGTGACGGCCTCCTGCCGGGTGATCAGCAGCGCGGCGACCGCGGCGGCCCGTTCCAGGGCGTGCACGTCGTCGGGGGTCAGCCGCCCGTCCTGGCGCACGCAGACCAGCCGGGCCAGGTTCTGCCCGCCCGCGGCGACCCGCAGCGTGCGGGCCTCCCCGCCGGCGACGGCGACGCCACCGGAGCCCATCCGCTCCACCCGGAGCCGGCCGGTCGGGTCGACGAGGTCGTGCTCGGCCAGCACCCGGCGGACGTCGGCGGGCAGGGCCGAGGCCCGCTCGCGGCCGTCGGTGGAGGTGAAGGCGACGCCCACGCCGAGCACCCGCCCCACCTCGGCCGCGATGCCGTCGAGGTCGCCGCCCTCCAGCGCGATCTGGGTGAGGCCGGTGTGCAGGGCGTCGACCCGGGCGAGCGCGGCCCGCGCGGGCGGCTCGAGCTCGTCACGATCATGGGTGAGCAACAGTTGCCGTCCCTCCCGGCCGAAGGTGGCACAAGTTAACATCGGATCGGCGGTGTGCCCAGCGTTAACGTCGGATCCGTGACCTCCGGCGTCCCCGTCAGCGCGCCTGTCCGGGTCCGGGACCGGCTCCGCCGGGCACCCGACGGCCCGGTGACGGTCGTGCACTCCGGGCCGGACGCGGTCTACCTCGCGGTCGGCGACGGCTGCGTCGGCGTCACCGGCCGGCACGCGGTCGCGGTCCCGTGCGCGCTGCACACCCGGCTCGACCGGCTCGACGTGACCGCCGCCCGGATCGACGGTGGTGTGCTGCACCTCGACGACGTCCCGCTGGAGGTCCGGCGGCTGGCCGACACCCGCGTCCCCGCCCTCCCCGCCGGCGCGACGACCGGCGACCGGCCGGATGCCGTGACCGACATCCCGGCCCCGATCACCGCCGACACCGTGCCCGTGCTGGTCGGACGGGGTGACGGGCTCACCCCGCTCGGCGACGACGTCCTCTGTGGATGGCTGGCGGTACACCGCGCGGCCCGGGTGCCGACCCCCGAGGTCGACGCGGCCGTCCGCGCCTGCCTGCACCGCACCACGCTGCTGTCGGCCGAGCTGCTGCGCTGCGCCCTCGACGGCGAGGTGATGCCGCCATTCGCGGCGTTCGTCGCCGCCCTCGGGACACCGGCCGCCGCCACGGCCGCGGCGGCGCTCACCGCCGTCGGCCACACGTCCGGGGCCGGGATGCTGCACGGCGCCCGGCTCGCCCTGCCCGCTCTCCGCTCCGAAGGGGTCGCCGCATGACGACGCACGTCGAGGTCCGGCCCGGCGCCTACGCCGACTCCGTCACCCTGCTCCGGGTCAGCCGCACCGTGCAGGGTCTCGACGGGGTGACCGCCGCGCAGGTCGCGATGGCCACCCCGCTCAACGTCGAGGTCCTCACCGGCATGGGGTTCGAGGTCCCGGCCGGGACCGGAACGAACGACCTGGTGGTGGCCCTGCGTCTGGCCGGCGCGGACGCGCTCCCGGATGCGCTGGACGGGGTGGAGCGCGCGCTGCGCGAGGCGAACCGCCCGGCACCGGGCTCCGGTGACGGCGGCCCGGCCGTCCCGCCCCGCACCACCGGCTCCGCGCTGGAGCGCGACCCGGCCGCGCTCGCGCTCGTCTCGGTGCCCGGTCCGCACGCGTGTGTCGAGGCGATGGACGCGCTCGACGCGGGCCGCGACGTGATGATCTTCAGCGACAACGTGCCGGTGGAGCAGGAGGTCGCGCTGAAGACGGTGGCCGCCGAGCGGGGCCTGCTGGTCATGGGCCCGGACTGCGGCACCGCCGTCGTCGGCGGGGTCGGGCTGGGCTTCGCGAACACCGTCGCCCCGGGCCCGGTCGGGATCGTGGCCGCGTCCGGCACCGGCTGCCAGCAGCTGCTGGCGTTGCTCGACCACGCCGGCGTCGGGGTGGGCGCCGCGCTCGGTGTCGGCGGGCGGGACCTCTCCGCCGAGGTCGGCGGGGCAGCGACCCGGGAGGCGCTGCGCCGGCTCGACGCCGACCCCCGGGTGGAGCTGATCGTGCTGGTCTCCAAGCCCCCGGCCGACGACGTCGCCGACGGGCTGCGCGAGCTGGCCGCGCAGCTGGCGACGCCGGTCGAGTTCGCGCTGCTCGGCGCCGGGCGGCCCGACCTCACCGCGGCCGCCGAGGCGGTGCTGACCCGGCTCGGCCGGCCGGTGCCGCAGTGGCCGGTGCACGGGCGTGCGCAGCCGGGCGGGACCGGCCGGGCCCTGCGCGGGCTGTTCGTCGGCGGCACCCTCGCGACCGAGGCCGCGCAGATCGCCGGCACCGCGCAGGTCGACATCACGCCGGTCGACACCACGCCGGTCGACACCACGCCGGTCGACGCCGCGCAGAACAGCACCGGCCACACGTTCGTCGACTTCGGCGACGATGCCTACACCGCCGGCCGGGCCCATCCGATGATCGACCCGACGCTGCGCCTGGAGCACCTGGCCGCGGCACTGGCCGACCCGGACACCGGCGCCGTGCTGCTCGACGTCGTGCTCGGGCACGGCGCCGAACCCGACCCGGCGGCGCTGCTCGCCCCCGCGATCGCCGGCGCCGCGGTGCCGGTCGTGATCACCGTGGTCGGGACCGGGGCCGACCCGCAGGGCCTGGACCGCCAGGTCGACGCGCTGGTCGCGGCCGGTGCGGAGGTACACCTGTCCCACGCCCGTGCCACCCGGCGGGCCCTCGACCTCGCGGGCGCGCTCGCGGGAGCCGCGCACGCCGCGCAGAACGGAGCCGCCCGGTGACCACCCCCGAGGCCGTCGTCAGCACCGGCACCGACCTGCTCGCCGACGCCGTCGCCGGCCAGGCCGTCCCCGTCACCCGGGTCGACTGGCGCCCACCGATGCCCGGCACCGCCGACGACCTCGCGACCGTCGCCACCGACCCGCTGCGCCGGGACGCGAACGACCGCGCGCTCGCGGCGATGCTCGGTGTCACGGCCACGCTGGTCGACGTCGCACCGGCCGCCGAGGTGCTCGGGCTGGCGCCGGGCGAGTTCCTGCACGCGGGCCCGCCGATCACCTGGGACCGGGCGTCGGGCCCGCTGCGCGGCGCGCTGATGGGCGGGGCCGCCCTGGAGGGCCTGGTCGACGATCCCGAACAGGCCCCCGCACTGTTCGAGGCGGGCACCGCGGTGTCGCTGGAGCCGTGCCACCATCGCTCGGCCGTCGGGCCGATGGCCGGGGTCGTCACCCCGAGCATGTGGATGTTCGTGCTGGAGGACGCGGCCACCGGTCGCCGCACCTACTGCTCGCTGAACGAGGGCCTGGGCACGGTGCTGCGCTACGGCGCGTACGGCCCGGCGGTCCTCGACCGGCTCCGCTGGCTCGGCGACGTGCTCGGCCCGCTGCTGCGCGCCGCGGTCCGCTCCGTGCGGGAGATCGGCGGCCCGATCGACGTCACCGCGATCCTCACCCAGATGCTGCAGATGGGCGACGAGGCGCACAACCGCAACCGCGCCGGCACCCTGATGCTGCTGCGCGACCTGTCCCCCGCCCTGGTCACGGCCGCGGCCGGTGCCGGGTTCGGCGCCGACGACGTCGCCGCCGCGCTGCGTTTCGTCGGCGGCAACGACCACTTCTTCCTCAACCTGGCCATGCCGGCCTGCAAGCTCGCGCTCGACGCGGCTCGTGACATCGACGGCTCGACGATGGTCGTGGCGATGGCGCGCAACGGCACCGACTTCGGGATCCAGGTCGCGGGAACCGGCGACGAGTGGTTCACCGGACCGGCCCAGCTCGCCGACGGCCTGTTCCTGGGTGACTACGGCCCGGAGGACGCCAACCCCGACATCGGCGACTCCGCCATCACCGAGACGGCCGGGATCGGCGGGTTCGCCATGGCCACCGCGCCGGCGATCGTCCGGTTCGTGGGCGGCACGGTGCCGGACGCGCTGGCCACCACCCGGCGGATGCGCGAGATCACGATCGGGGAGAACCCGCGGTGGTCGGTCCCGGTGCTGGAGTTCGCCGGGGTGCCCAGCGGCATCGACGTCACGAAGGTGTGCCGGACCGGCATCCTCCCGCAGATCAACACCGGGATGGCGGGCCGGGTCGCCGGGGTCGGGCAGGTCGGCGCCGGCCTGGTGACCCCGCCCGCGGAGATCTTCCCGACGGCGCTCGCCGGGCTCGCCGCACGGGCCCGCACCCGCGGCTGACCCGGACGGGGCCCCGGGCCGGGCCGTTCGAGTGATGGACAACGGTCCCGCACCCGGTACCGTCTACGCTCCACACCGTCCGCCGGGTGGGAAGGGGCGCCGTGAGTACCACCGACCCGGCTCGCGATCTGCCCGCGCACACCTGCAGCTGGCCGGACCCGGCCCCACGGGTGCAGGTCCGGGAGCACTCGCCGCGTCCGGGCGTGACGGTGCTCGAGGTCATCGGCGAGGTCGACCTGCTGGAGGCCGACGCGATCCGCAACGGGATGGTCGCGCTGCTCGGCCACGGCCGTCCGGAGCGCGCGGTGCTGGACCTGTCCGGGGTCGGGTTCCTCGGTTCGCACGGGCTCAGCGCGGTCGTCCGGTCCTCGCAGGCAGCCGGTGCCGCGGGGGTCCCGCTGTCCGGGGTGACCGGGCCGGGCAACCGGGCCGTGATCCGGCCTGTGCGGATGACCGGCCTGGACCGGGTCCTCGTCTGGTACCCGGACCTCGACGCCGCGCTGGACGGTTCCCGGCCCTGATCCGCAGTCCCTACGCATGACCGCGGCCTCCGGTTCACCACTTTGCGAGTGAGGATCGCCACCGGGTTCCCGCGTGTCCGGACCACGGTCGCCCGGGTAGCCGCACTCCATGTCAGACGTGTCCAACCGATCGTCGCGCGCCGGCGGTGCCGCCGACGACGGTCGCGGTGAGCAGCCGGGCGCCGGCCCGCAGGTGATCCGCCGCGACCTGGGCTACCGGCCGTCGCCGCACCCCCGGGCCGCCCCGCTCGACAGCCGCGTCCTGGTCGCCGGGAGCACGCTCGACACGCCCCGCACCCGCCCCGGCGAGCAGCTCGCCGAGGTGTTCGAGGAGGCCGTCGACGCCCACCCGGACGCCCTCGCGGTCGACACCGGAGCGGCCGGTGCAGAAGGCGGCGACGCGGACGCCCCCGAGCAGACGACAGGCCCCAAGGCGACGGCCGCCGGCTTGACCTATCGCGAGCTCGACGGCCGTGCCGACCGGCTCGCCCGCCACCTGCACGAGCGCGGGACCGGCCCGGGCGACGTGGTCGGCCTGCTGCTCGACGACCCGGTCGAGGCCTACACCGCGATGCTCGCGGTGCTCAAGGCCGGCGCCACGTTCGTCCCGCTGGACGCCGGGTTCCCGGCCGACCGGATCTCCTACATCCTCGACGACTCCGCGGCCGGCCTGCTGCTGGCCACGTCGTCGGCGCTGGAGCAGGTCGGCGAGCCGCTCGAGGCCGGCGTGGAGGTACTCCGCGTCGCCGGTACGGACCCCGCCGCCGCGCGGACCGCCGCGGAGATCGCCCGCCGACCCGCCCGCCGGCTCGACACCGACGTCCGGCGCGACGGCACCGCGCACCCCGCGTACCTGATCTACACCTCGGGCTCGACCGGCCGGCCGAAGGGCGTGGTGATCTCCCATCCGGCCATCTGCAACTTCGTGCGGGTCGCCGCGGACGGCTACGGCGTGCGTCCCGACGACCGCATGTACCAGGGCCTGACCCTGGCGTTCGACTTCTCGGTCGAGGAGATCTGGACGACGTTCCTGGTCGGCGCCACGCTCGTGCCGAAGCCGCCGGGGGTCTCCCTGGTCGGCGCCGACCTGCACGCGTTCCTCACCCGCAACCGGGTCAGCGCGCTGTGCTGCGTGCCGACCCTGCTCGCCACGCTCGACGACGATCCGGGTGACCTGGACGACCTGCGGTTCCTGCTCGTCTCCGGCGAGGCGTGCCCGCAGGACCTGGTGCGTCGCTGGCACCGCCCGCCTCGGCGGTTCCTCAACGTCTACGGCCCCACCGAGGCGACCGTGACCGCGACCTGGACCGAGCTGCACCCGGACCGCCCGGTCACGATCGGGACACCGCTGCCGACCTACGCCGTGCTGGTGCTGGACCCGGAGGACCCGGGCACGGTGCTGCCGTTCGGCGAGACCGGCGAGATCGCCATCGCCGGTGTCGGGCTGGCCGACGGCTACCTCAACCGGGACCGGAAGACGGCGGAGTCGTTCGTCGAGGCCCCCGTCGACCTGCCGGGCGCCCCGTCCGGGCTGATGTACCGCACCGGTGACCTCGGCCGGATCGACGACCGCGGGGAGATCGAGTACCGGGGCCGGATCGACCTGCAGGTGAAGATCCGCGGGTACCGGATCGAGCTGTCCGAGATCGAGGCGGTGCTGCAGGACCACCCGTCGGTCGCGCTCGCGGTCGTGGACACGTTCGAGCCGACGTCGGGGAATCCGGAGCTGGTCGGCTACCACAGCCTGGTCGACGGCGCCGGGGAGCCCGACGACCTGCGCGCACGGCTGCAGCAGCGGCTGCCGTCGTACATGGTGCCCGCCTACCTGGAGCACCTCGACCGCATCCCGATGACCACCAGCGACAAGGCGGACCGGAAGAACCTGCCCGCCCCGACCGGGAGCCGGGTCTCGACCTCCGGGCCGGTCGTCGGCGCCGCCTCCGATGTGGAGCACGGCCTGACCGAGGAGCTGGCGGGCGCGCTCGCGGTGGCACCGGAGGAGATCTCGGTGACCGCGCACGTGTTCGACGAGCTCGGGGCCACGTCGCTGCTCGTCGCCGGGTTCGCCGCCGCGGTGCGCGGCCGCGACGACCTCCCGCGGGTGTCCGCTCAGGACGTCTACCGCCATCCCACGCTCCGCGATCTCGCGACCGCGCTGGGCGGGCCGGCCCCGGCACAGGACCAGGCCACCGACGTGCCCCCCGTGTCGCCGCGTCCGGTCGCGCACGCGCTGACCGGGCTGGGACAGGTGCTGTTCCTGCTGGCAGGCGGGTTCGCCGGCGCGGCGATGCTGGTGCTCGGGTTCCAGTGGGTGCCCGCCGCGGCCGACGCGGGCGGGCTGCTGGCCCGGGCCGGGATCTGGACGGCCGGGGTCGCCGCCGCCGTCGTGCTGCTGCCGGTAGCGGTCAAGTGGATCCTCGTCGGGCGGTTCCGGCCGGGCACGATCCGGCTGTGGGGCCCGGCGCACTTCCGGTTCTGGGTGGTGACCACGCTGATCCGGAGCAACCCGATGACCGCGCTGGCCGGCACCCCGCCGTACGTGCTGTGGCTGCGGCTGCTCGGCGCCCGGATCGGGCGCGGCTCGGCCCTGTTCGGAGCGGTCCCGGTCGCGACCGACCTGGTCCGGGTCGGGTCGCGCTCGCTGGTGCACCCCGAGGCGTCGCTGCAGGCCTACCGGGCGGTGCCCGGCGCGCTCGAGCTCGGCCCGGTCGAGGTCGGCGACGACTGCGTCGTCGGGGAGGCCGGTGTGCTGGACGTGTGGACCGGGATGGAGGACGGCGCGCAGCTGGGACACGTGTCCGCGCTGCGCCCGGGCGTCACCGTCCCGGCCGGCGAGGCGTGGCACGGGTCCCCCGCGGGCCCGTCCGACTCCGACTACCGGCCCGTGCCGTCCGCCGGGTCCGGACGGGTGCGCCGGTTCGGCTACGGCGCGGTGCTCCTCGGGCTGCTCTGGGGGCTCGGCACCGCCGTGTTCGCCGCGGTCGTGGCGGTGTTCGACCGGTTCGCCGCCCCGGTCGCCGGCTGGATCGGCACGGTGGGCGTGCTCGACTTCGTCCTGATCGGCGCGCTCGCGGTGATGGCACTGGTCGTGCTCGCGCTCGCCGTCGGCGTCGCGGCCGTCCTGGTACTGCCACGGCTGGCGGGCCTGGCCGTGCCACCCGGGCGGACGTTCCCGCTGTACGGCGTCCGGCACCTCGCGCAGCAGATCGTGACCGGGGTGTCCAACGCCCGGTTCCTGGTGCTGCTGCTCGGCGACAGCTCGTTCGTCACCGGGTACCTGACGGCGCTCGGCTACGACCTGGGTGACCTGCGCCAGACCGGCTCGAACTTCGGCACCCAGCTGCGCCAGGAGTCGCCGCGGCACGTGCACGTGGGCCGGGGCACGATGGTGTCCGACGGACTGCGGATGATGAACACCGAGCTGTCGCACGACTCGTTCCGGGTCAGCCCGGTCGCCCTCGGCGGGGACAACTTCGTCGGCAACGACGTGCACCTGCCCGCCGGCGCCCGGGTCGGGGGCAACGTGCTGCTCGCGACGAAGGTGATGGTCCCGACCGACGGCCCCGTCCGCAGCGACGTCGGGCTGCTCGGGTCACCGCCGATGGAGATCTCGCGCACGACCACGGTGCCGCACCCGAACCAGCCCGGGACCGAGGACGAGCTGGCCCGGCGGCTGCGGTCGAAGAACCGCTACAACGCCTCGTCGATGGTCGTGACGGTGCTGCTGCGCGCGCTCGGGGTCGCGGTCGCGCTGGTGCCCACCGGTCTGGCGCTCGCGCTGTGGCCGGCCTGGGGTGTGTGGGCGCTGGGCCCGGCGATGACCCTGGGACCGCTGCTGGCGCTGGTGTGGTCGGCGCTGCTGGAGCGGGCGACGCTCGGCTTCCGGTCGCTCGAGCCCCGTACCGCGTCGATCTACGACCGCTACTTCTGGTTCCACGAGCGGCTGTGGAAGCTCTACGCCCGGCCGGTCCTGGCCGGCACCCCGCTGCTGGTCTGGCGCAACCGCCTCGCCGGGCTCGCCGCCGGGCGGCGGGTGTTCGACGACGGGGCCGTGTTGCCGGAGAAGAGCCTGGTCACCGTCGGCGACGACGCCGTGCTCAACGCCGGCTCGGTGATCCAGTGCCACTCGTTGGAGGACGGGCGCTTCGAGTCCGGGCGGGCCCGGATCGGGGCCGGTGCGGGTGTCGGGGTGCGCGCGTTCGTGCACCACTCGACCGGGCTCGGTGACGGCGCGACGCTCGCGGCCGACTCGTTCCTGATGAAGGGCGAGCAGGTCGGGCCGGGCGAGCGCTGGGGCGGCAACCCGGCCGAGCCCGAGGACCTCTCGATCCCGGACTTCCGCTCCGCCCGCACCGGCACACCAGCCGCGACTTCTGCGCCGCAGCCGTTCACCGACGAGGTCTTCCTCGCCGGGGTGCAGCGTCACCTGTGCTCGCGCGACGTCGGGGAGGCGACCGAGGTGTCGGTCGCCGTGCTGGAGACCCTCGCCCGCAGCCTCGACCCGCCCGAGCGGGACGACCTCGCCCGGCACCTGCCACGCGGTCTGCGGTCCCGGGTGCCGGCACTGGCCGGACAGGGTCGTCCTCCGGGCGGCCAGCACGCCGTCGTCGACTGAGCGGAGCTTGCGGAGCGAACATCGGCCCGGCGCGGAGCCTGCCGAGCGAACATCGGCCCCGCGCGGAGCCTGCGGAGGGGGGCGCGCGGACGGGCGTGGCGGGACGCACACCGGCGGGAGGTGCGCGGCCGCTCAAATGACCGTACATTCACCATCGTGAGCGAGCACGCCGTCACGGCCGGACCGGGCCCGGTACGCCGCACACCCGGGCGGCGGCTCTGGGAGCAGCTGCTCACCGACCTGCGGCGCCGGCTCGACGCGGACGAGTTCATCGAGGGCTTCCCCGGCGAGCTCGCCCTGGTCGAGGAGTACGGCGTCAGCCGGCACACCGTGCGGCAGGCCGTGAAGGTCCTGCGCGACGAGGGCCTCGTGGTGGGCACCCGGGGCCGGCCGTCCCGGCGGGCCGAGCCGGTCGAGCTGGCCCAGCGGCTCGGTGCCCTCTACAGCCTGCACGAGTCCGTCCTCGCGATGGGCCTGGAGCAGCGCAGCGTCGTGCGGTCCCTCGACGTCGTTGGGGACGGTGTCGTCGCCGCCCGGCTGGGGCTCGAGGAGTCCACCCCGCTGGTCCACCTGGAACGGCTGCGCCTCGCCGGCGGTGAGCCGCTCGCGCTGGACCGGGTGTGGCTGCCGCACGAGCTGGCCGCGCCGCTGCTGCACGCCGACTTCTCGACCGGCGCGCTGTACGAGCGCTACGCCGAGCTGTGCGGGGTCGCGCTCACCGGCGGCGAGGAGACGATCCAGCCGGTGCTGCCCACCCCGGCCGAGCACCGGCTGCTCGGCGGGAGCGCGTCCACCGCGGCGTTCGCGATCCGCCGGCTCGGCACGGCCAAGGGCCGCCCGGTCGAGTGGCGCCAGACCCTGGTCCGCGGCGACCGGTTCGTCCTGCGCGCCGACTTCGCCGACGCCGGCGGCTACCAGCTGGACCTGCTCGGGTCACCCGGCCGGTCCCCCGGCAGCCCGGAGGCGCGCCGGTGATCGGCGTCCTGGCCGGGGCGCTGGGCCTGGTCGTCGGCCTCGTCATCGGGACCCTCGGCGGGGGCGGCGGGGTCCTCGCCGTCCCGGCGCTGGTCTACGCGCTCGGGCAGGACGCCCGGGCGGCCACGACGGGCAGCGTCGTCATCGTCGGGGTGGTCTCGGCGGTCGGGGTGCTGACCCGGCTGCGGGACCGGTCGGTCGACTGGCGGACCGGGATCGTGTTCGGCCTGGTCGGGGTGCCCGCGGCGTGGGCCGGGACGCTGCTCAACCGGGTCGCGCCGCAGCCGGTCCTGCTGCTGTCGTTCTCGGCGCTGACCCTGGCGATCGCGGTGCTGCTGCTGGTGCGCAGTACACCGGCGCGCGCGCCCGCACACGGTACGGAGGATGCCGGCACCGCCGCGGCGGACCCGGACTCGGGCGCCACCACCGTCCTCGCCCCGCCCCGGCGGTTCGTGCGGGCCGCGCAGGTCGTGGTGTCCGGGGCGGTGGTCGGGTTCCTGACCGGCTTCCTCGGCGTCGGCGGCGGGTTCCTCGTGGTGCCGGCGCTCGCGATCGTGCTCGGGCTGGCGATGCCCGCCGCGATCGCGACCTCCCTGCTGGTCCTGACGCTCAACGCGGGCGGGTCACTGGCCGCGCGGGCCGGGCACCTCGACCTCGACTGGGCAGTGCTGGGCCCGTTCGTCGGCGTCGCGGTGGTGGCGGCCCTGGCCGGAAAGCTGATCTCCGACCGGTTGTCGTCGGCGTCGCTGGGGCGCGCGTTCGCCGCGCTGCTGCTGCTGGTCGGCGGGTTCGTCGGGGTGGAGAGCGTGCTCGCCCTGCTGTGAGCCGGGCCGGGGCCATGCGCCCCGGACGCCGGTCAGAGGGGCACGCGGGCGCCGTGTGCGGCCCGCACGGCGGCGGCGACCCGGGCGAGCAGCCCGGACCCGCCGGAGGACGGCGGTGCCGCGCCCCCGGCCGGGGGCGGCCCGGCGGGGGTGGCGGGGCGGGCGGTGGACGGTGCGGTGGGCGCGGGGCGCGCCGAGGCAGGGGTGGTCACGGTGGATCTCGGCTCCGGGCGTCGGACGACGGGGACGACGGGAGCGGGCCGGGACGGCCGGGCCGCTCAGGAACCGGGGCGACAGCGGCGGTCGTCGATCGACAGCTGGTCGGTGGCGATCAGGCACACGACGAACGTGCGATCGGCCGGCGAGCTGACGGTGGACACGTCGTCCACTGCACCACGGTCCTGACGCCACCGCAACGGGCGAACGGGTCCGAAACGACCAGCGCGACGTCGTCCGGGTGCGTCCGTCCAGCCCTCGACCGGACACCCGCCCCAATGTACGTTCATTTGATCTGCGTTTCCCGTCCGGCGGGAGCATCGGGAGGACGTCATGCCGCAGGACCCGATCGAGGCAGGCACCTGGCAGCGCAGCGGCGACCTGGTGTTCCGGCAGTACTACCTGGGGTGCCTGTCCCAGGCGTCCTACCTGGTCGGGGACCGCGGGACCGGGTGCGCGGTCGTCGTCGACCCGCAGCGCGACGTCGGGCAGTACCTCACCGACGCCGCGGCCGAGGGTCTGCGGATCGAGCGGGTACTGGAGACCCACGTGCACGCCGACTTCCTCTCCGGGCACCTCGAGCTGGCCGCCGCAACCGGCGCCCCGATCTCCTACGGCGCCGGTGCCGACGTCGAGTTCCCGATCGAGCCGCTCCCCGACGGCCGGACGCTGTCGCTCGGCTCGGTCGTCCTGGAGGTGCTGCACACCCCGGGTCACACGCCCGAGTCGATCTGCCTGCTCGTGCGGGAGAGCGCCGGGGCGCCGCCGTGGGGCGTGCTGACCGGGGACACGCTGTTCATCGGTGACGTCGGCCGCCCCGACCTGCTCGGCGGCGCCGGCTGGTCGGCCGACGCGCTGGGCCGCGCGCTGTACCGCTCCACCCGCCGGCTGCTGGAGCTGCCGGACGCCACCCGCGTGTTCCCCGCCCACGGTGCCGGGTCGGCGTGCGGGAAGAACCTGTCCACCGAGACGTCCAGCACGATCGGCGAGCAGCGCCGGACCAACTACGCGCTGGCCCCGATGCCCGAGGACGCGTTCGTCGCCGCGGTCACCGAGGGGCAGTCGGTCCCGCCGGGGTACTTCGCGCACACCTCGCACCGCAACCGGGAGGCGCACCCGGTACTCGACGAGTCGGTCCCGGTGCCGGCGCTCTCGCCGGCCGAGGCCGACGCGGCCGTCGCGGCCGGTGCGCTGCTGCTCGACACCCGCGACCCGCAGGACTTCGCGGCCGGGCACCTGCCCGGCTCGATCAACGTCGGCCTGGGCGGGCGGTTCGCCGAGGTCGTCGGCCAGCTCGTCGATGCGGAGACCGGGCTCGTGCTGGTCGGCGACGAGGGCACCGCGGGCGAGGCACGCAACCGGCTGGCCCGGATCGGGTTCGACCGGGTGCTGGGCTTCCTCGACGGCGGCGTGCCTGCGGTCCCGCCGGCCCGGCTGCGGTCGGCCGGGCGGATCACGGCCGACCGGCTCGCCGGCCTGGGCCCGCACACTCAGGTGGTCGACGTCCGGGGCCCGGGTGAGATCGCCGGGTCCGGCCTGGTGCCCGGGGCGCGGCCGGTCCCGATGCCGGCGCTGGTCGCGCGGCTCGGCGAGCTGTCCCCCGACGCGCCGACCGTCGTCTACTGCGCGGGCGGCTACCGGTCCTCGGCCGCCGCGTCGCTGCTGCGCTCGCGCGGCTTCGCCCGGGTGGACGACCTGCTCGGCGGCTTCGGGGCGTGGGCCGCGGGCGAGCGCCCGGTGGAGCTCCCCGCGGCCGGCCCGGCGGCGCCACAGCCCGCAGGCACCTGAACCGGGTGCCCGTCCGTCCCGCGGCGGGTAGGTTCACGCCCGTGCCGGACAGCGCGGGTCCCGCGAAGGGGCATCGGATCTTCGCCGCGGTCTACGACCGCATGTCGGCCCCGGTCGAGCAGGCGGTGCTCGGCCCGCGGCGGGCGTCGCTGGTCGGGCCGCTGACCGGGCGCGTCCTCGACGTCGGCGCCGGGACCGGCGCGAACCTGCCGCACTACCGGGCGGCCGACGAGGTCGTCGCGCTCGAACCGGATCCCGCGATGCGGCGGCGCCTGGCCGCCCGCACGGACGAGTGCCGGGTGCCGCTGACCGTCGATCCGTCCGGTGCGGACGCGCTCCCGGCCACCGACGGTTCGGTCGACGCGGTGGTGTTCACGCTGGTCCTGTGCACGGTGCCGGACCCGGTGCGCGCGCTCGCCGAGGCCCGCCGGGTGCTGCGGCCGGGCGGGCGGCTGGTCGCGCTCGAGCACGTCGTCGGCGACGGGCGTCCCGCGGTGTGGCGGCGCCGGCTGGCGCCGCTGTGGTCGCGGATCGCCGCCGGGTGCCGGCTGGACCGGGACACGGCGGCGACGGTCGGCGCGGCCGGCTTCACCCTCGACGAGGTCGAGCACCTCACGGTCGGGCCCGCATGGGCGCCGACCGCCCGGCTCGTGCAGCTGCGCGCTACTGCAGCGCCAGCGTCCCGATGACCAGCCGGGCGGCGTCCCCGCCCGCCTCCAGCGCCGTGCCCAGCGCGGACGGCACGTCGAGGTCGGTCAGCAGCGCGTCGCGCACCGCGTCCACGGCGGCGGGCGAGCCGGGCTTGCGACCGGCCGCGACGTAGAGCTCCTCCAGCCGCCGGGCCGCCACGTGGACGTCGGCGGTGCGGAACTCCCACGGCTGTGCCCACGGCCGGTCGAGCAGCAGCAGGCGCAGCGCGGCCCCGGACGCCGTGCCGAGCAGGTCCTGCACCAGCACCAGGTTGCCGGTCGACTTCGCCATCTTCGCCCCGTCCACCGACACCACGCCGGCCCGGAAGCCGCGGCGGGCGAACAGCCCGGCGCCGGTCGCCGCGGCGGCCATCGCGGACTGGTACGCGTGGTGCGGGAAGGCCAGGTCCGCCCCGCCGGCGAGCACGTCGACGACCCCGCCGAGCGAGGCCAGCGCCATCGCGGCGCACTCGGCGTGCCAGCCCGGGCGGCCCGGGCCCCACGGGCTGGGCCAGGCCGGGTGCACGCCGTCGGACGGCTTCCACAGCGGCACGTCGAACGGGTCGTCGCGCCGCGGGTCGTCCGGCTCGTCGCCGTACTCCGCGGCCAGTCTCAGCGCGGTGCCCCGGTCGAGTCCCGCCGCGCCGGGCACCCCGGCGCCCCGGAAGTACACGGTGCCGTCGCGCTCGTAGGCGTGCCCGGTGGCCAGCAGCGTGCGGGCCAGCGCGATCACGTGCCGGACGTGGTGGCGGGCGTGCGGGGCGTGGTCGGGCGGCCGCACGTGCAGGTCGGCCATGCTGCGGTCGAACCAGAACTCCTGGCGCAGGCCGAACTCGTCGTAGGCGACGTCGCGCTCGACCGCCGTCCGGGTCAGGACGTCGTCGACGTCGGTGACGTTGCGCGTCACCTCGGTCGGGGTCCCCGCCATCCGGACGACCCGGGCCAGCACGTCGGCCCACACGAACGTCGCCGCGTGCCCCAGGTGCGTCACGTCGTACGGGGTGATGCCGCAGACGTAGATCCGCGCCGGGGTGGTCAGCGGCAGCGGGGTGCCGTCCAGCACCAGGCCGGCGCCGGCCGGGAAATCCGCCTCGAACGAGTCCACCGCCTGCATGCGGTGCATCCTGCCAGCCGGGACCGGGTGGTCGGCCCGGCGACCACGGGCTACCGGTGAGTAGGATCAGCGTCCGATCCGACACCGCCGTCCGCACCGGGAGCGCTCCGATGGAGACCTTCACCGACCGCACCGCCGCGATCACCGGCGCCGCCTCCGGCATCGGCCGGGCGCTCGCCCTGCGCCTCGCCGGCGACGGCTGCCACCTCGCGCTCGCCGACCGCGACGCCGCCGGGCTGGCCGAGACGGCCGCACTGGCCGGGCCGCAGATCCGGGTGACGACGGCCGAGCTGGACGTCGCCGACGAGAAGGCGGTGTACGGCTGGGCCGACCAGGTCGTCGCCGACCACGGCGCGGTGCACCTGGTCGTGAACAACGCCGGCGTCGCGCTGTCGGGCACCGTCGGGTCCCTGTCGCAGGACGACTACCGCTGGATCATGGACATCAACTTCTGGGGCGTGGTGTACGGGACGAAGGCGTTCCTGCCGCACCTCGAGGCGGCGGGTGCGGGCCACGTGGTGAACCTGTCCAGCATCTTCGGCGTCGCCGCCCAGCCGCTGATGAGCGGCTACAACGCCAGCAAGTACGCCGTGCGCGGGTTCACCGAGTCGCTGCGCCAGGACCTGGAGCTGACCGGGTCGGCGGTGTCCGCGACCTGCGTGCACCCGGGCGGGATCCGGACCAACATCGCCCGGGCCGCCCGGATCGACGACAGCGTCGCCGCGGCCACCGGCACGTCCGCCGGGGCCGCGGCCTCGGAGTTCGAACGGCTGCTGAACACCTCGCCGGACAAGGCCGCGCGGACCATCCTGGA
Source organism: Pseudonocardia ammonioxydans (assembly GCF_900115005.1). Classification (GTDB taxonomy): domain Bacteria; phylum Actinomycetota; class Actinomycetes; order Mycobacteriales; family Pseudonocardiaceae; genus Pseudonocardia; species Pseudonocardia ammonioxydans. Next base: position 16,495 of record NZ_FOUY01000025.1, on the reverse strand, counting down.
CGGCGTCCGGCGCGACCGGCGCCGCGTCCTCATCGGACCGGACGCGTGGGCGATCGACTCGATGGTGCGGCTGCTGCCCACCACCTACCAGCGGATCGTCACCGGGGTGATGCGCTCGCGCCGGGGACGCTGACCGGCCGGAGCGTGATCAGGGAATGGTGCAGGATCGGTGCCGGATTCGGCACCGATCCGCCACGACTCCCCGATCACCCCCGAGGAGCCCCGGAATGACGCACGCGCAGCGCCCGGTCACCGCCTTCGGCCCGGACTTCCCGTTCCCCTACGACGAGTGGATCTCCCATCCGGCAGGGCTCGGCCGGGTCCCGCCGGAACGGCTCGGGACCGAGGTCGCGGTCGTCGGCGCCGGGATCGCCGGGCTGGTCGCCGCCTACGAACTGCTGCGGCTCGGCCTGCGCCCGGTGGTGTACGAGTCGTCGCGCCTCGGCGGGCGCCTGCGGTCGCAGCCGTTCGAGGGTGCCGACGGCATCGTCGCCGAGCTGGGCGGGATGCGGTTCCCCCGCTCGTCCACCGCGTTCCACCACTACGTCGACCTGCTGGGGCTGCGCACCGAGCCGTTCCCCAACCCGCTCACCCCCGCCGCCCCGAGCACCGTGATCGACCTGCACGGCGAGACGTACTACGGCCGTACCCTGGCCGACCTGCCGGCGTTCTTCACCGAGGTCGCCGACGCCTGGGCCGCCGCGCTGGAGCACGAGGCCGGGTTCGAGGCCCTGCAGGACGCCGTCCGCGCCCGGGACGCGGCCACCGTGCAGCGGCTGTGGAACGAGCTGGTCCCGCGCTGGGACGACCGGACCTTCTACGACTTCGTGTCGACCTCGACGGCGTTCGCCGGGCTGAGCTACCGCCACCGTGAGGCGTTCGGCCAGGTCGGGTTCGGCACCGGCGGCTGGGACTCGGACTTCCCGAACTCGATGCTGGAGATCCTGCGGGTGGTGACGACGGCGTGCGACGAGGACCAGCTGCTCGTCGTCGGCGGGGTCGAGCAGCTCCCGCAGGGGCTGTGGCGGCGCGCGCCGGACGACGCCGTGCACTGGCCGGCCGGGACCAGCCTGTCGTCGTTGCACGGTGGCGGGACCCGCCCCGGCGTCGCGCGGATCGACCGCGTGGACCCGGACACCATCCGGGTCACCGACGTCAACGGCGTCGCGCGCGACTTCCCGGCCGTGCTCACCACCTGCCAGAGCTGGCTGCTGACCACCCAGATCGAGACCGACGAGTCGCTGTTCAGCCAGGAGCTGTGGATGGCGCTCGACCGGACCCGCTACATGCAGTCGACGAAGACGTTCGTGATGGTGGACCGGCCGTTCTGGCGCGACGCCGACCCCGTGACCGGGCGGGACGTCATGAGCATGACCCTCACCGACCGGCTCACCCGCAGCACCTACCTGTTCGACAACGGCGACGACCGTCCCGGCGTGATCTGCCTGTCGTACTCGTGGATGAGCGACTCGCTGAAGATGCTGCCGTACCCGGTCGAGAAGCGGGTCGACCTCGCGCTGCGCGCGCTGCGCAAGATCTACCCGGACGTCGACGTCGCGGCACACGTCATCGGCGACCCGATCACCGTCACCTGGGAGTCCGACCCGCACAGCCTGGGCGCGTTCAAGGGTGCGCTGCCCGGCCACTACCGCTACAACCGTCGGATGTACTGCCACTTCGTGCAGGACGACCTGCCTGCGGCCGAGCGGGGGATCTTCATGGCGGGTGACGACGTGTCGTGGACGCCGGCGTGGGCCGAGGGCGCGGTGCAGACCGCGCTGAACGCGGTGTGGGGCATCGTGCACCACCTCGGCGGGGCCGCCCCGGAGCAGAACCCGGGCCCCGGTGACCGGTTCGCCGACCTGGCGCCGCTGCGGCTGCCGGACTGATGCGGGTCGCGCTGCTGCAGGCCCCGTCGTGGTCGCGCGACGTGGCCGGGAACCTGCGCCGGCTCGCGTCGGCCGCCGCGGCGGGGGCCGACCTCGTCGTCACCCCGGAGATGTTCCTGACCGGCTACGACATCGGGACCGCCGCGGTGCGCGAGCTCGCCGAGCCCGCCGACGGGCCGGCTGCCGCCGCGGTCGCGGGGATCGCCCGCCGCACGGGCACCGCCGTGCTCTACGGCTACCCCGAGCGCTCCGGTGACGCGGTGTTCAACACGGTCGCGCTGGTCGGCCCGGACGGGGTGCCGCTCGCGTCGTACCGCAAGACGCACCTGTTCGGTGACCTGGACCGGAGCGTGTTCGGCGCGTCGCCGGCCGCGCCGGACGTGGTGGAGTTCCGCGGCTGGAGCCTGGGCCTGCTGATCTGTTACGACGCCGAGTTCCCGGAGGCGGTGCGCGGTCTCGCGCTGCGCGGCGCGGACGTCGTGCTGGTCCCGACCGCGAACATGATCGACTACGACGTGGTGGCGGACGTCCTCGTGCCGGCCCGGGCGTACGAGAACCAGGTGTACGTGGCCTACGCGAACTACGTCGGCCGGGAGGGCGCGCAGACCTACGGCGGACTGTCCGGTGTGGCCGGACCCACCGGCGCGTTCGTGGCGCGCGCCGGGCGCGGGGAGGAGCTGGTGCTCGCCGACCTCGACCGGGCCGCGTTGGAGCGGTCCCGGCGGGACACCCCGTACCTGGCCGACCGCCGGCCCGAGCTGTACGGCGGGCTCACCGAGGGCCCGTGAGGGCAGTGCGTCAGCCGAAACCGACAGTCAGCCGAAACCGCAGTCAGCCGAGACCGATCACGCCGACGACGGCGCCGAACCCGGCCAGTACACACCCGACGACGGTGATCGCGATCGAGGTCCGCAGCCACAGGTCGGCGGGGGCGCTCACGGCGACGCTCGCATCGACCGCGCCGTGCACCTGCGCGACGGCCTCCCGCCGGCGCAGCGCGCGTGCGGAGGCCAGGTAGCCGGCGGTGTCCCGGGTGGCGAGCAGGGCGCGCCGGCGCAGGTCGACGTGCGCGTTCACGTGATCCGCGTTCGCCGGGCCCGCGTCCACAGCCCTGTTGTTCGTATCGCTCGTCATCAGTCACTCCTCCCACCGGAGCCTGCTCCCAGCATAGACCCGACACGGTCCCGCATACACCTGGTCACGGGGCGACCGGCGCGGTGTACGGTCCGCCGGTCGAGCGAGTCGAGGGGTGACGGTGGCAGGACGGCGACGGTGGCTGCCACCGGCGGCCTGGTGGAACCTCCCGCTGCCCGCGCTCGCCTCGTCGGCCGCCTGGATCACGCAGATCTACTTCAGCGAGGACCTCTCGGCCCTGACCCAGGCGTCGCTGGTCGCGATCGGCGTGCTCGCCTCGGCCCTGACCGTGCTGCTGCCCGCACTGGAGATCCGCCGCGAGCGCGGACGGATCGTGGCCGCCGAGCAGATGGCCGCCGACCGGCTCGCCGAGTACAAGGTCACGACCAACGACATGCTCATCCCGCTGTCGCTGGCCGTCACCGACGTGCTCACCACCTCGAGCGGGGCCGCCCGCCGGGAGGCCCGCCAGTCGCTGCGCCAGATGACCGTCGACTTCGCCGCCGAGTACGTCGGCCCGGAACGCAGCCGGTCCTGCTTCTACGGCCTGGAGGACGACCCGGCGACCGGGGCCCGGACGCTGCGCCTGCGTGCCTGGCACGGCCGCAACAAGCCGCCCCGGCCCCGCTTCGACCCGGCCGACGAGGTGGACTCGCAGGTGTTCGCGCTGGTCAACAGCCTGGACTCGATGATCGTCCGCGACGTCCAGGAGGTGCATCAGCTGGGCTGGACCGACCTCTCCGAGTACCGGACGTTCATCGCGGTCACCGTCTGTGCGGGTGAGCAGCCGCTGGGGCTGCTCACCCTCGACTCCCTGCGGGCCGGTGACCTGAGCGAGGAGGACCTCGATCTCGTGCGGCTGTTCGCGCAGCTGCTGGCGGCGGGGCTGTCGGTGCGCTGACCCCTACGGGTGCGCTGACTCCTTCGGTGCGCTGACTCCTACGGTGCGCCCCGGACCGTCCGGCCCGGTGTGCCGTCCCCTCCCGGCGCAGGCAGGCTCCCCCGCGCCACGACGCAGGAGGTGACCCACAACGTGATCGCAGCTCCGATGCCGCTCAGGGCGCGGGCGGCGTCCGGGCCGGCCACGGCGAGGACGACCACTCCGGCGAGGCCGACCACGACAAGGGCGACGCCGGTGAGCCGGTACTCCGGCTGGTCCACGACGCGCGCCAACGGCAGGAAGTGCACCCCGACCACCAGACAGACCACCGGAGCGATCAGGCCGGGCGCGGCGAGGGCCACCGCTACCGCGACAACGAGCGCGATCGCCACGCCCTGCACGATGCCGATCGTCCGATACCGGACCCGCCACCGGTCCGACAGTCCTCGTCGCCGGGAGGCCGGGCGCGCACGCAGCGCGATGATCGTGCACGTCACCGACAGCGCCACCGACGCGATGACCACCGGGAGCGGCGCGGGGAGCGCGGTGGCGCCGGTCAGGGCCCACAGCATGCCGAACCAGGCGGTGACCAGGGCACCGGCGCGGCGCAGCGCCCCGTCGGACGGGATCACCGCGCCGGCAGGACCGCTCGCCTCGGGCCGCCGGTCTGTGGGCACCATCTCGACTCCTGGAACACAAGGCTGCAGTGACAGGAGTAAGATACACAACTGTAGCGATAAGTGGGGAGGAAATGTGGTGGCCGGTCCCCGCCGCCGTGGCGCGGCACTGGTGAAGGCCCTGCACAGCGCCGTGCTCGAGGAGCTCGACGAGGTCGGGCTCGGCCGCCTGACGATGGACGGGATCGCGCGGCGGGCCGGGACGGCGCGGACCACGCTCTACCGGCGATGGGCGAACCCGGGAGAGCTGTTGCTCTCGGCCATCGGCGAGGCCTACCCGGTCGAGGAACCGTCACCGGTCGCGGGCGAACTGCGGGCGGACCTGATCCGGTCCCTGGAGCTGCTGGTGGAGTGGGCCCGGCATCCGACCGCCCGTGCCGTGCAGGCGATTCTCGCCGAACGCCGGGCGCACCCGGAGCTGGCCGCGCGACTGGACGAGCTGTTCGACGCGTCCGGCCGGCGCTTCACCGCGACCGTGCTCGACCATCACGCCCGACTCGGCACCATCGCCCCCGGCTCGGTGACCCCGCTGGTCGAGAACCTCGGTGAGGCGATGGTCGTCAAACACTGGATCGACGTCGGCCGGGAGCCGGACCGGGAGTACCTCGTCCAGATCGTCGACCAGCTGATCCTCCCCGTACTGGGGGACCGCTCCGCGGTGGCCGGTCCGTGCGCCGGCCCATGACCTCGGAGGTCATCGCTTCACCGCACCGACCGGGCGATCGTGGGTACAGCACCGGGGAGGTCCCCCGGGCCGGCCCAGGAGGCGATCATGACCATCTCCACGCACCCCGTCACCACGAACCTGCGCGCGGCCCTGCGGGTCGACGCGGCCGCCTCCGGCGCACTCGGCCTGCTCGGCGCCGCGGGCGCCGTGCTGCTCGGCCCGGTGCTGGGCCTGCCGGTCCCGCTGCTGGTCGGTGCGGGGCTGTTCCTCGTCGTCTGGGCGGCCGGGCTGCTCGTGCTGGCGGCGACGGCGACGGTGCCCCGCGCCGGGGCCTGGGCGGTGGTGGCGGTGAACGCGGCGTGGGTGGTGGGCAGCGTCGGCGTCGTCCTCGTCGTGGGACCGACGGCGCTGGGGGTGGCGTTCCTCGTCGCGCAGGCGATCGCGGTCGCGGTGTTCGTCGAGTGGCAGCTCATCGCCCTGCGGGCCGGCCGCGCCGTCGCCGTCCCCGCGTGAGGACACCGGGGCCGGTCACAGCCAGTCGTCGGCGGAGCGCTCCCCCAGCAGCACGGCCAGTGCGCGCTTCCAGCGCCGGAGCAGGGTCTCCGGGCTGGTGGTGCGCTCCCCCAGCATCGTGGTGATCGCCAGACCGGTGAGGGTGTCGATGGTGAGCTCGACCAGCGTCGCCGTACGCGGGTCGTCGCCGAGCTGCGGCGTCAGCACCTCGAACAGCACGTTGTGCAACGCCCCGAACAGCCGCTTCTGCGCCGGCAGGAGCGCCGCGCGCAGCTCGTCGTCGGTCCGGGCGGCGACCCACAGCTCCAGCGCCGTGAAGAACGACGGGCCCGCCAGGTCGGTCCAGGCCAGGTCGACGACCGCCTGCAGCCGGTCCGCCTCGTCCGGGATGGCCGATGCGGCGGCCCGGAACTGCTCCACCCGATCCAGCACCAGGTGCTCGGTCGCGGCGACCATGAGCTGCGCCTTCGCCGGGAAATGGTGCAGCAGCGTCCCGCGGGCCACGCCGGCCCGCTCCTGGACCTCGGTCACCGTGGTCTCGGAGTAGCCCTTCTCCTCCAGGCAGCCGATCGCCGCCTCCAGCAGGCGCTGCCGCATGCGGTGGCGGCGCACCTCCTGGGACACCCTCGGTCGTGACACGCCGCGACAGTACAACCGTACGGTTCGCGGTCCTCGATACCCGCGCCTGCACCGCGCGAGCGACAGATACGGTACGGCCATACTGTTTCTGTTCGCTGCGACGAGGGAGTGCACGATGTCCGCTGAGCCGGAGGGGCTCGCCCGCTACGACCGGGCCGTCTCGGCCGAGGCCACCACGCCCGCCGCCCCGGAGGCCGCCCACCGGCTCCTCGGGGACCTGTCCCGGCTGCCGGACTGGCTGGCGCTGCACGCCGGCTGGCGCGGCACGCCCCCGGCCGGCGCCGCGGTGGGCGTCACCTTCGACGAGCAGGTGACGCTAATGGGCATCCCGGCCGACATCTCCTGGGAGGTCACCGAGGCCGGCGGGGACCGGATCGGCCTGCACGGCACCGGGCCGATGGGCCTGACCCTCGGGCTGTGGCTCAGCGCCGCGGCCGGCGACGGGGCCACCGCGCTGCGGCTGGACGCGGGCGTCGGTGGCGACCCGGTCACCGGCCCGATGGGCGCCACCGTCATGAAGAGCGTCGAGGAGGCCCTGCAGACCTCGGCCGGGCGGCTCGCCGAGCTGCTCGCCGGACCGCAGGAGGACCACGACCCCGCCGCCGCACCGGTCCGCCACGCCCGCACCGGGACGCTGCTGGACCCGCGCACCCCGGTGATCGTCGGTGTCGGGCAGGTGACCCGGCGTACCCCCGACCTGGACCGGGCGGCCGACCCGGCGACGCTGGCCGCCGAGGCGGCCCGGCAGGCCGAGCTCGACACCGGCGCCACCGTGCTCACCGGCATCGACCGGGTTCACGCGGTGGCGAGCGCCTCGTGGAGGTACCGCGACCTCGGCCGCGCGGTCGCCGAACACCTCGGCGCCGACCCGCAGCACACCGCGATGTCGGCCCGCTACGGCGGCGACGCCGGCCAGGTGCTGATCAACACTGCCGGCCGCGCGATCGCCGACGGCGACGCCTCGATGGTGCTGGTGTGCGGCGGCGAGGCGGGCAACACGCTCGCGGCGGCGCAGAAGGCCGGGGTCGAGCTCGGCTGGCCGGAGCAGCCCGCCGATGTCGTGCCGGACGAGGTGATCGGCAGCGAGCGGGAGCCGAACAACGCCGCCGAGACCGCCGCCGGGCTCGCCGTCCCGGTCTACAACTACGCGCTGATGGAGTCGGCGCTGCGGGCCCGCTCGGGGGCGACACCGGCCGAGCACACCGAGCGGATCACCCGGCTCTGGTCGTCGTTCTCCGAGGTCGGCGCGGCGAACGAGCACGCCTGGATGCCGCAGGCGCACTCCCCCGAGCGGCTGGCGACCGCCGACGCGGACAACCGGATGGTCACCTCGCCGTACCCGAAGCTGCTCTGCGCGAACCTGCAGGTGGACCTCGCCGCCGCCGTGCTCGTGACGAGCGTCGCGGCCGCCGAGGCCGCCGGCATCACCCAGGACAGGTGGGTGTTCCTGCACGCCGGCGCGGCCGCCTACGACGAGTGGTTCGTCTCCGAGCGGGGCGACCTCGCCTCGTCCCCGGCGATCCGGCGGATCGGCGAGGCCGCGCTCGACCACGCCGGGCTGAGCATCGACGACGTCCGCCACGTCGACCTGTACTCGTGCTTCCCGGCGGCGGTGCAGATCGCGGCCGGCGAGCTCGGGCTCCCGATCGACGACCCGGACCGTCCGCTGTCGGTCACCGGCGGGCTCACGTTCGCCGGCGGCCCCGGCAACAACTACGGCACCCACGCCGTCGCGACGCTGGTCGAGCGGCTCCGCGCCGACCCGGCGTCCTACGGCCTGTCGACGTCGCTGGGCTGGTACGCCACCAAGCACGCCGTCGGCATCTACTCGGCCGAACCGCCGCGCCGCGCCTACCGGTCGCTGCAGCCCGTGCTCGCGCCGAGCCCGAGCCGTCCGGTCCTCACCTCCTACACCGGCCCGGGTGTGCTCGAGGCCTGCACCGTGCAGTACGGCCGCGACGGGGCGCCGTCGGCCGCGATCCTCAGCGTGCTCACCGCCGAGGGCGCCCGGGTGCTGGTCCGCAGCCACCAGGACGAGGTGCTGCGCACCGCCGTCGACGACGACCCGCTCGGCCGGCCGGTCGAGGTGGCCGACACCGCGAACCTGGCGTTCACCGGCGGCGACCGCACCCCGCTGCCCGCCCCGCCCGCGATGCCGGTGCTGCTGGACAAGCGGGGCCCGGTCGCCGTGGTCACGATCAACCGGCCGCACCGGCGCAACGCGGTCGATCTGCGCACCGCGGAGCTGCTCGAGCAGATCGTCGACCACATCGAGTCCGAACCGGACCTGCGCGTCGCGGTCGTCACCGGGGCCGGCGGCACGTTCTGCGCGGGCATGGACCTCAAGGCCGCCGCCGCGGGGCAGTTCGCGATGACCGAGCGCGGCGGCCCGCTGGGCATCACCGCCCGGCCGACGGTCACGCCGCTGATCGCCGCGGTGGAGGGGCACGCCCTCGCCGGCGGCTTCGAGCTCGCCCTCGTCGCGGACCTGGTGGTGGCCTCGACCGAGTCGCAGTTCGGGCTGCCCGAGCCGAAGCGGGGGCTGGTGGCGGCCGCCGGTGGCGTGCTGCGGGTGGCCCAGCGGCTGCCCCGCAACGTCGCGGCCGAGCTCACGCTGACCGGCAACCCGGTGCCTGCCACCCGGATGGCCGAGCTCGGGCTGGTCAACCGGCTCGCCGAGCCCGGCACCGTGCTCGACGCGGCCCTGGCCCTCGCCGCGGAGATCACGGCCAACGCGCCGCTGTCGGTGCAGGTGGGCAAGCGGATCATCCGGGAGTCGCCGGACTGGCCGGTCGAGGAGGGCTTCGCCCGCCAGAGCGAGCTCGCCTCGGTCGCGCTGCTGTCCGAGGACGCCGCCGAGGGCGTAGCGGCGTTCGCGGAGAAGCGCGAGCCGGTCTGGAAGGGCCGCTGAGCCACCCCGCCGGCCGGTGGCGCACCGGCCGGCGGGCTCAGCGCCGGTAGATCCGCTCCACCTGGTCGACGAAGTCCTCCATGATCACCGAGCGCTTCATCTTGAGCGACGGGGTGAGGTGCCCGCCCTGCTCGGTGAGGTCGACCGGCAGCACGACGAACTCGCGGATCGACTCCGCGCGCGAGACCTCCTGTTCGCCCGGTCGACGGCGGCGCGGATCTCCGCGCGCACCGCCGCGTCGTCGGTCAGCGCCGCCGGGGGCGTGTCGGCCGGCCGGCCGTGGCCCGCCAGCCACGCCGGCAGCGCCTCCGGGTCGAGGGTCACCAGGCATCCGATGAACGGCCGGTTGTCGCCGACGACCAGGCACTGGCTCACCAGCGGGTGCGCCCGGACATGGTCCTCGAGCACGGCGGGGGCCACGTTCTTCCCGCCCGAGGTCACGATCAGCTCCTTGAGCCGGCCGGTGATCGTGACGTGGCCGTCGGCGTCGAGCGTGCCGAGGTCGCCGGTGGCGAACCAGCCGTCCCGCAGCACCGCAGCGGTCTCGTCGGGCCGGCCCCAGTAGCCGCGGAAGACCTGCGGGCCGCGCACCTGGATCTCGCCGGACCCGGCGATCCGCACCGACGTCCCCGCCGGAGGCCTGCCGACCGTCCCGACCTTCAGCGCGCCGGGCGCCCCGACCGCGGCCGGGCCCGTGGTCTCGGTGAGGCCGTAGCCCTCCAGGATCGTCACCCCGACCCCGCGGAAGAAGTGGATCAGCCGCTCGCCCAGCGGGGCGCCGCCGGACAGGGCCCACCGGACCTGCCCGCCCATGGCCGCGCGCAGCTTGCGGTGGACGAGCACGTCGAACAACGCGTGCTCGAGCCGGCCCAGCGGGCCGAGCCGTCCGCCGTCGCGCGCACGGGACCAGGCGACCGCGGCCCGCTCGGCCCGGTCGAAGATCGCCCCGCGCCCGCCGGCCGCGGCCTTCTGCCGGGCGCCGTTGTAGACCTTCTCGAACACCCTGGGCACCGCGAGCAGGAACGTCGGCCGGAACTCGCCGAGGTCGTCGAGCAGGCGTCCGACGTCGGCGGTGTGGCCCAGCGTCACGCCGTTCTGGATGCAGGCGACCTGGATGATGCGAGCGAAGACGTGCGCCAGCGGCAGGAACAGCAGCGTGCTCGCGCCGTCGTCGGTCATGCCGGGGATCAGCATCGGCGCGACCGCCCCGACGTAGAGCAGGTTGCCGTGGGTGAGCTCGCAGCCCTTGGGCCGGCCGGTGGTGCCCGAGGTGTAGACCAGGGACGCGAGGCTGTCGCGGCCGACCGCCTCCCGCCGCCGCGCGAGCTCGCCGGGCGGACGGAGCGCCCGGCCCGTGCCAGCTCGTCGAGGCCGCCGGCCTCGATCTGCCACACCTGCGCGAGCTCGGGCAGGTGCTCGCGGACCGCCCCGACCGTCTCCGCGTGCGCGGCGGTCTCGACCACCACCCCGACCGCGCCGGAGTCGCCCAGGATCCAGCGCGCCTGCTCGGCCGAGGAGGTCTCGTAGATCGGGACGACGACCGCACCCGCGGTCCAGGCCGCGTAGTCGACCAGGGTCCACTCGTACCGGGTCCGGCCGAGGATCGCGAGCCGGTCCCCGGCGCGCACCCCGGCGGCGATCAGCCCGGCGGCCAGCTCCGCCACCCGGGCGGCGAACTCCGCGGCCGGCACCGGCTGCCAGGTCCCGGCCACCCGGCGGCGGAGCAGCACCGCGTCCGGCTCCGACCGGGCCCGCTCGGTGACGGCGTCGGCCAGCGACGCGTCGTCCGCGATGTCGACGGCGCCCGGGGCGGTGTACTCGTGCACGATGCGATCCGATCGAGGTGGACGGGGGCGCTCAGGCGAGCAGGAGCTTGGACACGATCTCGGTCATGATCTCGTTGGTGCCGCCGCCGATGCCCAGGATGCGGCTGTCGCGGTAGTGCCGCTCGACCTCGGACTCGCGCATGTAGCCCAGGCCACCGAAGAGCTGCACCGCGCTGTCGACGACCTCGTCGCAGGCCTCGACGGCGGTGTTCTTGGCCATCGCGACCTCGGCGAACACGTTCTCCCCGGCCTGCCAGCGGTCGATCACCGCGCGGGTGTAGGTCCGGGCGACGTCGGTGCGGCGGGCCATCTCGGCGACCCGGTGGCGCACCACCTGGCGCCCCGACAGCGGGCGGCCGAAGGTCTGGCGCTGCTTCACCCAGTCCAGCGTGAGGTCCACGCAGCGCTGCGCGGTCGCGTAGGCCTGCACGGCGATGCTGAGCCGCTCGGCGGCGAACTGCCCCATGATCGCGTAGAAGCCGGTGTTCTCGGCGCCGATCAGGTTGGTCCTCGGGACCCGGACGTCGTCGAACGACAGCTCGGCGGTGTCCGAGCACAGCCAGCCCATCTTGCGCAGCGGCGCCGAGACCGACAGCCCCGGCATGTCCCGCTCGAGCAGCAGCAGCGAGATGCCGCCGGCGCCGTCCCCACCGGTCCGTACGGCGACGGTGTAGAAGTCGGCGCGGGTGGCCGAGGTGATGTAGAGCTTGGCGCCGTTGACGACGTAGTCGTCCCCGTCGGCCACCGCGCGGGTGGTCAGCCCGGCGACGTCGGAGCCGCCCTCGGGCTCGGTGATGCCCAGCGAGATGATCTTCTCGCCCGCCAGCACCGGCCGCGCGACGCGCTCCACGAGCGCGGGATCACCGGCCTCGACCAGGTGCGGCAGGCCGATGCCGTGCGTGTACAGCGCCGACAGCAGCCCGCTGGACCCACCGGCCAGGATGATCTCCTCGGCGATCACCCAGGTGTCGACCGCGGTACCGCCCTCGCCGCCGGCCTCCTCCGCGAACCCGACGCCGAGCAGGCCCGCCGCGGCGGCCTTCGCGTGCAGCTCGCGCGGGACCGCCCCGGCGTCCTCCCAGGCCGCGAGGTTAGGCACGATCTCCGTCTCGGCGAACCGGCGGGCGGAGGCCCGCAGTGCCCTGCGCTCGTCGGTCTCCCAGTTGCCGCCCATGGCTCGCCACTCCTCGGTCGTCGTCGGACACCTGGACCGGACCCGGACGGCCCGCCGGAGATAGATCTTGAACGCCGTCATTCATCTTGTAAAGTGCTGTTCTCGATAGGAGGGCGGGTGCGATGCCGGAACGGGTGTACGCAGGCCTGAGCGCGGACGAACGCTCGACCCGTCGGTTCGAGCAGTTCCTGGACGCGGGGCTGGCGGTGTTCGCCGAGCGGGGATGGGCCGCGAGCACGGTCACCGACGTCTGCCGGGCGGCGGGGCTGAGCCCGCGCTACTTCTACGAGCTGTTCGGGACGCGCGAGGAGCTCTTCCGCGCGGTGACCGCCCGGATCGCCGACGACGTCCGCGAGACGGTCCGCCGGGCGGTCGCCGCCGGCGCGCCCGGCCCGCAGGACCGGGCGCGGGCGGTGCTCGCCGCGCTGGCGGACTGGTTCGTCCGGGACCCGCGCGCCGTGCAGGTCGCGCTGGTCGAGTCGCTGGCCACCCCGGAGTTCCGCCGGCAGCGGCACGAGCTCGTCGCGTCGTTCAGCACGCTCGCCGCGCGGCTCATGCGGCCGTTGCGCGACGAGGCCGGCACTCACGACGGGGCCGGCACTCGCGACGGGGCCGGCACTCGCGACGAGGAGCTGGCGACCAGCGCCACCGTGCTGACCGGCGGGTTGATCGAGCTGCTGATGAGCCGGGCCGGGTCGCCGGCACCGATGACCGACGAGATTGACCTCGACCTGGACCCGCTGCTGGACCATCTCACCGCCCTGTTCACCGCGGCGGCGCGGATGTGACCGGTGGCCGGTCGGTGGACGGTGCGGTCAGCCGCGGGAACCGGCCGTCGCCCGGCCCGCCGGAGGCCGGCCCGACAGGGGGCGGCCCGGCGGGCCGGGCGAGGTGACGAACGAGCCGGCCTGGCGCCGGGTGGCGATCAGCTCGTGGTGGCTGAGCTCGCGCAGGGCGGAGCGGACGGCGGAACGCCCGACCCCGAGCTGCTCGGCCAGCCGTCGTTCGGCGGGCAGCCGGTCGCCCTGCTTGCTCCTGCGCACGATCGCCAGGAGCTCGGCCAGCACCCGGTGCTGCTCGTCCGGCCCGTCCGGCCCGTCCCTCACGGTGAGGTGCTCAGCCGCGTTTGCCACCGACGACGCTCCGGTCGTGCAGGCCACCGATCTCGGCCTCGCCGAGGCCCAGGACCTCGGACAGGACCTGGTCGGTGTCGGCACCGAGCTGCGGCGCCCGGCCCACGTCGCCGTGGTCGCCGTTCCAGCGCAGCGGGGAACGGGCGGTGATGCCGGTGGCGCCACCGGGCAGGGCCAGGTCGGCGAGCAGCGGGTGCGCGCCGGCGCGGTGCGCGGTGACGACGTCGGTCATCCCCTGGTAGCGGCCCCACAGCACCCGGGCCCGGTTGAGCTCCTCCTCCACCGTCGCGGAGTCCCGCGCCAGGAACCACGGCTTGAGCACCGCCGCGATGGTGTCGCGCAGCCGGTAGCGCTCGGTCTCGTCGGTCAGGTCGGCACCGAGGGCCTGTTCCAGGGCGGCGAACACCTCACCGGTCCCGGTCACCGACACCAGCGCGCTCCACTGCCCGGGGGTCAGCGCGACGACCATCACCCGGTCGCCGTCGGAGCAGGCGAAGTCGACACCGAAGCTGCCGTAGACGTGGTTGCCGTGCCGGGGCCGTTCGTGCCCGGCCTCCTCGGCCTCGGACAGCCAGCCCAGGTTCGCCACCCCGGCCAGCGCCACGTCGGCCAGGGCGATCTCGGAGTAGACGCCCGCACCGGTACGGGAGCGCTGGTACAGCGCGGCCAGGACCGCGGTCGACACGCTCAGCCCGGTGACCAGGTCCCAGGCCGGCAGCACGTGGTTGACCGGGGTCGCCCCCTCCTCGCTGCCGGTGATCCCGGGGATGCCGACCTCGGCGTTGACCGTGTAGTCGACCGCCGGGCGCCCGTCGGCGTAGCCCTGCACCCGCACGTGGATCAGGTCCGGGCGGCGCGCGACGAGCGCCTCGTTGGCCATCCAGCGGCGCCCGACGACGTTGTCCACGAGCACCCCGCGGTCGTCACCGGGGGCGGTGGCCAGCGCGAGGACGAGCTCGCGGCCCTCGTCGGAGCGCATGTCGACGGTGACCGACTGCTTGCCCTTGTTCAGCGAGGCCCAGTAGTAGGAGTCGCCGGTGCCGTCGTGCGCGGCCGGCCAGCGGCCGTGGTCGGGGCCGCCGCCGATCGGGTCGATCCGGATCACCGACGCCCCGAGCTGGGCCAGGGTCATGCCGCCGGTGGGGCCGGCGACGAAGCTGGCGCACTCGACGACCCGCAGGCCGTCCAGCGGGCGCGCCATCAGGCCTTCTCGAAGATCGCGGCGAGACCCTGGCCACCGCCGATGCACATCGTCTCCAGCCCGTAGCGGGCGTCACGACGGCCCATCTCCCGCGCCATCGTGGCCAGGATCCGGCCCCCGGTCGCGCCCACCGGGTGCCCCAGCGAGATGCCCGAGCCGTTGACGTTCATCCGCTCGAAGTCCGCCTCGGTGAACTTCCACTCCCGGGTGCAGGCCAGGACCTGGGCGGCGAACGCCTCGTTCAGCTCGATGAGATCGATGTCGGCCAGCGACAGCCCCGCCACCTCCAGGGCCTTCGCCGTCGCCGGGACCGGGCCGATGCCCATCGTCTTCGGCGGGACCCCGCCCAGGCCCCACGACACCAGCCGCACCAGCGGGCGCAGGCCCAGCTCGGCGGCCTTCTCCGGGCTGGTCACCACGCACACCGACGCCCCGTCGTTCTGACCCGACGCGTTCCCGGCGGTCACGGTGGCCTCGTCGTCGTTCTTGCCGAGGATCGGACGCAGCGTGGACAGCTTCTCCACGTTCGAGTCCGGCCGGATGTGCTCGTCGGCGTCGACGACCGTGTCACCCTTACGGCCCTTGATCGTCACCGGCACGATCTCGTCGGCGAACCGGCCCTGCTCCTGTGCCGCGGCCGCGCGCTGGTGCGAGCGCACCGAGAACTCGTCCTGCTCCGCGCGCGGGATCGCGTAGTCACGGCGCAGGTTCTCCGCGGTCTCCAGCATCCCGCCCGGCACCGGGTAGTGCTCCCCACCGGCGGTGACCCGGCCCCGCGCCAGCGAGTCGTGCAACATCACCCCGGGGCCGCCCTTCACCCCCCAGCGCATCGACGTCGAGTAGAACGACGCCGAGGACATCGACTCCGCACCACCGGCCAGCACCACCTCCGAGGTGCCCGCCTGGACCTGCATCGCCGCGTACAGCACCGCCTGCAGGCCCGACCCGCAACGACGGTCGATCTGCAGCCCGGTCGCGGTCACCGGCAGCCCGGCGTCCAGCGCGGCGACCCGCCCGATGGCCGGCGCGTCCATCGTCGGGTAGCAGTGCCCCAGCAGCACGTCGTCGACCGCGGCCGGGTCCAGACCCGTGCGCTCGAGCACCGCCTTGATCACCGTCGAGGCCAGGGTGTGCGCGGGAACATCACGCAGCCCACCCCCGAATCCACCCACCGGGGTTCGCAACGGTTCACAGATGACGGCGTCACGCACGGACGGCCTCCTCGTCTCGGCGCCCGGACAACCGGGCGGCGGTCTTCTCGCGGACCTCGTCCGCGCTGACGCCGGGGGCGGTCTCGACCAGCTCGAGCCCGTCCCCGGTCACGTCGATCACGGCCAGGTCGGTGACGATCCGGGTGACACAGCCCAGCCCGGTGATGGGCAGGCTGCACCGCTCGACGATCTTCGCCGACCCGTCCTTGGCGACATGGTCCATCATCACGATGACCCGTTTCGCGCCGTGCACGAGGTCCATCGCCCCGCCCATCCCCTTGATCATCTTGCCGGGGACGGCCCAGTTCGCCAGGTCACCGTTGGCCGCGACCTCCATCCCGCCGAGCACGGCCACGTCGAGCTTGCCCGCCCGGATCTGGCCGAACGAGTCCGACGAGCCGAAGTAGGCCGCGCCGTCGTTGACGGTCACGGTCTCCTTCCCGGCGTTGATCAGGTCCGCGTCGACCTCGTCGTCGGCCGGGTACGGGCCGACCCCGAGGATCCCGTTCTCCGAGTGCAGCACCACCGTGCGGCCCTCGGGGATGTAGCCGGGCACCAGCGTCGGCATCCCGATCCCCAGGTTCACATACGAGCCGTCCGGGAGCTCCTCGGCGACCCGCGCCGCCATCTCCTCACGCGT
>NZ_FOUY01000028.1 GCF_900115005.1 Pseudonocardia ammonioxydans | reverse complement strand
AGTCGGTGCGCGAGATCGCCCGGCGGGGCGCGGACATCGAGCGGGTGGTGCTGGCCCGGGCGGTGGAGGCGCACTGTGACGACCGGGTGCTGCTCGACGACACCACGACGATCGTCTTCTAGGAGAGGCCGACCGACCTCATCACACCGGTCGGCCGGTCGTCATCGCGGTCCCATCAGCTCGAGCGGTGTCGCGTACGTGCTCTCGGCACCGTCGTCGCCGATGATGTAGACGTTCTCCATGTGACAGGGGCCGAGCTCGCCGCCGAAGTACAGGCAGTCGAGGCTGATCACCATGTCCTTCTCGATCTCGAACCCGGCGGTGCCGGCACGCCCCTGCGCGGGGTAGGCGAACGGGAACTCCAGGGTCATGTGCCCGATGCCGTGCGCAAGCACGAGGAGCTTGTCGGGGACCGGGATGCCTTCGGCGACGAGGTGGTCGTGCGCGATCCGGGGCAGGTCCCCGGTGAAGGCTCCGGGGCGCATCCGGTCGACCATCTGGAGGAAGGCGTCACGCAGCACGTCGTGCAGCCGCTGGTACTCCGGAGACGGTTCACCGATCACTGCGGTGCGGTTGATGTCGATCCAGATGTCCTCGCAGACCCCCTGGGTCTCGAGGATCACGATCTGTCCTTCGTCCAGCGGTCGGTCTCCGCGGGTGCGGAAGAGCTCAGGAAGGAAGGCGCCCTGGAACGTGCCGCCGAAGAGCATCGCGCCCTCGTCGACCGGTGTGGCGTCCATCCGGACCATCGCGTCGGCGACGGCGTACTGCACCTCGTCCCACGACACCCCAGGGCGGAGAGCCTCCACCGCCGCAGCCAGTGCCCGGTCGCCCACTGTCCCGACCCGCCGGAAGGCCTCGAGCTCAGGTGCGGTCTTGACCATCCGGGAACGGATGAGCGTCTCCAACGCATCGGACCCGGTGAACCCGAGCCCGTCGAGCCGGTGCATCACCCGCAGATCGTCGAGCCGATGCGGCCACGCTCCAGGCCGTGGTCGCCGAGTGTGACGGCGATCGAGGCCAGCACGTCGGGCTCGCACCGTCCTCGTACACGGGCGCCGTAGAACTCCGCGGAGGCCTTTCCGATCGTGCTGGCCGCGGCCGAGGGGTCCTCGGACCGCATGACCTCGCAGAAATTGATCATGTCGAAGACACGGATCTCGCCGGCACGGTCGGGCCTACCGGCTTCCTCCTGCACCATGAGGAGGGCCAGGTTGGCCTCCGGGAGTGCGAGAACGACCGGCTTGTCCTCGGCGAGCGGTACGACCGCGGCACAGAGCGGTTCGTGAAGTTGCCACTTCTCGAGCACCGAACGGTAGCCCGTGGCGTACAGGACGTTGTGCGGCGTGGTGAGCACGACAGCGTCGAGTCCTTCGGCCGCCATCAGCCCGCGCAGTCGGTGGATGCGCTCCATTGCGTTCCTCCGGTTCGTGGTCGCTCGAGAGGTCAGAGGTCGGCTGCCAGCTGGAGAGCCAGGAAGCGGCCGTAGAACCGCGCCATGGCCAGATTTCCGCCCATGAACCAGAGCCCGGGCTGGCCGGTCCGCCGCCAGACGCCCCGGAGCTCCCCCTCCGGATCGAGGCCCCACACCGGCCCGCAGCGGTCGGCGATCTCGTCGCCGAGCAGGGACCGTGCGGTCTCGACCATGCCGTGATAGCCGGTGGCCAGTACGACGACATCGGCCTCGAGTTCGCTGTCGTCGGAGAGCCGGACACCGGTCGGGGTGAGGCGCGTGATGTCCGCCCCGGGACGGACGGTGATGGTGCCGTCGGCGATCAGACCGGAGCAGCCGACGTCGATGTAGTAGCCGCCGCCCTTCTGGAGGAAGAGCATGAGGGCTCCGGTCCCGTCGATCCCGTCGTTGAGACGGAACCCGGCCCGGCCGAGACCGGCGAGCAGATCACTGTCCTTCTCCGCCTTCCGTGCGGTCATCGCCCGCTGAGCGTCCCCTGCCGCCGGCCAGGGCATCGAGGCTCCCAGCAGGTCGGCGACCTCGGTGGCCGGTCCCGTCTCGTCGTAGAGGCCGGCCATGGCCATGGCCGAGGCCTCCGCGCTCACCACGTACGTGCTGAACCGCTGGAGCATGGTGACCCGGGCGCCGTGTTCGGCGAGGTCCTGTGCGATGTCGTGTGCGCTGTTGCCGGCACCGACGACGACTGCTCGGCGTGTTGCGAAGCCCGCACCGCCGGGAAAGGTGCTCGAGTGACACAGGGTGCCCGCGAAATCGTCGGCGCCCGGGATCTCCGGTACCCGGGCCTCTGTTCCGCTGACTCCTGTGGCCAGCACGAGGTGACGGGGGCGCAGCCGGCGCTCGCTCCGGTCGGTGCGCCGAAGGACGAGATCCCAGCCGCTTCCGTCGTGCGTGGCCGCGGTGAGCGAGGTCCCGGTCCAGACATCGAGGTCGAGGGCCGCGACGTAGTGCTCCAACCAGTCGGCGAGCTTGTCCTTGGGGGTGAAGACGGGCCAGCTGGGCGGAAAGGGGAGGTAGGGCAGATGGTCGTACCAGACCGGGTCGTGTAGGCGCAGGGAGTCGTATCGTCGGCGCCAGTTGTCACCGACCCGGTCGTTGTGATCGACGACGAGGGTCCGGACCCCCATCCGGGTCAGGCGTGCGGCGAGACCGAGTCCTGAGTGGCCGGCCCCGACGACGACCACGTCCGGCTCGTCGTCGAGGAACTCCCGCTCCCGTGCCCGGGTCTGGGCCCACGTCGGCCCCCCGGAGGTCCGTGCTTCCGCACCGTGAGGCCGCCGGCGCCCGGTTGCCTCCTCACGGCCGACGAGTTCACGCGCGGCGGTGAGGAGGGTCCAGGCCCTCCACGCGTGACCGTCGGTCGTGGTGAGTCGCAGGATCCCCTCTGCACGGTGGACCGGAGTCCGAAAAGTGATGGAGGCCTGAACGAAGGAACCGTCCGGGGCGTGAGACGCGTCCGAGACGGTCAGGCCCGAGACCTCTCCCTTCAGGTTCGCCGCGATGGTGTCGGAACCCTGGAAGGTGCGCAGGTCGTCGGTGATCACGAGCAGGTCGCGCCACCACGCGTCGGGTTGGAAGAGGTCGGCGATACCGGTTCCGGACGACAGTGCGCGCTCGAAACGACGGAGCCAGTCGAGGACGGTCGCGCGCACATCGGTGGTCTCGCCTGCAAGTTCGGACACAGCACTCCCTCGTGCCTGTCAAACGATCGGTAGGCGAAGATTAGCAAGGCGGTGGAATTCCGACAAGCCACCGCTTTCGGCCGGCGAGACGCTGCACGGCTCGAACTCACCGCAGATGCCGGGCGAAGAACCGGTTCGCGTCGTCCCCCTCGAACTGCGGGACGCCGGTGTGCCCGCCCAGGTTGGCGTGCAGCGTCTTCTCCGCGGAGCCGAGGGCGTCGAACAGATCCAGGGCCCGCTGCCGGTCGTTCCCCTCGTCGTCCCACTGCAGCAGCATCAGCAGTGGGACGGTGACCTGCCGGGCCTCCTCGAGCAGGGCGCGGGGTACGACACTGCCGGCGTAGAGCAGGGCGGCCGAGATGCGCGGCTCGACCGCCGCCAGGCGGACGCCGACAGCGGTCACCCCGCCCGCGTGCCCGACCGGGCCGCCGATCCCGGGTAGCCGGAGGAGGGCGTCCAGGGCGGCACGCCACTCCGGGACTGCCGCGTCGACCAGTGGAAGGACGAGCCGGTCGACGATGTCGTCGTCGACCGGCTCGCCGGCCTCCAACGCTCGGCGCAGGTCGGCGCGGGCATGGTCGGCAGCGGCGATGCGGGGCCGGTCGCCGCACCCGGGCAGTTCGACGGTGGCGGCGGCGAAGCCCTCCGCCGCACAGTGCCGGGCCCGGGCCGCGAGCCGCGGATACATCGTGCGCAGTCCGCCGGGATGGCCGAGCAGGATCAGCGGGGCCGGGGCGGAGACGGCCGCGGGCGTCCACAGGATGCCCGGGATCTCATCGAGGAGGAACTCGCGTTCGACGACGTCGTGGTCGAGGTGCTGTTCGGACGTGAATCGCATGGTCGTGCCTTTCGGGTGCGCTCGTGAACGGCGCTCCCGGACGACCTACCGCCCGACCGTGACCCCGGAGGGGAGCACCCCTGTCGAAACCGCGTTCACGGGTACCACCTCCTCGAACTCTCGCACGGCTTGCCGGAACGTAGCCGAAACGGCTGGGGGACGCGAGCGGATTCGTGCAGGATCGGGACAACCGATCGCGAATCCCGGTTGCGGACGATCGAACAGGAGGGCTGCATGTCCCGCACGACCAGCCGTACCCAGCGGTGGTTCAACGCCGTCGCCCGGTGGCTGCTCCGGTCACCCCTGCACCGCGTGCTCAGCGGGAAGGTGATGCTGATCGAGGTGACCGGGCGCCGGACGGGCCGCCGCTACGTCGTCCCGATCGCCTACGCCGAACGGGACGGCGCCGTGCTGATGGGCGTGGCGAAGGCGACCTGGCTGCGCAACCTGGCTCCGCACCGCCCGGTGACCTTGACGGTGCGCGGGGAACGCCGGGTCGCCCACCCGGAGGTCATCACCGACGAGGACCGGGTCGCCGAGCTGTACCCGGCGATCCTGCGGCACAACTCCGCGCACGGGCGGATCCAGCAGCTCCGGCTGGAGCCGGACGGCTCGGTCAACCGCGCCGACCTGCGTGCGGGGCTGGATCGTGGTCTCGTGCTGGTCCGCCTGACCTGAACCGTCGCGTCCGCGGGAGCCGCAGGACGGGTGCGACGTCAGTCCGCCGAGTCCGCCGACCCGTCCTCGCTGCTCGGGCCGGAGGTGCTGGTGTCGGCCCGCCACTGGTCGATCAGGGACTGCTTGAACCGGTTGTTGACCGGGACGGGGAAGCCCCGGGCCTCGGCCCACTGGCGCAGCTGGTCCCGTTCGGCCGCGGTCAGCCCGGTGCTCGTCGACGGCCGGCGGCGTGGCCGGTTCCCCGACGCCGACGTCCCGCCCGGGAGCGAACCGGCGGCGGGGACCGAGGCCTCCACCCGCCCGGCGTCGATGAACGGCTGCAGGGCCGCGATCAGCCGGCGGTACTCGCTGCCGGCGAGGTCGATCGCGATCCGCATCTGATCGATGTGGATCTCGTGGGATTCGACGTCGTTCTCGGTTCCGGTGATGTCGCAGTACCGGATCTGGCGGATGCCCATCGATCAGCCCTTCTCGTCCTTGCTCGCGCGGGTGGCGGCCTTGCGCAGGGCGGTGAGCGTCTGACCGGACAGCGCCTTGGACGCGACCGAGTCACCGATCTGGCGGGGGGTCATGTGCCCGCGGCCGGAGGGCGCCAGGTAGGTCTGACCATCCGGCCCGGTGCGGTACTCCAGGTGCGAGGCGACCCGCCGGAACCGGGTACGACGACCGGCACCACGGAAGCCCTCCCACTTCTCGACCTTCACGGCGAGCTCACAACACGTGCAGGTCAGCCGCCGCAGCAGCAACCCGTCGTCGTCCACACCGGTGAAGTGGATCCCGGTCTGACGGATGGTCGGGAACAGGTGCCGCCCGCGTTCCCGACAGGCCAATACCTCGTCGGTGACCCGGTCGACATACAGGTCGACATCCTCATCGGAGGCCCGGGTCCAGCCGGACTCGGTCTGCTGTTCGCCCTGAATCGATTGGGGTGTTGCACCCACGTTCTCGTCGGCCACCGGCCGGTTCTCCTTCTAACTAGGACACCTCGACAATGCCGCAGGATAGCTGCGCTTCCCATCGCGTGTCGGACGAGGTCCACCGCGTGTTCCCGCTGCGTTCCGCAGATCGGCCCTCGTGACCGGCCGACCGTTTGCCGGGCCGGGGGACGGGCACGCTCCCCGGGTGACGAGCGACGCATCCCGGGCCGGGGATTCCGGCGGCACAGCTCCCGGCGGCGTGCAATCCGAGGACGTGGGGTTCGGCGGCCTGATGTTCGGTGGCGCGGTGTTCGACGGCGTGGTGTTCGACATCGACGGGGTGCTCCGCCTCGCCACCCCGCGCCGCCAGCTGCGCCGGCTGCGCGCCCTGCTGCGGCACAGCACGCACGACCTCCGCTCGGTACAGGGGATGCCGCAGGTCGTGCACAGCCTGGTGGACGACCGTCCCGGCACACCGGTGTTCTACCTGACCGCCCTCCCGTCCGGTCTTTCCCGGCTGGTCACCGGGCTGCTGCGGCGGGACGGCTACCCGCCCGGCACCGCGCTCGTCGTCGGCCGCACGCCGGTGCTGCGGTGGCTGGTCGGCGGCGGCGCGGCGAACAAGCGGGTCGCGCTCGAGCGGCTCGCGCAGCGGATGCCGTCGGTGCGGTGGGTCCTCGTCGGCGACGACGCCGGCCACGACCCGGCCGTGTACGGCGAGTTCGCCGAGCGCCACCCGGGCCGGGTCGCGGCGATCGCGGTGCGGCAGGTGCTCGATGTGGACCCACCGGAGACCGGCGTGACGTCGTTGCCCGGGACCGTCGCGGGGGCGCCGGTGATCGCGGCTCCGAACGGTGAGGAGCTGCTGCCTCGGCTGCGCACCGGCCTCGGTGCCGAGCCGCGGCGCAACGGGCTGTCGGACTGGTTCCTCACCGGGGAGGAACGGGGCAACGACGTGACCCGGTTGCGGGCCTGGACCGAGGGCAACACCGTCGGCGCCCTGGTGCACGGAGATCGCTACCTGCCCCGGCTCGCCGGGACGGTCGCGGCCACCGGGGCCGGTGACGCGGTGCTGTTCGCGGGCTGGCGGGCCGATGCCGGGCAGCGTCTCGCCGAGCACGGCCCCACGGTCGCCGAGGCGCTCTGCGGGGCCGCGCGGCGGGACGTGCGGGTGCGCGGGCTGCTCTGGCGCTCACACAGCGGCCTGCTCGGCTACCACGCCCGCGAGAACCGCAGGGTGGCCGACGCGGTCGCCGACGCCGGCGGTGCCGTCCTGCTCGACCAGCGGGTCCGGGTGCTCGGCAGCCACCACCAGAAGCTCGTCGCCGTCCGGCACCGGGACCGTCCGGAGGACGACGTCGCGTTCGTCGGCGGCATCGACGTCGATCTCGGCAGCCGCGACGACGCCCGCCACACCGGTGACCCGCAGGCCGAGAGGTCCGGCTCGGAGTACGGGCCGCACCCGGCGGTGCACGACGTCCAGCTGGAGCTGCGCGGACCGGCGGTGCGGGACGTGGAACAGGTGCTCCGGGAGCGGTGGGAGGACCCGTCGCCGCTGTCCGGGATGCCCTGGCACCCGGTGTCCGCGCTGGGCACCGCCCGCCACCGGGCCGACACCCGGTTCCCCGGCGCGGCAGCGGACCCGCCGGCCACCGGCGGTTGTGCGGTGCAGCTGCTGTGCACCTACCCGAACCGGTGGCCCCGCCACCCGTCGGCGCCGCGCGGGGAGCGCAGCATCGCCCGCGGCTACAGCAAGGCCCTCGGCCGGGCCGAGCGGATCGTCTACGTCGAGGACCAGTACATGTGGTCGGTCGATGTCGCCCGGGTCTTCGCCGCCGCGCTGCGCCGCAGCCCCCGGCTGCACCTGATCGCAGTGGTCCCGCGGATGCCGGACGTGACGTCGCGGGCCTACCTCGACACCGCCGGTCTCGGCCACGCCGAGGCGCTGGCCATAGTGCAGCAGGCCGGCGGGGACCGGGTGCAGGTCCTCGACGTGGAGAACCGGCGGAACGCGCCGGTCTACGTCCACGCCAAGCTCTGCATCGTCGACGACGTCTGGGCGGCGGTCGGCAGCGACAACTTCAACATGCGGTCGTGGACCTACGACACCGAGCTGGCCGCCGCCGTCGTCGACACCGAACGTGACCCGCGGGCACCGGCCGATCCGGCCGGTCACGGGGACGGTGCGCGCCGCTTCGCCCGGGACCTGCGCCTGGAGCTGATGCGCGAACACCTCGAGCTCGGCCGCAGTGACTCCGGGGCCGACTACCACGGGGCCGACTGTGACGGGGCCGACTGCCACGGGGCCGACTGCCACGGGGCCGACTGTCACCACGACGCCGACCTGCTCGATCCCGACCGCGCCGCGGCCACGGTGCGCGAGAGCGCCGCGGCGCTGGAGGCCTGGCATGCCGGCGGCTGTCGCGGGCCACGCCCGCCCGGCCGCCTGCGGCCGCACACCCGCCGGCAGACCGGGCTGCCCCGCAGGCACCGGTGGTTCACCGCGCCCGTGTACCGGTCGTTCCTCGACCCCGACGGCCGTCCGCTGGGCATGCGGCTGCGCCGCACCTACTGACGTGCCCGCGCCCGGGCGTTTCGCCGGCGGGTCCTGCGGGCAGGCCCGGGGCATGCCGAAGGATGATCGGGCGCACGACGCGTCGCAGCGCCGTCCCCGGGTGGTCGTCGTCGGCGGGGGTTTCGCCGGCTACCACGCCACCCGCGCACTGGCCCGCACGATGGGCGACGCCGCCGAGATCGTGCTGGTCAGCCCGACCAACTACTTCCTCTACCTGCCGCTGCTGCCGGAGGTGGCCGCCGGGATCCTCGAACCCCGGCGGATCTCGATCTCGCTCGCCGACGCGCTGCCCGCGCAGGTGCGCACGATGCCGGGCGAGGTCGACGAGATCGACCTCGCCGGCCGGACCGTGTGGTGGGTCGACCCGGAGGGCGGCCGCCAGGCCATCGCCTACGACCGCCTGGTCCTCGCGGCCGGCAGCGTCCACATGCTCCAGCCGGTCCCGGGTGTCTCCGACCACGCGCACGGGTTCCGCGGCATACCGGAGGCGCTGTACCTGCGCGACCACCTGATCCGGCAGATCGACCTGGCCGCGGCCACCGACGATCCGGCGGAGCAGGAGGCGCGCCGCACCTTCGTCGTGGTCGGCGCCGGCTACACCGGCACCGAGCTCGCCGCGCAGGGACAGCTGTTCACCGACCTGCTGGCCCGCAGCCGCGGGATGCCCGAACGCTCCACCCGGTGGGTGCTGGTCAACCGCAGCCGGATCCTGTCCGGGCTCGACCAGCACCTCGCCGACACCGCGGACCGGGTGCTGCGCGAGCGGGGGATCGACGTGCGCACCGGCACCACGGTGGAGGAGGCGACCGCGACCGGCGTCCGCCTCGACACCGGCGAGCACGTGCCGACCCGCACCCTGCTGTGGTGCGTCGGGGTGCGGGCCGATCCGCTGCTGGCGAGCCTCGGACTCGAGCTCGAGAAGGGCCGCGTCGTGGTCGGCCCGGACCTGCGGGCCCCCGGGCATCCCGAGGTGTTCGTCTGCGGTGACGCCGCCGCGGTGCCCGACCCGGGACGTCCGGGGCAGCTCACCGCGATGACGGCCCAGCACGCGGTGCGGCAGGGCAGGCTCGCGGCACGCAACGTCGCGGCGTCGCTGGCGGGGCGGCGGATGCGCCGCTACCGCCACCGCGACCTCGGCTTCGTGGTGGACCTCGGCGGCACCCAGGCGGCGGCGAACCCGCTGCACATCCCGCTGAGCGGACGGCCCGCCAAGGCCCTCGCCCGCGGCTACCACCTGATGTCGATGCCCGGGAACCGGGTGCGCACCGCCGTGGACTGGCTGCTCGACGCGGTGCTGCCGCGGCAGACGTCCCAGCTCGGCGTGGTCCGCTCCGACGCGGTCCCGCTCGACACGTCCTCACCCGAGGTGCCGCAGAGCCCGCTCGGGTTCCCGCCCGCCGACCCGCCGCCGGTGCATGAACGGGCGGCCGCCGAGGAGCGATGACCGCTCAGCCGCCGGCGGTCAGCGCGGCGAGCACCGGGTAGTGGTCGCTGGGGTAGGTGCCGGTGGCCGGGTCGCGGTCGCGCAGCACGGTGTGGCCCACGGCCCGCAGCCGGGCCCGGCCACCGGCGAGCAGGATCCAGTCGAGCCGGCGCGGGGCCCGGGCGCGGCGCACGCCGTCCACGGTGTCGAGCAGGACGCGCCGGGCGCCGTGGAAGGCGTGGAAGGTGCCCGGCCCGGTGTCGCGGCCGCTTCCCGCCGCGACGGCGGTGTCCTGGAAGCCGTCGTCGGCGAAGAGCCGGTACGGGACGGAGCCGGGCCGGCAGTTGAAGTCCCCGGTCACCACGACCGGCAGGTCGCCGTCCGCCCGCAGCGCCGCGACCCGGCGCAGGACCAGCTCGCCGCCCCGCACCCGGGCGAGCCCGCTGAGATGGTCGAGATGGGTGTTGAGGTGCAGGAACGACAGCCCCTGCGGCGTGCGGAACCGGGCCCAGTTCGCGGCCCGCACGACCCGGGTGCGCCAGGACGCCGAGCGCCGGTCCGGCGTCTCGCTGAGCCAGAATCCACCCGTGCCGAGCAGCTCGAGCCGGGCCGGGTCGTAGAGGATCGCATTGAACTCGCCCGGGGCGCCGTTGCCCGCGGCGGGGCCGAGGAGGCAGGCGTACCCCGGTAGCTCCCGCCGGTAGGTCGCGAGGCTCTCGGTACGCAGTTCCTGCACGCCGAGTACGTCCGGCGCGTGCCGCCGGATCGTGCCGGCGTTGAGCGCGGCCCGGTGTTCCCAGCTGTTGGCCCCGTCGCGACGGCGGGAGAAGCCACGGATGTTGAACGTCATCACGGTCAACCGGCGGTGCGCCGACATGGTCCCATCCGACCCGCGGTCGGGCACGGGCGCAAACCGGGAGCGCCCGCTACCCTCGGCCGGGTGCTGACCCGGGCCTTCGGCATCGCCCGGTCGCTCGCGATCTATCACGGCGTACCGGGGCGGCAGCGGCGCATGCGCGCGTTCTACTCGGCCTTCCTGGGGCCGGGCGATCTCGCCTTCGACGTCGGTGCGCACGCCGGGAACCGGGTGCGGGCCTGGCGTGCGCTCGGGGTGCGGGTCGTCGCCGTCGAACCGCAGCCGGACTTCGTGCGGCTGCTCCGGCTGTTCAGTGCCCGCGACGACGGTGTGACCGTCGTGCCCGCCGCGCTCGGCGCGCGGCCCGGCACCGCCCGGCTCGGGATCTCGCGGGCCACCCCGACGGTGTCGACGATGTCCGAGGACTGGCGGCGCACCGTCGCCGACGACGCCGGCTTCGCCCGGGTCCGCTGGGAGGACACGGTGCCGGTCGAGGTGCGCACCCTCGACGACCTCGTCGCCGCACACGGTGTCCCGGCCTTCTGCAAGATCGACGTCGAGGGGTTCGAGGCCGACGTCCTCGCCGGCCTATCCCGGCCGCTCCCGGCGCTGTCGTTCGAGTACCTGCCCGCGGCGCACGACGCCGCGCTCGCCGCGCTCGCCCGGGTGGAGGCGCTCGGCACGCACGTGTACCGCTACTCACCGGTCGAGACGATGCGGTGGGACCCCGCCGCGACCGGTGACCGGTGGCTCGACGCCGGCGAGCTCGCGTCGCTGCTCGACCGGCGACGCCCGCTGGCCCGCTCCGGGGACGTCTACGCCCGCCCGGCTCCCTGAGCCGGCGCACCGCCCCGCCGGGGGCGGGGCTCGGGCACCCTGGGCGCGGTGTCCCCCCGGATCCCGGCCGCCGTGGTCGCCCCGTCGCTCGCCCGGCAGCTGACGGCGGGTGCGGTGCTGCTGGCCGTCGTGCTCGCGGGTCCGGCCCAATGGGTCGGGGTCGGGGTCGTCCGCGGCACCGCCGGCGTGGTGCTCGCGGTGGCGGGGGCCGCGGTCCTGGTGCGGGCCGCCCGCACGGCCGGATCCCGGACCCTCGGTCCCGCCGGGTCGGTGACGCTGGCCCGCGGGGTGCTGGTGGTCGGCGTCGCCACGCTCACCGGGTTGGACGGCGCGGGCCGGGTCGCGCTGGTCGTGCTGGCGTCGGTCGCGCTCGTCCTCGACGTGGTGGACGGGCCCGTCGCCCGCCGCACCGGTACCGCGACCGCGCTGGGCGCGCGGTTCGACATGGAGACCGACGCGCTGCTGCTGCTGGTGCTGTCGGTGCACGTCGCGCTCGTCTCGGGTGCCGGGTGGGTGGTCGCGCTGGGCCTGATGCGCTACGCCTACGCGGCCGCGGGCCGGGTGCTGCCGTGGCTGGACGGCGACCTGCCGGTCCGACGCTCGGCCAAGGTCGTCGCGGCGGTGCAGGGGGTCGTGCTCGTCGTCGCGGCCGCCCGGGTGCTTCCCGGCCTGGTGGAGCGCGCGGCACTGGCGCTGGCCCTGGCCGCGCTGCTGTGGTCGTTCGGCACGTCGGTGGCCCACCGGTGGCGGGTCGCCGGCGAGCACCCGTTCCGCCGGCGGGCCGCCGCGGCGGGCCTGCTCACCGTGGCCGCGGTCGTCCTGGTCGGCGGGATACTCGTGCTGCCGACCGATCCGCTCGCACTGGAGCCGTCGGCGTTCGTCCGGCTGCCGATCGAGGCCGTGGTCGGTGCCGCGGTGCTCGCGGTGCTCCCCGCCCGGCCCCGCCGGGTCGTCGCGGTCCTCGCGGGTGTCGTGCTCGCCCTGGTCGGCGTGCTGAAGCTGCTCGACCTCGGGTTCCGGACGTTCCTGGACCGCCCCTTCGACCCGGTGTCGGACCGGGTGCTGCTGGGCAACGCCCGGGAGTTCGTGCAGGGCGCGGCCGGGGCGGCGGGGGCGGTCGCCGCCACGATCGGTGCCGTGGCCGCCGTCGCCGGGCTGCTGGTGGCGACGGCCTGGGCGGTGGCGCGGCTCGGTGGCCTCGCCGCCCGGCACCGCGCGGTGACCCTGCCGGGGGCGGCCGTGCTCGCCGCGGCGTGGCTGGTGATCTGGGCCGGGGCGGGTATCCCGCCGGTGCCGGGCGTGCCGCTCGCCGCCGCCGACGGCGTCGCCCAGGTGCGCGACCGGATCGCGACGGTGCCCGCCGCGATCCGTGACGACCGGGCGTTCGCCGCCGAGGCCGCGCAGGACGCCTTCGCGGGCGTGCCCGCCGACGGGCTGCTCACCGCGCTGCGGGGCAAGGACGTGGTGTTCGCGGTGGTGGAGAGCTACGGGCGCTCGGCCGTCGAGGACCCGGCCATGGCCCCGCGGATCGCACCCGTGCTCGCCGCCGGGGACCGTGCGCTGGGCGCCGCCGGGTTCGCGTCGCGGTCGGGGTTCCTCACCGCGCCGATCAGCGGCGGCGGGAGCTGGCTGGCCCACGCCACGCTGTTCTCCGGGCTGCGGATCGACGACCAGGGCCGGCACGACCGGCTCACCGCCTCCGACCGGCTCACCCTGACCCGCGCCTTCCGCGACGCCGGCTGGGAGACGACCGCGGTCATGCCGGGCACGACCCGGGCCTGGCCGGAGGCGTCGTTCTACGGCCACCAGCGGGTGCACGCCCGCGACGGCCTGGACTACGCGGGGCCGCCGTTCAGCTGGTCGCCGATGCCCGACCAGTACGCGCTCGCGGCCTTCTCCCGGCTCGAGTACGACCGCCCCGGCCGGGGCCCGCTGCTGGCCGAGATCGCGCTGACCTCCAGCCACGCGCCGTGGACGCCGGTGCCGCCGCTGCTGCCGTGGGCGCAGCTGGGCGACGGCTCGGTCTACGCGCCCCACGCCCGCGGGCAGCGGGCCTTCGAGTCGATTTTCTCGGGGGACACCGCCGGAATCCGCGCGGACTACCTGGGCTCGCTCGCGTACTCCCTGCGGAGCCTGCTCGGCTGGGTCGAGCGCTCCGGCGCCGGCGCTGCCGACCCCGATGATCTGGTCGTCGTGCTGCTCGGGGACCACCAGCCGGTCACGGCGGTGACCGGCCCGGATGCCGGCCGCGACGTCCCGATCTCGATCGTCACCCGGGACCGCGCGGTGCTCGACCGGGTCGCCGCCTGGGGGTGGACGCCCGGGCTGCGGCCCCCGCCGGACGCCCCGGTGTGGCCGATGGAGGATTTCCGCGACCGGTTCCTGACGGCCTTCGGCCGGTGAACCGGCCGGTCGCCGCGAGCGGGGGTCAGGTGCCGCGGACCGCGTAGCGCAGCAGGACGAGGTCCCCGATCGGGCGGGCCTCGACCAGCCGCATCCGGCGGTCCGACCCCTGCGGGAAGCCGCCGTCGCGGACGAAGCGGGGCGCGCGGGCGTCGCCGACGAAGAACGGCGCCACCACCACCTGCAGCTCGTCGACCAGCCCGGCGGTGAGGAACGCGGTGTGCACCGCGCCGCCACCCTCGATCATCAGCCGCTCCACACCGCGTCCGGCGAGGTCGGCCAGCACCGTGGCCGGGCAGGGCGGGTCACCGGCGTCGACCACCTCGGCCGCCTCGCCGAGCCGGGCCCGCAACCCGGTCACCGCGGGGGAGGCGGCGTGCACGAGCGTCGGTGGCAGGCCGTCGTGGCGGACGAACACCGCTGCCGACGGGTCCAGCCCGCCGCTCGCGGACAGCACGACCCGCCGCGGCGAGGCCGGCCGGCCCGCGGCGACGCGCTCGTCGCGGCGGCGGCCGGAGCGCACCAGCAGGCGAGGGTCGTCGGCCCGCACCGTCCCGGCCCCGACGAGGATCGCGTCCACCCCGGCGCGGACCGCGTCCACCCGGTCCAGGTCCTCGGCGTCGGAGAGCACCAGCGTGCCGGGGCCGGTGTCGTCGATGTAGCCGTCCAGCGACATCGCCACCGACGCCAGCACGTGGGGACGCCCCGCCCGGGCGTCCGTCGTCGCGGGCGCACCCACCGTCGGCACCTCCGCCGTTCCCGTCGTCGTCCGCATGCGGCCCCCGGTCGCGCCACCCGTCCCGCACCGGCCCTCGCCGGTGCTCAGTGATCCCGGTCACTGCCGGTGACGCTACGCGATCGGCGGCGAACCGGTCGCGTGAATGCCGGGCCGGGTGCACGCACTACTCTCGCCGCCCATGAGCGGTGAGGCGCGCGCGTTCTGGGTCGCCGAACCGGGCCGCGGGGAGGTCCGCACGGTGCCGGTGCCCGAGCCCGGGCCGGACGAGGTCCTGGTCCGCACCCGGTACACCGCCCTCAGCCGGGGCACCGAGGCGCTGGTCTTCCGCGGCGAGGTGCCGGTGAGCGAGCACCACACCATGCGGGCCCCGTTCCAGGAGGGCGAGTTCCCGGCCCCGGTGAAGTACGGCTACCTCGCCGTGGGCGACGTCGAGCAGGGGCCGCCCGGGCTCGTCGGGCGCACGGTGTTCTGCCTGTACCCGCACCAGAGCCGGTTCGTCGTCCCCGCCGACGCGGTGACCCCGGTCCCGGACGACGTCCCGCCCGGCCGGGCGGTGCTCGCCGGCACCGTGGAGACCGCGGTGAACGCGGTCTGGGACGCGGCGCCGCTGGTCGGCGACCGGATCGCCGTCGTCGGCGCGGGCATGGTCGGCTCCGCGGTCGCCGGGGTGCTCGCCGGGCTCCCCGGCGCCCGGGTCGAGCTGGTCGACACCGACCCCGCCCGCGCCGCGGTCGCCGAGGCGCTCGGCGTCGGGTTCGCCACGCCGGCGGACGCGACCCGAGACTGCGACCTCGTGGTGCACGCCAGCGCCACCGCCGCCGGCCTGCAGCGCTCCCTGGAGCTGCTGGCGCCGGACAGCGAGGTCGTCGAGCTGAGCTGGTACGGCTCCCGCCCGGTCGAGCTCGCACTCGGCGGTGCCTTCCACAGCCGGCGACTGGCCGTGCGGGCCAGCCAGGTCGGCACGGTGTCGCCGCGGCGGGCCCGGCGTGGCTACGCCGACCGGATGGCGCTGGCCCTGCGGCTGCTCGCCGACCCCCGGTTCGACGCCCTGATCGGCGACGAGCGCCGGCTCGAGGACCTGCCGCAGGTGCTGGCGCGGGAGGCGACCGGTGAACCGCGCGGGCTCGGCATCCGTGTCCGGTACGGGGAGCAGTGACTCCCTCCACCCCTCCGGCCCCCGGGAGAGCGCGTTGTTCAGCATCACCGTCCGAGACCACGTCATGATCGCGCACAGCCTGCGTGGGGAGGTGTTCGGACCTGCGCAGCAGCGGCACGGGGCCACCTACCTGGTCGACGCGACGTTCCGGCGCCGCGAGCTCGACGCGGACGGCATCGTGGTCGACATCGCGCTGGCCACGGCACAGCTGAGCGCGACGCTGGCCGACCTCAACCACCGCGACCTCGACGAGCACCCCGAGTTCGCCGGGCTCAACACCACCACCGAGTTCCTCGCCCGCACGATCGCGGACCGGCTCGCCGAGCGGATCGCCGCGGGCGCGCTCGGGCCCGGGGCGGCGGGGCTGACCGGACTCGCGGTGACCCTGCACGAGTCGCACGTGGCGTGGGCGAGCTACGAGCGGGAACTGTGAGCAGGCCCCGAGCCGCTCCCGCGGTCCACCCGACCGCGGCCGTCCGGTCCGCCGGGCCGGTGCACGTCGTGGTCCCGGCCGGGATCGACGACCCGGCCGCGCCCAGCGGTGGCAACGTCTACGACCGGCGGATCTGCGCCGGGCTGGTGGCCGCGGGCCGCACGGTGCACGAGCACGCGGTCCCGGGCGACTGGCCGGACGCCGCGCCGGCCGCGCGGGACCGGCTCGACGCCGCGCTGGACGCCGTCCCCGACGGCGACGACGTGCTGCTCGACGGGCTGGTGATCTGCGGGGCACCCGAGGTGCTGGCCCGGCACGCCGGACGGGTGCGGGCGCTCGTGCTCGTGCACCTGCCGCTCGGTGACGAGCGCGGGCTCGGCGCCGCCGTCGCGGAGGATCGCCGGGACCGCGAGCGCGCCGCGCTGCACCTGGCGGCGGCGGTGGTGACCACCGGCCCGTGGACCGCACGCCGTGTCGTCGAGCAGCACGGCGTGGACCCGGGCCGCGTGCACGTGGTGCCACCCGGGGTGGACCCGGCACCGGAGACCGCCGCCCGGGAGCCGGGCACCCGGCTGCTGGCCGTCGGCGCGCTGAGCCCGACCAAGGGCCACGACCTGCTGGTCGAGGCCCTGGCCCGGTGCGCGGACCTGGCGTGGACGCTGCGCCTGGCCGGCCCGGACGGGCGGGACCCCGCGCACGCCGCGGCGGTCCGGGCCGCGGTGGTCCGGCACGGGCTCGGCCCGCGGCTGCGGCTGGACGGGCCGCTGACGCGCCCGGACCTCGACGCCGCCTACGCGGACGCGGACCTGCTCGTCCTGCCGTCGCGGACCGAGTCCTACGGCATGGTCGTCACCGAGGCGCTGGCCCGTGCGGTGCCGGTGCTGGCGACCGCGGTCGGCGGGGTTCCGGACACCCTGGGGGGTGCCGGGGTGCCCGGCCTGCTCGTCGGGCCCGGCGACGTCGACGCCCTCGCCGGCGGCCTGCGCACCTGGCTCACGGTCCCGCAGGTGCGCGCGGCGGCGCGGTCGGCGGCGCGGCGGCGCCGCACCGAGCTGGACGGGTGGCCGACGGCGGTCGGCCGGCTGGAACGGGTGCTGTCGTGAGCGCGCCGCTGCAGGGGCCCGCCGGGACCGAGGTGTGCCCGCCCGCGTGGCTCGCCATGCGCGAGCCCGCCGACGCCGACGCGCGCTCCGCCGAGCTCGCCGCGGACCTGGCCGCGTCCCTCGCTGCGACACCGCCCGTGGCACGGGCCGTGTCGTCGGGTGCGCTGCTGGTGCGCGATCTCGGCTGCGGGACCGGGTCGATGGCCCGCTGGCTGGCCCCGCGGCTGCCCCCGCGCGGCGGGCAGCACTGGGTGCTGCACGACCGCGACCCCGGCCTGCTCGAGTACGCGGTCGCCGGCCTGCCGGCGGGCGTCACCGGCGAGGCGGCGCCCGGTGACCTGACCCGGATCGACGCCGCCGCACTGGCCGGCACGGGGCTCGTCGTCGCCTCGGCGCTGCTGGACCTGCTCGACGCCGACGAGGTCGACGCCCTGGCCGAGGCGTGTGTCACGGCGGGCTGCCCGGCCCTGCTCACGCTGTCGGTCACCGGACGGGTGCGCCTCGACCCGCCCGATCCGCTCGACCCGGCGATCGCGGCCGCGTTCGACGACCACCAGCGCCGTCGCGCCGGGACGAGACGGCTCCTCGGCCCCGACGCGGTGTCCGCCGCGGTCACCGCGTTCGGCCGGCGGGGCGCCCGGGTGCGGACCGCCCCCAGCCCGTGGCGGCTCGGCCCGGACCGGTCCGGGCTGCTGCGCGAGTGGCTGGCCGGATGGCTGGACGCGGCCTGCACGCACCGTCCCGGGCTGCGCCGTGTCGTCGGCCCGTACCGGGAGCGGCGGGAGGACGAGCTGGCCCGCGGACGGCTCACGGTCCGGGTCGGGCACGCCGACCTGCTGGCCGTCCCGGACACGGGCAGCGCGGCGGGGGAGCGGCCATGACGGGCCGGACGTGGCTGCGGCCGGTGCTGCGGACGGCGCTCGGTGCGGCACTGCTCGCGCTGCTGATCACCGGCGTCGGCGCCGGGGAGCTCCTGGACCGGCTGCGCGCGATCGAGGCCGGCACCCTGCTCGCCGCGCTCGCCCTCGGCGCGGCCGGTACCGCCTGCACGGCGTGGCGCTGGGTCGTGGTGGCCCGCGCGCTGGGGCTGCGGCTGGGCTGGTCCGAGGCGGTCGGGGACTGCTACCGGGCGAGCTTCCTCAACTCGGTGCTGCCGGCCGGCGTCCTGGGCGACGTGCACCGGGCGGTCGGGCACGGCCGCCGGGTCGGCCGGGTCGGAGCCGGGGTACGGGCCGTGCTGCTCGAGCGGCTGGCCGGGCAGGTGGTGCTCGTCGCCGTCGCGGTGGGTGTGCTCGCCGCCCGTCCCGGCCTGCTGCACGCGGCCGTCGACGCGGTGCCCGGCGGGCCGGGGTGGCTGGTGCTGCTCGGGCTCCCGGTGGTGGTCGTGGCCGTGGTGCTGCTCGGCAGGGTGCTGCGGGCACGGCTGCCCGGGGTGCTCGCCGAGATCCGTGCGCTCGCCCGGGCCCGGCGGGTGGTCGCGGTGCTGCTCGCCTCGGCCCTGGGCCTGGGCAGCTACCTGCTGATGTTCGTCCTCGCCGCCCGCACGGCCGGGGCGAGCGCCGGTACCGCCGAGCTGCTCCCGCTGCTGGTGCTGGCGATGGCGGCGATGACCCTGCCGTTCAGCGTGGGCGGCTGGGGCCCGCGTGAGGCGGCCGCGGCGGCCGGGTTCGCCGCCGTCGGGCTCCCGGCCGCGGAGGGCCTGGCCGCGGCGGTGGTCTACGGGGTGCTCGGGCTGGTCGCCACCGCACCGGGCGCGCTGGTGCTGCTGCTGGGACGACGCTCCCGTGCTGCAGTCCCGGCTTCCGGCGGTTGCTCAGCCGTTCCCGTCCCGGTGCTGCCCGAGCAGGTGGACGTAGGCGGCGGCGGACAGCGGGATCGAGTCCCGCTCCTGCTCGGTCAGCTCGCGCCGCACTTTCCCGGGGACCCCGGCCACCAGCGACCCGGGCGGCACCACGGTGCCCTGGGTGAGCACCGCGCCCGCGGCGATGAGCGAGCCGGAGCCGACGTGCACGCCGTTCATCAGCACGGCCCCCATGCCGACCAGGACGTCGTCCTCCACCGTGCAGCCGTGCACGACCGCGCGGTGGCCGATGGTGACCCCGTCGCCGATCGTGGCGGGGAAGCCGGGGTCGGCGTGGATCACCGTGCCGTCCTGCACGTTCGTCCGGGCGCCGACGACGATCGGGGCGAACTCCGAGCGGATCACGCACGTGTACCAGACGCCGGACTCGGCGCCGACGGTCACGTCACCGGCGAGCACGGCGCCGGGCGCGATCCAGGCATCGGGGTGCACGTCGGGGGAGCGGCCGTCGATGGTGATCATGCGCTCACCCTACGGCCGCCGCGAACGCCGCCAGGACGTCGTCGCTGAACAGCACGAACCGCACGCGGGACACCCCGGTGCGGGCACCACGGACGGTCTCGACCGCGATCCGCGCGGCGTCCGGGACCGGCCAGCCGTAGACACCGGCCGAGATCGCGGGGAACGCGACGGTGCGCGCCCCGAGCTCGTCGGCCACCCGCAGCGACTCGTGGTAGGCGCTCGCGAGCTGGTCCGAGCGGTCCTCGCTCGTCGCGTACACCGGACCGACGGTGTGGATCACCCATCGGGCCGGCAGGTTGCCGGCCGTGGTGGCGACGGCCTGCCCGGTCGGCAACCCGTCGGGGTAGGTGTCGGCGCGCAGCCGCTTGCACTCGGCGAGGATGTCCGGGCCCCCGCGGCGGTGGATCGCCCCGTCGACCCCGCCGCCGCCGAGCAGGGTCGAGTTGGCCGCGTTGACCACGGCGTCGACCTCGGCCTCGGTGATGTCCCCGCGTTCGGTCACGATCTCGACGCTCACCGTCGGGCCTCCTTTCGCAGCCGTCCCAGCAGTGGGATGGCCTCGATCTTCTCCTCGGTCAGCGAGTCCCACACGATGCCGCTGTCCGGGCGGGTCCGCCGGTGCTCCCGGCAGTCGATCACCCGGTCCGGGGTGACCACGAGGTCGACCGGGGCGTCGTGCGAGGCCCACGGGACGACGCCGGCGTCGCGCAGCTGCAGCTCGTGCACCGTGGTGACGACCAGGGTGTCGTCCGAGATCAGCCCGGCCTCGCGGGCGAGCGCGAACTCCAGGTCCGCGAAGCCGCCGCCCTTGCCGAGCCGGGCGCCGTCGGCCCCGACGGCGACGCAGCCGGTGACGACGACGTCGACCGGTTCCAGCTCGTCGACGGCGACCCGGCGGGCCGACCGGGTCGCGTTCTTGATCGACACCGCGCGCCGGGGCGGGTCGGCCAGATGGTCCGGATCGAGCAGGAAGAACGGGTCCTCCTCGGCCAGCTTCGGGACGGCCATGTAGACGGTCTTGCCGTCCTCCAGGGCGTACTGCCGGACCGGGAGCTGCGCCGAGTCCGGGTTGGACTTGACGGTGCGGGCGGTGCGCCAGACGTCCAGCTCGCGCAACCGCCGGGCCGCGGCCTCGGCCCCGACGAAGTTGGAGATGCGGTTGCGGGCGCCGGGGAAGCGGGACGCCTTCTGCTCGGTCAGCGCGGTCCAGACCTCGTCGCGCAGCTCGGCCTTGCGGGCCAGCGTCTCCGGGTCGCCCCCGGCGTCGTGGTCATGGCGGCGGCTCATGGCGCCGACTCTGCCAGGCGGGCCGTCGGGGCTGCTGCTCGCCATGGCGGGCGGGTACCCGCTCCGGTGGGCGGGCAACCCGTGGTGGCACCGCCGGCGCTCACCCGAGCAGGTCCGCCAGCCGGTCCAGGAACGGCAGCTGCCCCTTGACGATCTTCTCGCGGGCGGTGCCGAGGTCGAACCACTCCGCACGGTCGAGTTCGGGGAAGCGCATCCGCCGACCCGAGCGGGGCGGCCACTCGATCTCGACCCAGGTGTCGTCGTCCGGGCGGTCCGCGACGGCCTCGGCGCCGGCGAAGCCGGAGCCGTCGAGGGCGAACGCGGTGACGGCCTTGCCGGAGCGGCGCACGGTGCCGAGCTCGACCGGATCGCCGTCCGGGGGCGGGACGCCGATCTCCTCGGCGAACTCGCGCCGCGCCGCGTCCAGCGGGGGCTCGCCGGGGCCGTGCTCGCCCTTGGGGATCGACCACGCGTGCGCGTCCTTACGGGCCCAGAACGGGCCACCCATGTGGCCGAGCAGGATCTCGATCCCGGTCGGCCCGGTCCGGTGCAGGAGCAGTCCGGCGCTGGTCACGGCAGGCACGCCGGAATCCTCTCAGGTCCCGGTCCGGCCCCACCGGCTGCGGGCCGTCTCCCGGCCCGGCCGCCGGGTGGCCGGCGAAACGCCGACGGCCGGGGGAGCGAGTCGTTTCGGACGGAGCGAGCCCCGAACCACGATCCACCGAGACCACGATCCACCGAAGCCACGATCCACCGAAGCCACGATCCACCGAAACAACGAGGAGCCGGCCATGACCGCTGCCGCCGCCCCCGGCACGTCGCACGGGAAGGCACTGAGTCCGCTCACGATCGCCACCGGTTTCCTGCCCTGGATCGCCTTCGCGTTCATCGCCCAGCGGCTCGCGGCGGACGGTGTGGCCTGGAGCGCGGTGATCGCCGTCGCGATCACCGTGATCACGCTGGTGTGGGGCGGGGTCCGCCACCACCCGATGCAGCTCAACGTCTTCTCGCTGGTGGTGTTCACGGTGATGGCCGTGACCGGGTTCGTCGGCGGGCAGGCGGTCGACCAGTGGCTCTACGAGTGGGGCCGCCCGCTGGTCGGGGTCGTGCTGGGGCTGATGGTGCTGGTGACCGCGGGCTCGCGACCGTTCACCGCCGGCTACGCGAAGATGTCGGCTCCGCGCGAGGTGTGGGACTCACCGGTCTTCCGGAGGATCAACCGGGTGCTGTCCGCGACCTGGGGTGTCGCGCTGATCGTGATCGGGGCCGCCTCGCTGGTGGTCACCGCCCTGGACGCGCAGGCCGGCGACACCGGCAGCCCGTACCTGCTGGATCTGATCCTGAACTGGGTGGTCCCGATCGCGGTCCTGGTGTGGACGATCCGGTTCACCAACACCTACCCGGACCGCGTCACCGCCGGCACACCGCAGCCGGCCGGGCAGTGAACCGGGGGTGAGCCGGGGAACGAGAGGGAGCGCAGCATGACCAGCACGACCGAATCGCGCACGGCAGCCGTCGCGCCGTTCTTCACCGACCCGGACTTCGACTTCGAGTTCCGCTGCGCGCTCGGCGACACCGCCCACGGCGTCGGCGACCCCGGGACGTGGCTGGCCACCGCCGCGTCGATCACCGACGGCGACCGGGCCTCCTGGTTCGACGCCTGAACCGCCCGCGGCGACCAGCTCGCCGCGATGGCGCCCACGTTGTCCGACCCCACCGCACTCACCTGGGCCTGGCGCGCCGCCTCCGCCGCGTACTCGCGGGCGCTCTCCGCGGTCGACGGGCTGCCGGCCGAGCGTGCCGAGGCGGTCCTGCTGCCGACGTTCCGGGCCGGCCGCCGCTGCTGGGACGCGATGATCGCCGGCTCCGGCGGGCGGCACCTGCCCATCGAGATCGCTTACGAGGACACGACCCTGCCGGGTTACCTGCTGCGGCCGGACGCGTCCGGGCGGGCACGGCCGACGCTCGTGATCACCAACGGCAGCGACGGCGCCCTGACGTCGATGTGGGCCGCCGCAGGCGCCGGGGCCCTCGAACGCGACTGGAACGCCCTCGTCTACGACGGCCCGGGCCAGCAGTCGATGCTGTTCGAGCGGGGCGTCCCGTTCCGGCCGGACTGGGAGGCCGTGCTGACGCCCGTCGTGGACATGCTGGTCGCCCGCCCGGACGTCGACGCCTCGCGGCTGACCGCGTACGGGATCAGTCAGGCCGGG
Source organism: Pseudonocardia ammonioxydans (assembly GCF_900115005.1). Taxonomy (GTDB): domain Bacteria; phylum Actinomycetota; class Actinomycetes; order Mycobacteriales; family Pseudonocardiaceae; genus Pseudonocardia; species Pseudonocardia ammonioxydans. The sequence goes on along the minus strand of NZ_FOUY01000028.1, from coordinate 65,734 downwards.
TACTGGCTGCCCCGCGCGCTCGTGTTCGAGCACCGGTTCGTCGCCGCCGTCGCCGACCCGGGCGTCGTCGACGTCTCCGCCTCGTGGCTCCGGCACCTGCCCTCGCCGATGATCGAACTGCTCGACTCCGGACAGAAGGACGTCTTCAACGGGTACATGGCCGAGGTCGATGCCGACCCGGCGACGGCGCGCACGTTCGCGTTCCGGGCGAGGCCGTACGGGATCACCGACCCGTTCGACCTGTTCACCGCCGTGCGCGGGTATCAGCTGCGCGACCTCGCGGACCGCATCCGGACCCCGCTGCTGATCACCGATCCGGACGGCGAGCAGTTCTGGCCGGGCCAGTCCGCCCAGCTCGCGGAGCTGCTCACCGCCCCGCACGAGGTCGCACGCTTCACCGCCGCGGACGGCGCCGACGTGCACTGCCAGCCGCTCGCCCCGGGCCTGACCCAGGCCCGGATGTTCTCCTGGCTGGACGATCAGGCCTCGTTCCTCGGCCCGTGAGTGGTTATCGCGGTCCTGACCGCGATAACCACTCACGAGCAGACTCCTCCCCGGGGACGAGCCCGTGCCGGCCGTCGAGTCGTCCGCGCCGACGACGTGCCCGAGCCGTCCGCCGCCTAACCTCGGTGTCGTGGCGGAACGACCGGGCCGCCGCGGAGGGGGACCGATGGACGGCGACGACACGACCGGACGGGACGCCCGTGGCGATCATCCGCCGACCGGCGGGGGCCGGAGGACAGCGGAAGCGCGCGACGGGGAGCGGCGCCACGACCGCGGCGACGGTGCCGCGGGTGCCGGGGACGCGGGGGGCGCGACCGGCACCGACCACGCGGCGGGCGGGACCCGCCCCGACGACCGAGACGGCACGGGCGGCGCGGACCACGCGGGCGACGCCGGCGACCGTGACGGCGCCGCGCCGGACAGCACCGTCGCCGGTGCGGCCACCCGGCGGCGCAGCCGCTGGTCACGCCGGGAGTACAGCCCGGAGGAGATCGAGGCGGCCAAGCAGGCCTGGCGTGACGTCGTGCCGTGGGACACCCCGATGAGCCGCGGCGACAAGATCCTCGTCTTCTCCACGGCCGGGGTCATGGCGGTCATGCTGCTGTCGCTGCCGCTGCGCCCGTTCCTGCTGGCCTCGCACCCGGTCGCGTTGAGCTTCGTCACCGGCAGCCTCTCCGCGATCGGCGCCGGTGCGGCGTTCGCCCGGATCGGCGAGGTCGACCTCTGGCTCGTGATCGTCGCCGGGGTGTTCGGGATGGTCAAGTTCGACTGGCTGTTCTGGCTGGCCGGACGGCGCTGGGGGCCGAAGGTCGTGACGTTCTTCGCACCGGGGGACGGTGCGCAGCGCTTCGTGGCGGCCGTCCGGGGCTGGCCGGCGTGGGCGATGCCGCTGGTCGTCATCGGGGCCGCGCTACCCGGGGTGCCCGCTGTCGCGGTGTTCGCGCTGGCCGGGCTCGGCCGGATGCGCCTGGTCACCTTCCTGCTGTTCGACGCCATCGGCGCGGCCCTGATGACCGGGCTGGTCGCCGGGCTCGGCTACGGGCTGGGGCAGTACGCGGTCGACGTGGTCCTGGCCGTCGACAAGTACGCGCTCTACCTCAGCCTGGTACTGATCGTGTTCGTCGCCTACCGGTCGGGCCGCAGGCAGAGCCGCGATCAGGCCGCGCGCAGCGGTACCTGACCGCCGGCCCGGGCCGGGGACGGGTCAACCGGCCCCGGCCAGCCGCTCCTTGAGCCCGCTGGCCCGCCCGGCCGGTCGCGCGATCGCGGCCCGGACGGCCTCCTCGGTGCCGATGATCCGGACGTGGCCGCGTGCGCGGGTGACCGCGGTGTAGAGCAGCTCGCGGGTCATCAACGGTGACTCGGCGGGCGGCAGCACGACGGTGATCCGGTTGAACTGGCTGCCCTGGCTGCGGTGCACGGTCATCGCGTAGACAGTGCCGACACCGCCGAGCCGGGCCGGCTCGAACTCGGCGGGCTTCCCGTCCCGCAGGAACACCGCCCGCCGTCCCTGCGGGGTCCGGACGACGACGCCGGTGTCGCCGTTGAACAGCCCCAGGTCGTAGTCGTTGGTGGTGACCAGCAGCGGGCGTCCCGGGTACCAGGGGCCCTCGGCGTCGTAGCCGGGGCGCTCCGCCTCGAGCCACCGCTCGATCTCGGCGGTCCAGCGGGCGACACCGTAGGGGCCGCGTCGGTGCCCGCACAGCACCCGGTGCTCGTCGAGGACGCGCAGCGCCTGGTCCACGTCGCCGTTCTCGGCGGCGCCGATCAGGTCGGTGGCGGCCCCGACGACCTGGCTCCGGAACGTGCCGAGCCGGTCCGGGCCGATCTCGGCCGGGTCGGCTGCGACGAACGTGAGCTCGCCGGACCCGCCGGTCAGCAGTTCCATGGCGGCGTCGCCGTCGTCGTGCTGCACCGCGGCGGCGAACTCGGCGATGGCACCGCCGAAGCGCCAGTTGCGTTCCAGCCGCACGACCCCGTTGCGGATCGGGATCGGGTCGCCCGGTGTGCCGGGGCCGGCCGGCTCCGGCGGTGGGTCCTCGGAATCCGGTGGGCGGGGCCGCTCGGCACGGAACGCGCCGCACCGCTGCAGCGCGTCCTGCAGCGCGGGCTCCGGACGGCCGCCCGCCGCGGCGAGATCGCCGAGCACGGCACCGGCCTCCACCGAGGCCAGCTGCTCGGGGTCGCCGACCAGCACCAGCCGGGCGTCCGGGCGGACGGCCTCGAGCAGTCGCGCCATCATCGTCAGCGACACCATCGACGTCTCGTCGACGACCACGACGTCGTGCGGCAGCCGGTTGCCGCGGTGGTGGCGGAAGCGCCCGGAGGCGCCGCGGGAGCCGAGCAGCCGGTGCAGCGTGGACGCCGTGGTCCCCTCGATCGCGGCGCGGTCCTCGGGCGGGAGGTGGCCGACGGCGTCGGCCACGGACTGGGTGAGCCGGGCGGCGGCCTTGCCGGTGGGCGCGGCGAGTGCCACCCGGAGCCCGGGCCGGCCGGCATCGGCCCCGCTGCGGTGCAGGTCGTGCAGCACGGCGAGGAGGCGGGCGACGGTGGTCGTCTTGCCGGTGCCGGGCCCGCCGGCGATCACCGTGACCGGGCGCAGGGCCGCCACGGCCGCGGCGAGCCGCTGCCGTTCGGCCCCCGGCCGGTCCAGCAGGCGGTCGAGTGCCGCGCACAGCCGTTGCGGGTCGACCTCGGTCACCGGGCCGGAGCGGGCGGTGAACTCGCGGCGCACCAGCTCCTCCTCCTGCCAGTACCGCTCCAGGTAGAGCAGGTTGCCCAGCAGCCGCAGCGGCCGGTCGGCGGCGGCCTCGGCGCCGTCGGCGACCAGGGGGCTGGCCGCGCAGGCGGCACGCCAGCCGGCCGGCTCCGGCCAGGGCAGGCCGGAGACGTCGACCGCGACCTCGCCCTCGCCCGCGGTCGTCGTCGCCACCGTGTCGAGGTCGACGCAGACCGATCCGTTGCGGATCGCGCGCACGGCCAGGGCGGCGGCGAGCACGACCTCCTCGGGTTCGGCGGTCGGGGTCTCGGCGGCTCGGGTCTCGGTGGAGCGGGTCTCGGCGGAGCGGGGGCCGGCCACGCCCACCGGGTCGCCCCGCCCGCCGAGGCGGGCCAGCCGGCGCGCGACGTGCAGGTCGCCCGGGGCGAGGACGTCGGCCTCGTTGAACACCGCCGCGAGCCCGGTGGCGGTCCGGGCGGCCCGCGGACCGTAGGGGTCGCGCTCCGGCACCGCCTCCGGTGGTGGCCGGTGACCGGGCCGGCCCTCGCCGGCACCACCCGCGGTGCCCGCGCCCGCGCCGATGGTGCCAGGGCCGTCGGTCGTGGTGTCGGTGGGCGCGGAGCCAGTGGGCGTGGAGTCAGTGGGCGCGGTGTCGTCGGTCGCGGCGCCGGTCGTCACGCCGGTGGTCGCGGTGCCACTGGTCGCGGCCGCGCCGGCTCCGGTGCCGGTGGTCGCCGGGGAGCCGGTCATGCGCTGCCTCCGTCCAGGAGATCGGACAGGTCCTCCACCAGGGCCGCCGGCGGCTGCCAGGCGAAGACCCCGCAGGGTGCGGCGATCGGCCCGTCCCCGGTGACCGGGGTGTCCGGGCCGCACATGCCGCGCAGGAACAGGTAGCCGACCCCGCCCAGGTGGACCGCCGGGTCGTAGCCGGGCAGCCGCCACCGCAGGTAGCGGTGCAGCGCGACCGCGTACAGCAGCGCCTGCAGCGGGTAGTGCGCGTCGGCCATGGCCTCGGCCAGCCGCGGCGCCGTGTAGTGCGCCGCGGTGAGCGGCTCCCGGCCCGCCGCCCCGGCCGGGCCGAGCCAGTTCGTCTTGTAGTCCACGACCAGGAACCGGTCGTCGACCCGCAGCACCGAGTCGATGCTGCCGGTCAGGTAGCCGCGCAGCGGCTGGCCGGCCAGGTCGGGGGAGTCGAGCCGGTCGGCGTAGCCGTGCAGGACGTCCCCGGGACCCAGGTGCCGGCGCACCGCCGCGGCGAGCCCGGCCAGCGTGAGCCGCCCCGACGGACTGTCGCCGCCGCACAGCGGCAGCTCGAAGTCCAGTTCGGACAACCGGTCGGCGGGGGCGACGTCGGCGAGCGCGCGCCCGCCGGCGAGTGGACCGAGCGGGGTGCGCAGGACCGGGACGAGCGCGTCCGCGAGCTGTTCGGGGTCGACGTCGGCGGGCTGGCGGCGCAGCTCGTCGCCGACGTGGCGGACCAGCTCGGCGCGCAGCGCGGCGTCGCCCTGCGCGGCGACGGTCGTGTCGAGGTGCTCGAGGACGGCGTGCACCAGGGTGCCGAACCCGGCGCCCATCGGCAGGTCGGCCATCGGGGACGCGACCGTCGCCGGGTCGACCGCGGACACCCCGGGGTGAACGGCACCGGCCGATCCGGACGGCGCGGCTCCCGACGGCGCGGCCCCGGACGACCCGGCCTCTGACGCCGCGGTCCCGTACGGTCCGGCCTCGGACGACCCGGCCCCGGACGGTGCGGCCTCGGGCGGCGCGGAACCGGACGGCACCGAACCGGGCGACACGGGTCCGGAGGGCGGACCGGCCCCACCGGGTGCCGCGGCCTGCGGCTCGTCGCGGACCCCCTCGACCTCCGGCTCGGTGAGGACCCCCGGCGGGGCTGCCGGCTCCCCGTCCGACCCGTCGTCGGCGTCGGTGTGCGAGCGGTGCGCGGCGTGCGCCGCGGCGGTCAGCGCCGTGTAGGACGTCCGCCGCCACGCCGTGTCGAGGGTGCGCCGGAACTCGGCCACCGCGGGCTGCCCGCCGTCGGGCTCGACCTCCCGGAAGACCGGATCCCGGTCGTGCAGGGTCTCCACGACCACACCGCTGCCGGAGAGCCGCTCCCGCAGGTGGCGCACCGCGTCGGCGTCACCGGGGACCTTGGCCGCGGCCTCCGGCTCGCAGCCCCCGCGGTGGTGGCCGAACAGCATCCGGTGCAGTGACGACGACGCGGTCGTCGTCGCGGGCACCCACCACGCGACGACCTGGCTGCAGGCGCGGGTCAGCGCCACGTACAGCAGCCGCAGGTCCTCACCGGCCTCCTCGGCCTGGTGCAGCGCCGTGCGGCGGGCGCGGTCGGGCCCGCTGGGCCCGCCGACGTCGAGCAGCCGGCGCGGCCGCCCGTCCGCCGCGTCGTGGTAGAGCAGCGGGTCCGGGGTGTCGTTGACCCAGCGGTCCCAGGCGAACGGCAGGTAGACCACCGGGAACTCGAGGCCCTTCGACCGGTGCACGGTGACGATCTGCACCGCGTCCGCATCGGACTCCAGGCGCCGGCTCCGTTCGGCCGAGGTGTCCCGCGCGGCCTCCCCGATCCGGTGCCGCAGCCACTCGGTGAGCGCGGTCGGGCCGAGGTGGCGTTCCAGTGCGGCGGAGTGCAGCACCTGCCCGATGTGGCGCAGGTCGGTGAGGTCCCGCTCGCCGTCGGGGCGGCCCAGCAGGCGCTGCGCCGGGGAATAGCGGGCGAACACCGCCTCCTGCAGCGCGGCGACCCCGCGGTCGGCGAGCACCTGGTGCCAGGCGCGCAGGTCCGCGCCCAGCTGGTCGACCAGCCGGTCGGCGTCGGGCCCGCACAGGTCGGCGACCGTGTACCCGACGAACCGGGTGAGCGCCGCCGTCCGCAGCCGCAGCGACCGCTGCGGCTGCTCGACGGCCTCCAGCAGGGTCAGCCAGTCCTGGGCGACCGGGGTGGTGAACACGCTGGTGGAGCCGGTCAGTACCGCGGGCACCCCCGCGTCGGCGCAGGCGTCGCGGACGAGCTGGCCCTGGGCGTTGGTCCGGACCAGCACCGCCACCTGACCGGGCCGCAGCTCCCGGCCCGCGTAGCGGGCCGACCCGTCGAGGAGCCGGGACAGGTCGAGCGCGACGTCGCGGGCCACGACCTGCCGCGCGCCCGGTGCCCGCCCGAGCCCGCGGCCGGTGAGGTCGAGGCGGTCGCGGTCGACGGTGCGCAGCCGCAGCGGGGCGTCCTGCGCCGCGACGAGGCGGCGGCCGTGGTGCGCCGCGGCGACCCGGTGCACCACGATGCCGTCGTCGCCGAGTGCGGCCTCGCCGAACACCGCGTCGAGCGACTCCAGCAGCGCGGCGTCGCTGCGCCGGTTGGTGTCCAGGGTCCGGCGCTGCGTCGCGGCCTCCGCGGCACGCAGGTAGCTGTGCACGTCGGCCCCGCGGAACGCGTAGATCGCCTGCTTCGGGTCGCCGATGAGCACCAGCGTCGTCCTCGGCGCCTCGTGGAAGGCGTGCGAGAGGATCTCCCACTGCAGCGGGTCGGTGTCCTGGAACTCGTCGACGAGCACCACGGAGTACCGCGAGCGCAGCCGCTCCCGGGCCGCCGGCCCGCGCACCGGGTCGCGCAGCGCCGCCGCCAGGCGCGAGAGCATGTCGTCGTAGCTGTAGATCCGCAGCCGGCGCTTGCGGGCGTCCACCTCGCGCCGGACGGCGGTGGCGAACCCGTACCGGGTGGCGGCGACCGAGTCCGGGTCGGCGTCGCGCGGCTCGAGCTCGGCCTGCGGGTCGCCGACCGCGCGCCGGGCCAGCGCCAGCGCCTCGGTCCGGGTGAACGCGGGCCGGCCCGCCTTCGGGCTCGCGTACTTGCGGACGTAGAAGTCGTCGACGACCTCGGTGACCACGTCGTCGACGTGCTCGACGAACTCGGCGTCCGGGTCGTTGTCCCCCGCCACGCCGAGCCCGGCCAGCATCTGGCTGCAGAACTGGTGGGTGGTGGCGATGGTGGCCGCGTCGAACGACGCCGCGGCGTCGGCCAGCCGCGCCCGGCGCTGCTCGATCTCGGCCGGGTCGCCGTCGGCGAGCAGGGCCACCACCGGGTCGGACCCGGGCGACGGGGCCGGGCCGCCCGCGAGTACCGCGGCGAGCGCACGTTCGGTGCCGACCAGCCGTTCGCGCACCCGCTCGCGCAGCTCCTGGGTGGCGTCCCGGCCGAAGGTCACCAGCATCAGCCGGTCCAGCCCGGCGACCCCCTCGGCCACGTACCGGGTGGCCAGCGCGGCGATCGTGTAGGTCTTGCCGGTCCCGGCGCTCGCCTCCAGCACGACCGTGCCGGACGGCAGCGGGCCGTCCACGGTGAACGTGGGGGCGGAGAGGACCGCGGTCGTGCTCACGGTGCGTCCTGCCTCTCGTGGTCGAGCAGCGGAGCCCACAGCCGTACGGCGAGCGACCCGAACCGGGTCGGCTCGGGCCCCGGGGGATGCCCGCCGGGCGGGCCCACCGGCAGCGGGGCGCGCGCCCCGCGGACGAAGACGTGCGCGGCGTCGTCGCGCTCGAACTTCGACCACTCGGCGTCGGCGGCGGACAAGGCGTTCGCCGGCACCACCCCGCGGGCGCGGTTGCGGGCGTAGACCGCGGCCGCGTCGGTGGGCAGCGGCAGCGCTTCGCACAGCCCCTCCCGCCGCAGCTCCACCAGGTCGGTGAGCACCGCCCGCGCCCGCGCCGGGTCGACCGGCCCCAGCGTGGAGCGGGCCGCGCCACCGCTGCCCCGCCCGATCGTCACCGCCGTCCACGGCCGGTCCGGGTGCGCGACGGTCAGCGCCAGCACCTGCACCCAGGCCCGCAGCCGGTGCTTGGCCTTGAGCCGCGAGTACTCCACCCGCACGACCACGTCACCGTGCAGGCCGGGCACCGTCCCGGCGACCGTGACCTCCCCGCTGCCCGCGCTCCCGGCGACCCCGGTCAGCGGGGCCACCAGGTCCTGCGAGCCGGCGTCCCCGGTCCGGACCGACGCGGCCAGCGCGACCAGCGGTTCCACCCGGCCGCCGACCTCGGTCAGGATGCGGCCCCCGATCCCGCCCGGTGGCAGGTCGCCGCGCAGGGTCTCGGCGCGTGCCACGGCCTGCGGCGGGGCACCGGCGAGCCGGTCGGCGAGCAGCCGGTCGCCGATCTTCCAGGACGCCAGCCCGTCGAGCTCGACCGGCAGCGCGTCGTCGGGCTCGTCGTTCTCCCCGGGGGCCAGCACCCGGACCCGCTGGCGCAGGAACGCGCGGACCGGGTGCTCGACGAAACCGATCAGATCGTCCAGCTCCACGGTGCCGGCGTCGATCTCCGAGGCGGGCAGCGGCGCGGACGGGAACAGCGGCTCCTCCCGGAGCGGGCCGCGCACCGCCTCGGCGCCGCGCAGGGCGGCCCGGTCGAAGCTGAACGGACCCTCGGCCAGCAGCGTGCCCGGCAGGAAGTTGTCCCGGTGGTGCGGCTGCAGCGGGTGCCGGGCCCGCAGCGCGACCGAGGCCCGGTCACCGGAGCCGGTGCGCACGCAGGCGTCGATCGCGTCGCACAGCTCGCCGATCGGTACCGCCGGCGGCCGCTCGGCCCCCGTCCGCTCGTCGGCCCCGGAGCTGACGACGACCAGGTGCTCGGTCGCCGAGCAGATCGCGTCCAGCAGCAGCTGGCGGTCCTCGCCGCGGGGGTCGCGCTCGCCGACCACGGGGTCGCGGGCGAGGACGTCGTCACCGTCGGCGGCGCCGGCCCGGGGGAAGACACCGTCGTCGCAGCCGAGCAGGCACACCACGCGGTGCGGGACCGCGCGCATCGGCACCAGCGTCGCGACGGTGAGGGTGCCGGTGCGGAAGTTCGCCCGGCTGGGGCGCCCGCGCAACCGCTCGGCCAGCAGGCCGCGGACGTCGGGCAGGTGCAGGTCGACCGACCCGGCCTGCGGGCCGGCCGAGTGCAGCACGTCGGCCAGCTCGGCGCGGGCCTGGCCGGCCTGCCAGGCCTCGGACGGCGGGGTGTCGGTGAGCGCGGCCAGCCCCTCCTCCAGGGCCGCGATCCAGGCCGACAGCGGCTGCGGCCCGCGCAGCGCGTCGAGCACGGTGCCCAGCCGGTCGACGAACTCGGCGAGCCGCCCGACGACGTCGACGTCGGAGGAGTCCACCTCGTCCAGCGGCAGCGCCGTGCCGAGCCAGGCGGGGGCGCCGGGTGTCTCGGCCATGGCGACGCCCACCAGCAGCCGGTCCAGGCCCGCGCGCCAGGTGTTCTGCTCGATCCCCTCGAGCCGGTACGGGGCACGGTGCTCGGCGTCGAGGCCCCAGCGGATCCCGGCCGCGGTGACCAGCTCGGAGAGGCGTTCGAGCGCGTCGTCGTCGAACCGGAAGCGGCGCCGCACCGGGCCGGAGGAGACCAGGTCCAGCACCTGGGTGGCGGTGAGCCGGGACCCGGCGAGCTCCAGCAGCGTGGAGACCGTGCCGAGCAGCGGGTTCGCCTGGCGCAGCGCCCGGTCGGCCAGCCGGACCCGCAGCAGGTGCCCGGGATGCAGCTCGTCGCGCGCCGGGCCGGCCCCGTCGGGGGCCGACGGATCGGGTGCGAGCCCGAACGAGGCGGTGATCAGCGGGGCGAACACCTCGATGTCCGGGCACATGACGACGATGTCGCGCGGTTCGAGGGTCTCGTCGGCGGCGAGCAGCCCGAGCAGCGCCTCGCGCAGCACCTCGACCTGCCGGTCGGGCCCGTGGCAGGAGTGCAGCACGACGCTGCGGTCGGTCTCGTCGAGCAGCGGCCGCTGGTCGGGGGCCGGTGGACGGGCGTCGTCGCGCAGCGACTGCTGCAGCCGCCGCAGCAGGGTCGGCGGGCCGTCCGGGCCGGGCGCCGGATGGTGGGTGTCGACGACCCCGGGCCCGGCGGCGGGCAGCCGCAGCGCCAGCTCCCGGACGTCGCGGCCGAGCGAGCGCAGCAGCGGGAAGCGGACCCGGGCCGCGCTGTCGTCGCCGGAACGGGCCGGTGGCTCGACCGGCCGGGCGGCGCGCACCGCGTCCCACATCACGGGGGAGGGGTGCGGCAGCCACAGGTGCACGTCGCGGTGCACTGCCAGCGCCTCCAGCACGGCCAGGTGCTCGGCCGCGAGCCGGGTCGGCCCGAACAGCGACAGCCGTGGCGGGACCGGACCCGGGCAGGCGCCGTCGCGCAGCGCGGAGACGGCCTCGTCGAGCCGTTCGGCCGGGCCGGGAACGCCGAGCCGGGACCGCAGCCGCCGCCACAGCTCCGGCTGCCAGGCCAGGTCGTCCGGCACCGCGTCGGTGCCGTCGAGCCAGCGGCGCAGCAGCGCGGGCCGGTGCGTCGCGTAGGAGCCGAACAGCCCGGCCAGCGAGCGGGCCAGTGCGTACCGGCGGCCGTGCCCGCCCCGCTCCAGGTGCGCCGACAACCCGGAGAACCGCTCCGCACCGGAGCCCACCGCGTCGTCGATCAGCTCCAGCAGCGGCCACACCGCGCGCGCCGGGGCCCACGGATCGGACTCGGGATCGGACCCGGTGACCGTGTCGACGACCTCCCCGAGCAGCCCCGCGGGCGACGGGAACAGCACGTTGGCGCAGACGCCGCCGGAGCCGGAGCCCGCACCGAGCCGGTGCGACAGGCGCTGGGCCAGCCACCGCTCGACACCCCGCTCCGGGACCGCGACCACCTCGGGTGCGAACGGGTCCGCGGAGCCCGTCGCGAGCACGCCGGCCAGCGCGTCGACGAGGGTGTCGGCCCGTTCGGCCCGATGCAGCTCCAGCACGCTCCGCACGGTAGCGGCGACCCCCGACGAGATCGGGACGGCCCCGCTACCAGGACGACACCCGGTAGTCCTTCAGGAACACCCCGTGCAGGTCCTCGCCCGCCTCGCCCGCGACGACCGGGTGGTACACCCGGGCCGCGCCGTCGGAGAGGTCCAGCGGCGCGTGGAACCCGGCGTCGGCCAGGCGCAGCTTCGTCGGGTGCGGACGCTCGTCGGTGATCCAGCCGGTGTCGACCGAGGTCATCAGGATCCGGTCGGTCGCGAACATCTCCGCGGCGCTGGTGCGGGTGAGCATGTTCAGCGCGGCCTTCGCCATGTTGGTGTGCGGATGCCCGGGCGCCTTGTAGCCGCGGCCGAACACGCCCTCCATGGCGGACACGTTCACCACGTACTTGCGGCGCGCGCCGGACGCCGCCAGCGCCGGGCGCAACCGCGAGACCAGCACGAACGGCGCCGTCTGGTTGCACAGCTGTACCTCGAGCAGCTCGAGCGGGTCCACGTGCTCGACGTGGTCGACCCAGCTGTTGACGGCGGCGGTGTCGGGCAGCAGCCCGCCCGCGTCGACCGCGGTGCCCGCGGCGATGCGCTCCGGCGACGCCGACCGGGCCGTGGTGGCCAGCGCGGCGAGCGCGTGGCCGCCGGGCACCGGCGCCCCGCCCGGATCCAGCCGCGCCCGGGCCGGCAGTGCGGACTCGAGCAGGACCGGGTGTTCGCGGGCGGCACTGGTGAACGAGACGATCTCCGGCAGCTCACCGGGCGGGAGGGGTTCGACCTCGGCGGACTCCAGGGCCGAGTAGGAGCCGGGGGAGCGGCGCACCGTCTGGGCGGCATTGTTGATCAGGATGTCGAGCGGTCCCGCGGCGGCGACCTCGTCGGCGAGCGCGACGACCTGGGCCGGGTCGCGCAGGTCGACCCCCACCACCCGCAGCTGGTGCAGCCAGTCGGGGCTGTCGTCGAGCGCGGCGAACCGGCGGGCCGCATCGCGCGGGAACCGGGTGGTGATCGTGAGGTGGGCGCCGTCGCGCAGCAGCCGCAGCGCGATGTACATGCCGATCTTCGCGCGGCCACCGGTCAGCAGTGCGCGCCGCCCGGTCAGGTCGGCCCGGGCGGCGCGGTGGACGTGGTGCGTGGCCGCGCAGTCCGGGCAGAGCTGGTGGTAGAAGGCGTCGACGTGGGTGTAGCGGACCTTGCAGACGTAGCACCCGCGCGCCTTGTGCAGCACCCCCGCCGTCGCACCGGGAGCGGAGGAGACCAGCGGGATGCCCGCCGTCTCGTCGTCGATCCGGCCGGCCGCGCCGGTCGCCGTCGCCGCGGTGACCGCGGCGTCGGCGTCGGATTCCCGGCGGCGCTTGTCGGCCCGCCGGCGCAGCCGCACCGACTTCCAGATCCGCGCCGTCGCGCGTCGGACGGCGACCGCGTCCGGGTGCTCGGGCTCCAGCTCGTCGACCTGCGCGAGAACCCTCAGCGCGGTCGCGAGATCGTCCGGGTCGATACCGCTGGCCACACCGACAGTCTAGGAATCACGACGCGAGCGGCTGCTCCAGGCCGACCTCCTCGGCCATCTCGGCGAGGACCGCGATGTTGAACTCGAACCCGAGGACGGCCTCGGCGGCCACCCGGGAGCGGGCCTGCGCGTCCCACGGGGCGGCGTCGAGCAGCTCGCGGTAACGGGCGCGGAACCGGGGCGGGGCGCCGAGCGCGGAGAAGTCGTAGAAGCGGACGCCGTCGCCGGTCAGGCCGTAGGTGCGGGTGAGCAGCTTCGCGATCGCCTGCCCGCCGGACAGGTCGCCCAGGTAGCGGATGTAGTGGTGGGCGACGAACCGCTCGGGGTCGCTCGCGCAGGTGTGCAGCCGCTCCACGTACCGGGCGGTGGCGGGCAGGATCCGCGGGACGCCGCTGCCCAGCGCGTCCAGGTCGTCGTGCAGGGCCGGCAGCCGGCGCAGCTCGTCGATCACGAAGGGCCCGGCGACCGGGTGGTCGGCCATCGCGTCGGACGCGGCCTCGAGCGCGGTGTAGATGGCCCCGTACTGCTCGGCGAGCAGGGTGTACGCGCTCAGCGGCAGCGCGCCGTCGAGCAGCGCGGCCATGTAGGTGGACTGGTGCGCGCGCTCGTGCACCTCCCAGGTGGCCTGGCGGAGTTCGGCGGACAGCGTCCCGATCGAGCTCGTTGCGGCGGCCATCGGCCCTCCCGTGCGGCGGAGCGTCACGGCGCCGATCTGACACCGTGTCAGATCCGGATGGTAAGGCCTGAATCGCGGTAAGGCTAGCCTCAGTCCGCCCCGGTTGTCGATGTCCGCTCGTCCGGGGAGCCGCCGGCGGGGGTGACCATGCGCAGCACCGCACGCACCGCGGTCCGCACGGTGGCGTCGAGCTCGGCCGGAGCGACGTCGACGATCCGGCGGCTGGACAGCGCCGACGAGACCAGGGCCGCCAGCACCGCGGGGTCCTCGTCGACCATCGAGCCGTCCGCCGCCCCGGCCCGCAGGATCGCGACGAGCCGGTCGCCGATCGGGTCCGCGTGCGCGGCGATCCGGCGGTACGCCTGTGGGTCGAGCGCGCCCGCGAGGGCCTGGCCCGGGGGGAGGTGGAACTCGGCGAGCCGGTGCAGCTGCAGCCGGGCGAAGACGGCGAGCCGGTCCGGTGGGCAGGACGCGCCCGCCAGCGCGGCGTCGAGGTCGGCCACGTAGCGGGCGGCCTCGTCCTCGACGAAGGCGACCAGCAGGGCCTGGCGGTCCGGGAAGTGGTTGTACATCGCCGACCGGCCGACGCCGGCGGCCGCGGCGACCCCGGACAGGGTCACCGCCTCGAAGCCGCGCTGGTAGAGCTGCTCGCGCAGCGCGGTGAACACCCGCTCGCGCACCTGCTCGCGGTGCGTGGCGAGGGAGTCCCCGATGAGCTTCGGCACGCGGGCCAGTGTAGGCCCGCGTGCCGGTGTGTCAGCAGGTCCGAGCGTTCCGGACCCGCGGACCTCAGAGCTGCTGCAGGACCGTCTCGACGCTGGAGGCCTCGACGGTGGAGGGGACGTCCTCGACGCCGATCCACTGCACGACGCCGTCCTTGATGACCGCGGCGTAGCGCTTCGAGCGGATGCCGAGACCGAACTTGCTGCCGTCCATGTCCAGGCCGGCGGCCTTGGCGAAGTCGGCGCTGCCGTCGGCCAGCATCGTGACGGTGCCGTCGACGTTGCGGGCGTCGGCCCAGGCGTTCAGCACGAACGCGTCGTTCACGGACGTGCAGGCCACGGTGTCGACGCCCTTGGCCTTGAGCTCCTCGGCGCGCAGCACGAAGCCGGGCAGGTGGGTGTCCGAGCAGGCCGGGGTGAACGCCCCCGGGACGCCGAACAGCACGACGGTCCCGCTGCCCAGCACCTCGGCGGTCTGGACGGGCTTCGGGCCGTCGGGGGTCGGGGTGTTCAGTGCGATGTCGGGAATCCGGTCGCCGGCGGCGAGGGCCACGGTTCCTCCAGAGAGATCGTCGAGCTGGTTCGACCCGACCCTAGCCCCCGCCGGTGCCCGGGTCCGCCGGACGGCTGCCGCAGGGTTCGTGACCCGCCGCACGGGTCGTGCGCGCCCCGCACAGGTCCCGTCCTGTGCGGGGCCGTCGGATCCTGTGCGGCGCGGGACGTGCGGTGCCGGGCACGGGGGAGTCGGCCAGGGGCGCCGGGCGGATGGGGCGCCGGGCGGACAGGGCAGCGACGAACGGGGCAGTGACGGACAGGGCGCCGGGCGGACAGGGCGCCGACGGACGGGGCGCGGCACCGGAGCGGGCGCCGGCCGGTCAGCCGGCGTCGCCGGGCAGCTCGCGGCCGGGCCAGCCGAGCAGGCGGGCACCGAGCACCGAGGCCTGCAGGGTGAAGCGGTGCTCCGGGTCGGTCGGGTCGTGGCCGGTCAGCTCGGCGATGCGTTCGAGCCGGTAGGAGACCGCGCGGACCGACAGGTGCAGGCGGCGGGCGGTCTCGGCGACCACGCAGCCGGTCGCGAACCAGGTCTCGAGCGTCTCGAGCAGCGGTTCCGCGCCGCCGCGCGCCCGGGCGAGCGGCACGGCGACGGTCTGCACCAGGTCGGTGATCGCCGGCTGGTCTCGCAGGAGCACCCGGTAGACCAGCATCTCCTCGGCCCGCAGGACGGCGGTGCGCAGGTTGAGCCGGTCGCTCGTGGTCAGGGTCTCGCGGGCCTCCTCGTAGGAGCGGGCGATCCCGTAGGAGCCGGGGTGCGGGCGACCCACCGCGACCCGCCACGGCAGGCCCCGCCCGGAGCGGGTGAGCTCGGCGTGCAGCAGCGGTCCCAGGCCGGGGCCCTCGACACCCGGGGCGGGGGCGATGACCACGACCCGGCCGTCCTTGGTGGCGACGAGCACGTCCCGGTCGCCGACGCCCTGCACCACCGCCCGCTCCAGCGCGCCGGGTACGGCGTCGGCCCGGGCCGGTCGGCCGGCGGGCGCGGCGAGCGCGACCTGGTGCGGCTGCCCCAGGTCCATCCCGAACGGCTCGGCCCGGGCGACGAGCCCACCGGCGTCGCCGTCGCCGCGCAGCAGGTCCTCGATCAGCTCCCGGCGCAGCGTCTCCTCGTTGCGGACCATGTCGCGCCGGGCCGCGGTGTAGCCGTCGGCCACGCCCGCGACCGCGAGGTCGACAGTGCGCAGGACGGCCTCGGCGGCGGTGGCGGTACCGGCCGCGTCGGGGAAGCGGGCGGTCGCGGGCAGCTCCCGCCACAGCCGCCACGCGGCGGACAGATACAGCTGCACGGCGTTGCCCGCGGACACGCCGAGCTCCGCGGCGCGGCGGCCGTTGCGCCCGACCGCGTCCAGTTCGGACCGGTCCGGGCGCCGCCCGGTGGTCGCGGCGTCGACCAGCACCCGGAGGAAGTCACCCAGCAGCTCGGGCGGGACGCCGCCCGCACCGCGCCCGGCCTCCTCGGCCACGCGACGCAGCCACGCGTCCGGCACGGACGCGTGCTCGCGCCGTTCGCTGCGGGACTCCACCGGCACTGCCTCCTGCACTGCCCCTCCGTGCCGTGGTTCCGCGCTCGCGTCGGGGCACGACGGCCACCGCGCGATCCTCTGCCGGGGCGTCGGCACCCGCAACCGGGCGCGCGCGAGCGCCCCCGGTCCTGCCTCCCGTGGTTGCCGGGCCCCGGCAGATCAGATCATGTCGCGTACGGCACCACCCGCACCAGCGTGCAGCCGGCCTCGCCGCCGTGGGGCAGCTGGTAGGTGACGTGGTCGCCCTGACGGGAACCGAGCAGCGCGCGCCCGAGCGGGGAGTCGGGGGAGCAGGCCATGGACACCCGCGCCCGGTCCTCGTCGTGGGCGAGCAGGAAGGTCTCGACCTCGCCGTCGTCGTAGCGGACCGTCACCTCCATGCCGGGCTCGACGACGCCGTCGTCCGGCGGGGTCTCGCCGACGACCGGGTCGCTGAGCAGCTCCTGCAGCCGCCGGATGCGCTGCTCGCGGTCGCGCTGCGCCGTGGTGTCCGGCAGGTCGTCCGGCACGTCCGCGGCGCCGCTCACCGCCCGCTGCTGGAGCAGGTCGCGCAGCTCCGCGCTCAGCTCGGCGTAGCGGCTCTCGGTCAGCCAGATCCTGTTGGTGTCCACGGTCACGGCGCACTCCTCGTACGTCAACTTTCTGGTACGAGGCCTGCCAACGAGGCTCGTACGGAATCCCTGACACGAGACCTACCACGGGACGCGGCAGAATCCATGTCGGTTGCCGGGACCCGGCAACGTGCGGGGTCCGGACGTTGCCCGCTCCGGGGCGTGCATCCCCCGCCCGGGTGCGGGCGCGGCCCGGGCGGGGGAGGCGGTCGGGATCAGTGGCAGTGCTTCGCCGTCGTCGGCGGCACGTCGAGCGCCGGGTTCCGGTCGAAGAACCCGGCCGGCTTCAGCGTGAAACCCGTGTAATCGACCGGCATGACCGGCCAGTCCTCCGGACGCGGGAAGTGCGTCAGCCCGAACGTGTGCCACAGCACGACGTCCTCGCCGTCGATGTCGCGGTCGGCCGCCACGTAGGACGGCAGCCCGGCCCCGCCCGGGTTCTGGTTGACGAAGTCGCCCGCCGAGTAGCGCTCGGCCGGGTCGTAGCGGGTCACCCACAACGCCTTCGACGCGAACGTCGCCCGCGCGTGGATCGACGACGCCTCGTCGGCGAGCAGGGTCGGCTGCCCCAGCGGGTGCAGCACGTACCCGACCGGTTGCCCGAGCGCGTTGCGCTTCTCGGGGTTGACCACGTGCCAGACCCGCCCGGTGCCCGGCGCGGCGTCGCGCTGCGCCTCGGACTCGCGGGTCAGCCGGGTCGAGCGGCGGGCGAAGGCGTTGCCGTAGGGGTTGGCCTCGCCCATCGGGACGCGCGCCGCCTCCACCTCCTCGACGGCGTTGGTCAGGCCGTCGACGGTCATGTCCAGCCGCGCCGAGAACAGGTGCTGGTGGTACGGCGCGCCGAGGCCGGGCGCGATCTCGGTGGCGTACTCGCCCGGCGTGCCGGAGGTGAACACGATGCCGGTCGCCTTGCACTCCAGCTCGATCGTGCCGTCGAGGTAGAGGTACCAGTAGAAGCCGTAGTCGTAGTTGCCGATCGGGGTGAAGAACGAGATCACCAGCCGGCGCTGGCGGCGCACCTCGCGGGACCCGGTGAAGATGTCGGAGTGCTTCCAGAGGACGCCGTAGTCCTCCTCGTGCATGCAGATCGCGTTGCCGATGGTCTTCGGGTTGCCGAAGTCGTCGGCGATGGTGGCGTCCACGTAGTGGATGTCGCCCAGGCAGTCGCAACCCAGCTGCAGCGAGTCGGCGTAGCGGGCGAACATGTACTCGCCGCAGTCGAAGTAGTTCTGCCAGAAGCGCACCGGCGCCGGATCGGCGTAGGGCACCACCATCTCGGCGACCGAGGCCCGGTAGCAGACGGGCCGCTCGTCGAAGGCGATCTGGTGCAGCGTCAGGCCCTCGCGCTCGTTGAACCCGATCCGCAGGTCCCACTTGCCCCAGCGGACGCGACCGTCGGTCACGGTGAACGAGCGCCCCTCGGGCTGGGTGATCTCGATCGGCTTCAGCGAGGTCATGTGCTCGCCCTGCACGGACGGGTCGTCGAAGTTGCCACCGGCCTGCGGCACGTCGACGACGCCGGAGTCGACCACCCGGTCGACGCTGCGGGCGGTGAGGTCGATGTAGGCGACCAGCCCGTCGATCGGGTGCGCCCACGGGTGGTCGGCCTCGAAGTCCTGCCGGAACCCGAACGCGCGGGCGATCCGGCGACCCTTCTCCTCCGGGTAGTCGTAGACCCCGGCCGAGAGCGGGACCGCCCGCACCGACGCCGGCTCGATCCCGCGCTTCTCCAGCGCGGCCAGCCAGTCGGGAGAGCCGTTGAGCACGTCCTCGATGAACTCGAACTCCGAGTCGATGATCGGCGGCTGGCCGTCGTGCTCGGGCTCCAGCTCCCGGCAGGACACCAGCTCGCGCGCGGTCGCGGACACGACGGTGTCCCAGGACCGGCCGGACGACAGGTCCAGCAGGACGGCCCGGAAGCGGCGCTCGGGCTCCCCGCCGTCGAACGCCAGGACGTCGGCCTTGGCGGGTTCCTCCGGCGCGAAGAAGGCGTACCGGACGTGCTCGCCGAGCATCCCGGCCGCGGCGAGTACCTCCCGGACCGCGGTGACCTCGGCCTCGGTGGTCATGGTCAGCGGGTGCCCGGCGTGGGTGCGGGGCTCCTGGACGGCGGTCATCGATCCTCCGTGGTGTCGACGGTGTGTCGGGTTGAGACCTGGACGGGAACGGGGTGCGGCACGCGCCGGGACCACAGGGCACCCCCGGCGAACGCGACGACGAGGACGGCGCCGATCGCGGTCGCCAGCGCGGGCGAGCCGCCGATCAAGGTCGGGAAGTTCGCGACGGTCAGCGCGAGGCAGGTCAGCAGCCCGGCCAGGCCGAGTGCCGGGGCGAGCCGGGTGTGCCAGAGCCTGCGGTCGGCGCGGGACCGGGCGAAGAACACGAGCACGGCCAGGCAGGTCAGCGCCATCAGGGTCAGTACGCCGAGGGTCGCGGTGCCGGCCATCCAGGCGAACACCTGGGTCACCGGGTCCATCCCGGTCACGGCGAAGACCACGATCAGCAGCAGCGCCGTCCCCGACTGGGCGAGCGACGCCGCGTGCGGCGAGGCGTGCCGGGGGTGGCTGCGGCCGAACGCCCCGGGCATCGTCCCGGCGTTGCCGAGCGCGAACAGGTAGCGCGCCAGCACGTTGTGGAACGACAGGAGCGCGGCGAACAGGCTGGTCACCAGCAGGACCTGGGCCACGTCCCCGCCGACGGGGCCGAGCACGGCGGTGATCGTCGAGACGATCATGTTGCCGGGGTCCTCGCCGGCCCGTGCGACGGCGTCGGCGTCGCCCCAGGCGGAGACCACCGCCCACGCCGAGACCGTGTAGAACGCGCCGATCAGCACCAGTGCGAGGTAGGTGGCGCGCGGGACGGTGCGCTCGGGGTCGCGGGCCTCGTCGCGGAACACCGCGGTCGCCTCGAACCCGATGAACGACGCGATCGCGAACATGATCGCGATGCCGAGCGAGCCGGAGAGGATCTCCGAGGGCACCAGCAGCGCCGTGGACCGGCCGGGGCCGAGCCCGCCGGTGACGGCGACGACGGCGTCGAACACCAGCACGATCGCGACCTCGGCGACCAGCAGGACGCCCAGCACCTTGCCGGACAGCTCGATGTGCCGGAAGCCGAGCACCCCGGCGACGACCAGTGCCGCGGCCGCGTAGAGGTACCAGGGCACGGCGGGCCCGCCGTAGTGCTGGACGACGGCGTCGAGGGTGGCGCCGAGGTAGCCGTACACCGCGGCCTGCACCGCGGTGTAGGTGACGAGCGCGAGGAACGCCGACCCGAGCCCGGGCGCGGCGCCGAGCCCGCGGGCGATGTAGGAGTAGAACGCCCCGGCCTCGGGGACGTGCCGGGACATCGCGCAGAACCCGACCGCGAACAGCAGCAGCACCACCGCGCAGAGTGCGAACGTGGCCGGGAAGGCGGCCCCGTTGCCCGCCGAGAGACCGAGCGGGACGGTGCCGGCGACCACGGTCAGCGGCGCCGCGGCGGCCACCACCATGAACACGATCGAGCCTGCGCCGAGCGAGCCCCGCAGCCGGTGCCCGGGAGCCCGGGCGGAACCGGTCGGGGCGGGGACCTGCGGGTCGGACGGTGGTGCGCTCATCGGCGCCTCCTCCGGCGAGTGGCGGTGTGGACGGCGGGCACCGTCACTCCTGCCGTGCGCCGCGCACAACGACCGGTCCCGAGTGGTGCGAATCACCGTACCGACCGTTCCCGCGGCGTGGGAACCGTCGGCCGAGTTTTCTCATTCGACCCATCGACGCTGGTCACGGCGTCGTCATCGAGCGATAGTGTGCCGGTCCGACGATCATCGCCTGACCGGGACGGAGGTGTGGGTGTGGGTGGGCTGCGCGATCGTTCGCCGGTGCACGGGCTGGTCCGGCGCCGGCTCGGGCCGGCCGACGTCGTCGCCCAGTCGATCGCCGGCTCGGCCCCGTCGGCGGCGATGGCGGCGACCCCCGTCATCGTCGCCGGGACGGCCGGGCCGTACACCGTGTGGGCGTTCGTCGCGGCCACCGTCCTTGCGGTGCTGGTCGCCGCGAGCATCGGCCGGTTCACCACGCGGATGGCCGCCCCGGGCGGGCTCTACACGCTGACCGCGCAGGGGCTCGGGTCGGCGGCGGCGTTCGCCGGCGGCATCGCTGGGGTGGCTGGCTACCTGTTGCTGTGCGGGGCCGCGCTCGCCGGCGCCGCGTTGTACCTGGGGGCACTGCTCGCGCCGTTCGGGGCGGGCGGCTCCTGGTTCCCGGCCGGTGCCGCGCTCGTCGGCGGCGTCCTGGTGACCGCGCTGGTGGTGCGCGGGGTGCGGCTCGCGGCACGGGTGGTGCTGCTGGTCGAAGCGGTTGCCGTCGCGGTGCTGGTCGGCGTGTTCGTGCTGCTGCTGGCCGGCGGCCCGCTCGCCGGGGCGCCCGCGCCCGCCTCGCCGTCGCCGGGGGCGGGCGGGCTGGTCGCCGGGGTGCTGCCCGCGCTCGCGGCGTTCATCGGCTTCGAGGTGGCGACATCGCTGGGCGCCGAGGCGCGGCGTCCGTTCCGTTCGGTGCCCCGGGCGGTGCTCGCGACCGCGGGCATCACCGGCGTGCTCTACGTGTTCGCCGCCGGAGTGCAGGTCAACGGGTTCGCCGGGGTTCCGGGCGGGCTCGCCGCGCAGCCCCAGCCGGTCCAGGTGCTCGCCACCGCCCGCGGCTGGTGGTGGATCCCACCGGTGCTCGACGCCGCCCTGGTGCTGTCCTTCCTGGCCTGCGCGGTGGCGACGGCGACGGCGCTGTCGCGGGTGCTGTTCTCGCTGGCCCGCGACGGCGCGGTCCCGGCGGCGCTGGGCCGCACGCACCGGCGGTTCCGGACCCCGCACGTCGCGGCCGTGGCCGGTGTCCCGGCGGCGACGGCGGCGGTCGTCGTGCCGGTCCTGGCCGGCGTCCCGACGGGTGCGGTGCTGGTCGCGCTGCTCGCCGGCGCGACGATCGGGTTCCTGATCACCTACGTCCTGGTCTGCCTGGCGGCGCCGTTGTTCCTGCGCCGGATCGGGGAACTCACCCCGGCGGCGGTGCTGACCGCGGTGGTGGCGGTGCCAGCACTGCTCGCCGCCCTGGCCGGGTTCGTGGTGACGGTCCCGACCACCGGGATCGTGCTGCTCGCGGCGCTGCTGGCCGCCGCCGCCTGGTTCGCGGTGCTGCGGCGGCCCGGCGGTCTGCGTGATCTCGGCGTCTACGACGAGACGGTCGCCTCGGACGTGTGGGACCGGGCCGCGTGACGGGCCCGGGCGGGCCGCCGATCAGCGGGCGCCAGCCGCGCGCGGTCCGGACGGCGCTGGCCGTGCTGGAGGAGGTCGTCGCCGCCGGACCGGGGGTGACGGCCAAGGAGATCTCGGCCGCGCTGCGGCTGCCGCCCGCGACCACCTACCGGGTGCTGAACCTGCTGGTGGGGGACGAGTACCTGGTCCGGTTGCCGGACCTGCGCGGGTTCGCGCTGGGGCGCCGCGCCGCCCGGCTCTCACCGGTCGCCGTGCCCCGGCCGTCGACGGCCGCCCGCGCCGTGGTCGAGCACCTGCGCGGGATGGTCCGCTGGGGCGTGCACCTGGCGGTGTTCGACGGCGGTCGGCTGCACCTCGCCGACCCCGATCCCGACCACCCGCCCAGCGACCCCGACCTGCTGGCCCGGTTGCCGCAGGCGTCCGCGCTCGGGCGGTTGTTGCTGGCCGAGCAGGCGGACTGGCGGGCCCTCGTCCGCGACCTGCGGCCGGTGACCGGGGCGACCCTCACCGACCCCGACGAGCTGGCCGAGCTGCTGCCGGCCGTGGCCCGTGACGGGCTGGCCGCGCAGACCGGCGGCCTGCGGCCCGACCGCGGGTGTCTGGCTGCGGCCGTCCGGTCCCCGGCCGACCGCCGGCTGGTCGCGGGGCTGGCCCTGTCCGGGCCGGCCGGGAGGATCACCGATCCGGATCCGGACCTGGTCGCGCTGCTACGGGACCATGCGGACCGGCTCGGACCGCTGCTGGGGTGAAGCAGGCGGGTGGGTCACCGGGCGGTCACTGTTCCAGCTCGGCCAGGTCCTTGCGCGCCTGCTCCAGCTCCGCCTCGAGCTCGGCGACGCGCGCCGCCTTGCTCGCCCGTGCGCTGTCGATGAGCTCGTCGACCGGCCGTGCCAGATCCTCGTGCAGGGCGGCGGCGGCCGCCGACACCGCCGACGCCGTCACCGGCAGCCCGCGCGCGACCCAGGTGCGGCCCTGCTTGAGCTCGGCCTGCCACTCGCCGTCGGCCGAGCCGCTGACGGTGAGCGTCATCGTCACGACCCGGGTGGTCCGGGCCGTCGACCCCTTCGGCCGCCCGCGCTTGCGCTTGGGCGCCGCCTCCGTGCCGTCGGTTCCCGGATCGCCGTCGGTTCCGGGAGCGCTGTCGGTTTTTGGAGCGCTGTCGGTTCCGGGAGCGCCGTCGGTTCCCGGAGCACCGTCGACTCCCGCGGGCCCGTCCGTTCCTGCGGCGCTGCCTGGCGCCGCGGTGGCGTCGGGCTCCGCAGGGGCCGTCCCCGGCGCGTCGGTGCTGGTACCGCTGGTGCCGGCGGAACCACCGGCCGCCAGATCGTCGTCCACGTGTCCTCGTCCTCCCTCGACTGTGCCTGGTACAAGGGTGAGGTCGGAACGTGTGTTCGAGCAACCCGGCCCCGCGTGTCGACCGGTGTGGGTGTCAGTCGGCCACGCCGTGGTTCTGGTCGATCACGGTCTGCCGCTCCGGTGTCACCCACAGGATGATCCGCTCGGACTTGATGTTCTCGGGCGGGTAGTCGTGCCCCGTGTACTTGCGGGACAGCTCGTCGACCTGGGTCCGGGCCCGGTCGCCGGTGGTGGTGCCGGTGACCCGGCCCCGGACCTCGGCGTAGCGGTACGGGTCGTGCTCGTCGCGGATCAGCACCGTGATGCGGGGGTCGCGCTCGACGTTGTGCGTCTTGACGCGGTGGGTCTCGGTGTTCACCCCGATCCGGCCGTCCTCGGCGGTCACCCACACCGTCTGGTTCTGGATGGCACCGCTCGGCAGCAGCGTCGACACGGAGGCGAAGTGTGCGCCGCCGGCGAGCTCCTCGGTCATCGGGTGCAGGGTCGGGCCGTTGCGGGTCTCGGCGGGCACGGTCGGTCCTCTCCTCGGGTGTGCTTCCGGCGGGCGGATACCCCGCACCGGGCCCGGCATGCTGCGAGGATCGGCGGCGTGCGCATCGATCACCTGGATCACCTCGTGCTGACCGTCGCCGACGTCGAGCGGACCGGCGCGCGGGGCCGGCTGCGCAGTGTCTACCTGCGCGACCCCGACGGGAACCTGATCGAGATCAGCAACGAGGTCTGATCCCGGCGCGGCTCAACGCTCGACGGGGTCGAGCAGTTCCGCGACGGTCGACCCGCCGTCCGGCAGCCGGGAGTTGTGGGGTGCCGCGCGCAGGCCGTCGAGCATGAGGTGGAGGGTCCGGTCCCCACCGTCGTGGGGCCGGTCGATCGGCAGCCCCGGAACCGGCCGCAACAGCGCGGCGAGCATCACGGCGACGTCGGCCGAGCCGATGTCGGCGCGCACGTGACCCTCCGCCTGGGCCCGCCGGACGATCCGGTCCAGAACCGTCATCAGGATCCGTCGGAGCCGCCGGGTCTCGGGGTCCGCCCGAAGGTCCGCCCAGGTGCCGGCGAACCAGAGGGAGAGCCAGGTCGCCACGCGCAGCTCCGTGGCGGACCGGAGGACGAATCGCGACAGCGCGTTCCAGGCATCCGGCTCCTCGTCCTCCGCGGCCCGGGCGATCGTGACCACCTGCCGGAGGCCGCCGAGCGCCACCTCGCGGATCAACGCCGGGCGATCGGGGAAGTGACGGTAGACCGTGGCGACGCCGACGTCGGCCCGGCGGGCGATCTCCTCGGTGGTGACGTCCGGCCCTCGCTCGGCGACGAGCCGGCGTGCGACGGTCACGATGCGGTCGCGGTTCAGTCTGGCGTCGGCCCGCATCGGACGGCGTGTGCCGGTATCCGCATCCTCCACGTCTTCACGGTAACCGGAGGAATGCCTATCGTATAGTTCGGTGAACCGGAGGGTGTTCTCTCGGTACGGAGGCAGCGGATGCTCGACGCGATGCTCGAAAGGATCGGCCATAGCGGTGCCGTGACGCAGGATTCGGACACGCTCACCGCCCTGCATCGCGCGTGGCGCCGGGCGGTTCCGTACGAGAACCTCGACATCCAGCTCGGCCGTCCGATCCGGCTCGACGACGAGTCCCTCTACGACAAGCTCATCCGGCGTGGGCGTGGTGGCTACTGCTACGAGCAGAACGCCGTCCTGTGCATGCTGCTCCGCGCTGCCGGCTTCCCCGTGACCGTGCTCGAGGGAGCCGTCCTGCGGGAGACGCACGGCGAGGCGCGGTGGGGGAACCATGTCGTCCTGCTCGTCACCGTCGGTGACGAGCGGTGGATCGCGGACGCCGGCATCGGTGACGGTTTCCTGGACCCGCTGCCCCTGCGCGAGGGTCGCTACGAACAGGACGGACTCGTCTACCGATTGGAGCGGCTGGACCGGGACACGTGGCGCTTCCACCACCACCCGGGCGGGACCATCTCGTCCTACGACTTCCGCCTCGAGGCCCGCGAGATCGGGGACTTCGCCGACCACTCCGACCGGCTGTCCACATCGCCGGAGTCGCCGTACGTCA
This sequence comes from Pseudonocardia ammonioxydans, assembly GCF_900115005.1. Classification (GTDB taxonomy): domain Bacteria; phylum Actinomycetota; class Actinomycetes; order Mycobacteriales; family Pseudonocardiaceae; genus Pseudonocardia; species Pseudonocardia ammonioxydans. The sequence continues at coordinate 40,494 of NZ_FOUY01000028.1, read as the reverse complement.
CGACGCTGATCGTCGGGCGTCCGCTCGTCGACCACACCGCCCTGCTCCTGTCCCGCACCGTTCGCCGGCTCGGCGCTGCGGATCCGTGCGTGCGAACGGTGGGCACCCCGGATGAGTTCGCGCGCCTGCTCCGCGAGACGTTCCACGTCCCGCTCGACGACCTCGGCCGGGACGGTCTCGAGTTGCTGTGGGGCAGGGCGGGCGCGCAGGACGCTCTGTGGCGAGCGCGCGTCGACGGCGGCTGATGCCGGGGGAGGCCTATATCGCCTGGTCGTCTATAGCCTGGTCGCCGTGACGACGAGGTCGACGGTGCGTGCGGTCCGGTTCCACGAGACCGGGGGACCGGAGGTCCTGCGGATCGAGGACGTCGAGGTGCGCGACCCGGGCCCGGGCGAGGTCCGGATCCGGGTGCACGCGGTCGGCCTCAACCGGTCCGAGGTCAACTTCCGGCGCGGGACCTACCTGGTGGACCCGGTGCTGCCGGCGGGCCTGGGCACGGAGTGCTCGGGCACGGTGCTCGACACCGGCCCGGGCGTCGACGGCTGGCAGCCCGGTGACGAGGTCTGCGTGATCCCGGCGTCGTCGCCGAACGAGCACCCGGTCTACGCCGAGCAGGCCGTCGTCCCGGCCCGCGCCCTGCTGCCGCGGCCACCCGGTCTGGACGACACGGGCGCGGCCGCGCTCTGGATGCCGCTGCTCACCGTGTGGGGCATGACCCGGCACGCCGCCCGGCTGCGCGAGGGCGACCGGCTCGTCGTGACCGCGGCGGCGAACAGCATCGGCGCGGCCGCGCTGCAGGTCGCGCGCCACCTCGGGGTGCGGGCGGTCGCCGTGGTCGCCGACGACCGGCACGCGACCGCGCTGCGGGAGGCGGGTGCGACGCAGGTGCTGACCGGTGTGCCCGGGTCCGACGACCTGCGCGCGGCGCTCGGTGGCGGGGCCGACCTGGTGCTCGACGCCGAGGGCGGGCCCGGGGTGGAGCGCCTGGTCCGCGCGTGTGCCCCGGGCGGCGCCGTGATCGTCCACGGCGGGCTGTCCGGGCAGCCGACGCCGCTGCCGGCGGCCGGGTACGCGCCGGTCTGGCTGCGCCGGTTCCACGTCCGCGAGGTCTCCGGCGAGCCGGACGTGCTGGCCCGCGCCGAGGCGTTCGTGCGGGCCGGTCTCGCGGCCGGGACGCTCACGCCGCTGGTCGACCGGATCTTCGAGCTGGACGACGTCGCCGCCGCGCACGACTACCTCGAGGCCCCGGACCGGGCGCCCGGCAAGCCGGTGCTGCGCATCCGCTGACGCCCGCGGGTCCACCGGGCGGCGACGACATGGCCACCGTCACGGTCGTTCGCATTGCTTACTACTAGGGTTGCGTGTTGCAATCTTGGTCGGCCTGCAACGTCCGCGACCCGCCGGGCGTGCTGCCCGGGGAAAGGCGATGACATGTCCCGAAGTTCCGGTGCCGCACCTGCGCCGAGCCCGTTCCGCCAGCCCAAGGCGGTCTGGGCGGTGGCGTTCGCGTGTGTCATCTCCTTCATGGGGATCGGCCTGGTCGACCCGATCCTGCCGTCGTTGTCCGGCCAGCTCGACGCGAGCCACGCCGAGGTCGAGCTGCTGTTCACCAGCTACCTGGTGGTCACCGCGATCGCGATGCTGGTCACCGGCTGGGTGTCCTCGCGGATCGGGCCGAAGAAGACGCTGATCACCGGGCTGGTGCTCATCGTCGCGTTCGCCGCGCTGGCCGGGGCGTCCTCGGGGATCTGGGGGATCGTCGGGTTCCGCGCCGGCTGGGGCCTGGGCAACGCGTTGTTCATCGCGACCTCCCTGGCGGTGATCGTCGGGTCGGCCTCCGGCGGGTTCGCCGGGGCGATCGTGCTCTACGAGACGGCGCTCGGCCTGGGCATCGCGGCCGGCCCGCTGGTCGGTGGCCTGCTCGGCACGGTGTCCTGGCGCGGGCCGTTCTTCGGCGTCTCGGTGCTCATGCTGATCGCCCTGGTGGCCACCGTCGTGCTGCTCGAGCCGACACCACCGTCGCCGCACAAGGCGAAGCTGTCGGAGCCGATCACCGCGCTGCGCCACCGTGCGCTGGCCACGACCGGGGGCGTCGGCCTGCTCTACAACTGGGGCTTCTTCACGATGCTCGGCTACGCCCCGTTCCTGATGGGCGACCTGGATCCGATCGCCCTGGGTGGGGTCTTCTTCGGCTGGGGGCTGCTCGTCGCGATCTTCGCGGTGTTCGGGGCGCCGTGGCTCAAGGAGCGCTTCGGTACCGCCCGCACCCTCTACGGCGCCCTGATCGGGATCGCCGTGCTGCTCGCCGCGATCGGCCTGTTCGACACCACGCCGGCCGTCGTGATCGTCGCGGTGATCCTGTCCGGGATCGTGGTCGGGCTGAACAACACCCTGGTGACGACGGCGGTCATGTCGATCTCGCCGGTGCCGCGGCCGACCGCGTCGGCCACCTACGGCTTCGTCCGCTTCATCGGCGGCGGCCTCGCGCCGTTCGTGGCCGGGCTGCTGGCCGGGGCGTTCGGCGCGTCCCTGCCGTTCCTGATCGCCGCCGTCGTCGCCCTCGCCGGCGCGGTGCTGCTGTCGACGATCCACCGCGACCTGGAGGCGGCCGACGCCGAGGCCGCGCAGCCCGGCCCGTCGCACGAGCGTGCGGACGCCGAGCAGGCGGCCGGGGAGGTCCCCGGGCTGCCGACCGAGTCGGTCATCGCCGAGGACGCGCTGGAGCACGACCGGCGCTGACCCAGGGGGCCGGGCGTCGCGGGGGCGCGCCCGGCCTTCCCGGCCGTCATCGTCCTACCGGCGTACCCCCGGCCAATCGGACGTGGCCGCACGGGCGACCGATGAGTCCAGCGCGGCGACGACCGACCCCGGGTCCGGGCAGCTCACGACGATCTCGCCGTAGCCCAGCCGCTGCGCCTCGGCGTCGGACACCCGCAGTCGCAGCGCGGGCCGGTGCCGCCAGGCGCTGACGAAGCGGTGCACCGGGGTCCCGATGCCCCACCGGCCGAGCTTGAGAACGCCGGTGATCTGGACGCCCGCGCGGGCGCCGGGCGTGACCGCCCACCGGGTCGGCTGCTCGACGCGGTCCGCGGCCACGACGGCGTCCCGTGGCACCGCCAGCACGCTCCGGCCGCCCGCGAACGGGCGCTCCCACGCCGTCAGGTGCACCCGTACCTCGCTGCCGCTGACCGTCACCGTCGCCATGGCCGACCTCCTCCGTATTCTGTTTCCGTCGGAGACATTATTACCAGATTTGGAAACGGTGAGACAGGGATGGCCGACCAGGTGTCGCTGACCGAGCTGCTGCACCACCCGGTGCGCTGGCGGGTCGTCCAGGCGCTCAACAACCGCACGCTGACCACCGGTGGTCTGGCCGCCGAGCTGCCGGACGTCGCGACCACGACGCTCTACCGCCACGTCGCGACGCTGGTCTCGGCCGGGGTGATCGAGGTGGTGGCCGAGCGCCGGGTGCGCGGCGCCGTCGAGCGGACCTACGCGCTGGCGGCGCCGCCACCGGCGCCGGAGCCCGGGTCGGTGTCGGCCGAGGAGCTGCGCGGGATGATCACGTCGTTCCTCGCCGGCCTCTCGGCGGACCTCGAGCGCTACGCCACCGGTGCGGCACCCGACCCGGTCCGCGACGGGCTGTCGATGCGCCAGGCCGCCCTGTGGCTCTCCGACGACGAGCTGGCCGACCTCGGCGCCCGGCTGACGGAGGTCCTGGGGCCGGTGCTCGAACAGGGCGAGGCCCCGGGACGGCGGCGCCGGCTGTTCACCACCGTGGTGGTCCCGGCGCCGGAGTGACCCCTCCCGGAGCGCCGTCGGACCTGCGGGGTGCCCCGGCCCGTGCCATCCTGCGACAGGAGCGGGCGGGGCGGCCGGACGCGCGGACGCCGGCGGGCCCGTCGTGGCGCGAGGAGGCGTGGCCCGTGGTCGTCGTGCAGCACCCGGGATCCCGGCGACCGGGGTCCCGGCGACCGAAATCTCGCCGACCGAGGTCCTGCCGACGAGGTCCCGGACGGAGGCTGCTCGTCGCCGTGGCGGCCGTGCTGCTGTTCGCGACCGGCTGCGGGGCGGGCCAGATCGCCCAGACCGCGAACCACGTCACCGCGACGAACGGCGCCCAGGGCCGGGTCGGCCCGATGCTCGTCCGCGACGCGCAGCTGGTCGGGCAGCCGCCGGTCACCGGCGACACGCTGCACGAGCCCGGCGCCGACGTGCCGGTCCGGGTCACGATCGTCCACGACGCCTCCCACTCGGTCCCCGGCGTCGGGGCCGACCGCCTGGTGGCGGTGTCCAGCCCGTCGTTCACCGCGGGACGGGTCACCGGTGACACCCGGGTCGACGTCGGCGGTGCCCTGGCCGCCGGCTACGACGAGCCGGTCTCGTCGGTGACCACCGGCGGCACCCAGCGGATCGGAATCACACTGCTCGGGCTGCAGGAACCGCTGCGCGCCGGGCTCACCTACCCGGTCACGTTCACCTTCGAGCGGGCCGGGCCGCTGACGCTGCAGCTGCCGGTGGCGAACCCGGACGTCGTCGTGCCCCGCGCGGACGGTGATCCCCGGACGGATCGGTGATCCCCGGACGACCGCCGCGCCGGCGGCGGGGGCCGGTCCTGGCCGGCGCGGTGCTGGTCCTGCTCGCCGCGGCCCTCACCGGGTGCACCACCACCGCGCCGGCCCGTGACGGTGGTGCATCCGGCGATGCCGCCCCGGCACCGGAGGCGAGCGCGGTCGAGGTGGTCGCCCGGCTGACACCGAGCGTGGTCACCGTCCGGCTGCCGGCGGGCGGTCTGGGCAGCGGCGTCGTCCTGCGGCCCGACGTCGTCGTCACCAACCAGCACGTCGTCGGCGACACCCGCGATGTGGTGATCGACTACGCCGACGGCACGTCCTCGCCCGGCACCGTGCTGGCCACCGACCGCATCAGCGACATCGCGGTCGTCCGGACCGCGCGCGGCGGGCTGCCGGTGCCCGAGTACCGCACCGAGCTGCCGCGTCCCGGCGAACCCGTCCTGGCCATCGGTAGCCCGCTCGGGCTGGAGGGCACGGTGACCTCCGGCATCGTGTCCGCGGTGAACCGGCAGGTGCCGGGGTCGGCGACCGGCGGTGCCCCGCTCGTCGACATGATCCAGATCGACGCGCCCATCTCGCCGGGCAACTCCGGTGGCGCCCTGCTCGACGCCTCGGGGCGGGTCATCGGCATCAACGAGGCCTACCTGCCGCCACAGTCCGGCGCCGTCGCGCTCGGGTTCGCGATCCCCGCCGCGACCGCGGTGGACGTCGCCGAGCAGCTGCTGGCCGACGGCACCGCGTCCCATCCCTACCTGGGCCTCGTCCCGGCCCCGCTGACCCCGCAGATCCGCTCCGCACTCGGCGTGCGTGCCGAGGAGGGCGCCCTCGTCGCGCGGGTGGACCCGGACGGCCCGGCCGCCGCGGCGGGGATCCGCCCCGGCGACGTGCTGGTCGCGCTCGGGGACCGGCCGGTCACCACGGTCACCGACCTGCACGCCGCCCTGCGCGGGACCGAGCCCGGGACCGCGACCACCGTGACCGTGCTGCGTGCCGGCGGGCGGAGCGAGCTGCCCGTCACCATCGGGGACCGGCCGCGCTCGTGACGGACCCGCGCCGTCCGGGCGGCGCCGCTCACGCTCCGCCGACGAGGGCGGCGAACCGGTCCAGGTCGACGTTGCCGCCGGAGACGGTCACGCCGATCCGGGGCGGGCGCGCACCGGTGCCGAACCGCTGCGGGTCCGCGGCGAGGGCGGCCCGCATCCCCGCGAACGCAAGCACCCCGGTCGGCTCCACCAGCACCTTGTAGCGGGACGCGAACAGCCGCATCCCGTCCACCAGCGCCTCGTCGGGCACGGTCAGGACGTCCTCGACGTGCTCGGCGATGATCGGGAACGTGCGGTCGCCGAGGTGCGTGGTCGCCGCGCCGTCGGCGATCGTGCGCGGCTGGTCGATGGTCACGATCCGGCCCGCGCGCAGCGACTGCCGGGCGTCGTCGCCGGCCTCGGGCTCGACGCCGAACACGGCGGTGCCGGGGGACAGGGCCTGCACCGCGAGCAGCGACCCGGACAGGAGCCCGCCCCCGCCGAGGCAGACGAACAGCGCGTCGAGCGGCCCGTGGTCGGAGAGCAGCTCGTGCACGGCGGTGCCCTGCCCGGCGATCACGTGCGGGTGGTCGTAGGGCGGGACGAGGGTGAGCCCCCGCCGGTCGGCCAGGTCCGCCGCGATCGCGGCCCGGTCCTCCGTGTACCGGTCGTACGGGACGACCTCGGCGCCGTAGCCGCGGGTCGCGGCGAGTTTGGACGCCGGCGCGTCGGTCGGCATCACGATCGCCGCCGGGATCCCGAGCAGCTGCGCGGCGAGCGCGACCGCCTGGGCGTGGTTGCCGGAGGAGAACGCGACCACCCCCGCGCGGCGCTGCTCCGGGCCGAGGCGGGACAGCGTGTGGAACGCCCCGCGGAACTTGAAGCTGCCGGTGCGCTGGAGGTTCTCGGCCTTCACGAACACGGACGCGCCGAGTTCGGCGTCGGTGAGCCGGGAGGTCAGCACCGGGGTGCGGTGTGCGGTGCCGCGCAGGATCTCCGCGGCGGCGAGCACATCCTGCGCGGTCGGCAGCTCGGGCGTCGGCAGCTCGGGGGGCGACAGATCGGTCGGGGGGTCGGCGGATTCGGCGTTCACCCGAGCAGCTTCCGCCGTCCGTCGTAGCCCGTTCAAGTCCGTTCCGCCCCATTCACGAACGGGTGTAACGAGGGGCACTGCCGGGGCGCTCTACAGGCGAGGCTCCCCGGCTCCCACCCTCCTGATCCGCTTCCCGGAAGGACCCCCGAATGCGCCTGCGCACCTTCTCCGCCGCCGCCCTGCTCGCCGCGGCCGCCACCGTCCCGCTCGCCGGAGCCGCCTTCGCCCAGGACCGCGACTGCCCCGACTTCGCGACCCAGGCCGAGGCCCAGCAGGCCCTCGCGCCCGGCGACCCCGAGCGGCTCGACCGCGACAACGACGGCATCGCCTGCGAGAACAACCCGGGCGGTGCGGCGGCCACGTCCACCTCCGACGACGGCGGCAGCCAGGTCGCCGCCACGCCGGTCGGTGGGGTCGAGGCCGGCGGTGGCCCGTCCGACGTCCTCCCGATCGCGCTCGGTGCGCTCGCCGCCGGCGGCGTGGGTGCCGTGGCGGCCCGCCGCGCCGTCGTCGCCCGGCGGAACTGAGCACCGCGCCACCGTGACCGCTCCCGAGCCCCGGCCCGGACCGGCCGTCCGTACCCCTGTGGACGGCTACGCCCGTGTCCCGATGGTGCGGTCGCGGCGGCCGGCTGCGCCGGGCCGCCGGCTCGTGCGGATCGCGGCACCGGTCGTGGTCGCGCTCGCCGCGCTCGTGGTGGCCGATCCGGCCGCGGCCCCGGAGGCCGCCGGGCGGGTACCGGACGGAACACCGCCCTCGGCGGGTAGTGCACCGTTCGCCGGAGCGCCGGTCGGGGGCGCGGTCCCGCCGGCTGCCGCTTCCGGCACGGCCGGGAGTGCGGCGCCGGCTCTGCTCCCGGAGGGACCGGTGGCCCTGGTCCGCTCGGAGCCCGTGCGGCTCCGGGTGGACCGGCTCGGCGTCGATACCGCGCCGGTGCCGCTCGGCCTGCACCCGGACGGTTCCATGGAGGTCCCCGATGACGCCGGCACGGTCGGCTGGTTCACCGGCGCGCCCACGCCGGGCGAGCTGGGACCCGCGGTGCTGGCTGCGCACGTCGACTGGAAGGGCCTGCCCGGCGCGTTCGCCGACCTGGACGCCCTCGAGGCCGGCGACGAGATCCACGTCGACCGGGCCGACGGGACGACGGTGGTGTTCGCGGTGAGCCGGGTCGGCCAGTACCCGAAGGCGGAGTTCCCCACCGAGGAGGTCTACGGCGACCTCGACCACGCGGGCCTGCGGTTGATCACCTGTGGCGGGGCGTTCGACCGGACGGCGGACAGCTACACCGACAACATCGTTGTCTTCGCCGAGCAGGTGCGCTGACGCGGGTCACGGGCTCGCCGTGCGCCGGGTGTCGGCCGGGCGCAGCGGCCCGGGCCGGTGTCGCCGGGCCGGGCTGTCGGGCCGGTACTGCCGGTCCGTTGCAGCCGGCAGAGCCGTCGGGCTGGTCTCGCCGGGCAGGCCTGTCGGGCTGTGCCGGGTCGGCCGCAGCCGGGCAGGGCTGCCGGGGTGGTGCCCGCCGGGCCGGGCTGTCGGGCCGGTGCAGCCGAGCAGGGCCGCCGGGTCGATGCCGCCCGGCCCGGCTGCCGCCCCGCCCGGCCCGGCTGCCGGGCGGGCCGCTGCCGGCCCGGGGATCAGCGCCGCCTACCGGTGCCGCGTCCGGGCACGGCCGTGCGCGGGTCCTCCGGCCAGGCGTGTTTCGGGTACCGGCCGCGCAGCTCGGCCCGGACCTGCGGGTAGCCGGTGTCCCAGAACGAGTCGAGGTCCGCGGTCACCGCCGCGGGCCGTCCCGCCGGCGAGAGCAGGTGCAGCACGACCGGCACCCGGCCGTCGGCGACGGTCGGTGAGCCGGTCCAACCGAACACCTCCTGCACCCGCACCGGCAGCGCGGGCGCGTCACCGGAGTAGTCGAGCGCGATCCGGGACCCGGACGGGACGGGGAGACGTTCCGGGGCGAGCTCGTCGATCCGCCCGACGGCCGCACCGGCGTGCGCCGCGACGTGGGCCCGCAGCGCCGGGCCGGCATCCACCCGAGCCAGGTCGGACCGTCGCCGGGCGGTGGCCAGCGACCCGGCCAGCCAGCCTGCCGGGTCCGCGGCGGAGTCCAGCAGCGCCTGCTCCGAGACGTCCGGCCACGGGTCGCCGAGCACCCGGTGCAGGAAACCGAGGCGTTCGCGCAGCGACGTGGCACCCGCCGTCCAGCGCAGCAGCCCGGTCCCCTCCGCCCGCAGCCCCGCGACCAGTGCGTCGCGCACCGCGGCGGAATCGGGCTCCGGGTCGGGCCGCTCGGTGAGCACGACGGCACCGAGCCGGTGCACCGTGCGGGCCCGGACGTCACCGTCGGACCACACGACCTCGGCGCCGGTGACCAGCAGCGGGGCACCGGCCCGTTCGGCGGTCTCCCGGTCGGTCGGGACCGCCAGCCGGACGCGGCCGTGCACCTGCCCGGGCCGTCGGTCGGCCACGGCCACGGCCAGCCACTCGGCGTCGCGCAGCGGGCCGGGGGAGACCTCGACGGCCGTGCCGCCGGCCATGAGATACACCCCGGAGTTGGCGTCGCGGCGCCGGGCCAGGCGCTCCGGGTGCGCGAACCCGGTGACGAGCGGGACGAGCTCCGGGTCGCCACGGCGGTTCCCCGCCGCGCCCCGAGGGGCCCCCTCGTGGCGCCCGGGGCCCCGAGGGTGCCCCTCGGAGCCGTCGGCGGGGGTGAGCCCGGCCGCGGCGGCGGAGCCCGGTGCGCCGGCCGTTTCCCCTCCCGTGGTGTCCCGAGGGGCCCCCTCGTGGCGCCCGGCGCCCCGAGGGTGCCCCTGGGGACCGTTGGCGGTGGGCGCGGTGCGGCGCAGGGCCCCGGCGAGCCGGTCTCGTTCGGCGCGCCAGCGCCGGGCACCGGGCGCGTCGCCGGAGCGCAGCCGGGCGAGCGCGACGGCGAGGTCGTCCGCGGGACCGGCGAGGGTGTCGTCGTCGAGCACGGCGACGATCCCCGCGACCTCGCGCGGATCGCCACCGGCCGCGACGCCGTCGAGCAGCGCCCGGGCCAGCCGCGGATGCAGGCCCAGGGCCGCGATCCGCCGCCCGCGGTCGGTGACGGCGCCCGCGGGGTCGAGTGCTCCGAGCGCGGTGAGCACCGCGCGCCCGGCGGCGAGCGGGCCCGGCGGGGGCGCGTCCCACCAGCGCAGCCCGCCGCCGTCCGGAGTGCCCCACACAGCCAGGTCCAGTGCGAGCGAGGTCAGGTCCGCGGTGCGGATCTCGGGGTCGGGTGCGTCGGCGAGGCCCTCGCCCTCGGGCCAGCAGCGGTAGGCGACGCCGGGCGCCTCGCGGCCGGCCCGCCCGGCGCGCTGGGTCGCCACCGCGCGGGACACCCGGCGGGTGACGAGGCCGGACAGACCACGCCGGTGGTCGGTCTGCGGGATCCGGGCGAGCCCGGAGTCGACGACGGCCCGCACCCCGGGCACGGTCAGGCTCGACTCGGCCACGGCCGTGGCGAGCACCACCCGGCGGCGTGGCCCCTCGCGCAGCGCAGCGTCCTGTTCGGACGCAGGCAGCCTGCCGTGCAGCGGGAGCACGTCCGCGTCGACGTCGCGCAGTGCCGACGCGACGCGCCCGATCTCGGCGACCCCGGGCAGGAACGCGAGCACGCTGCCGTGCTCGATCGCGCGGCGCACGGCCCGGACCACCGTCGTCTCGATCCGCTCGCCGCGTGCCGGCGGGACATGGGTGATCGCGACGTCGTGGGTGCGGGCCGCGACCTCGAGCACCGGGGCGGGAGAGTCCCCGCCGAGCAGCGCGGCCGGGCGGGCGGCGTCGAGGGTCGCCGACGTGGCCAGCAGCCGCAGATCCGGGCGGAGGCCGTCGCGCGCGTCGAGCAGCAGTGTGAGCAGCAGGTCGGCGTCGAGGTGCCTCTCGTGCACCTCGTCCAGCATCACGGTGGACACCCCGGCCAGCTCGGGGTCGGTCGCGAGCAGGCGCAGCAGCAGTCCGGACGTCACCACCTCGACCCGGGTGTCCGGGCCGGTCCGCGCATCACCGCGCACCCGGTACCCGACCGTCCCGCCGACCGCGGTGCCGAGCAGCGCCGACATCCGGGCGGCGGCCGCGCGGGCGGCGACCCGGCGGGGCTCGGCGACCAGGACCTTCCCGGCCGGGGCGGCCCCGGACCACAGCCCGGCCAGCGCCGGCGGGACGAGCGTCGTCTTGCCGGTCCCGGGCGGTGCGACGAGCACGGCCGAGCCGTGTTCGCCGAGGGCCCGGCGCAGGTCGTCGAGAACCGCAGCGACCGGCAGGTCGGCCATGGCAGCGTCGGCCACTGCACGGTCGGGCACAGGACCCGCGGTCGCTGCATCGTCGGGCACAGCGCCCTCGGCCACTGCATCGTCGGGCACAGCGCCCTCGGGCACTGCATCCTCGGACACAGCGCCCTCGGATACAGCACTGTCGGACACGGCGCCGACCGGCCGGTCGGGGAGCGGGGAACCCATCGGCGTCAGTATTCCCGCCCGCCGCCGGCCGTCGCGGCCGTGGGCGGTTCACCGGCGGCCCCGCGGCCCGAGCACCGGTTGGCCGCCGCGCCGGCCACGGAACCCCCGCTCCCACGGCCACCGGCCACGGTCGTCGGCCCACACGATCTGCACCGCGCGGACACCGGGGCCCAGGAGGCGGACCGCTGTGAACAGGTGCGCGTCCGGGTGGGGCAGCTCGACGAACTCGATCGTCGGGCCATCGCGCAGTGACATCCCGGTGCCGGGGACGGGTGGCTCGCCGGTGTGGCGGACGTGGTGCTCGGCCCGTTCGTTGAGCAGGGTGTGGGCGCGTCGTGCCGCCATCCCGGTGACCACCAGTTCCGGCTGGCCGTACAGGTGCAGCCCGACGGTGTAGGCCCAGGGCGGGTGCAGCCGGTCGCCGCCCACCGCCTGTACGGCCCAGCCGTACCGCTCGATGCTCCGGACGGTGTCCCGGTCGACGTCGTCCCGCGACCGGCCCCGGCAGACCTCACAGCAGACCTCACACATGGCATCCTCCGTGTCTCGAACGAATGTACGAACGATGGCAGGTGGCCCCGACAATTCGGCGGTGCCGGGCACCGGCCGTGGTGCCGTCGGTCGGTGGGCCCGCGCGGCCCCGTGGTCGGCAGCCGCCGAGCCGGATAGGTTCGTGAGCGACAGCAACGATGCGTTCCCGGAGGTGTGATGAGCCCGCCCGCCACCACGACCGACACCCTGTCCGCCACGTCCGAGGCCGCCCGCGTCGAGGAGGCGGCCCGCGCGGTGGTCGCCGCCCACGACCCGCGGACGGTCTCCCGGGAGGAGCTCTTCGGCGCCCTCTACGACGCGGGCCTGGCCTGGGTCCACCACCCCGAGGGTCTCGGCGGGCGAGGACTCTCCCGCGGCCTGCAGGCGGTCGTCGACGAGATCGTGACCGCCGCCGGCGGTGCCCGGATGTTCGCGGTCAACCCGATCGGCTACGGCATGGGCGCCCCCACCGTCGTCGAGTACGGCCGCGACCGCGAGCAGGTCGCGGCCTGGCTGCGCCCGATGGCCACCGGCGAGGAGATCTGGTGCCAGCTGTTCAGTGAGCCCGGTGCCGGGTCCGACGTCGCCGGGCTGGCGAGCACCGCGGTCCCCGACGGCGACGAGTGGGTCGTCAACGGCCAGAAGGTGTGGACCACCCTGGCCCACGTGGCGCGGTGGGGGATGCTCGTCGCCCGAACCGACCCCGACCAGCCCAAGCACCGCGGCCTGACCTACTTCGTGATCGACATGCAGCAACCCGGTGTCGAGGTGCGGCCGCTGCGGCAGATGACCGGGCAGGCCGAGTTCAACGAGGTCTACCTGAACGACGCGCGGGTCCTCGACGCGCACCGGCTCGGTGAGGTCGGCGCCGGGTGGAAGGTCGCGATCACCACGCTGATGAACGAGCGCACCGCGATCGGTGGGGTCACGGGACCGCGCGGCAGCGGCGTCATCGCCGAGGCGCTGGGCCTGTGGCGGGCCCACCCCGAGCGGCACACACCCGTCCTGCGCGACCGCCTCGCCGCACTGTGGACCCGCGCGGAGACGCACCGGCTGACCCTCGCCCGGGCCCGGCGCACTGCGACGGCCGGACAGCCGGGACCCGAGGGATCGGTGTCCAAACTGGTCGGTGCCGAGCTGAACCAGGAGGTCTACGAGTTCTGTATGGACCTTCTGGGCCCGGAGGCGCTGCTCTACGACGACTACACGATGAGCCGCGAGCGGGTCCACGCCGACCCCGGCTCCACGCTGCAGCAACGCTTCCTGCGGTCCCGGGCGAACACGATCGAGGGCGGTACCTCGGAGGTCATGCGCAACATCCTCGGCGAGCGGGTGCTGAGCCTGCCCGGCGAGCCGCGGTCCGACTCGGACCGTCCGTGGAAGGAGGTTCCCCGTGGCTGAGGTCGAGAACGGACTCCAGGAGTTCGACGTCACCGAGGAGCAGCGCGAGCTGCGCTCGGCACTGCGCCGGTTCTGCGAGCGTGCGCACGACGAGGCGACCGTCCGGCGCCTCATGGACTCCGACGACGGCTGGGACCGCGCCCTGTGGGCCCGGCTCGGCGGCGAGCTGGGTGCGCTCGCGCTCGCCGTCCCGGAGGAGCTGGGCGGGGCCGGCGGTACGCTCGTCGACCAGGCGATCGCGGCGGAGGAACTGGGCGCGGCACTGGTCACCGGACCGCTGCTGGGCACGGTCGGCCTGGCGGTCCCGGCCCTGGTCGCGGCGCCCGCCGGGCAGGAGCGCGACGCGCTGCTGGCCGACCTCGCGGAGGGCACCCGGGTGGCGGCGCTGGTCGCGGACGTGTTCGCGCCCCACGGCCCCGCCACGGCCGCGGGCGTGACCGCCGAGGGGACGACGCTGAGCGGCACCGTCGCGCTCGTGCCGGACGCGGCCGCGGCGGACGTCCTGCTGGTGGCCGCGACCGGGCCGGACGGTCCGGTGCTCGCCGTCGTCGACCCCGCTGCGGCCGGAGTGGGTGTGCAGGAGCGGGGCTCGCTCGACCCGACCCGGCGGCTCGCCCGCGTCACCCTCGACGGCGCCACGGGCACCGTCCTCGCCACCGGCGCGGACGCCGATCACGCGCTGGCGCACGCGTTCCGGGTGGCCGGTGCGCTGCTCGCGGCCGAGCAGGTCGGGATCGCACAGCGGCTGCTGGACACCACCGTGGCCTACGCGAAGGAGCGGCTGCAGTTCGGCCGCCCGATCGGCTCGTTCCAGGCGGTCAAGCACCGCTGCGCGGACATGCTCGTCGGGGTCGAGCAGGCCCGCAGCGCCGCGCTGCACGCGGCATGGTCGGTGGCCGATCCGCGGCTCGACGACGCCGACCTGGCGGTCGCCATCGCCCAGGCCCGGTGCTCCGAAGTCGCCTACCGGGCCGCCGCCGACGCGATCCAGCTGCACGGCGGCATCGGGTTCACCTGGGAGCACGCGGCGCACCTGTACTACAAGCGGGCCATCGCCGACGCCGAGCTGCTCGGGTCGGCCGAGGCTCACCGGGAGCGGATCGCCGCGGCCGTGCTCGACACGCTCGGCGCCGACGTCGCGGCCCCACAGGTGGCAACCGGATAATGGGTCGTGAGTGGAAACCGCGGTCCCGGCCGCGGTTTCCACTCACGGGCGCGTCAGCGCACCGCCGTCGGGCACCACGAAGGTCGCCGAGGTCCGGACCGGGGCGTCGGGCCGGCTGACCTGCTCGACCACCCGGAAGTCGGCGCGCAGCTCGGCCGGGGTGAACCGGGTGAGCAGGTAGCCGCGCCGGTCCTCGCGGTAGCGGATGTGCGGGTTCTCGTCATCACCGGAGCCGGAGTCGTCGCCGGAGTCCCCGTCGCCGCCTGAGGTGATCGAGGTGGTCACGAGCTCGGTACCGGCGGGCCGGTCGTCGAGCTCGAGCTCGTTGGCGTGGTGGACGTGCTCGTCGCCGGTGAGGACCACCGCGTTGCGCACGGGCGAGTCCAGCCGTCCGCGCAGCACCCGTTCCCGGGAGTCCGGATAGCTCTCCCAGGTGTCGGACTTGTGCCCGTCGCCACTGCGGGGGGCGAAGAACACCTGCTGGCCCAGCACGTCCCAGCCCGCGGTCGAGGTGCGGAACCCGTCGAGCAGCCAGCGCTCCTGCTCGTCGCCGGTGATCGACCCGCCGCTGCCCCGCGGGTCGCGGTACTGGCGGGTGTCGAGCATGTGGAACGTCGCCAGCGACCCCCACGGGATCCGGCGGTAGAGCTGCAGGTCCAGCCCGCGCGGCACCGACGTGCGCCGCAGCGGCATGTGCTCGTAGTACGCCTGGAACGCCGCGCGCCGGCGCAGCGGCGAGCGGCCGCGGTCGGCGCCGGCCCAGTTGTTGACCAGCTCGTGGTCGTCCCAGACGACCAGCCAGGGGGCGACCGCGTGCGCGGCCCGCAGGTCGGCGTCCGAGCGTTGGTGCGCGTGCCGGCGCCGGTACCCGGCGAGGTCGGTGGGCTCCGGCCCGCCCGGGTCGCGGACGTCGCCCTCGTCGGACTCGTAGAAGTAGTCGCCCAGGTGCAGGACGAGGTCGGGGTCGTCGTCGGCGAGCGCGCGGTAGGCGGTGAAGTACCCGGCGCCGAACTTCGCGCAGGACGCGGCGGCCACGGTCAGCGCGGGCACCGCCGCCCCGGGGGCGGGCGCGGTCCGGGTGCGCGCGGCGGGGGAGAGGTGCCCGCCGCTGCGGAACCGGTAGAAGTACTCGCGGGTGGGCGCGAGCCCGGCGGGCTCGGCGTGCACGCTGTGCGCGAACTCCGGTGTCGCGGTCTCGGTCCCGCGCCGGACGATCCGGGTGAAGGCCTCGTCCTCGGCGATCTCCCACTCGACCTCGACCGGCCGGTCCGGCATCCCGCCGAGGCCGTCGTCGGCGTCGGGCTGCGGGGCGAGCCGGGTCCAGAGCACGACCCCGTCCGGGGCCGGGTCACCGGAGGCGACGCCGAGCGTGAACGGGTCCGGGAACGACGACTGCCGCAGCACCTCGCGCGGTGCGGCGGCCGCCTCCGGGAGCGGCAGGGCTCCGGCGAGCGCGCCGGCCAGCGTGCCGAGCAGGACGGTGCGGCGCGGTAGGACGGGCACGCGGGTCCTCCTCGGTCGGGTCCGGGGCCGGTCCATGATCGGTCGCGATGGCGCCCGGCGCATGCGCACGCGCCGGTCCGGGCAGACCCGGTCGGGTGAAGTGTCCGGTACCGAGTGTGAAGTGCATCACACTTGTTGCCGAATCTGAACCACGCCGAGCTTCGCGGTCGAAAGACGTGATGCGGGTCACCGGACCGTGTGTCACCCGGGTGAGACCGGGTGTATGCCGCGCTCCGGGGTGCTGTACCGGCACCGACGAGGGCCGTTCCGTCGTTCCGGACGGGTGGAAAAGGGTTTGCTGTAACGCGCTAGAAACGAGGAGCGAGGCAGCAGGGCACGAACGATCGTCGACTACAGGGGGGACGACGATGTCTGTTTCCCACGCTGCAGAGGAATTGCCGGGGTCCCGATCCATCGTGATCACGGAATCGTCCGTCGAGGACGAACTCTGCGCGATACTGGGAGAAATGATCGGTTCGCCGGTCGCGCCGACGGATCACTTCTTCGGTGACGCGGGCGCCGACTCGATGGTGCTCGCGCGGTTCTGCGCGCGGGTGCGCAAGCGCTCCGACCTGCCACACGTGGCGATGACCGACGTCTATGCCCACCCCAGTGCCCGCGAGCTCGCGCTGGCACTGGCGCCGGTGGGTCCCGTGGCCGGACCGGCCCCGGTGGACACCGTGCGGGACGGGTACCGCGCGGTGCTGGCGGATCTGCTGGGGGCCGACGTGCCGGCCGATGCCGACGTGTTCGACGACCTCGGCGCGGACTCGATGACCATGACCCGGTTCTGCGCCCGGATCCGGCGCCGCGACGACCTGCCCGACGTCGCCATGACCGACGTCTACGCCCACCCGACACCGGCGTCGCTGGCCGCGGCGCTGGCCACCGGCGCGGCGGAGCCGCCCGAGGTGGACACTCCGCCGGAGCCGGCACCGCGCGCCTCGACCACGGCCTACGTGCTCTGCGGGGCGGCCCAGCTCGCCACCTTCGTCGCGTTCACCATCGGCTACGGGGCGATCCTGGGGGCGGCCTACCTGTGGATCGCCGCGGGTACCGGACTGGTCGATTTCTACCTGCGCTCGCTCGTCGCCGTGTCGATCGCGTTCGCGGTCACCGCGGTGCTCCCGATCGCGGCGAAGTGGTTGCTGGTGGGGCGCTGGACCGAGCGGGAGATCCCCCTGTGGAGCGCCGCCTACTTCCGGTTCTGGCTCGCCAAGTCGCTGGTGCGGACCAACCCGTTGTTGCTGGTCGCGACCGGATCGCCGTTGCTCCCGCTGTACCTGCGCCTGCTCGGCGCCCGGATCGGCCCCGGGGTGGTGCTGCTGTCGCGGACCATCCCGACCTGTCCGGACCTGCTCACCATCGGTGCTCGCACGGTGGTGCGGAAGGACTCGTTGCTGAGCTGCTACCGGGCCGAGCCGGGGATCATCCGGACCGGCCGGGTCACCCTCGGCGCGGACGTCGTCGTCGGCGAGACGACCGTGATCGACATCGACACGGAGATCGGCGACGGCGGCCGGCTGGCGCACTCGTCGTCGCTGCACGCCGGGCAGCGGATCCCTGCCGGTGAGACCTGGTGGGGCACCCCCGGCCGTCGGGGCGGGGGCGATCCCGCGGCCGGCGCGCCGACGGCCCGGCCCAGCGGCGCGCTGCGCCGCGCGGGGTACGCGGGCGCGCAGTTGTTCATGGCGATCGCGGTGTGGCTGCCGCTCGGCACCGGCGTGCTCGACGCGATCCTGGTGCACGTCCCGACGTTCGACACCGTGCTCGGTCCCGCCGCGGCATCGCTCGGTTCGGCGCTGTTCTACCTGGAGGTCGTCGCGCTCTCCGGGGTGCTGATGGTCGTGGGGATCGTGTTCGGGTTGATCTCGACCGTGGTGCTGTCCCGGTTGCTCGCGCTCGGTGTCGTCGAGGGGCGGCCCTATCGGATCTACGGGATCCGATACACGTTGCACCGCACGATCATCCGGATGACCAACATCAAATTCTTCACGCACCTGCTCGGAGACAGTTCCTACATCGTCGGATATCTGCGGCTGATCGGATACGATCTGCGCCGGTTCCCGCAGACGGGAACGAATTTCGGTACGGCGGTGAAGCACGAGACGCCGTTCGCGAGTTCGATCGGCACCGGAACGATGGTCGCGGACGGACTCTCGATCATGAATGCCGACTATTCGAACAGTGCATTCGCGATAAATCGGACACGAATCGGTTCCCGGAGCTTCTTCGGCAACCGGATCGCCTGGCCGGCCGGTGCCCGGGTCGGTGACGACTGCCTGATCGCTACGAAGACCCTGGTGCCCACCGACGGCCCGGTCCGCAGCGGCGTCGGGCTGCTCGGCTCGCCGCCGTTCGAGATCCCGCGGTCGGTCGCCCGCGACGGCACCTTCGGACACCTGCACACCGGGCTGGACCTGCACCAGCGGCTGCGGGGGAAGAACCGCTACAACCTGCGCACCATCGGTGTGGTCCTGCTGCTGGGCTGGGGTGCCACGTCGGCGATGATGCTGCTGACGCTGGCACTGGCCGACGTGCTGGTGCCCCTCGGCCCGGCCGCGGTCGGGGTGCTCCTGCTGGTCACGCTGCTGTTCACGATGACCTACACGACCGTGATCGAGCGGCTCATGACGTGGCGCCGCCCGCTGCGGTCGCGGTTCTGCTCGGTCTACGACCCGTACTTCTGGTGGCACGAGCGCTACTGGAAGCTCGTCGTGCTCTGGGACAAGATGCTCGCCGGCACGCCGTTCAAGAACATCGCGTCCCGGTTGCTGGGGGTGCGGGTCGGCCGCCGGGTGTTCGACGACGGCTGCGCCATGACCGAGCGGACCCTGGTCACGATCGGTGACGACGCGGTGCTCAACGCCGGTTCGATCATCCAGTGCCACTCCCAGGAGGACGGCGCCTTCAAGTCCGCCGGCATCACGGTCGCCTCCGGCGCATGCCTCGACGTCGGTTCCTTCGTGCACTACGGCGCGGTCGTCGGCGAGCGGGCCCGGATCGGCTGCGACGCCTTCCTGATGAAGGGCGAGGAGGTCCCGCCCGGTGCCTTCTGGGAGGGCAACCCGGCCCGCGCCGCCCGCCACCCCGCACCTCCCGTTCCTGCCGCTGCTCCCACCGCTCCCGCGACCCCGATCGGAGTGACCGCACGATGACCGTCGAGACCAGGCCGGACACGGCAGGCGACGCCCGGGCGTTCTGGACCCGGATGTTGCAGGCCGGGGGTGCCACCGCGGCTCCGAGGTGGACCGCGGACCCGCGGCCCGGCACCGCCGTGCACGACGAGCCGCTGCGCACGGAGGCCGTCGCCGCGGCCGCCGCGGCGACCGCGACCGGTCCGGAGGCGGCACTGCTGGCCGCCCACGCCGCGGTCCTCGCCGCGCTCTCCGGGGACGCCGAGGTGACCGCGGGTGTCCCGGCCGCGCCCGGTGGGCCGTCCCGGCCCGTGCCGCTCGCGGTGTCCGGAACCTGGGCCGACCTGGCCCGCGACGCGGAGGCGGTACTCGCCGGGCTGCGCGCCCACCCCGGTATCGACCCGGTCGCACTCGCCGCCGAGCTGGGTACCGCGGTGCCCGCGTTCGGGACGGTGCTGGACCCGGTCCCGTCCGCCGACCGCCCGGAGCCCGGCCGCGCGCCGTCCGGCGACGACGGGGGCCGGCGGCCCGGCGCGCTCGGCCGGACCGGTTCCCGCGGCCTGCGGGTCCCCGGCGCGGAGGCGGCCGGGCCGGAGCGGCCCGCCGTGCGGGTCGGTCTCGCCGGTGACCGGTTGCGGCTGGAGTACCGCCTCGACCACCTCGACGCGGCCGCGGCCGCCCGGATCGCCGGCTACCACGTCGCCGCGCTGGGGCTGGCCGCCGCCGGGCCGGACGCGCCGGTGCGCCCGTCGGCGCTGGTCGGGCCGGCAGAACGCGCCCACCAGCTCGACGAGCTGGCCGGGCACCCGCGCCCGCTGCCCGACCGCAGGCCCCACCAGCTGCTCGCCGACCGGGCGGCCGCCGCCCCGGACGAGATCGTCGCCGAGCACGCCGGTGTCACGCTGACCCGCGCCGAGCTCGACGCCCGGGTGAACCGGGTCGCCCGGACCCTGCTGGAGCGGGGCCTGCAGCCCGAGGACGTCGTCGCCGTGGTCACCGAGCGGGACCTGGACTGGCTCGTCGCGGTACCGGCGGTGCTGCGTGCCGGCGGGGCCTACCTGCCGATCGAGCCGCACTTCCCGCCGGAACGAATCGCCCGCACGCTGCGCCGGGCCGGCTGCCGGCGGGTGCTGACCAGCCCGGGCGCCCGGGAGAACCTCGATGTCGCCGACCCCGATGTCACGGTGTGCACGGTGGAGGAGGCGGTGGCCGCGAGCGCCGACGCGTCCGACCCGGCCGTCGACGTCCCGGCCGATGCGCTGGCGTACCTGTACTTCACCTCCGGGTCCACCGGGGAGCCGAAGGGTGCGATGTGCGAGCACGCCGGGATGCTCAACCACCTGTTCGCCAAGATCGAGGACCTGGAGCTGGGCCCGGGCTGCGTGGTCGCTCAGACCGCGCCGCAGTGCTTCGACATCTCGCTGTGGCAGCTGCTGGCCGGGCCGCTGGCCGGTGGGCGCACCCTGCTCGTCGAGCAGGACGCGATCCTCGACGTCCGCCGGTTCGTCGAGCTCCTCACCGACCGCCGGGTGACGGTGGCGCAGCTGGTGCCCAGCTACCTGGAGGTCGTGCTGACCTACCTGGAGCAGCACCCCACCCCGCTGCCGGACCTGCGCATGGTGTCGGCGACCGGGGAGGCGCTGAAGAAGGAGCTGGTCGAGCGCTGGTTCCGCGTCCTGCCGGACGTGCCGCTGGTCAACGCCTACGGCCTCACCGAGACCTCCGACGACACCAACCACGCCGTGCTGCGGTCCACACCGGACGGTGACCGGGTCCCGCTCGGCCCGCCGGTGCCGGGGGTGCGGGTCTACGTCGTCGACGAGGACGTGGCGCCGGTCCCGCTCGGCGCTCCCGGCGAGATCGTCTTCTCCGGGGTGTGCGTCGGTCGCGGCTACATCGGCGACCCCGAGCGCACCGCCGCCGCGTTCGGCCTCGACCCGCACCGGCCCGGCGAGCGGCTCTACCGCAGCGGCGACCACGGGCGGTGGCGGCCGGACGGCCAGCTCGAGTTCCTCGGCCGCCGGGACACCCAGGTGAAGATCCGGGGCTTCCGGATCGAGCTGGGCGAGGTCGAGAACGCGCTGCTGCGGGCGCCCGGTGTGCGCGACGCGTGCGTGGTCGTCGCGGCGGCGCACGGCGGCCCGCAGCTGGTCGCGTTCCACGCGGGGGAGGGCCCCGACCAGGCCGAGGTGCGGGCCCGGCTGGCCGCGACGCTGCCCGCCTACATGGTGCCGGACGCGGTGCACCGGCTGGACCGGCTGCCGGTCACCCCGAACGGCAAGATCGACCGCAAGGCGCTGGCGGCCCGGGCCGCCGCGGCACCCGCCGAGCCGCCTCCGGCCCGTACCGGGCGCGCCGCCGGTCCGGCCGAACAGCGGGTGCTGGACGCCGTCGCCCGCGTACTGGACCTGCCCGCCGACGCGGTCTCGCCGTCGGACCACTTCGTCGAGCTCGGGGGGAGCTCGCTGTCCGCGGTGAAGCTGGTGATCGCGCTGGACCGCACGGTGACCGTGCGCGACGTGCTCGATCACCCCGTCCTGTCCGATCTCGCCGGGCTGGTCCCGGCGGACCCGAACTGACCACCACCACAGGGGGAGAGAGATGACCGGATCACTCACGGGCGTGCAACTGCACCCCGGACGCCCGCCGGTGCTCGACGCCGGGCCGGCCGGCGACGCGGCCGGCTGGGTGGAACGCCACGGCGAGGGGCTGCGTGACCTCGTCGACGACCACGGCGCCGTCGTGGTGCGCGGGCTGGGCCTGCGCACCGTCGCCGACGTGTCGGGGGTCGCGGCCCGCCTGGGGAGCGGGTGCTACGTCGAGCGGGAGGCGTTCGCCGCCCGGACCGTGCTCTCCGACGGCGTCTACTCGGCCACCCCGTGGCCGTCGCGGCAGCTGATGTGCGCCCACCACGAGCTGTCCTACGTGCTCGAGATCCCGGCGACGCTCATGTTCGCCTGCCTGCACGCGCCCGGCTCCGGCGGCACGACGCCGCTGGTCGACACCGCACGCGTGGTGGAGGAGCTGCCCGCCGACCTCGTCGAGCGGGTCGAGCGGCAGGGCTGGATCTTGACCCGCAGCTACGGCGACGACATCGGCGCGTCCTGGGAGCAGGCGTTCGGTACGGCCGACCGGTCCGAGGTGGACTGGTACTGCCGGTCGAACGGGATCGCGACCGAGTGGCTCACCGACGGTGGGCTGCGCACCCGGCAACGCCGCTACGGCGTGCTGATCCATCCGGTGACGGGGGAGCGGGTCTGGTTCAACCAGATCGCCTTCCTGTCCGAGTACGCGATGGACCCGGAGGTGCGCGAGTTCCTCCTGGAGATGCACGGCCCCGAGGGGCTGCCGTTCACCACCCGGTTCGGCGACGGCTCGCCGATCCCGCAGGACGTGATCGACCAGATCAACGCCGCCCACGACCGGCACGCCGTGTGCGAGCCCTGGCAGGACGGTGACCTGCTGGTCGTCGACAACCTGCGGGTCGCGCACGGTCGCGAGCCCTACACCGGCGAGCGGGAGATCGTGGTCGCGATGACCGACGGCGTGTCCGTCCCGGCGTTCGATGAGGAGGCGTGATGGACCTCCGCGTGCCCCCGTTCTCGGTGATCCCCGGCGCGCAGGTCGCGCGGGCGCTCCACGGGCGGGAGAAGGAGATCGTCGAGCTGGTCGAGGAGACCTACCGGGTCCACGGGGCGGGCGCGACGGTGAACCCGCCGTCGTACTTCCTGCGGTTCCCGGACCGGCCGTCCTCGCGGATCATCGCACTGCCCGCCTCGCTCGGCGGGTCCGGGCAACAGTCCGGTGTGGACGGCATCAAGTGGATATCCAGCTTCCCGGGCAACATCGAGCACGGGGTGCCGCGGGCGTCGGCGGTGCTGATCCTCAACGACCCGCACACCGGCTACCCGTACGCGTGCCTGGAGAGCTCGATCATCTCGGCGACCCGGACCGCGGCGTCGGCGGCCTCGGCCGCGGACCGGCTGTCCGCGAACCGGGGCCGCCCGCGCCGGGTCGGGTTCGTCGGGACCGGCCTGATCGCGCGCTACATCCACACGTTCCTCGTCGGGACCGGCTGGTCGTTCGACGAGGTCGGCGTGTTCGACCTCTCGACGGACTCGGCGGAGGGCTTCGGCGGGCACGTCACGCGGACCGTGCCCGGCTCACGGGTGACGATCCACGACTCGGCCGAGTCGCTGGTGCGGGGCAGTGACCTCGTGGTGTTCGCGACCGTGGCCGGCACGCCGCACGTGCACGATCCCGCCTGGTTCGCCCACCACCCGCTGGTGCTGAACGTGTCCCTGCGCGATCTCGCGCCGGAGATCGTCCTGGACTCGTTCAACGTCCTCGACGACGTCGAGCACTGCCTGAAGGCCGACACCTCGCCGCACCTGGCCGAGCAGCGCACCGGCAACCGCGACTTCGTCCACGGCACCCTCGACCAGGTCATGTCCGGTGCCGTGACCGTCCCGGCCGACCGCACCGTCGTCTTCTCCCCGTTCGGGCTCGGCGTGCTGGATCTCGCCGTCGGGCGCTACGTCCACGAGTGCGTCGCGCGCTCCGGGGAGCTGCACACGGTCGACGACTTCTTCCACGAGCTGAGCCGGCACGGCTGAGCTCACCGGCCCTGGAGGTCAACGATGACCGTCATCTCCACCCCCGAACAGTTCAACACCGACGACCTCTACGTCGACCTGGCCGGCACCGTCGACCGGTCGCTCTACCTCAAGTGCGAGGGCTTCAACTTCGCCGGCTCGGTCAAGCTCAAGGCCGCGCTCGGCATGGTCGCCGAGGCCGAGCGCTCCGGCCGGCTGCGCCCCGGATCGGTGCTGGTCGAGTCGTCGTCCGGGAACCTCGGTGTCGCCCTCGCCGTGATCGCCGCGAGCCGGGGCTACCGGTTCGTGTGCGTCACCGACCCGCGGTGCAACCCCACGACCCACCGCATGATGGAGGCGCTGGGGGCCGAGGTCCGCGTGGTCGACGTCCCCGACGCGGCCGGCGGCTACCTCGCCACCCGGATCGCCCTGGTCGAGTCGCTGGTCGAGTCCGACGAGCGTTACGTCTGGCTCAACCAGTACGCGAACCCGGACAACTGGGGCGCGCACGTGACCAGCACCGGCCCGGAGATCGAGGCGGCGTTCCCACAGCTCGACGTGCTGTTCGTCGGCGCCGGGACGACCGGGACGCTGATGGGCTGCGCCCGCTACTTCCACGCCCGCCCGCGACGGGTGCGGGTGGTGGCGGTGGACTCGGTCGGCTCGGTCACCTTCGGACAGCGTCCGACACCGCGGATGATCCCCGGCCTGGGCACCAGCGTCCGTCCGGCCCTCCTGGACGAGTCCTACGTGGACGACGTCGTGCACGTCGCGGAGCCGGACACCCTCGAGATCTGCCACCTGCTGGCGCGGCGCGGGTTCCTGTTCGGCGGGTCCACCGGGACCGTCGTGGCGGGGGCGCTGGCCTGGCTCGGGCGGCACGGGGACGAGACGACGACCGCCGTCGCCCTGGCCCCGGACCTGGGGGAACGATACGTGGACACCGTGTACCGGCCGTCCTGGCTGCGCGAGCACTTCGGTGACGCGGTCGCGGCCGGAGCGGGGAACGGCGTGCCCGACCCGCGCTCGGCGGAGCCGCTGCCCGCGCTCGACATCCCGGTGGTCGAGGGTCCGTTGCCGGCGCGGAGTCTCTGATGGGGCGGGTCGTCCGGGCCCCGCTGGTGCCGCCACGCCCGCCGGCGCGGGAGGCATCGGATGCCGGGGAGCCGGGTGCCGGCGCCCCCGGGGCCGAGCCGCCGCCCGTGTCGCGGGACCACCCGCGGCCGAGCCCGTTCCCGCGCCCGTCGTCTCCCGGCGCCGAGCCGGACCGGGCCGGCCCGGCCGGGGGTACCGCGCCCGCCACGGGCGCGGAGAACGACGGCGCGGCCCGGCCACGCCGCCCGGCGCCACGGATCCCGGCACCGCCGCGACGGCCGTCCACGTCGGGGAACGGCGCGGCCCGGACCTCGCCTCCGGACACGGGCCCGCCGCCCGGCGGGGACGGGACCTCGGCACGGGCGCCGCGTGCCCGGCCGGTGCCGATGGTGCCGCGGCCCCCGCGTCCGCCCGGCGCACCGGCCGACACGGACCGCCCGCCCCGCGGCCACCGGGTCGGCGTCCCGGTGGACGCGGAGCAGCCGGGCCACGGGCGTGCAGCTGCGGAATCGGCGGAATCGACGGGCACGGAGCGCTCCGGGCGCGAGCGGTCGACGCACGAGAGCCCGCCTCACCCGAGTGGCTCCACCTCGCCACGATCGCCGACCCCGTCCCGATCGCCGACCCCGCCGCGTCCGGCGACACCACGACCGGCCGGTACCCGTCCGGCGGCCGAGCGGGCGGACACCCCACCGCCCGAGCGGGCGGACACCCCACCGCCGGAGCGGAACGGCACCCCGGCCGGTGACGGACGGGCGCGCGCACCGCGGGTCCCCACGCCGTCGGGCCGCAACGACGCCGGGCCGCACGGTGCTGCGGCGCCCCGCGGCGACGTGCCGGCCACCGCGACACCGGCGCACACCGCGTCCGATCCGGCCGTCGCGCGGGGAACCCGGGTCCCGGGCCCGCAGCAGGCCCGAGCGGCGAGCGCCGTCGGTGTCGCGCCGGCCCGCGCACCGTCCGGCATCGACGGCTCCGCGTTCCGCGGAACGCCCTTCCCGGTCCCGGCGGGAACCGTCGGTGCCGCGCACGCCGCGGCACCAATTCCGATCACCCGGCGTGCACCGCGCCCGGCCCGCAACGGCCCGTGGCGCGAGGTCCGGGCGGCGTTCCGGCGCCGCCGTCGTCCGACGCTCCTGCTCGCACTGCTCGCCGCCGGCGTCGCCACCGGTCTCGCGCTGCTGTTCCCGCCGGGGGTCGTCGCGACCACCTCGCTCCAGGTCGCCTCGGTCGGCACCGCCGACCCCGCGCCCGCCACGGCGCGCGCGCTCGCCGCGGCGTCCACGACGGCGTTCACCGAGCGCACCGCTGCACTGTCCGGGAGCACGCCGGCGGAGATCTCGTCCCGGGTGGCGGTCGGCTCGCCCGCGCCCGGTGCGGTCGAGGTGCAGGTCAGCGGGGCCGATGCGGCGTCCGCCACGGCGGTGGCCACCGACGCCGTCGCCGCGCTGCGTGAACGCATCGCCGCCCTCGACGCCGCGGTCACTGCTGCCGGGACCGACCCGCTGCGGGCCGAGCTGGACCGCAGCACGCTCGCCGACGGTGCGTCCGGCACCCGCTCGGACACGACCGGCGCCGATCCGGTCACCGAGCAGCTCGGCCGGACGCTGGCCGAACGCACCGGCCAGGCCACCGTCGTCGTGCCCGGGCCGGAACCGGTCGTCACCCCCGAGGTGCCGACCGCGGTGTGGGCCACCGGCGCCGCGGTGCTGGGTGCGCTCGCCGTCCTGCTGGTGGTCGGTGTCGGTGTCCCGGCGAGGCGCCGGGCCCGCGGGCTGCTGCCCGAGGCCGACCCGGTCGGCGCGCTGCGCGAGGAGCTGGACGTGCCGGTCCTCGCCCCCGGTCACGCCCCCGACGCGGTGCCGGTGCTCGCCGACGCCTACCGGGCGACGCTGCGGGGGATCGAGGTGGTGACCGTCGTGCAGCTCACCGGGGAACCGGCCTGCGACGTCGCCGGGGAGCTGGTCAAGGCGGCCACGCTGACCGGGGACGAGCGTGCCTACGTCGACCTCACCCCGGGCGCGGAACCGGTCGTGCCGGAGGACGGTGTCCCCGTGATCCGTGCGCTGCGGACGCCCCGGGTACTGCACGAGGACCTGTGCGCGCTGCGCGACGGCGGCCCGACCGTGCTCGCCGTCCAGACGGCGGGCACCCGGCCCGAGGACGTGTCGAACCTGGCCGCGGCCCTGCGAGCCGTCGGGGCACCGCCGGTGCTGTGTCTGGTGTGGACCGGGAAGCTGCCCCGGGACCCGGCACGGGTGCCGCTGCCGGCCGATGCCCGGGTCCGGTCGGTGGCATGATCCCCGGCCCAGCGACGTCCACCGAGCGGGTCCGGTGCGCCGTCGTCGGGCTCGGGGTGCTCGGCGGGGCCGCGTTGCTGGCGCTGGCGCGGGCCGGGGTGGACTGCGTCGGGCTGGAGGCCGGCCGGGTCGGGCACCCCGACGGTGCGTCCGGCGGTGGCGAGACGCGGATCTTCCGGACCGCCGTCGGTGACGGCCCGGAGTACCACAGGCTGCTCGACCGCAGCCGCGAGCTCTGGACCGACGCCGACGCCGGTGCGTTCACCCCGTGCGGCGCACTGACCCTCGGACCGGCGGGGGACGCGCGACTGGACGGTGCCGCGGTCCCGGGCCGGACCGAGGTCCTCGGGCCGGACGCCGCGGCCGAGCGCTGGCCCGGCCTGCGTGTCCGCCCCGACGACCGGGCGGTGTTCGACCCGCGGGGCGGGCTGCTCGACGCGGCCCGGGCGACCCGGGCGCTGGCCGGCGCCGCCCGGGACGCGGGGGCACAGGTACGTCAGGGCGTCACCGTGCTCGGCGTCGTCCACCGGCGCGGGCGCCTGGTGTTGCGGACCGGGGACGGTGAGATCGTCGCCGACGCCGTCGTCCTCGCCACCGGTCATCGCGCCACGCTGCTACCGGACGCGTCCGGGATCGAGCAGCGCCGGGTGGTGCTCAGCTGGTTCGCGGTGGACGAACCGGAGCGGTTCCGGCCAACGGGGTTTCCGCCGGGCGTGGTCACCGGCGGGCCGGTCTTCAGCTTCTTCCCGACCGTGGACGGCGCCACCGTCAAGATCAACGCGCAGCGGCCGCAACCCGGCACCGCGGGCGTGGACGACCACCACCCGTTCGTCGAACCGGGGTACGCGCGGCCGTGGGTGCCCGGGGTCGCCCGGCGGGTCCGCGGGCTGCGGTCCCGTCCGGACCGCATCGAATCCTATGTGGAGGGATATGCGCCCGGCCGGCGCGGGATCGTCACGCTGACCGCTGCCGCGCCGCGCGTCGTCGCCGTCGGCGGCTTCTCCGGACAGGGGTTCAAGTACGCGCCCGCGGTGGGGGAGATCGTCGCGGACCTCGTCCGGACCGGGCGAGCCCGTACCGGGGCCTTCGGCGCAGCGGTCCCGGTCGCCGGCTGACGGTCACCCTTTGCCGTGGTCGTTGCTGAGCCAGCGGGCGGGTCGCATCCGGACCAGGACCGTCCGGTCGTGCAGTGCCGTATCCACGTACGACGCCACCTGGGACGCCGGTAGGTAGCGGCCCGCGATGGACTCGGCCTCCTCGCGGCTGGGCGGACCGTCGGCCGCGACGACCGGGCCTTCGGCGGTCACGTACCGGTACGGGGGCGTCTCGGTCTGCACGGTGAAGCTGAAGCGTCCGGCGGCACGGATCGCCCTGTCCTTGACCGAGTCGCGTTCCATCCAGATCCGGATCTCGTCGTGCCGGTAGCCGTACCAGATCGGAACCGCGAGCGGAGCGCGTCCGGCGCGCTCCACGGCGAGTACGCCGACGTGCACCTCGGAGAGGAACGCCGCGCGCTCCTCCGGGCTCATGACGAAGGACATGCGGGGGCTCCGTTCTCCGGGCCGTTCGCCCGCCGGTTCACGCCGCTCACGGGCAGGCCCCGGTGAGCGAGGTGAGCGCGGCGTCGACGAACGCGTCGTTGCGGGGTTCCTCGTCGTGCGGGACGCCGGGGATCTCGGTGTGGCACTGCGCGCCGTCGAGCCGCTGGTCCCGGGTGTCGTCGAGCGAGCTGGTCAGCGTCGTGTAATGGACGTCGCCCGGGGTCGGGTCGCCCTCGCCGAGCTCGGCCATGAACGCGCTGTCCGGGCACATCTGCCCGCCGAGATCGGGCGGGAGGTTGCACGCGGGCTGGTAACCGAGATGTGCGGTCCCCATCGACACGTACTGCCCGACGTGCTCGGCGCCGCCGAGCTCCTGCAGATAGTAGCGGGCGGAGAGCCCGCCCATGCTGTGCCCGATGATCCCGACCTGCGCACCGACGTGCTCGGAGCGGGCCCGCTCCACGGTCGTCGCGATGGCCTCGGCGTTCGCGACGTTCTCCTGCCCGGGCAGGACGACCGGGTAGGCCGGATGTCCTTCTGCCCGCAGCCGGTCGGCCAGGACCGCGACGTCGTCGGTCGAGCCGCCCCAGCCGTGTACCAGGACGACCGGTTGCCCGGCGATCGGAGCCGCGGCGGCTGCGGCCGGACCGGTACCGGTCACCGCGGCGGCCATCACGGCCGCGCCGGCTGCCACCAGTCCACCGATGATCCTCGTGCCGCGTCGGGCCACGTTCGTCCCCCTCGTGTCGGCTCGGTCGGCCGGGTCTATCACCGTGGTCGCGGGGCCTCCACCGACTTGAACGCTGCCCGGCGTGTGCGGAAAGCACCGGAGCCGACCACCCCGCGGTGTGGACAATCCCTGTCGTGCAACAGATCTGAGTAGCTCTCGAGTGACAGGGAAGGCATCGCGTCCTTGGTCGGCACGGCTGTGTTCCCCTACCGAAGAGGATCGGTCCGTCGCCTTTCGAAGGGTCGTGCCGAGCCGGGTGGCGCTGCGCCGGCCGGGGTCACGCGTCGAGCAGCGGCACGTTACGGCCGGTGCACCGGCCGTCGGGATGCAGCAGCCACCCCATCCGCTTGCGGGTCCGCAGGGTCACCGAGGTGTCGACGATCTCGGCGGCCGGCAGGGCGCGCTCAATGTCCGACTGCATCCCGACGAGCTCCGGCAGTGCATGCGTCCAGGCGTTGACCAGGAAGTTCGCCGGGCCGGTCAGCGAGAGGCACAGTCGCACCCGGGGGTCGGCGCCGACCCGGCGCACGGCCTCGCCGATGTCGGCGGTGGGCAGCCGGATCCACCAGGCCACGCTGATCGGCCACCGGGTGAGCAGCTGCGCGATCTCGCAGCGGAAGACCAGCGACCGGGAGCGGACCAGCGTTGCGAGCTGGCGTCGCACGGTCGAGGCCGGGCGCCCGATCCGCGCGGCGATCTCTGCCGCCCCGGCGCGGCCGTCGGTACCGAGCTCGCGCACGATGGGGCCGTACGCCGTGCTGCGCAGGTCCACCGGGTCGGCGGCGGGGCCGGCGTCGTCGCGGCGCAGCGCCCGGACCGCCTCGATCTGGTCGCCGTCGAGCGCGTCGAGGCGCCACCGGCTGCCCTCCACGTGTACGGCGGCCGCGAGGTGGGTACGGGTCGAGACGACGCCCGGGGTCTGCCCGAGCCGGTCCAGGACGAGCGCGGACAGCTCGGTGAACGACGGCGCGTTCACCGTCAGCAGCAGGTCGCGGCCGCGGGCGGCGTACTCGATCGACATCACCGCGGGTATCGACTCCAGTGTGGTGGCCACCTCGTCGAGCCGCCCGGGCGCGCAGTCGACCTCGACCAGCGCGACCTGCATCGCGCTACCCCGCACCACCGGATAGCTGTTGACCCAGACGTGCCCGGACGCGCGCAGCCGCTCCCAGCGCCGGGCGAGCGTGACCGGCGCCGCGTCGAGCACCGGGGCCAGCCGGCTCCAGCTCACGCGCGGATACAGCTGGAGGGCGTGCGCGAGCGCGAAGTCCTCCTCGGAGAGGGTGTGCTGCACGTTTTGGTCCATGACCCGCCGTTCCCGGATCGGATCCGTCGATTCCGGTCCGGACAACGATCGCATGCGCAGACTCACCGGCGCCGCACGGCGGGCACCGTGGCCCGCCGGGACGAGACGAGGGGATCGCATGGATCTTCGGGACGACGCCCGCGCGCTCCATCCGGATCTGGTGGACCTGCGACGGGCCCTGCACCGCGAACCCGAGGTGGGACTGGAGCTCCCGCGTACCCGGGACCGGGTGCTCGCGGCCCTGCAGGGGCTGCCGCTGGAGGTGCACGAGGGCACCGCGACGACGTCGGTGACGGCGGTGCTGCGCGGCGGCGCGGCCCGCGACGGGGACGGTCCGGTCGTGCTCCTGCGCGGGGACATGGACGGGCTGCCGGTCGCCGAGAACAGCGGCGAGAGCTTCGCCGCCGAGACCGGCACGATGCACGCCTGCGGCCACGACCTGCACACCGCGGCCCTGGTCGGTGCCGCGCAGCTGCTCTCGGCCCACCGCGACCACCTCGCCGGGGACGTCGTGTTCATGTTCCAGCCCGGCGAGGAGGGGTGGGACGGCGCGGGCGCGATGATCGACGAGGGGGTGCTGACCGCAGCCGGGCGGCGGACCGACCACGCCTACGGGCTGCACGTGTTCGCGAATCGGATGCCGACCGGCGTCGTCACCACCCGTCCCGGGGTGTTCCTGTCCGCCTCGCACGCACTCGACGTCACCGTGCACGGTGCGGGCGGGCACGGCTCCAACCCGCACACCGCCCGCGACCCGATCTCCGCGGCCGCGGAGATGATCACCTCGCTGCAGACGATGGTGACCCGCCGGTTCGACATGTTCGACCCGGTCGTGCTGACCGTCGGCGTCGTGCGGGCCGGGTCCCGGCGCAACGTCATCCCGGACACGGCGCGGTTCTCCGCGACCGTGCGGAGCTTCTCCGACACGCACGCCGAGCAGCTCCCGGCCCTGGTCCGGGAGGTGTGCACGGGCGTTGCCGCCGCGCACGGCGTCCGCGCCGAGGTCGAGTGGCGCGACGAGTACCCGCGCACGGTCAACGACGCCGACGAGGCCGGGTTCGCCGCCGGCGTCTGCGCCGAGCTCCTCGGCGAGGACCGTTTCGCCCTCGCACCCGACCCGATCAGCGGCTCGGAGGACTTCTCCCGGGTGCTCGACGCGATCCCCGGCGCGTTCCTCGGCATGGGTGCCTGCCCGGCGGGCACCGACCCGCACGGAGCGCCGATGAACCACTCGCCGCTGGCCCGCTTCGACGACGGAGTGCTCGGCGACGCGGCCGCCGTGCACGCATCGCTGGCCACCACCCGGCTCGCCCCGGCGGGGGTGGTCGCATGAGCAGCACCGAGCGGGCCGACGCCCGTACCGAGAAGCGCCGGACGATCCTCGGGATCGGCACCGGCAACGCGATGGAGTGGTTCGACTGGAACGTCTACGCGACGTTCTCGGCGTTCTTCGCGCCGCAGTTCTTCGCCGGTGACGACGCGGGCACCGCCCTGCTGAGCGCGCTCGCCGTGTTCGCCGTCGGTTTCGTGGCGCGGCCGTTCGGCGGTCTGGTCTTCGGCTGGATCGCCGACCGGCGCGGCCGGAAGCTCTCGATGGCACTGTGCGTGGCGACGGCCGCGGTCGGCAGCCTGGTCATCGGGCTGACGCCGACACACGCCGTGATCGGGATCGCTGCGCCGCTGATCCTGGTGCTCGCCCGGCTCGCCCAGGGACTGGCCCACGGTGGCGAGCTCCCGGCCGCCCAGACCTACCTGGCCGAGATGGCGCCGCGGCAGCGCCGGGGCCTGTGGTCGAGCCTGATCTACTTCTCCGGGACCGCCGGGATCCTGGCCGGAACCGTGCTCGGTGCGGTGCTCAGCAGCGTGCTGACGGCCGAGCAGATGGCGTCCTTCGGCTGGCGGGTCCCGTTCGTGCTCGGGGGCCTGTTCGGGCTGTACGCCCTGGTCATGCGGCTGCGGATGCGCGAGTCCGACACCTACACCGACGACGAGGCCACCCGCACGGCCACCGGCACCGGCCCGGCGCCGTCGCTGCTGCGCCAGGTGCTGGCCCGGCCGAAGGCCCTGGCCCGCGTGGTGTTCCTGACCAGCGGCATGACCGTCGTCTACTACGTCTGGTCGGTCGCCGCCCCGGCATATGCCATCAACTCCCGCGGGGTCGCCCCGGCGGCAGCACTCTGGGCGGGTGCCGGCGCGCTGGCGATCTTCATGGTGATCCTTCCGGCGTGGGGCGCGGCCTCCGACCGGTTCGGCCGTCGCCGGACGTTGCTGGTCCCGGGCGCGCTGCTGGTCGTGCTGCTGTTCCCGCTGGACGCGATGATCCACGACGGCTGGTCGCTGTTCCTCGCGATGACCCTCGCGCTCGCGCTCGTCGGCGCCGCCTGCGCGATCGCGCCCGCGCTCTACGCCGAGATGTTCCCGACCGGGATCCGCGCCGCCGGGCTCGGCGTGCCGTACTCGATCTCGGTCGCCCTGTTCGGCGGGACCGCGCCCTACCTGCAGACGCTGTTCGCCGAGATGGGCCGGCCGGGGCTGTTCCTGGGCTACGCCGTCGTGCTGCTGCTCCTGTCCGGGGTGACGGTGTACCTGTTGCCGGAGACGAAGGGGATCGATCTCGCCTCCGCCGGGGTGGAGCCGGCCGGGGAACAGGGCGCGGCGGCCACCGAGGTGTCGCCCCCGCGCTGAGAGAGGCGGACGGGAGGCACTCGGGCGGGACTTCAAGCGGTCAAACGGCTGGACACCGGAAGGGCCAGAAAGATTCCCTGGCTCACGCATCTGCACCTGCTCCGGACGCGGCCGGTCGGAGCGAGAGACAGGAGTCCTGGATGAAATGGGTGACCTATGACGCCGGCGCCGGGCCGCGGGCCGGTGTGCTCGACGGTGAGCACGTACGCGGACTCCCACCCGCGGTGACGGTCCTGTCCCTGCTGGAGAGCGGCGGGCTGACCGAGGCCGGGGAGTCCGCCCGGCGGGAACCGGCCGAGGTCCGGCCGATCTCGGAGGTGCGCCTGCTCGCCCCGGTCCCGCGTCCACCGTCGGTCCGCGACGGCCTGTGCTTCCTCGACCACCTGCGTGGCTGCCGGCGCGCGATGGGGACGCCGGGCGAACTTCCTGCGGTCTGGTCCCAGGCCCCCGCCTTCTACTTCGCCAGCCCGGCCGCGATCGTGGGGCCGTACGACGACGTCGCGATCTCGCCCGGTTCCACGGCGTTCGACCTGGAGCTCGAGCTCGGCGCCGTGGTCGGGTGGCCCGGACGGGACCTGCATCCCGACCGGGCCGAGTCCCACATCGTCGGCTACACGCTCTACAACGACTGGAGCGCACGGGACCTGCAGCAGCTCGACATGGCGCAGGGCATTGGCATGGGCAAGAGCAAGGACGGCGCAATCACGCTCGGCCCCGCGCTGGTCACGGTCGACGAGCTCGAGCCCTACCGGCGGGACGGGCGGCTGGATCTGGAGCTGTCCGCCGACGTCAACGGGACCGAGATCGCGCGCGGCACCCTCGACCGGATGGACTGGACGTTCGGTGAGCTCCTGGCCTACCTGTCCCGCGGAACGGAGCTGCGGCCGGGCGACGTGATCGGTTCGGGCACCGTGCCCGGCGGTTGCCTGCTCGAACACGTCGACACCCCCGACCTCCTCGACTACGCCCGCTGGCTGAAGCCGGGCGACGTCGTGTCCCTGCACGCGTCGGGCATCGGCTCGACCGAGCAGACCGTGCGCGCGGCCTCCCCGCCGATCCCGCTCCGCGCCCGTGCCGGCGAGCCCGCGAGCACCGCCTGACAGGGGACGACGTGAGCACGCTCGACTACCGCAAGGGACTCCACGATCTCGGGCAGGGATGCCATGCCTGGCTGCAGCCGGACGGCAGCTGGGGCTGGAGCAACTCCGGTCTGATCACCGGGTCCGGAACCTCACTCCTGGTCGACACGCTGTTCGATCTCGCACTGACCCGCGAGATGCTCGACGGGTTCGGACCGGTCGTCGCCGACCATCCACTCCGGACCCTCGTCAACACCCACTCCGATCCGGACCACACGTTCGGCAACGAGCTGATCGCCGCGCGGGGTGTGGAGATCGTGGCCTCCGAGGCGGCGGCCGAACTGATGACCCAGGAGGCGGCCGACGCCGTCACCGCCACCAAGCGCATGCCCGGGACCCTCGGGGACTTCGCCCGGCACGTCTTCGGGCCCTTCGAGCTGGAGGGCATCACCGCGACCGGCCCGGACCGGACATTCACCGGTGAGGAGAGTGTCGACGTCGGTGGGCGCGAGGTACGGCTGATCCAGGTCGGACCGGCGCACACCCCCGGGGACGCGCTCGTGCACGTCCCGGACGCGAGGCTGCTCTATGCCGGCGACATCGTGTTCGTCGGTGGCACACCGATCGCGTGGGCCGGGCCGATCGAACGGTGGGTCGCGGCGCTCGACCTGATCCTGGACATGGACGTGACAACCGTCGTACCCGGTCACGGCCCGGTCAGTGGCAAGGCCGAGGTCGCCGTCATGCGCGAGTACCTGGTGTTCGTCGAGGCCGAGGCCCGCAAGCGCTACGACGACGGTCTCGACGTCGACGAGGCGATCGCCACCATCGAGCTGGGGAGGTTCGCGGACCTGCCCGAGTCCGGCCGGCTCGCGCAGAACGTGCTCAACGTGTACCAGCAGCTCGACCCCGGCGTCGCCCGTCCGGACCGGTTGAACGTGCTGACCAGGATCGCGGCGTTGGAGGGCTTTCCCCGCGCGACGCCCTGAGGCCCGGGAAGACTTCGGGCGGTACCGGTGTTGGACGCACACGTGCGGGGGAGTGGTCTGCTGCTGGTACGACGCCGGGTGATCGACCTGTGCCGGCGGGTGGTGACGGGTTGATGCGGGACGGGTCCCCGGCAACCGCATCTCTCCGACCAAGGAGCCTCCCGTGTCCCTCCTCGTCCGCGCGGCGCGCGCCTGGCGCACGCCGCGCGTGTTCGCCGTCCTCACCCTCACCGGCCTCGTCCTCGGTGCACTGCTCGGGCTGACCGCCCGGATCACCGGCTCGGACGGGCTCGCGACCACACTGGACACCATCGGCAGCCTGTTCACCGGGCTGCTCCAGTTCACCGTCGTGCCGCTGGTCTTCCTGGCCATCGTGGTCGGGATCGTCGGCCTGCACGACCTCGGTGGCGGGCGCGCCGCCGCCCGGCTCGGCGGCCGGACCGTCGCCTGGTTCGCCGGGACGTCGTTGATCGCCGTCCTGATCGGACTGGCAATCGGGCTGGTCGGGCAGCCGGGTGCGGGCGTCACGCTGACCGCCGACCCGGACGACCTCGCCGAGGTCGGCGAGCGCACGCCCGGCTCGTGGCAGGCACTGCTGTCCGGGCTGATCCCGGACAACCCGATCGCCGCGTTCGCCGGGAACGAGGTGCTCCCGGTGGTGGTGTCGGCGTTGCTGATCGGCGCCGCCGCGTACGCGCTGCGGGAGAAGGCCGAGCCGTTCGTCGCGTTCTCCCGGTCCGCCTTCGAGATCGTCCTGAAGATCATCGGTTGGATCGTGCTGCTCGCCCCGATCGGCGTGCTCGGCCTGATCGGCAACGCGTTCGCCACCTACGGCAGCGACTTCGTCGGCTCGCTGCTCGGCCTGCTCGTCACCGTCTACCTCGGCTGCGCCATCGTCCTGTTCGGTGTCTACCCGCTGCTGTTGCGCGTCGTGGCCGGCATCGGGCCGCGGCGGTTCTTCTCGGTGACCTGGCCGGTTCTGCAGTTCGCGTTCGTGTCCCGCTCCTCGGGGGCGGCGCTGCCGCTGTCCCGGCAGGCCACGATCGACCTGGGCGTGGACCGGAACTACGCCGGTTTCGCCGTGCCGCTGGCCACGACGACCAAGATGGACGGGTGCGCAGCCGTCTACCCGGCCCTGGCCACGATCTTCATCGCGCACGTCTCGGGCACACCGCTGGCGGTGTGGCAGTACCTGGTGATCGTCGCGGTCGCGGTGTTCGGGGCGCTCGCCACGGCCGGGACGACCGGCTGGTTCACCATGCTGACACTGACCCTGGCCGCCGTCGGGCTGCCGCCGGAGGCGATCGCCGCCGGGATCGCGCTGATCATCGGTATCGACCCGATCATGGACATGATGCGGACCGCCACCAACGTGGGCGGGCAGATCACCGTGCCCGTGCTCGTCGCCCGGCAGGAAGGGCTGCTCGACCGGGACGGCGCGGAGACCTCGTCCGAGGAGCCGGAGCCGGAGCCGGTCGGCGGCGGTTCGGCCGCAGACCGGCCCGGGTCGTCCTTGACCTGAAGTCGGCTCGAGCTCGCAGAGTGGCGGCTCGAGGGGCACTCTGCTCCCGGAGACGAGGGGGAGCATGAGCGTGCACGGTGACCACGAACCGCCCCCGGAGGCGCCGGCGACGGCCCGGGTCGGGGTGCTCCTCGCCGTACTGGTCACCGCGGTGACCGTCACGGTGATCAACAACAGCATGGTCATCGTGCTGCTGCCGGACATCCAGCGGGACTTCGCCGCCTCGGCCGCCGCCGCGAGCTGGGTGGTGACCGGCTTCTCGCTGGCGTTCGCGGTCGGCACGCCCCTCTACGGGCGGGTCTCGGACGTGTTCGGCATCCGCTGGGTGTTCTGTGCCGGTCTCGCGGTGTTCGCCGCCGGGTCGGCTCTGGCCGCGCTGTCCGGCGGGCTGCCGATGTTGCTCGTCGCCCGGGTGCTGCAGGGCATCGGCGGCTCGGCCGTGCCCGCGCTGGCCTCGGTCACCGTGGCCCGGGTGCTCCCGCCGGGGCGCCGCGGCCTGGCCTTCGGCCTGATCGGCACCGGTGTCGGCGTCGGGCAGGCGCTGGGCCCGGTCCTCGGCGGGCTCGTGGCGTTCCTCGCCGGCTGGCCCGCCCCGTTCCTGGGGGCTGCGCTCCTGACCGTCCCGATCCTGGTGCTCGCCGCGCGGATGCTGCCCGGTCGCGACGCCGCGGTCCACGGTGGTTGGCGCGATCTCGACCTGCCCGGTGGGGTGCTCCTGGGCGCCGCGGCGGCGTTGGCCCTGTTCGGGGTGACCCAGGGCGAGCGGGCCGGGTTCGGGAGCCCGGCACCGTGGGGGAGCTGCCTGCTCGCAGCAGCGTTCGCCGTGGGCTTCACGGTACGGATCCGGACGGCCCGGGTGCCGTTCGC
This sequence comes from Pseudonocardia ammonioxydans, assembly GCF_900115005.1. Taxonomy (GTDB): domain Bacteria; phylum Actinomycetota; class Actinomycetes; order Mycobacteriales; family Pseudonocardiaceae; genus Pseudonocardia; species Pseudonocardia ammonioxydans. Next base: position 2,884 of record NZ_FOUY01000028.1, on the reverse strand, counting down.
GCCGCCGTCACTGTTCCGGAACCGGCGGTTCGTCACGACGGCTGTCGTCGGCTTCCTGACGCTGTTCTGCTACCTGGGCGTCGTCCTGCTCATCCCGCAGCTGGTCGGGACCGTGAACGGGCTCGACCCGGCCCGGGTGGGGCTGGTCCTGATGCCCGGTGCGGTCGCCGTGGCCCTGCTCTCCGCGTTGTTCGGACGGCTCTCCGACCGCATCGGGACGCGGCTGCCCGTCGTGGGCGGGTTGTCGGTGCTGCTCGTCACGGTGGTCGTGCTGTCGACGGTCGCGGGCGGGTCGGCGATCGTGATCGGCGCCGTCACGTTCCTGCTGGGGCTGGCACTGGCCATGATCACCGCGCCACTGATCAACGAGGTCTCGGCCGTGGTCGGTGAGCGCGACGCGGGGGTCGGGCTGGGCATCTACCAGGGCGCGTTCTTCCTCGGTGGTGGCACGGGCGCGGCGGTGATCGGTGCGGTGCTGTCGGCCCGTGCCGATACGGCGGCCGTGGGGTGGAACCCGTGGCACGACATCGGGGAGGCGACGATGTACTCCGACGCGCTGCTGGTCATCGCCGCGGTCGTGGTGCCGGCCATCGGCGTGGCGTCGGGCCTGTCGCGGCGCCGCGTTCGGAGCGGGGCGCCCGCCCCGTGAGTCCGTTCAGCTGCCGGCCCGGGTGAACGTCACGTGCGTGACGCCGCTGGGGGAGGACGTGGACTCGACGACGTAGTCCTGCTCGAGGCCCTCCAGCCCGTCCCAGAGCCGTACGCCGCGGCCGAGCAGGATCGGGACGACCACGACGTGCATGTGGTCGACGAGCCCCGCGGCGAGGAAGTCGCGGATCACCGTGGGGCCTCCGCCGAGCCGGACGTCCCTGCCGTCCGCGGCCCGGCGGGCCGCCTCGAGTGCCTCGGCCGGTGGTGCGTCGAGGAAGTGGAACGTCGTCCCGCCCTCCAGCTCGATCGGACGACGGGTGTGGCGGGTGAGTACGAAGACCGGTGTGTGGAACGGCGGGTTGGGGCCCCAGGCGCCGCTCCAGGCCGGGTCCTCGTGCCATCCGGGATGACCGAACTTCCCGGCTCCCATGATCTCGGCACCGATCTCCGTCTCGTGCTGCCGGACGAAGGCGTCGTCTACCCCGCCGCTGCCACCGGATTGCCACCAGGGGGTGGCGAACATCCACTCGTGCAGCTTCTTCCCGGCGTGGCCGAAGTGTGCGTCGTGGCTCTGGCCCTCACCGGTGCCGAAGCCGTCGAGCGAGATCGCGAAGTTGTGGATGCGGAGGCGTGACATGAGGGCTCCTGCGGTCGTCGGGAACGGAGGCGTCGATCGAAGGACGTTCCGACGGCCGGGAACTCATCTGTGAGAGTCGGGATTGCTTCTGTCGGGATTGCTGCTGTCGGGCTGGGCTACGAGCGCAGTCGATGCCATCGAGAGCGCCCGGCGCGGTCAGGAGTCCCGGGCGCCCATTTCCTGACGAGCGTTCCACCGACCGGCGTCGAGGCAGGCGGTCTCCTCGACCACTCGTCGTGTGATGTCTCAGGACATGGGTGACAGTTCCGCATCAGGACATCGGTGACAGTTGATGTGTCAGGACTGCGGTGACGCTCCGGAGCGCTTCGATCGTCTTCCGCGGGGTCGGCCGTTGCCGACGTAGCGGATGCCGGGCGCGGGTCTGGCGTGCTCGGCGAGGATCTCGCCGTCGAGGTCGGTGACGATGATCGTGTCTCCGGCCTGGGCGCCGTCGCTGACGATGGGGACCTGCTGGAACGCGTGGTCGACATCGATCTTGTACGACACCTTGTCGACGTGGATGGTGCCGGCGGTACTCACCGTCCTGACGCGCGTGTTGGCGGGCAGGTCTGCGGGCGGCTTCGGTCGGGGCCGGACGGCGGGGGCCGGCGGCCGGTAGACGGGCCGGTCCGGTTTCGGGTGGGGTGGCCTTGGGAGTCGCCTCCCACGCGGCGCTGATCGGGCCGTGGTCCAGTCCGGACGCCTCAAGTGCGGCTCGCACCTGAACGGCCTGGGCCTTGACCTGCTCGGTCAGCATCGACGGGCTCGACCTCGGCCGTCTGGACCTGGGCTCGAGCACTGCCGCCGGCCCCTCAGCTCGAGCGCGCCTGCGCAGTTCGTAGCACGACTTACGCGAGATGCCGTGCTCGATACAGAACGTCGAAACCGCCCCCCGCGGCGCGTCGTCAGGCCACTGCGAGATCGCAAGGCGCACAAGGGGATCGATGGGTTCATGGGCAACCACCGCGGCATCCTCGCGGCGGAAGTGTCACCACCAAGAACACCAGAAGTGTCACCGATCTCCTGATACAGAAGCGTCACCGATGTCCTGAGACATAACACGACCACTCGTCGCGCCTCACCGACCGCTCGAACACATCTTCGATGAATCATCCCTGTGCTGCGGAAACCGTCGGTCCCCGCCGGTAGAATCGAGAACATGCAGCAGCCGGTGGCACTCCCCGCAGGCCTGGCGGAACACCCGCCGGGCCCGCAACTGTGCGCCCTGCTGGCCGACCTCGACACCACCCAGGTCAGCAACCACGCCACCGTGGTGCTGCTGCGCGCGTGGCGGCGGCTGCGATCCCACGTCGAGGCCGAGGAACTGCGGGTGCTGGCCGAACTGGGGCGCCGCGACACCGCCGCCGACCCGCACACCCTCGCCCGGGCCGACCAGCCCGACCCGGGGTGTGTGCTCGAGATCGCGACCGCGTTGACGGTGACCGAGAACGCCGCCGCCCGCGACCACAACCTGGCCGAGACACTGGTGTGGCGGCTTCCGGCGGTGCACGCCGCGCTCGCGGCCGGACAGATCGACCGCGCGAAGGCGTGGGTGTTCGCCGACTACCTCGGCGACGAGGAACTCACCGACGCCTG
>NZ_FOUY01000031.1 GCF_900115005.1 Pseudonocardia ammonioxydans | reverse complement strand
CTGGCTGACCGACATCCTGACCCAGTGCGCCTGGTCCGCCGCCCGGACCCGCGACACCTACCTCTCGGCCCAGTTCTGGCGACTGGCACGCCGGATCGGGAAGAAGAAGGCCGCGATCGCGGTCGCCCACTCCATCCTGGTCATCAGCTGGCACCTGCTGACCAACGACTGCGACTACCAAGACCTCGGCGGCGACTACTTCACCCGCCGCAACGCCGACCGCCAACGCGACCGCCTCATCGGCCAACTCCACAACCTCGGCTACCGCGTCACCCTGGAGCGACCCGCGTAGACCGGCTGCGGTTGATTCTCCTTACAGCCGCTGGGTATCGACGACGCGTTCGCCGCCACCCGCGCGGTGTGCGCCCGCGCCGCCGCACGCGGGCCCGAGATCGCGACCACCGCGTTCCTGCGCGCCGACCGCGGCGGCCGGGTCTTCCTGGACCCGACCCGGGCCGGCGGGGCCACCCTGGTCGCGGCCTACAGCCCCCGGGCACGGCCGGGCCTGCCGGTCTCGTTCCCCCTCGCCTGGGACGACCTCGACGCGGTGTCGCCGTCCGACTTCACGGTGACGACGGCGGCCCGGCTGCTCGGCGACACCGACCCCTGGCGGTCGCTGCGCCCACCGGCCGCGGCGCTGCCGGAGGTGCTCGTCGAGGAAGGCCGGGCCATCCCCGTCCCGCGGGTGCAGGCGATGCACGAGGGGAAGCGGCGCAAGCGGGCCCGCGAACGCCCGTGATCGGCATGTGGTGGTGGATCGGTGCCGGATCCGGCACCGATCCACCACCAGTGCCCGATCATCGTGCTCAGCCCGGGTGGCGGGCCCGGCTGGGCTGCACCCGCATCGGCTCGCCCGGCATCTTCGGGTACTCGGGCGGGTAGGGCATCTCCGCGACGCCCAGCTCGGCCTCGTCCTCGGCGTACCACTCCAGCGCGGTCGCGCAGCCGCCCCGGTGCTCGGCCATGTGCTCGTGCGGGTCGCCGTGCCGTTCCAGCAGGCCGGGGACCGTGCGCAGGGTGAACTCGGCCGGATCGACCTCCCCCACCGCGTCCCAGGTCAGCGGCATCGACACGGTCGCGTCCGGGAGCCCGCGCACCGACCACGCCGAGGCGATCGTCCGGTCCCGCGCCGCCTGGTTGAAGTCGAGGAAGACGCGCTCGCCGCGTTCCTCCTTCCACCAGTCCACGGTGGCCCGTTCCGGGATGCGACGGCACACCCGCCGGGCGATCGCGATCACCGCGTGCCGGACCTCGACGAAGTCCCACTCCGGCCGGACGGGCGCGAACACGTGCAGGCCGCGCCCGCCCGAGGTCTTCGGCCAGCCGGTCAGCCCGGCCTCCTCGAGCACCTCGCGCAGCACGGCCGCGACGGCGGCGGCGTCGGCGAAATCCGTCCCCGGCTGCGGGTCGAGGTCGATCCGCAGCTCGTCGGGGCGGTCGGTGTCGGCGCAGCGGACCGGCCACGGGTGGAAGTCGAGGGTGTTGAGGTTGGCCGCCCAGGCGATCGTCGCCGGCTCGGTGACCGCCACCGACTCGGCCGTACGGCCGCTGGGGAACGTCACCGTGCAGGTCCGTACCCAGTCCGGGGCGCCCTTCGGCACCCGCTTGACGAAGAACGGTTCCCCTTCCGCGCCGTCGTTGAACCGCTTGAGGTTGGTGGGCCGGTCCTGCAGGGCCCGCGTCATCGGCTCCGCGACGGCCAGGTAGTACTCGACCACCTCGCGCTTGGTGATCCCGAGCTTCGGGAACGCGACCTTGCCCGGGCTGGTCAGGCGGACCTCACGCGGGCCGTCCGGCCCGTCCACCTGCAGCATCACGACCTCGCGGCTCGCCACCCGACGAACCTACCGCTGCGCGCAACGGGTGCGGTCGTCCCGCGGGCGGAGCAGGTGCGCACCGCACGGCCGGGAACGGGTTAGCGTGGGTGCATGGGTCTGTTCAGCAAGGACACCGGCGCCGCGGCCGCCGAGCCGGCGCCGACGGTGCAGAAGAGCGACGAGGAGTGGCGGGCCCAGCTGAGCCCGGCCGAGTACCAGGTGCTCCGCCAGGCCGGGACCGAGCGCCCGTTCACCGGGGAGTACACCGACGAGAAGCGCACCGGGGTCTACCGCTGCCGGGCGTGTGCGGCGGAGCTGTTCCGCAGCGAGACGAAGTTCGAGTCGCACTGCGGGTGGCCGTCGTTCTTCACCCCGCTGGCCGGGGACGCGGTCATCGAGCGCACGGACTCCAGCCTCGGCATGACGCGCACCGAGGTGCTGTGCGCCAACTGCCACAGCCACCTGGGGCACGTGTTCGCCGGGGAGGGCTACGGGACCCCCACGGACCTGCGCTACTGCATCAACTCGATCTCGCTCACGCTCGAACCGGGCGACTGAGCGCCGGATGCACGCGTGGCCCCGCACCCCTGCTCGGCAGGGTTGCGGGGCCACGCGGACGCTCCGCCCGGGGACGGCGCCGGACGGCTCAGGGCAGCGACGAGACCAGGTCGCCGACCTGGACCCGCGGGCCGGTCCAGAACGGGATCTCCTCGCGGACGTGCCGGCGGGCCTCGGTGGCACGCAGGTGCCGCATGAGGTCGACGATGCGGTGCAGCTCGTCCGCCTCGAACGCGAGGATCCACTCGTAGTCACCCAGGGCGAACGCCGGCACCGTGTTGGCGCGGACGTCCGGGTAGTCCCGGGCCTCCTTGCCGTGGTCGGCGAGCATCTTGCGGCGCTCGTCGTCCGGCAGGAGGTACCAGTCGTAGGACCGGACGAACGGATACACGCACACGTACCCCTTGGGGTCCTCCCCCGCCATGAACGCCGGCACGTGGCTCTTGTTGAACTCCGCGGGCCGGTGCAGCGCGGTCTGGCTCCACACCGGCACGGACGCGCGGCCGAGCGCGGTGGTGCGGCGCAGGTCGGAGTAGGCGGCCTGCAGTGACTCGATCTCCGAGGAGTGCCACCAGATCATGTAGTCGGCGTCGTGCCGGACGCCGGCGAGGTCGTAGACACCACGGACGGTCACGTCCTTGTTCGCGAGCGAGTCCAGGTACTCGGTGGCCTGCCGGGCGGTCTCGGTACGGTCCTCGCCCAGCCGGCCGGGTTCGACGCGGAACACCGACCACATGGTGTAGCGGATGGTGTCGTTGATCGCTTTGACGTCCACGCGGGCCATGCCCCGATGCTACGCCGCCGGTCAGGGCACCCTCACCACGTGTCCGCCTCCTCGGCAACCCCGTTGACGACGGGCGCGCGGACTGGTCCCGTCCCGGTCGTGACCGCTGCGCACCACGCCCCCGCCCGCCGATGAGCACGCCCGCCGGCCTGCGGATCCTGCGCCGCCGGGCGCTCGCCCGCGCCCCGATCGCCCTCTACCGGGCCGGGCTCGGCGTCCTGCTCGGCCACCGGATGCTCCTGCTCGAGCACATCGGGCGCCGCAGCGGCGAGCGGCGCCGCGCCGTCCTCGAGGTCACCGACCGCCCCGCGCCCGGGCACTACGTCGTCGTGTCCGGCTTCGGCGAGCGGGCGCAGTGGTTCCGCAACGTCGTCGCCGAGCCGCGGGTACGCGTCTCGGTCGGGCGCCGGCGTGCCGTGCCGGCGACCGCGCACCGGCTCCCACCGGAGCGGGCCGCGGCGCTGCTCGCCGGGTACCCGCGCCGGCACCCACGGGCCTGGGCCCGGCTGGAGCCGACCATCCGGGCCGCGTGCGGGCTCGGGCCCACCGAGCCCCTCGCCCCACACGTCCCGGTCGTCGAGCTGGTGCTGGACCGCCCGTAGACCGGCGCGTGGCTCGCGCCCGAGGGCGGAAACGCGCTGATCGACAAGCCCGGTGCCCCTGAGCTGCACGACTCCGCCCTCGGCAGGGCGCAAGCGTGCTGATCGACAGGCGCAGCGCCGGTGAGCTGCACGCCACGCCCTGGGCAAGGCGCGAGCGCGCTGATCAACAGGTCTGCGGCCGGCGACATGCACGATTCCGCACTGGGCGGGGCACGAGTGTGCTGATCAACTCGGTCGCGGCCTCGAGGCGCACGGAACCGCCCCGAGGAGGGCGACACTGTGCTGATCGGCAGGCGCACTGCCCGCGAGGCGCGCGGAACTGCCCCGGGCAGGGCGGGAGCGTGCTGATCGAGCGGCGCCCCACCCGTGACATGCACGGAAGCGCCCCGGGCGGGGCGCGAGCGTGCTGATCGACAGGCTTGCGGCCGGCGAGATGCACGACACCGCCACGGGCAGGGCGCCAGCGTGCTGATCAAATCGGCCACGGCCTCGAGGTGCACGGAACCGCCCCGAGGACGGCGGCACCGTGCTGATCGACAAACGCACTGCCCGCGAGGCGCGGGGAACTGCCCCGCGCGAGGGAGGCGCGGGCGTGCTGATCGCAGGGGCCCCGTGGCCGCCCCTGCGCCCGGGAGCGGCGGGCAGGGCGCGCGCGGCGTGACGAGAGCCGGGCTCAGCCGGTCGGCGCGAGTGCCGACACGAGCCGCTCGGCCGCGGCGCGGGCGGTGCCGACGCAGGCCGGGACCCCGACACCGTGCAGCATCGCCCCGGCGACGGCGAGGCCCGGCTGCGACGCGACCGCATCCTCGAGCGCCGCGACGAGGCGGCCGTGACCGACGCCGTACTGCGGCAACCCGCCACCCCAGCGCCGCACGTGCACCGCGACGGGCTCGGCCTCGATCCCGTCGAGGACGCGCAGGTCCGCCCGCGTGCGGGCGACCAGCTCGGCGTCGTCGATCTGCAGGCTCGCCTCCTCACCGAAGCGGCCGATGGAGGCACGGATCCGGACCAGGCCGTCCTGCCCGAGGTGCGCCCACTTCGTCGAGGCGTGCGTCACGCCCTTGACCGACAGCGGCTCGTCGGCGGCGACCAGGCAGCCACTCGTGCCCGGCATCCCGGCGACATCGGCGGCCCGGTAGGCGAGCCCGACCACCGCCGAGGACGCCAGCTCGACCCGGCCCGCGGCGGCGGCCCCCGCGGGGACGGCCGGCTCCAGCAACCGGCGCAGCGCCGGCGCGGGGACGGCGAGCACGACCGCGTCGACGTCGAGGACCTCGTGGGCCGGGACCGGCCCCAGCACCAGCCGCCACCCGGCCGCGCGCCGCTGCAGCTCGCGCACCGGGGCCCCGGTGCGCACGGTCGCCGACGACGCCGCGACCAGCGCGCCGATCACGGCGCGGTAGCCGCCCCGGACCGCACCGAACACCGGACCCGGGGCGGCCGGCTGCGACGCGGCGGCGCCGCGGGCCGGCCCGGCGGCCAGGGTCCCGGCGCGCTGGCCGCTCGTCGTCATCCCCGCGGAGGCGGCCTCGGTCAGCGACGACGCACCCGCGTCCAGGGCGTCGGCGAGCGCGGGCACGGTGGCGCGCAGGCCCAGGGTGTCGACCCGGCCCGCGTACACCCCGCCCAGCAGCGGGTCGGCGATCCGGTCGACCACCTCGGGCCCGAAGCGCTCGCGCAACATCCCGCCGAGCGCGGCGTCGCCACCCGGCTCCCAGCTCAGCGGCCGGTCGGGCTCGGCCGCCACCGACGCCAGACCGGCGTCGGAGAGCACCCCGTCCAGCTCGGCGTCACGTCCGGGGACGCCCATCAGCGTCCCGCGCGGCAGCCCGACCGTCCGGCCGCCGGCGCGGATCGTCGCCGTCGCACCGGTCGGGTGGGTCAGCGACGCCGACAGGCCGATCTCGTCGAGCAGGGCGGGCATCTCGGGCCGGCGGACCAGGAATGCCTCGGCGCCGACATCGAACGGTGCCCCGGCCAGGTCGACGGTCTGCAGCACCCCGCCGAGGTGCGGCCGCTGTTCGAGCACGGTGATCTCGGCGGAGTCACCGAGCAGGGTGCGCAGCCGGTGCGCCGCGGCCAGCCCGGAGATCCCGCCACCGACGACGGCGACGCGGCGGGCCGGCACGGTGCTGTGGTGGATGGTGCGCTCGCAGGGCCGGCTCAGGCGACCGGCTGGGCGTGGATCGTCTCGACGGTCCGGGTGATGACGTCCGCATCGGTCTGCGGCAGCACGCCGTGGCCGAGGTTGAACACGTGCCCCGGGCAGCGGGTGCCCTCGGCCGCGATCCGCACGACGTCGGCGTCGATCGCCTCCTGGCCGGCGAACAGCACGGCCGGGTCGAGGTTGCCCTGCACCGGCACCACTCCCCCGGAACGGGCCGACGCGACGTCCAGCGGGGTGCGCCAGTCGACGCCGATCACGTCCGCACCGGCCTCGGTCATCGCGCCGTAGAGCTCGGCGGTGCCCACCCCGAAGTGGATCCTCGGCAGCCCGGACCCGGCCAGCGCGCCCAGCACGGCGGTCGAGTGCGGCAGCACGAACTCGCGGTAGTCGCGCTCGGACAGCGCACCCGCCCAGGAGTCGAACAGCTGCACCGCGTCCACCCCGGCGGCGATCTGGCGCTGCAGGAAGGTGCCGGTGAGCCGGGCCAGCTTCGCCATCAGGGCGTGCCAGACCTCCGGCTGCGAGCGCATCAGCGCCTTGGTGACCTCGTGGTTGCGGCTGGGGCCGCCCTCGATCAGGTAGGACGCGAGGGTGAACGGCGCCCCGGCGAACCCGATCAGCGGGGTGCGGCCCAGCTCGGGCAGCAGCAGCCCGATCGCGTCGGCGACCGGGCCGGCCTGCTCGGGGTCGAGGTCGGGCAGCGCGTCGACGTCGGCGGCGGTGCGCACCGGGCGCTCCACCACGGGACCGGTGCCCGGGACGATGTCGACGCCGATACCGGCCAGGTACAGCGGCACGACGATGTCGGAGAACAGGATCGCCGCGTCCACCCCGTGCCGGCGCACCGGCTGCAGGGTGATCTCACACGTGAGGTCCGGGGTCAGGCAGGCCTCGAGCATGCCGTTGTCGGCCCGCAGCGCCCGGTACTCCGGCAGCGAGCGCCCAGCCTGGCGCATGAACCACACCGGCAGCCGGGACGGGCGACGCCCCCACGCGGCGTCGAGGAAGGGCGACCCGGCCAGGTCCCGGCGGGTCGGCGCACTGCTCGCGGAGGTGACGATGCCTGCACTCATGACCTGGTCATCCTCGCACGAGGCCCCGGCCGCCGCGCAGCCACCCGGCGCGCCTGCCCGGTGCCACCGGCCGCGCACTCTAGAGTTCCCCGCCGTGCCGGACCCGAACTCCCCACCACCGCTGTTCCGCCGGGCCGTGGCCTCGCTCGACGCGGTGGCGCCGCGCCCGGAGCTCGTGGTGCGCCCGCTCGAGGCCCCGCCCCGGCTCGCACCGTTCAGCTGGGCCACGAGCGTGGAGGCCGACATCGGGCACCGCGGCGACGGCACCGACGACCTCGACGAGCCGGACACCTCGGGGCGGCTGATCCTGCTGCACGACCCGGACGGCCAGGACCGCTGGCAGGGCTCCTTCCGGCTGGTCTGCTTCGTCCAGGCCCGGCTCGAGCCCGGCCAGCTCGGCGACGACATGCTGCCGCGGATCGGCTGGTCGTGGCTCACCGACGCGCTCGAGCACGCCGGGGCCGGGTTCACCGCGCTCGGCGGCACGGTCACCCAGACCTCCTCGGTCCGGTTCGGCGGCCTGCGCCAGGACGGGCTGCCGGAGGGCGGGGACGGGCGGGAGGGCCCCCCACGCGAGGACCACCCACGTGAGGACGACGTCGAGCTGCGCGCCTCCTGGACGCCTACGGAGAGCGACGCCGATCTTGCCCGACACGCCGTCGCGTTCGGCTCCCTCGTGGCGACCGCCGCCGGGCTGCCGCCGGTCGGTGCCGTACCTCTCAGTCGGAGCCCCGGCTGATAGCCGCTGGTCAGCGGCGTACTGACGAAAAAGATCACCCGTACGGGTGGGACGCCACCCACATCCATGTAACTTTCCGGGCCAGAAGTTCGAATGCACACGCGACGTTAGGCCGCATGGAGGGATACCATCTCCCGCATGGCACCCACCCGGGCGGCCGAGCGCCACTCTCCGTCCCTCGGGTTCCGGTGTTGGTCGGGGGCTGACGACCGACTCCAGGAAGGTTGACGACGTGGCTGTACTTGGCCAGCAAGTGCCGGCGCAGGGCTCCGGCAGCACCACCGCCGGTGGCGCTCCGATCAGCGGGGCCGTGCTCTCGCCGGGGGTCGTCCCGCAGCCGCGGGAGGAGTTGTTCACGGTTCTCGTCGTGGACGACCACCCGCTGCTGCGCGAGGCGATCGCGGGGCGGCTGCGCTCCATGGGGGCGGGCACCGTCCACGAGGCGGCCTCGGTGACCGAGGCGCGTGCGCGGGCGCACGCCGCGGGTCCGTGCGACCTGGCGATCCTCGACCTGACACTGCCCGACGGCAGCGGTCTCGACCTGGTCAGCGAGCTCCGCTCGCTGGGCTGGAACCGGCTCGTCGTGCTGGCGTCCTCGGACGACCCGTACGCGGTCCGCTCGGCCTTCCAGGCGGGCGCGCAGGCGTACCTGCTGAAGTCCGCGTCGCCGTCGGTGGTCACCGACGGGGTCAAGCGGGTGCTCGACGGCGGCGTCTACGCCGACCCGACGGTCGCCCCGCTGCTGGCCACCGGCTCCCGCGTCCCGGGGACCGACAACACCCCGCGCGAGCTCTCCGCCCGCGAGGTCGAGGTGCTGCAGCTGGTCGCGGACGGCCAGTCGAACAAGGAGATCGGTGAGGCGCTGAGCCTGTCGGCGCTGACGGTGAAGAGCCACCTGTCCCGGATCGGGCGCAAGCTCGGTACCGGCGACCGCGCCCAGATGGTGGCGCTGGCCATGCGTGCGGGAGTCATTCGCTGAACCGGGGTACGGGGACCACAGGCGGTACGGACGTCCGACCGCCCGGTGATCCGTCCCCGGACGGTTCACCCGATCCGGTGCCGCTGCTCGCGCCCGCCGACGGCCTGCCCCCGGTGACGGCGTCCCCCGACGCCCTCGCCGAGGTGGCCGCGGCGATGGCGGGTGGCACCGGCCCGGTCGCGGTGGACGCCGAGCGCGCCTCGGGCTTCCGCTACTCCCAGCGCGCCTACCTGGTGCAGCTGCGGCGCGCGGGGGCCGGGACCGCGCTCGTCGACCCGATCCCGCTGCACGGCGAGGTCGCCGACCTCGCCGCCGCACTCGACGGGCCGGAATGGGTGCTGCACGCCGCGTCGCAGGACCTCCCGTGCCTGGCGGAGCTGGGCCTGCGCCCGGCCTCGCTGTTCGACACCGAGCTGGCCGGCCGGCTGGCCGGGCTCCCCCGCGTCGGTCTCGGGCCGATGGTCGAGAGCCTGCTCGGGTACTCCCTGGAGAAGGGCCACGGCGCCGCGGACTGGTCCCGGCGCCCGCTGCCCGAGGACTGGCTGGTCTACGCCGCACTCGACGTCGAGGTGCTCATCGAGCTCCGCGACGTGCTGACCGGCCTGCTCGACGCCCACGGCAAGCTCGAGTGGGCCCGCCAGGAGTTCGAGGCCGTCCGCACCGCACCGCCCCCCGCACCGCGGGCCGAGCCGTGGCGCCGGACCTCCGGGATCCACAAGGTGCGCAAGCCGCGTCCGCTCGCGGCGGTACGCGAGCTGTGGCAGGCCCGCGACTCGCTGGCCGCCGAACGCGACATCGCCCCCGGCCGGGTGCTGCCGGACGCGGCGATCGTCGACGCCGCCGTGCGCAACCCGGACTCCGCCGAGGCGCTCGCCGGCCTGCCCGTGTTCCGCGGGCGCTCGCAGCGGCGGCTGTCCCGGTACTGGTTCGACGCGCTGCGCCGCGCCGCCGAGCTGCCCGACGAGGAGCTGCCGCGCGGCTCGGCACCGACCGACGGACCGCCGCCGGTGTCGCGCTGGGCCGAGCGCGACCCGGACGCGGCCGCCCGGCTGACCGCGGCCCGCACCGTGCTCACCGACGTCTCCGAGCAGCACGACGTGCCGGTGGAGAACCTGTTGCAACCCGACCTGCTGCGCCGGCTGTGCTGGACCCCGCCCACCGACGGCGACGTCCGCGGCGCGCTGTCCGCCGGTGGGGCGCGGTCGTGGCAGGTCGAGCTGCTCGGCCCGCTGCTGGAGCCGGTGCTCGACACCCGCTGACGGGCGGGCCGCCGCCTACCGGGGGTGGACGACCGGATCGGGAGCGGCGGGGCCCTCCGCCGGCTCGGCCGCGACCGCGGCCGGGGCCCCGGGCAGCAGCACCCGCACCGCCAGGCCACCGCCCTCGACCGCCTCGGCCGCCACCCGGCCCCCGTGCGCGATCGCCACGGCCCGCACGATCGACAGCCCGAGCCCGGACCCGCGGGTGTGCGCGGTGCGCGCCACCGGGCCCCGGCGGAACGGCTCGAACAACTCCGACACCTGCGCCGCGGCCAGCTCCGGCCCGGACGAGGCGACCCGCAGCAGCACCGGGTCGCTCGCCCCGCCCCCGGCGCAGCCGACCTCGATCCAGCCGCCGTCCCGGTTGTGCCGCACGGCGTTCTCCAGCAGGTTCGCGACCAGTCGGCGCAGCAGCACCTCGTCGCCGGCGATCGCAGCCGGGCGCGGGTCGGTCCGCACGACCAGCCCGCGGGCCACGGCGTCCGCGGCCACCTCGTCCAGTTCCGCGGCGAGCACGGCCGCCAGGTCCACCGGGGACCGGTCCCCGCCGGTCAGCGGCCCGGTCGCTTCGGTCCGGGCCAGCAGCAGCAGCCCGCCGACGAGCTCGTCGCAGCGCCGACCGGCGTCGCGGACCACCTCGGCCATGCGGCGCAGCTCGGCGGCATCGGCGTCCGGGTCCTGCAGGGTCACGTCGATCTCGGTGCGCAGCACCGCGAGCGGGGTGCGCAGCTCGTGCCCGGCGTTGGCGACGAACCGGCGCTGGGCGTCGAACGCCGCCTGCAACCGGTCCAGCATCGCGTCGAACGACGCGGCCAGCTCGGCCACCTCACCGCGTGCCGACTCCAGCCCGACCCGCTCGTCGAGCGAGCTCGCGGACAGCCGCGACGCGGTGTCGACCACCCGGTGCAACGGGTCCAGCACGCGTCCCACCAGCACCCAGGCCGTCACCGCACCGGCCGCCACGACCAGCGGGAACGCGATCAGCCCGGCCCGCAGCACCTCGTCCCGGGCGCCGGCGGCGACCGCGGCACGGGCCGTCTCGGCCGGCACCGGCACCCCGTTCACCACGACGGTGCCGGGCAGCGCCGGTGTCCCGGCGACGGCCGCGCCGACCAGCATCCAGCCCAGCCACAGCAGCAGCGCCGACACCGCCGCGACCAGCAGGGTGGCGAGCAGCGTCAGCCGCGGCCGGAGGCCCCGCTGCCCGCGCTGTCGGCGCCCCACGGGTCAGCCCGCCGCGGTCCCGGCGGGCAGCGCATCGGGCACCCGGTACCCGGCCCCGACGACCGTGTCGATCAGACCGGGCTCGCCGAGCTTCTTGCGCAGCGTCATCACGGTGACCCGCACGGTGGTGGTGAACGGGTCGGCGTTCTCGTCCCACACCCGCTCCAGCAGCTCCTCGCTGGAGACCACCGCGCCGGACGCCGCGAGCAGCACCTCCAGCACGCCGAACTCCTTGCGGGTGAGCTCGACCGGGCGCCCGGCCCGGCTCACCGTGCGGCGGGCCGGATCCAGCACGAGGTCCCCGGCGGCGAGCGTCGGCGGCACGGCGGGGGTGGCCCGGCGGCCCAGCGCGCGGACCCGTGCCACGAGCTCGGGGAAGTCGAACGGCTTGGCCAGGTAGTCGTCCGCGCCGCGGGACAGGCCCTCGACCTTGTCGGCGAGCGACCCGGACGCGGTCAGCATCAGCACCCGGGTCGTCCCCCCGGCCGCGACGAGCTCGTCGCACAGCTCGTCGCCGCTGCGGCCCGGCAGGTCCCGGTCGAGGACGGCGACGTCGTAGCGGGTCACCGAGAGCTTCTCGGACCCCTCGTCGCCGTCGTAGGCCACGTCGACCGCGATCCCGTCCCGGCGCAGGCCGCGCGCGACCGCATCGGCCATGGCCGGCTCGTCCTCGACGACGATCACACGCATCAGCGGGCGCGCTCCCCGTCCTGCAGGGCCGGCAGGGCCGGTACGGAGGCCGCCGCCCACTCGGTGACCTTGCGGGCGACGTCCTGCTCGGTCAGCCCGGCCCTGGCGAGCACGTCGTCGCGGCTGCCGTGCACCAGGTACTCCTGGGGCAGCGCCAGGTCCCGCTGCCGGACGTCGATGTCGGCGGCCCGCAGCGCGTCCGACAGTGCCGAGCCGAACCCGCCGTGCGTGCCGCAGTCGGACACGGTGACGACGAGCTGGTGGTCCGCGGCCAGCGCGAGCAGCTCCTGCGGGACCGGCAGCACCCAGCGCGGGTCCACCACGGTCACGTCCACGCCCTGGTCGGCGAGCCGCTTCGCGGCCGCGACGCCGAGCGTGCCGAACGCACCGACGCACACCATCAGCACATCGGCCCGCCCGGTCGCGTCGCCGCCCGGCTCGTGCAGCACGTCCACCCCGGCCGGGCCGTCGAGGCGGCGCAGCGCCGGCACCGACTCGATCACCGACCCCTTCGGGTAGCGCAGCGCCGTCGGCCCGTCGGCGACGGCGACGGCCTCCCGGAACTCCTCGCGCAACGTCGCCGCGTCCCGCGGTGCGGCGACCCGCATCCCCGGCACGATCCCGAGCAGCGACAGGTCCCACATGCCGTTGTGCGACGGCCCGTCGCTGCCGGTCACCCCGGAACGGTCCAGCATCAGCGTGACCCGCTCGCGGTGCAGCCCGACGTCCATCAGCAGCTGGTCGAAACCCCGGTTGAGGAACGTCGAGTAGAGCGCCACCACCGGGTGCATCCCGGCCCGGGACAGCCCGGCCGCCGTGGCCAGCGCGTGCTGCTCGGCGATCCCGACGTCGATCGTCCGGTCCGGGTGGGCGGCCGCGAACGGGGCGAGCCCGGTCGGCCCGAGCATCGCCGCGGTGATCGCGACGACGTCGCTGCGCCGCGTCCCCAGCTCGACGATCTCGGCGGAGAAGACGTCGGTCCAGCCGGTCGACGGGGAGCCCGTGGGCTCGCCGGTCTCCGGGTCGAACGCCGACGGGCTGTGCATCTGCTCGGCCTCGTCGTTCTCGGCCGGCGGGTAGCCGTTGCCCTTGCGGGTCACCGCGTGCACGATCACCGGACCGCCGAAACGCTTCGCCCGGCGCAGCGCCGACTCGACCTGGCCGATGTCGTGCCCGTCGACCGGGCCGAAGTACTTCAGCCCCAGGTCGGAGAACAGCTCCTGCGGGCTCAGCGCGTCCTTCACCCCGGCCTTGAACGCGTGCAGCCCGGCGTACAGGGCGGGCCCGACGACCGGCGTGCCGCGCACCGTCCGCTTCCCGGCCTCCAGCACGCGCTCGTAGCCGGGCTGCAGCCGCAACGACGCGAGCCGGTCGGCCAGGCCGCCGATCGTCGGCGAGTACGACCGCCCGTTGTCGTTGACGACGATCACCAGGTTGCGGTCGGCGCCTGAATCACCGGCGGCTGTGTCCGGCCGGCCGCCTCCGGCGGCGATGTTGTTGAGGGCCTCCCACGCCATCCCACCGGTCAGCGCCCCGTCCCCGATCACGGCGACGACGTGCCGGTCCCGCCCGCAGACCGCGTGCGCGCGGGCGACACCGTCCGCCCAGGACAGCGACGACGACGCGTGGCTGGACTCCACGTGGTCGTGTTCGGACTCGGCGCGGCTCGGGTACCCGGACAGCCCGCCGGTCTTCTTCAGCCGGTCCCAGCCGTCCTGCCGGCCGGTCAGCAGCTTGTGCACGTACGCCTGGTGCCCGGTGTCCCAGATCAGGGTGTCCCGCGGTGAGTCGAAGACCCGGTGCAGGGCGATGGTCAGCTCGACCACACCCAGGTTCGGTCCGAGGTGGCCACCGGTGCGGGACACCGCACTGATCAGGAAGCCGCGGATCTCGGCCGCCAGCGACGCGAGCTCGTCCGCCCCGAGCCCGCGCAGGTCGGCCGGGCGCCGGATCGCGGCGAGCCCCCGGTTCGTCGTCACGTAGCGCCTCCTCGCCGCCGGACCCGCGCAGGCGACTCACCCGCTGCGGCCCGGCATCGACTCCTCGCGCCCACTCTACGGACGGGTGGCGGAGCCGACCCGGCGGTGCGGCCGGACACGGCGACGCCGTTCCGTCACCCGGACGGAGGCACCGCCGCGCCCGCGCACCACCGGCACCGGGCGCGCTTCTCACCAACCCCAGTTACGCATTGCGAATCCTCTCTCGATGATCGACATTCGGACGCTCCGGCGGGAATCGCATTCGCCCCCGCTCGGAGATCGATTCACCAACCCCAGTTGCGCATGACACCTCCCCGGCAATGCCCTGGACATCCGCACGTACAGCATGTCATTCACATCGTCGCAAATGCAGCGGGAGAGCGTTTTCTCCCGCGCACGGAGCGTGTTCTCCCACCCATTCCCGCGCCCTCCGCGAAATCGTCCCCGGCGACCACTCGTGCGCCGTCCGGCGGCACCGCGCTGCGCATTCCGGCCGACGCTCGACCGGACGCGTCAGGCACGTAGCGTGACAGCACCACTCGAACGAGCACCGTGCACACGGTCACGACGTCGCATCGATCACGGACGGCGACCGCGAGCAGCTAGGATCGCCTCGACACGGCGGCGCCCCGGCTGCCCCGGCCCGCGGCACGGGACCGATCACACGGCGCCCCACCAGCACGAGCGGAAGCGCCCGCCACGACCGGAAGGGGGACGCACACGGTGGTCCCGTCCCCGGTCCGCCTGCACCAGGTGACCCGCTGGCCGGTCTGGTCGATCCCGCCGCGCCTGCTCGGCGCCGTGCTCGCGGTCGAGCTGCTGGCGGTGTCACTGGTCGTGGCCGGGGCGCTGAACCCGCCCGAGCTCGACCGCGCGACGCTGGTGCTCCTGGCCACCCTCGCCGTGGCCGGCATGGCCCACACCGAGATCATCGCCGGGGTCGAGCGGGTCCGCCGCTACACGGCCGAGACCCACCATGTGAACCTCACCTCGGTGTGGACGTTCGCGTCCGCACTGCTGCTGCCGCCGGTGCTGGGTGCGGTGGTCGTCGTGGTCGTCTACACCCATCTCTACGTCCGGGTGCTGCGGCCGGTGCCACCGCCGCAGCGCCGTCCGGTGTTCCGCGAGGTCTACAGCGCCGCGACGGTCGTCCTGGCCGTGCACGCGGCCGCCGGGATGCTCGCGGCGACCCGGCCGGGCGAGGTGTACGGGGCGCTCCCCGAGGTGCTCGCGCTGATCCTGACGCTGCTCACCTACACCGTCGTGAACACCTGCCTGGTGCTCGGCGTGGTGGCGATGTCGGCCCCGGAGACCCCGATCCTGCGCATCCTGTTCGGCGGCGACGAACTCGCGCTCGAGCTCGCGACACTGTGCCTGGGCGCGCTCACCGCGGCCGGGCTGGCCGCGGGCGGGCCGCTGGTGGCGCTGCTGGCCATCCCGCCGATCATCGCGCTGCACCGCACGATCCTGGTCCGCCAGCTGCGGGAGAAGGCCGACCTCGACGCGAAGACCGGGCTGCTCAACCACGCCGCGTGGCACCTGCGCGGGTCGCACGCCCTGCAGCTCGCCGAGCGCGAACGGCGCCAGGCCGCGCTGCTGATCCTCGACCTCGACCGCTTCAAGGAGGTCAACGACGCGCACGGCCACCTCTACGGCGACCAGGTCCTCGCCGCGACCGCCCGGGTGCTGCGCGAGGAGCTGCGCGACCACGACCTGGTCGGCCGGTTCGGCGGGGAGGAGTTCGTGGTGCTGCTCCCCCGGCTGTCCGGGCACGACGGCCGCGAGGAGCTGCGGCAGGTCGCCGAGCGGCTGCGGGGGCGGGTGTCCGGCACAGCGGACGGCGAACCGCCCACGGGCGGCGTCGGGATCACGGTCTCGATCGGCGGGGCGGTGTTCCCCGCCGACGGCGGCGGGATGACGGCGCTGCTGGAGGTCGCGGACTCGGCGCTCTACGCGGCCAAGCGGGCCGGCCGGGACACGGTGCGGATCGGCCCGCACCCGCTGCGGACACCCGGGGCCGGCCCCGAGCCGGAGCCCGAGCCGGGCTGACCGGCCGGGTCTACGCGTCGCCGCCCGGTTCGACGCCCGCCCGCCCGAGCCGTACCCGGTTCCGACCGGCGCGCTTGGCCGCGTAGAGGGCGTGGTCGGCGACCTGCATCAGCGCGTCGAGCGACTCCCCGTCCGGCCCGGAGACCGCGACCCCGACCGACACCGACAGGTCGGTGATCGTCAGCGGGCCGCCGGGCGCGTCGACGTCGACCGCGAGGCCCCGCACCGTGCGCCGGATCCGCTCGGCGGCGGCGTGGGCGAGCTCGCCGCCCTCCGGTCCGGCCGGCAGCCCGGCCAGCAGCACCACGAACTCCTCCCCGCCGAACCGGCCGACCGGGTCGTGGTCACGCACCTGGGCGGTCAGCGTCCCCGCGACGGCGGCGAGCACCTCGTCGCCCGCCAGGTGGCCGTAGCCGTCGTTGACCGACTTGAAATGGTCCAGGTCGAGGATCAGCACGGCCACGGCGCCGTGCCGGCGCCGGGCACGGGCCAGCGCGCGGTGCGCCCGTCCCCGCCACGCCCCGGCGGTGAGCAGCCCGGTCTTGGCGTCGGTGTTGGCCCGTTCCTCGAGCTGGCGGATCAGCACCGCCCGGTGCAGCACCAGCAGCGGGGGCAGCACGAGCAGCACCAGCAGCGGCTGGCGCATGGCCGCGAGGGCGGCGAGCACCGCCAGGCACAGCGTCGCCCCCTCCAGCACGTGGTCGTCGCCGTCACCGAGCACACCGCGCCAGGCGAAGCGGCGCCCGGTCGTCAGCGCCAGCGCCAGCGCGATCAGCGTCTGGTTGACCAGCACGTACACCAGCATCGCGAGCAGCAGCGCGCCGTACCCGGCGAGCATGCTGCCCGGTCCGACACCGGCCGCCACGACGAGCCGCTCCGGGGCGACGATCGCAGCGGCGGCGTAGGCGGCGAGCACGACGGTCGCGGTGGTGTAGACGTGCCGGTACAGCGCGGCCCCGGCCGGGCGCCAGACCCGCCACCACAGGTGGCCGTAGATCACGACCACGCCGAGCCCGGCGAGCGCCGGGGGCAGCAGCAACGCACCGGCGAAGGTCCACACACTGGACAGGTCGAAGTACGAGGCGTGCGCGACCCTGCGGCGGACCCGCTCGATCCCGGTCGCGAGCTCGGTGTGCAGCACACCGAGCGTGACCAGGCCGAGCGCGCCCAGTGCGGCCGTGCCGGTGCCCGGGCCCGCCGGCAGCAGCACCAGTCCGCCGGCCACCAGGGCCGCGGCGACGGCCACCACCGTCACCAGCACCGCGACCATCGGCCGCGGCAGCCGGCGGACCGGCCACGAGCCGGTGCGGGGGCGCCCCCGCGCGGCGGTCACGAGGTTCCTCCGAGGGGGCTGCGCGGGCCCCGGACGGACCGTCCGGACCCGTTTCGACCCCCTCGCACTGTCACCCGAACGAGTACACTGACTGCTGCAATGTTGCAGAGAGTCACGTCAAGGGCAGGAGGTGACGACATGCGCAACCGTGGTTGGTGAGCACACCTCGACGACGGCGCGGTCACCCGGTCGCTCCCGCGACCGCACCGCCCGACGCGGTCCGCCGCAGCCGGACGAGACCGGCGCACGCGAGCAGCAGACCGGTGAGCCCGAAGGCGGCGAGGGCCACCGCAGGATCCGTCCACTGCGCCAGCAGACCGCCGAGCAGGACCGCGACACCCTGACCCGCGACGAGCCCGGCCGACGCGACGCCCGTGGCGGCGCCGCGCACGGCGGTCGGGGTCGCCCGGGCGAAGCCCGACTGGGCCTGGACCAGGCAGACCGTCGCGCAGGCCCCGGACAACGCCCACAGGGCCACCGCCGCCCAGAGCCCGGGTGCGAACGGCGTCAGCACCAGCGGTACCGCCGCCCCGGCGGCGAACGGGATCAGCCACCGCTCCCCCACCGGACGGCGGAACGCGAGCACGGCGGCACCCAGCGCGCTGCCGGCGGGGTCGGCGGCCATCAGCAGACCCGCCTCGACCGGCCCCGCACCGACGGCGAGCGCGTAAGCCGCCGCGAGCGCCTCCGGCAGCACGTAGATCCCGATCAGCCAGGCGGCCAGCACCAGGTAGCGCCGGCGCGGGCAGCCGAACACGACCGCGAGCCCGGCGCGGGCACCACCGAGCCACCGCCCCGCGGTGCGACGGGCCGGTGCACCGACCCGCCGCACCGCGCACCGCGCCCCCACCCCCAGCGCGACGACGAGCGCGGACCCGGCGAGGGCGCCGGCGTCGACGAGCAACGCGCCGTGCGGCGTGAGCCACGCGACGAGCAGACCACCGCCGCCGAACCCGGCGACCTGCGCGATCTGCACCGAGATCTGGCGCAGGGCGAGCCCGCGTGCCAGCAGCGCGCCGGGGAGCAGGTCCGGCAGCAGCGCCGCACGGGCCGCGTTGTGCGGGCCGCCGAGCAGCACCACGACGACGAGCAGGCCGCTCAACACCGGCAACGACAGGCCCGGCAGCGCCATCACCGCGACCAGCCCGGCCCGGGCCAGGTCGGCCAGGACCATCACCGCGCGGCGCGGGTACCGGTCGGCGAGATGCCCGAGCAGCAGCCCACCGAGCAGGGCGGGCAGGAAGGTCATCGCGTAGAACGCCGCGGACCAGGCCACCGAGCCCGTCCGCTGCAGGACCAGCACGGTCAGCGCGACCCGGGCGATCTGGTCGCCCGCGGTGGAGAGCAGCTCCGCCGAGAACAGGACCCGGAAGTCGGGGATCCGCAACGGGCTCCCGGCGACGGCGGCACCGGTACCGGGGTCGGGCGCCCCGGCCGTGTCCCGCCTGCCGGTACCAGCCATCCGGTGCGGACTCCTTCGACGTCGGCGGACCGCGGCGGGGCCGTCGCGCGGGGTACCGCCGCCGGGCCCGGGCCACGCCGGTGTTGCCGTCGAGCGTAGGTACCGCGCCGCGATACACCAGGTCGGCCCCCGCGCGCTCCGCCGGACGGCAGCACGACGGCGACGAACGGCCCTCACCGGCCGGTTCCGCAGCCCGCGCGGGCAGGATCAGAGCAGGTCCGCGACGTGCGAGAGCTCGTTCACGGTCCGGGCCTTGCGCATGCCGTCGCGGGCACAGACCACCCGGGTCACCCCGGTGTAGTCGAGCGGGAACGGCAGCGTCCGGTCGGTGCCCAGGATCGCCGCGAGGTAGGCGTTCACCACACCGGCGTGCGCCACCACGACGGCGGTCGCGCGGCCCGGGTGCGCGGCGACGATCTCCTCGACCGCCGCCTGCACGCGGGCGACGAACGCGCCGGTGTCGACGTGGGTTGGCAGGTGCCCGGCACGCATCCGCTCCCAGGTCTGCGGGTCCGCCCGGGCCATCTCCGCGATCGGGACGTACTCGGAGCGTTCGGCGTCGTACTCACGCAGGCCGGACCGCGTCGCCGGGGTCAGCCCGCGCTCGGCGGCCAGCGGGGCGGCCGTCTCGACGGCCCGGCGCATCGTGCTCGTGTACAGCGCGTCGACGGGCTCGCCGGCCAGCGCGCCCACCAGGCGTCCGGCCTGGGTGTGGCCCTCGGGGGTCAGGCCGGGGTCGGCGTGGGTGCCGTCGCCGTGTGCGACGCGTTCGGGGAGCGCGTGCCGGATGAGGATCAGTTGCACGCGGCGCTCAGTCCGGGACGTGGTCGCCGTGGCCGGCCGCCCGCAGCGCGGACCGCAGCGCGGCGGCGTGCCCGTCCTGCTCGTCGGCGTCGACCTGGGCGGCGGCGGTGGCGAAGTCGAAGGCCCGCATGTCCCAGGCCGGGAACACGTGCACGTGCAGGTGCGGCACCTCGAACCCGGCCACCATCAGGCCGACCCGCGGCGGGGACCAGATCTCCCGCACGGCGAGCCCGATCGTGCGCGCGACCTGCGTGAGGTGCGCGGTCAGCTCCGCATCGGCGTCGACCCACTGGTCGATCTCGGCGCGGGGCACGACGAGGGTGTGGCCGGGGCCGAGCGGGTTGATCGAGAGGAACCCGACGCAGTGCTCGTCGGCCCAGACGAACCGGCCGGGGAACTCGCCGTTGATGATCTTCGTGAAGACGCTGCTCACACCTGCGGACCCTAGGCCATCCCCGGCGCGGGCCACCGCGACGACCTACCCTCGGCCCATGCCTCGCACGATCGCCACGACCACCTCCGTCGACCGCGACGGGCTGCTCGAGTTCGTCCGGCCGCGCCACCGGATGGTGCTGATGACCACCCGGTCCGACGGCGGGGTCCAGGCCTCCCCGGTCACCGGCGGGGTCGACGACGCGGGCCGGATCGTGATCTCCACCTACCCCGAGCGGGCCAAGTCCGCGAACGTCGCGAAGCACCACCGGGCGTCGGTCGTCGTCCTCTCCGACGAGTTCAACGGGGCCTGGGTGCAGGTCGACGGCGCCGCCGAGCTGATCTCACTGCCGGAGGCGCTCGAACCGCTGGTGGACTACTTCCGCGCGATCTCCGGCGAGCACCCGGACTGGGACGAGTACCGGCAGGCGATGACCGACCAGGGCAAGGCCCTGATCCGGATCACCCCGGAGAGCTGGAGCCCGGTGGCGACGGGCGGGTTCCCCGCGCGGCTCGCCGACTCCTGACGCCCGGAGCAGCGGCATCACCCCGGCCCTGGGAGAATCGTGCGCCCCGCGTCCGGCGGCCCGCGCCCCGCGTCCGGCGTCCGGTGTCCGCGGGCCGGACGGCAACGGTGCCCGCCGGAGATAGGTTGAGCACGCACGCGGCCGGTGGCCGGGTCGCGAGGAGAGGACCGTGAGCATCCCCGTGAGCACGCAGCCCTGGCCCGGGCACGCCTACCCGCTGGGAGCCGGCTACGACGGCACCGGCACGAACTTCGCCCTGTTCTCCGAGATCGCCGAGGCGGTCGAGCTCTGCCTGTTCGACCCCGACCCGGACGCGCCGGGCGGGCTCGCCGAGACCCGGGTGCGGCTGACCGAGGTCGACGGGTTCGTCTGGCACGGCTACCTGCCCGGCATCGAGCCGGGCCAGCTCTACGGCTACCGGGTGCACGGCCCGTACGACCCGGCCCAGGGCCTGCGCTGCAACCCGGACAAGCTGCTCATCGACCCGTACGCCAAGGCCCTCGACGGCCCGGTGGACTGGGACGAGGCCGTGTTCGGCTACCACTTCGGCGACCCGGACTCGCGCAACGACACCGACTCCGCGCCGTACGTGCCCAAGTCGGTCGTCGTGAACCCGTACTTCGACTGGGGCTCGGACCGTCCGCCGAAGATCCCGTACAACGAGACGGTCGTCTACGAGGCGCACGTGCGCGGCCTCACCACGCTGCACCCCGGCATCGAGGAGGAGCTGCGCGGGACCTACTCCGGCGTGGCCCACCCGGCGATGATCGAGCACTACCGCAGGCTCGGGGTCACCGCCGTCGAGCTCATGCCGGTGCACGAGTTCGTGCAGGACCACCACCTCGTGGAGAAGGGCCTGTCGAACTACTGGGGCTACAACACGATCGGCTTCCTGGCCCCGCACCACGGCTACGCGAGCGCGGCCCCGGAGTTCGCCCGCGCCGGCTCGCAGGTGACCGAGTTCAAGGCGATGGTGCGTGACCTGCACGCGGCGGGCATCGAGGTGATCCTCGACGTCGTGTACAACCACACGGCCGAGGGCTCGGACATGGGCCCGACGCTGTCCTTCCGCGGGATCGACAACCACGCCTACTACCGGCTGGTCGACGACGACCCGCGCTACTACATGGACTACACCGGCACCGGCAACTCGCTGAACGTCCGGAGCCCGCACACCCTGCAGCTGATCATGGATTCGCTCCGGTACTGGGTGACCGAGATGCACGTCGACGGCTTCCGGTTCGACCTCGCCTCCACGCTGGCCCGCGAGTTCTACGACGTCGACCGGCTGTCCACGTTCTTCGACCTGGTCCAGCAGGACCCGGTGATCTCGCAGGTCAAACTGATCGCGGAGCCGTGGGACGTCGGCCCCGGCGGCTACCAGGTCGGCAACTTCCCGCCGCTGTGGACCGAGTGGAACGGCCAGTACCGCGACACGGTGCGCGACTTCTGGCGCGGTGAGGCGGGCACCCTCGGCGAGTTCGCGTCCCGGATCACCGGCAGCTCCGACCTCTACCAGGGCGACGGCCGCCGCCCGCTGGCCTCGATCAACTTCGTGACCGCGCACGACGGCTTCACCCTGGCCGACCTCGTGTCCTACAACGACAAGCACAACGAGGCCAACGGCGAGGACGGCAACGACGGCGAGAGCCACAACCGCTCCTGGAACTGCGGGGTCGAGGGCGCCACCGACGACCAGGCGGTGCTCGAGCTGCGGTCCCGCCAGCAGCGCAACTTCCTCGCCACGCTGCTGCTCTCGCAGGGCACCCCGATGCTGCTGCACGGCGACGAGGCCGGCCGCAGCCAGGGCGGCAACAACAACGCCTACTGCCAGGACAACGAGATCTCCTGGCAGGACTGGGCGCGGGCCGCCGAGCACGAGGACCTGACCGCGTTCACCGCCGGGGTCGCGGCGCTGCGCCACCACCACCCGGTGTTCCGGCGGCGCCGGTTCTTCGCCGGCAGGCCGATCGGGCGGCCGTCGACCTCCGACGAGGTCGCCGACATCGGCTGGTTCACCCCGGCCGGGCGGGAGATGACCGAGGAGGACTGGGACAACGACCTCGGCCGGGCCGTCGTCGTCTTCCTCAACGGCGACCAGATCGCCGACGTCGACCACCGCGGGCAGCGGATCACCGACGACTCGTTCCTGCTCTGCTTCAACTCCTACTGGGAGGACATCGACACCACCCTGCCGCCCGCCGAGTTCGGCGCGGCCTGGGAGGTCGTCGTCGACACGCACGCGGGCGAGGTCCACCCGCCGGCCGCGGCCGGCCAGAACGGGGCCGACCTCGACCCGGTCTCCGCGGGTTCGGTGCTGACCCTGCCCGCACGTTCCCTGCTCGTCCTGCGATCGAAGGGCTGAGGCACACCCGACATGAGCCGCCTCCCGGGTTCCACCTATCGGCTGCAGTTCTCGGCCGACCGCACGTTCGCCGACGCGCGGGCGATCGCCGGTTACCTCGACCGGCTCGGCATCGGCGCGCTGTACGCCTCACCGCTGCTGGAGTCGACCGCCGGCTCGAACCACGGCTACGACGTCGTCGACCCGACCCGGATCTCCGCCGAGCGCGGCGGCGAGGCGGAGCTGCGGGCACTGCTCGCCACGCTGCGCGAGCACGGGATGACGCTGCTGCTCGACATCGTGCCGAACCACCTCGGGGTGGCGCGTCCGGCCGAGAACCCGTGGTGGTGGGACGTGCTGACGCACGGCTCTGCCTCGCGCTACGCGCACCACTTCGACGTCGACTGGGGCGCCCCGGCGCTGCTGCTGCCGGTGCTCGACGCCGACGAGGCGGGGGCGCTGGAGCAGCTCGAGATCGTCGACGGGGAGCTGCGCTACCACGAGCACCGGTTCCCGCTCGCCCCCGGGACCGAGGGCGGCCCGGACGACCCGGCGACCCCGCAGCAGGTGCACGAGCGCCAGCACTACCGGCTCGTGTCCTGGCGGCGCGGCACCGCCGAGCTGACCTACCGGCGGTTCTTCGACGTGTCGGACCTGGCCGCGGTACGGGTCGAGGACCCCGGCGTGTTCGCCGACACCCACGGACGTGTCCTCGAGCTGCTGCGCTCCGACGACACGATCGCCGGGCTGCGCATCGACCACCCGGACGGCCTGTCCGACCCCGGCGGCTACCTGCGCCGGCTGCGCTCGGAGATCGGGCCGGACCGCTGGCTGCTGGTCGAGAAGATCCTCGGCGTGGGCGAGGACCTGCCCGCGTCCTGGCCGGTGGACGGCACCAGCGGCTACGAGGCGCTGCGCGAGGTCTGCGGGGTGTTCATCGACCCCGACGGCGCGGGGCTGCTCACCCAGCTCGCCGCCGAGCACACCGGCCGGAAGCGCTCCGCCCACGCCGTCGAGGCCGACGGGCGGCACCTGGTCGTCGACGAGATCCTCCTCGCCGAGGTCCGCCGGATCGCCGACGCCTTCCGCGCCGGCCCGGGGGCCGACGCCGGGCTGGTCGGGATCGACCTGGCCGACGTCACCGCCGCCGACCTGCACGACGCCGTCGCCGAGTTCTGCTGCGGGTTCCCGGTGTACCGCTCCTACCTGACCCCGGCGATCGCCGAGGGCCGCGCCGCCGCCGACACCGCCGTGTCGGTCGCCCGCACCCGGCGGCCCGACCTGGGCGCGGTGCTCACCGCCCTGCACGCGGGCCTGGTCGGCGAGCCCGGGTCGGAGTACGCGACCCGGCTGCAGCAGACCACCGGGATGGTCACCGCCAAGGGCGTCGAGGACACCGCGTTCTACCGCTACAACCGGCTCGTCGCGCTCAACGAGGTCGGCGGTGACCCGGCGCGTTTCGGTGTCCCGCCCGCCGAGTTCCACGCCGGGATGGCGCACCGCGAGGCCGGCCGGTCGCGGACGATGACCACGCTGTCCACCCACGACACCAAGCGCTCGGAGGACGTGCGGGCCCGGCTCGCCGTGCTCGCCGAGCGTCCCGCCGACTGGGCGCAGCGGCTGCGCCGCTGGTCGGTGCGCCACCCGCTGCCGGACCGATCGCTGGAGCTGCTGGCGTGGCAGTCGCTGGTCGGCGCGTGGCCGATCCCGGCCGAGCGGCTGTCGGGCTACCTCACCAAGGCGGCGAAGGAGGCCAAGCTGGTCACCTCGCACACCGACGCGGTCCCCGAGGTCGACGACGCCGTCGCCGCGTGGCCGGGCGCGGTGCTCGCCGACCGGGAGCTGGTCGCCGAGATCGAGGCGTTCGTCGGCGGGATCGCCGGGCCGGGCTGGTCGAACTCGCTGGGCCAGAAGCTGCTGCAGCTGACCGGTCCGGGGGTGCCGGACGTCTACCAGGGCACCGAGCTGTTCGAGTACTCGCTGGTCGACCCGGACAACCGGCGCCCGGTCGACATCGCCCACCGCGAGCGGTTGCTGGCCCGGCTCGACGACGGCGAACGGCCGCCGGTGGACGCGTCCGGTGCGGCGAAGCTGCTGGTCACCGCGACCGCCGCCCGGCTGCGCCGGTACCGGCCGGAGCTGTTCACCGGGTACGGCCCGCTGCACGCCCAGGGACCGGCCGCCGGGCACGCGGTCGCGTTCTCCCGGGGCGGCGGCGCCCTCGTCGCGGTGGCCACCCGGCTGCCCGAGGGGCTCGAACGCCGCGGCGGGTGGGAGGACACGACGCTGCCGCTGCCCGGCGGGTTCGACGACTGGCACGACATGATCGCGGACCGTCCCGTCGACGGCCCCGCGCCCCGGCTG
Source organism: Pseudonocardia ammonioxydans (assembly GCF_900115005.1). Classification (GTDB taxonomy): domain Bacteria; phylum Actinomycetota; class Actinomycetes; order Mycobacteriales; family Pseudonocardiaceae; genus Pseudonocardia; species Pseudonocardia ammonioxydans. The sequence goes on along the minus strand of NZ_FOUY01000031.1, from coordinate 43,485 downwards.
GGCGACCTGCTCGAGCGTTACCCGGTGGCGCTGCTGGTCCGCCCGGCCTGACCGGGCCGCCCACGCGCCGCGCACCCGCACCGCGCACCCGCACCGCGCACCGCGCACCGCACTGCGCACCGCACTGCGCACCGCGAATCCCGCCGAGATGCAGCTCAGCGTTGCGCGGAGATCGACAATTCGCGCTGAGCCGCATCTCGGTGGGGGTCGTTCGGGCCCGGCTGGTCCGCGCGGGTGAGCGGGCCCACGCCCGCCCGGGTGAGCGGGCCCGGCGCCCCGTGGGGAAGGATCAGGTCCCGTGACGGAGTTCGCCGTGTGGGCCCCTGACAGGAACCGCGTCAGCGTCCTGGTCGGAGACGATCGGATCACGCTGGAGCCCGCACCGGGCGGGTGGTGGCGGACCGAGCTGCCCGACCACGGGCACGGCACCGACTACGCGTTCCTGCTCGACGACGACTCTCGCCCACTCCCCGACCCGCGCTCGCCGTGGCAGCCGGGCGGGGTCCACCAGCGGTCGCGGGTCTACGAGCACGACTCGTTCTGGTGGACCGACGACGCCTGGACCGGTCGCGCGCTGGCCGGGTCGGTGCTCTACGAGCTGCACATCGGCACGTTCACCGAGGGCGGCACGTTCGACACGGCGATCGGCAGGCTCGACCACCTGGTGTCCCTGGGCGTCGACCTGGTCGAGATCCTGCCGGTCAACGCCGTCGACGGCCCGGTGAACTGGGGCTACGACGGCGTCGCCTGGTACGCCGTCACCGAGAACTACGGCGGCCCGGACGCGTTCAAGCGGTTCGTCGACGCCTGTCACGCCCGCGGCATGGGCGTGGTGCTCGACGTCGTCTACAACCATCTCGGGCCGTCCGGGGCCTACCTCGACCGGTTCGGGCCCTACTTCGCCGGCTCCAACATCTGGGGCCCGTCGCTGAACCTGGACGGTCCCGGGTCCGACGAGGTCCGCCGCTACGTGATCGACAACGCGCTGATGTGGCTGCGCGACTTCCACGTCGACGGCCTGCGGCTCGACGCGGTGCACGCGCTGCGCGACGGCCGCGCCCAGCACCTGCTCGAGCAGCTCGCCGTCGAGGTCACCGCGCTGGAGGCGCACGTCGGGCGCCCGCTGTCGCTGATCGCCGAGTCCGACCTCAACGACCCCCGGCTGATCACCGCGCGCGAGGGCGGCGGCTACGGGCTGACCGCCCAGTGGGCCGACGACGTCCACCACAGCCTGCACACCGTGCTCACCGGCGAGAGCCAGGGCTACTACGGCGACTTCGCCGAGGCCGGCCTCGACGGGCTCGCCCACGTGCTCACCCGCGGGTTCCTGCACGAGGGCACCTGGTCGTCGTTCCGCGGGCGCAGCCACGGCGCCCCGATCGACACCGCGCGGATCCCCGGGTCACGCCTGGTCACCTACCTGCAGAACCACGACCAGATCGGCAACCGGGCCACCGGCGACCGGCTCACCCACACCCTGTCCCCCGGCCTGCTGGCCTGCGGGGCGGCGCTGCTGTTCACCTCCGGGTTCACGCCCATGCTGTTCATGGGCGAGGAGTGGGGTGCCCGCACGCCGTGGCAGTTCTTCTCCCGCTTCCCCGACCCCGGGCTGCAGCAGGCGGTCCGCGAGGGCCGGGCGAAGGAGTTCGCCGACCACGGCTGGTCCGACGTCAGCACCGCCGACGAGGTGCCGGACCCGAACGCCGAGTCGACGTTCACCGACTCGACGCTCGACTGGGCCGAGGCCGAGCAGGAGCCGCACGCCACCCTGCTGCGGATGCACCGCGAGCTGATCGCGCTGCGCCGCGCCTGGCCGGAGCTCTCGGACCCGTGGCTGGACTCGGTGATGGTCGACGTCCACGAGCAGGCCCGCACCCTCGTGGTGAACCGGGGTGCGATGCGGGTCGTGGTCAACCTCGGCTCGGAGCCGGTGACGCTCTCGCTCGGCGCGACGATCACCCGGATCCTGCTGGCCTCCGAGCCGACCCGCAGCGAGGACGACTCGTTCACCGTCCCCGCCGAGGCCTTCGCCATCTGCCGGATCGCAGTACGCCCGTGAGTGGTTATCGCGGCTGGAGCCGCGATAACCACTCACGATCTCAAATCAAGCCGAGCTTGCGCACCGCGTCGCGCTCCTCGCCCAGCTCGGCGACGCTGGCGTCGATCTTCTCGCGGGAGAAGTCGTCGATCTCCAGGCCCTGGACGATCTTCCACTCGCCGTTCTCGGAGGTCACCGGGAACGAGGAGATGATGCCCTCGGGGACGCCGTAGGAGCCGTCCGACGGGATGGCGGCGGAGGTCCAGTCACCGGCCGGGGTGCCGTTGACCCAGTCGTGGACGTGGTCGATGGCGGCGTTGGCGGCCGACGCGGCCGAGGACGCGCCCCGGGCCTCGATGATCGCGGCGCCGCGCTTGGCGACGGTCGGGATGAAGTCGTTCTCCAGCCAGTCCCGCTCCACCTGCTCGGCGGCGATCTTGCCGTTGACCTCGGTGTGGAACAGGTCCGGGTACTGGGTGGCCGAGTGGTTGCCCCAGATCGTCAGCTTCGTGATCGCGTCGAGCTGGACGTCGAGCTTGCGCGCCAGCTGGGCCAGCGCGCGGTTGTGGTCGAGGCGGGTCATCGCGGTGAACCGCTCGGCGGGCACGTCCGGCGCCGACGCCTGCGCGATCAGCGCGTTGGTGTTGGCCGGGTTGCCCACGGCGAGCACACGGATGTCGTCGGCGGCGCCGGCGTTGATCGCCTTGCCCTGCGGGCCGAAGATCCCGCCGTTGGCCTCGAGCAGGTCGCCGCGCTCCATGCCCTTGGTCCGCGGGCGGGCGCCGACCAGCAGCGCGACGTTCGCGCCGGAGAAGGCGGCGGTGGCGTCGTCGTGGATGTCGATGCCGCGCAGCAGCGGGAAGGCGCAGTCGTCGAGCTCCATCGCGGTGCCCTCGGCGGCCTTGACGGCCTGCGGGATCTCCAGCAGGTTCAGCTTGACCGGGGTGTCGGGCCCCAGCAGCTGCCCGGAGGCGATCCGGAAGAGCAGCGCGTAACCGATCTGGCCAGCGGCTCCGGTGACGGTAACGGTGACGGGGGTAGCAGACACGGCAGGGACCCTAGCCGGGACGGCCCCGGCGCACCGCGACGGGGAGCACACGGATCGCTCCAGGTGGCACGAAGCACACCCGGGGTAGCGTCCGTGCGGTGCGCGGACTCCCGGTGGCCGACCGCTACCCCGCCCCCGATCTGGCCCGCGGCGCCGCGCTGCTGCTGATCGCGGTCGCCAACGCGCACACGTTCGTCACCGGGCGTGGGATCGGCGTCCGCGGCTACCCGCGGGACCTGCAGGGTGCCGACGCCGTCGTCGCCGCCGTGCAGCTCGTCCTGGTCGACGGCCGCGGCTACCCGTTGTTCGCGCTGCTGTTCGGGTTCGGTATCGCGACGCTGGCCGCCCGCCGCGCCACCACCGGCGCGGTGACCGGCGGGCCGGGGCCCGCGGCACGCACGACGGCGGGGACGGCCGGCACACCGCCCGACGACCCGGTGCTCGCGACGGTCCGCCGGCGCGGGGCCGCCCTGCTCGCGGTCGGGGCGGCACACGCGGTCCTGCTGTGGCACGGCGACATCGTCGCCGCCTACGGCCTGCTCGCCGTGCTGCTCGCGGGCCTGCTGGTACGCGGCAGCACGACCGCCCTGGTGACGACGGCGGCGGGCACGATCGCGCTGACCGTGCTGCTGTACGCACCGGTGGCCCTGACCGACTCGGCGCAGACGGCGTCACCCTCGCTGGTCGAACCCGGTGTGCTCGCCGCGGCGAGCGACCGGTTCGGCGAGTGGCTGTTCGGCAACCTGCTGCTCAGCGCGGTGGGGTCGGCCGGTGCGGCGGCGCTCGGGGTGCTGCTGGCCCGCAGCGGCCGGCTCGCCGCCCCGGGGCGCCACCGGCGGTTCCTGACCCGGCTCGCCGTCGCCGGGATCGCGGCCGGGGTGCTCGGTGGGCTGCCCCTGGCGCTGGTCGCGGCCGGGGTGTGGGCCCCGCCGGCGGGTATCGCGCTGCTGCTCGGGCCGCTGCACGCGCTCACCGGCTACGCCGCGGGGGCCGGCTACGCCGCGGTGGCCGGGCTGGTCGCGGACCGGTGGGCCCGCCGCGGTGGTCCCGGGCCGGTGGGACGGGCGCTGGTCGCCACCGGGCAGCGCTCGCTGTCGGCGTACCTGGCCCAGTCCGTGGCGTTCGTGGGCCTGTTCGCCGCCTGGACACTCGGGCTGGGTGCCGGCCTGCCGGTGTGGGCGGCAACGCTGTGCGGGGCCGGGGTGTGGCTGGTGACGGTGCTCGTCGCGGACCGGTCGGCCCGCGCCGGGCGGCGCGGCCCCGCCGAGACGCTGCTGCGGCTGCTGACCTACGGCCGCCGGCCCGCGCCGCAACGCTGACGTCCGGGCCGGCACTGCACCTAGGCTCGGGGGCATGGGTGGCGAGCGGGACCTGACCGAACCGCCGGACGACGACGGACGGCCGCCGTCGTGGCAGGGCGCGCCGGGATGGTCCGGGTTCGATCCCGAGACGCTGCCGCCGCACGCCCCGCTGCCGGGTGCGCCGCCGTACCCGCCGGGCACCGAGCCGGAACCGGCCGCCGTCGACGACTGCGACCCCGCGCCGCCGCCCCTCGGGGCGGTGCTGCCCCGGTGCATCGCCGCCGGCGCCGGCTGGGTCGTGGTGGCGCTGCTGCTGGCGGTGTTCACCGGGGTGGCGTCGTGGCCGCTGCGCGGGCTCGCGCTGCTGGTGCCGTGGGGGCTGACCGCGGTGGTACTGCTGTTCCCGGCCCGGCGCGGGGCCGGCCCCGGTGGGCTCGTCGCCCTCGCGTTCGGCCCGTTCTGGGTGCTGCACGCGCTGCTCGTCGGGCTGCTCGGCTGGTGAGTCCGGGCCACGGGCCCTCGTGCGGTCGAGCGGCGGGCTTCCGGTCGTGCCGGTGCGGGGCGCCCGATGGTTGGACGTCGGTGTCGTGGGTACCCGCCCTCAGCAACCCCGAGGACACCACAGATGAGCCGGCCGACCGCCACGCACGACACCCCCGAACCTCCTGCCCCGAACCCCCCGAGCCCGTCACTCGCCGACATCACCTACCGGGTGATGACCGGGTTCTCCGGCGTGGTGGACCGTTCCACCATTCTCCGCATCGTGGGGACCTGCCACCGCGATCTGCGCGCGGCTGCCGGCGCGGGCGGGTCCGACGGCGCCGCCCTGTCCGAACGCGTCGAGCGGCGCGCCCGGAACAGCTTGGCCGCCCTGCTCGGGAGCGGGTCCGCGCGGCTCCCGTCCCGGTAGCCTGCCCGTCCCGGCCGGGTCACCGGGCCGCGGTGTCCGCGGCCGGTAGGTGCCCGAGCTGGCCGAGGATCGTCATGTTGTCCCAGGTCACCCAGAGTTCCGCGATCCGGCCGTCGACCACCCGCAGGACGCCGCCGAAGCCGAACCGGGTCCGTCGTCCGCTGGCCGGGAACGGCCCCAGTGCGCCGGACTGGGTGCCCTCGTAGGTGGCCCAGATGCCGGCCCGGTCGCCGTCGGCGACGACCTGGGTGAACGTCTGGACGTTGTCCGGGAACGATTCCGTGTTCGACCGCAGGAACTCCTTGAAGTCCTCCCGGCTGCGGACGTCGAAGTCCGGTGTGGCCTCGCAGTGGCGCTGGAAGTCCGGCGCGAGGATGTCGTCGAGGAGGTCGAGCCGGCGGGAGTTCATGGCGTCCTCGAGGCGACGCACCAGGGTCGTGATCTCGTCAGTGCTCGTGGTCATGTCCGACTACCCCCTCGGGGACGGGACGGCGCGGCGCCGTCCGGTGCGTACGGGTCAGCGGTGCGGTGGGATGTTCGCGTTCCGGTGGAACACGTTGTCCGGGTCGTACACCGCCTTGATCGCGGCCAGGCGGTCGTACTTGTCGCCGTAGCTGGCCCGCACGCGCGCGGCGTCGTCGCCCATCAACGAGTTGACGTAGGCCCCGGAACCGATCGTGTACGGCGCCAGCGCCCCGTGGAAGGTCCGCACCCAGTCCCGCTCCGCCGGTTGCCCGGCCAGGTCCGGGGCGAGCCCGACCACGAACACGTTGAGCCGCGGGCTGCGCCCACCGCCGAACGCCGTCGCGTCCTCGGGGACGACGCTGTAGGCACCGTCGAGTACGAAGACGTGCACCAGGGACAGCGGGGACACCCGCCGGGCCACCTGCTCGGCCAGCACCGCGATCACGGGGTCCTCGAGCCCCGGCAGGTAGCAGCCCTTCTCGTAGCAGCGCGCGCCCCAGGCCAGGTCCTCGTCGGACATCTGCTGCAGCGCCGTGTACGGCATCGGTGTGCAGTACTCGAACAGCGGCGTCGGACCGGTGGCTCGGATCCGCTCGTGCACGGGCTCGGCGTCGGCGTCGGGCTGCTCGCCCGTCGTCCCGATCACCACCAGAGCCCAGCCGGGTCGCAGCCGCAGCTCCTCGGGCACGAACGGGGCGGGCGGCGCGCACATCGCGATGATCTGGAACCCGACGGTCGCGGGCAGCTCCGGGATCACCTCACGGGCCAGCCGCAGTGCCGCGGCACCGTCGTCGACGGAGAAGAAGAACAGCCCGAACGAGACCAGTGGGCCGACCGGGACCAGGGAGAACTCGAACTCGGTGACGATCCCGAAGTTGCCCCCGCCACCACGCAGGGCCCACAACAGGTCCGGGTGCTCGTCGGCGGACGCCCGCACGACCCGGCCGTCGGCCAGCACGACCTGCGCGCCGACCAGGTGGTCGATCGACAGGCCGTCGCGGCGGGTCAGCCACCCCAATCCGCCACCGAGCGTCAGCCCCGCGACGCCGGTGTGCCCGACCTCCCCGGCCGGGACGGCGAGCCCGTGCTCCTGGGTGGCCGCGTCCATGTCGCGGAGCAGCGCGCCGCCACCGACCCGGGCCCGCCGGGCCACCGGGTCCACGGTCACGGTGTTCACCGCGGCCAGATCGATCACCAGTACGCCGTCCCCGGTCGCGTGCCCGGCCGCGTTGTGCGCGCCACCGCGCACCGCGATCTCCAGCCCGCGGAGGCGGGCATGATCGACGGCGGCGACCACGTCCTCGACGTCCGCGCACCGTGCCACCAGCGCAGGCCGCCGGTCGACCGCGCCGTTCCAGACCCGGCGTGCGTCGTCGTAGCCCGGGTCGGCGGGCGCCACGACGGTACCCGTCATCCTGGCCCGCAGGTCCCCGGTGTGGTCGACGGTGGCGGTCATGGCGGCCTCCGGCAGCGGCGTCGGTGCAGTCGGAGCGCTCACGGTTCACCGCCGCCGGGGCACTGTCACGCCGACCGGGCGGATATCCCCACGGTTGACGACGGCCCCGGACGGCCCCGAGCCACCCGGGGCCGGACGCCGGGCGGGTCCTCCCGTCAGTCCCGGCGGCGGGAGGTGATCACACCGGTGTTGAAGCCGGCCAGGTGCAGCCCACCGGCGAAGCGGGCGTGCTCCACCTTGAGGCAGCGGTCCATGACGACCTCGACCCCGGCCGCCTCGGCCCGGGTGGCGAGGCCGGCGTCGAACAGGCCGAACTGCAGCCAGAACGTGCGCGGGTGCGGGTCGAGCCCGAGCACCTCGTCGAGCACCCCGGGCAGATCCTCGGGCCTGCGGAACACGTCGACCAGGTCCGGGACGACCGGCAGCTCCGCCAGCGACGGGTACACCGGGCGGCCGAGGATCTCCGACGCGTTCGGGTTGACGAAGTACACCTCGAACCCGGTGGACGCGAGCAGGTAGGTCGCGACGAAGTTGCTGGCCCGCGCGGGGTTCGGCGACGCCCCGACCATCGCGACGGTGCGGGTGTCGCGCAGGATCTGCTGCCGCCGCCACGCAGGCGGGTTCTGCCAGGTGGTCGTGGTGGTCACGAGGTCTCCTTCTGCGCCGCCGTGAGTGCCTGGTCGAGGTCCCAGATGATGTCCTCGGGGTCCTCGAGCCCGACCGAGATCCGGATCATGTCCTCGGGGACCCCGGCCTGCTCGAGCTGCTGCTGGGTCAGCTGCTGGTGGGTCGTCGATCCCGGGTGCAACACGAGGGTACGGGCGTCACCGACGTTGGCGAGGTGGCTGCACAGCCGTACCGACTCGATGAACCGGGCCCCGGCCTCGCGTCCCCCGTGCCGATGCTCGCTCGGCGAGCCTCGCTCGGCCACGCCGAACGCGAACACCGCGCCGGGCCCGTCCGGCAGGTAGCGGCGGGCGCGCTCGTGGTGCGGGTGCGACGGCAGGCCCGGGTAGGTCACGTACGCCACCCGCGGGTCGGCCTCCAGCCATTCCGCGACCCGCTGCGCGTTCGCGACGTGCTGGTCCATCCGCTGCGGCAGCGTCTCCACGCCCTGCATCAGCAGGAACGCCGAGTGCGCGGACAGGGTCGCACCGACGTCGCGCAGCTGCTCGGCACGCAGCTTCGTCAGGAACCCGAGCTCCTGGAAGTTGCCCCACCAGCTCAGCCCGCCGTAGGACGGGACCGGCTCGGTCATGCCCGGAAAGTTGCCGTTGCCCCAGTCGAACGTCCCGGCCTCGATCACCACACCGCCGAGCGTGGTGCCGTGCCCGCCGAGGAACTTCGTGACCGAGTGGATGACGATGTCGGCGCCGTGCTCCAGCGGCCGGCACAGGTACGGCGTCGCCAGGGTCGCGTCGATGATCAGCGGGATCCCGCGCGCGTGCGCGACCTCCGCCAGCCCGGCGACGTCGGCGACCTCACCGCCCGGGTTGGAGATGATCTCGGCGAACAGGAACCGGGTGTTGTCCCGGATCGCGGCGGCGTAGTCGGCCGGGTCGGTGCCCGGGACGAACGTGGTGTCGACACCGAAGCGGCGCAGCGTCACGTCGAGCTGGGTGATCGTGCCGCCGTAGAGCCCGGCGGCAGCCACCACGTGGTCGCCGGCCCCGGCGAGCGCGGCGAACGTGAGGAACTCGGCCGACTGCCCGGACGCCGTGCAGACCGCGCCGATCCCGCCGTCCAGGCTGGCCAGGCGCTCCTCCAGCGAGGACACCGTCGGGTTCGCGATCCGCGAGTAGACCAGCCCGTACTTCTGCAGCGCGAACAGGGCCGCGGCGTCGTCGGTGTCCCGGAAGACGTAGCTGGTGGTCTGGTGGATCGGTACCGCCCGCGAGCCGGTCGCGGCGTCCGGCACCGTCCCCGCGTGCACGGCGCGGGTACGGAAGCCCCAGGACCGGTCCTGCGACTGCTCCGGCTCTGACGGTGCTCCGGCGGGTTCGTTCGCGCGCTCACTCACGCCGCCATCCTGCCTCCCACCGGTCGCCGGTGCCGCACCGCGCTCGTCACAGCTGCACAGGGCGCCACCGCCGCAGCGGTGTATCGTTGGTGTATGGCCCGCACCAACATCGACCTGGACGACGAGCTCGTCGGCGAGGTGATGCGCCGGTACGGCCTGCGGAGCAAGCGGGAAGCCGTGGACCTGGCCCTGCGGCGCCTGGTCGGGCCGCGCCTGTCCCCGGAGTTCCTCGCCGGGCTGGAAGGCATCGGCTGGGAGGGCGACCTCGACGACGCCCGCCGCTCCGACGTCGCCGAGTTCTAGATGCGCCCGCGGGACGACGAGCCCTGCCTGCTGGACACCTCGGTCTGGATCGAGTATCTGCGTGCCACCGGCTCGTCGGCCCACCTGGAGGTGCGACGGCTCCTGCAGACCGAACCGGACCGGGTCGCCACGACCGAACCCGTCGTCATGGAGCTGCTCGCCGGGGCCACCTCACCCGCCGTGCTCGACAAGCTGGAGACGCTGACGTCCGGGCTGCGCCGACTGGCACTGGACCCGGCGGTGGATTTCCACACCGCGGCGACGGTGTACCGCTCGGCACGAACCGGCGGGCGTACGGTGCGCAAGCTCCTCGACTGCCTGATCGCCGCGGTGGCGGTACGGACCGGGGCCGTTCTGCTGCACCGGGACCGGGACTTCGACGAGCTGGCCAGGGCCCTTCCGGACCTGCGTGCCGTGTCCCTGCACCACGGACACTGACCGGGTCCACTGCACCGGCACCAGCCCCCGATCACCTCAGAGATGCTCGGCGAGGAACCTCAGCACCCGCTCGGTCGCGTCGGTCGCGGACGGCTCGTGGTACCCGGCCCGGATCGGCAGCCGCTGGGCGATCGCGCCGGTGACCCCGGGCGTGCGGGTCATGAACGAGTGGCCCGCCTCGGGGTAGACCTTCACGTCGTGCGGGACGCCGCGCGCGGCGAGCTCGTCGGCCAGCCGCTGCGGGTAACCGTCGGCGAACTCCTTGTCCCGGCCCCCGAAGCTCGCGACCACCGGGCAGACCGGTTCCACCCGGGCTCCGGTGCGGCCGTAGAACGGCACCGACACCCGGTAGCGGCCGGTCTGGGACAGCAGCAGCGCGAACCCGCCGCCCATGCAGAACCCGATGACGCCGATCCGGTCGGCGTCGACGGTGGGCTGCTCGGCGAGCCAGCGCCGGGCCGACTCGCAGTCGCCCAGCGCCGCACCGCGCCCGGTGGCCATCGTCGTCATCGTCGAGGCCACGCACAGCGACCGGACGCGGCCACGGGCGAACAGGTCCGGGATCAGCACCGTGTAGCCGGCCCGCGCGAGCTCGCGGGCGATCCGGCGCATCTCCGGGGTCGTCCCGTACAGCTCGTAGATCATCACCAGGGCCGGGCCGGGCGTCCCGTCATCCTCGGGCCGGACCAGGAAACCGGGCAGCCGTCCCCCGTTGACGCTGCCGATGCCGACCTGGGCCTCGATCGTCACCGGTGCGTACCCGGCACCCGGACCAGGCCCTCCTGCATGGTCGTCGCCACCAGCCGGCCGTCCGCGCCGAAGAACCGTCCCCCGGCCAGCCCGCGTCCGCCGGACGCCGCGGGCGAGTAGCAGGTGTAGAGCAGCCACTCGTCGGCCCGGAACGGCTGGTGGAACCACATCGCGTGGTCCAGGCTGGCCATCTGCGGGTGCGCGGCCGACGCGTCGTGGCGGGCCAGCACCGAGCCGAGCAGGGTCAGGTCGCTGGCGTAGGTCAGCAGGCAGACGTGCAGGAGGTCGTTGTCGGGCAGCCGACCGTCCGCACGCAGCCACAGCCGGATCGGCTCGTCGGAGGCACCGGTGCGGTGCGGTGACCAGACCGGCTCGTCGATGAGCCGGATGTCCAGCGGGCGCGGCAGGTCGGCGAGCCAGCCACCGTCCCCGCGCAGGGCGCGCGCGCCGAGGTCGTCGACCTCGTCGGGGGCCGGGACACCGGTCGGCATCGGCTCGGTGTGCACCAGCCCCTGCTGCTCGAGCTGGAACGACGCGGACAGCGAGAAGATCGCCTCACCGCGCTGGATGGCCAGCACCCGGCGCGTGGTGAACGACCGGCCGTCGCGCACCCGCTCGGTCTCGTAGACGATCGGGATGCTCGGGTCGCCGGGACGGATGAAGTAGGCGTGCAGCGAGTGCACGGGGCGGTCCTCCGGCACCGTCCGGCCGGCCGCGACGAGCGCCTGTCCCGCGACCTGGCCACCGAACACCCGGGGCAGCGTCACCGGTGGGCTCACCCCGCGGAAGAGGTTGTCCTCCAGGCGTTCCAGGTCCAGCAACGCGACCAGGTCGTCGAGGACGGCCTGGCCGCACGGCTCGCCGTCGGCGGCGGTCGCGGGCGGCGGCGTCTGCGTGGGGACGGGCTCGGGACTCACGGGCGTCGAGTATGCCGAACGCCGGCCGGGGCGAGACGTCCGCTCACCTCAGGCGTGGTCCTCCTCGCCCAGCCGGTGCACCCGGATCAGGTTGGTCGAGCCGACCGTGGCGGGCGGCGAGCCGGCGACGATCACGACCAGGTCGCCCGGCTTGAACCGGCCGATGGACAGTATGGCCTGGTCGACCTGGCGCACCATGGCGTCGGTCGAGTCGACCTTGTCGACCAGGAACGTCTCGACGCCCCAGGTCATCGCGAGCTGGCTGCGCACCGCGGCCTCCGGGGTGAACGCCAGCAGCGGCAGCCGGGTGTGCAGCCGGGCCAGCCGGCGCACGGTGTCGCCGGACTGGGAGAACGCGACCAGCGCCCGCGCCGAGAGCCGCTCGCCGATGTCGCGGGCGGCGTAGGAGAGCACACCGCGCTTGGTGCGGGGCACGTGGTTCAGCGGCGGGACGCTCGCCGGACCGGACTCGACCGCCTCGACGATCTCGGCCATCGTGCGGACCGTCTTGATCGGGTAGCGGCCGACGCTGGTCTCGCCGGAGAGCATGACGGCGTCGGTGCCGTCGAGCACCGCGTTCGCCACGTCCGAGGCCTCGGCGCGGGTCGGGCGCGAGTTGGTGATCATCGACTCCAGCATCTGGGTGGCGACGATGACCGGCTTCGCGTTCTCCCGGGCGATCTGCACGGCCCGCTTCTGCACCAGCGGCACGTTCTGCAGCGGCAGCTCGACGCCGAGGTCGCCGCGGGCGACCATGATCCCGTCGAAGGCGAGCACGACGGCCTCGAGGTTGTCGACCGCCTCCGGCTTCTCCAGCTTGGCCACGACCGGCACCCGGCCGTACCCGGAAGAGTCCATCACCTTGTGCGCGCCGTCGATGTCGGCCGGGCTGCGCACGAACGAGAGCGCGACGACGTCGACGCGCAGCGACATCGCGAACTCGAGGTCGGCGATGTCCTTGTCGGACAGTGCGGGCACCGAGATGTTCATCCCGGGCAGGGAGAGGCCCTTGTTGTCCGAGACCGGGCCGCCCTCGGTGACCTTGCAGACCACGTCGTCGCCCTCGACGGCGATCACGCGCAGGCCGACCTTGCCGTCGTCGACGAGCAGGCGGTCGTCGGGCCGGGCGTCCTGGGCGAGGCCCTTGTACGTGGTGGAGACGCGGTCGTGGGTGCCGGCCACGTCCTCGACGGTGATCCGCACCTCCTCGCCGGTCTTCCACTCGGTGGGTCCGTCGGCGAACCGGCCGAGGCGGATCTTCGGCCCCTGCAGGTCGGCCAGCACGCCGACGGCACGACCGCTGGCGTCGGCGGCGGCGCGGACCATGTCGTAGACGCGCTTGTGGTCCGCACGGTCGCCGTGACTGAAGTTGAGCCGGGCCACGTCCATCCCGGCGTCGACGAGCTCACGGATCCGGTCCGGAGTCGCGGTGGCCGGACCGATAGTGCAAACGATCTTGGTTCGACGTGTCACGGCGTCAGCGTAGCGCTGTTCTGTAACGATCCGGTTCCCGGAACCCGGCCTGTCGGTGGCCGGTTCACCGCACCGGGGGGTGGCGGCCCGCGAGGGCCCGGACCCGCGGGAGGAGACTGATCGGGTGCGTGTCCAGCCGTTCGTCCTCGCCGTCCTGCTGAGCCTGGGAGTGCTGTTCACCCCGGCGTCCGGGGTCCCGGTCGCGCCGCCGGGGACCGACAAGCTGGTGCACCTGGGCGTGTTCGCCCTCCTCGCGGTGACCGGGCGGATCGCCGAGATCCGCACGTGGCCTCTGCTGGGCGGGCTGGCCGTGTACGCGGCCGCGTCCGAGGTGCTGCAGGCGGTGCTGCCCCTCGGGCGCAGCGGCGACCTGGTCGACGGGCTGGTCGACGTGGCCGGTGCTGCGCTGGGCCTGGTGCTGTACGCGGCGGTAGCCCGCCGCCGGTCGGCTGCATGACCGGCCGGGCGTGACCGGGCCCGCGTGACCGGGCGCGCGTGACCGGGCGGGCGGGGCCGGTGCCTCAGCCCGCCGGGCGGCTCTCCGACATGGCGAACCGGGCGAGCGTGGCCGCGATCGCCTTCGTGTAGTGGTCCAGCCGCTCCCGGTCGACGTTGGCGAGCGTGTCGCAGGCCGAGTGGTAGCACCGGTCGTAGACCTCGCCCGCGGTGCCGCCCCAGGCCGCGGCCTGCTCCTCGGTCTTGCTCTCGGAGTCCCCGGTCACCGCGCTCGCGGTGGGGATCCCGGCCTTGACGAACGGACCGTCGTCGTCGCCGTAGAGCGGCATGCGCTCCGCGGTCACCCCGGTCGCGGCGAGCTCCTCGGTGAGCACGGAGGCCACCGTCCCGGACCCGGGCGGACCGGTCTCGGAGTCGTCGTCGCCGATCCCGCCGTGCACGAAGTAGCCGCCGTTCGGAGAGCCGAGCATGTCCATGTTGAGATACATCAGGTGGGCGGCCCGCTCCTCGCGGCCGAGGTCGCGGACGTAGCCGCGCGACCCGTGCAGCCCCTCCTCCTCCGAGCCCCAGAACCCGAACGCCACCGTGTTGGTCGTGCCCGGTTCCGAGCCGAACCGGGTCGCGATCTCCAGCAGGGCCGCGACGCCGGTGCCGTCGTCGTTGATGCCCGGCCCCTCGGTCACCGAGTCCAGGTGGGCCCCGGCGAGCACGACCGCGCCGGGGTCGCCGCCGCGGGTGCGGGCGACGACGTTGCGCATCTCGCGGTCCTGGTCGTCGTCGTAGTACGTCGGCGTGCTCACGTCGAACCCGGCGTCGCGCAGCACCCCCGCCACGTAGTCGACCGAGCGCGCGTAGCCGGGTGTGCCCGCCGCCCGGTTGCCGCCGTTCTCCTCGGCGATCCGCTGCAGCGCCTCCAGGTGCGGGACGGCCGCGGCACCGCTCGCCGCCGCCGCGAGCCGCTCGGACAGGGCGTCACCCGGCGGGCCCGGAGGGGCGTCGGCCTCCGGCGCGGACGTGCACCCGGCGAGCACCAGGACCCCGACGGCCAGCAGCGCGGCCGCGGCCCGGGCCCGCCACCACCCTGCTCGTCCGCCGGACCGCCGGGGTCGCCCGGACGGTCGATGCAACCCGGACAGTCGGTGCGGTGCGTACGGCCCCATGCCGGTCCCCCCGTCGTCGCGTGTCCGGTGTTCGCCGCACGCCCGGTCGCCGGTTCACCGGGACCGCCCGGAAGAGCACCGGTACCCGACCCTGGCACAGCACCGTCGGGCTGCACAGGCATTTGTCCGGTGGGGGTCGCTTAGCGGGGCGCTCAGCGCCTCGGCTGGTCGCTCGGGCCGACGTGATCGGCCAGCCACTCGGTGACCGGCCCGGCCGCCCGCCAGACCTTCCGGACCCGGTCCCGGGCGCGGGGGCCGTGCAGCACGTCGTCCGGCGGCCACCGGCGGGACACGTACAGCCCGGTGTGGCGCAACAGGTCGAGCCGCGGATGGTCGGCCGGGGTACCCCGCGGACGGGTCTTGAGCGTCGCGCCGCCGACAGTCAACCCGCCGGCCGTGGCGTCGGCCAGCCGCGCGCGCAGGTCCTCACCGCGGCGCTCGTCGTCCACCGCGGTCCGGAAGCGGCCCAGCTGGTCCGGGGCCATCGCGTAGTACCCGCCCGCGGCGAGCATCCCCTCCGACGACACCTCGACGTAGAACGGCGCCGTGTAGCCGCCGCAGTGCGTCTTGTACGGGGTCTTGTCGGCGGAGAACCGCACGTCGCGGTACGGGCGGAACACCTTGCCCTCGCCGAACTCGGGCTCGAGGTCGGCGAGCAGCGCGAGCATGGGCCCGCGGACGTCGTCCTCGTAGATCGCCCGGTGGTCGGTCCAGTACGCCTTGGAGTTGTCGGCGAGCAGGCCGTCGTAGAACTCGACCGCGCCGTCACCGAAGCCCGCGAAGGCCGTCATGCGTCCTCGCGCTCGGGGTCCCCGCGCTCGGGGTCCGGCTGGGAAATCTCCTCCCGGCCCTTCGGCGCGAACACGACGTAGGCCGTCGCCGCCACGAACAGCACCGCGGCGACGACGACGTTGATCCGCACGTCGCCGAACACCCGGGTGGCCGGGTCGGTGCGCATCAGCTCGATGAAGAACCGGCCGAGCGTGTAGCCGGCGACGTAGACCGCGAACGCCCGCCCGTGGCCGAGCCGGAACCAGCGGTCGGCGAGCACCACCACGACGGCGACGGCGAGGTTCCACAGCAGCTCGTAGAGGAACGTCGGGTGCACGACGGCGATCGGTGTCGCATCCAGGGCGACACCGCCGATCGGGTCCTCCAGGCCGGTGGCCGGGTCGACCCGCCGGTAGATCTCCAGGCCCCACGGCAACGTGGTCGGTCCGCCGTAGAGCTCCTGGTTGAACCAGTTGCCGAGCCGGCCGACCGCCTGGGCGGCGACGATGCCCGGGGCGACGGCGTCGGCGAACGCCGGCAGCGGCACGCCGTACCGGCGGCAGCCGATCCAGGCGCCGACCCCGCCGAGCGCGATCGCACCCCAGATGCCCAGCCCGCCGTTCCAGATCTCCAGCGCCCCGAGCGGGTCCCCACCCGGACCGAAGTAGACGTGCCAGTCGGTGGCGACGTGGTAGAGCCGACCGCCGACCAGGCCGAACGGGATGGCCCAGACCGCGACGTCGAGTACCGTCCCGGGCCGCCCGCCGCGGGCGACGAGCCGGCGCTCGCCCCACCACAGCGCGATCACGATCCCGGCGATGATGCAGAGCGCGTACGCCCGGATCGGGATCGGGCCGAGGTGCCAGACGCCGCGGTCCGGGCTCGGGATGGCGGCCGGCAGTACCGCGGCGAGGGTCGCCGACACCTCAGGCGCCGGAGCGGCTGCAGGACGGGTGGAAGCCCGCCGCGACCAGCCCGCGCACGGCCGAGGCCGGGTCGCCGCTGGTCACCAGCCCCTCGCCGACGAGTACCGCGTCGGCACCCCAGCCGGCGTAGGTGAGCAGGTCACCGGGCCCGCGGACGCCGGACTCGGCGACCTTGAGCACGTTCGACGGCAGCCCGGGCGCGATCTGCCCGAACACCGACCGGTTCACCTCGAGGGTGTGCAGGTTGCGCGAGTTGACGCCGACGAGCGTGGCGCCGGCCTCCAGGGCGCGGTCGCACTCCTCCTCGGTGTGCACCTCGACCAGCGGCGTCATGCCGAGCGACTCGACCCGGTCGAGCAGCGACTCGAGCACCGGCTGCTCCAGCGCGGCGACGATCAGCAGCACGACGTCGGCGCCGTGCGCGCGGGCCTCGTGCACCTGGTACGGGGTGACGATGAAGTCCTTGCGCAGCAGCGGCACGTCGACCCGGGCGCGGACGGCGTCGAGGTCGGCGAGCGACCCACCGAACCGGCGCTGCTCGGTCAGCACGCTGATCACCCGGGCGCCGCCCTCGGCGTAGACGCCGGCGAGCTCGGCCGGGTCCGCGATGGCCGCGAGCGCGCCCTTGGACGGGCTGGCCCGCTTGACCTCGGCGATCACGCCGACGCCCGGCTCGCGCAGCGCGGCCAGCGCGTCACGCGGCGGCGGGGCCGCGGCCGCCCGGCGCTTGATCTCCTCGAGGTCGACGACCTTCTCGCGCTCCGCGAGATCCTCGCGGACGCCGTCCACGATGGACTCCAGGACGCTCGGCCCCCGGCCGCCGGTCCCGTTCTGCTGCGCCACCGTGTCGACTCCTCCTCCGCTCGCGGGTTGCCCGGTCGTCGGCGTCATGCTAGTTCTCCCCCTCGCGCGGGCCGACGGTCGGGTCGCCGCCCGCGTCGAGGCGTTCCCACGCCGCGCGGTCCGGGTCCGTGTCGTCGGCGGCCCGCTCGGTCGCCCCCGGGGCCGAGTAGCGGGCCCCGAGCCGGGGCAGCCGCGGCTCCCGCAGGACGAGCAGGACCGCGGCGGCCACCGCCAGCACCCCGCCGGCGACCGCCAGCCACGGCCACGGCGTCGCCGTCACCGGGCCCACACCCTCCGGCGCGTTCGGCGCGGTCAGCCCGGCCCGCGCCGAGGCGAGCTCGGTCGCCGACGGCGGGACCACGACCATCCGCACGGTCAGGCCCGCGGCGGCCAGGGCACCGGCCGCGACCAGCACACCGAGCAGCCGGCGGGCGATCCCGGACAGTGCGACCAGCGCGGCGACGGCGGCGACCAGCAGCGCCGCGACCGCGGTGACGGCGGGCTGCAGCTGGGCGCCCGTCGCGGACGCCGCGACCGTGCCCCGCGTCGCGGTCGGCACCTCGACGGTGAACCACGACGCCGACCCGGCCCCCCACAGCGCGGCGGCCCCGGCGAGCAGGCCGACGACGATCAGGCCGAGGCTGCGCCGGTCGTCGCGCACGGCGGCCGCCGTCACGCGGACCCCGGGGCGCGCAGCGACCCCGCCGCCGCGACCGCGGACAGCACCGCGCGGGCCTTGTTGAGGCACTCGGTGTCCTCAGCGGCCGGGTCGGAGTCGGCGACGATCCCGCCGCCGGACTGCACGTAGGCGGTGCCGCCCCGGATCAGGGCGGTGCGGATGGCGATCGCGGTGTCGGCGTTGCCGGCGAAGTCGAGGTAGCCGACGATGCCGCCGTACTGGCCGCGCCGGGTCGGCTCCAGCTCGTCGATCACCTGCATGGCGCGGACCTTCGGCGCACCGGACAGCGTCCCGGCCGGGAAGCAGGCCACGACGGCGTCGAACGCGGTCCGGTCGCCGCGCAGCAGGCCGGTCACCGTCGACACCAGGTGCATGACGTGGCTGTAGCGCTCGATCTCGAAGAAGTTCCGGACGGTGACCGTGCCCGGTTCGCAGACCCGGCCGAGGTCGTTGCGGCCCAGGTCGACCAGCATCAGGTGCTCGGCGCGTTCCTTCTCGTCGGACCGCAGGTCCTTCTCCAGGAGCTGGTCCTCCTCGTCGGTCGCACCACGCCAGCGGGTGCCCGCGATCGGGTGCGTGGTGGCGCGCCCGTCGAGCACGCTGACCAGCGCCTCCGGGGACGAACCGACGATCGAGAACGGCGGCCCGCCCGCGGCGTCCTCGAGCCGCAGCAGGTACATGTACGGGCTCGGGTTGGTGGTGCGCAGCACCCGGTAGACCTCGAGCGGGTCGGCCTCGCACGCCATCTCGAAGCGCTGCGACAGCACGATCTGGAAGGCCTCACCGGCCCGGATCCGCTCCTTCGCCTCCTCGATGGCGGCGTGGTGCTGCTCCGGCGAGCGGCGGCGCACGAACTCCGGCTCGCCCGGGGTGTAGACCGCGACCGTGCTCTCCGCCGGCGCCGCGAGCTCGGTGGTCATCCGGTCGAGCCGGGCGACGGCGTCGTCGTAGGCCTGGTCGACGCGCTCGTCCGAGGCGTCCCAGTTGATCGCGTTCGCGATCAGCGTGATCGTGCCCTCGTGGTGGTCGAGCGCGGCCAGATCGGTGGCCAGCAGCATGACCAGCTCGGGCAGCGCCAGGTCGTCCACGGCCGGGTCGTCCGGGTCGGCGATCCGCTCCACCCGCCGGACGACGTCGTAGCCCAGGTAGCCGACCATCCCGCCGGTCAGCGGGGGCAGCCCGGGCAGCGGCTCGGAGTGCAGCTCGGTGACCACGGTGCGCAGCGCCTCGAGCGGGTCGCCGGTCGTCGGCAGCCCGTCGGGGACCTCCCCGGTCCAGTGCAGCTCGCCGTCGACCGCGGTGAGCGCGGCGGCGCTGCGGGCCCCGACGAACGACCAGCGCGACCACGACCGCCCGTTCTCCGCGGACTCCAGCAGGAACGTGCCCGCCGACCCCTGCGCGAGCTTGCGGTACACCCCGACCGGGGTCTCGTCGTCGGCGAGCAGGCGGCGGGTCACCGGGATGACCCGGTGCGCGCCGGCGAGCCGGCGGAACTCCTCGCGGGTCGGGCTCACCTCGCCCAGCGCGGCGGCCGTGGGGACGGACGTGGTGGCGCTCGCGGTCATGGCGTCATTGTCCCCGACGGTGACGGGCGCGGACCGGCGGGTGAAGATGGGACGCATGAGCAGCCGGCCGGAGCCCGACACCCCGGTGAAGCGTCGCCGGGGGCGCCGCTCCGGCGGGGTCGACACCCGGGCCGGGCTGCTGGACGCGGCCCGGGCCGAGTTCGCCGAGCGCGGGTTCGACGGGGCCACGGTCCGGCGGATCGCCGAGCGCGCCGGGGTGGACCCGGCGATGGTCAACCACTGGTTCGGCACCAAGGAGAAGCTGTTCACCGCGAGCATGGACATGCCGCTGGACCCGCTGGCGATCCGGGCCGAGGTGCTGGCCGGCGGGCCGGACGGGGTCGGTGAGCGGGTGGTGCGGGGCTTCCTGACGGTGTGGGACGCGGCCGCGGGGGGCGGGGCG
Source organism: Pseudonocardia ammonioxydans (assembly GCF_900115005.1). Taxonomy (GTDB): domain Bacteria; phylum Actinomycetota; class Actinomycetes; order Mycobacteriales; family Pseudonocardiaceae; genus Pseudonocardia; species Pseudonocardia ammonioxydans. The sequence goes on along the minus strand of NZ_FOUY01000031.1, from coordinate 23,563 downwards.
ATGGCGGCGCTGCTGCGCAGTGTGACCACCCACGACTTCGCGGCCCGGATGCTGCGCGAGTTCGTGACCCGGGTGATCCTGCGCCCGGTCGCCGACCGGGTCGCCCCGGACCGGCACGCCGAGCGGGGGGCGCTGGTCGCCTCGCAGCTGATCGGGATCGGCATGATGCGCTACGTGGTCCGGCTGGAGCCGATGGCGTCGGCGTCCCGGGAGGAGCTGGTGACGGCGATCGCGCCGACCGTGCAGCGCTACCTCACCGGGAACCTGGGGTCGACGAAGCCCGACTCGTAGGCCGCGACGACCGCCTGGGTGCGGTCCCGGGACCCGGTCTTGGCCAGCACCCCGGCGACGTAGGTCTTCACCGTCTCGACGCCCAGGTAGAGCTCGCCGGCGATCTCGGCGTTGGACAGCCCGCGGGCCATCAGCCGCAGCACCTCGCCCTCGCGCGCGGTCAGCCCGGCACCCTCCAGCCGGTCCCCGCCGCCCGGGGCGAACCCGGCGACCAGCTCGCGGACCGCCGCCGGGAACAGCAGCGTCTCCCCCGCGGCGACCGTGTGCACCGCGCGCACGATGTCGCGCGGCGGGGTCCGCTTGAGCAGGAAGCCGGTGGCCCCGGCGCGCAGCGCGTCGTAGACGTAGCGGTCGTGGCCGAACGTGGTCAGCACCAGCACCCGCGGCGGATCGGGACGCCGGACCAGGTCGCGGGTCGCGGTGATGCCGTCCACGCCCGGCATCCGGACGTCCATCAGCACGACGTCCGGGCGCAGCCGCGCCACCAGCCCGGGGACCTCGGCGCCGTCGGCGGCCTCGCCCAGCACGGTGAGGTCCGGGTCGGCGTCGAGCACCGCGCGCAGTCCGGTGCGGACGAGCTCCTCGTCGTCGACCAGCAACACCCCGGTGGTCATGGCTCCTCCCCTCGGCTCCCCGACCCTCCGACTCCCGGATCCGTCGGCGTCCGGTCCGATCGGCACCCGGCGCCGTGCGGTCTCCGTCCTACCCCGACTCCCCGCGGCCGTCCTCCCGCCGCGCCGGGGTGGCGGAGCGGGTGGTCCGGTCGGAGCAGCCGGACCGGCCACCGGCTCGGTCGACCGGATCAACCGGGCCGGGCGGGTCGGCCGGGCCGGGCGAGTCGGGCAGATCAACCGGGTCGGCCGGGTCGGCCGGGCCGGGCGAGCCGGGCGGGCCGGGCGAGCCGGGCGGGCCGGGCCGTTCCGCCGGCAGCGCGCGCCCGGCCGGGAAGGTGGCGTGCAGGACCCAGCGGTCGCCGTCCGGGCCGGTGTCGAGGGTGCCTCCGAGCAGCTCGGACCGTTCCCGCGCCCCGGCCAGGCCCCGCCCGCGGCGCGCGCCCCGGCCGACGCGTCCGCGCGCGTTGGCGATCCACAGCTCCAGCCCGCTCCCGGTGCGGTGCAGCCGCAGCTCGACCGGACCCGGACCGGCGTGGCGCAGGGCGTTGGTCAGTCCCTCCTGGACGAGCCGGTAGACCTCCCGGGACACCGCCGCCGGGACACCCGCCGCGGAGTCCACCTCGGACCTCAGGTCCAGCCCGGCCGTCCGCACCGAGTCCAGCAGGGACTCCAGCGACTCGAGGTCGCGGACCGGCTCGGGGGCGGTGGCACCCCGGCTGCCGCCCCCGCTGCCGTCCTCGCGCCCGTCGTCGTTCTCGGCGTCGCGCTCGTCGTCGCGCAGCAGCCCGAGCACGTGGTCGAGGTCGTCGAGCGCGGCCCGGCCGGTCTCCGCGATGGCCTCGAGGGCGCGGCGGGCGAACGCCGGGTCGCTGTCGAGCACCTCGGCGGCCGCCCCGGCCTGCATCGTGGTGACGGTCAGCGCGTGCCCCACCGAGTCGTGCAGCTCGCGGGCCAGCCGGGTGCGCTCGGCCTGCCGGTCGGCGCGACGCCGGGTGGCCGCGAGCTCCGCGGCGAGCTCGGCCGCGCGCCGCTGCCCGGCGTCCGGCCCGAGGAACCACCCGACCAGCCGGGCCTGCAGGCCGCCGCCGGCGACGAGCACCGCGAGCGTCACCGGCACCAGCAGCAGGCCCAGCGGCGGCGCCCACCAGGCCGCGGCACCGGACGGCAGGGGTGGGTGGTGCTCGAACGGGGCCGTGACCAGCGCGACGGTCATCGGCACCGCGAGCAGCACGGCAGTGGCCCCCACCGCACCGAACGCGGCGCACAGCACCAGCCACCCGGCCGCCCGGGCCCGGGCCGTGAACGGGACCCGGGCCGCGGGCGGCTCGACCGGCAGCTCGGCGTCGAGCAGCGCCCGGGCCGCCGCGACCAGCAGCTCCCGCACGCCGGGCAGAACCGTGACGCCGGCGGCGATCAGCACCACCGGGACCGTCAGGCCGATCATGGCACCGGTGCCCGTGCCACCGGCGGCCGTGAGCACCAGGACCCAGCCCGCACCCAGGTAGGGCAGCAGTACCACCGCGCCGAGCAGCACGTGCAGCACACACCGGTAGGTCCCGGCCGAGCGCACCGACCGGACCGGCCGTGTCCATCGCCCCGGCGGGACCGGTCGCGCCCCTGGTGATCCGCTCACCCGGCGATCGTGGCAGAAGCCGCGGCCGCGCCGTTCCCTCGCGCGGGGGAGGCCGTCCACCCGCCGGCGGGAGGTACGGGCACCCTCCGGCCGCGAGTCTCGGTGCCATGACCTCGAATCTCAGGACCCCGGATCACAGGACCCCGGATCACCGGACCACCCGCGACACGATCACCACCCGCCGGGTGCTCGGTGCTGTCGCCGCCCTCGCAACGCTCCCCTACGTCTCGATGAAGATCGCCTGGTTGGTCGGGAACCCGGTCGGCGTCCTCGACATGCGAGTCGTCGAGGGGGCCGGGATGGCGGCGATGAACGCGATCACCCTGCTGCTGGACGCGTGCGTCGTCGTGCTCGCGGTGACGCTGGGGAGCCGGGTGGCCCTGCGGCTGCCCGCGCTGCCCGTCCTGCTGCCGGCCTGGGTGGCGACCGGGCTGCTCGTCCCGATCGCGCTGGTGTCGCTGCCGATGACCCTCCTGCTCCCCCGGCCGGACGATCCCGGGCTGGCGGCCTGGGTGCACCCGATGGTCTACGGCGGGTTCACCGTGCAGGGCGCCTGCCTGCTCGCCGCGTTCGCGCTGTACGCCCGGGACCGCTGGGGAGCCCGGCTCGCGACCCCGGCCCCGGCGCCGGACGCGGTGCGGCCGCTGCTGCGGGCAGTCGTCGGGGGCGGCGTCGTGACCGCCGTCCTCGCGGCAGGTCTGCGGATCCTCGGTGGTGTGCTCACCGGTGAGCCGATCGCCCTGGTCCCGGCCGCGGTGACCGCGGTGCTGGGCCTGGCCGGCGCGGCCGGGGTGTGGCAGCTGGCCGCGAGCCGCTCGGGAACGGCCCTGGTCACGTCGGCCTGGGTCGGGAGCGCGGTCGTGTTCGCCGAGGGGCTGTACGCCACCGCGATCACGATGGGGGCGACCGAGCTGTCGGCGGGTGCCGCGTCGCCCGCGGCCATGCTGTCGCACGTCGTGGGCCTGCTGTCCGGGTTCGCGCTGGCCGTCGCCGGGCTGCTGGCGGTGTCCGGATCGGTGGCCGGCGCGCCGCGTACCGCCGGTGCTCCGCTCGCCGGCGGCACCCGGAGCGGCGACGGCAGCACCCCGGCCACCGGCCGCGCCCCGGTCGCGGGCGGGACCCGGCTCGGCGGTGGCCACCCGGCCACCGGCCGCGCCCCGGTCGCGGGCGGGACCCGGCTCGGCGGTGGCCACCCGGCCGCCGGCGACACCCCGGCGCGGGAGGCCCCCCGGGCCTGACCGACCCACACCACACCGCACCAGGCGTCCGGCCTCGTGCGCCGCCGGCTCGAACCGGCCGCGCACGAGGCCGTTCTCGTACACAATCTCTCCTCCAGCACACCGGAAGCCGCAGATCAACCGTTGAGTCCTGTCCGATTGCGCTCTACCTTGTGCACAATCACGAGGAGGTGGGGTCGATGGTGGACCGCGTCGCGCCGGCCGGCACCCGCGGCGAGCAGGCCGTGGACCGGGTGCACGCCGTGCTCCGGGCCGAGATCCTCGACGGCGTCCGCCCGGCCGGCTCCCGGCTGCGCGAGGAGGAGATCGCCGAGGCACAGGGCACCAGCCGCACGCCCGTGCGCGAGGCGATCCGCCGGCTCGCCGGCGACGGCCTGGCCGTGCTCGCTCCCCGCCGCGGTGCCGAGGTCGTCGCCTGGGACGAGGAGGACCTCGACGAGCTGTTCGACCTGCGCGTCCTGCTCGAGGGACACGCCGCCGCCCGCGCCGCCACCTCCGGCCGCGCCGACACCGCCCGGCTGTCCGAGCTCTGCGACCGGATGGAGGCACTGCGCCGCCCCACCGGCGACCGGGACTACGCGGAGATCACCCGGCTGAACCTGGCGTTCCACCGCGAGGTGCACCGCGCGGGCGGCCGCCGGGTGCTGCCCGACCTCGTCGCCCGGGTCGTCGAGGGCCCGCTGGTGCACAGCACGCTGCGCCGCTACTCCCCCGACCGCCTCGACCGCAGCTTCGCCCAGCACCGCGACCTCGTCGCCGCCGTCGAGGCGGGGGACGCCGAGTGGGCCCGCGCCGTGATGACCGCCCACCTGCGGGCGGCCCGGGAGGTCGTCCGGGCCGCCGTACCCCTGTCCGTTCCCGCACCGACCTGACCGACCCTCGACGAGGAGGACCCCGTGGAACAGCGCCGCTCCCCGAACAGCCCGCCAGCCGACGACCACGAACCGATCCGCTCGCCCTGGCTCTTCGCCGTCCTGCTGCTCCTGGTGCTCGCCGGGACCCCGCTCTGGTACCCGACCGGACTGGTCGAACCGCTCGTGCTGGGAGTGCCCCTGTGGTTCGCGGTCTCGGTCCTCAGCACGCTCGCGTTCGCCGGGTTCACGTCCTGGATCTGCCTGCGCCGCTGGAACCTCGCCGAATCCGACGAGGTCGCTGCGGCTGCTGGGGAAGCGGCGGCCGGGGGTGACGACCGGTGAACGACCTGATCTTCGCCGGCCCCGCCGGGGTGGCGATCCTCTGCGCCTACGCGGTCGTCATGCTGGGGATCGGCTGGTACGCCGGTCGCGGCAACACCGGAGGCACCGCCCGGGGCTACTTCACCGCGGGCGGCGGCCTCGGCATGGTGACGCTGTTCTTCACGCTCTACGCCACCCAGTACAGCGGTAACTCCGTGGTCGGCTACGCGCCGCAGGCCTACCGCTCGGGCTTCGCCTGGTGGCAGTCGGTCCCGTTCATGATCGCGGTCATCGCGGTGTACCTGCTGTTCGCACCGCGGCTCTACGTCCTGGCCAAGCAGAAGGGCTTCGTTACCCCGACCGACTTCGTCCGGGACCGTTTCGGCAGCACGAGGCTGAGCCTGCTCACGATCGCGCTGATGCTGTGGGGGCTGGGGAACTACGTCCTGGAGCAGCTCGTCGCGATGGGCCACGGGGTCGCCGGGCTCACCGGCGAGACCATCCCGTACGAGGTCGGCGTCGTCGGGTTCATCGTCGTGATGCTCGCCTACTCCTGGACCGGCGGGATGCGCGCGATCGCGATGACCGACGTCATGCAGGGCATCGCGATGCTGGTGGGCATCGGGGCGCTGCTGGTCGGGACGATGTACCTGACCGGCGGCATCGGCACGCTGACGACCTACCTGGCCGAGACCTCGCCGGAGCTGGTCGGCGTGCCGGAGAAGTCCGACGCGGTGAACTGGCTCGCGATGATCATCATGATCGGGTTCGGCGCGGCCGTGTACCCGCACGCGATCCAGCGCGTCTACTCCGCGCGCAGCGAACGCACGCTCAAGCGCTCCCTGGCGCTCATGGCGTGGATGCCGCTGCTCACCACCGGTGTGGTGTTCCTCGTCGGGCTCGCGGGCCTGCAGCTGTTCCCCGGCCTGGGCACCGAGGAGTCCGAGCAGCTCGTCGGGCTCATCGCGAACGAGGTCGCGGCCACGAACCTCGTGTTCTACATCCTGATGATCCTGCTGTTCGGCGGTATCGTGTGCGCGATCGTGTCCACAGCGGACTCGGCGGTGCTCTCGTTCGCCTCGGTCATCGCCGGCGACCTCTACGGCCGCTACATCGCCCCGGACGCCCCCGACCGGCGCAAGGTGCTGGTGGGCAAGCTGGTCAGCGTCGCGATGGTGTTCGTGCTCCTACTCCTCGCGTGGAACCCGCCGGGCACGCTCTACAGCATCTTCGTGCTCAAGTTCGAGCTGATCGTCCAGCTGGCCCCGGTGTTCATCCTCGGGCTGTACTGGAAGCGGATGGCGGCCGGGCCGACGTTCTGGGGGATGCTCACCGGCGCCGTCGTCGCCGGCGGCGCCACCCTGGTCGACGCCGGCCCGTTCTTCGGGGTCCCGGCCGGCCTGGTCGGTCTGGCGGCGAACGTGGCGATCTGCGTGGCCGGCTCCCTGCTGGTCTCCCCACGCTCCGCACCCGCCGAGCCCGCCCGGACCTGACCGGTGGCCGGGCGCGCGGGAGGTCCGCACACTGGGGTGATGGCCCTCCTCCTGCCCCGGATCCCGGACGTCGTCACCGACCGGCTCGCGGCCCTGCGGTCGCGGGCCGGTTCGGCGGTGTTCTCCCGGGTCGCGGGCGACGAGGGCTCGGGACGGCGGGCGCGCATCCTCGGTGCCGACGGGCCGCGCTGGTTCGCCGACGACGCCCCGATCCGCCGGGTGCACGGCGACGCGTCGATGTTCGTCGGCGGGCTGCGGGCGCTGCTGCTGCAGTCGCTGCACCCGCTGGCGATGGCCGGGGTCGCCGGGCACTCCGGGTTCCGCGGCGACCCGTGGGGCCGGTTGCAGCGCACGTCGTACTTCCTGGCGGCGACGACGTTCGGGCCGGCCGACGAGGCGCAGCGGGTGATCGAGAAGATCCGGCACGTGCACTCGTTCGTGCGCGGCACGGCGCCGGACGGCCGCGCGTACTCCGCGTCCGACCCGCACCTGCTGCGCTGGGTGCACGTCGCCGAGATCGACAGCTTCCTCGCCGCGCACGACCGGTACGGGAGCGAGCCGCTGGACCCGGCCGGGCGGGACCGCTACGTCGCCGACACCGCGCGGGTCGCCCGCGCGCTCGGCGTCGCGGACCCGCCGGAGACCACGGCGGAACTGGCCGAGCAGATCGACGGCTACCGGCCGGAGCTGCGCGGCACCCCGGAGGCCCGCGACGCCGCCCGGTTCCTGCTGCTCGAGCCGCCGCTGCCGCTGACCGCGCGGGTGCCCTACGGCGTGCTGGCCGCGGCGTCGGTCGGGCTGTTGCCGCGCTGGGCACGGGCGCCGCTGCGGCTGCCCTGGTTCCCGGTCACCGAGGCGACCGCGGTCCGCGCGGGCGGGACGCTGATCACGGCGGGGATCCGCTGGGCGACCTCCGCGCCGCCGCAACCGGCCCCGCCGATGCCGCCGGTGCACCCGTGAGGGTGCTCAGCCCGCCGCGCCCCCGGCACCGAGCCGGGTGACCACGTAGGTCCGTTCCTGCTCCAGGCGACGGGCCTCGGCGTCGGCCAGGGACTCCGGGATCGGGTCGGTGTCGTGCCCGGCCGTCCACTGCTCCGGCCGGATCGGCTCGGGCATCGCCCGCCAGCGCGCCCGCGGGTCGGTCGCGTCATGTTCCATGCACCGACGATGCACGACGCAACCGGGGCTCGCAATCGCCGGATCGTGCCTACGCCCCGTCCCCGGCGAGCAGGACGTGGGTGTCGAAGCAGGTCCGGGTGCCGGTGTGGCAGGCCGGCCCCTCCTGGTCGACGACGACGAGTACGGCGTCGCCGTCGCAGTCCAGCCGCACCTCGTGCACGTGCTGGACGTGCCCGGAGGTGTCGCCCTTGACCCAGTACTCCTGGCGGGAGCGGGACCAGTAGGTGCCGCGGCCGGTGGTGAGCGTGCGGTGCAGTGCCTCGTCGTCCATCCAGCCGACCATCAGCACCTCAGCGGCCCGGGACTGCACGACCGCGCAGACGAGTCCGTCGGCGTCGCGCTTGAGCCGGGCCGCGATCGCGGGGTCCAGCGCCGAATCGGTCACCCGCGGGCTCGCCGTACTCACCGGACCTCCACGCCGTCGGCACGCATCGCGTCCTTCACCTCACCGATCCGCAGGCTCCCGAAGTGGAAGACGCTCGCGGCCAGCACCGCGTCCGCCCCCGCCCGCACGGCCGGGGTGAAGTGCTCGACCGCACCCGCCCCACCGGAGGCGATCACCGGGACGTCCACCACCTTCCGGACGGCCTCGAGCATCTCCAGATCGAAGCCGGCGCGGGTGCCGTCGGCGTCCATCGAGTTCAGCAGGATCTCCCCGACGCCGAGCTCCTGGCCACGGGCGGCCCACTCGACGGCGTCCACCCCGGCCGAACGCCGCCCGCCGTGCGTGGTGACCTCGTAGCCGGACGGCTGCGGCTGCTCCCCCTCGGGCACGCGCCGGGCGTCGACCGACAGCACGATGCACTGCGAGCCGAAGCGGCGTGACATCTCGTGCAGCAGCTCCGGTCGCGCGATCGCGGCGGTGTTGACGCTGACCTTGTCGGCACCGGCACGGAGCATCCGGTCGACGTCGTCGGGGGTGCGGATGCCACCGCCCACGGTCAGCGGGATGAACACCTGCTCCGCGGTGCGCCGCACCACGTCGATCATGGTGCCGCGTTCCGACGAGGACGCGGTGACGTCGAGGAAGGTGAGCTCGTCGGCGCCCTCGCCGTCGTAGACCCGGGCCATCTCGACCGGGTCGCCCGCGTCGCGCAGCTCCTTGAAGTTGACGCCCTTGACCACCCGGCCGGCGTCGACGTCCAGGCAGGGGATGACGCGCACGGCCACACCCATCAGGCACCCACCTTCCGCACCGCGGCCAGCGCCTCGGGCAGGGTGAACCGGCCCGCGTAGAGCGCCTTCCCGATGATCGAGCCCTCGATGTTCACCCCGCTCGCGGCGACCTCGGCGAGCCGCACCAGGTCGGTGACCTCGGAGATCCCGCCGGACGCGACGACCGGCGCCGTGGTGGCGTTCGCGACCTCGGTGAGCAGATCGACGTTCGGGCCCGCCAGGGTGCCGTCCTTGGAGACGTCGGTGACGACGTAGCGGGCGGCGCCGTCGCGGTCGAGGCGCTCCAGGGCCTCCCACAGGTCACCGCCGTCGGTGGTCCAGCCGCGGCTCGCGACCCGGCGGCGGCCGTCGATCATCTTGACGTCCAGGCCGATCGCGATCCGGTCGCCGTGCTCGGCGAGCACCGTGCGGCACCACTCGGGGTTCTCCAGCGCCGCGGTGCCCAGGTTGAGCCGGGCCGCACCCGTCGACAGCGCGCGCTGCAGCGACTCGTCGTCGCGGATGCCCCCGGACAGCTCCACCGACAGGTCCAGCCGCCCGACCACCTCGGCCAGCAGCTCGGCGTTCGAGCCGCGCCCGAACGCGGCGTCGAGGTCCACCAGATGGACCCACTCGGCGCCGTCGCGCTGCCAGGTCAGCGCCGCCTCCAGCGGCGAGCCGTAACCGGTCTCGGTGCCCGCCTCGCCCTGCACCAGCCGGACGGCCTGGCCGTCGACGACGTCCACCGCGGGAAGCAACGTGAAACTCACGGGTGCCAGCCTACGAGCGGTCCCGCCGCCACGACCGGGCGCGTCCCGGCCCCGCCGGTAACGTCCCTGCGGTGAGCAGTGCGGAACCCGAGCCGGACGTCCCGGTGCTGCGGCTGGAGATGTGGGACGGCCCGATCGCCGACGACGACCCGGACGCCCGGTTCAAGGAGGAGATCGCCGAGTACGGCCGGCTGGACCCGACCGTCACGCTCGGCGGGCTGTCGGAGTACCTGGGCATCCCGCCGGGGGCGCTGGCCCGCGCCGTCCTGGCCCGCTGGGGATCGGAGGGCAGCGCCGGGCTGCTGGAGCTGGGGCCGTCGATGGTCACCCGGCTGCTCGGCATCGTCCGCGAGGCGGAGTCCGCGGGCACCGACGAGGCCCGGCTCGCCGCGTTCCACCGGCTGGCCGGGATGCTCGGCTGGCTGGGCGCCCCGCTGGAGCAGGACACCGGCTCGCGCTGATCCGCCGGTGACTACCATCGGCAGCCCGGCCGGAGGATCACCGCTGCGACACGCGACCGAGATGATGTGACGGGTGTGCCCAGGAAGACGTCCCGGACCCACGCCCGGGGCGAGGAGTCCCGGCAGCGGATCCTGTACGCGGCGCTCGAGATCGCGGTGCGCCGCGGCTACGACGGCACGACGATCGGCGCGGTGGGCGCCGCCACTGGACTGCCCGCGAGCTCCCTGTACTGGCATTTCGCCAACAAGGACCAGCTGCTCGCCGCGGCGCTCGACCTCAGCTACCGCCGCTGGCGGCGGATCGCGCCGTCCTGGGGCAGTACCGACACCCCCGGCGCCGGAGGGCCCGCCCCGGCACGGGCGGAGCTGATCGGCGTCCAGCTCCGGCAGGCCGCGCAGGGGTTCGCCCGGCAGCCCGGCTTCTGGCGGTTCGGGCTCATGCTCGCGCTCGAACAGCGCCCGGTCGACACGGCCGCGCGCACCCGGTTCCTGGAGATCCGCACCGATGCCGTGGGCCGGATGCGGGCATGGTGGGAGGAGGCCGGCGCACTCGACCCCGCACGCGGGGACCCGGATGCTCCCCGGTTGCTGGCCCAGCTGACGCTCGCCGCGATGGACGGGCTGTTCATCGCCGGTCAGGGACGGGTCGATCACCACACCGCCACCGGTGGCGCCACCACCGACAGCACCGTCGAGCTGCTGACCGCCGGCATCGACGGCGCCGCGGAGCGGCTGTCCTCCGGGCGCTGTCCGGCCGTCGAGGGTCCGGCCCCGCTCCCCCGCCGGTCGGGCGCCACCGACCCGGCGCCCGGTGCGACGGGCCGCGACCGTGTCCTCCACGCCGCGGCCGAGATCGCGGCCGAACGCGGGTACGAGGGCGCGACCATCTCCCGGGTCTGCGCCCGGGCGGGACTCCCGCCCACCTCCGTCTACTGGGCCTTCACCACCAAGGACGAGCTGCTCGCGGCCGCGCTGGAGCACAGCTTCGAGCGGTGGCTGGCGGACCGGCCGGCCTGGCCGGCGCCGCCCACCGACGGATCGTGGCCGGACGTCCTGCGCACCCACCTGGCCAGGACCCTGCGCTCGCTGTCGGAGTCGCCGAACTTCCTGCGCATCGGGCTGATGCTGCTGCTGGAGCTGCGCGAGACGGAGCCGGCGGCCCGCGCGGTCTTCCTCCGCATCCGGCGCTCGCTCGACGACCAGGTGGCCGAGTGGCTCGCCGCGGCCCTGGGGCGGCCCGCGACGGCGGAGGGGCCCGGGCTGCCGCGCCGGCTGGCGACCCTGCTGATGGCGTTCTCCGACGGGCTGTTCCTGTCCCACCAGCTCGACAGCGTGACCTGGCATCCCGACCTGTTCGCCGACCTGCTCGTCACCGCCCTCGAGAGCGCGTCGGCGTCCACGGTCCGCACGACGGCCGGATGATCCCTGTGGCCGGCCCCGGTCAGATGTCCGGCTCATCGGGGTCGGACTTCCGGTGGCCCCAGAAGCTGGCAACGTCGAAGCGGGACGGGGTCCAGGTCTCGTCCACGAGCTTGCCGCCGTAGCCGTACTCGATCTGGAAACCGGACGGGGAGACCACATAGAACGACAGCATCTCGTCGTTCGAATGCTTGCCGAACGTGGCCGCCACCGGGGCCGCCCCGTCCTGCACCCGGTCCCAGGCCCGTCCGACGAGGTCGATGTCGTCGGTCTCGAACATCAGGTGCGCGACGCCCGTGGGCATGTCCGGGACCGGCGCCCAGGCGAACGAGTGGTGCCGGGGGTTGACGTGGGTGAAGGTCCCGTAGGCCCCCGGGCCGAAGTCGATGTAGTCACTGATCCGGAAGCCGAGGATGTCGAGGTACAGGGCGCTGTACGCGGCGTCGTCGTGAACGAACTGGAAGGCATGGCCCAGGCCGCCGGTCCCGGTGACGAACGTGGCGCCGGTGGGCGAGACGAAGCGGGAGCGGTCGTTCTTCAGCCCGTAGTAGAGCTCGAGCCGCTGCCCGCTCGGGTCGTCGAAAGCGACGAGGCCGCTGACGAGACGGTCCCGGACGGCGTCGGCCCCCTGGCGTTTCACGGCGTACCCGGCCCGCTCCAGTTCCGTCGCGAGCTCCTCGAGCTCCTTCGGGCCCGCGACCTCCCACCCCAGCACGGACACCTCGTCGGTGTCGCTGCGGCGGACGTCGAGGCGGTAGGCCTTCTCGTCCATCCGCAGGAGCAGCCGGTCGGCGGTGTGCTCGACGACCTGCAGACCGAGCAGATCGGCGGCGAACTCCTTCCAGGCATCCAGATCGGTCGCCGACACGATCGCGTATCCCAAGCTTCGTACTGCGGCCACGACAGAACCTTTCGTTTGCGAGCGGGTGATCGTTCGATGGGGTCGCGGGGTCCGGCCCGGTCGCGCTCACCAGCCGAACGGGTCGGGCTCGAACCCGAAGAGATCGAGCCCGTAGGCCTGGTACATCGGCTCGGCGACGTTGCAGACGTGGTTCAAGCCGGCGTGGAGGTCACGCCAGAAGCGCTGCATCGGGCGGCAGCGGTGCAGCGCACCGCCGCCTGCGTGCGCGAAGAGCCGATCGACGGCGTCGACCGCACGACGCACCGCGCGCACGCCGTTGCGGCGGTTCTCCAGGCGCATCGCGTCGGAGATGGTTCCGCCGGCCACGACCACGTCGTACATGCGGTTCCAGTCGTCGAGGAACTGCGTGCGACCGGCCGCGATGTCCGCTGCCGCGGCACCGAGCGTGGACAGCTGGGCCGGGTCCGTGGCGGTGACCGTGCCCTTCACCGTGACCCGGCTGCGGGAGTGGTCGACGAAGGCGCCGAGCGCGCCCTCCGCCATCGCCAGCGTGGCGCAGTTGATCGCCGCCGGGAAGATCGACCCGAACGGGAGCTGGTACAGCGGCTGCTCCCGGCCGACGGCACGGGCCTGGATGCCGTTCTGGAAGTTCGCCGGCTTGTTGACGCGGTACTCGGGCACGAACGCGCCGTCGACCGAGACGTCCTTGCTCCCCGACCCGCAGAGCCCCATGACGTCCCACGAGTCGTGATGGATCGTGTAGTCGGCCCGGGGAAGGACGAAGTGGTGCGGCTCCGGATCGGTGACCTGCCCGTCGTCGTCGGTCAGGAGGCCACCGAGGATCACCCAGTCGCAGCTGTCGGTCCCGGAGGAGAACGGCCAGCGGCCGGTGAACAGGTAGCCGCCGTCGACCGGCCGGGCGCGGCCCATGGGCGCGTACGGCGAGGCGATCCAGGTGTCGGGGTCGTCGCCCCACAGCTCGTCCTGCAGCCGCCGGTCCCACTGGCCCAGCTGCCAGGGGTGTACGCCGACGACACCGGAGACCCAGCCCGCCGCGCCGCAGCGCGAGCCGATCTCCAGCACCGTCTCGAAGAACTCGACCGGATGGGCCTCGTGGCCGCCGTACTCGGCGGGTTGCAGCATCCGGATCACACCCGCCTCGCGCAGCTTCCGGGCGGTCTCGTCCGGCAGGCGTCCGGCCTGTTCGGCCTCGACGGCGTGGTCGCGGAAGTGGTCCGCCAGCTTCTCGACGCGTTCGGTTACCTTGTGCATCGTCAGGTCCTTCCGATCCGGTGACCACCGCTTCCCCGGGGCGGCATCAGTTGCTGCGGACGAAGTCCGCGACCAGCCGGTTGAACTCGTCCGCGTGCTCGATCTGCGTCCAGTGACCACACCGGTTGAGCAGCACCAGCCGCGAGTCCGGAATCAGCGAGACCAGCCGCAGGGAGTGCTCGTAGTGGACGACGCGGTCGTCGCGGCCGTGGATGAGCAGCGTCGGGGCCGCGATGCTCGCGACCTGCTCGGGTGTCGCGGCCGTCCGGACCGGACCGCCACCGGCCGCCCCCGCCAGGAAGTTCGCCAGGTGGTCGGGCCGGGCGTTGGCACCGTCGGCCCGCAGCTGGGCGAGCTCGTCGGTGGCGAACTCCGGCGAGAAGGTCATGATCTCGACCAGCTGCTTCATGACCTCGGGGGTCGGGTTGCGGTACCCCTCGAAGAGGATCTTGAGGCCTTCGGTGGGCCCGTCGCCCGCGCCGAACAGCGTCGGGAGCTGCGGGAAGCTCCCCGACCCCATGGTGATCAGGTGCGAGACCCGCTCGGGGTAGCGGGCGGCGAACGTCAGGCCGGTCATACCGCCCATCGAGTTGCCGACCAGGGCCGCGCGCTCCAGACCGAGATGGTCCATCAGCTCGAGCACCGCGGCCGGATGGTCGTACTCGTCGGGCCGGGCGGCGTCCGACCGTCCCCAGCCCGGTGCGTCGAGGGCGATCACGCGGAAGGACTCGGCGAGCGGACCGATGTTGGGGCGGAAGTTGCTCCACCCCGTCGCCCCGGCGCCGCTGCCGTGGAGCAGCAGCAGCGGATGCCCCTCTCCGGCCTCGTTGTAGTGCAGTTTCCAGCTCGCCGTCCGGGCGAATCGGCTCGTGCTTTCCTCGGTCGGCTGCGTGCTCATGACAGGCGGAACCTTTCGTCTCGGTGATGGGACGGCTGTTCTGCGGCGGAGTGAACGCGCTCCGCCGCCGCTGTGGGTGTTTCGCGTGCCGCTGGACGGAACAGCGCGTGAATTGGACTGTCCGGCAGTGCTTCAACAGCGGCCCTCCCCAGCCCCGTGGCCTGCGGCGACCGGGTGTTCCGCATCGCGCGCCACTGCTGCCTTGTCGCTCCCTGTATCGACCACTACAGTGATCTCTGCGCTGCAATGCCGATCACGAATCGTGTCGGGTCCGCTCCTGTTGCCGCCACGAGAAAGGCCCCGGTCGATGACGCCCGAGCTTGACGAGGCACCCCCGTTGCACCCGTCCGCGGATCTGCACGAACCGGATGAGCGACAGTCGTCGCCCTCGGTCAGCAAGGCGTTGCAACTGCTCGACTCGTTCCGGAACGGGGCGCCGAGCCAGGGGGTCAGCGAGCTCGCCCGGCGGGCCGCACTCCCGAAGTCGACCGCCTTCCGGCTGCTGTCCCACCTGGAGCGGGGCGGGTACGTGGAGCGGACGGGAACGAACTACCGGCTCGGCTGGCGGCTGTTCGAACTGGGCAACCGGGTCCAGCACTGCCGGCCACGCGGGCTACGGGAGCTGGCCCTCCCGCACCTGAGCGAGCTCTACGCCCGCACCGGCCACGTGGTCAACCTCGCGGTGCTGGAGGGGACCGAGGTCGTCTACCTCGACAAGATCCACGGACGGCACGCGGTACGGACGCCCACCACCGTGGGCAGCCGGATGCCGGCGGCGTGTGTGGGACTCGGCAAGGCGATGCTCGCCTTCAGCGGCCGCCCGGCGGTCCAGCGGGTACTCACCGCGGGGCTGGAGCGGCGGACCGCCTACTCGATCGCGGAACCCGGGCGCCTGCTCCAGGAGCTCGAGCGGATCCGCACGAGCGGCACCGCCTTCGATCACGAGGAGGCGGCGCTGGGGCTGGCCTGCGTCGCGGCACCGATCCTGGTCGGCGGGCGGTGCCTCGCGGCGATCTCGATCTCGAGCGCGACGACCCGGTTCAACCCCGCCGCGATCGTCCCGCACGTCCGCCGTGCCGCGGCGGGCATCTCCGCCGACTGTCCCGGCCCGGACCGGGTCTGACCCGGTACACGCGCCGGGTCGCCGGCTCAGCCGACCGACGTGAGCCAGTTCTCCAGGACCGCGGCGCCCGCGTCGCCGGACTTCTCCGGGTGGAACTGGGTGGCCGACAGCGGGCCGTTCTCGACCGCCGCGACGACGTCCTCGCCGTGGTGGGTCCAGGTCACCTTCGGCTCCGCGATCGCGTGCGAGGGTTCGAGCTCCCAGCGCCGCACGCCGAAGGAGTGCACGAAGTAGAAGCGGGTGTCGGCCCCGAGCCCGGCGAACAGCGTGCTGTCCTGCGGGATCCGCACGGTGTTCCACCCCATGTGCGGCAGGACGTCCGCCTGGATCCGCTCGACGGTGCCCGGCCACTCGCCGCAGCCGGCCGTGTCGTCGCCGAACTCCACGCCGCGCTCGAACATCACCTGCATGCCGACGCAGATGCCGAGCACCGGCCGCCCACCGGCCAGCCGGCGGCCGATGATCTGCGGGCCGCGCACCTCGTGCAGCCCCTTCATGCAGGCGGCGAACGCGCCGACCCCGGGGACGACCAGGCCGTCAGCCTCGACCGCGGTCTCGAAGTCCGCGGTGACGGTCACGTCCGCGCCGACGCGTTCCAGGGCGCGTTCCGCCGAACGCAGGTTTCCCGATCCGTAGTCCAGCACGACGATCCGTGACACGAGCCCAGGATAGTCACCCGTGCCGGGCGGCCCGGCCGGTGGTGAGCGCGGCCGTCGCGGCGGCCACCACGAGGCAGCCACCGGCGGCGAGCGACGCCCAGCCCGGGTCGATCACCGGGAGCACCGGCACGCCGGTGGCCCGGGCCAGCCCGGACGCGACCGCGGCAAGCGGCGGCAGCGTGACCACCAGCCCGAGCACGGCACCGAGCAGCGCCGCGAGCGTCGCCTCGGCGGCGGCCGTCGCAGCCAGCCGGGCCCGGGTCGCCCCGGCCGCGACCAGTGCCGCCCGGTCGGTCCGGCGGGAGCGGGCGTCGGCGGTGATCCCGCCGGCGACCGCGATCCCGCCGTATCCCGCGGAGACCGCGACGAGCAGCCCGGCCAGTGCCGTGGTGAGCCGGGCGTCGACGGCGTAGTCGGCCAGCGCGTAGGCCTGCGCGTCCCGGGCGACCGCGCCCGGTGGCAGCGGGTCCGGCACCGCCCCCACCGGCAGGAACGCGGTGTCGGTGAGCGCCGCCGGGTCGTGCGTGCGGACCTGGGCCCGGTCGACGACGACGTCGCCGCGGCGCTCGTCGGGCGGCGGTGTCGCCGTCACCCGCAGCGGCACCGTCGTGCCGTCGGCGAACCGGGCGGGGACGGTGTCCCCGGCGGTCACGCCGAGCGCGGTCGCGACCGGAGCGGCCAGCACCACCTCGCCCGGCCGGACGAGTCCGGGATCGGCGGTGCCGACGGCGTCCACCGCGGTCGGGCCGGCCGAGCCGGGCAGGACCAGCACGGTCGGCAGCGGCGTGCGGGCGCCGGGGACCGCGAGGGCGCGCACGGCGGCGTCGGGCAGGCCCGGCGCCCCGTCCTGCTCGACGGCGACACTCCCGGCCAGCACCGCGGTGCGCTCGGCCGGGTAGGCCGCGGCCATCGTGTCGACCAGCCCGCCGATCAGCACCGCGAACCCGACGGCCACCACCGCCGGGGCGGTGACGGCGGCGGCGCGGGCGGGCGCGGCCGCCGCCTCGGCACGGACGAGCGTCGCGGTGACCCCGGCCCGGAACGGCGTCCTGTACCGACCCGGGGATCGGGCACCGGCCCCGACCCGGATTCGGGTGGCGGCCCCGGCCCGGGCTCGAGCGACGGCGTCGACTCCGGCTCCGGCCCCGGCTCCGGCGCGGCATCGGCGGGCGGCGCCGGCGCCGGCGAGGCCCCCGATCACCACTGGCGCCAGCAATGCCGCGGCAACGACGAGCACGGCACCGGTCGTCAGAGCGAGCCCGATCCGGCCGTCGCCGTCGGCGACCGCGGTCGCGGTGGCGAGCCCCGCCCCGACGAGCAGGGTCACCACCCCCGAGACCAGCCGGGGCCGGCTCGTCGTCCGCGCCCCGCCCCGGTCCACGACGACGTCGAGCGGGGTCGCCCGGGCCGCGGTCCGGGACGCGGCGAGCCCGCCGCCGAGCGCCAGCAGCACCCCGGCCGCACCGGCGGTCAGCAGCGGACCGGGCACCGGCGGGACCCCGTCGACCGGTTGTGCCGCCTCGACCGCGACGAGCGCCCGGTAGAGCGCCGGGGCCAGGCCCACCGCGAGCGCCGTCCCGAGCACCGCCCCGGCGGCACCGGTCAGCGCGGCCTCCCCGAGCACCGTGCGCCGCACCTGCCCGGGGGTCGCGCCGACGGTGCGCAGCAGCCCGAGCTCGCGCCGCCGTCCCGCGACCACGGTGGACAGCGCCGCCGACACGACGACGGCCGTGGTCACCCCGGTGAGCAGCCCGAGCGCGGCGAGCAGCTGGGTGCCGCGGTGGCGGACCCGGGAGTCCTGGACCGGTTCGACCGCGCCGCGGTCGTCACCGCTCAGCAGGGTCACCCCGGTCGGCGCGGGCGGGACGGCGCCGAGCACCCCGATCGTCCGGACGCCCGGGGCGTATCGGGCCGCTTCGGTGTCGGTGAGGTACACCCCGGGCCCGTCGGTGACGCCGGTGACCCGGACCGGGCGGACGGCGTCGGCGAACAGCACCGGCACCGTCGCCCCGGGCATCAGCCCGAGCGCGGCCCCGACGACCGCCTCCCCGGGTCGGCGGGGCGCCTCCCCCGCGACCACCCGGTAGCCGCCGAGCGCCAGGCTCGCGAACCCGTGCCCGCCCTCGCGGTCCTCCGGTACCCCGAACGGACGACCGCCGGGCATCGGGACGGCCGGGAACGACCGGTCCGGGACCGCCGCCGTCACCCCCGGGGTGGCGCGCAGCCGGGCCGCGAGCGCGTCGGCCTCGCCGGCCGGCCACGGCACCAGCCCGTCCGTGCGCGGGGTGCGGGACTCGGCGACCGCAGGCGGGACGGCCAGCGCCGATGTCGCGGCGAACCGGTCCTGCACCGGCGGCCGGGCGGCGTCCGCCGCGAGCAGCACCGCTCCGAGCAGGCCCACCCCGACGGCCACCGCCAGGACCGTCGCGACGAGCTCCCGCCACCGGGTGCGCAGGTTCCCCCAGGCGATCATCGGGCACCGCCCGGCACCCGGTGGACGGCGGCCGGACCGGCGTTCCCGGCGGTGATCCGGCGCCCGATCACGGTGGCCGTGTCCGGGTCCCCCGGCCGTCCCTGGGTGGCGAACCGGTCGTCCACCCGGCCGTCCCGGAGCACGACGACCTCGTCCGCCCAGGCCGCGGCCGCCGGGTCGTGGGTGACCATCAGGATCGTCGTCGCCGTGCCGGTGCTCCGGCGCAGCAGCGCCAGCACCGCCGCCGAGGACGCCGAGTCCAGTGCCCCGGTCGGTTCGTCGGCGAACACCACGTCCGGGCGGGTGACCAGCGCCCGGGCGATCGCCACCCGCTGCTGCTCACCGCCGGACAGCTGGGCCGGCCGGTGCCCGGCCCGGCCGTCCAGCCCCACCTCGGCCAGCGCCGCCGTCACCGCGGCGCCGTCGATGCGCCGCCGCGCGAGGCGGGCCGGGAGCGCCACGTTCTGCGCCGCCGTCAACGACGCGACCAGGTTGAACGCCTGGAACACGAACCCGGCCCGCTCGCGGCGCAGCAGCGTCCGGCGACGTTCGGACAGCGTGCCGAGGTCGGTGCCGCCGAGCAGCACCCGCCCCGACTCCGGGCTCTCGAGGCCGGCGGCGCAGTGCAGCAGCGTCGACTTCCCGGAGCCCGACGGCCCCATCACCGCGGTCAGGGTGCCGGGCCGCAGGCGCAGCGACACGCCGTCGAGGGCGCGGACCGGGGTGGCTCCGCGGCTGCGGTGCACGTGCCGGAGATCGGCGAGCTCCAGCACCGGCGGCCCGTCCGGTGCGATCGGGGATCGTGTCGTTCTGTCCATACCGGTCAGTCGACCGCGCCGGCCGGATCCGCGCGGTCACCCGGACCGGAGTCCGGAGGTAGCCCTGGCACTACCGCGCCGCACGCGAGGATCTTCTAGGTTGCGACGTGTGCGGATCGCGACGGCCTGGCAGGCGATGGACCAGCGGCCGCTGCGGTTCCTGCTGACGCTGTGGCCGTGGCGGTCGCTGGCCTACCTGCTGACCGGCGCGGCGCTCGGCGTCATGCTGATAGTCGTGTTCGGGGTGCCGTCGTCGGCCCTGGTCCTGGGCGGGCCCGCGCTCGCCGTCGGCACCGGGGTCGCGCTGGTGGTGGCCGTGATCGCCGTGGGGCCGCTGCTGGCGGCACTCGAACGACGACGGCTGCGGCTGGTCGACGACGAACCGCTGCCCGCCCCGCCACGGCCTCCCGGGTCGCGGTGGCGGGCACCGGCGACCTGGCGCGCGGTGGGGTTCGCACTGCTGGCCGCGACCGGATTGGCCACTCTGGACGCTGGCGTCCTCGGCCTCTCCTTCGTGCTGCCGGTGTTGCTGTTCGCCTCCCCCACCGACGACCCGAACGCATGGCCGCTGGTGATCGTCGGGGTGCTGCTGCTCGCTGCGGCGCCGTGGACGGTCACCAGCTGGGCCGGGGCGCGGGCGGCACTGACCCGCACCGTGCTCGGGCCGCGCGGGGTCGAGCTGGGGCCCGGGATCGCCGACGTCGGTACCCGCAGGCTGATCGGGGCGTTCGAGTCCGAGCGGTCCCGGATCGAGCGGGACCTGCACGACGGCGCCCAGCAGCGGCTCGTCGCGCTGGGGGTGTCGCTCGGGTTGGCCCGGCTCGACGCGCCGGACGGTTCGGCGCTCGCCGACCGGCTCGACGACGCCCGCGACCAGCTCGGCGTCGCGCTGGCCGAGCTGCGCGACCTCGTCCGCGGCCTGGATCCGCGCACACTCGCCGACCACGGCCTCGCCGCGGCCGTGGAGGACCAGGCGGCGCGCTGCCCGGTGCCGGTCGAGGTGGACGTGTCGCTGCCGGACCGGCTCCCGCCGCAGGTCGCGACGACCGCGTACTTCGTCCTCACCGAGGCGCTCACCAACACCGGCCGGCACAGCGCCGCCCGGACCGCGTCGGTGACCGGGCGCCGGCACGCCGACCAGGTGATCCTCGAGGTCCGCGACGACGGCCGCGGTGGCGCCGACCCCGCCGCCGGGTCGGGGCTGGCCGGGCTGGCGGAACGGGTCGCGCTGGCCGGCGGCCGGCTGCGGCTGTCCAGCCCGCCCGGCGGGCCGACCCTGCTGCGGGTGGAGCTGCCGTGCGGGTGATCGTCGCCGAGGACTCCGCCCTGATGCGGGAGGGCCTGGTCGGCCTGCTGGAACGGTTCTCGCACACCGTCGTCGCCGCCGTCGGGGACGCCCCCGCGCTGGTCGGCGCGGTCCGCCGGGACCGGCCGGATCTGGTACTGACCGACGTGCGGATGCCGCCGCGCAACGCCGACGACGGCCTGCGCGCCGCGGTCGAGCTGCGGTCCGCGGACCCCGCGTTACCGGTGCTCGTGCTGTCCCAGTTCGTCGAGCCGGTCGCCGCCGAGGCCCTGCTCGACACCGGCGACGGCGACGGGGTCGGCTACCTGCTCAAGGACCGGGTGGCGGACGTGACCGCGTTCGCCGCCGCCGTGGAGCGGGTCGCCGGGGGCGGCACGGTGCTCGATCCGGAGGTCGTGCGGCGGCTGGTCCGGCGCCGTCGTGACCCGGTGGGACGTCTGTCCCCGCGGGAACGCGAGGTGCTGGACCTGATGGCCCAGGGCCGGTCGAACACCGAGATCGCGGCCACGCTCGTGCTGTCGGACGCGGCCGTGAACAAGCACGTCCGGGCCGTGTTCACCAAGCTCGACCTGCCCGCGGAGAGCGCCGGACACCGGCGGGTGCTGGCCGTGCTGGCCTGGCTGCGGTCCGGGCAGTAGTCGCGCACTATTCGGCCGCGGGTCGCACCATCGTCAGCTGGTGCATCCGGCGACCCTCGTGACGGATCCCGGGCACGAGCGCGGCCGGTCCGTGCGCGGTGAAGCCCGAGCGCTCGAAGAACCGCACGGCACGGCGGTTCTCGACGAGTGTCTGCAGGTAGCAGCCCGGCACCCCGGTCTCGTCGAGCTGCTGGAGCCAGGCCGTCATCAACGCGTCCGCGGCCCCGGTGCCGCGGGCCTCCGGTACGACATTGAGATGCAGGTGGGCCGGCCAACGGGGGTCGTCGAGCCCGCCGGAGGCGAGCGGTTCGCGGCGTCGGCGTGCCCGGGCGGTGTCCAGGGCGGCGCGGCTCAGGAACCGCAGCGTCCGCGGTCGTAGCAATACCTGGGGGCGGGCGACGGCCCGGACGAGCAGCTCGTCCTCGTCCGGCATCGGTGCGGGGTCCGGGCATCCGGTCAGGTAGCCGACCAGCCGGCCCTCGTGCTGGGCGAGGAACAATGAGTCGGGGCAGTGTTCGATGTACGGGTCGAGGTAGACGGCCCGTTCGGATTCGGTGTGGCCCCACAGCTCCCCGGTCGGAGCCCCGGCACCGGCGCGGGCGAAGAGATCGACGAGCGCGGTGTGGTCGGTGGCACGGTAGGTCCGGATCGTCGCCATGGCTCCCTCGTTCGTCCACTGCGCTCATTGGTTGGGACAGTGCTGATCGCTCGTGAACGCTCTACATCGGATCCCGCACCGTTTCGGGCGAGCTCCCGCAGGCACCTGCTGCGCCCCGCTGCTCCGTCGCCACTCGACCGACGCCCGTGCTGGAGCCCCCAGGTGGGCGCCCTTGCGTGTCCGCGTCGAGCGTACTGCGGCGGTGAGCGACGAAGTGCCGGTCTGCCCGTCGGGCTGTCGCGCTCTCGTGCCGCACCGGGCTGCCGGGCTGCCGGACTCTCGTGCCGCGATCGGGCTGTCGGGCCGCCGATCTCCGGGCCGCCGGGCCGCGAGACCGGTGTCGATCCGTCGAGCCGCCCGGCACGTGGGGATGTACGCGATTCCCGTTCCGGCGGACCGGATGCCCCTCGTGTCCCCCTGCAGAGCCACGGACCTGCTGCAGGGCGGGTGGCTGCGCCCGCCGCACCGCCCGTCCGTGCGCCGGCGCAGGTCACGTCGGGGCAGGAGGGCAAGCCCTGCTCGGGTGCTCGACCCGACCGCAACGATGGGCGTCCTGGTGTGCTGGAGAACGGCACCCTCGGTATCGATGTCCGTACGCTCCCGAGCGCGTCAGAACGGTGGCTCGTCCGGTGATGCGCGGTCGGTCGTCTCGGTCGGTTCGGGTTCCTCGGCCGGCTCCGACTCGGGCGCCGGTTCCTCCGGTTCGGGTTCCTCCGGTGGGGGCGGGAACAAGGGCCGTTCGTCGAACTCGGCCTGCAACGGACTCCCCAGACCCGGCACGGCCTCGACCTGCCCGAAGTCGGCTCCGGGGTCGGGTAGCGGGTCGGGTAATGGTGGGCAGACCGGTTCGCCGCGGGTGGTGTAGAACCGGCCCAACGGGCTCCGCCACCGGAACACCCCCGGGGACGGTTGTCGCACCCGCCAGCGTCCGGCGGTCTTGATCGCATGGTGGAACACGCAGAGTGGACCGAGATTATCGCTGGTCGTCGGGCCGCCGTACTGGTGATCGTCCGTGTGGTCCTGCTGGGCCTTCCGCGCCGGACGACGACACCCGGGGAACACGCACGTGCGATCCCGGACCTCGACATGACGCCGCAGCGCCGGGTGCGGGAACCGCTCCCCGGAGCGCCGATCCAACTCCGCCAGCAGGGTGGCGCGGTCGGCATACTGGGCGGCCAGGTCGGCGATCAACGGCCCCCACCCGGGTGGCGGGTCCACAGCGAGCTCTTCGAGCAGGGTGGCGGGGACCTGCAGTTCGACGGTGCCGCCATGAGCCTGCCGGATCAGTGGACGCCCACCCGGGCCGGGAGGTCGGGGTGGGCGGCGGCGGGTGGTGCCGGCCAGAACCAGGTAGCCGTCGGCGTCGGTGATCGCAAAGCGCCACTCGGCGTACTGCTGGCGGGCCAGACAGTCGCGGGCGATGTGGGC
>NZ_FOUY01000037.1 GCF_900115005.1 Pseudonocardia ammonioxydans | reverse complement strand
AAGACCGTGACTGTGTACGCGATCACCAGCCTGACCGGTTTCGACGCCGACCCGGGCCTGCTCGCGCGCTGGATCCGCGGCCACTGGGGCATCGAGAACCGGTTGCACTGGGTCCGCGACGTCACCTACGACGAGGACCGCTCCGCGGTCCGCACCGGGAGCGGTCCTCAGGTCATGGCCGCCTTCCGCAACCTTGCGATCACCGCCCTGCGGCTATCGGGTGCGACCAACATCGCCGCCGCGCTGCGTCACCACGCCCGCGACACGCTCCGACCGCTGGCCACCTACAAGATCACCTGACGACTTTGCCGGGACCCTGGCCGGGGAGGCGGTCGTCCGGCATGTTCTCGAGCCTGTGCTCGACGACGGGTACTGGC
Organism: Pseudonocardia ammonioxydans; assembly: GCF_900115005.1. Classification (GTDB taxonomy): domain Bacteria; phylum Actinomycetota; class Actinomycetes; order Mycobacteriales; family Pseudonocardiaceae; genus Pseudonocardia; species Pseudonocardia ammonioxydans. Next base: position 59,618 of record NZ_FOUY01000037.1, on the reverse strand, counting down.
CGGGAAACCGCCGCCGGACACGCTCGACGTCGCGATTCCGGCGGCCGCCCGGGCCGTTATCGACGCGGTGTGACCACGATCGACACCCGAATCCGGCGCAGTTTCCGCGTGATCGCTGCGCGGCCGATGGCGGCGGCGCCCACCCCCTGTGGCCGGGCGCCGCCGCCGGCGGGCCGTCAGCAGGGCTGGACGACCCAGGTGGTCCGGTCGGTGGTGTCCGGCCGCGCGTCCACCGCGGTCGAGGTGTACTGCGGCACGACGACGCCGTCCTCGTCCGGCCCGTGGAAGGTCGCGACCTGGTCGCCGGTCTGGTTGTTCACGAACGACCCGACCCTGCTCAGGCCGTCGCTGCGGACGTCGTAGAGGCCGCAGACCTGGTAGTCGTGGCGGGCGCCGGTGTAGCCGGGCCCGTCCCACGCGCACAGGTGGCCGACCTCGCACGGCGGTCCGACGTAGGGCTCGACGTCGGCCGGTGCGGCGAACGCGGCCGACGCGGTCGCGACGACGGCCCCGACCGACACCGCGACGGCCAGACCGGTGCGGATGATGCTGGACTTCATGGCTTCCCCCGTTCCTCGAAATCCGACCGGATTCCCCGATCCGGTCACAGGGGAAGACGCGTGGAACGGCGATCAGTTGTGCGTTGTGATACCTATCACGACAAAGCAACTGCCCATTGATGGCTAGTTGGAGTGAATGACAACTGCGGAATTCACGCCGTGACCGGTGGTCATTCCAGCAGCGTCGCCGCGTGGTCCGGGACGTCGCGCTGGACCTCGCGCGGCGGGCGCTCGTATCCGCCGGAGGGTGCCCGGTCGGGCAGGGTGAGGACCCGGCGCGGCACCGGCTCCCACGGGACCGACGTCAGCAGGTGGTGGATCATGTTGATCCGGGCGTTGCGCTTCTGCTCGGCCTCGACGATCCACCACGGCGCGTGCGCGGTGTCGGTGTGGGCCAGCATGGCGTCGCGGGCCATCGAGTAGTCGTCCCAGCGGGTCATCGACTCCAGGTCCATCGGCGAGAGCTTCCACTGCTTGAGCGGGTTCTCCAGCCGACCCGCGAACCGCCGGGCCTGCTCCTCGGCACTGACCGAGAACCAGTACTTGCGCAGGTGGATGCCGTCGTCGACGAGGAGCTTCTCGAACACCGGCGCCTGCTGCAGGAACCGCTCGTACTCGGCCTCGGTGCAGAACCCCATGACCCGCTCGACGCCGGCGCGGTTGTACCAGGAGCGGTCCAGCAGCACGATCTCCCCGGCCGCCGGCAGGTGCGCGACGTAGCGCTGGAAGTACCACTGCCCGCGCTCGCGCTCGGTCGGTGCCGGCAGCGCGACGATGTGGCAGAACCGCGGGTTGAGGTACTGGCTGATCCGCTGGATCGCGCCGCCCTTGCCGGCCGCGTCCCGCCCCTCGAACACGACGACGACCCGGGCCCCCGTCGCCTTGACCCACTCCTGCATCTGCAGCAGCTCGCCCTGCAGGCGCAGCAGTTCGGGCTCGTAGATCCTGCGCGGCAGCTTCCGGGTCGCCATCGGACCAGCCAACCAGACCGGCCCTACGGGGGCCGGTCCGGACGCCTCAGCGCACGGTGGTCGTACCGTGCGCGACCCGGGCGGTCAGCGGGGTGTCCGGGAACGAGCGCAGGCTGCGCTTGAGCTCGGCGAACCCGGGCCAGGTGGCGAGGGTGTAGGTCGCGTCCCACAGGCGCAGCGCGTCCTCGCCGAACGGCACGGTGTCGATCACCGGACCGAACAGGGCGGGGCCGTCGGGCGGGGCGAACGACAGGATCGGCGTGCCGACGTCGTCCCCGCAGCGGGCCCGCGCCTCGTCCACGTTCTTGCGCAGGTCCCCGTCGCGGGAGGTGTCGGACGCCGCCTCGGCGAGACCGGGGTCGAGACCGTAGCCCTCCAGCACCGGGCGCAGGTCCCGCTCGCGGGCCATCACCTGCATGACCGGGTCGAAGCCCTCGCCCTCGGGCGCCGGGGTGTCCCAGACCAGCTCACCGAACCCGGTGTAGAGATCGCCGACGACCTCCGGGCCGTGCCGCTCGCCGGCCGCGTGGATCACCCGCAGCATCTCCAGGCCCCGCCGGTGCGACTCCGGGTAGGCCTCGGAGACCTTCCGTCGTTCGTCGTAGGAGATGCCCTCGTTGAGGATCGCCAGCGGCAACGGCCGCCACGACACGGCGATCTCGCGCTGCCGGCCGACCTCCACCACCCAGCGCGAGGTGACCCAGCAGAACGGGCAGATCGGGTCGAAGAAGAACTCCAGCTCGTCGCTCATCGCCACCGCGTACCCGTTCCGGACCGGACTCAGGCGCACCGTCTCCTACGGTGGCGTCCATGACGACGGTCGCGCTGCTGGGCACGGGGATCATGGGCGCCGGGATGGGGCACAACATCCTGGCCGCCGGGCCGGACCTGCGGGTCTGGAACCGGACGGCGGCGAAGGCGGGCCCGCTCGCCGACGCCGGTGCGACGGTCTGCGCGGACCCGGCCGAGGCCGTCCGCGGCGCCGACGTGATCGTGACGATGCTGGGCGACGCCGACGACGTCGTCGCCGTCATGGAGCAGGCCGCCGGTGGGCTCACCACCGGCCAGGTCTGGCTGCAGACCACCACCGTCGGCGTCGCGCCGTTCGACCGGCTCCGCGCGCTCGCCGAGCGGCACGGCCTGGTGCTGCTCGACGCGCCCGTGCTCGGGACGCGCGCCCCGGCCGAGGCCGGGCAGCTGCTGATGTTCGTGGCCGGGGACCCCGCCGTACGGGACCGGGTCGACCCGGTGCTCGACGCCGTCGGCAGGCAGACCGTGTGGGTCGCCGACACCGCGGACGACGCCGCCGCGAGCCGGCTCAAGCTCGTCGCGAACAGCTGGGTACTGGCCGTCACCGCCGCGACGGGGGAGACCGTCGCGCTGGCCGAGGGGCTCGGGGTGGACCCGCAGGCGTTCCTCGACGCCGTCGCCGGCGGCCCGCTGGACCTGCCCTACCTGCAGAACAAGGCCCGCGCGATCCTGGCCGGCGACTGGACGCCCAGCTTCACCGTCGACAACGCCGCCAAGGACGCCGGGCTGATCGTCGACGCCGCCCAGGGGGCCGGGGTGCGGCTCGACGTGGCCGACGCCGTGCAGGCCCGGCTGCTGCGCGCCTCCGGACGCGGGCACGGCGGCGACGACATGGCCGCCGCCTACCGGGCGTCCTGAGGCCCCCGCAGGCTCCCGCTCAGAACACTCTCAGGCTGCTGGGTGAGACTGGGCGTCATGCGCATTCTGGTCGTCGACGACGACAAGGCGGTCCGGGACTCGCTGCGCCGGTCGCTGGCCTTCAACGGCTACCAGGTCGACCTCGCCGAGGACGGCCAGGTCGCGCTGGACAAGCTGCTCACCGACCGGCCGGACGCGCTCGTCCTCGACGTGATGATGCCGCGGGTCGACGGCCTCGAGGTCTGCCGCCGGCTGCGCAGCGCGGGCGACGAGCTGCCGATCCTCGTGCTGACCGCCCGGGACGCGGTGTCCGACCGGGTCGCCGGCCTCGACGCCGGCGCCGACGACTACCTGCCCAAACCGTTCGCCCTCGAGGAGCTGCTCGCGCGGCTGCGGGCACTGCTGCGACGACGCACCGAGCCCGGCGGCGACGAGGCCGTGGGCAGTGCCGCCCTGACCTTCGCCGACCTGTCGCTGGACCCCGACACCCGCGAGGTCTCCCGCGACGGGCGGCCGATCAGCCTGACCCGCACCGAGTTCTCCCTGCTGGAGCTGCTGCTGGCGAACCCGCGACGGGTGCTGACCCGGGCCCAGATCCTCGAGCGGGTGTGGGGCTACGACTTCCCGACCAGCGGCAACGCGCTCGAGGTGTACGTCGGGTACCTGCGCCGCAAGACCGAGGCCGAGGGCGAACCGCGGCTGATCCACACCGTGCGCGGGGTCGGCTACGTGCTGCGGGAGTCGCCTCCGTGAGCCGGTCTCAGCTGAGCGGCGCGCAGCAGCTCACCACCCGCGAGGAACGGGTCGAGCGGTGGTGGCGGCGGCTGCGTGGCGACCGCTCCCCGGACCGCGAGCGGTTCACCCTGCGGGCCCGGATCGGGGTGCTCGCGGCGCTGGTCGCGGCCGCCATGGTGCTGATCGTCTCGGCGGCCGCGTTCCTGGTCGTCCGGCAGAACCTGACCAGCTCGCTCGACGAGACGTTGCGCCAGCGCGCCTACCTCGCCGCGCAGAGCGACCTGAGCAACCCGCAGCTGCTGACCGCGCTGCCCCCGGCCGTGCTCGGGGCGGCCGACCTGCACATCGCGCTGGTGTACTCCTCGGGCCTGGCCACCTCGGCCGACCCGTCGTCGATGCCGCCGGTCGGCGAGCCGGAGCTGGAGGTCGCGCAGGGCGGCCCCACCCAGCCGGGGCGGACCGAGGCGCTGGGCGGCGTCCAGTACCGGATCGTCGCGGTGCAGGCCGGGGACGGCCGCGCCCTGGTCATCGCCCAGCAGCTGGACACGATCACCCGGGTGGTGGCCCGGATGGGCACCGCGCTGCCCATGGTCGGGCTCGGCGGCGTCGTGCTGGCCGCGCTGGCCGGGGTCGCCGTCGCCCGGACCGGGCTGCGGCCGGTGCAGCGGCTCACCGCGGCCACCGAACGCGTCGCGACCACCGGTGACCTGCGGCCGATCCCGGTGTCCGGCTCCGACGAGCTGGCCCGGCTGACGATCAGTTTCAACGCGATGCTCGGGGCGCTGGCCGCCTCACGCGAGCAGCAGCGGCGCCTGGTCGCCGACGCCGGGCACGAGCTGCGGACCCCGCTGACCTCGCTGCGCACCAACCTGGAGCTGCTCGCCGCGGCCGCCGCCCCGGACGCGCCCGACCTGCCCGCCGAGGACCGTGCCGAGCTGCTCACCGACGTCCGCGCCCAGGTCGAGGAGCTGTCTCACCTGGTCGGCGACCTCGTGGAGCTGGCCCGCGACGACTCGCCGACGATGACCACCGAGGCCCTGGAGCTGACCGAGATCGTCGAGCGGGCGCTGTCCCGGGTGCGCCGGCGGGCCGGGGAGATCGAGTTCGACGTCCGGCTCACCCCCTGGATCCTCGACGGCGATGCCAGCGCCCTCGAGCGGGCGGTGCTGAACCTGCTCGACAACGCGGTCAAGTGGAGCCCGCCGGGCGGGACCGTGCGGCTGTCGATGGTGCCGATCTCGCCGGAGTGGCTGGTCATCGAGGTCGCCGACGCCGGTGGCGGCATCGCGGTGGAGGACCTGCCGCACGTGTTCGACCGCTTCTACCGGGCCGACGCGTCCCGGACGATGCCCGGCTCGGGGCTCGGGTTGTCGATGGTCGCGCAGGCCGCGGCCCGGCACGGTGGCGAGGTGCGCGCCGGGCGTGCCCCCGAGGGCGGGGCGCTGCTGTCGATGGCGCTGCCGGGTCGTCACGTGGCGGAGCCGGGCAGCCCATAGCCTGGAGGGACGGTCCGGGACGGCGGGCCGTGCACGCGACGTGACGGACGGTGGACGCATGGCCGAGAACAACCCGCCCGACGACGGAACCGGGGCGCAGCCGGCGTCCGACGGGTCCGGCTCGGCGGGAGCCGCGCGTCCGGGCGAGCCCGGTACCGGTGACGCCGGCCGGGGTGCACCGGGGCAGGACGGGAACGGGCACGCGGCGACGGCGTCCGATGCCGGTGCCGGTGCATCGGAAGCCGCCGGCGCCGGTGACGGGCACGGTTCCGCGGAACGCGCGACGCCGGGGGAGACGGCGCCGGACGCTGCGGCCCCGCCCCCTGGCCCGGACCACAGCGCCCCGGACCACAGCGCCTCGGGCGGATCGACGACCTCCGCGGCGGACGGCGGGGGTGCCGCCGGCGATGCGGGCGCCGCCGGCGATGCGGGCGCCTCCGACGGTGCGGCGCCCGGTGCCGGCGCGTCCGGCGGCGAGGACGCCTCCGGCGGGGTGCCGCCCGGTGACTCCGGGTCCGGCGGGAGCGCGCCCGGTGGTGGTGGCCCCGGCGGGGGCACGTCCGGCGACGCCGTGACCGGTGCGGGTGCGCCCGGTGACGCCGTGCCGGGAGCCGGCGGGACCGGTGCCGCGGGTCCCGACGGCGCACCGGCCGGGACCGGTGCGCCGACTCCCGCGGACTCGGGTGCCGGGCCGGACGCCGACCCCGTCTCCACCCAGGACCCGCCGACCGACCGCTGGACCGTGCCGGTCAGCCCGTGGGCCCGCCCGGGCTCCGCGCCGGAGGCCGCGGCCGCCGGACCGGCACCCGGCGCGGGCGGACCGCACGATCCGTCCTGGGCCGGCCCGCAGGACCCGGCGCAGCCGCCGCCGTGGGCGTACGGGACGCCGCCGTACCCGGGCACCGCGCAGTACCCCCCGGCCGGCGCCCAGCAGCCGTACCCGCACGCCGGCGAGGTCGGGGCGCCCCCGCCGCGCCGGTCCCGGCGGACGATCGCGCTGGTCGCGGGCGGTCTCGTTCTCGCGCTCGTCGCCGGCGCCGTCGGTGGCGCGATCGGCACCGACATCGCCCGCTCCTCGGCGTCGGGCGGCGGGGTGCTCGCCGAACCGGTTCCCGAGGTCGAGTCGGACCTGCCCGTCACACCGGTCGAGGCGGTCGCCGCGCGGGTGCTGCCGAGCGTGGTACAGCTGACCGTGGAGGGCGGTGCCGGCAACACCGGTGACCGCGGGGAGGGCTCCGGCATGGTGATCAGCGAGGACGGGCTGATCCTCACCAACAACCACGTCGTCGAGCCGGCCGCGTCCGGCGGGACGTTGCGCGCGGTCCTGCAGGACGGCCGGGTCGCGGTCGGTTCCATCGTCGGCCAGGACCCGCAGTCCGACGTCGCGCTGGTCCGGGTGCAGCTGGCCGGGCTCACACCGGTCGAGCTGGGCAACTCCGACGGTGTCCGGGTCGGGCAGCAGGTCACCGCGATCGGGTCGCCGCTGGGCCTCGGCGGGTCGGTCACCACCGGCATCGTGTCCGCACTGGACCGGGCGGTCAGCGTCGGCGGCGAGGCGGGCAACGCGTCCACCGTGCTCAACGCGATCCAGACCGACGCGGCGATCAACCCCGGCAACTCGGGTGGCCCGCTGGTCGACATGGAGGGCCGGGTCGTCGGCATCAACTCGGCGATCGCGACGGCTGGCCCCGGTGGCGGCTCCATCGGCGTCGGCTTCTCCATCCCGGTCAACCAGGCCCGGCGGGTCGCCGACCAGCTGCGCACCGGCGGGCCGGCCACGCACGCCGTCCTCGGCGTCGAGGTCACCGACGACCCGCAGCTCGGCGGAGCTCTGGTCCGGACGGTCACCCCCGGTGGTGCGGCGGAGGCGGCCGGGCTGCGGCCGAACGACGTCGTGGTCCGGCTCGGGGACCAGCGCATCGCCACCGGAACCGACCTGCAGGCCGCGGTCCGCTCGCAGCCGCCCGGTGCGACGGTCGAGCTGCAGCTGCGGGACCGGACCGTGCAGGTGACCCTCGGCGAGCAGTGAGAAGCGTCACGACGTGCCTGGTCGGCGCAGCGCACCTCGTTGACGTGTGAAAGACCCTCGTGGTGGGCTGAGCAGGTATTCGGTGGTGCCCCGCCGAGTGCAACCCGAGCGCCGTGCCGGTGTGGGCTCCCCCTCCCCGTACCGGCACGGCCTCTCCGAGCCCGGGCCCGTCCGGCCACTAGGGTGACGACCATGGAGATGCCGGGTCCGCAGATCGGCCGTGCCCTCGTGGTGATCGTCGACGACCGGGTCAGCGGCGGTGAACGCGCGGACAGCACCGGCCCGCTGGTCACCGAGCTGCTCGAGGAAGCCAACTTCGTCGTCGACGGCGTGGTGACCGCCCCCGGCGACGTCGTCGCGATCCGCAGCGCGCTCAACACCGCCGTGATCGGCGGCGTCGACCTGGTGGTGACGGTCGGCGGGACCGGGGTCTCGCCGCGCGACGTCACCCCCGACGCCACCACCGGTGTCCTGGACCGGCCGGTGCCCGGCATCGCCGAGGCCGTGCGCGCCTCCGGGCTCGCCGCGGGCGCGGTCGACGCCGGTGTCTCCCGCGGTGTCGTCGGCGTCTCCGGCAGCACGCTCGTGGTCAACCTGGCGGCCTCCCGGGCCGCCGTGCGGGACGGGATGGCCACGCTCACCCCGCTGGTCCCACACGTGATCTCCGAGCTGTCCGGCCTGGAGGACTGACAGAGCCCCATACGTGGACGGGCCCGGCGGAGCGAGGAGCTCCGGCCGGGCCCGTCGTGCGCGCGGGTCAGTTCGCCGGGGGCACCGGCGGGATGCCGCCGTCCTTCCGGTCGTCCGCGGCCGGCGGCGGGGTCGCCGGCGGCTGCGACGCGGCCGGGTTGCCCTGCGGGCGCGGCGTGTCGCCGCCCGGCGGGGCCGGCGGCACCGGCGGCACCGAGTCGGAGTGCGTCCCCGCACCCGGCGCGGCCCCGCCGTCGTGCCCGAGGGCGCCCTCGACCCGGCCCTTCACCCCGTCGATCTGGTTGCTGTACTTGCCGCCGGTGGCGTGGTCGACCTTCTCGGCCGCCCGCTCCACCAGCGGTCCCGCCTTCTCCTTGGCCTTCTCGAGGTGCGGGCCGGCCTTCTCCCGTGCCTTCTCCAGGTGCGGTCCCGCCTTCTCCAGCGCCTCGCGGGCCTTGTCCATCCAACCCATGACCGGTCCTCCTCCTGCAGTCCTGGCTCCATGGTGGCACCGGACGCCGTCCTCGTGGGGCGCCGAGGCCGCAGCGCGGTGTGGTGACGCGGCCGGCACACCGGCACCCGCCACACCGGCACAGCGGACACGGCACCATGGAGGCATGACCGAACCCGTGGACCGGCTGCGCCGGCGGATCGAGGAGATCTTCGGCGACGACCCGGCCACCACCGCCGACGAACGCTCCGACGGCGGGTCCGCCGAGGAACGCGAGTCCGGCGACGCCGACCGCTGGTTCACCGAGAACCGGCCACCGCACCACGGGGGCTGACGCCCTGAGGGCACGGTGGCCCGTCCTCGCTTCGCTGCCGTGTCACCGCAGGGTCACCGTGACCTCACCGGCCAGCGTCGCCGCCGCCACCGCGGTGGCCTCGGCCTCCGGTAGCGCCACCAGGACCAGTGGCCCGGATCCGGATCCGGTGGCGACCCCGCCCGGCGCGGACGGCAGCACGGCGAGCACCCCGGCCCGGGCGGCCAGTACCCGTGGGCCCTCGGGCCCACCGGCGATCACGTCGACCCGGGCGCCGGGGCTGAGCAGGGCCGCGACCGCGGGATCGGCGGGCCGCAACGGCACCGCGGACGCGTCCGGGCCGCCGGCCCGGACCGCGAGCTCGGGGCCGATCAGCCGCAGGTCGGTGAGCGGCTCACCGGCCCGTACCGGACCGGCCGGGACGCGGCCGGCCGCGTCGTCGGCGGAACGCAGCGCACCGCCGGGCACGAGGCCGGGTGGCCAGGCCGCGACGGTGACGTCGGCCGGCTGCAGGGCGATACCGGGGGAGAGGTCGCGGGCCGCGACGAGCACCGCGGCCCGCTCGTCCGCGGGACGGGGTGACACGGCCACCACCACGGCCGCGACGGCCAGGAGCGCGGCGGTCACCCGGCGCAGGAGCAGCAGACGCGACCAGGCGGGGCCGCGCAGCAACGCGTCCCACCGGCGTCGTGCCCGCCGTGCCGGGTCTTCTCCGTCGTCCACGCCCGCACCTCCGCCCTCGTCGTCTCGACGCTAGGGCGGGAGCGGGCCGTTCCCGGCTCCGATCACCGGCCTGTGGACAACTCGGCCGGTTGTGGACGGAGCCGCGGGAGTCAGGAGGCGGCGGCCTTCGACGAGGACGAGGACGACGAGGAGCTGTCGGACTTCGACGAGCTCGAGGACCCGGACGAGCTCGACGATCCGGACGAGCTCGACTCCGAGGACGACCCGGACGAGGACCCGGAGGACTCCGACGAGGACGATCCCGACGAGCTCTCCGAGTTCGACGACTCCGAGGAGCCGTTGCTGCTCACCGAGCCCGACCGCGAGTCGGTGCGGTAGAAGCCGCTGCCCTTGAACACGATCCCGACCGAGGAGAAGACCTTGCGCAGCTTGCCCTCGCAGTTCGGGCAGGTCGTGAGGGCGTCGTCGGAGAACGCCTGTACCGCCTCGAAGCGGTGGTCACACGCCGTGCATGCGTACTGGTAGGTCGGCACAAGTTCCTCCGGACGGCTTGGCGCTCGGCAGCTGGCACTCCACCACTGCGAGTGCCAGCATACTCCGCGGGTCCGCCGTCTCCGACCCGTCCGGGCGGTCAGGGTGCCCCGTCAGGGCGAGACCTGCACCACGCCGGCGGTCGGCAGCACGACCGCGGCGACCCCGACGTCGTGCGGCTCGGCCGGCAGCTCGTCGACGAGCTCGTCGTCGTGCAGCGGCACCACGGTCGTGGCGTCCGGGGCGAGCAGCGGGAGCGTGCGGTCGTAGTAGCCGCCGCCGCGGCCGATGCGCCGGCCCCGGCGGTCCACGGCCAGCGCCGGGACCAGCACCAGCCCCGCGGACCGCAGCGCCGCCGCCCCCAGCCGTGCCCCGGCCGGTTCGCTGACGCCGAGCGGGCCGCGGGCCAGGTCCTCCCGGCCGGTGTAGCGGGTCCAGTCCAGCGGCCCGGGCTCGGCCGGCACGATCGGGGCCAGCACCTCGTGCCCGGCGGCGAGCAGCGCGTCCGGGAGCGTGCGCGTCCCCGAGCCGAGCGCGCCCGGCTCGCCGCCCACCGGCAGGTAGCAGGCGACCGGGCCCGGGATCCCCGCCGCGAGGGCGACCGCGTGCTCGCACAGCGCCGCGGTGGCCGTGGCCCGGTCCTCCGGGGACCGCGCGGCGCGCGCGTCCAGCAGCCGGCGGCGCACCGCCCGCTTGGCGTCGTCGACGGACCGCCCCTGATCAGGGGATCGGTCGGTGCCCTCCGCGCGAGCCGTCACGGCACCAGGGTAATGCTGTGGATAGGCTCGCCGACCATGAGCGCGCAGACCCCCAGCGCGGCCGGGGCGTTCCGGACCGCCGTGGTGCCCGCGGCCGGTCTCGGGACACGGTTCCTGCCGACCACCAAGGCCGTGCCGAAGGAACTGCTCCCCGTCGTCGACACGCCGGGCATCGAGCTGGTGGCGGCCGAGGCCGCCGAGGCGGGCGCCCAGCGGTTGCTGATCGTCACCTCCCCGGGGAAGGACTCGGTCGCCGACTACTTCCGCCCGGACGAGGAGCTGGTCGCGACCCTGCGGAAGCGGGGCAAGGACGAGCTGGCCGAGCGGGTCGGCCGGGCGCCGGGCCTGCTCGAGGTCGACTCGGTGTACCAGCACGAGCCGAAAGGCCTCGGCCACGCCGTCGCCCAGGCCGGACCGGCGCTGGGCGACGACGAGCAGGCCGTCGCCGTCCTGCTGCCCGACGACCTGGTCTTCGGGCCGGACGGGGACGACGCCGGGGTGCTCGCCCGGATGGCGCAGGTCCGCACCGAGCACGGCGGGACCGTCCTGTGCGCGTTCGACGTCCCGCGCGAGCAGATCTCCGCCTACGGCGTCTTCGACGTGACCGGCACCGACGACGCCGACGTCAAGCGGGTGCACGGCATGGTCGAGAAGCCCGAGCCGGACCAGGCCCCCTCGACGTTCGCCGCCGCCGGGCGCTACCTGCTCGACCGGGCGGTGTTCGAGGCCCTGGAACGGATCGGCCCGGGCGCCGGGGGTGAGCTGCAACTGACCGACGCCATCGCGCTGCTCATCGACGAGGGACACCCGGTGCACGTCGTCGTCCACCGCGGCGGACGGCACGACCTCGGCAACCCGGCCGGGTACGTGCGTGCCTACGTCGACCACATGCTGGCGCACCCCGAGTACGGCGCGAGCCTGCGCGGCTGGCTGAACGACCGCCTGAAGGACTGACGTGCGAACGGTCACCGAGCACCTGACCCGGATCCTGGACGTGGCCGTGCGGCCCGCGCCGGTGCGGGTCGCGATCGCCGACGCCCAGGGGCTGCGCAGTGCGGAGGAGGTCGTCGCCGCGCGCCCGCTGCCGGTGTTCGACCAGGCCGCCATCGACGGCTACGCGGTGCGCAGCGTCGATGTCGCGGGAGCCGGCGAGGCGGCCCCGATCACCGTCCCGGTGGTCGGCGAGATCGCCGCGGGCTCCCGCCAGCCGCTGCGGCTGCAGCCCGGGCAGGCCGTCCGGGTCGCGGCCGGGGCGCCGCTGCCCACGCTGGCCGACGCCGTCGCCCCGGTGGGCTGGACCGACGGCGGCACGGCCCGGTTGACGGTGCACCGCGGCGTGCCCTCGGCCGGCTTCGTGCGCCGGGTGGGGGAGGACGTCCAGTCCGGTGACGTCGCCGTCCGCGAGGGCGACATCGTCGGCTCCGCGCAGGTGGCGATGCTCGCCGCGGCCGGCCGGGACAAGCTGCTGGTGCACCCGCGCCCGCGGGTGTCGGTGGTCGCGGTCGGCGACGAGCTCGTCGAGGTGAGCCGTTCGGCGGCGTCGGGGCAGGTGGCCGACGTCTGTTCGCACGCGCTGATCGCCGCCGCGCGCGAGGCGGGCGCCGAGACCAACCGGGCCCGCACCGTCGGCGGCAGCGCGGGCGAGATCCGGGCCGCGGTGGAGGACCTGCTGCCGGCCAGCGAGATCGTCGTCATCTGCGGGGCCGGTGGCGGCGCGGCCGCGGCCGAGGCCACGAGCGGGCTCGCCGAGCTCGGCGGCATCGACGACACCCGCATCGCCATGCACCCCGGCTCCGCGCAGGGGTACGGCCGGCTCGGGCCGGACGCCGTGCCGGTGTTCCTGTTCCCCTCGCACCCGGCGACCGCGCTCGTGCTGTTCGAGGTGTTCGTGCGCCCGCTGGTCCGGCTCGCCCTCGGCCAGGAGCCGCACCGCCGCACCTGGACCGCCCGGCTGACCTCCCCGGTCGTCTCGCCGGAGGGCCGGCGGTCCTACATCCCGGCCCGGCTGCTGCGCGAGGACACCGGCGGTGAGCTGCTCGCCCAGCCGCTCGGGGCCTCGGGCACGCACCTGCTCGCCGTGCTGGCCGAGGTCAACGCGCTCGCGATCGTGCCGGAGGAGGTCACCGAGCTGACCGTCGGCGAAGAGGTCGAGCTCGTCGCCCGCGGACGCGGCTGACCGCGTGCCCCCGCCGCCCGTCGTCCCGGAGCCGCCGGGGAGCCACCCGGGGTGGCCGGCGCGGCTGGGGCCCGTGCGGGTGGGGGAGCACGACGTCCGGCTCCGCCCGGTCCGGTTGCGCGACGGCGGCGACTGGGCCCGCATCCGGCTGCGCGACGAGCAGTACCTGCGGCCCTGGGAGCCGACCACGCACGGCGGCTGGTCCCGCCGGAACTCGGCGGTCGAGTGGCCGGGCCGCTGGTACCTGCTGCGCGCGTCGGCCCGGCGCGGCCTGACCCTGCCGTTCGCGATCGTCGTGGACGGTGCGCTGGCCGGCCACGTCATGGTCGGCAACGTCGTGCGGGAGCCGCTGCTCTCGGCCTACGTCGGGTACTGGGTGGACTCGCGGCTCGGCGGCCGTGGCATCACGACGGCCTCGGTCGCGCTGGTGCTCGACCACTGCTTCGGCGCGGTGCGGCTGCACCGGGTGGAGGCGACCGTGCGGCCGGAGAACGTCGCCAGCATCGCCGTGCTGGTCAAGCTCGGGTTCCGGCGCGAGGGGCTGCTGCGCCGCTACCTCGACGTCGACGGTGCCTGGCGTGACCACTACGGCTACGCGCTGACCGCGGAGGAGGTCCCGCCGGGCGGCTTCGTCGCGAAGCTGATCCGGGACGGGCGCGCGGCCCGGGCCTGACCGTCACGTTCGGTGAGCGATCCAGGATGGATTGTGACTCACCGGAGTCACATGCGTACCGCGTGTCCCTGGTTTCGCTCGGTCCGTCCGGGGGTGCACGGCGCGTCGCGGCCGGGTCCCGCGCCCACCCCCTCTTATGGTGAGTGAGGGTGAGCGGGGTCGGGGCCGTTCACCGGGTGGACTGCGCCGGTCGGGGAGGAGGCAGCCGTGCCCAGCTCTCTGATCTTCGTCGGACTGATCGTGCTCTGGTTGCTGATCCTCGTGCCGACCGTCGCCCGCCGCCAGCAGGAGGTGCGCCGGCTCAGTCCGGCGTTGCTGTCCGGGCGGGTCCTGGAACGTCCGATGCGGCACCGATACCCGGAGGTGGACCTGATGGAGCGCTCGGCTCCGAGCACCGTCGGCGAGCTCGTCGAGGTTCGGGACGACGTCCCGGACCCGCGCGACCGCGGTGACGACGGCTACGACCGCTACGACGAGTTCGATGCCGAGATCGACGACGACGGCCGGGTGCACGGCCTCGACGACGACGACGATGACGACGGCGACGACGGCGACGACGGGTTCGACGACCGTGCGGCGGCCGAGCGCGCCGCCAGCGGCCGTGCGGTGGACGGCCCCGGCACCGGGCGGAACGGCCGGGAGCGCGACCCCCGGCCCGCCGCCGGTGCCGGGGGAGACGCCGAGGCCGCTGCGGTGGCGGACGGCGACTCCGAGGCCGGCCCGGACGACCGGCTCGACGGCCGGTTCGACGACTACCGGGAGCCCGACGACCACGAGGCCGATGCCTACGAGCTCGAAGACCTGGACGAGGCCGACGAGTTCGCGGGCGACGAACTCAGGGGCGACGAGCTCGGGGACGACGAACGCAGGGACGACGAGTTCGAGGCCGACGGGCTCGCGGACGACGACGAGCCGGCGGACGACGAGCCCGGCCGCTCCGCCGCCCGTCACGACCCTGCCGACGAGCTCGAGCCGGAGGAGGAGTGGGACCACCCACCCGCCCGCTACCGGCCCGGCCGGGGCGGGTTCGACCCCGAGGCCGCGGCCGCCGCGGCACACGCCAAGTACGCGTTCCGCCAGCGGGTCGTCCTCGCCCTGCTGGTCCTGCTGGTCGCCGCGGGAGCCACCGCGCTTCTGGTCTCCACCCTGTTCTGGTGGGTCGCCGGGGCGCTGGGGCTCGGGCTGGTGGGGTACCTGACCTACCTGCGCCGCCAGGTGCGGATCGAGGAGTCGATCCGGGCCCGCCGCGCCGCCCGCCTCTCCGGCCGCCGCGCACCCGTGGACGACGACGCCGAGGCGGAGTTCGGGCCGGAGCAGTCCGGTGACGAGGACGAGGACGAGGACGGCGAGCACGACGGCAGCGTGCACGACGACAGCGAGCACGACGGCAGCGTGCACGGCGACGACCGGGCTACGGGCAGGACCTCGGCCGGCCGGGGCGACGCCGCGGCCGAGCACGCCGAGGACGAGGTGGACTGGACCGCCGATGACGGTGAGCCCACCCGCGTCCGCGGGACCGGTGAGCCGCTGGGCGTCCTCCCGGGGCGCCGCCGCACCGTCGACGGCCCGGCCAGCACCGAGCACGAGTCGTCGCTGCCACGGCTGGTGGCGGCCCCGCCGCCGCCGGTCCCGGCCGGAACAACGCTGGTCGACGTGGACGCGGAGGAGGAACCGGACGTGCTCGAGGACCTGACCCCCCACCGGCGTGCGGTGGGGGAATAGGGGTCTGTTAGTGTTCTCCAGGTCAGCCCGAGAGGGCGGGCCGCGGGGCTGTAGCGCAGTTGGTAGCGCGTCTCGTTCGCATCGAGAAGGTCAGGGGTTCGATTCCCCTCAGCTCCACCACAAGTTCACCGGACCACACACCGATGTGGTCATTGCCGCCGTGGCCTCGCCCCGGCGGCTTTTTTGTGTCTCGGTGACGGTCTCGGTCAGCGCCGCGCCCGCCTCGATGATGGCTCTGTCCGGGCACGGCGAGCCGGATCTGCTCGCGCTCCTGCGGGAGCAGGAGGAACCGCTCGGGCCGCTGCTGGGCCGAGTGGCCGGATCTGCACGGTGGGCGGCCCGTCGGTCACTGTCGGCTCCTCCCGCGGCGGACGAGCGTAGAGCCATGACGACTTCCGAGTGCAGGGAACGACCCGCTCGTACGACGACCGGACGGCCCGCCGGCCTGCGTGCTCCGATCGCGGTGATCCTGGGGACGACGGTCCTGGTGCCGGCCACGCTGCCGCCGGTCCCGACGGCCGTGGTCCTCGGGCTCGCGGTGTGCGCGCTCGTCGTGTCCGGGGCTCTGACGGCGGTCCTCACGCCCGCGGCCGACCCGGTCGCGGTGTCCGTGCGCGGCGCGGCCCTCGCCCTGTCGGTGATCGGGCTGCCGCTCGTCGCGGCGTCCGTACTGGGCCCGGTGTCGGTGCCGTTGCTGGGGGCCGCGGTGGCGGCGGTGACCCTGTGGCTCGCCGCTCCCGGGGTCCGCGAGCTGGTCAGGGGCCGCGGAAGGTGGCCCGGTAGGAGCGGGGCGACACCCCGATGGCGGCGATGAAGTGCCTGCGCATCCCCGCGGCGGTCCCGAAGCCGCAGCGGGCGGCGATCTGCTCGACCGGCAGGTCGGAGGTCTCGAGGAGCTCGCGGGCCAGCCCGACGCGCTGGCGCAGCAGCCAGTCCAGCGGGCTCATGCCGATCTCGTCCTGGAAGCGGCGGGTGAGGGTGCGGACGCTGACGTGGGCCTGCGCGGCGAGCGCGGCGAGGGTGACGGGCCGGTCGATCGTGGACAGCATCCACTCGCGCAGCTCCGCGGTGCCGGGCGAGTGGCTGTTCTCCGGTGCCGGGTACGGGATGTACGGGGCCTGGCCGCCGTGCCGGAACGGTGGGACGACGGTCCGACGGGCCACCTCGTTCGCCACCGCGGAGCCCATGTCCTGGCGGACGAGGTGCAGGCACAGGTCGATGCCGGACGCCTCACCCCCGGCCGTGAGCACGCGTCCGTTGTCGGTGAACAGGACGTCGGGATCGAGCAGGACGTCCGGGAACCGCCTGCGGAAGTGCTCGACGGCGAGCCAGTGCGTGGTGGCGCGCTGCCGGGTCAGCAGCCCCGCCTCGGCCAGGACGAAGGCCGCGGTGCAGATCGAGGCGATCCGGGTCTGCGGACCCAGGCGGGCGAGCGCCTCCCGCATGCCGTCGCCGAGGACGTCGGCGCCCTCGTCGGCCGCGTGCGACGCCGGGATGATCACCGTGTGGGCCGTGTCGAGGACGTCGGTGCCGTGCTCGACACCCACGGTGAAGTCGGCGTCGGTGGTGACGGTCCCCGGCCGGGGTGCGCAGGTGCGGACTCGGTAGCCGTACCGCCCGTCCGCTGCGCGGGCCCGGCTGAAGATCTGGTGGACCAGACCGAGCTCCATCGGCAGCACACC
This sequence comes from Pseudonocardia ammonioxydans, assembly GCF_900115005.1. Taxonomy (GTDB): domain Bacteria; phylum Actinomycetota; class Actinomycetes; order Mycobacteriales; family Pseudonocardiaceae; genus Pseudonocardia; species Pseudonocardia ammonioxydans. The sequence goes on along the minus strand of NZ_FOUY01000037.1, from coordinate 42,479 downwards.
GGGCCGGACCAGCACCGCGACCTCGTGCGGTGCCGCGCCCTCCGAGCCCGTGCCGGAACCGGGCGTGCTCGTGCCGCTCATCGACCGCAACCTCCTCACCGCCGCAGGCTCACGCCGGGCTCAGCGCCGGCCCCACCTCAGTCGAGTTCGTCCTGGGAGTACGCGGTGCCCCGGACGACGATCCGATGCGGACGATGTAGCGCGCCGAGGTCGTCGAGCGGGTTGCCGGTGACGATGAGCAGGTCCGCGGCCAGCCCCGCCCGGAGGTCTCCTGTCTCGTCGCCGAGCCCGAGGGTCTGCGCTGCCCCGGTGGTGACCATGTCGATGATGCTGCTGCGCGGGAAGCCGAGTTCTTCGTAGAGCTCCATGCTCAGTGTCAGCTGATCGAACGCCGTACCGGGAACTCCGGAGTCCGTCCCGACCAGGATCGTCACATCGTTCTCGGCCATCCAGGTCAGCTGACCACCGTACTGGTACTCGGGCGTCGTGACGTGTTCGGCGATCTTCCGCCACACGGCCGGGGTCGTGTCGCCGGCGGCCGATCCCTGCTGCGCCATCTGCCGGACCGCCCAGTCGTTCTGGTCCCGCTTTCCGGGCCCGGACCGCCACCCACAGTGCTCGATCGTGTGCACTCCGGCCTCGATGCACCGGACGATCGGTTCTGTTCCGTGCGCGTGGGCTGCGACTGTGAGGCCGTAGTGCGCCGCGTGGTCGACAGCGACTCGGAGGAGCTCCGTGGAGTACTGCGCGTCGAAGGGCGTGGGTCCCTCGGATGTCACGTAGCCTCCGCCCGCCATGATCTTGATGAGGTCGGCGGTCTCGGCTGCGCGATCAATGGCGTCGCGGATTTCCGTGGCTGTATCGGCGATCCCGCCGAGATACCAGCAGTGTCCGCCGGAGATCGTGAGTGGAGAACCTGCGGACAGGATCCGCGGGCGTACGCCGTCCACATCTGCTGTCGCGTCCCGGAATCGGGCGACGTAGCCCCGGGCGTCGCCGAGATCCCGCACGGTCGTGCAGCCCGCCCGCAGGCATGCGCGGGCGTTGCGTCGGATCACCGCCCGTACCTCGTCCGGCGCGCCGGAGCACAGAGTGGTGAACGACGATGTGCTGCAGTCACCGGCCAGGTGCACGTGGCTGTTGATCAGACCGGGCGTGATGCTGCAGCCGGCGAACCGGGAGACCGACGCCTCGGGGGCGCCGGCGATGAGCTCTGCAGTCCTTCCCACCGCCTCGATGCGGCCACGCGAGACGCGCACCGCATCCTGACCGTCGGGCAGTATCTGCCCGGCCGAGATGAGCCGGTCCCCTACAAAGATCGTTGCCACTCCCGGCCCCCGTCGGTCCACACACCTGACGCGCTGTTCGATATTCCTGACCCTGCGCTACGTCCGGGCGAACTGTGCCAGATGTGGACGATCGAGAAGCTCCGGCCTCACTCCACTCCGGACACGCCAACGACAGGGCCGGCCGTCCTGCGACGGGTGGCTCTGTCGTCGTCCGGGTCAGTTGCCGACGCCGAGGGCGCTCATGAAGGCGGACGGATACCGGTCGCCGCGGGCCGAGCCCGGGGGGACCGCCTCGTCGAGCGCCCGGAGGTCCGCCTCGCCCAGCTCCAGGTCGGCGGCCGGGAGCGCCTCGGCCCACCGCTCGCGGGTGCGGGCCCCGACCAGCGGCACAATGTCCGCACCCTGTGCCGCGACCCAGGCGATGGCGAGCTGGGCGACCGTGCAGCCCCGGGCCTCGGCGACCCGGCGCAGCGCGTCCACCAGCGTCAGGTTGTGCGTCAGGTTCTCGGCCGAGAAGCGCGGGCTGACGGAGCGGAGGTCGCCGGGGCTGCCGGGCGTGAAGGTGCCGGAGAGCAGACCGCGCGACAGCACCCCGTAGGCGGTCATGCCGATCCCCAGCTCCCGCAGCGTCGGCAACACCTCCGCCTCGACCGCCCGCGAGATCAACGAGTACTCGATCTGCAGGTCGGCGACTGGGTGGACGGCGTGGGCGCGACGGATCGTGTCGGCCCCGACCTCGGAGAGCCCCAGGTGGCGCACGTACCCGGCCTCGATCAGCTCGTGAACGGCACCGACCGTGTCCTCGATCGGCACCGCCGGGTCCAGCCGGGCGGGCCGGTAGATGTCGATGTGGTCCACGCCGAGCCGGGTCAGCGAGTGGGCGAGGAAGTTCTTGACCGCCTCGGGGCGGCAGTCGTGGCCCGACGGCGACAGCCCGGGCCCGGCGAGCGCGCCGAACTTCACGGAGAGCCGGTAGTCGTCCCGGTTCCGCCGGCGCAGCGCCTCGGCGAGCAGCAGCTCGTTGTGCCCCATCCCGTAGAAGTCGCCGGTGTCGATGATCAGCACTCCGTTGTGGAGTGCCGCGCTGTCGAGTGCCGCGTGCACGGTGGCGATGCTCTCCCCGCGGTCGGCGGGGCCGTACATGCCGGACATGCTCATGGCGCCCAGGCCGAGGGCGGAGACGGTGGGTCCGGTGTGGCCGAGGGTTCGTGTGCGCATGGACCCACCCTGCGTCGGCCGCGGCGCCGGTGGCAGCGAGCGTCGATCGTGGGAGGGCCGCTCCCTGGATCCGCGCGGCGACCGGGAGGAGGCTGGACGGATGCAGCGCGACCAGCTCGCCGACTTCCTGCGCCGGCGCCGTGCGGCGGTCCGGCCGGCCGAGGTCGGGCTCGCCGACGGCCCGCGCCGCCGTACCACCGGGCTGCGCCGGGAGGAGGTGGCGATGCTCGCGGGCATGTCCGTGGACTACGTCGTCCGCCTCGAGCAGGCCCGCAGCAGCCGGCCGTCGACCCAGCTGCTCGGCGCGCTCGCACGGGCGCTGCAGCTCTCCGACGACGAGCGCGACCACCTGTTCCGCCTGGCCGGGCACGAACCGTCGCCCGCGGCCGGGACCGCCCGCATCGCCCGTGCCGGCCTGGTCCGGATGCTCGGCCTGCTCGGTGACACGCCGGCGACCGTGATGTCCGACGTGGGCGAGGCGCTCGCCCAGAACCGCATGTCGACGCTGCTGTTCGGGGACCAGCGGGAGTTCACCGGCGACCGCCGCTACCTCGCGTACCGCTGGTTCACCGAGCCCGGGGTCCGTGCGATACATCCCCCCGAGGAACAGGAGCGGCACGGCCGCGCACTGGTCGCGGACCTGCGCGCGGTGGCCGGGCGCCGGCCCGGCGACGCCGACGTCGTCCGGCTCGTCGAGCGGCTGCGGACGGTGAGCGCGGAGTTCCGGCGGCTCTGGGACGACCACCGGGTCGCAGTGCGTCGCATGGACCGGAAGACACTGTGCCACCCGCGCGTCGGTGCGCTGCTCATGGACTGCGAGACCCTGGTGACCCCGGACCTCGGTCAGCTGCTGCTGGTGCTCACCCCGGCGGACGCCGAGACGCGCGAGCGGCTGGAGCTGCTGGCGGTGCTCGGGGTCGAGCAGTTCGCGCCGGCCGACGGTGGCGCGGGCGGGGAACCGCCCACGGAGGCGGGACGGCCGCGGGCCGGCCGGGAACAGGACGGCCCGGGCCGGCGTTGACCGGCCGTCCGCACCGACCCGGAGGTCCCGCGTGCCCGTTCCCGCCCTGCCGTCCGTCGCCGACCAGGCCGAGAAGCTGATCGAGATCGGGGCCACCGGCCCCCTCACCCCGGAGCTGCTGCGCAAGGAGGCGGCCGGGCTGCCCACCCGGCCCGGACTGCTCGTCGTCGCCGGCCTGGCGCCGTCGGCGATCGCCCCGCTGATGCGCCGGGCCGGCCGGCCCGGGTTCGTGGTCGGGGACATGGACGACGTCGACGCGTTCGCCCCGGTCACCGACGTCCCCGACGCGCCGGTGTGGCTGCTGGAGGCCCCGGAACGCGGTGACGAGCTGCAGAACGCCTCCCCGGCCGAGGCGGAGGAGCGGTTCGCCGCGCGCGGCCGGGTCCCGATGCTGCTCACCGAGGGCGTCCAGTGGGTGCTGCAGGTGCCCGAGGTGCTCGAGCGCAACCACTGCTTCATGACGACCGGCTCCCGGCTGCGGAAGCCGACCGGCCGGTTCGACGCCCGCACCCCCGCCGTGTGGATCTCCAACGGGACCGGGCGGGACGGGACGGAGCGCCGGGACGCCCCCAAGGTCGGCTGGTGCTGGTGGAACAACCGGCACACCTGGCTGGGCTTCGGCTCCGGGGAGCGCCGGAGCACCTGAACCGGAGCCGAACCCGGATGCGGGCGCGGGTTGGGCCGGACGGACGTCGTGACGGCGCCGGACGGGGAGTCCAATGGACGCCGACCCGCACCCCGGCCGAGGGGGACCGGTGGACCGAGCACAGCCGCGACCGGGTGACCCCGACCCGGTGGCCGCGCGCCTGGTGCTGCGGGTCCTCGGCGACACCGGCGTGCTGGTCGACGGGCACCCCGTCCCGGAGGTGTCCGGGCCGCGCGGGCAGCGGCTGCTGGCCCGGCTCGTACTGGCCGACGGCGGGGTGTCACGCGACCGGCTCGCCGCCGAGCTCTGGCCGGGCTCCGCCGCCGGGCAGGCCCGCACGAACCTGCGCAAGCTCCTGCACGAGGTCCGCGGCAGGCTCCCGGACGGCGCGGTCGCGATCGACCGGTGGACGATCCGCTGGGCCGCGGGGCCGGCCGCCTACGTCGACGTGCTCGCCTTCCGGCGCGCGCTGGCCCGCGGCGACCCGGCCGGCGGCGTCCGGCACTACGGCGGTGACCTGCTGCCCGGCTGCGACGACGACTGGGTGCTGGTGGCGCGCGAGGAGCTGCGCCGGCTCGCGGTCGGCGCGCTCGCCGACCTGGTCACCGCCGCGGCCGAGGCCGGCGACACCGACGCCGTCGTCACCCGGGCCCACGCGCTGCTGCGGCTGGACCCGGGACACGAACCCGGCTGCCGGCTGCTGCTCCGGGCGCTGGTCCGGCGGGGCGAGCGCGGGGAGGCGCTGCGGACCTACCACCGGCTGACCGCGGCGCTGCGCGAGCTCGGCGCCGAACCCGACCCGGCGACGGTCGCCGCCGCCCGCCCGCTGACCGGCGCCCCGGCACCCGGGTACGGGACCCTGCACGGCCGGCGCGACGAATGGACCGCCGTGCACCGGGCGTGGCGGCAGGCGCGGGCCGGGCAGCCCCGGCTGCTGCTGGTCACCGGGGAGGCCGGCATCGGGAAGACCCGCCTGGTCGAGGAGCTCGCCGCCCGGGCGGGCGCGGAGGGGGCCGCGGTCGCGTCCGGCCGGGCCTACGAGGCCGCCGGCGGGCTGCCGTGGGGTCCGGTGCTCGACTGGCTGCGGTCGGACACCGTGCGCCCGGCCCTCGACCGCCTGCCCGGCGTGTGGCGCGACGAGCTGTGCCGGCTGCTGCCGGAGCTGGCCGCCGGGCGCCGGGCGGGGGCCGCGACCACCGGCGCGGCGCGGCGGCACCGGTTGCTCGAGGCCGCCCGCCGGGGCCTGCTCGCGGCCGGGGAGCCGCTGCTGCTGGTGCTCGACGACCTGCAGTGGTGCGACCCGGACACCCTGGAGCTGTGCGAGTACCTGGTGCGGGCCTCGCCGCCGGCACGGCTGCTGGTCGCGGGCACCGCCCGCGACGACGAGGCCGACGACCACCACCCGCTGGTGGCGCTGCGCCGGCGCCTGGCCGCCGCCCGGGCCGCGGTCACGGTCGTGCTCGGCCCGCTCGACCGCGCGGCGACGCTGCGGATGGCCGCGGCACTGGTCCGCCGCGACCTCGACGCGACCGCCGGCGACCGCCTCTGGGCGGAGACCGACGGGAACCCGCTGTTCGTGGTGGAGGCGGTGCGGGCCGGTCTCGGCGCCGTCGCCGGGCACGGGCTGACCCCCACCATCCACGCCGTCGTCGCCGCCCGGCTCGATCGGCTCGGGGCGGGGGCGCGCCGGCTCGCCGAGGTCGCGGCGACGGTCGGCCGGGCGGCCGGTCCCACGGTGCTGGCCGCCGCGGCGGGCCGGTCGGAGGACGACCTGGTCGACGACCTCGACGAGCTCTGGCACCGGCACGTGCTGCGCGAACGCGGGGCCGGGTACGACTTCCAGCACGACCGGGTCCGCGACGTCGTGCTCGACGCGATCGGCCCGGCCCGGCGCCGGATGCTGCACCGCGCGGTCGCCGAGGCCCTCGAAAGCCACCACACCGACCTCGGCCCGGTCAGTGCCCGGCTCGCCGCGCACTACGAGGCCGCCGGGCTCGAGCAGCGGGCGGTCGCGGCCTACGAGCGTGCCGCCGCGCACGCGTACCGGGTGTTCGCCCTCGACGACGGCATCGCCCTGTCGCAGCGCGCGCTGCGCCTGCTCGACGGCACCCCGCGCGGCGCGCAGCGCGACGAGGTCGAGCTGCGGCTGCGCACCGCGCTCGGGGTCCCGCTGGTCGCGCGGCGCGGCTACGGCGCCGACGCGGTCGGGCGCTGCTACACCCGCGCGCTGACCCTGCACCGCAGGCTCGGCACCCGCCCGGGCCCGGCCGTGCTCCGCGGGCTCGGGCTGCACGCCGTCGTGACCTGCCGGTTCCAGCGGGCCGCGGAGCTGGGGCACGAGCTGCTCGCCGCCGGCGACGGCGACCGGCTCGCCCGGGTGGAGGGCGACTACGTCCTCGGCGTCACCCGCTTCTGGTGCGGCGAGTTCGCCGCCGCCGAACACCATCTCGGCTCGGCGGTCACCACCTACCGGGGCCAGGACAGCCCGGTCCACGTCGCCCAGTTCGCGCAGGACCCGAACGCGGTGTGCCTGTCCCGGCTCGCCCTCACCCAGCTGTTCCGCGGGCGGCCGGCCGACGCGGCGGCGACGATGCGCCGCGCCCTGCGCGCCGCCGCCGAGCTCGACCACCCGATGACCTCGGGCTACGTCCTGGCGTGGGAGGCGATCCGGGCCACCCTGACCCGCCCCGACGCCGGGAGCGCCCCAACCCCGGACAGCTGGGCCCCGGACGGGGACGACCCGGGCGGCGGGGACCTGGACCGGGCCGTGGCCGAGCTGGACGCGGTGACCTCCCCGATGCACATCGACTTCTTCGACACGACCGCGCGGATGCTGGCGGGCTGGCGGGACGTCCTCGCCGGGGTACCCGGGGCGCTGCCGACGCTGCGCGCGGCCGTCGAGGCCCAGCGCGACGACCAGCCGCTGCAGCTGACCCTCGGGCTCAGCCTGCTCGCCCGTGCCCACCTGCTCACCGGTGACCCCGGCACCGGGCGGGAGATCGTCGCGGACGCGCTGACCCGCACCGCCCGGACCGGGCAGTACTACCTGCTCGCGGAGCTGCACCGGGTCGACGCCGAGCTGCTCGTCCGGACCGGCGACGGCCCGGCCGCCGTGGCGGCCGCGCACCGCGCGATCACCGTCGCCGAGACGCAGGACGCGCCGTGGCTGCGCGACCGCGCCCGGCACACACTCCACCGGCTCGGTGGCCGCTGATCGGGAACGGCCCGGGAACGCCGCGCGGTCCAGGGTGCGCCGGTCCACCGCACCGGGAGGAGACCGCACCATGACCACCGTCACCGAACTGCGCGAACAAGTCCGCGGCGCCGTCGTCGAACCGGCCGACGACGGCTACGACGAGCGGCGCCGGGTGCACAACGGCCTCCACGACCGCTGCCCGGCGCTCGTCGTGTGCGCCACCGCCACCGCCGACGTCGTCGCCACGATCCGCTACGCGCGCGAGGCCGGCCTCGAGCTCGCCGTGCGCGGAGGTGCGCACAGCGGGCCCGGGTTCGGCACCTGCGAGGGCGGCGTCGTGCTCGACCTGTCGCCGATGAACAACGTCTTCGTCGACCCGGTCCGCAAGACCGCCCGCACCGGTGGCGGCGCCACCTGGGGCGATGTCAACCACGCCACGCACGCCTACGGCCTCGCCACGACCGGCGGCATCATCTCGACCACCGGCGTCGCCGGCCTGACCCTCGGCGGCGGCATCGGTTACCTCGCGCGCCGGTGCGGGCTGTCCTGCGACAACCTGGTCGGCGCCGAGGTCGTGACCGCCGACGGCCGGATCCTGGGCGCGAGCGGGTTCGACAACGAGGAGCTGTTCTGGGCGCTGCGCGGCGGTGGCGGGAACTTCGGCGTGGTCACCTCGCTCGAGTTCGCGCTGCACGACGTCGACACCGTCTACGGCGGCCCGATGTTCTACGAGCCCGCCGACGCGCCGGCGGTCATGCAGGCCTTCGACGAGTACCTGGGCACCGCGTCCGAGCAGCTCGGCGGGTTCGTCGGCTGGCACCTCGCGCCGCCGCTGCCGTTCATCCCGGAGGACCGGCACGGGGACCCGTTCTGCGCCGTCGTGCCGTGCTGGAGCGGGCGGCCCGAGGAGGGCGAGAAGGCGATCAAGCCGTTCCGCGACGTCGCCCCCGTCGTCGCCGAGTTCGTCGGCCCGATGCCCTATCCCGCGCTCAACACCGCCTTCGACGCGATGTTCCCGGCGGGGATCCGGCAGTACTGGAAGGGCGACTTCGTCACCGGGCTGAGCCCCGAGGCCGTCGCCGTGCACGCCGAGCGCGGCCCCACCGTCCCGACCGTGTCCTCGGGCATGCACCTGTACCCGATCAACGGGGCGGTGCACCGGACCGGGACCGACGAGAGCGCCTTCGGCCACCGCGACGCCACCTACGCCATGGTGATCCTCGCGGCCTGGCCGGACCCGGCCGACGACGAGGCGAACATCCGGTGGGCGCGCGACTACCACGCCGCCGCACACCCCCACTCCGGCACCGAGGGCGGCTACGTCAACTTCGTGGCCGCCGACGACGCCGACCGGGCCCCGGCGAACTACGGCCGCACCTACGACCGGCTCCGCCGGGCCAAGGCGGCCTACGACCCGGACAACGTCTTCCACCTCAACCAGAACATCCCGCCCGCGGACGGAGCGGGGGTACGGCCGTGACGATGCCGGTGCCCCCGGCACCTCCCGAGCCGATGCAGCCGGTGGTGTGGACGGCGCCGAGCTGGCCGTGTCCGACGAGGGCGCCGGCGAGCCGGTGCTGTTCGTGCACGGCGGCCTGATCGCGGACTCGTTCGCCCCGGTCGCCGGGGAGCTGGGGCCGGGGTACCGGCTGGTCCGCCACCACCGCCGCGGGTACGCCGGGAGCGCCGGACGGCCCGGGCCGGTCTCGGTCGGCCGGGATGCCGCGGACTGCCTCGGCGTGCTCGACGCCCTCGGGATCGAACGGGCCCACCTGGTGGGCTGGTCGCACGGTGGGGCGGTCGTGCTCGAGGCCGCGACGCGGGCACCCGGGCGGGTCCTCGACGTCGCGGTGCTCGAACCGGCCCTGCTGCAGGTCCCCGGCGCCGCCGGGCTCGGCGAGGTCCTCGCCCCGCTGTTCGCCCGGCGCGCCGCGGGGGACGCGGCCGGGGCGGCCGCGGACTTCCAGGCCGCCGTCTGGGGCCCGGACTGGGCCGCACGGCTGGAGCAGCGGATCCCCGGTGGCGTGGCGCAGCTGTACAAGGACGCCGCGCTGATCTTCGACAGCGACCTGCCCGCGCTGCGCGCGTGGTCGTTCGAGCCGAAACGCGCCGCCGTGCTGGACCGGCCCGTCCTCTCCGTCGCCGGGACCGCGTCGATGCCGATCGTGGCGGACGTGCGGGAGCGGCTGCGGATACTGCTGCCGCAGACCCGGGAGGTGCTGCTGGTCGGCGCCGACCATGCGTTCGCCGTGACCCGGCCCGGGCAGGTGGCGGCCGCGCTCACGGCGTTCTGGGCGCGGGGTCCGGGCTGGTGGTAGCGGCTACGCGGTGTGGGTGAGCGTCGCCGCGGCACCGACCGCGGCGGCAAGCAGCACGATCTCGGCCGCCGCCCAGGCCAGCACCGGCAGCCGGCCGGCCTGCAGCCGGCGGCGGGTGAGCAGGCCGAGCGCCCCCGCCCCGGCGAGCAGCCCGGCCTTCGCCAGGACCACCCCGCCGTAGGCGGTGGTGACCACGTCCACCGGCGAGGCCAGCCGGGCGGTCGCGGCGAGCAGGCCGGACACCGCCAGCACCACGATGCTCACGGCGGCGAGGCGGGAGAACCGGGGCAGTGCCGCGCGCAGCACGGCGCCGTCGCGGGCCAGCACGAGCATCGCGCCGAGCCCGCCGACCCACAGCAGCGCCGCGACCACGTGCAGCACCACCCCGGGGACGGCGAGCACCGCCCGGGCCGACGCGGCCGCGTGCCCGGTCGCGGCGGGGGCGGCTGCCGCGGCCAGCGTCAGGGCCAGTACGAGCAGCGGCGGCCCGCTGCCCCGCCCGGGGCGCACGGGCCGCCCCGCGACCGCTCCGGCCAGCACCAGCACGACCACCCCGGCGAGCAGCAGGCCCTGACCGGCCCGGAACCCGGTCAGGTAGCCGGTGACGTCACCGGCGGCCACCGCGGTGAGCGGTACCCCGGCGAGGAGCGCACCGCGGGCCACGGCGTCGACCAGCAGCGCGGCGAACCAGACGGGCACCGCGACGGGCGGCACCCGGTCGGCGCCCGGCACCCGCCCGGGCGCCAGCACCGCGGCCAGCGCCGCCCCGGCGACGGCGAGCGCCGCGAGGTCGGCGACCGCCCGCGCCAGGGTCCGGGCGAGGTCGGGGCCGAGGCCGCCCGGCCCGATCCCGCCGGTGAGCACCGCGGTGCCCAGGGCCGCGCCGAGCGCGACGGCGGCCCACGCCGCGACCCGCGGCGCCGGTTCCCGCGCCGGCGCGTCGGCGGAGGTCAGTTCCGTGTCCGGCGCAGCGCGAGCGCGGCGCCGCCGCCGAGCACGACGACCGCGACCAGCAGCCACGGCCAGACCGGCATGCCGGTGTCGGCTGTGTCCCCGGAGGCGGAATCGGTGCCGGTGTCGGCGGCGGGGTCGCCGGCCGGTGCCGGGGTCGTGTCCGGGGCACCGGCGGGCGCGGCCGGGGTGGGCGCGGGTGCGCCGGCGCCCGGGCCGGGCGCGGTCAGGGTGAACGGGACGGTGCCGGAGACCGGGTGGCCGTCGTCGGAGACGACGCGGTACTCGATCTCGTACACGCCGGCGTCGCCGAGCGGCTCCAGCGGCACGGTCAGGGTGCCGCCGGCAGCGGTGATCGGGCCGCGCGCGTGGTCGGTGCCGGTCGCGGCGTCGGTGCCGGCCGGGCCGGTCACCGTGACCTCCGCGCGGTCGGCCGGGACGTCCTCGGTGAACGTCAGGGTCACCTCGGTCGGGGCCTGCGTGACCCGGGCGTCGGCGGCGGGGGTGCTGGACTCCAGCTCGGTGTGCGCCCACGCGGGCGCGGCACCGGCCAGCAGCGCCACGGCGCCGGCCAGCAGGACGACGGCGACGCGGCCGGCGGTGGGGAGAACGGTGCTCACTCAGTATCGGTCGGTCCGGAACCCCCCAGGGTTCCGGAGCGGCGCCGTACTCACCTGTTCGGCGGAGCCGCCGGACCCGGCGGGCGGGTCATCGCCACGACGGCAGCCACAGCTCCGCCTGCCAGTGCGCCTGGGTGATCGGGTCCCCGACCAGGATCGGCCACAGCCACACGAAGTTGACCCCGATCAGCGCCACCCAGGCCGAGACGGCCAGCAGGCCGACCCGGCGTCGTCGTTCGGTCTGCCCGGAGTGACCCAGCAGCCGCCCCATCACCAGCACGACCGCCAGCACCAGGAACGGCACCACCGGCATCATGTAGAAGAAGTACATCTGCCGGTCCAGGTTGAAGAACCACGGCAGGAACCCGGCGCCGTAGCCGACCAGCACGGCCGTCCACCGCCAGTCGCCGCGGGTCACCGCGCGCCACAGCCCCCACAGCAGCACCGGGATCGCGGCCCACCACAGCGCCGGGGTGCCGACCAGCATCACCGCGGACACGCAGTCCGAGCCGCCGCAGCCGGTCGCGTCGTCGGAGAACCGGTAGAGCATCGGCCGCAGCCCCATCGGCCACGACCACGGCTTCGACTCCCACGGGTGGGCCCCGGCCGAGCCGGTCGTCAGGTTCTCGTGGAAGGCCAGCGCGCGACCGTGGTAGTACCAGAGCGAGCGCACCGCGTCCGGTAGCCAGGAGAACGGCCCGCCGGTGCCGATCCCGCGTCCGACCTGGTAGCGGTCGATGGCGTTCTCGCTGCCGAACCAGGCCCACCAGGACGCCACGTAGGTCAGCATCGGGACCAGCGCCAGCGCCCACAGCGCGGGGGTCAGGTCCCGGGCGGCGGTCCCGGCCCAGGGCCGGGCGACCCCGGCGCGGCGGCGCAGCGAGACGTCCCACAGCACGCAGAGCAGCCCGAATGCGGCCACGTAGTAGGCGCCGTTCCACTTCACCGCGCAGGCCAGGCCGAGGCACACCCCGGCCCCCAGCCGCCACCAGCGCACCCCCCAGCGTGGTCCGAAGGGGGTGTCGCCGACGCGGCCCTCGGCGACCACCCGGGCCATCCGGGCCCGCACGTCGTCGCGGTCGCAGAGCAGCGCGGCGAACGCGGCCACCACGAACACCGCGGAGAACGCGTCGAGCATCCCCATCCGGGACTGCACGTGCGAGAGCCCGTCGGCGGCCAGCAACAGCCCGGCGAGCCCGCCGAGCGCCGTCGAGCGGGTGAGCCGCCGCCCGGCCCGCACCACGAGCAGCACGGTCACCACCCCGGCCAGCGCGGCCGCGACCCGCCAGCCGACGCCGTCGTAGCCGAACACCAGCTGCCCGAGCGCGATCAGCTGTTTGCCCAGCGGCGGATGGACGATCTTCTCGTAGCCCGGGTTGTTCTCGACGCCGCCGTTGCGGACCATCTCCCAGGCCTGCGGCACGTAGTGCTTCTCGTCGAACACGGGGGTGCCGCGGTCGGTCGGGTCGCCCAGGTCGTAGAACCGGAGCAGCGCCGCGATCAGGACCACCCCGGCCGTGACCAGCCACCCGCGCAGCCGGTCGGACGCCGGTGGGACGCCGAGGCGGGCCGCCGGGCCGGGATCGGCCCGGCGCAGCGGTGGCGGGACGCCGATCGGGGTCAGTCCCGGTTCCGGGGCCGCTCCGGCGACCCTGCTCCCGGGGTCGCCGGTCGAGGTGGCCATCGCCTCGATCGTAGGCTGGGCGCCGTGCCGCCCGCCGATGCCTCCGACCGCGAGGAGACCCCCGCCGCCGACACCGGCGTCCTGGTGCTGGCCGCGACGCCGCTGGGCGATCCGCGGGACGCCTCGCCCCGGCTGCGGGAGCTGATCGGGACCGCGGACGTGATCGCGGCCGAGGACACCCGCCGGTTCCGGACCCTCGCGACGTCGCTGGGGGCCACCTGGACCGGCCGGATCGTCAGCCACTACGACGCCGTCGAGGCCGAGCGGCTGCCCGGACTGCTCGCCGCGGTGCGCGAGGGCGCGACGGTGCTCGTCGTGTCCGACGCCGGGATGCCCGCGGTGTCCGACCCCGGGTTCCGGCTGGTGGCCGCGGCCGCCGCCGAGGAGCTGCCGGTGACCTGCGTGCCCGGCCCGTCCGCGGTGACGACGGCGCTGGTGCTGTCCGGGCTCCCCTGCGAGCGGTTCTGTTTCGACGGCTTCCCGCCCCGCCGGCCGGGGGAGCGGCGCCGCTGGCTGGAGACGCTGCGCGAGGAGCGGCGCGCGGCCGTGTTCTTCGAGTCGCCCCGGCGGACCGCGGACACCCTGGCCGACGCCGTCGCCGTGCTGGGCACCGACCGGCGGGCCGCCGTGTGCCGGGAGCTGACCAAGACCCACGAGCAGGTGGTGCGGGGCACCCTCGCCGAGCTGGCCGGGTGGGCCGCCGACGGGGACGTTCTCGGCGAGGTGACGATCGTGCTGGCCGGAGCGGAGGAACGGGCCGCACCGCCGGTGGAGAGCCTGGTCGGCGCGGTCCGGGAGCGCACCGACGACGGCGAGCGGCTCAAGGACGCGGTCGCCGCCGTCGCCGAGGCCGCCGGGGTGCCGAAGCGGGAGCTCTACAACGCCTCGGTCGCCGCTCGCGACTGACCGCCGCCGCCCGCGACCGGCCGGGGCGTGGTTCAGGCCCCGGCCGGTGTGCGCGACGGCAGCGCCCGCACGACGGGCTCGACGCAGCGGGCCGTGATCGGGCCCAGCACCGCCATGATCAGCACGTACGCCGTGGCCAGCGCGGACAGCTCCGCGGGCACGGCCGCGTACCCGACCGCCAGGCCGGCGATGACGATCGAGAACTCGCCGCGGGCGACCAGCGCGGCCCCGGCCCGGGCCCGGCCCATCGGACCGATCCGGGCCTGCCGGGCCGCCCACCACCCGGTCGCGTACTTGGTGGCGGCGGTGGACACGGCCAGCACCAGCGCCCACCCCAGCACCGGCGGGATCGCGGCCGGGTCGGTGGACAGCCCGAACACCACGAAGAACACCGCGGCGAACAGGTCCCGCAGCGGTTCGAGCAGCCGGGTCGCGTTCACCGCGGTCGACCCGGAGATCGCGATGCCGAGCAGGAACGCGCCGACCGCGGCGGAGACCTGCATCGCCTGCGCGAACCCGGCCACCAGCAGCGCGGCACCGAGCACCTTGAGGAGGAAGACCTCCTGGTCGTCGGAGTCGACGATCGCGGAGACGTAGCGGCCGTAGCGCAGCGCGACCACCAGCACGACGGAGATCACCGCCAGCGAGATCGCGACCGCGCCGATCCCGCCCCACAGGGTCACGCCGAGCAGCAGCGCGGTGAGGATCGGCAGGTAGAGGGCCATCACCAGGTCCTCGAACACCAGCACCGAGAGGATCACCGGGGTCTCCCGGTTGCCCAGGCGTCCCAGGTCGGACAGGACCTTCGCGACGATCCCCGACGACGAGATGTAGGTGACGCCGCCGAGCACCATCGCCCCGACCGCGCCCCAGCCGAGGATCAGGGCCACCGCGACGCCCGGGGCCGCGTTGAGCACGGCGTCGACGACGCCCGCGCCCCAGGAGCGTTTCAGCCCGGTGACGAGCTCGGCCGCGGAGTACTCCAGGCCGAGCAGCAACAGCAGCAGGACGACACCGACCTCGCCGGCCAGCGCGGTGAAGTCACCGATGTCGCCGAGCGGGAAGATCCCTCCGGAGCCGAAGGCGAGCCCGCCGACGAGGTACAGCGGGATCGGGGAGAGCCCGATCCGCTGCGCCAGCCGGCCGAGCAGGCCGAGGCCGAAGAAGACGGCACCGAGTTCGAGCAGCTCGAGTGCGACGTGGTCCACGGTCCGTCCGACCCGCCCGCCTCAGCCGCGGGCCAGTACGTCGGCGGCCTGGTCCAGCTTCTCGTTCAGCCCCACCGCGATGAGCACGTCCCCGCCGGCCAGCACGAAGTCCGGGGTCGGCGACGGGTGCACCTGCCCGGCACGCATCACCGCGACCACCGACACCTGGGTGCGGGTGCGCAGCGCTGAGTCGCCGAGCGGGCGGCCGTCGTACGGGCTGTGGGACTTGACTGGCAACCGCCGGGTGGTGATGCCGGGGAGGTCCTTGTGCTCGTCGTTGAGCTGGTTGACCAGCTGCGGGGCGCCGAGCAGGTTCGCCAGCGCGCCGGCCTCCTCGTTGGTCAGCGGCAGCTCGGCCACGCACGCGTCCGGGTCGTCGGCGCGGGAGAGGATCAGTGCGGTCCGGCCGTCGCGGTGGGAGATGACCCCGATCCGCCGCCCGTCGCGCAGCTCGATCTCCTTGCGCACCCCGATCCCGGGAAGTGGTGTCACGTCCACGTTCACACTGCAACGGTACGCCCGGGCGCCGGATCGCTACCCTGACCGGTGTGAAGGTCGTCATGCTGGAGGCCCCGCAGGCGATGCTCGAGGAGCGTCGCCGCCTCGGCCTGGACCACCGGGACGAGATGTGGGACGGGGTGCTGCACGTGGTTCCACCGGCAGGGGGGCCGCACCAGCGGTTGTCGACCCGGCTCACCATGACCCTCGGACCGCTGGCGGAGCGGCACGGGCTGGTCCCGCACATGGAGACCGGCCTGTTCCGTGCGGCCACCGACTACCGGGTCCCGGACCAGTCCTACTGCCGTCCCGAGCACCTCTCCGAGCGGGGCACGGAGGGTGCGGAGCTGGTCGTCGAGGTCCGCTCCGCCGGGGACGAGACCTACGACAAGATCGATTTCTACGCCGCGGCCGGCGTCCGGGAGCTGCTCGTCGTGCACCCCGGCGACCGGCGGGCCGAGGTCTTCCGCTCCGTCGGCGGGCGGCTGCTGCCGGTGCAGGCCACCGGCGGTGTGCTCGGGCTCGAGACCCTGGAGGTCGAGCTGCGGACCGGTGCGGGTGTCCTGCACCTGACCTGGGATGACGGTTCCGCCGAGATCTGACCGGGCGGCGCGGCCCGCTCCCGGGCGTGCGCATACGCTGGACGCATGAGTAAAGCCGTGCTGACCGCCGTGGCGTGGCCCTACGCCAACGGTCCCCGGCACATCGGCCACGTCTCCGGTTTCGGTGTGCCCTCCGACGTGTTCGCCCGGTACCGGCGAATGGCGGGGGACCGGGTGCTGATGGTCTCCGGCACCGACGAGCACGGCACGCCGATCCAGGTGCAGGCCGACGCCGAGGGCCTGACCCCGCGGCAGCTGGCCGACAAGTACAACGACGTCATCACCGCGGACCTGCAGGGCCTGGGCCTGTCCTACGACCTGTTCACCCGCACCACGACCTCGAACCACTACGAGGTCGTGCAGCACATGTTCACGGCGCTGTACAAGAACGGCTACGTGGTGCCGCGCACCCAGCTCGCCGCGATCAGCCCGTCCACCGGGCGGACCCTGCCGGACCGCTACATCGAGGGCACCTGCCCGATCTGCGCCTACGACGGCGCCCGCGGCGACCAGTGCGACAACTGCGGCAACCAGCTCGACCCGGCCGACCTGAAGAACCCGCGTTCGAAGATCAACGGTGAGACCCCGTCGTTCGTCGAGACCGAGCACTTCTTCCTCGACCTGCCCGCGTTCTCCGACGCGCTCGGGTCGTGGCTGTCGACCCGCACCGACTGGCGGCCCAACGTGCTCAAGTTCTCGGCGAACCTGGCCGAGAACCTCAAGCCGCGGGCGATCACCCGCGACCTGGAGTGGGGCGTCCCGGTGCCGCTGGACGGCTGGTCGGACAACCCGATGAAGAAGATCTACGTCTGGTTCGACGCGGTGATCGGCTACCTGTCCGCGTCGGTGGAGTGGGCCCGCCGCGGTCCCGACCCGGACGCCTGGAAGCAGTGGTGGACCGACCCGGACGCCCAGGCGTACTACTTCATGGGCAAGGACAACATCACCTTCCACTCGGTGATGTGGCCGGCGATCCTGCTCGGGCAGAACGGGCAGGGCGACCGCGGCGGCGAGCCCGGCCCGTACGGCACCCTCGACCTCCCCAGCGAGGTCGTGTCCTCGGAGTACCTGACGATGCTCGGGTCGAAGTTCTCCACCAGCCGCGGCACCGTGATCTACGTCGGTGACTTCCTGCGCGAGTTCGGGCCGGACGCGCTGCGCTACCACATCGCCGTCGCCGGGCCGGAGAACCAGGACGTCGACTTCACCTGGGACGAGTTCGTCCGCCGGGTCAACTTCGAGCTGGCCAACGAGTGGGGCAACCTGGTCAACCGCTCGGTCTCGATGGCGCACAAGAACGTCGGCGCGATCCCGCGGCCGGCCGCACCCCAGCAGGCCGACGCCGAGCTGCTCGCGTACTCGAAGGCCGGCTTCGACACCGTCGGCGGGCTGCTCGCCCGCAACCGGTTCAAGCAGGCGGCCGGCGAGGCGATGCGCGTGGTCACCGCGGCCAACCGGTACCTGTCCGACCAGGAGCCGTGGAAGCGCAAGGACGACCCGGAACGCCGGGACACGATCCTGCACACCGCGCTGCAGGTCGTGCAGGACGCGAACACGCTGCTCACCCCGTTCCTGCCGCACGCGGCACAGCAGGTGCACGAGGCACTCGGCGGCACCGGGGTGTGGGCGGCGCAGCCGGAGCGGCGCGAGGTCGACGACCTCGGCGACGGGCCGGCCTACCCGGTGCTGACCGGGGACTACGCGGGCGAGCAGGCGCACTGGGGCTCCACCCCGGTCGAGGTGGGCCGGCCGCTGGCCAAGCCGACCCCGATCTTCAGCAAGCTGGCGCCGGAGCTGGGGGAGACGGGTCCGGAGTGGGCTCCGATCCAGCAGTGAGCGAGCCGGCAGTGAGCGAACCGGCAGCGAGCGAGCCGGCGGCGAGCACCGGGACCGCTCCCCACGGTCGCCGTCCCCGCCCGGAACCGCCGGAGCCCCTGGCGGCCCCGACGATCGACAGCCACACCCATCTCGACGCGTGCGGCTGCGAGACCGCGGACGACGTCGTCGCCGCCATGGACCGCGCGGCGGCGGTCGGGGTCACCGGAGCGGTCACGATCGCCGACGACCTCGCCGCCGCACGCTGGGCGGTCGGTGCCGCGCACACCGACGAGCGGGTGTGGGCGGCGGTCGCGCTGCACCCCACCCGTACCGCATCGGTCACCGGCGCCGACCTGGCCGAGATCGAGCGCCTGGCCGGCGACGACCGCGTGGTCGCCGTCGGCGAGACCGGGCTGGACTACTACTGGGACCACGCACCGCCGTCGGCCCAGCAGGACGCGTTCCGCTGGCACATCGGACTCGCCAAGCGCACCGGCAAGCCGCTGATGATCCACGACCGGGACGCGCACGACGACGTGCTGCGCATCCTCCGCGAGGAGGGCGCCCCGGAGACCGTGGTCTTCCACTGCTTCTCCGGTGACGCGGCGATGGCGCGCGAGTGCGTCGACGCCGGCTACGTGCTCTCCTTCGCCGGGCCGGTCACGTTCAAGCGCAACGACGAGCTGCGGGCCGCCGCGGCGCTGGTGCCCGAGGACGGGTTCCTGGTGGAGACCGACGCCCCGTTCCTCACCCCGCACCCGCACCGCGGCCGGGCGAACGAGCCGTACGTGCTGCCGTGGACGGTGCGCGGCATGGCCGCGACGCGCGGGGAGACGGAAGCCCGCGTCGCCGAGCTGGCGCGGCGCAACGCCGAGCGGGTGTTCCGGACGCGCGCAACCGATTGACGCCGCCCGTCGATGCCGACGGCGGGGTTGCCGTCGTTCGGCGTCGATCACGGGCCGCTCACCGCCGTGCCGGTCCCCGGGTCCTTGATGGCCGGTCACGGTCCGCTAACGTTCGGCCCCGTACCCGCCGGGATGGGGTCGCTCCCCCCGACCTGCGGGACGACGACCGGCCGCTCCCCAGCAGCGGTTCCGCTCCCCGGCTCCGCGCCGGTCGTCGTCCCCGCCGGTCACGCCCCCTGCCCGGCCAGCCGAGCCACCGGGACATCATGTTCGAGCGCAACGTCGGTCAGCACGTCGGCGACGACCTCTTCGCGGACGACGCCACGCGTCCTCTCCCCGTGTCCGGTGCCGCTGCCCCCGCCGGGCTCTCCGGCGCCGGGGACGGGTACGTCAGCTACGAGGGACGGCACCGCGGCGGTGCCGTCCGCTCCATGACCGGTGCCCGCACCGTCGCCGCCGCGGCCCTGTTCTCCGTGCCGACCGGTGGTCTCGCCGTCGCCGTGATGGCGCCGCAGTCCGGAGAGGACACCCAGACGCTGCGCGCCGGGCTGGCGTCGAGCGCCAGCGACCTCGGTGCCGCGTCGATGACGCTGGACCGGCACTCGTCGTCGCCGACATCGTTCGCGCCGGTCGCCGCACCGACCACCGGGTCGGACATCGTCGACGCGCAGGTCGTCGAGTCGCAGAAGCTCCCGGTCACCGAGCGCGAGGTCCAGGACCCGAACCTGGAGGAGGGCACCCGCACCGTCGTCGACCCGGGCCGCGAGGGTGAGCGCAGCGTGATCTGGCGCGTGTCCTACGACCAGGGCCGCGAGGTCGGGCGCGAGCGGATCGGCGCCGGGCAGGACACCCCGGCCGAGCCGCGGGTGGTCAAGGTCGGCACCAAGAAGAAGGTCGAGGAGGTCGCCCCCGACGCCGCCGACGGCGAGGACAACTCCTCGAAGTCGTCGTCGGCCCCGGCCGTCGGGAACGGCGCCGTCTGGGACAAGCTCGCCGAGTGCGAGTCCGGCGGCGACTGGTCGACCAACACCGGCAACGGCTACTCGGGCGGCCTGCAGTTCGACAAGCAGACCTGGCAGTCCTACGGCGGCGACGAGTACGCGCCCACCGCGGGCAAGGCGAGCCGCGAGGAGCAGATCGCGATCGCCGAGAAGGTGAAGGACGAGCGCGGCGGCTACGGCGCCTGGCCGTCCTGCTCGAGCAAGCTCGGCCTGAGCTGAGCACCGGGGCCTGCGCCGCGCCACGCGGCGCCCCCGGCGAGAATGGACGCGTGAGCGAGAACGGGACCGCCCGGTTGCTGGGCCCCGCCGACGTCCGGGTGCTGGCCGACCGGCTCGGTCTGAGCCCCACCAAGAAGCTCGGCCAGAACTTCGTGCACGACGCCAACACGGTCCGCAAGATCGTGAAGGTCGCCGGGGTGGACGGTGACGACGTCGTGCTGGAGGTCGGCCCCGGCCTCGGGTCGCTGACCCTCGCCCTGCTCCCGGTGGCCGACCGCGTGCACGCGGTCGAGATCGACCCGGTGCTCGCCGGGCAGCTCGCCGACACCGTCGCCGACCGCGCCCCCGATCTCGCGGACCGGCTCACCGTGACCGCCGCGGACGCGCTGCGGATCGGCGCCGCCGACCTCGCCGTCCCCGGCCGACCGGACCGGGCCGGGACCGCTGGGACCGCGCTGCCGAGCGTGATCGTCGCGAACCTGCCCTACAACGTCGCCGTCCCGGTCCTGCTGCACCTGCTGGCCGAGCTGCCCGGGATCGAGAGCGGGCTGGTGATGGTGCAGGCCGAGGTCGCCGACCGGCTCGCCGCCCGGCCCGGCTCGAAGGAGTACGGCGCGCCGAGCGCCAAGCTGGCCTGGTACGCCGACGCCCGCCGCGCCGGCCCGGTCCCGCGGGCGGTGTTCTGGCCGGTCCCCGGCGTCGACTCCGGACTGCTCGCCTTCCGCCGGCACGACCCGCCCGCCGGGGCGGACCGGGCGGCGACGTTCGCGGTGATCGAGGCCGCGTTCGCGCAGCGGCGCAAGGCCCTGCGCGGCGCGCTCGCCGGCTGGGCCGGGTCCCCGCCCGCCGCGGAGGCCGCGCTGCGGGCGGCGGGCATCGACCCGACGGCGCGCGCCGAGCGGCTCTCGGTCGCCGACTTCGCCCGGGTCGCGGCCGCCCGCCCCGGGGCCGGGGACCGGTAGCGGCCGGGCCCACCTGCCCGGGCGCGGGCGTCACAGGCGCATGATGACGTGGTGACACTGTCGAGGGAACGCGTGGTCGGCACGGACGGGACGAGTCCCTGGCCGGCGCTCTGGGCGATGGTCATCGGGTTCTTCATGATCCTGGTCGACGCCACCATCGTCACCGTCGCGACCCCGGCGCTGCTGCTCGCGTTCGGCACCGACGTCAACTCCGTGGTCTGGGTGACCAGTGCCTACCTGCTGGCCTACGCCGTCCCGCTGCTGATCACCGGGCGGATGGGGGACCGGTTCGGGCCCAAGCGCGTCTACCTGGGCGGGCTCGCGGTGTTCACGCTGGCCTCGCTGTGGTGCGGCCTGACGACGACGATCGGTGGCCTGATCGTCGCCCGCGTCGCGCAGGGTCTCGGCGCGGCGATGATGACGCCGCAGACGATGGCCGTGATCACCCGGACCTTCCCGGCCGCCCAGCGCGGCCGTGCGATGAGCCTGTGGGGTGCGGTCGCGGGGTTCGCGACCCTCACCGGGCCGATCCTGGGCGGGCTGCTCGTCGGGGGCCTCGGCTGGCAGTGGATCTTCTTCGTGAACGTGCCGTTCGGCGCGGTCGCGTTCGTCGCGGCGTGGCGGCTGGTGCCGTCGCTGGCGGTGTCGCGGCGCCGGTTCGACCTGGTCGGCGTGGTGCTCTCGGCGACCGGGATGTTCCTGCTCGTCTTCGGCATCCAGGAGGGGCAGAAGTACGACTGGGGCCCGATCGTCGGGCCGGTCCCGGTGTGGTCCCTGATCGTCGTCGGGGCCCTGGTGCTCGTCGTGTTCGTGTGGTGGCAGTCCGTGCTGGGCCGGCGGGAGACCGGCAGCGAGCCGCTGGTGGTGCTGCGCCTGTTCCGGGACCGCAACTTCTCGCTGGCCAACATCGCGATCTGCAGCGTCGGGTTCGCGATCACCGCGCAGGGCTTCCCGTTGATGATCTACGCGCAGAGCGTGCGCGGGTTCACCCCGACCGAGGCCGCGCTGCTGCTCGCGCCGCTGGCGATCCTCTCCGGCGGGCTCGCGCCGTGGACCGGCAAGCTCACCGACCGGATCCACCCGCGGCTGATCGGCGGGTTCGGGATGTCGACCTTCGTGCTCGGCCTGGTCTGGCTGGCGCTGGCGATGGGCCCGGACACCCCGGTGTGGCAGCTGCTGCTGCCGATCGCGCTGCTCGGCGTGTCGAACTCGTGCGTGTGGGCGCCGATCTCCACCAGCGCCACCCGCAACCTGCCGATGGACCAGGCCGGGTCCGGGTCCGGCGTCTACAACACCACGCGGCAGGTCGGCGCCGTGCTCGGCAGCGCGGGCATCGCCGTGCTGATGCAGGCCCGGCTCGCCGCGCTGCTGCCCGGCGCCGGGGGCTCGGGCTCGGGCTCGCCGGAGACCGCCGCGGCGGGCGGCCCGCTGCCCGAGGCCGTGCGGGAGCCGTTCGCGCAGGCGATGGCCGAGTCGGTGCTGCTGCCCGCCGCCGTGCTGGTGGTCGGCCTGGTCGCGGTCGCCTGCTTCGCCACGCCCCAGCACCTGCTCGCCCGCCGCGACCGGACCGCCGATGCGCCCGTGGCGGGGGCCTAGCCCGCCCGCTCCGGCGTGCACAGTGAACCGGCCCACCTCGACCGGCCGGGCGGCGGCGGAGCCCGGCGCGCGGGCCGTAGGGTTGAGCGGTGCTGTCCGCCGTGCCGCGACCGGTCACCGTCCGGGTACCCGCGAAGATCAACCTGCACCTCGCCGTCGGCGGGGTGCGGCCGGACGGCTTCCACGACCTGGTCACGGTCTTCCACGCGGTGAGCCTGTTCGACGAGGTCTCGGTGGAGCGCGCCGACGAGCCCACCCTGGACGTGCACGGCGACGGCGTCGCCGAGGTCCCGCTCGACGCCACCAACCTGGCCTGGCGCGCCGTCGAGCTGCTGGCGCAGAAGGCGGGCCGCGACCCGGACGTCCGGGTGACCCTGCGCAAGGGCATCCCGGTCGCCGGGGGGATGGCCGGCGGCTCGGCCGACGCCGCGGGCGCGCTCGTCGCGCTGTCGACGCTGTGGCGCATGGAGCTGGGCCGCGACGAGCTCTCGGAGCTGGCCGCCGAGCTGGGCTCGGACGTCACGTTCGGGCTGCACGGCGGCACCGCGCTCGGCACCGGCCGCGGCGAGCAGATCATCCCGGTGCTGGCCCGGCACCGGCTGCACTGGGTGATCGCGCTGGCCCGCGGCGGGCTGTCCACCCCGGGCGTGTTCCGGGAGCTGGACCGGCTGCGCGGCGACGGGGACATCCCGGAGCGCCCGGTCGAGCCGGTCCTCGAGGCGCTCGCCGGCGGCGATCCGCGCCAGCTCGCCCTGAACCTGGGCAACGACCTGCAGGCCGCGGCCGTGTCGATGGCCCCGGACCTGCGCCGCACGCTGCGGGCCGGGGTCAACTCCGGCGCGCTGGCCGGGCTGGTGTCCGGGTCCGGGCCGACGTGCGCGTTCCTGTGCGCCGACGCCGACTCCGCCGTCGACGTCGCCACCGAGCTGGCCGGGATGGGCGTGTGCCGCACCGTCCGCGTCGCACACGGGCCGGTGAACGGGGCCCGTGTGGTCGACGACGACGAGCACCCGCCCGACCGCGGCGGGCCGTCCACGTCGGGCTCCTGGCCCCCCGCTCGCGCCTGATGAGAGTGATCTGAAGAGATGGCGAACCTGCTCAACCTCGAGAACGTCACCGCGCACGTGCCCGGTGACGCCTCCCGCGTGCTGCTCGACGCCGTGTCGCTCGGCGTCGAGCAGGGCGACCGGATCGGCGTCGTCGGGCTGAACGGCGGCGGCAAGTCCACCCTGCTCGACGTGATCACCGGCGAGCGCCCGGTCGAGGGCGGCCGGATCAGCCGGGTCGGCGGGCTGCGGATGGCCCACCTCGCCCAGCACGACCGCTTCCCGCCCGGGTCCCGGGTGCGTGACATCGTGCTGCAGCACTACGACGCCGACCACGAGTGGGCGGCCGACCCGCGGGTGCGCGACGTCCTCGACGGGCTGGGCATCACCGACGTGGAGCGGTCCACCGACGGCCTCTCCGGTGGCGAGAAGCGCCGGGTGTCGCTCGCCGCCGCGCTGGTCGGGGACCTCGACCTCGTCGTGCTCGACGAGCCGACGAACCACCTCGACGTCGAGGGCATCGGCTGGCTGGCGAAGCACCTGGTCGACCGGCGGATCGCGCTCGTCGTCGTCACCCACGACCGCTGGTTCCTCGACACCGTCTGCACCCGCACCTGGGAGGTCGCGAACGGCAACGTCGAGTCCTACCTCGGCGGTTACGCGGACTGGGTCTACGCCCGCGCCGAGCGCAGCCGCCAGGCCGACGCCGCCGAGCAGCGCCGCCGCAACCTGGCCCGCAAGGAGCTGGCCTGGCTGCGCCGCGGCCCGCCCGCCCGCACCTCGAAGCCGCGGTACCGGATCGAGGCGGCCGAGGCGCTGATCGCCGACGTCCCGGCGCCGCGCAACACCGTCGAGCTGATGCAGTTCGCCACGAACCGGCTCGGCCGCACCGTGCTGGAGCTGGAGGACGCCACGGTCCGGGTCGCCGGCCGCACCCTGCTGGACCGGGTGACCTACCGGCTCGGCCCGGGGGACCGGATCGGCATCGTCGGCGTCAACGGCTCGGGCAAGACGACGCTGCTGCGCGCCCTGTCCGGCGAGCGGGAGCTCGACGGCGGGCGCCGGGTGCAGGGCAGCACCGTGAAGATGGCGCAGCTGAGCCAGGAGCTGGTCGACCTGCCCGCCGACCTGCGGGTGCTGGAGGCGACCGAGGCGGTCGCCAAGTACGTGCGGTTCGGCAAGCAGGAGATGACCGCCTCGCAGGTGCTGGAGCGGCTCGGGTTCCCGGCGTCGCGGCAGTGGACCCCGGTCGGGCGCCTGTCCGGTGGCGAGCGGCGGCGGCTGCAGCTCACCCGGCTGCTGATGGACGAGCCGAACGTCCTGCTGCTCGACGAACCGACGAACGACCTCGACGTCGACACCCTCGCCGGGCTGGAGGACCTGCTCGACGGCTGGCCGGGCACCCTCGTGGTGGTCAGCCACGACCGGTACCTCACCGAGCGCGTCTGTGACCAGGTGCTGGCGCTGTTCGGGGACGGGAAGCTCACCCATCTGCCCGGCGGGATCGGTGAGTACCTGGACCGGCGCGCGGCCGCCGGGCGTGGCCCGTCCGGGGCGGCGCCGACCGCGCCGCCGGCGGCCGGGGAACCGGCGGCGAAGCCGGACGCACCCAAGGTGAACGCCGCCGCGCAGCGGGCCGCGCGCAAGGACGCCCAGCGCCTCGAGCGGCGGATGGAGCAGCTCACCGCGCAGGAGGAGAAGCTGCACGCTCGGCTGGCCGAGGCGGCGACCGACCCGTCCCGGCTGGTCGAGCTGGACCGCGAGCTGCGGGTCGTCGTCGCCGAGCGGGAGTCGGTGGAGATCGAGTGGCTGGACGCCGCGGAGCGGGCCGAAGGCTAGGTCTGGGTTAGGGCGTCTCCTCCCGTAGTAGGAGACGACCGGCCCCGGATATCAGTAGTTCGACCGATCCGGACCGCCCGCCGGGCCCGATACCGTGGTGCACGCGTCACGGCGGGCGGGGAGCGTCGCCGGGACGCGGGGGGAACGGGCCGGTTCCCCGTCACCGCTCGTCGGGGGGACGGTGACGGGGGCCGGCCGTCGTCATGTCGAGGGGCCGGGTTCCCGGCCGGTCAGCGCGCCTTCTCGGCCACCTGCGCCAGCTCGTCGAGCTTGGTGAGGCTCTCCGCCTCGGGGCGGGTGGGCAGCAGGAACGTGACCCGCTCGACGCCGGCCTCGGCGTACCCGGCGATCGTCTCCGCGTCCGCGGGTGCCGCGAACACCGTGGTCGGCACGTCCGGCTTGCCCCGCTCCGCCAGGTCGGCCCGCACCCGGCGGATCTCGTCGAACGACAGGTGCGCCCGCGGCAGCCAGCCGTCACCGACCTCGGCGAGCCGGTTCAGCGCGGCCTCGCTCTCCCCGCCCAGGTAGATCGGCGGGTGCGGGGTCCGGACCGGCTTCGGCCAGCAGTACGAGCGCTCGAGGTGGACGTGGTCGCCGTCGAACCCGGCCTCCTCCTCGGTCCAGAGTGCCTTGATCGCGTGCAGCTGCTCGGTCATCAGCGGGCCGCGCTTCGCCGGGTCGACGCCGTGGTTGCGCATCTCCTCGCGGTTCCAGCCCGCGCCGACGCCGAACAGCAGCCGCCCGCCCGAGACCAGGTCCAGGGTCGCGGTCTGCTTCGCGGTGTGGATCACGTCGCGCTGCGGCAGCAGGGCGATACCGGTGCCGAGCAGCAGCTCGGTCGTCGTCTCGGCCATCGCGGCGAGCGTGAGGAACGGGTCGAGGGTGCGGTAGTAGACCCGCGGCAGGTCACCGCCGCCCGGGTAGGGCGACTCCCGGCTGGTGGGGATGTGCGAGTGCTCGGCGAGGAACACCGAGTCGAACCCGCGCTCCTCGAGCGCCCGCCCCAGCGGCCCGGGCCGGATGCCCTCGTCGGTCACGAACGTCGCGATGCCGAATCTCATGGGTCCTGGATACCCGGTCGGGCCGCGCCGCATGCGGGCGGCCGTCCCGGGCCGGTCGTCAGGCCCGGCCGGCCAGCCGGTGCAGCAGCAGCGCCTCGGCGAGCACGCCCTTGCCGAACATCTCCAGGTGCAGGCTCTCGTCGATGCCGTGCCAGCGGCTGGCCGGGTCGCCGACCCCGGTCACCAGCACCGCCGCACCCGGGAACGACCGCGCGAACTCGGCGATGAACGGGATCGAGCCGCCGATCCCGGTCTCCACCGCCGCGGTGCCGTAGGCGGAGGAGAACGCCGCCCGCGCATGGTCGTACACCTCGCCGGTGGAAGAGAGGCTGAACGGCTCGGCGACCCCGCTGCCGGGCGTCACCGACACGTGCGCACCCCACGGCACGTTCCGCTCCAGGTGCTCGGTCAGGGCCTGCCGGGCCTCGAGCGCGTCCTGGCCGGGGGCCAGCCGCATGCTGACCATCGCCCGGGCCCGGGGGATCAGCACGTTCGCGGCCTCGGCGACCCGCGGGGCGTCGAGGCCGAGCACCGCGACGGCCGGGGCGTGGTTGACCCGGTCCGGGATGCTGCCGGTGCCGAGGAACTCGACGCCGTCGAGCAGGCCGGCATCGCTGCGGTAGGTCGCCTCGTCCGGGTCGGGCGCGTCGGAGCTGCCGCGCACCAGGCCGGGGACGGCGACGTCGCCCTTGTCGTCGTGCAGGGTGGCCAGCGTGCGGCACAGCGCGGTGAGCGCGTCGCCGACCGGGCCGCCGTAGACCCCGGAGTGCGCCGGGCGCTCCAGCATCGACACGTCGACGACGACGTCGACCAGCCCGCGCAGGCTGGTCGTCAGCGCGGGGACGTCGACGGCCGGGTTGGCCGCGTCGGCGATCACGATGACGTCCGCGGCGAGCCGGTCGCGGTGCTGCTCCAGCAGCGCGGTGAGGGTGGGGGAGCCGGACTCCTCCTCGCCCTCGACGAACAGCACGACCCCGACCGGCGGCGTGCCGCCGTAGGCGCGCAGCACCGCGAGGTGGGTCATGACGCCGGCCTTGTCGTCGGCGGCGCCGCGGCCGTAGAGCCGCCCGTCCCGCTCGGTCGGCTCGAACGGCGGGCTGCTCCACTGGTCGTCGCCGCCGGTGGGCTGGACGTCGTGGTGGGCGTAGAGCATGACCGTCGGCATGCCCTCGGGGGCGGGCCAGTGCGCGACGACGGCGGGCGCGCCGCCCTCCGCGGCGATGGTCCGGACCTCGGCGGCACCGGCGTCGCGGGCCAGCCCGGCGACGGCCTCGGCGCTGCGGCGGGTGTCCTCGGCGTGCGCCGGGTCGGCCCAGATGCTCGGGATGCGGACCAGCGTCTCCAGATCGGTCCGCGCCCCGGGCAGCACCGCCGCGACGGCCTCGGCGAGCTCGGCGGGCGGTGGGGTGCTCTGCTGACCTGCCATGGGACCGGATGCTACGCCGCGCGCCCGCCCCCGCCGCCTCCTCGCCCCGCCGCGCCGGGCCGGGTTCGCGAGGGGACACCCCGGGGCTCGCCGAGCGTTCCGGGGGCACTCCGGAGCGCGCCCGGGTGCCCCGAGGGTGCCCCCGGGAGCGCTGGGTGCCCCGAGGGTGCCCCTGGGGACTGGGCGCCGGGAGGGCCGGTTCCGCGGGGGTGCCCCTGGGGGCGCCGGGTGCCTCGAGGGCGCCCCCGGAAGCGCTGGGTGCCCGAGGGCCGGTTCCGCGGGGGTGCCCCGGGGGGCGCCGGGTGCCCCGGGGGTGCCCCTCGGAGCGCTCGTGGCCCCGGCCGTCGGGGGTGCGGGTGCGGTGGGCGGGCACGGTTCGTCGCTACTGTCGGGGCCATGTCCCGCTTCCTGGCGACCCTGCTGGAGTCCGCGACCGGTCCCGACCGGGATCTGCGCGGAATGACGACGGGCGAGCCGCACGAGCCGGTGCGGCGGTCCTGGGCCGAGGTGCACCGCGAGGCCCGGGCGGCCGCGGACGCGCTGCGCAGGCCCGGGGAGGCGGACGAACCGGCGCTCCCGTTCGGTGGGGCGATCGGCGTGCTGGCCGGTGAGCCGGCGTCGATCGCGCCGGTGGCACAGGCGGTGTGGCTGTGCGGGGGCAGCGTGACGATGCTGCACCAGCCCACCCCCCGCACTGACCTCGCGGAATGGGCGGCCGACACCGTCGCCACCCTGAAGATGATCGACGCGTCGCTGGTGCTGCTCGGCCCGCCGTTCGACGCGCTCGCCCCGGTCCTGACCGAGCAGGGCATCCCGTTCCGCACCCTGGACTCGCTGGCCGGCGACGCGGAGGCGTTCACCGCGTCGGCGGAGGTGGCCGACGAGCACGACACGGCGCTGCTGCAGCTCACCAGCGGCTCGACCGCGACGCCGAAGGCCGTGCGGATCACCCACGCCAACCTGCACGCCAACATCACCGCGATGGTCGCCGCGTCCGAACTGGACGTCGCCACCGACCGGATGGTGTCGTGGCTGCCGCTGTTCCACGACATGGGGATGGTCGGGTTCCTGACCGTGCCGATGACGGTCGGGCTGGACCTGGTCACGGTCACCCCGGCCGACTTCCTGGGCCGGCCCCGGCTGTGGGCCGAGCTGATCTCGCGTTACGGCGGCACGGTCACCGCCGCCCCGAACTTCGCCTACGCCGTGCTGGCCCGCCAGCTGGCCCGGGTCGACGACGGCGAGCTCGACCTGTCCTCGCTGCGGATCGCGCTGAACGGCGCCGAGCCGGTCGACCCGGACGCCGTCGAGGCCTTCACCACGGCAGGAGCCCGGTTCGGGCTGCGGCCGGAGTCGGTGCTCTGCGCCTACGGGATGGCCGAGACCGCGCTCGGCGTCGCCTTCGCGCCCGTCCACACCGGACTGGTGGTGGATCGGGTGGACGCCGAGTCCCTGGAGGCGCACCGGCGGGCGACGCCGGCGGGTTCGGCCCCGGCCCGCGCGTTCCCGGAGCTCGGACCGCCGCTGCCGGGCATCGAGGTGCGGGTGGTCGGCCCCGGCGGGCGGGAGCTGGGCCCGCGCGAGGTCGGTGCGCTGCACCTGCGCGGGGAGGCGGTGACGCCCGGTTACCTGACCGTCGAGGGCCCGGTGTCCACGCAGGACGGTGCGGGCTGGTTCGACACCGGAGACGAGGGGTACCTGACCCCCGGCGGTGCCGTCGTCGTCTGCGGCCGCACCAAGGACGTGATCATCATGGGCGGGCGCAACATCTACCCGACCGACATCGAGCGGGCGGCGGGTGCGGCCGACGGCGTGCGCGCGGGGAACACCGTCGCCGTCCGGATCGCCGCCGGGCAGGGCCGGCACCGGGAGTCGTTCGCCGTCGCCGTCGAGGCGAAGGCGGTCGACGACGCCGAGGCGGTGAAGGCGGTGCGCGACGAGGTCATCCGGCGCGTGGTGTCGGCGGTCGGGGTGCGCCCGGCCGAGGTGGCGGTGCTGGCGCCCGGCAGCCTGCCGAAGACGCCGTCGGGCAAGGTGCGCCGCGCGGCGACCGCCGACCTGCTGAGCACCCGGGGCTGAGCGGGCCCGCGTGCCCTCCGGCCCTGCTCCCGGGGGCACCCTCGGGGCACATGGCGCTACGAGGGTGCCCCTGGGAGCCGGAACAGCCGGGGCGGGGAGGCGGGCGCGGGACGGCGCGCGGGCCGGGAGGGCTGGGCGCCGGGCGTGCCCTGCTCAGCCGGAGAGCGGGTGGAACCGGTTCTGCGCCGGCTCCAGCCCGTCGGCCAGCAACGCCTCGGCGGCGTCGGCGGCCAGGTCGAGCCCCAGGTCGAGCTCGCGCTTCTCGGCGCCCGAGAAGCGCTTGAGCACGTAGTCCGCCGGGTCCTGGCGCCCCGGCGGGCGCCCGATCCCGAACCGCACCCGCAGGTAGTCCTTCGTCCCCAGCGAGCGGCTGATCGAGCGCAGGCCGTTGTGCCCGCCCTCGCCGCCGCCGCGCTTGAGCCGGACGACGCCGAACTCGAGATCCAGCTCGTCGTGGACGACGATCACCTCGGTCGGCGGGACCGAGAAGTACTTCACGAGCCCGGCGACCGGGCCGCCCGAGACGTTCATGTACGTCCGCGGGACGGCCACGGTCACCGGCCGGCCGGCGAGCCGGCCCTGGGCGACGTCGGAGTTCGTCCGCTTGTGCACCGAGAACCGGCCCGCGCCGGCCCGCGACGCCAGCAGCGCGGCGACGTGGGTACCGACGTTGTGCCGGGTCTCGGCGTACTCCGGGCCCGGGTTGCCGAGCCCGACCACCAGAGCGGGGCCCGGCGCGGGACTCACTGCTCGGAGGAACCTTCGGAGGACTCCTCGGAGGAGGCCTCGGCCTGCTCCGAGGCCTCGGCGGCCTGCTCGTCGTCCGAGGGCTCCTCGACGACGCCGGCACCCTCGGTGTCGACCTCGGCCTCGAGGTCCTCCTCGGTCGGCGCCGGGACGACCTGCACGACCAGGTACTCCTCGTCGGTGCGCAGCTCGACGCCCTTCGGCAGGACCAGGTCCTTGGCGAAGTACTGGGTGCCGATCTCGGCGTCCTCGACGGAGACCTCGATGTTCTCCGGGATGTTGAGCGCGTCCGCCTCGACGACGACGGTGTTCATGTCCTGGGTGACCAGGGAGCCCGGGGCGGCGTCGCCGGTGACGACGACGTCGAGCTCGACCTCGACCTTCTCGCCCCGCTTGATCACGAGCAGGTCGACGTGCTCGACGTAGGGGCGCAGCGGGTGCACGACGACGGTCTTGGTCAGCGCCAGCTGCGGCCTGCTGCCGGCCACGTCGAGCTCGAGCACGGCGTTGCGGCCCTGCTCACGGACCACGGCGGCGAACTC
Organism: Pseudonocardia ammonioxydans; assembly: GCF_900115005.1. Taxonomy (GTDB): domain Bacteria; phylum Actinomycetota; class Actinomycetes; order Mycobacteriales; family Pseudonocardiaceae; genus Pseudonocardia; species Pseudonocardia ammonioxydans. The sequence goes on along the minus strand of NZ_FOUY01000037.1, from coordinate 11,081 downwards.
GAGCGACGGCAGCGACAGGTGCACCGGGTCGGTGCCGTGCCCGTAGAGGACGGCGGGGATCTTGCCGGCGCGGCGGGTGCGGCGGGCGGCGCCCTTGCCGAACTCGGTCCGGGTCTCGGCGGGAATGCGGGTCTGGGCCACGGGAGTGCTCCTCGTCGATCGTGCTGCGGAAGGGCGCGCGGCGAGGAGCCGACCGGGATCGGCCCACGTCGATCACGGCGGGTCAGCGTGCACCCGCCCTCGCCGCGGAGATGGGAGGAGTCTACGCGACCGCTCCACTACACCCTGAGGCCCCCGCCCGCAACGGCGCGGACGGTGCCTGTCGCCGCTCGGTGTGAGGCGGGGTGACCCGGTGCCGCCGGCGGGTGGCGCGAGCCGGGTGCCGATCGTCGCCCGGCGCCTCCCATTTGTTCAAGGCCGCGCGGGAGTGGCCTTGCGATGCTGCAGCGCATGAAGCTCCTCGACGACGAACGCAACGCCATCGACCTGTCGACCACGCCGCTGCACCTCGGCCTCGGTTCCCGTGCTCGGCCGATCGACGGGTTCGCCTTCGACCCCGCCGTGCTCCAGGCCTACGGCGACGCCGTCGCCGAGGACGGCATCGAGGGCCGCATGGTGGTCCTGATCGATGAGGAAGGGCCGGGTGACCACTGGGAGCGCCATCCGGCCGGAGACGAGGTCGTCGTGTGCGTCAGCGGCACGGTCACCGTGGTGCGTGACGTCGGGGGGCCCGCCGAGCAGGTCGTGCTGCGCCCCGGCGAGGCCACCGTGAACCCGGCCGGTGTGTGGCACGCGGTGGACGTCGACGGGGCCGCCCGCATTCTGACGATCACCCCGGGCGTCGGCACGGAGCACCGCCCGCGGTGATCGTGGCCCCGGTGCTCCTACGCCGGGAGCACCTCGCCGCGACGCCAGGTCGTGGGCGCACGACCGGTGAACTCGCGCCAGGTTCGCACGAGATGTGCCTGGTCGGCGTAGCCGGCGGCGGCTGATACGGCGGTCCACGACCGAGGGTTTGTCGCGGTCGCCAGCTCATGGGCGTGCTCGAAGGTCAGGATGCGGGCGACCTCCTTCGGCGAGAGCCCGATCTCCGTGCGGAAGTTGTCACCGAGGTGCCGTCGACTCCACCCGAGATCGGCCGCCAGGGACCCGATCCGCACCCGGCCGCGGTGGGCGACGAGCCGGCGCCAGGCCTCCTCGACCTCGGGCCGGATCGGCTGCCCGGTACCCCCGGTTCGGGTGCCGGTGCTCGGTTGCCGAGCCACCACGCGGGTCAGGACGGCATCGAGCGTGCCGAAGCGTTCCGGCCAGGTCGCGGCGCTGCGCATCCGGTCGACGAGTTCGGCGCCGGGCCGGCCGAGGACGTCATCGAGGTCGACCAGGTCGTGCGCCAGTGCCGCCGACGGCATCCCGAAGATCGCTCTCGCCCCGAGCGGGGTCAACGAGAGACGGATGCCGTGCTGGTTGCCGTCGTGCCGGATCGCCACCGACCTCGACGTCAGGCCGCCGGCGAGCGCCCCGAACCGGCCGCTGCGCGGCATGGCACCGTCCTGCGCGACCACGTCGAGCGGCTCGGACAGGCTGACGACGACCGTGAGCGAACGGCCGGGCGTGCCGAGGTGGATGCCCGGTGGGAACCCGCGGAGTTCGAAGCCGACGTAGGAGGTGACGTAGGGCCGCAGCGCAGGTTCCGGCCGCGTCTCCACCTGAACCGCGGAGCGTGCGACCACCAGGTCACCGTACGGGAGCAGCCGGCGTTCGTGCTTCCCCGCTGATCCGTCGTGCGGTGTGCACCCCGCTCACGGCGCCACCGGCAGGCACTCGGCGAGCAGGCCGACGACGTCGCGCCAGGCCCGTTGCGCGTGCTGCGGGTGGTAGGCGACGCCGGGAACCAGAGCCTGGCCGTACGTGCCGTCGGCCGAGATCGTGCCGTCCGGATCGGTGGGTGGGTGGTGGAAGGCGTGCAGGGCACCGCCGTAGACCACGAGGCGCCAGTCGACGCCCGCAGCCTGCATCTCGGCGGCGAACGCGTCCCGTTGTGCGGGCGACATGATCGGGTCCTCGGACCCGACCCCGGCCCACACCGGACAGCGAATGCGAGCCGCCTCGCCCGGCCGGCCCGTGGTCACGGCGTTGATCGTCCCGATCGCGCGCAGGTCGACGCCGGCGCGCCCGAGTTCCAGCCCGATGGCGCCCCCGGTGCCGTAACCGATGGCGGCGATCCGGTCCGGGTCGGTGCGCGGTTCGGCGTGCAGCACGTCGAGTGCCGCGTGGCCGATGTCCCGCATCCGGTCGGGGTCGGCGAGCAGCGGCATGCAGCGCGCCAGCATCTCCTCGGGGTCGCTGAACCAGCGCCCGCCGTGGATGTCGAAGGCCAGCGCCACGTACCCCAGCTCGGCGAGCGCGTCGGCCCGGCGGCGTTGGAAGTCGTTGAGCCCCGTCCCCTCGGGGCCGACCAGGACCGCGGGCCGGCGGCCGACACCGGCCGGCCGCGCGAGATGCCCCACCATCGTCAGGCCGTCGGCCGGGTACTCGACCGAGCGTGTCGTCACCTCTGTCATGACAGCGGACGCTAGAGACCGGGTGGGCGCTTTCGCACTGATGTTCACCGCCGGCGGACGGGCGTCGGCAGACGATCGTGTTTCTGGGACGAGCCGCCGTCGTTGCCGTCGGGCAATGCCGGCCGTGCCCTCGGATCAGTCGGCGACGACGTGCGCCACCTGACCGGACTGCAGCGCCACCCGGACCGAGCCGTCGGCGGCCACCGCCAGGCCGTGCGGTTCGGCTCCGTGCCCGAATGTCTCCTGGGCCGAGATCCGGCCGTCGCGGTCGAGCCGGACGACCGAGCCGGTGGCCCACAACGTCGCCCAGCACCCGCCGTCGACCGTGGCCGCGACGGCGTGCGGGCGGCAGGCCGGGTCGGGCAACGGGAACTCCTCGATCCGACCGTCCGGTTCGATGCGTCCGATTCGGCCGGCACCGATCTCGGCGAACCACACCGCGTCCGGCCCGCCGTGGATCCCGACGGGCGCCGCACCGGTGGTGGGCAGCGGGTAGGTCGTGATCTGCCCGGCGGGGTCGATCCGGCCCAGGGCGTCGGCCTGGTTGAGGGTGAACCAGACCGCGCCGTCGGGACCGGTGGTGATCAGGGAGGGCATGGCGCCCTTCGCCAGCGGGAACTCCTCCACCGTGCCGTCGGGCACCAGGCGCCCGACGCGATCGGCGGACAACAGGGTGAACCACAACGCGTCGTCGGGGCCGGTGCAGAGGCCGTACGGCGAGTCCTGCGGGGTGGCCACCGACCGCATCGAGATCGTGTCGGTGGTGTCCACCCGGCCCAGATTCCCGTCGCCACAGCTGAACCAGACCGCGTCGTCGGGGCCGGCCGCCAGCACCATCGGCCGGGCGTTCCGGTCCTCGAGCGGGAACCGGTCGAGGGCTCCATCGGTGTCGACACGGGCCAGCTCACCGCGTTCGACGAGCGTGGTCCACGCCCGCCCCGCCGGGTCGATCGCCATGCCGTAGGCGCCCGGCCCGACCTCGTACGTGATGGTTGCCATGCCGTCGTCCTTCCACAGGAGCGTGCGGTTGGCAACACGGTTCCGCGGGTCGAGCGGTTCATCGGATCTCGGTGCTGTCCGCTGTGTGGAGCATCCGTAGTGGGCCGAGCTCGGCGATGTTCTACGAGTTGGGGATCGATGCCACGGAGGCGTCCTGCCCCGCTCTCGTGGTGCATGCACTGGAGGACGGGCTGGCCATCCGACGCGCACTCGATCCGGACGGGGTCCCGGCGGATGCCGTGGTGACCGCTACCGAACTGGTCCTGCGCGGCGCTCGTCGATCGAGTGATGAACAGTCAGAGCGCTGACAGCGGACCCCGCACCGGTCGACTCGGAGCTGGTGCTCTGACCCCGGATGGGTCCGGGCCGCCGGCGGCGACCGCCGCGGCGATTCGCCGCTGCCGGGTGTCCGGCCGCGTCGCCCGGGCCAGTGCCTCCAGCCGCATCCGGCGGGCCGACGCTGTCAGTCGCTCCCAGCCGGCGGCTGCGGCCGGGTCGGCGTCGAGGGCGGCTCGAAGGTCGTCGGGTACGGTCCCGGCCTGGGCGTCGGCCAGCAACGTCCACATCCCGTTCGCCTTCGCGGTCGCGACGGCGGCCAGCCCGCCGGGGCCCATCCGACCGTCCTCGACGAGCTGGTCCACCAGCCCACGGTTCACGCTGCTCCATGCGCTGCGCGGTCGGCGCCGGGTGAACCGCTGCAGCCGGGACGTCGGGTCGTGTCGGCGGCTGAGACCGTCGATCCAGCCGACGCACAGCGCTTCCTCGACGGCCTCGCGATGGGTGGGTCCCGGCCGCCCGGAGCGGGCGTGCGGAATCACCAGCCATGCCTCGTCGGCAGTGCCGGAGTGCGCGTCCAGCCAGGCCCGCCACTCCCGCGGGTCGGCCACCTCGACGACGGTCACGCCGTCGCCCCGGCGGCCACGGGTTCGTGCCGGGCCAGCCAGTGCGGGTTGTGCATGATCCCCAGGACGTTGCCGAACGGGTCGACGACCGCCGCCGTCGCGAATCCGGAACCGTCGCCGTGCTCGGTCAGCGGCTGATATTCGCCGGCCCCCAGCGCGATCAGCCGGGCGAGTGTGCCGGGCAGGTCGTCGACATGCCAGTGCATCACCGCACCGGCCGGCGCCGTGCCGCCGGCCGGGGCATAGCGGCGGTCGATCACGCCGATCTCGTCGGCGTCGTCGCCGATCCGGAACTCGACGTAGGCCGGGTTCTCGGTCGGGTAGGCGTAGTAGGCCTCGACGCCGAACACCTCGGCGTACCAGGTGCGGGCGGCGATCACGTCGTCGGCGTAGAGGTTGAGGGTGGCGAATCCACGGAACATCGCAGGTCTCCCGGTGGCGGGGTCACGACGTTCGTGACCGGTGAACACAGATTGCCGGTCACAGGTGTTACCTGTCAACGTCCTTTGCCGGTAACGTCGGTGGTGTGAGCATCCCCCATCGCCCGCCGCCCGCGCCGGATGCGCTCGTGCCGGCCCAGGACTTGATCAACACCTGGTTCGGCCGTATCGATGGCGGCGGGGAGGAACACCTGGCCACTCCTGCCGACCTCGTCGCCTGGTGCCGGGCGCACGGTTCCGCTGTCGAGGACGCCGATGTGACCGGCCCCCAGCTGGCGCTGGCGCACACGGTGCGCGAGGGCGTGCGGGCCTGGCTGGCCCCGCACAACGACGCGGTCCGCCCGGAGGACGCGAGAGCGCTGGAGCGGCTGGCCGCGGTCATTCCCGAGCTGACCCTGCAGGTCGCCGTCACCGAGCCGCCCGGGCTGGCCCCGGTCGCGCAGGGCGTGCGCGGCGCGCTCGCGACGGTGCTGGCCGGGCCGGTACTGGTGGGCCCGAAGGTCTGGGCCCGACTCAAGGTGTGCCGGGATCCGCGCTGCCGGACCGCGTTCCACGACTATTCGCGCAACGGCTCCGGGGTCTGGTGCTCGATGGCTGCCTGCGGTGCGGTGAACAAGCAGGAGGCCTTCGTCCGGCGCCGCAGGGCTCAGACCCAGGCGCGCAAGCGCTCCAGCGCTGCAGAGATCTGGTCCGGCCCGCCCGCCCAGGAGGACCGGACGTAGCCGCCGCCGTCGACCGGGCACGAACGAGCCGGCAACCTCGTCACGACCGGCTGGAGGATGCGTGTGCGTCCTTGCTCGCTGTCTCCCGGCGGCACAACCGTAGGATCCGCGGCCTCGCCGACATGATCACCGGCGACCCTGCTGAGGACCAGCTCGATGGAGTAGCCCACGATCCGCTCCGGCTCGTGCGAGCCCGGGGCTCGCCGGGGGGGACATTGCTCACGGGTCGGCCCGCTGATCCAGGGCCGGGTAGACGTTCACAACGTCGTGTTCCGGGCCCGCCTTCGTGGCGAGCGCGGCTGATCAGCAGGAGAGGTGGGCTCCGTGTCCGGTGCGGACTGTCCTGGGCAGTGGTGGGCCGGGGCGCGCGTGACCGCGGGCGACAAGCCGTGACGAGTGTTCCGGCAGGTCGAGACCGAGTGTCACGCGTCCCTCGGCGGGTAGTCCAGTCGCAGCAGGAACGCCCGTCAGGCGTTGCCGTCGAACAGGCTGGTCACCGAGCCGTCCTCGAAGACCTGGTGGATCGCCTCGGCCAGCAGCGGGGCGATCGGCAGCACGGTCATCTTGTCGAAGCGCTTCTCCGACGAGATCGGCAGCGAGTCGGTGAAGATCACCTCGTCGGCGCCGCAGTTGGCCAGCCGCTCGGTGGCGGGGCCGGAGAGCACGCCGTGGGTCGCGGCGACGAGCACCTTCGCGGCGCCCTCCTTGAGCAGCACGTCGACCGCCTTCGCCACGGTGCCACCGGTGTCGATCATGTCGTCGATGACGACGCAGCAGCGGCCCTCGATGTCACCGACCACCCGGTTCGCGACGGCCTCGTTCGGCTTGTCCGGGTCGCGGGTCTTGTGGATGAACGCCAGCGGGGTGCCACCCAGGGTGTCCGCCCAGCGCTCGGCGAGCCGCACGCGGCCCGAGTCGGGGGAGACGACCGCGAAGTTCTCGTCCGGGCGGGTGTTCTTGATGTGCTGGGCCAGCACCGGCAGGGCGAACAGGTGGTCCACCGGGCCGTCGAAGAAGCCCTGGATCTGCGAGGTGTGCAGGTCCACGGTCAGGATCCGGTCCGCGCCCGCGGTCTTGAACATGTCGGCGATCAGGCGGGCCGAGATGGGCTCGCGGCCGCGGTGCTTCTTGTCCTGGCGGGCGTAGCCCCAGAACGGCATGACCGCGGTGATCCGCTTGGCCGAGCCGCGTTTGAGCGCGTCGACCATGATCAGCTGCTCCATGACGGCGTCGTTGATCGGCGCGGAGTGCGCCTGGATCACGAACGCGTCGCTGCCGCGGACGGACTCCTCGAAGCGGCAGAAGATCTCCCCGTTCGCGAAGGAGTACGCGGACTGCGGGGTGACCGTGACGTCGAGTTCCTTGGCCACGTGGTCGGCCAGCTCCGGGTGCGCCCTCCCCGAGAAGAGCATCATGTTCTTCTTCGGCGTGCCTGCGATCGCGCTCACCGTGCGGTGCCTCCTCGGCTGAGGTCTCTGGTGTTCCCGGTGTCGGAGCCGCCGCTGTCGGCGGCGCCGCTGGTGTCGACGGGGTCGACGGTGTTGCGGGTGCCGTTGCCGGACGGACCGGAGCCCGCCCGTTCGGCCGCCTCGGCGGCCGGGGTGCCCGGGCGCTTGCGGGGCACCCAGCCCTCGATGGTGCGCTGTGTCCCACCCGACACCGCGAGCGCCCCCGGCGGGACGTCCTCGCGGAGCACGGTGCCGGCGCCGGTGTAGGCCCCGTCGCCGACGGTGACCGGGGCGATGAACATGGTGTCCGAACCGGTGCGGACGTGCGAGCCGACGACGGTGCGCTGCTTGCGGACGCCGTCGTAGTTCACGAACACCGAGGACGCACCGATGTTGCTCATCTCGCCGATCGTCGCGTCCCCGACGTAGGTCAGGTGCGGGACCTTGCTGCCCGGGCCGATCTCGGCGTTCTTCACCTCGACGAAGGTGCCGATCTTGCCCTGCGCGCCCAGCCGCGCGTTCGGGCGCAGGTAGGCGAACGGGCCGACCGAGGCGCGCTCGCCGATCTCGGACTCCGAACCGTGGGTGCGCACGACGCTCGCGCCGGCCCCGACGACGCAGGCGGTCAGCGTGGTGTCCGGACCGATCTCGGCGCCGTCGCCGACCGTGCAGGCGCCGTGCAGCTGCGTGCCCGGGCGCAGCACGACGTCGGTCCCGAGCTCCACCTGGACGTCCACCCAGGTCGTGGCCGGGTCGACGACGGTGACGCCGTCGAGCATCCAGCGCCGCAGCAGCCGCCGGTTGAGCTCGGCGCGCAGCTCGGCCAGCTGCACCCGGTCGTTGATGCCGCGCAGCAGCCACTCGTCGTCGCAGCGCAGCGCGTGCACCGTGCGTCCGGCGCGCACGGCGGCCTCGACCAGGTCGGTGAGGTAGAGCTCCTGCTGCTCGTTGTGCGCGGCCAGCCCGCCGATGCCCGTGCGCAGGAACGCCGCGTCGAAGGCGTAGACGCCGGAGTTGACCTCGGTGATGGCGCGCTGCGCGGCGGTCGCGTCCGCGTGCTCGACGATCGCGGTCACCGGCCGGGCGGGGTCGGCCTCGTCGCGCACGATCCGCCCGTAGCCGGTGGGGTCGGCGGGCTCGCCGGTGAGCAGGGTGACCGCGGCCCCGGCCGCCTCGTGCTCGCCGACCAGCGCGGCCAGCGTCGCGGTGTCGAGCAGCGGGACGTCGCCGTAGGTGACCAGCACGGTGCCGGTCAGCTCCGCCGGCAGCGCCGACAGCCCGCAGCGGACGGCGTCGCCGGTGCCCAGCCGCTGGTGCTGGACCGCCGTCGCCACCTCGCGGCCCAGTTCCCCGGCGATCCCGGCGACGGCCTCGGTGACCCGTTCGCGCTCGTGCCCGACCACGGCCACGAGGTGCTCCGGGCGCACGCCGGAGGCCGCGTGCAGGGCGTGGCCGAGCATCGTGCGGCCGCCGAGGTCGTGCAGGACCTTGGGCGTCGCCGAGCGCATCCGGGTGCCGGCGCCGGCGGCGAGCACCACGCCCGCGGCGACCCCTCCGTGACCGGGGACGGGGGGTCCGCCGGTGCCGCCCTGGTGGGGCTCGGGCATGTTCGGTCCTCCTGCTGGGGTCACCGCGGCCGCGCGGGCGGCCCGTGCACTCGGCGTACGAGGCGGGTCGACGTGCGCCGATCGCCCGCGCCGGTACGGCATCGTACGGGGCGCGGTCGGGCCCGCCTCGGCCCGTCGCGGACGCGCGGGCCCCCGCGGTACCGCTCGCCGCGGCGCGGTGTCGTTTCGGCGTCGTTTCGTGCGCAGCGGCACCGGGAAGACCCGGCGCGGGGCAGGATCGGGCATTCCGGTAGTGCACAACCGATCTCGTCCCACGGCCTACGTCGTCGCTCACTGGAGGATCGATGCCCACACGCAGCGCCCGCACCGCCTGGAACGGCACCCTCGAGCAGGGTTCCGGGCAGGTCGAGCTGAGCAGCTCGAAGATCGGCACCTATCAGGTCAGCTTCCCGACGCGCTCGGCCGACGACCCCGGCGGCAACACCTCACCCGAGGAGCTCATCGCCGCGGCCCACTCGGCCTGCTTCGCGATGCAGCTCTCGGCCAACGTCGCCGAGGCGGGTGGCAGCCCGGACGCGCTGGAGGTGTCCGCGGAGGTGTCGCTGGGCCCGGACAAGGACGCCGGCGGGTTCAAGCTCACCGGCATCACGCTGACGGTGCGCGGCGAGGTCTCCGGGCTGGACGCGGACGGCTTCGCCCGGGCCGCGCAGGCCGCCAAGGAGGGCTGCCCGGTCTCCAAGGCGCTCACCGGTGTCGAGATCTCGCTGGACGCCGCGCTCGAGAGCTGAGCGCACCGATCGGGGGAATGCGGCAGGAGGACGTGGGGTTCACGTGACCATGCGCACTCCGTCGGCCCGACGCCCGGCGGCACGGCCGTGACGGCGCGTGCTCCCGGGGCGTTCCGGGTGGCCGTGGTCGTCCCGCTGCAGGGTCCGGAGGCGCTCTACGGGCCGTCCTGCGTGCTGTGCGCCCGGCTCGCCGCCGAGGAGATCACCGAGGAGGGCGGGGTGCTCGCCCGGCCGGTCACCCTGCGGATCGTCGACGGGGGCGCGCCCCCGGAGCGGGTGGCCGCCGAGGTGGACCGGCTGGTGTCCGGCGGGCACGTCGACGCGGTGGTGGGCTGGCACCTCTCGGCGGTGCGCCAGCGGATCGCGCCGCGCACCCGGGGACGGGTCCCGTACGTCTACACCGCGCTGTACGAGGGCGGCGAGGCCACGCCCGGGGTGTTCGCGATCGGCGAGACCCCGGAGCTGCAGCTGTGGCCGGCCCTGACCTGGATGGCCGACGAGATCGGCGTGCGGCGCTGGTTCGTGGTCGGCAACGACTACGTGTGGCCGCGCCGCTCCACCGCGCAGGTCCGGGAGTTCCTGCGCGACCGCGACGACGTCGGCGTCGACGTCGGGGAGTTCGTGGGGCTCGGCACGCTGGACTTCGACGCGGTGCTGGGCCGGATCGAGCGCAGCGACTGCGACGGCGTGCTGATGTTCCTGGTGGGCCAGGACCTGGTCGAGTTCAACCGGCAGTTCGCCCGGTACGGCCTGGAGGACCAGTGCGCGCGGTTCTCCACGCTGATGGACGAGAGCGCGCTGCGGGTGCTCGGCACCGAGTCCTCCCGGGACGTGTTCGTCGCGTCCGGTTACTTCGAGGCGCTGCCCACCGCGGCGAGCCTCGACTTCGGCGCCCGCTACGTGCGGCGCTTCGGGCCCGCCGCCCCGGTGCTCAACGGGCCCGGTGAGTCCTGCTACGAGGGCCTGCGGATGCTGGCGGGGCTGGTGAACCGGACCGGGTCCGCCGACGTCCGGCGGCTGTCGGCGACCGCGGAGCGCTACCGCTACGAGGGCCCGCGCGGCCCGGTGCTGTTCGGTGGGGCGCGCGCGGAGCAGAGCATGTACCTGGCGACCGCCGACGGCGCCGACTTCGACATCCTCGCCGGTCTCTGACCCGGAGCTGCCGAGCCCGCTTCCAGCCCCCGGCGGGGACGCGACACGTTGCTCCGCCGCCAGGATTCGAACCTGGACCATCGGAACCAAAATCCTGGCCCGACCGAGTAGCTGTCCTGGTAGCCACAGGTGAGCGGCTGTCGAAGGTCCGGGACAGTCCGGTTACGTCCGCGGAGGTGGTGTACGGGTTCGTCGCTGGTGAGCGGCGTGGCGTCGTGACGTGAGACGGCCACCGCGTGATCTTTCTCGAGTACCGACCAAGGAACTCCAGGAAGGACCACCACGATGGCCGCACCACACAGTGTGGACCCTGCCCAGCTTGTCGAGGAGCTCGCCTCGGCGGGTGTGTCGCCGGATCTGTTGCAGACGATGATCGCGACGATGGCGAACGCGTTGATGTCGTCGCAGGCCGATCAGCAGTGCGGGGCCGGCTATGGCGAGCGCAGCAGCGAGCGGACGAACCAGCGCAACGGCTACCGGGCCCGGGAGTGGGACACCCGA
>NZ_FOUY01000067.1 GCF_900115005.1 Pseudonocardia ammonioxydans | reverse complement strand
GGTCGAGTTGCCATTACGAGAATTGCCTGTCCCGTGTCCGGCGGGGTCGTCGCGGTCGTAGCCGAGGTGATGGGTCATCTCGGTCTGCAGCGACCGTTCGAGCACGGCCTTGGTCATCTGGTTGAGCAGTCCGTCGACGCCGTCGATCGGAGTGCCGGCGGCCTTCGCGTCGGCCAACAGCGCGTCGATCGCCGACGGGTCGAGGGCCTCGGCGAGCCGGCGAGCCGCTGCAGTCTCGCCGTCAGGGTCGGGCTGGTTCTCGCTCACGTGGGTGTCCTTCCCGACCGCTGTGTTGATCACTGCGGTCGATCTTGGCCCACCCATGGCTTACACACCTGCCATGACACGCCCCCTGCTGTTCGTACACGATCAAGCCGAGTGGGGCCGGTCATACGGCGGCGTGGCCGACTGGCTGGGCAGAGCCGTCACCGCCGCCGCGATGAATGTCCACACCCTCGCAGAGCCGGGCGCGTTCCAGCTCTTCGGACTCCAGCGGCTGCTCCTCGCGCTCAGCAGCTCGGCCTATCTGCTCAACCTTCTGTGTTTCGTGTTCGCCGTCGCGCTGGTCGCGGTCGCTGCACGGCGCCTACCCGTCGACCTCACGCTTTATGCTGCAGCGCTGGCCCTGCTCCCGGCCTTCTTCGGATCGAAGGGCGATCCGTTGATGGGGCTGCCCCGCTACCTGCTTGCCGCGTTCCCGCTGTTCGTGGCCCTCGGGACGCTGTTGAAGAACCGGTCGCTCCTGACCGCGTGGGTTGCCGGCAGCGCACTGCTGTCCCTCTCACTCGTCGCACTGTTCGTCAACTGGTACTACGTAGCTTGATCCGCGGAAGCAGTTGCGGCGGCGTCGATGGGGACGGATGCTTCCGGGTCTCACGCAGCGTTCATCGTCAGCGAGAACGGGCCGCCGAACCGTTCACACATCTTCACCGACCCGGGGCACTCCGACAGTGGCGTCGTCCACCTCTCGGTGCTCGATCAGGCATCGATCAGGACCTGACGATTGTGGGTGCTTGTCACGGTCCCCTGACCGGTCCGCTCTGGGCGCGCAGGTTGTGAACGACGACTGCGAGGCCGAGTCGATCTAGAACCGATCGACGCATGGCTCCGGGCCATCAAGAACGACCACCCCGGTGACATTGCCGACGACCCTGCACACGCCCGTCGGGCCGCGTGACCGGCCTGACGGTCGCATTCGTCGCAGCCGAAAGCCAAGGGGGAGCAATGAGTAAAGCCACGACAAGTCTCCTGCATGACACCACTCATGACACGAAATGTCGTTCAATGGTGCTGCCGAAGGGGTTGGAGAGGGATCTCGCGGGAGCGTTGTCGCTGGTAGGAGGGCTGGGAGGGAGGTAGCGCGCGCTTTACACCCGAGTGGTCGCAGGTTCGAACCCTGCCGCGCCCACCGTCTGACCTGCGAAGATGCAGGCGGTTCCCCTGTGAATGTTCACCCGGTTTCCTCTGGACGTCGGAGTTTCGCACCACGCGAAGATCGAATGCCCTCATGGCCGAGGCCACGATGACTGGTGTGGCTGCGGTCAATGTCCGTCGACGAGCACACCTTGCCAAGACTTCTGGAAAAGTTCAGACTGGCGGTGTGACGACTGAGGTGCAGTGGAGCGAACTGCAGCGCGATCCGAAGAGCGTGGCGGCGTTGGCCGACCAGGGGGACGTGCGTGTGCGGCGTCGGGACGGGGTGCCGCTGTTGCTGGTTCGTGAGGACACAGCCGTGTCGGCGGCGGACGGGGCGGTGAGCGCGGCGCGGGCGCTGCGCAACGCGCTCGCGCACCTGCCTGGCGAGGCGGCGGCGGACGTCCTGGTCGAGGAGTTCCCGTGGGCGGATCTCCTGCCCGTCGCGGACCGGGTCCAGTTCGTCGCAGATTTTATCCGGGCGGTGGGTGCGTCTGCGGAGCTTGGTCGGTGGTCGGTGTTGGCGCAGGTTCTTGTCGAGTGGAGGGCGACTGCGGCCGTCTATGCGGACCCGGTGCTGGTGGGTGAGCTGTCGGGGCCGTTGGAGGATGATCTCGGTCCGGTGCCGGCGCCGAACGGGTCCTGAGCGGTGTCGGCGAAGCGCGGTGATCGGGTTGCGCCGCCGGCTCGCCCGGACGGGTGGGAGGCGCGGTTCGCTACGTCGGAGGCGGCAAAGGGGTGGGAGGAGCTGTGCCGGGTGGCGCAGGCGAACACCTGGGAGGCGTGGGTCGTGCTCACTGAGCGGCCGATGCGGCCGGAGAACCCGTCACGCCAGCACCGCTTGCGCGGCCGGCTGGGCGACCGGCAGATCGGTGGTCGGGTGCTGGCGCAGTGGCAGTATGAGGTCACTTCGGGAGGCCGGATCTGGTACTGCCCCGACGAGCAGCGGCGGGTCGTGTGGGTGGTCGCGGCGACTCCATCACACCCGAAGGCCACCGATTAGAAGATCGAACCGGCCAGAAGCGGCGTGGTGTCGATCGTGGTGCGAAACTGCGGCGAACCAGGTGTTCGGCGAGTCCCAGGGCGACCAGCAGAAGAAGCGTTGTCGCAGGTAGAGGTGTCGTGCGACGTCGTCCACGATCTTTGGGCTCGCCCGGCCTCGGCCCCGCCCCGTCGGGACGCGAGCGGGGCACGGTGGGGTTTCACATGCGCCCCGCGCCTACAATGCTCAGTGCGAACTCTGTGTACTCTCGCGAGACCTGTTCGGGAGTGATCGGACCACCGTCCTGGTACCAGCGGGCGATGCTGACGCACATCTCCCGGATGGCGAACGAGGCCAGGGCCGGGGAGTCGACCGAGAACCGCCCGGCCGCGACACCGTCGCCGATGATCGACCGGATCGCGTGCTCGTGCTCCCTGCGGAGGGCCTGCATCTGGGAGCGTGTGGGCTCGTCGAGACTTGAGGTGTCCCGGTTGACCACGATCGCCTCTCGTCGGTGCGTCGCGTGCCGACGGGAGTACACGAGAACGGCGTGGTAGAGCCGGTCCAACGGGTCGCCGCGGTTCGCGGTGGCCTCGCGGAAGTCGTCGAGCACACCGCGGACGGTGTCACCGATGATCGTCTCGAGCAGCTCGTGCTTGGACCGCATGTGGTTGTAGAGGCTCGGTGTGCGGACCTGCAGAACCTCTGCGATCTGGCTCAGCGCGGTCCCGTGGTATCCGCGCTCGGCGAACAGGGTCAGCGCGGTGTCGACGACGGCCGCAGTGCTCACGCTCTCCCGTGCAGCGGTCACGGGCGGTACCTCACAACCCGGAGGGCGAACTCCGCGTACTCGTCGGCGACCTGCTCGGCGGTCCGGGGGCCGTCCTCCCGGAACCAGCGGGCGATGCTCACGCTCATCTCCAGGATCGCGAACGACGCCAGACCCGCATTCCCGACGGAGAACGAGCCGTCCTCGATGCCGCGCGAGATCACCGCGCGGGTCGCGGTTTCGTGGTCGCGGCGACGTTGACGCATCCGGCTCAGAGCCGGTTCGGGCAGGCTCGTGGTGTCGCGGTTGACGATCAGGGCCTGGCGCCGGTGGGTGGCGTGGCGACGGGCGTAGACGCGGACCGCGGCACGTAGCTGGTCGGCGGGCGCGTCGAGACCGGCGACAGCGGCGTCGAACTCGGCGTGCACATCGTCGAGTGTCCGGCGGACGATGGTCTCCAGCAGTTCCTGCTTGGACGTCATGTGGTTGTACAGACTCGGCGTCCGTACCCCGAGCGCTGCGGCGATCTGGCTGACCGCGGTGCCGTGGTAGCCGCGTTCGGCGAACAGCGTCAGCGCCGCGTCCAGGACCGACTCGGCGGTGACGGCCGTCCGCTGCGTCCGTGGTCCACCGCCACGGACATCGGTTGGGGCCATGTCCTCCACCTTAGAACGACCGACCGGACGAACTCCCCGCCGGTACATGCTAACGCTAGCTAGTTTTGACTCGGTTGTCGCGGCGCCTCGCTCGCGGTGTCGTGTCGCTCGGAGCGACCGGCTGTACGCCAATACTCGGTCGTGAGCAGCATAGGGCTGGGTGGAGGATTGCCAGACCCGGATGCGGGTGTCTATCTTGGCGACGGCAAACTTATGAGCGTTAGCTAGTATGGCGCCGAACGGAAGGTCTCGACGATGAGCTCCGACGCCCCTGACTGGGCAGCACTCCAGCGGTCCGCCCCCTTCCAGCAGCTGGTCGCGCAGCGCGGCCGGTTCGTGCGGTACGCGAGCGCCGCGCTGCTCTCGTGGTTCGCGATCTTCCTGGCCGTGATCGGTGCTGCGCCCGCGGTGGCCGGGACCGTCGTGGTCGCGGGTATGACCATCGGCTTCCTGCTGGGCTTGAGCCAGCTCGTTCTGGCGTGGTTGCTGACCTGGGGTTATCTGCGGCTGTCGAACCGTCGGTGGTCCCGGCTCGAGCAGAGCGTGCGTGAGCTGGCCGCGGCCGGCGCGGCGCCGGAGGTCGCCCGGTGAACGCCACTCGGCTCATCGCTTTCGCCCTGATCGTCGGGCTGACCCTGGTGGTGACGGTGTGGGCGTCGCGGCGGACCCACTCGGCGACCGACTTCTTCGCCGCCGGCCGCGGCATCTCCGGTCCGCGCAACGGGCTGGCCATCGCCGGTGACCTGATGTCGGCCGCGACGTTCCTCGGCTTCACCGGGCTGATGTACCTGTCCGGCTTCGACGGCTGGATCATGCCGGCGGTCACCCTGGTCGCGTTCGTGCTGATCCTGCTGCTGTTCGCCGAGCGGATGCGCAACGCGGGCCGGTTCACCGTGGCCGACGTGCTGTCGTTCCGGCTGCGCGAGCGCCCGGTCCGGGCCGCGACCGCAGCCTCGACCGTGCTGGTCGCGGTGATCTACCTGGTCGCCCAGCTGGTCGGTGCCGGAGTGCTGATCCGGGCGCTGACCGGTCTGTCGTTCACGCCTGCCGTGGTACTGACCGGGCTCGCGATGCTCGCCTACGTCGTCTTCGGCGGCATGCTCGCCACGACCTGGGTGCAGATCATCAAGGCGGTCCTGCTCCTCGCCGCCGGTGCCGCGCTGACCGTCGGGGTCCTCGTCCAGGTCGGCTTCGACCTGGGAACGCTGTTCACGACCGCAGCGGCGAACAGCCCGGCGGGCGACGCCTACCTCGCGCCGGGAGGCTCCGGTCGGTCGTTCCTCGACACCGTCTCGGTGGCCCTGGCGTTCGCGATCGGTACCGCGGCGCTGCCGCACATCCTCATCCGGTTCTTCACCGTCCCCGACGCGAAACAGGCTCGCAGCTCCGCGGGATGGGCGACGGCGCTGATCGGCGCCTTCTTCGTGATGACCGCGGTGATCGGGTTCGGGGCTCGCGCGGTGCTGCCCGCCGAGGCCGCCGACGCAGTGGGCACGAGCGGCAACCTGGCCGCCCCCCTGCTCGCCGAGCACCTCGGCGGCGGACCGGGGACCGTCGGCGGGGACCTGTTCGTCGCCTTCGTCTCGGCGGTCGCCTTCGCCACCATCCTCGCCGTCGTCGCGGGCCTGGTCCTGTCGGCGTCGGGCGCCGTGGCGCACGACCTGTGGGCGAACGTCATCCACCGGGGCCGGACGAGCACCTCGGAGACGCGCGTCGCGCGGATCGCCGCCGCCGGGATCGGCCTGGTCGCGATCGTCATCACGCTGGGGATGGGCCCGGAGTTCAATGTCGCGTTCCTGGTGGGGCTCGCCCTGTCGGTCGCCGCGGGCGCGAACTTCCCAGCCCTGCTGCTCGCCCTGACCTGGCGCCGGTTCACCACGACCGGTGCGATCGCCGGGATCGTCGCCGGCCTGGTGACGTCGGTGGTCTGCATCCTGCTGGGGCCGTCGGTGTGGCCCGGTGGCGCCGAATCTGCGCCCTACCCGATCGAGTACCCGACGCTGCTCGCGATCCCGATCGGCTTCCTCGCCTGCTGGATCGGCACCGTCCTGTCCGCCGAGCGGGGCGCCGAGCGCTCCTTCGACGAACTGCAGGTGCGCTCCCAGACCGGGATCGGGTCCGAGCAGACCCCCGTCTCCCACTGACCGAACGACCCGGCGCCGGTGCTCGAGCCGGCCGGGATCCCTCCGAGGAAGGAGCAGCGGTGCTGAGGACCGAGTACATCACCACCGTGGCGGAACTGATGGCGGTGCACGAGACCGCACGGCCGGACCGGATCGCCTTCATCGACGACGACCGCACGGTCACCTATGGCGGCCTGGCCCGGACGACCGCTCGGCTGGCCGGTCACCTCCAGCAGCTCGGGGTCGAACGCGGTGACCGGGTCCTGCTCTACCTGAACAACCGGGTCGAGGTCGCCGAGTCCTACCTCGCGATCCCGCGTGCCGGCGCCGTCGCAGTGTGTGCGAACCCGCAGGCCGCACCGGCCGAGGTCGCCCACATCCTGTCCGACAGCGGATCCCGGATCGTCATCACCGATCACGAACACCTGCCCGTCGTCCGGGAGCTCGCAGCCGGAACGGACCTGCTCTCCGTCATCGTGGTGGGCGGCGCGTCGGCCGACGGCGAGATCGACTACGCCGATCTCGTCGGCGCCGAGGCTCCGCAGCCGCCGCGGGACTGCCTCGGGCTCGACGACGTGGCCTGGATGCTCTACACGTCGGGGACCACCGGACGGCCCAAGGGCGTCTACCTCACCCAGCGCGGATGCTTCTGGGTGGTCGCGGCCTGCTGGGCGCCGATCGCCGGCCTCGGCCCGGACGACGTGGTCCTGAGCGCGCTGCCGTTGTTCCACTCCTACGCGCTCGTGCTGTGCGTGCTCGGGGTGTTCGCGGTCGGTGCGAGCGAGCGGATCCTGCCGCGCTTCTCGGTGTCCGACACCGCCTCGCGGTTCTCCGGCGGCCCCGAGGGCGACGTGACCGTCTTCCCGGGCGTGCCGACGATGTTCCACTACCTGCTCGACCGGGTCGGAGACCAGGGATTCGACGCCCCGGCCCTGCGGGTCTGCATGTCCGCGGGTGCGATCCTGCAGGCCTCGGTCAACGAGAAGTTCGAGGCCGCGTTCGGGGTCCCGCTGCTCGACGGGTACGGGATCACCGAGACCTCGACCATGGTCACGATGAACTGGCCGACCGGCAGCCGCGTCATGGGCTCCTGCGGTCTCCCGCTGCCCGGGCTGACCGTCCGGCTCGTCGACCCGGTCACAGCCGCCGACGTGGGCCCGGAACAGGAGGGCGAGCTGTGGGTGCAGGGGCCGAACGTCACCCCCGGCTACCACGACCTCCCGGATGCGACCGCCGCCGTGCTCGTCGACGGCTGGTACCGCACCGGCGACCTGGGCCGGCGTGACGCCAACGGCTACCTGAGGATCAGCGGCCGGACCAAGGAGCTGATCATCCGGGGTGGGGAGAACATCTATCCCGCCGAGGTCGAGGAGGCCCTGGCCGGCGCGGAGGGGGTGCAGGACGTCGCGGTCGTCGGGGTCCCGCACCAGCACCTCGGCGAGGTCCCGGTCGCGTTCGTGGTGCCCACCGGCCCGGGCCCGCTCGACCACGCCGCAGTCCTGGCCTCGGTCCGCGAGCGGCTGTCGTCGTTCAAGGTCCCCCACCGGCTCGTCGAATGCCGGACCATCCCGCGCACCGGCTCCGGCAAGATCCTCCGCTTCCAGCTGCAGCAGCAACTCGACGCCTGACGCCCTCGTCACAGTGACCCGCGTCGGGTTGGCCCGGCGACGAACCGTGGCCTACAGTAACTAAAGAGCGTTAGTTAGTAAGGAGTCCGAGCGATGGACCTGACGCACACGTTCACCGTCTCCGAGCCCGTGAACCGGGCCTGGGCCGTGATCACCGATCTCGAACGGGTGGCCCCGTGCCTGCCCGGCGCGACGATGCTGGGAGTCGAGGGTGAGGACTACCGCGGTGCCGTGGCGGTGAAGGTCGGGCCGGTGACCGCCCGGTACGAGGGGGTCGCCCGCTTCACCCAGCGCGACGACGACAAGCACCACGCCGTCATCCGGGCCGAGGGGCGCGATGTCGGCGGCCAGGGCAACGCAGCGGCGACCATCGACATCCAGCTGCGCGAGCAGGGCTCCGGCACCGAGGTCGTCGTCGTAACCGACCTCGATCTCGCCGGGCGGGTCGCGCAGTTCGGCCGAGGGATGATCTCCGATGTCAGCAGCAAGCTGATCGGTCAGTTCGCCCGACGGCTCGAAGCGGAAATGGCCGAGGGCGGCGCTCCCGGTGCCGCCGGCACAGGTGCGTCGGCCACGACCGACCGGGGCGCGGCGGCGGCGCAGCGGAGTACCGAGGAGCCCGAACCGCTCGATCTCCTCGCCACCGGTGGCGGCGTCGTCGGAGCACTCGCCCGGCGACACGCCCTGCCGGTCGGTACGGCCCTGCTCGGGCTCGCGCTCGGCGTGATCGTCGGGCGTGCCCGGCGGCGCCCGGGCCCAGCACACGGTGCCGGACAGGCGGGATCGCTGGTGCTCCAGCTCGTCCTGCCCGGCGCCCACACCAGCTCTCGGGAGGGAGACCGATGACCGACACCGCCCCGCAGGACGTCCTGCGCGAGCCCTACCTCTACATCGGCGGGCAGTGGAGCGCCGGACGCGGCGCCGACCTCGAGGTCGAGAACCCCGCCACGGAGGAGACCACCGCGGTGGTCACCCAGGCCTCGGTCGAGGACGTCGAGGCCGCGATCGCGGCGGCACGCGAGGCGTTCGACGGGTGGGCGGCGACGCCGGTGAGCGAACGGGCCGCCGTGCTGCGCCGCGCCCGGGACATCCTCGCCGAGCGGGCCGACGAGCTCGCGACGATCATCAATCGGGAGCAGGGCTCGCCGCCGAAGGTCGCCCGCGCCCTGCACGTCGACACTCCGATCGCCGTCATCGACGCCACCGTCGAGGCGCTCGAGAGGTTCCCGTTCCGCAGCGAGCTCGGGAACTCGATCGTGCTGCGCGAACCGGTCGGCGTCGTCGGCGCGATCACGCCGTGGAACCTGCCGCTGCACCAGGTCGTGGTGAAGGTCGTCCCCGCGCTGGCCGCCGGCGCGACCGTGGTGCTCAAGCCGGCCGGGCTCACCCCACTGGCCGCCTTCGCGCTGGCCCGGGCCTTCGACGACGCCGGCCTCCCGCCGGGCGTGTTCAACCTGGTCCCCGGAAGCGGCCGGGTCGTCGGCGACCTCCTCACCCGGCACCCGGACGTCGACCAGGTGTCGTTCACCGGCTCGACCCCGGTCGGGCGGACCATCGCCGCGGCCGCCGCGGAGACCGTCAAGCGCGTCACCCTGGAGCTCGGCGGAAAGTCCGCCAGCGTCGTCCTGGCCGATGCGACCGACGAACAGCTCGCGACGGCGGTGAAGGTGACCGTCGCGAACTGCTTCCTCAACGGGGGCCAGACCTGCACGGCGCTGTCCCGGTTGATCGTGCCCCGGGAGCGGCTCGCCGAGGTGGAGGAGCTCGCCGCCACGGCGGCCGCGAAGTACACGCCGGGTGGGCGGCTCGGCCCGCTGATCTCCGCCGGGCAGCGCAAGGAGGTCGAGTCGTTCATGGTGCCCGGTGCCGGCGGCGACCAGGCGGTCACGGTGACCGGCGACGTCGACCTGCCGGATCGGGGTCACTGGGTCGTCCCGACCGTGATCTCCCGGGTGGACCCGGAGTCGCGGCTCGCGCAGGAGGAGGTCTTCGGCCCGGTGCTGTCGATCCTCGCCGCGGACTCCGACGACCACGCCGTCGCCATCGCCAACAACAGCATCTACGGCCTCGGTGGCGCGGTCTGGGGCGGCGACGACACCGCGCTCGCCGCCGCCGGCCGGCTGCGTACCGGTCAGGTCGACGTCAACGGCGGTGGCTTCAACCCCGGAGCACCGTTCGGTGGCTACAAGCAGTCCGGCGTCGGACGCGAGATCGGCGAGCACGGCATCGCGGACGTCTGCGAGACCAAGGCGGTGCAGCGATGAGCGTCCAGAGCGTCACAGTCGGCCAGGCCGGCACCGAATTCCCGCACCGGACCCGCGCCGCGGTGCTGCGCGAGGTCGGGACGCCGATGGCCGTCGAGATGATCCGGCTGCGTGCGGTCGGCAGCGGCGACGTCCGGGTGCGCATCGACCGGACCGGTGTCTGCCACTCCGATCTCTCCCTGGCCAACGGCACGCTCGGCCAGCAACTGCCGGCCGTCCTCGGGCACGAGGCCTGTGGCACCGTCGTCGAGACCGGCTCCAAGGTGACCGACCTGGCCGAGGGGCAGCGGGTCATCCTGCTGTGGATCACGCCGTGCCGGGAGTGCTTCGCCTGCACCCACGGGCAGCCGCACCTGTGCGAGAGGGGCTCGTCGCGGGCGGGCGAGCCCTACGCGCTGACCGAGGACGACCTGCCGGTCTACCCGGGCCTGACCGTCGGCTCGTTCGCCGAGCAGACCGTCCTGCCGCGCGCCGCTGTCGTGCCGGTCCCGGACGACATCGACACCGTCGACGCCGCGCTCCTCGGGTGCGCGGTCACCACCGGAGTCGGCGCGGTGACCCACACCGCCGGCGTCGAGCAGGGCTCGTCGGTGCTGGTCATCGGCCTCGGCGGGGTGGGGCTGTCGGTGCTGCAGGGCGCACGCCTCGCCGGAGCCGAGACGGTCGTCGCGGTGGACCGCAACCCGGACAAGGCCGAGCTCGCCTCCGCCGCCGGAGCGACCCACTTCGTCCCGGCCGACGAGGGGACCAAGAAGGCGGTCCGGTCGCTGACCGGGGGCCGCGGGGCCGATCACGCCTTCGACTGCGTGGGCTCGTCACGCACGATCCGCGACATGTGGTCGCTCACCCGCCGGGGCGGCACGGCCACCGTCGTCGGGATCGGCGCGAAGGACGACATGGTCTCGTTCTCGGCCCTCGAGCTCTTCCACTTCGCCCGCACCCTGCGTGGCTGTGTCGCCGGCTCGGTGGACGCGACGACCGAGATGCCCCGGTTCTTCGACTGGGTCCGCGCCGGGCAGCTCGACCTGCGCGGCCTGGTCACCGGCCACGGACGGCTCGAGTCGGTCGACGACGCCCTCGCCGAACTCGAAGCCGGCCGCGGGGTCCGCACCCTGCTCACCCCGGGCGGTGACGGCGCATGAAGATCGGCACGATCGAGATCCTCCCCGTCCTCGACGGAACCGGACGCGAACCCGCCGATGAGGTCCTGACTCGCCCGGGCGTACCGGAGGCCTGGGCCTGCCACGGCGACCAGCTCGACGCCCACGGCGCCCTGCATCTCGACCTCGGCGGGTTCCTGGTCCGCACTGGGAGCCGGACGGTCCTGGTCGACGCCGGGGTCGGCACCATCGACAACGGTAAGTACGCCGGTGGGCGGTTCCTCGAGTCGCTGCGCGGGTACGGCGTCGGACCCGAGGACGTCACCGACGTCGTGTTCACCCACCTGCACTTCGATCACGTGGGTTGGGCGACGAAGAAGGGCGCGGTGGTCTTCCCGCACGCGACCTACCGGGTGCACGCCGCGGACTGGGCGCATTTCGTCGACTCCCCGGATGCCGAGCCGGGAGCGGTCCGCAAGCTCACGCCCCTGACCGAGCGCCTCGAGACCTTCGACGCCGACACCGTTCTCGCCCCCGGTCTCAGCGCCCGCCACACCCCCGGCCACACCCCGGGGTCGACCGTGTTCGTCGTGGCGGACGGCGACGAGCGCGCCCTGCTGCTCGGCGACGTCGTCCACTCGGTCGTGGAGCTGCACGAGCGTGACTGGGAGGCGGTCTTCGATGTCGACCCGGTCGCCGCGAGCGCGGTCCGCAACGCCATCGCCGACGAGGTCGCGGACTCCACCGACCTCGTGGTCGGTGCCCACTTTCCCGGGCTGCGCTTCGGCCGGGTCGTCACCGCCTTCGGCAACCGCACCTTCCAGCAGATCGGCTAGGAGCACGTCATGGATCTTCAGCTCACGGGGACGAACGTCCTGATCACCGGCGCGGGCCAGGGACTGGGCCGTGCCCTCGGCCTCGGGTTCGCCCGGGAGGGCGCCAACGTCGCCTTCCACTACAACTCTTCCAGCGAGGGGGCCGAGAAGGCCGCGGCCGAGGCCGCCGAGCTCGGTGTCCGGTCCATCGCCGTCGGCGGGGACCTGCGCGACGCCGACGCGGTCGCCGGCATCGTGGAACGCACCGAGACCGAGCTCGGCCCGATCGGCGTCCTGGTCAACAACTCCGCGGTCACCAAGAAGCAGCGCTTCCTGGACTCGACACCCGAGGACTGGGCACCGCAGGTCGACGTGACCGTCACCGGCACCCTGCAGCTCACCCACGCTGTGGCCAAGCGGATGGCCGAGCGCGAGACCGGGTCGATCGTGAACCTCATGGGCGACTCCGGACGGGTGGGGGAGTCCGGACTGCTGGTGACCGCCACCGCACGCTCCACGACCGTCGGCCTGACCCGGTCGCTGGCCAAGGAACTGGCCCGGTACAAGATCCGCGCGAACGCGGTGTCGCTGGCCCTGGTCCGCACCGACAACTTCGACGCCCACGCCGGCACCCCTGAGGCGGAGCAGATGAAGAAGATCCTCTCCGCCTACCCGCTGCGCCGGTTCGGCCACCCCGACGACATCACTCCGATGGTGCTGCTGCTCGCCTCACCGCTGTCGTCCTGGACGACCGGGCAGGTCGTGTCGGTCAACGGCGGCTACGCGATGCCCTGAGCGCACCGCATCCGGCACTCTGCATCGAGGAGGACAGATGAGCGAGGACACCGTGATGGCCGAGGACAGCGTGGGCGTCGACGACACTGCCGCCGGGGCGGGCTCCCTGGGCCGCAACGTCCGGCGCAAGGAGGACCAGCGGCTGATCACCGGGCACGGCCGGTTCGTGACCGACGTCGAACTGCCGCGGATGCGGCACGTGGCGTTCCTGCGCAGCCCGTATGGCCACGCCCGGATCACCGGCGCCGACACCGCCGCCGCCCGCGACGCCGGGTTCCGCGTCTTCACCGGTGCCGACTTCGCCCACATCGAGCTGCGCGCGCAGTCGGCGCTGCCCTCCTACGTCGAGACCGCCCAGCCGGTCCTGGCCCACCAGAAGGTCCGCTTCGCCGGCGAGGCGGTGGCCGCCGTCGTCGCCGCGGACCGGTACCGGGCCGAGGACGGCCTCGAACTGGTCGAGATCGACTACGAGCCGCTGGCACCGACCGTCTGCGCCTGGGAGGCGCCGTCCGAGCCGGTGCACGTCGAGGCACCGGACAATGTCCTGCTCGAGCGGACCTTCGATGCCGGTGACGTCGACGACGTCCTGGCCTCCGCCGCCGTGGTCGTCGAGCGGGAGCTGACCACCAACCGGCATGCGGGCAATCCGATGGAGTGCCGCGCCGGGGTCGCGGTGTGGGATGCCGCGGACGGGAAGCTGACGTTCTGGAACGGCACCCAGGTCCCGCACATCGCCCGCAACATGATCGCGGAGCTGATGGGCCTGCCCGAGGGCAGAGTCCGGGTGATCGCGCCCGACGTGGGCGGCGGGTTCGGCGTGAAGTCCGTGCTCTACCCCGAGGACCTCGCCCTGTGCCTGATGGCGCGGGAGATGCCGGGGATCCCGCTGAAGTGGGTGGAGGACCGCGCCGAGCACCTGCTCGCCGCGACCCATGCCCGCGACCACCGCTACCTGATGAAGGCGGGATTCGACGCCGAGGGCACGCTCCTGGCCGTCGACGCGGACGTGACCTGCAACGTCGGGGCCTACTCGGTGTACCCGTGGACCGCCGGCATCGAGCCGCTCATGGCGGGTGGCCTGCTCAGCGGCCCCTATAAGCTGGAGAACTACCGCTGCACCGTGCGCGGTGTCGCGACCAACACCGCACCCTCGGGGCCCTACCGGGGCGTCGCGCGCCCGGCGAGCGTGTTCGCGATGGAAACGATGTTCGATGCGGCGGCCGCGCAGCTGGGCATCGACGCGATCGAGATCCGCCGCCGCAACGTCATCACCCCTGCCGACATCCCGTACAAGATGCCGTCCCGGCTGGTCGATGACTCCGGTCACTACCGGGAGTGCCTCGACAAGGCACTCGAGGCGCTGGACTACGACGGCGTGCGTGCCGAGCAGCGTCGTCGCCGGGAGAGCGGCGAATCGCCGATCGGGATCGGGGTCGCGATCTACAACGAGCTCACCGGCCTCGGCCGGGCGGCCAGCGCCGGGCCCCGGATGCCGTTCCGGACCGGCCACGACGCCTGCACCGTGCGGGTCAACCCGGACGGGCGGGTCACCGTCCTGTCCGGGGTCACCTCACAGGGCCAGGGGCTCGAGACCACGGTTGCCCAGATCGTCGCCGATGCTGTCGGGGTCCGCTACGACGACGTCGACGTCCGCATCGGCGACACCGACGAGTCGCTCTGGGGATTCGGCGCGTTCTCCTCCCGCCAGGCGGTGATCGGTGGCGGGGCTGCGCACAACACGGCTGTGGAGGTCCGGAAGAAGATCATTACTTTGGCCGCGGGCCTGATGGAGGCTGCCGAGGCCGACCTCCGGATCGAAGACGGTGACGTCTACGTCGTCGGCGAGCCGAAGCCCTACATCACCGTCGCCGAGGTCGCGCGGGTTGCGTATCTGGAGTCGAACCGGCTTCCCGACGGGATCGATCCCGGCCTGGACGCGACGACGTTCTACGACCCGATCCGCGGCGCGTTCGCGGCCGGGGTCCAGGTCGCCGCCGTCGAGATCGACCGGGCCACGGGCGAGTTGCGGATCCTGTCCTATGTCTGTGTCGAGGATGCCGGACGCGCCATGCACCCGCAGATCGTCGACGGCCAGATCGCCGGGGCGATCGCCCAGGGCCTCGGGGGCGCGCTCTACGAGCACCTCGTCTACGACGACGCCGGGAACCTCTCGACCGGAACCCTGCTCGACTACCTCATGCCCACCAGCGCCGAGGTGCCCGACATGGTCATCGGCCACGTCTCGCGGCCCGCGTCGAACCCGTTGGGGGTCCGCGGTGTGGGGGAGGGCGGCACCCTCGGCCCGAATGCGGTCCTCGCCGGGGCGCTGCGCGACGCGCTGGGGATCGACGTCGACGAGCTGCCGGTCAGCCCGGACCGCGTCTGGAAGGAACTCCAGGGATGATCGAACTCTCCTGGCACGGCCGCGCGGCCGTGCTCACGCTGGACCGACCCGACAAGCACAACGCCCTCACCGGCGAGCTCTGCGAGCGCATCCGGACGTCCGTCGCCTCGGTGGGGGAGGCCCGCGCGATCGTGCTCGCCGGCAACGGCCGCAGCTTCTGCTCCGGTGCCGACCTCGACGAGGTCTACACCGCCGAGTTCCGCGACTCGCTCTATCGGATGCTGCACGCTGTCACCGACGCGCCGGTCCCGGTCGTGGCTGCGGTGCACGGTGCCGCGATCGGGGCCGGCACCCAGCTGGCGATCGCGGCCGACTTCCGCGTCGCCGGCCCCGCAGCACGCTTCGCCGTCCCCACCGCCCGCATCGGCCTGGCGGTCGATCCCTGGACGATCCGCCGGCTCGCGCTGCTCGCCGGCAACGGCACCGCACGCCGGATGCTGCTGGCGTGCGATCAGGTCGACGCCGACACCGCGCTGGCGTGTGGACTCGCCGACCGCCCGGGCGGTCTCGACGAGGCCCTCGACTGGGCAGCCGGCATGACCGACCTGGCGCCACTGACCGTCGGCTACTCGAAACGCGTGCTCAACGAGGTGTTCGAGCCCGACCTCGCCGACGACGTCGCCAAGGATCTGGACGCCGCGTTCGAGGCCTGCTGGGCCAGCGACGACTTCGCCGAGGGGCGCCTCTCCCGCACGGAGAAGCGCTCACCGGTGTTCCGAGGGAGATGAGCGTATGAAGTGCGCACCGTTCGACTACGTCCGCGCGAGCAGCGTCGAGGAGACCGTCAAGGTCCTCGGCGAGGCCGCCGGCGAAGGCAAGATCCTCGCCGGCGGGCAGAGCCTGGTCCCCGTGCTCGCGCTCCGGATGGCCCGGCCCGCGGTACTGGTCGACGTCAACCGGGTCCCGGGACTGTCGACGATCCGCCGCCTCGACGACATCGTCGAGGTCGGCGCCACCGTGCGCCACAGCCGGCTCGTCGAGCAGCCCGAACACCCGCTGCTGGCCGAGGCCGCCCGCTGGATCGGCCACACCGCGATCCGGTCCCGCGGAACGACCGGCGGCAGCATCGCTCACGCCGATCCGTCGGCCGAGCTGCCCGTCGTCGCCGTCGCGACCGGCGCGTCGGTCACCGTCGCCGGCCCGCACGGATCGCGCGACGTCGACGCCGAGGAGCTGTTCGTCAGCGCACTGATGACCTCCCTCGACGAGGACGAGATGATCACTGCCGTCCGGTTCGCGCGGCCGGCCCGGTGGGGTTTCGCCGAGTTCGCCCGCCGGCACGGCGACTTCGCCCTCGTGACCGCGGTCGTCACCGAGGTGCGCGGCCGGCCACGGATCACCTTCGGCGGAGTCGCGTCGGTCCCCCAGCGCGCCACCACCGCCGAGCAGGCCCTGGCCGACGGGAAGCCCGCCACCGAGGTGGCGCGCATCGCCGCCGAAGAGATCGAACCGACCGCAGACCTGCACGGTTCGGTCGAGTTCCGCCGTGGGATCGCCGCCGAAATGACCCGCCGCGCACTCGTACAGTTCGATTCCGAGCAGGAGCACAGCCGATGAAGATCAGCTTCAGTGTCAACGGCGAGCGCGCCGACCTCGACGTCGAACCGCGCCGCACCCTGGCAGACGCGCTGCGTGACGACTGCGGCCTGACCGGGACTCACCTTGGATGCGAGCACGGCGTGTGCGGTGCCTGCACCATCCTCATCGACGGGGAGCCGGCCCGGGCGTGCCTGATGTTCGCCGTCCAGGTCGACGGGGCTTCGGTCAGTACCGTCGAGGGGCTGCAGGGCACCGACGGCGAGCTGCATCCCGTGCAGGAGGCGTTCGTGGCCTGCCACGGGCTGCAGTGCGGATTCTGTACACCGGGCATGCTGATGTCGGCCTGCCACCTGCTCGACACGAAGCCCGACGCCGACCGCGAGACGATCCGCGCCGAGATGTCCGGCAACATCTGCCGGTGCACCGGTTACCAGAGCATCGTCGACGCTGTCGAGCGTGCGCGCGAAGGAATGTGCGTTCCGGCGGTTCGCGACAGCAACACAGCGGCGCCCTGGGGCGCCACGTTCCCTGAGGAATAGCTCGCCGCGACCGAGCCCAAGCCAGCGGTGCGCGGCGTGGAGTCCTTCGTGGTGCGAAACCACGGCGAACCACGTGGTTCCAGGAGTCCCCGGCGACCGATGGCGCAACCACCGCCGCAGGTAGAGGCGTCGTACGGCGTCGCCCACCCGCTTTACACCCGAGCGGTCGCAGGTTCGAACCCTGCCGCGCCCACCTTCTCTCCGGGAAACATCAGGCCGGTTCCTGTGGATGTTCACTGAACTCTTTCCACTTGGCGTCAGCCAGCGAGGATGAGGGTTTGGATCGCGTTGACCAGCGCGGTGGTCCGCTGCGGGCAGCACCTGATCTTCCGCAGGACCTTCCAGCTCTTGAACATCGCGTTGGCGCGTTCCCCAGGCCCGCGTTGCGCCGCGTGGGCGGCGTTGACCTCCCGCTGCGCCGGGGAGAGCCGCCGGCGCTCACCGGTGTCCCGATCGGCCGGTCGCCGGCGCTGCGGGAGATCGAACGTCGGGCCGGCGCCGCGGTATCCGCTATCGGCAACCACCTGCACCCGGGCAGCGGCGAGGGCGTCGATGA
>NZ_FOUY01000038.1 GCF_900115005.1 Pseudonocardia ammonioxydans | reverse complement strand
GCGGCGCGGCGCAGGTCCCAGCCGTCGTCGACGACACACCGGGCCAGGCGCAGCCGGCCGGTCGGGGTCAGCGGGGCGTTACGGTGGATCACCAGAGGGCCTCCTCGGGCTTCGGCGTGTTTCGTGGTGATCCACACCGAACCCGGAGGCCCTCGCCTGTCTCAAGATCATCGGACGGGCGTGCCGGACTGTCACCAACGTGCCCGGACAGCACATCTAGCGCTGTCCGGGCAGTGCGGCCAGCGCGGCCCGGGTGGCGGCGGCGATCGCCTCCTCGCCGCGGTCGTCGTCGGGGTCCGTGGCCACGGTGAACACGGTGAGTGCGATCGGTGCCCCGTCCGGCGGGAACAGGATCGCCGCGTCGTTCTTCTCCCCGCCGGGCCCGCTGCCGGTCTTGTCCCCGATCTGCCAGCCGGCGGGTGCGGCGGCGCGGATCTGCCGGCTCCCGGTGGTGGCCGCGCGCAGCCAGCCCACCAACCGGTCTCGCTGCGCGGGCGGGAGCGCGGCACCGGTGGTCAGCCCGGCCAGCGTCGCGGAGAACGCGGCCGGGGTGCTGGTGTCGCGGTCGCCGTCGGCCTCGTTGAGCGCCGGTTCGGCGCGGTCGGCGCGGGTGACGGTGTCGCCGGTGGTCCGCAGCCACGCCGTCAGCTCCGCCGGCGGGCCGACCTCGCGCAGCAGCACGTTGTGCGCGGTGTTGTCGGAGACGGTGACGGCGGCCTCGCACAGCTGCGCGACGGTCAGCCCGGTGTCGACGTGGCGGGCGGTGACCGGTGCGTACTCCAGGACCTCCGAGCGGTCCCAGCGGACGACGCGGTCGAGCAGCGCCGGGTCGGTGACCGAGCGGTGCAGCACGAACCCGGCCATCAGCGCCTTCACCGTCGAGCACAGCAGGAAGCGCTCGTCGCCGCGGTGCGCGACGGCGGCCCCGGACCCGGTGTCGGACGCGTGCACGCCGATCCGGCGCCCGAACTCGCGTTCCACATCGGACAGGCCGGGGACCGGGCCGGTGGGAGCGGGTGCGGGCGGAGCAGGAGCCGCGCCGGAGGGTGCCGAGCAACCGAGCAGCGTGGCACCGAGGCCGGCGGCGCCCGCGAGCAGCAGGGAGCGGCGGGAGATCGTCATGGCGACAGCCCAGCAGAGCACGGATGATATTTCGAATATGCTCGTACGGCGTGGTTGATATCGAAACAGTATGAACCGAGGTGGAGGTGCGCGGTGGACCTGCTGCGGCACCTGGCGTTCTTCGTCACCGTCGCCGAGGAGCGGCACTTCGGCCGGGCCGCGCACCGGCTCGGGATGGCGCAGCCGCCGCTCTCCCAGGGGCTGCGCCGGCTCGAGAACCGGCTCGGGGTCGCGCTGTTCGACCGGGGGCCCGGTGGCGTGGCACCGACCGCGGCCGGCCGGGACCTGCTGCCCCGGGCCCGCGCGCTGCTCGAGGACGCCGACGCGCTCGGCCGCGCCGCCCGGCGGCATGCCGAGGCCGCGCAGGTGTTGCGGATCGGCGTCGTCCCCGACCTCGGGCCGCGGGCCTCCGCCCGGCTGGCCACCCGGGCCCGGGCTGCGGCGGGCCGCCGCACCACGCTGCGGGTCGGGCCGACGGTCGGCCTGGTGGACGCGGTGTCGGCGGGCACGCTCGACGTCGCCGTCGTCGCCCACCCGGCCGTCCTGGAGTCGGCCCGGGCGGGTCCGGTCGTGGCGCTGCCGACCGCCGTCCTGCTGCCCGCCGATCATCCGGCCGCGGACGGCGACGGCGAGGTGGTCCTGCGGACGCTACGCGACCTGGACCTCGTCACCGCCCCGCGCACGCACGCCCCGGCCGCGCACGACCTGCTCCTGGACACGTTGGACACCCGGGGGCGCCCGGTCCGCGCGGCCGACGCCACGACACCGGCCGAGGCCCTCGCCCTCGTCGCCACCGGCGCCGCGTTCGCGCTCACCCCCGACCCGGACCTGGGCGCCGACGGGGTGGTCCGGCGGTGGCCGGCGGGGGAGCCGATGCCGTTCCGGGTGCGGGTGGTGTTCCGCGACGACACCCCGGACGGCGTCGTCGACGCCCTCGCCGCCGCGCTCCGGGAAGCCGCCGCACTGCGGGAGCACGGATGAGCGGACCGCAGGAGCAGGTCCGTGCGGTGTTCCGGGACGCCGGTGTGCGCGGCTGGCTGCACGCCCGCCCGGTGACCACCGACGGCCGCGCGCCCGGTGAGGTCGCCGTGGGGGCGGACGTCCCGGTCGTGATGGCGTCGGTCTACAAGATCCTCGTGCTGGTCGCGTACTGCCGGGCGGTCGACGAGGGCACGATCGACCCGCGGGAGCCGGTCGTCGTCCCGCCCGCCCGCACCCCGGGCGGGACCGGGCTCTCCGCGCTCGCCGATCCGGTGACGATGAGCTGGCGGGACCTGGTCACCTCGATGGTCACGGTGTCGGACAACGCCGCCGCGGACGTCGTGCACACGCGGGTGGGGCGCGAGCGGGTCGCGGCGCTGCCCGCGGAGCTGGGGCTACCCGGGACCCGGGTGGCCGGCGGGACCGAGGACGTCTTCGCCGACCTGGTCGCCGACACCGGCACCGACGACGTCGCGGCGGCCTTCGCCGTGCTGGCCGACAACGACGTACCGGTCGAGGTCCGCGCGCTGAACCCGGCCTTCGGGTCGTCGACGACGGCCGCCGACACGACCCGGCTGCTCGCCCTGCTCTGGCGCGGGGAGCTGACCTCGGCCGCGGGGACGGCCTTCGCCCGGCGGGTGCTGGCGGCGCAGATCTGGCCGCACCGGCTGCGGGCCGGGTTCCCGGCCACGGCCGCCGTGGCCGCCAAGACCGGGACCGTCGGGGCGGTGCGCAACGACGTCGGTGTGGTGAGCTACCCGGGGGAGCATCCGGTCGCCGTCGCGGTGTTCACCCATGCCGCCCGCAGCGATGCGAGCGTCCCGCGCGCGGACGCCGCGATCGGTGCCGCCGCGCGGGCCGCGGTGCAGGCACTGCGCACCCCCGCGCTCTGACCCGCGGCGCCGCGAACAGCTACCGCGCGACCGGCAGCCACTCCCGGGCCGCGGCGACCAGCGCGGCGACCCCGGTGCTCAGCGTCGGTTCGATCACCGGGGCGTAGCGCGGGGAGTGGTTGGACGGCAGCTCGGCGATCCGGGCGCGGATGTCGTCGACCGAGGCACAGCCGGCGAACTCCTCCGGGTCCGCCCCGCCGAGCAGCCAGTACACGCACGGCACCCCGGCCGCGGTCGCGAACCGGCCGACGTCCTCGCTGCCGGTGACCGGGCCCGGGTCGAGGACCGGCAGCGCCGTCACCGCCGCGAGCGCACCCCGGGTGCGGTCGACCGCGTCGGCGTCGTTGAGCACCGGCGGGAACGAGTCGACGACCCGGATCTCCGGATCCCGCGGCGCCCCGGAGGTGGCGGCCTCGCCGCGCACGATCCGCTCCACGGCGCCGAGCACCCGGTCCCGGACGGTGGCGGTGTAGGACCGCACCGACAGCCCCAGCTCCGCGGTCTCCGGGATGATGTTCGGCGCGGTCCCCGCACGCAGGGTGCCGACGCTGAGCACCGCGGTATCGGTCGCCGCGACCTCGCGGGAGACGACGGTCTGCAGCCGCAGCACGGTCGCCGCCGCGAGCACCACCGGGTCCACCGTGGTCTCCGGCCGGGAGCCGTGCCCGCCGGTGCCGTGCAGGGTCACGCGGACCGTGTCGCTGCCGGCGAACGCCGGGCCGGCGGCGACCGCGAGGACACCGGCCGGCAGCGGCGCGACGTGCTGGCCGAGCACCACGTGCGGCGTCCCGAACCGGCCGAACAGGTCGTCGTCGAGCATGGCGTCCGCGCCGGCGCCGTGCTCCTCGGCGGGCTGGAACACCACCAGCAGCGTCCCGGCCCAGGTGTCGCGTGTGGACGCCAGCTCGGCCGCGGCCCCGACCAGGCAGGTGACGTGCACGTCGTGGCCGCAGGCGTGCGCGACCGGGGTGGGCTCGCCGTCGGCGCCGGGGGCGTGCACGGTGCTCGCGTAGTCGAGACCGGTGTCCTCGGCGACCGGCAGCGCGTCCATGTCGGCCCGCAGCAGCGCCGTCGGGCCGTCGCCGTTGCGCAGCACGCCGACCACCCCGGTCCGGCCGACGCCCTCGGTGACCTCGTACCCGGCCGCGCGCAGCCGGTCGGCGGCGATCCCGGCCGTGCGGATCTCGGCGAACGAGAGCTCGGGGTGGCGGTGCAGGTCGCGGTAGAGATCGGCGAGGTCGGTGCTCACCGGGCCGAACCTACTGCCCCGCACTGCCGGGGCGGCTCCGCCGGACGTCCGGTGGGTCGCTCAGCTCCCGGACGTACCTCCGCCGTTCTCGAGGCGATCGATCGAGGTCAGGAGCCGCCGTGCGTTCTCCGGGCTCCGGAGCAGGGAGGCGGTCTCCTGGAGGGACTCGTAGTCGTCGAGCGCCACCAGGACCACCGGGTCGTGGCCGGAACGGGTGATCACGACCTCCTCGCGGTCGGCGACGACGGCGTCGAGGGTCTCGGCGTAACGGTCGCGGAACTCGGAGGAGTTCATCGTCCGCACGGCGCCCTCCCTCCACGGCTCGTTCGGCGTCGCTCGACGGGATCGGGCACCACGATGCCGGGCTCACGGACCGTCGTCGAGCGGTTCCGCGAACAACCCGTTTGCGACACAGTATGCAGTATGTTCCGCGTGGCACCGTTACCCTCCGGAACGTAGGGTGCCTCCCACACCAGGACGCAGATTCCGCATCGCGGAAGTCGCGGAGGATCCGATGACGCATCCCGCCCCGACGACACCCACGCCGAAGGAGACCCGCCGGGTCGCCCTCGCGACGCTGATCGGCACGTCGATCGAGTGGTTCGACTTCTTCGTCTACGGCGCGGCCGCCGCGCTCGTGTTCAACGAGCTGTTCTTCCCGACGGCGAACCCGCTCACCGGCACGCTGCTGGCCCTGTCGACGTTCGGTGTCGGCTTCGTCGCGCGACCGTTCGGCGGAGTGATCTTCGCGCACTTCGGTGACCGGATCGGCCGCAAGTCGATGCTCGTGCTGTCGGTGGTCTTGATGGGCGGCGGCACGTTCCTGGTCGGGCTGATGCCGACCTACGAGACGATCGGGATCGCGGCACCGATCCTGCTCGTGCTGCTCCGGATCATCCAGGGCATCGGGCTCGGTGGTGAGTGGGGCGCGGCCGCGGTGATGGCGGTGGAGTACGCGCCGCCGCACCGGCGCGGGTTCTTCGGCAGCTTCCCGCAGACGGGCGTGCCGGCCGGGATGCTCACCGCCAACCTGTCGCTGCTGGTGATGTCGGTCGTGATGTCCGACGCGGCGTTCGTGTCCTGGGGCTGGCGGGTGCCGTTCCTGGCCTCGATCGTGCTGGTCGTGCTGGGGATCGTCATCCGGCTGAAGGTCCACGAGTCGCCGGTGTTCGAGGCGGCCCGCTCGGCCGGGAAGATCGAGCGCCAGCCGGTGCTCGCGGTGCTGCGCCGCCAGCCCGGGAACGTGCTGCGGGCCGCGGGCCTGCGGTTCGCCGAGAACAGCACCTTCTACATCCACACCACGTTCGTGCTGACCTACGGCACGGTCGTGCTCACCATGGAGCGCAGCCAGCTGCTGCTGGCGGTGATCATCTCGTCGGCGATCGGGCTGGCGAGCATCCCGTTCTACGGCTGGGCGTGCGACCGCTGGGGGCGCCGCCGGACCGTGCTCTGGGGCTCGTTCGTGCTGCTCGCGATGAGCTGGCCGTACTTCTGGGCGCTCGACACCCGGTCCCTGCCGCTGATCGTGCTGGCCACCGTGATCGCGGTGAACGTGGGCAACTCCGCGGTCTACGCGCCGCAGCCGGCGTACTTCTCCGAGCTGTTCGAGCCGGAGGTCCGCTACAGCGGCGCGTCGATCGGTGCGCAGAGCGCGAGCGTGTTCGCCGGCGGGCTGGCGCCGGTGATCGCGACGGCGTTGCTGAACGCCACCGGCGGCTACGACATGATCGCCGTCTACATGTCGGCGATGGTGCTGATCACGATCGTGGCGGCCGCGCTGTCGCCCGATCCGTACCGGGCGGCGTTGAAGAAGGGCGAGGTGGCCCCGGTCTGATCCCCGCCGTGGCGAGCCGCCGGGCCAGCCGGGCCGGGTCCGTCCCGCGCCACAGCAGGTGGCCGTCCGGGCGGACGAGCAGCACCTCGTCGCCGTCGTGCGCGGAGTCGGTGGCCGTGGCGACGGCGCCGGGCAGGGCGTCGCGCAGGACGTCGTGGAAGCGCTCCGGCGCCCCGGCGTCCCCGCTGAGCAGCACCCAGTCCGGGCCGAGCGCACCGGTCAGGCTGCCCGGTACGCCGCCCGCGAGCAGCACCGCACGGTCGCGGACCCGGTCCCCGGGGCGTGGTGACCGGCCGCGGCCGCCGAGCGGGCCCCGGCGGTAGGTCAGGCCCAGCTGGGACGCGGTGCGGGTCGCCTGCCGCTGGGCCGCGGGCAGGTTCAGGATCCGGACGACGACGTGGTCGCGCAGCAGCCGGGCCACGGCGCCCTCGGCGACCAGGGCGCGGGTGCTGGTCGTGGTGCGCCGCAGCACCTCGGCGGCGGCCGGCCGCCGCTCGGCGGTGTAGGTGTCGAGCAGCTCGCCACCGGCGTCGCCGCGCACCACGAGCGCGAGCTTCCAGGCCAGGTTCTCGGCGTCGCCGATGCCGGTGTTCATCCCCTGCCCGCCGAACGGGGAGTGGATGTGCGCCGCGTCGCCGGCGAGCAGGACGCGCCCGGCCCGGTAGTCCGCCGCCAACCGGCGGTGGATGCGGAACACCGAGGTCCACACGGCGTCCCGGACCCGCGCGCCGGTGATCCCCGCCCGCACCGGGAGCATCCCGGCCAAGGCCCGGACGATCTCGTCGGCGGTGAGGGTGCGGCCGTCGTCCGGGACGTTGGCCATCAGCCGCCACAGGTTCCCGGACGCGTCCGGCATCGGCATCGCCATCAGGATCCCGTCGCGGTGGTACCAGCCGGCGGAGTGCTCGCGGTCGGCGATGTCGTCGGCGTGCACGTCGGCGAGCAGGAAGCGCTCGACGACGGGTGTGCCGGGGAAGTCGATCCCGGCTAGCTCGCGGACCCGGCTGTGCGCGCCGTCGCAGCCGGCCAGCCAGGACGCCCGCACCGCGCCGCCACCGGCCGTCCGGACGGTGACGCCGTCGGCGTCCTGCCCCAGGTGTTCGACGCCGTGCCCCCACTCGACCTCGACACCGAGGGCGCCCAGGCGCGCGCGCAGGCGCTGCTCGACGACCGCCTGCGAGACGAACAGGGCCTGCACGGTCTCCCGCTCGTCGGGGGCGAAGGTCATCGTGGTGAGGTGGCGGCCCTTGACGTGCATCCGGATGCCCACCGGGGCCACGGCCCGCTCGCGCAGGTCGGCGAGGGCGTCCAGGCGGGCGAGCACCTCGGCCCCGCGGGCGTGCAGGATGTTGGCCCGCGAGGTGGTGGCCGGGCCGGCGGCGCGGTCCAGCACGCGGACCCGGGTCCCGGCCGCGGCGAGGCCGCAGGCGAGCGCGAGACCGGTCGGCCCGGCCCCGGCGACGACGACCTCGGCCGTCCCGTTCATGTGCTGTCCTTCCCGGATGGTGCCGGCAGCGCGGCGAGCAGGCGCCACAGTGGACGCTGGAGCGCTTCGGGCACGCCGTGCAGCACGAAGTCGAGGTCGTGGGCGACGTTGATCCGGGCGAGCCGGCGCAGCGGCGGGAGCCGGCCCGCCGCGGCGAGCGCGTGGAACTGCTCCTCCAGCGGTCCGGCCGGTGTCTCGCAGGTCCGGATCCGGACCGGCCGGTCGGTCGGGTTGGCGAAGGCGTGCACGACCCCGGGGGGCACGGTCACCGCCTCGCCGGGGCGGAGCAGGCGGTGCTCCCGGCCGACGCGGACCTGCAGTTCGCCGTCGAGCACGGTGAACGTCTCGGACTCGAGCCGGTGCCGGTGTGCGGGCGGGCCGGCGAGCCCGGGCGGGAGCACGGCCTCGAACTCGAACCCGGCCCCGCCGCTGCTCGCGCCGTTGCGCAGCACGGTCAGCGTCTCGCCGGTCGGCAGGTCGATGCGGTCGAGACTCATGGTGCCTCCGTGGGCGTGGGGCGGACGGTGTCGGTGCTATCGGGGCCGGACGGCAGGTGGAACCGGTACCAGCACGGGTTTGTCCGGTTCATCGGCCACCCCAGCCCGGTGGTGCCCGCCGCGTCGGCCGTGTCGAGCTCCCAGTCCGGGAACGCGGACTCGACCTCGGCCTGCGACACGCCGCCCACGAGCGACCGCCAGCGGCTCGCGCCGAAGCTCAGCTGCAGCATCGTCGCGCCGGGCGCGGCCAGCCGGGTGACCGCCCGGCCGTACGCCGACCGCCGGCCGGCGTCGAACCCCTGGAAGCAGCCGATGTCGAGGAGCAGGTCGAAGGCCCCCAGCCCGTCCGGCGGGTCGAGCACGTCCCCGAGGACGTAGGTGACGCCGTCGGGGGCCCGCTCGCGTGCCGCCTCGATCGCGGCCGGGACGTTGTCGATGCCCACGGCCGCTCCGCCCCGCCGGGCCAGTTCCGGTGTGAACAGCCCGCGGCCGCACCCCAGGTCGAGGGCCCGGCCGGGCTGCGGTCGTCGGGCCCGCTCCTGGTCCAGCCGCGTCGCGAGTTCCGCACGCGCGGTCGCCGCGTAGCGCTCCCACGGGGTGATCCCGAAGCGGTACAGGCGGGCGTAGTCCGGCACGTGCGGCCTCCTGGGGCTCAGGCTGTGCGCTCCCTCGGCGGCGAGCGGAAAGCGCGCCAGTGAGTGCAATAGTGCACGAGATGTAGTTGTTCAGCGAGTGCTTTACAGGTCGTTGCCGGAGCCGGTGCGTGCCACGCACCTCGACCGGGTTCGTCCCGGGGTCAGGACCTCGACGTCGAGCTCGACCCGCTCAGCGGGGTCCAGGCCAGCCGCGCCAGCGCCTGGTTGGTCGCGTCGAGGTCGAAGTGGTGCGGGTCGAACCGGTCCGATCCCCACCACTCGACCCGATCAGCATGATCGGCGTGGTCCGGGTCGGCGAGCGCGTCGAGGAACTTCGGGTAGCCGAACGTCCCGCCCACGTTCTCGGGTGGGCAGGCTCCCTGGCCATCGACACAACGCGGGTAGCGCACTCCGGGTTCGGGGACGCTGACAGCCTCGACGACGAGCAGGTGGTGCCAGTTGTCGCCGAAGTCGTAGACATAGCCCGCGTCGTCCCCGGCAGCGAGGACCCGGAACAGCTTCGTCCTGGCCCCGTCGAGCAGGTCCTCGTCCGCATCCGGGTCGAGGGGTCCGTAGCGGGCATGGTCGACCTCGAACTCGTGCAGGTGGGAGTTCGTCCAGCCCATCGACTCCTGCAGGACCTCGTGCAGGGCGGCGAGGCTGGCCTCGCCCGGAACCTCGATCACCCGACGCACGGTCGGTTCGACATCGACCAGCACGATCTCGATCCGGAAGATCTTCGATTTCGCCGTCACCCTGGGCCTCGCCATACCCGCGATGCTCCCATCGGCCCTGTCCGGGCTCGGACCCGCTCCGCTACTTCTGCAACGACCTCTGTCGCCGGCAGGGCAGCCGCCGGTCCGTGGAGATCGGGGCCGACGGTGCCGTGCCGCGAAGACGGGATGACGGGCCGCGAGTCCGATCCAGGCGGGCCGGTCGGGGCGAGAGTCGTCAAAGATCGTCACACCCGGTGTCGCCTGCCTCGAGGGAGGGTATGAGTCACAGCCTTTCGCGTAGTCGCGCGACGGCCTCATCGAGGGCCGGGAGCCGCTGGTCGATGGTGAGTTGGACGATGTCGGGCCGGGTCGCGAAGTAGTGGTGGGCGAGGAAGTCGCGCATGCCGGCGGCTCCGCTCCAGTCCACTTCGGTTTCTGGCGCGGTCAGTTCGGGGCTGAGTCCCTTGACGGCCTCGCCGATCTCCAGCAGCCGCATCGCGACGGCATCGATCACGATCTCGACCGAGATGGGGCCGTGTTCAAGGTGCGATCGGATCGAGGTGATGGCGTTGGCGATGTCGTCGAGCCGGTCGGCGTCGGAGCGACTCACAGTGGCCGCAGGTCCGTCGATGCCGCGGTGCGCACTCGTTCTTTCAAGCCGACACGCGGAATCAGGTCGACGGGTGCTCCAAGGACCTCTTCGAGCTCGCGCTTGATGCGGACCATGTCGAACAGGTCGGTCCCCGGCGCGAGGTCGACGAGCAGGTCAAGGTCACTCCCGTCGCGGTCATCGCCCCGTGCGACGCTGCCGAAGATCTCGGCGTTGGTCACCCCGTGTCGACGCAGAACGTCGAGGAGTTCCTGGCGGTGTTCGACGACGCGACGACCCGTCGGACCGGAGAGCGGTCGGTAGGTCGGACGTGCTGTGGTCGACATGGACCAATCGTATCCGTCGGCGCCGAGGGCGCCGTCGAGTTCGAGCCGGGCGAAGTTGTCGCGCACGGCCCGGTTGTACTCGCCGGGCACGGTCTCGCGCAGGCGCGCGGCGCTGATCTCACCGGAGCTGATGGCGGCACGGACCTTGGCGACGAAAGTCGCCCAGACGGCCTCGACGTAGACCTCGGGGGCGCGCAGCAGTTCCAGCAGCGCGATCTCCTTCTCGTTGAGGTCGGCGCGGGCGAGGTTGCGGCGCGAGTGCTGGACCACGCCGTCGAGCGGCTCGACCGTACGCAGGGTTGCCACGTGCCACACCGGCGGCACCTGGGTGGTCACACCCCAGGCGCGTGCTGCGGAGTAGCCGGCCGGGCCGACGCCGCGAGTGCCGAGCACTGCGCGGGCGATCTCGTCGGGTCGTGGTGCGACCACGCCGTAGCGGGTGCGGAGACCCCGGTAGTACAGCCCTCGGCGTACCGGCAGCAGCAGGCAGTCCTTGGCGGCCCGCGAGGCTGCCTTGCGGGCAGCGGTCGAGGAGCCGGGGAGCCTGTCCACATGGACGAAGGACTTCTCCGGCGTCTCTCGGATCACGGCGGCGGGCGACAACGTGGCCATGTCACTAAAGTATATCGGGAACGTGACATCGTCAGCGGGATAAATCATGAGTGGGCCGCCTTGTCCTCCGCTGAGCCCGGCCAGCCGGGGCGTGGGCACGCTGTGGGGGCGCTACCCGGGACCCGGTCCTCATGCCGAACGGCGGCGCGAGTTCCGCACGGGTGAGCACGTGCCGGGCGGTGTGGAAGACCGGGTCCACCGTGTCCGTGCGCCGCTACCCGTCCCGGCGGCGTCCCCACATCCCGATCTCGACGGCGCGCCGCATCGCCTCCCGCAGGACCGCGGGCGGGTCGCCGCGGTCGATCGAGAGGGTCGCCGCGGCGTAGCTCGCGGCCATGACGGCGGCGACGGTGGCCCGCGCGCCGAGCTCGTCGATCTCGTCGCGGAACCGGTCGTGCAGGGCGGCGGCGAACAGCGCCTCCGTCTCGAGCCGGCGGCGCAGGACGTTCATCCGCACGGTCGGGGCCTCCTGGGCGATCCGGTACCGCAGGTGCCCGAGCCGGGTCTCCTCCGGCCGGCCGTCGTCGATCATCACGCGCATCGCCCGCGCGAACGCCTCGTCGGGGCCCTCGCCGGGGACCTGCTCGGCGATCGCGCGCAACCCCAGCTCCGTCCGGGCGTCGCCCTCACCGGCGAGCACGTCCTCCTTGGTCGGGAAGTGCAGGAAGAACGTGCGGGTGCTGACGTCGGCCTTCTCGGCGATCTGGGCGACGGTCGTCCCGTCGAAGCCGTGCTCGGTGAACAGCTCCGCCGCGGCGTCGATCAGCGCGCGACGGGTGGCCAGCTTCTTGCGCTCCCGTCGCCCCAGCTCTTCCGGCACGCCGCGGAGTATCTCAGTAGGGACCGCGCCGGAACTCCCGCCGGACCTCGGACAGTGGCTAGGGTCGGCCCGGTGTCAGGGTCGGCCGCAGCGGCACCCCGGGGTGGGGTCCGCACCCCCGCGCAGGTCTACCGGCGCTTCGGTGAGGTCGACGCCGCCCGGACGTCACCGCTGTACGCGCACCTCGCCGTCGCCCTGAGCGCGTCGACCGAGGCGATGCGCGCGATCGGTGCGGCGCCGGCCCGCCGGCGGCACCCCGCGCTCGTCCTCGCCGCGCTGCACGACCTCGCCCTCGCCGGGCGCGCACCGGCACTCGCCGCGGCCTACGCCGCCGCGGACCGCGACCGCGCCACCGACGCGGCGATCGAGACCCTGCTGGCCAGGACCGACGAGGTCGTGGCCGTCGCCGGGCGCCGCCGCCTGCTGCCCGACGAGACCGGGCGCCACGCCGTCCTGCACCCGCTCGTCGCCGAGGCGGCACACCGGGTGGGCGCGACGGCCGTCGGGCTGATCGACGTGGGGTGCTCGGCCGGGTTCTCCCTCACCCTCGACCGCGTCGCCCTCACCTACGACGACGGGCCGCCGCTCGGCGACCCGTCGTCGCCCGTCCGGCAGGCGGCGTCGGTCGTGGGCGACCGGCCCGTGCCGGGGCGGGCGGTGCCCGAGGTCGTCGCCCGGATCGGGGTCGATCTCGACCCGGTCGACGTGACCGACCCCGACGACGCCCGGTGGCTGCGCGCCTGCCTGCCCCCGGACCGGCCGGAGCGGGCCGCCCGGCTGGACGCGGAGATCGCCCTGACCGCGTCGGCCCCGCCGGTGCTGCTGCAGGGCGATGCCCTCGACGTGCTGCCCGACGCCGTCGCCCGGGTACCCGCGCACGCCCTGCCCGTCGTGAGCACGACGTGGACGCTGGCGCAGTTCCCGATCGAGGGCCGGCTGCGCTTCCTGCACCGCCTCGACGAGGTGGCCGCCGGACGGCCGGTCGCGTGGGTGTCGGCGGAGGGCGTCGGCGTCGCACCGGCGATACCGACCTTCGGCGACCGCCGCGCCTCGGGCCACAGCATCCTCGGTCTCGCCGTGCTCGGGCACTCGAGGATGCAGGCCGAGGCCGTCGGACGGTGCTGGTCGCGCGGGCGCCTGCTCGCCTGGACGGCCGGCTCCGGCTAGTACGCCGGCCCCGGTCGGGTCAGGGGGTCCGGGCCGCGACCGGCTCGCGCAGCCGCCGCTTGAGGATCTTGCCCT
The DNA here is from genome assembly GCF_900115005.1 of Pseudonocardia ammonioxydans. Lineage (GTDB taxonomy): Bacteria > Actinomycetota > Actinomycetes > Mycobacteriales > Pseudonocardiaceae > Pseudonocardia > Pseudonocardia ammonioxydans. Next base: position 44,291 of record NZ_FOUY01000038.1, on the reverse strand, counting down.
GCGGATCGACCGGGAGCTCCCCGACGAGGTGGACGGCCTTGGGCACCTTGTAGGACGCCAGGTGGGCGCGGCAGTGCTCGAGGAGCTCGTCGGCGGTCAGCTGGTGTCCCGGCCGGACGACGACGAACGCGGTGACGGCCTCGGACCAGTAGGCGTCGGGCAGGCCGACGATCGCGGCCCGCTCCACGGCCGGGTGCTCGTGCACGACCCGCTCGACCTCCTGGGACGACACGTTCATGCCACCGGTCTTGATCATGTCCTTGAGCCGGTCGTGGAAGAACAGGTTGCCGTCGGCGTCGATCCGCACCATGTCGCCGGTCCGTACCCAGCCGCCCCGGAACGCGGCCGCGGTCCGTTCGGGGTCGTCGAGGTATCCCAGCATCGCCGACGGGGTGCGGCAGATCAGCTCGCCGACCTCGGCGTCGTTGTCCTCGGCGTCGACCACCCGGATCTCCAGGTGGGTGACCGGCCTGCCGATCCAGGTCGGGTCCCCGCCCGGGACGTCGTCGAGCGTCCGGAAGAAGCCCACCGTGCCCAGCTGGGACAGCTCGGACTGGCCCCAGTAGGTGCCCCACATGACCTCGGGCGCCGCGGCGGACCAGGCCTCGACGACGTGTGGTGGGATCTGCCCGCCGTAGGTCATGCACCGCCGGACCTGTCCGACCGCCCGGGGGCCGAATCCGTCCTGGGCGGACAGTGCGATGTAGAAGGTCGGGGTCTGGGCGATGACGGTGACCCGCTCGCGCTCGATGATCCGCAGCGCGGCCGCCGGCTCGACGGTGGCGGGCAGTACCAGGGTGGCGCCCATCAGGGTCAGGCTGGTCATCGAGCCGAGACCGGCGATCGTGTGGAACGGCATCACGAACAGCCAGGTGTCGCGCGGACCGGTGTCGAGGCCCCAGCCCCAGGCCGGTGCGGTCGAGGCCAGGTAGTTGCGGTGCGGGATCAGCACGCCCTTGGGTGCGGCCTCGGTCCCGGAGGTGTAGACGATGAGCGCGACGTCGTTCTCGTCGAGCTCGACCTCCGGCTCGGTCACCGGCTGCTCCTCGAGCCGGGCGTCCAGGGCGGTGCCGTACTCGAGGCGGTCCAGACCCTCCGGCCGGGCGGCGTCGACGACGGCGGCGAAGGCCCCGTCGGTGAGGACCAGGTCGGCGCGGCTGTGGGTGAGCTGGTGGGCGACCTCGGGTTCGCGGTACAGCGGGTTGACCCCGGTGAACGCCGCTCCGATCTTCAGGGCGCCGTAGTAGGCGGCGACGACATCGACGGAGTTGCGCGCCATCGACGCGATCCGCCCGCCACGGCCGATCCCGCGCGCGGTGAACAGGTGTGCGAACCGGTTCGCCCGCTCGTCGAGTGCGCCGTAGGTCGTCTCGGTACGGGCCCCGTCGGCGGCGTACGCGACGAACGCGATCTTGTCCGGCTGGGTGCGCGCGTGCCGGCGGAGCTGGTCGCCGATGGTCGCTCGGCCGAGGAGTGTGCGGTGGTGCGGGGCGAGGTCGGCCACGATGTCGTCCTGTTCTCCTGGGCGCGCTGGTCAGACGGTGCTGGGGGTTCAGACGGTGCTGGGGGTGAAGTACGGCTGCCCGTACGTCTCGGCGGAGACGATGTCCTCAACCGGGCTGCGGGTGAGTGCGGTCGGGAACGGCCGTGCCGGGTAGCCGATCGCGATGTGCGCCGCGGTGAGGACGCCGTCGGGGATCGCCAGCAGTGCGCGGACCTGCTCCTCGTGGTGGCACAGCAGTGTGGTCAGCGCCGAACCCACACCCTGGTCGCGCAGCGCCAGGCAGAGGTTCTGCACGGTCGGGTAGATCGACGCGCCGCCCACGACCGAGGGCCGGTCGAGATCGAGGTCGGTCGGGTGCAGGCCGTCGACCTCGGCGCAGACGACCACGATCGCCGGCACGGTCGCGAGGTGCTCGGCGAAGTGGTCGGCGTCGCGCACGGTCTTCGGCAGCGCACCGACGCCGACGGTGCCGTCACCGACGCCGTTCAGGTACGCCTTCCACGTCGGCAGGTACAGCTCGGCGAGAGCCTGCTTGCGCGCCGCGTCCCGCACCACGACCCAGCGGACCGGCTGCCGGTTGCCGCCCTGCGGACCGAAGCGTGCGGCATCGAACGCGCGGTGCAGCACCGCGTCCGGCACCGGGTCGTCCGTGAAGTAGCGGGTGGTCCCCACGGTGCGCATGGCCTCGGTCAGCTCCATCGCCAACTCCTACCTATCAATGGTTAGGTTTCTGCGGCGATCGTGCTGGGACGTCGCCGCCGTGTCAAGAAGTGGGCAGTTCGTCCCTCAGACCTTGACGGCGAGCGGTTCCGGATGGGCAGACTGGTGTCGTCGTTAACCTAACGGTGGATAGATTGATCTGCGTGGGGGATGCCGTGGGAGCAACCGGATCGGCCGGGTCGGGACGGGTCGAGCTCGTCGAGGCGCTGGAGCACGCGAACCTGCCGTCGCTCGTCCCCGTCCTCCACCAGCTGACCGGTGACGAGCGGTGGCTGCACGATCCGTACCGCCCGACCCGCAGCCGGGGGATGGACGACAACGACTCCGGTGGCTTCGCGCCCGAGGTCGGCGCGGAGATCAGGGCGGCGGTGGCCGACGCCGTCGAGCAGTACGAGGCCGGCCGCGCGCCCGCGGTGCCCGCGCCGACCGGGGAGCGCCTGCGGGAGCTGCTGGAGCTGGCCAACGGCGAGCCGACCCCGATCGAGTACGCCGACATGCTGGCCGAGGACATGGGGTTCGTGCCCGCGCCCGCCCGTACCGCCCCGCCGACCGAGATCACGGCAGTGATCATCGGTGCCGGGGTGTCCGGCATGCTCGCCGCCATCCGGCTGGCCGAGGCGGGGATCGAGCACGTCGTCCTGGAGAAGAACGACGACGTCGGTGGCGGCTGGTACGAGAACACCTACCCCGGCGCCGGGGTGGACACCCCCAGCCACCTCTACTCGTACTCGTTCTTCCCGCGGAACTGGTCGACCCACTTCGGCAAGCGCGACGAGGTCCAGCAGTACCTGCGCGACGTCGCCGACGGTCACGAGCTGCGCGAGCGGATCGAGTTCGGCACCGAGGTGGTCGAGGCGGTCCACGACGAGGAGTCGGGGAACTGGACGACGCGGACCGCCGACGGCCGCGCGTTCGTCTCCCGGATCCTGATCAGTGCGACCGGTGCGCTGAACCGGCCCCGGGTGCCGGCCATCCCGGGCCTCGACACGTTCACCGGGCGGATCTTCCACACCGCACAGTGGCCGGACGACGTGGACCTCGACGGCAGGCGGGTGGCCGTCGTCGGCGCGGGTGCCAGTGCGATGCAGGTCGTACCGGCCGTCGCGGCGACGGTCGGGCACCTCACCGTGCTCCAGCGCTCCCCGCAGTGGATCGCCCCGAACGACGTCTACTTCGCACCGATCGACCGGGCGGTGCACCTGCTGATGGACCGGGTGCCCTTCTACCGGCACTGGTACCGCGCGCGGCTGTCCTGGAACTTCAACGACCGGGTGCATCCGAGCCTGCAGGTCGACCCCGCGTGGGAACACCCACAGCGGTCGGTCAACGCGGTGAACGACGCCCACCGGCGCGTCTTCACCCGCTACATCGAGTCCGAACTGGAGGGCCGCCCGGACCTGGTGGAGAAGTCCGTGCCCGGCTACCCGCCCTTCGGGAAGCGGATGCTGCTCGACAACGGCTGGTACCGCACGCTGCGCCGGGAGAACGTCGAGCTGCTCACCGAGGGCGTCGCCGAGATCACCCCGACCGGGCTGCGCGGTGACGACGGCACCGAGGTCGAGGCGGACGTGATCATCCTGGCGACCGGCTTCCACACCCACCGCTACCTGTGGCCGATCGAGGTGCGGGGCCGCGACGGCGCCCGTCTCGCCGACGTGTGGGGCGACCAGGACGCCCGGGCCCATCTCGGCATCACGGTGCCCGGCTTCCCCAACCTGTTCCTGACCTGCGGGCCGGGCACCGTGCTCGGGCACGGCGGCAGCTTCATCACCATCGCCGAGTGCCAGGTCCGCTACATCACCGACCTCGTCGTGACGATGGCGGAGAAGGGACTGCGCACGGTCGAGGTGCGGCCCGAGGTGGAGGACGACTACACCCGGCGCCACGACGAGGCGCACGCCCGGATGCTGTGGACCCACCCGGGGATGACGAACTGGTACCGCAACGCCGACGGCCGCGTCGTCTCCACCATGCCGTGGCGGATCGTCGACTACTGGCGGATGACGCACGAGGCCGACCTGGCCGACTACCGCGTCGTCCCGGGGGTGTGACCGGCCCGCAGGCCCGCCGGACCGCCGGTCCGGAAAGACTGTCCCCCGTGCAGGAGCGCGGTGGCAGGCGGAAGCGGACCGTCGAGCGGCGGGCCGAGATCACGACCAGTGCGGCCCGGATCTTCGCCGACCAGGGCTACGCCCACGTCGGCATGCGCGACATCGCCGAGGCGATCGGGATCCGCGGGGCGAGCCTCTACCACCACTTCCCCTCGAAGGAGGAGATCCTCTACGCGATCTGCCTGACGGTCACCAAGGAGCCGGTGGAGGAGAACCTCCCCCTGCTCGACGCCGCCGGGACCCCGACCGAACGGTTGACCGCGCTGGTCGGCGCGCACGTCCGGCACCTGCTGCGGCGGCGCACGGAGTACCTCGTCGGCCTGCACGAGCGCCCGTCGCTCACCCCGGAGCACCGCGCGGACATCGACGGACACCTGCAGTACTACAACCGCCGGGTCAAGGACGTCCTGGCCGCGGGGATGCGCAGCGGCGAGTTCCGCACGATGAACCCGTCGCTGGCCTCGCTGGGCATCCTCGACATGCTCAACGGCGTGAGCAGCTGGATCCGGGGCGAGGCCGACTCCGATGCCGATGAGGTGGTCGACACCTACGTCGCCCTGCTGTTCGCGGGGCTGCGCGCGGACTGAGCGCCGGCAGGTGCGGTGTCAGCGAACATCCTCCTGCCGCGCGGTGCTGCGCCGCCGGGTCCACGGCAGGGTGATCAGGCTCCACCCGGCGACGACGAGCGCGAACTCCACCGCGACGTACCACGGCCACGGCCCGAGCAGGTCGAGCAGCGACGGGTTGGTCGGCTTGTGGTTGAGGAACCCGTAGTTGGTGCCCGCGACGGCGTTGAACGTCATCGTCACGGCCGCCCAGGCCAGGGTGATCGCGAGCGTGCTGCGCATGCCCCGCCAGGTCGGGCGGATGCCCATGCCCCAGGTCAGGTGGATCGCCGCCCAGGACACCAGCAGGTGCAGGCCCCAGAAGGCGACGAAGTCGGTGTGCGGGAAGTCGGGTGCGTCCAGCGCCGGGGTGAACATGGCCTGCGGGGTCAGGGTCAGGCCCCAGTAGTAGACGGCCGCGCACGCCCACCGGCGCCCCGTCCACAACGCGTACGCCGAGGTCATCCAGGCAAGGTCGGACAGCTGCAGCGGCAGCGAGGTGTGGATGTCCCACTGCTGCGGGGTCAGCGCCCGGATCTGCATCGCGATCTCGAAGGCGCCGATCACGAGCGCGAACCCCCGGGCGAACGTCCGCGCCGCCGGCCGGTCGCGCAGCCGTCGCCCGATCAGCACCAGCGCCACCGCGCCGGCCACCCCGATCCCGAGCACCACCAGGTGGGAGGGGCCGTAGGGCACGAAGACGTCGTCGGGCGCCATCGGGTGATCGTGCCCGATCAGGCGTGCGTCGTGTCCTTCCGCCGCCTCGGCAGCAGGTGCGCGACCGCGACGACGAGCGCGCCCACGACGATCCCGAGGATCGCCGAGCCGACGGTGTTGGTGAGCCAGCCGAGGAACCCGCCGAGCGCGCCGGTGGCGTCGTGCACGGCCACCTCGAGGTGGTGCACGAGCGCGTACGGCGGTCCGAAGCCGAGCTCGTCGAGGCCGACCAGCAGGATGTGCCCGCCGACCCAGAGCATCGCGACCACCCCGACGACCGAGAGCACCGTGAGCACGATCGGCATGGCCCGGACCAGCCCGCGGCCGAACGCACTCAGCGCACCCGAGCCCCGCGCGGCGAGGGCGAGCCCCAGGTCGTCCATCTTCACGATGAGCCCGACCACGCCGTAGACCAGCACGGTGATCGCGACCGCGACCACGGCCAGGATGAGCGCCCGGCTGACGAAGCCCTCCGACGCGACCTCGTTCAGCGCGATGACCATGATCTCGGCCGAGAGGATGAGGTCGGTGCGCACCGCGCCCGAGACGACCTTCTTCTCGTGCTCGGCCGGGTCGGCGGCGGCCTGCTCGTCCTGGGTCTCGGCGGCGGGTGCGTGCCCGGCGAGCTTCTCCCAGATCTTCTCCGCGCCCTCGTAGCAGAGGTAGGCGCCGCCCAGCATGAGGATCGGGGTCAGCAGCCAGGGCGCGAACTGGCTCAGGATCAGCGCGACCGGCAGGATGATCAGCAGCTTGTTGCGCAGCGAGCCCTTGGCGATCCGCCAGATGATCGACAGCTCGCGCTCGGGCTTCAGGCCGTGCACGTAGCGCGGGGTGACGGCCGCGTCGTCGACGACCACCCCGGCGGCCTTCGCGCCGGCCCGCCCGGCCGCGCCGGCGACGTCGTCGAGCGAGGTCGCGGTCAGCCGCACGAGCGCCGCGACGTCGTCGAGCAGCGCGAACAGCCCGCCGCTCACCGGTTCGCCGTCCGTCGCAGGGCCGTCTGGGTCATCCGCACGGGCGAAGCCTAGAGCGTTGCAGGGCGACACCACACGATCGACGCCGCGTCGGATCACCCCGGCCCGACATCGGGGCGGGTACGTTCGCGTCGATCATGAGCCGGACGACTCGCACGGAGGGCACATGTCGGGCACGACCCCGGGGCGGACCCGGCGCATGCTGCGGGCACTGGGGGTCGCGACGTCGCTGGGCGTCCTCGCGGCGGCCTGCGTGACCGGGGCCGGATCACCGCCCCCACCGGCCGGGCCCGACGAGAAGACGCCGGCGCCCCCGCCCGCGGCCGCCGGGCCGCCGCCGCTGGAGATCGACGGCCGCTACTTCACGGCCGGCGGGAAGCCGTTCTTCTGGCTGGGCGACACGGCGTGGGCGCTGCTGGGCAAGCTGGACCGTGAGGAGACCGTGCGCTACCTGGACGCGCGCCGCGCCCAGGGCTACAACGTGATCCAGACGGTGGCGATCTTCCCGCAGGCCGGGGCCGACCGGCCGATCAGCGGCGACGTCGGCAGCGTCGACCGGCACGGCGAGTTCTGGGACCACCTGGAGTTCGTGATCGACGCCGCCGCGCAGCGCGGCATGTACCTGGCGATCCACCCGGTCTGGGGCGACAAGCAGACCGGGACGGTCGTGCGCGAGAGCAACGCCGGCGAGTACGGCCGGTTCCTGGGCGAGCGGTTCGGCGACCGGCCCAACGTCACCTGGACCCTCGGTGGTGACCATCCGGCCGACGGCGAGGAGACGCTGTGGGGCAACCTCGCCAAGGGTCTGGACGCCGGCGGCGCCACCCAGCTCACGACCTACCACCCGCAGGGCGACCAGTCGTCGGCCCAGTGGTTCGCCGGTGCCGAGTGGCTGGACTTCCACATGATCCAGGGCGGGCACTGCCTGCGCTACGGCGTCCGCCGGGAGCTCGTCGAGTCGACCTACGGGGCCCGCCCGGTGAAGCCGTTCATCGACGGCGAGCCGATCTACGAGGACCATCCGTACTGCTGGAAGCCGGAGAAGGGCTTCTCCACCGCGCAGGACGTGCGCCGCGACGCCTACTGGGCCGTCCTCGGCGGCGCCGCCGGGCACACCTACGGCGCGCACGCCGTGTGGCAGTTCAACGACGGCGGCAGCGGCGAGCTGGGTGCGCGCGGCAGCTGGACCGATGCGCTCGACCTCCCGGCGGGCAAGCAGATGGTCCACCTGCGCGACCTGATGACGTCGTTGCCGTTCCGGCTGGGCGAGCCGGACCAGTCGGTGATCACCTCGGAGACCGGGTCGGGCGCGGACCGGATCGTCGCCAACCGCGCCTCCGACGGCTCCTACCTGCTGGTCTACACGCCGTCCGGGGGCGGATTCGAGCTCGACCCGGCCGCGACCGAGGGGATGACGCGGGTGCAGTGGTTCGACCCGCGCACCGGCGAGTACCGCAACGCGAAGGCCTCCGGCGGGGACGGCCAGGCCTCCGGCGGAGACGCGCAGGCCGCAGGCGGGTACGAGCCGCCCACGGACGAGGACTGGGTGCTGGTGGCGCGCCGGTAGCACCACCAGCACCGGCAGCGGCCGGTCCTCGGGCGGGCGTTAGGCCGCGAGGCGGTCCGCGACGGTCACCACCCGGCCCGCGAGGTGGCGCAGCGCGTCGACCTCGGGGTCGCCGAGCGGGGTGTCGTTGTTCGCACCGGTCACGTGCGAGGCGCCGTAGGGGTTGCCGTCGACGAACTTCAGCGGGTCGGTGTAGCCGGGGGCCACGATGATGCCGCCGAAGTGGTGGATCGTGTTGTAGAGCGCGAGCAGCGTCGTCTCCTGGCCGCCGTGGGCGGTCTGGCTGGCGGTGAACCCGGCGTAGACCTTGTCGGCGAGCAGGCCCTGGCCCCACTGCGGGCCGAGCGAGTCGAGGAAGGTCTTGAGCTGGCCCGCGATGTTGCCGTAGCGGGTGGGGGAGCCGAACAGCACGGCGTCGGCCCAGACGACGTCGTCGGCCGTGGCGGCCGGGGTGTCGAGGGCGTTCTCGGCGTGGGCGGCCTGGGCGTCACTGGTGGCGCGCTCGCCGCCGGTGGCCTGGCGGGCGACCTGGCGCAGGCGTACCTCGGCGCCGGCCTTCTCCGCGGCCTCGGCGGCGTGCCGGGCCATGGCGTCCACGGTGCCGGTGGCCGAGTAGTAGACGACGGCCAGCTTGACGTCGGTCATGTGTCCTCCCGTCGGGATCGCTGTCGGGGGAGCCCCGTTCCCTCGAGGGCTTCCCGGTGCGGACGGGGGAAAACCCGGCCCCGGTCAGACGCGCGAGGTGGACCCGCTCACGGCCCGGGCGAGCACGCGGTCGGTCAGCTCGTAGGCCCGCGCCCGCGCACCGGCGACCGTCCGGTGCGTGAGCGCGGCCATCTCGTCGTAGCTGGTGCCCAGCCCGGGCAGCAGGTCGCGGTAGTGGTCGGCCCAGGACAGGACGCCGTCGGCGGTGGCCTCCGGGTGGAACTGCACCCCGAGGTGGCGGCCCTGGCGGTAGGCGTGGGTGCCCCAGCCGGTCCGCGCGAGCTCCTCGGCGCCCGGCGGCGTGCTCATGACGTCGAGGTGCCAGACCAGCCACGGTCCGGGCTCGATCAGGCCGGCGGCCGCGGGGGTCGTTTCGACCTCCAGCCAGCCGATCTCCGGGCCGATCGGGGACGGGGCGACCTCGCCACCGAGCACCCGCGACAGCAGCTGCGCACCGAAGCAGATGCCGAACACCGCGACGTCGGCCTCGATCGCGCCGGCGAGCAGCTTCCACTCGTTCGCGAGGTAGGGCAGCGAGTCGTCGTAGGCGGAGTCGTAGCAGCCCAGCGGCACGACCAGGTCGTAGTCGGCCGGGTCGGGCAGGCTCGGTGCCTGGGCCCGCACGACCTCGACCGTCGCGCCGTGCTGCGCGACCCGGTCGCCGACGAAGCCGGGCGGGGCGTCGTCCTGGTGCTGGATGAACAGAACGCGGGCACTACGGAAGTCGGTCACGGGAAGCTCCGTCACAAGAGGCGCTACTGACACGGGGCGTCGGATGCGGCTCGCCGAGCGACGACGGTCGGCCCATATCCCTGGTGGAGATAGCATCTCCCCCACGGAGAAAGGTTAACCCGCATCCGAGCGGGATCACCACCGAGCCCGGCAGGGAGGCGTCGTGGCCAGGACCGGGAGACCGGCCGTCCGCCAGGTCGAGTCGGTGCAGCGCGCGATCAGCGTGCTCGACGTGCTCGCCGAGGCCGGTGCCGACCTGGGTACCAGCGAGATCGCCCGCCGGACCGGGGTCAACGTCAGCACCGTGTCCCGGTTGCTGGCCACCCTGGTCCAGGGCGGGCTGCTGCAGTACGTGCCCGCGACCGGGCGCTACCGGATGGGCGTGCGGATCCTGCAGCTCGCCAGCGCCGCGCGGGAGAGCCTCGACCTGCGCGACCTGGCCCGCCCGCACCTCGAGGACCTCGCGGCCGGCACCGGGGAGACCGCGACGCTGTCGATGCCCGGCGAGCACCACGTGTCCACGGTGGACGTCGTGACCAGCGACGCGTCGGTGCGCAGCGTCGCCGCGATCGGATTCACCAGCGCCCCGCACGCCACCGCCGTCGGCAAGGTGTACCTGGCCTGGGGCGGCACCCGGCCCGACGGCGATCCGGTCGCGTTCACCGAGCACACGATCACCGACCCGGCGCTGCTCGAGCAGGAGCTGCGCCGCATCACCGAGCAGGGGTGGGCCGAGGCCGTGCGGGAGCGGGAGCCGGAGCTGTCGGCGATCGCGGTGCCGGTGCTGGACTCCGCGGGCCGGCTGGCCGCCGTCCTGGGGGTGCAGGGGCCCTCGACCCGGTTCACGTCCGAGGCCATGCGCGCCGCCGTGCGGCTGCTGCGGGAACGGGCGGGACTGATCGGCTCGGTGGTGTAGGTCAGCCCCCCGGTGGCACCACCGGTGCCGCGGTGCGCCCGATCCCCTTCGTCACACCGTGCACGCCGCCGGCGGCGTGCAGGCCGCCGAGGGCCAGCGCGAACAGCTGGTCGGCCAGCCGGGCGTCCGCCTCCTCGCCGTGCGGGGTGAACCAGTGCTGCATCCAGTCGAGCATGCCGACGATCGCCCGGGCCGCCACGGCGGGTTCGCCGGCGAGGGAGAACTCGCCGGTGCGGACACCCTCCGCGAGCAGCGACTCGATCGCGGCGATGTAGTCCTTGTCCATGTCGTCGAACTGCGCGAACGCCGGCGACCGGAACCGGCCGACGTGCTGCAGGTAGACGAACGCGGCGGGGTAGTAGTCGGCGAAGATCCGCACCTGGGTGTGGACGAGCTCGCGCAGCCGCATGGCCACGCTGCTGCCGGTGTCGGCGCGCAGCCGGTCGAGCTCGGCCAGCAGCGCGCGGGCCGGCTGCTCCACCACGGCGAGCAGCAGCTCCTCCTTGCTGCCCACGTAGTTGTAGACGCTGCCCTTGAGGATCCCGACGCGCGCGCCGATGCTCTCCAGGGTGGCGTTGTCGTAGCCACGCTCCCGGAACTCCTCCCCGGCGGCGTGCACGAGGTCCGGCCAGCGACTCGGTCGCGGCATCGCTCACTCCTCCCTGAACCGTCCGGGCCGTCCGGCGGCCGTCAGTGCATCGTCCAGCCGCCGTCGACGCACAGCGTCGTGCCGGTGATGTACGAGCCGGCCCGTGATGCCAGGAGCAACAGCGGCCCGGCGAGCTCCTCCTGGTCGCCGAAGCGCCCGAGGGGGATGCGGGCGACCGCGTCCGCCAGCCCTTGCTCGTGCTCGAGCAGCGGCGCCGTCATCTCCGAGGCGAAGTATCCCGGGGCCAGCGTGTTGACCCGGATGCCGTGCCGCCCCGACCACTGCGCCGCGAGGTCCCGGGTCAGGCCCATCAGGCCCGCCTTGGACGCCGAGTAGGCGGCCTGCGGGACGCTACCGGCCGTGAGCCCGAGCGCCGAGGCGATGTTGATGATCGATCCGCCCCGCCCGGCGTCGATCATCACCCGCCCGGCTGCGACGGCCATCTGGTAGGCGCCGAGCAGGTTGACCTCGAGCAGGCCCGCGGCCCGGCCGGGGTCGTCCTTCTCGGCACGGGCGCCGTAGCCCACCCCGGCGTTGTTGACCAGGACGTCCACCCGGCCCCACTCGGTGACCGCGGCGTCGACCAGTGCCCGGCACCGGGCGGGGTCGGACACGTCCGTCGCGACGGCGACACACCGGCCGCCGTCGGCGAGGATCGACCGCCGCACGGTCTCCAGCTCCTCCGCCCGCCGTGCCCCGATCGCGACCGCGGCCCCCGCCGAGGCCAGCAGCCGGGCGAAGTGGGCGCCGAGCCCGGAGGAGGCGCCGGTCACGACGGCCACCTCGCCGTCCAGCCGGAACCCGCCGGGGACCCCGGTCACCGGCCGGCCCGTCCGCGTGCCGGGTCGAACCGGACGGGGAAGCTGTGCATGCCCCGGGAGAGCAGCACGGGCGCCCACTGCAGCTGCTCCTCCGAGTAGCGCAGCGACGGCAGCTTCTCCAGCACCCGCGGGACGGCGACGGACGCCTCCAGCCGGGCCAGCGGTGCGCCGAGGCAGTAGTGCAGCCCGACGCCGAAGCCGAGCTGGCGGCCCTGGCGGCGGGTGATGTCGAAGGTGTCGGGGTCGTCGAACACCTCGGGGTCGCGGTTGGCCGCAGACGGGCTGAGGAACACCCGGTCGCCGCGGCGCAGCGTGCGTCCGCGCAGCTCCACGTCCTCGGCCATCACCCGCGCGACGGTCTTCGCGGGGCCGTCGAACCGCAGGACCTCCTCGATCGTCCCGCCGAGCAGCTCGGGGTCGCCGGAGAGCCGGACCTGCTGCTCGGGGTGGCGCAGCAGGGCCAGGACACCGCTGGCGATGAGGTTGGTGGTCGTCTCGTGGCCGGCGAAGAGCAGCAGCACCCCGGTGGAGATGACCTCGTCGTGGCTGAGCGAGTCCTGCTCGTCGCGCGCGGCGATCAGGGCCGAGAGCAGGTCGTCGGCGGGTTCGCGTTCGTGCGCGGCCACCAGCTCGGACAGGTAGCCGGTCAGCTCGGCCATCCCGGTCGCGCCGGTGGCGTGCCGGTCGGCGTCGCCCATCCCGCCGAAGACCAGGCCGGTGATCTGGTCCGACCACCGCTTGAAGTGGTCCTGGTCCCGGCGGGGGACCCCGAGCATCTCGGCGATCACCGCCGCCGTCAGCGGGTAGGCGTAGTCGTGCACGAGGTCGACGCGGCCGGTCCCGGAGGCGAGCGCGGCGTCGAGCAGCTCCTCGGCCAGCTCCTCGATCCGGGGCCGGATCCGGCTCACCGCCCGCGGGGTGAACCCGCGGCTGAGCAGCTTGCGCAGCCGGGTGTGGTCCGGCGGGTCCTGGAAGACCATCCAGTCCTCGAGCACGCCGAAGGCCGCCCGCAGCGCGGGGTCGGCGTCCGGGCCGTCGAGCTTGGCGCGCCGGTAGGGCGCGATCCGGTCCGAGGAGAACCGGGTGTCGCGCAGCGCGTCGCTGACGTCGTCGAAGCGGGTGATGAACCAGGACCGGTACTTCGCGCTCCAGTGGACCGGGTCGTGCTCGCGCAGCGCGGCGAGGGCCGGGTAGGGGTCGGCGACGGCGTCCGGGCCGAGCAGGTCGATCTGTCCGACGTCGATCCGGGACGTGCTCACGGTGCCTCCAGTACAGCGACAACGCAGGCGTTCCCGTCGAGCACGGACACCCCGCCACCCATGGTCTCGATCAGGCCGATCCGGGCGGAGTCGACCTGCCGCCCGCCGGCCTCTCCCCGCAACTGCCACACGATCTCCGCGAGCTGGGCGAGCCCGGTCGCGCCGAGCGGGTGCCCGCGGGAGAGCAACCCGCCGGACGGGTTGACCGGATGGCGCCCGCCCAGCGCCGTCACGCCGGTGGCCGCGGCCGCGCCGCCCTCGCCCTCCGCGACGAGGCCGAGCGCCTCGGTGGTGACGATCTCGCCGATGGTGAAGGCGTCGTGCACCTCGACGACGTCGACGTCGGTGACCGAGTCCAGGCCGGCCGCGGCGAGCGCGTCGGCGGCGGTGTCGCGCACGATGTCGAAGCCCCACACGTGGGGCGAGTCGTGGTTCCACGGCGCCCCGCTGCGCAGGGCCACACCGCGCAGCCCGACCTCCCGGCCGCCACCGGACGCGGGCGCGAGCACCGCGGCGGCGGCCCCGTCCGAGGTCGGGCAGCACTGCAGGAGGGTCAGCGGATCGGAGATCATCTTCGAGTCGAGCACCTCCTCGACGGTATAGCGGCCCGAGTACTGGGCGCGGGGGTTCTCCAGGGCGTGCGCGTGGTTCTTCACCGACACGGCCGCGAGCTGCTCGGGGGTCACCGCGCCGAGGTGCAGGTAGCGCGCCGCGCTCATGGCGTAGAGCGCGGGCAGCGCGAGGCCCGCGTGCTGCTCGGGGTCGGTGGGCTCGGGGGTGATGGCGCCGGAGAACGCGGTGCTCATCTGCTCGAGGCCCAGCGCGAGGACCCGGCCGAAGCGTCCGGTGCGGACGGCCTCGGCGGCCTCGGCGAAGGCCGTGGTCCCGCTCGCGCAGGCGTTCTCGACGGTGATCACCGGGACGCCGGTGATCCCGAGGGCGCGCAGCGTCCGCTGGGCGATCCCGGGTGGGCCGAAGACCGTGCCGACCCAGACCGCGTCGACGGAGTCCGTGCCGGCGTCGGCGAGGGCCTCGGTGACGGCGTCGTGGGCGAGGGCGAGGTAGTCCCGGTCGGGCTGGCGGCCGAAGTGCGAGGTCCCGACGCCGTGGACGGCGACGGCGGTCATGACGTGCTCCCGGTGGCCGTCTCGACCGCCAGGTCGTCCGACCCGGTCGGGGCGATCAGCCGGGCCCGCCCGCCGACGGCGGGGGCCGTGTCCGCGCCCGGGACGTGGGCGAGTACGCGCGGCCCGTCGTCGAGGTCGACGTAGGCCAGGGTGAACGGCGGTGTCCGTCCCGGGACCGGGATGCGCACCACGGTGCTGCTCCACACGGTGCCGGCCGGGCCGAACGCGGCGGGCTCGGCGGGCCCGGCGCACGCGGGGCAGCGCGGCCAGGCGTAGGCGGCGACCGTTCCGCACCGCCGGCAGCGCAGGCCGTGGACCCGCCACGCGTCGTCGGCGTCGAGCCGGCAACGGGGTCGGGGATCGACGGTGTTGGCGTGGGACACGGGAACTCCCCTGAGTCGAAGTCGACCTCATGTAAGCAAACGCAAAGTCAGTTATCAATCACGGTGCCAGGACCGCATCGGGCACTTTCCCGGCCAGCGTGGGGAAGATCTTGACACTTCCGGTGAACCACGTCACTCTGTGCCGGACAGAAACGACCGGGCGTTTGCCAACGCTCGATGTCGGCGCTGGATGACGTCCCAGGAGGTCCGACCCATGCGGTTCGGCTTGTTCGCCATGCCCGAGCACCCCCCGATCGAGAACTGGACGCTGTCCTACGACCGGGACATCGACGACATCGTGCTCGCCGAGAAGCTCGGCTTCTCCGAGTACTGGATCGGCGAGCACCACACCGGCGGCTTCGAGAACGTGCCGGTCCCCGAGTACATGATCGCCAAGGCGTCCGCGCTGACCAGCCGGATCCGGCTGGGGACCGGCGTGATCAACCTGCCGTACCAGGACCCGTTCCAGGTCGCCGAGCGCATGGCGTTCCTCGACCACCTCACCCACGGCCGGCTCGAGTACGGCTTCGGCGGCGGCGGGCTGCCCACCGACCAGGCCCTGTTCGGCCTGGAGCGGTCCGAGGCGGCCCCGCGGACCAACGAGGCACTGGAGATCATCTGGCGGTTGCTGACCTCCGAGGACCCGGTCGACTACGAGGGCGTGTACTGGAAGTACGAGAACCGCCAGCTCCAGGTCGGCCCCTACCAGGAGGTGCCGCCGTTCGCGATCGCCGGCCTGACCGGCACGCACAACTACGCCCGCTGCGGGTCGAACGGCTGGAAGGCGCTCTCGGTCTACTTCGCACCGACCGACAACCGGGGCTACGAGAACGCCCCGGACCTGCTCGCGCACGGCAAGGCCCTGACCGACGCCGCGGCTGAGGCCGGTCTCGACCCGGCCGTCGCGCGGGAGAACTGGCGGGTCAGCCGCGAGGTCTACGTCTCGGACAGCAAGAACCAGGCGATGAACGAGATCCGGGAGGGCGTCAAGCGCTCCTACGAGTACCTGCTGGGCCTCGGCCTGGGCGCCCTGATGAAGAAGGGTGAGGGCATGGACGATGCCGACCTCACCTTCGAGTGGATGGCCGAGGAGATCCCCTGGATCATCGGCAGCCCGGACGACTGCATCCGCCAGATCCGTGAGCTCGAGGAGCAGACCGGCGGGTTCGGCACCTTCCTGATCAACGCCCGCGACTGGGTCACCACCGACAAGTGGAACCGCTCGCTGGAGCTGTTCGCCCGCTACGTCACCCCGCAGTTCACCCCGCGGGAGAACATGGCCCGCCGGCAGCGGCTGGCGAACGTCGCCCTCGGCCGGTCCTGAGGTCCCGACGTCCGACGAGCCCGGTGCTGCCACGACGACCGGCGTGGCAGCGCCCGGGTGGCCCGCCCAGCAGATCGAGGAGGAATCCGAGATGGTCGAGGAGAACGTGTTCGCCGGCCGGACGGCACTCGTCACCGGTGGGGGCAGCGGGATCGGGAAGGCGATCACCGCGGCCCTGCTGGAGCGGGGCAGCAACGTCGTGGTGCTCGAGGTGTCCCCGGAGAACGCCAAGTCCGCCGCGGACGAGCTCGACGGCGGCGACCGGCTCACGTTCGTCGAGGGCTCGGTGAGCGTGCGGGCGGACGTCGAGGAGGCGTTCCAGGTCGCGGCGGAGCGCTACGGCACCGTCCACCATCTGGTCAACAACGCCGGGACCGCATCCCTGTCGCTGATCCGGGACTGCTCCGACGAGGAGTGGGACCTGGTCGTGGACACCCTGCTGAAGGGGACGTTCCTGTGCACCCGGTCGTTCGCGCGGCAGGCGATCGAGGCGGGGGAGGGCGGCACGATCGTCAACATCTCCTCGCTCAACGCCGTCGCCGCGACCGACGGGCTCGGCCACTACTGCGCGGCCAAGGCGGGCGTCATGCAGTTCACCCAGGTCACCGCCGGTGAGCTGGGCCGGCACGGGATCCGTGCCAACGCGATCGGACCGGGCACCGTCAACACCCCGCTCGGTGCGGGTTTCACCGTCGGCCGGATCGGCCAGGAGTTCCTCGACCGGACGCTGATCGCTCCGCCCCGCCACCAGGAGGCGAGCGACATCGCCGACGTCGCGTTGTTCCTGATGTCGCCTGCCGCGCAGCGGATCACCGGACACTTCATCCCGGTCGACGGCGGCCAGCACGTCCGCGGCCTGCACTCCTACTGGGACGTCGCCGCCGCGCAGGGTCTGGTGACCCGTCCCGAATGAAACCCGCCGTGCCACCGGAACCACCACACCTGACGATGGGAAACCCATGAGCACCGTTGCCGGACCTCGTTCGGTCGCTCGTGACGCGCGCGGCTTCCCGCGCTTCTGGGACGAGGAACGCGAGACCCGTGACCCGCGCCTGCGCGACGCGGTGATCCTCGAGCGGATCCGGCACCAGCTGCACTACGCCTACGCCGAGCTCCCGTTCTACCGGCGGCACTACGACGCGCACGGCTTCCACCCGGACCAGGTGCGCTCGCTCGAGGACTTCACCACGAAGGTCCCGGTGATCACCAAGAAGATGCTGGTCGCCGACCAGGCCGAGCATCCGCCGTTCGGCAGCTACACCCGGGACTTCACCGGTCCGGACGGCTCGACCGGGCTCGCGCGGGTCCACGGCTCCTCGGGGACCTCCGGCACTCCCACCATGTACGCGGTCTCCCGCGCGGACTGGGAGCGGGCCGCGGACGTGCACGCCATGGCCCAGTGGTGCGCCGGGATCCGGCCCGACGACATCGCCCAGATCGGGTTCCCGTTCGGGCTGTTCTTCGGCGGCTGGGGTGTGCTGCAGGGGTTGGAGCGGATCGGCGCGACGGTGTTCCCGCTGGGCGTCACCGACTCCGAGAAGCACCTGGAGCTGATCACCCGGCTCGGTTCGACGGTGTTCACCGCGACCCCGTCGTACTGCATCCACCTGCTGTCGGTGGCCGAGCGGATGGGCATCGACCTGCGCGAGAGCACCGTCCGCACCCTGCTGGTGGGCGGCGAGCCCGGGGGCTCCCTGCCCGGGACCCGGCGGATCATCGAGGAGGGCTGGGGCGCCACGGCGGTCGACGCGGGCTCCACCTCGGAGATGTACCCGTTCCAGACCAGCGTGGGCTGCCCGGCCGGGACCGGCACCCATCTGATCAACGACGAGGTGCACGTCGAGGTGGTCGCCGCGGACGACCTCAACACCCCGGTCCCGACCGGCGAGCGCGGCGCCGTCGTCTACACCCATCTCTGGCGCGAGTCCCAGCCCATGATCCGGTTCGCGCCCGGCGACGAGACCTACGTCCACGACGACCCCTGCCCGTGCGGCCGTACCTACCCGCGGATGCCGGAGGGCGTGCTGGGGCGGCTCGACGACATGCTCGTCATCCGCGGGGCGAACATCTTCCCGTCGGCGATCGAGACCGCGCTGCGCACCCTGGACGAGCTCGGGCCGGAGTACCAGATCCGGGTCGGACGCTCCGGCGCGCTCGACGAGATCAGCGTCCACACCGAACTCGCGCACCATGCCGCCGCGGCGCTGTCCGCGCTGCCGGCCGAGGCTGCGCAGGCCGAGCGGCTCGCGCTGGCCCGCCGCGCGGAGAGCGCGCTGCGGCTCGCGGTGAACATCAAGGTGCCGGTCGAGCTGCTCGAGCCCGGCACGCTGCCCGAGACCACCTTCAAGGCCCGGCGGGTCGTCGACGAGCGTCCACGCGGCTGACCGCGTCCCCGCGTCAGGAGGACATGGCGTGATCATCGAACTCACCACGGACGGCGCGGCGGTCGTCGCCGCCGACGACTGCACCCGGTTGCACGTCGCGACCGGGCTCGCTCCCGACGAGGTCGACGCCGCACTGCGCCGCTCCGGCATCGGCTCCCTGGATGCCGGCGGCCGCGCCGTGCTCGACCTCGACGTGCTGCACGACCGCGCCGCCGCGGCGGCCACCACGCGGGACTGGGGCGAGCGCTGGCAGGCGATGGTCGACTACGCCCGGGCCGAGGGCTGGGTCTCCGCCGACGACCGGTTCGTCCGGGCCCACGTCGAGTCGACGGCGCCGGCCACCCGCCGGTGACCCGCGGCCCGCGGGCCGGGCACCGCGGCCGCCTTCGGCCGACCGCCCGCCCTGGCCGGAGCCCGTCGAAACAGGATTGACCACCGACGTCCGACGCACGTTCACTGCTCGGATCCACGAGGCCCGTGTTCGGGTCCGGACGACGGGGGTGGGGCCGTGCGGGTGGTCGTCGTCGCGATCGGTTCGACCGGTGACGTCCTGCCCTACACGGGGCTCGCGGCCCGGCTGCGCGCCGACGGGCACGAGGTGGCGATCGCGACCCATGCCCCGTTCGACGCGGCGGTGCGGGCCAGCGGGGCGAGGTTCCACCCGTTGCCGATGGACATGGAACGGGAGCTGGCCTCGCCGCGCGGGCAACGTTCGCTGCGGTACTCGGCGACCGGCTCGGCCGGCACCGTGGCCCTCTACCGGCGGCACTGGCGGGAGATGGGGGCCGCGATCACCCGGGCGGCCGCGGGCGCCGACGTACTGCTGGTCTCGATGCTGGGCTGGCAGGGCATCCACGTCGCCGAGGCGATGGGGATCCCCAGCATGGGCGTCTACCTGCAGCCCTTCGACCCGACCGCGGAGTTCCCGCCCTGGGCGCTGACCCGGCGCTCGCTGGGCCGGTGGGGGAACCGGGCCGCGGCTCGCGCGCTGCGCGTGCTGGGGCAGGTGCCGTTCCGGTCGGCCACGGCCGAGCTGCGCCGCGACCTCGGGCTGGCCCCGCTGGGGATTCGCGAGCACTTCGCCCGGCTCGACCGCGACCGCTGGCCGGTGTTCTACGGGTTCGGCTCCGCGGTGCTCGGTGCGCCGCGCGACTGGCCGGCGTGGCGCCGCGTCGTCGGCTACTGGTGGCCCGAGGCCGAGCCCGGGCGGGAGCTCCCGCCGGAGCTCACCGCATTCCTCGCGACCGGCGATCCGCCGGTAGTGGTCACCCTCGGCAGCATGGCGCCGGGAGACGCCGGCTCCCGCCTGGCGGCGATCCGGGCCGCGCTGCGAGCGACAGGCCGCCGCGCCGTCGTCCAGGCGGGCTGGGCCGGGCTGGACCCGATCGGCGACGAGCGCCTGCTCACGATCGGCCCGGCCCGGCACGATCTGCTGTTCCCGCAGGCCGCCGCGGTCGTGCACCACGCCGGTGCGGGGACCACCGCGGCCGGGCTGCGGGCGGGTGTCCCGGCGGTCCCGCTGCCGCTGGCCGCGGACCAGCCGCTGTGGGCGCGACGCCTGGTCGAGCTGGGCGTCGCACCCGCGGAGATCCCGCTGCGTCGCGTCACCGCGGCGGCGCTCGCGGGCGCCGTCGGCGATGCGGTGCAGCGGCCGGGCCCCCGGCAGCAGGCAGGCCGGCTCGCCGAGCGGCTGGCCGGCGAGGACGGCGCCGGGGCGGTCGCCGAGGCGCTGCGCACCGGCCGGTACTGGTGAGCCCGGGGCACGACCCGCCCGTCCCGCCCGTCGGGCCCGTCGACGAGAACTTGGTCGAGAACCCGATCGAGAACCGGCCGGCGGGTGGCTACCGTCCGGGAATGGTCGCCGGGGGAGGGCAGGAGCTGCGCGTCCGGTCCCGGACGGGGCGGGTGCTGACCGGGGCGAGCTTCGGCCCGGTCGACGGGACGCCGGTGCTCTTCGTCGCCGGGGCCGCGACCGGCAGGAGCATGAGCTTCGGCCGGGAGCACCTCGCAGCGACGGGGGTGCGGCTGTTGACCATGGACCGCCCGGGCATGGGCGGGTCGTCGTTCGATCCGGAGCGCACCGTCGGGTCCACGGCAGCCGACTACCGCGATGTCGTCTGCGGGGTGCTCGGTGCCGGGATGGATGCGGTGCCGGTCGTCGCGAACTCGCAAGGGGCGGTGTTCGGCCTGGCGGCGGCTCTGGACGGCTGGGTCTCGAGTCTCACCCTCGTCTCACCGGCGGACGAGGTCGCCCACCCCGGCATCCGTCCGCTGCTGCCGCGCGAGGCCGGGGCCCTGGCCGACCTGGCGCTGCACGCGCCCGAGCAGGCCCGCGCGGTGCTCGGGTCGTTCACCCCCGAGGCCATGGAACAGATGGTGCTCGCCGGCGCCGGCGAGCGGGACCGCGACCTCTACACCTCGGCGGAATTCCTGGCCACCTACCGCGACGCGCTGCGGGAGGGGTTCGCGAACAACGGGGCGGCCTACGTCCAGGACACCCTTCTGGCGATGCGGCCGTGGGGACTGGACCTGAGCGCCGTGCGGTGCGGTGTGACCGTTCTGTTCGGAGCCGAGGATGCGGGGCACTCGCCGGACCACGGCGCGATCCTGGCCGCGCGCATCCCGGGGGCGCGGCGGGAGGTGATCGCCGAGGCCGGTGGGGGACTGCTCTGGACCCACGCCGGGCTCGTGCTCGACCGGGTGCTGGAGCGCCGCTTGGCACCGTAGGGCGGGCGGTCCTCAGCACGTCACCGGACCGTACCGCTCGCCGAGGTGACGCCGGTACTTGATGAACTCCTTGTTCCGGTTGATCACGAGCGCTCCGATCAGGCCGTCGGAGCAGTGCCCCTCGGCGATGAGATGTCCGGTCTCCAGATCCTCTTCGAGGATCCGGACCTCTTCCGATCGCCCCCACAGACCGACAGCCTTGATCGCGGCGTCGTACTGGTCGGACCAGAAGGTGGGTACGGGGGCGTACTCCTCGGCGGAGGCGGGGGCGAGCAGGTTCTGCGCCGCGCGCCGGGCCATGTCGCTGGCGTTGGTCCAGTGCTCGACGCGCACAGGGGCCCCATCGACGCGCGGATGGGGCCACGTGGCGACATCACCGGCTGCGACGATGTCGCTGTGCCCGAGGGCGAAGCACCTCGCATCGCACAGCACGTTGCCCTCGCACAGTTCGAGTCCGGAGCCGCTCAGCCATTCCGTGTTCGGTGCCGATCCCAGGGCGATGAGGACGAGATCGGCCGGTATCCGGGTGCCCTCGTCGAGGTGCACCGCTGTGACCCGCTCGGTGCCCTCGAACCGTTCGACGGACGTGTTCATGTGCAGCCTGATCCCTCGTGCCGCGTGCAGCCGCGTCGCGCGCTCTCCGATCGTGTGTCCGAGCGCCGGCATCGGATGCGGTGCGACGTCGATCAGATCGATGTCGTCGATGCCGCGTGTGCGCAATGTGGCAGCGACCTCACAGCCCACGAAGCCGGCCCCGACGATGGCGACCCGTGGGCGGTCCACGACCGCCGCCCGCAGGGCGATCACGTCGTCGAGCCCCCGGAGCACGTGGAATCCGGAGAGGTCCGGACGGTCTGGCCACTCCCGGGCGCGTCGTCCGGTGGCGATCACGAGCCCGTCGTAAGGGAGATCATACCCGTCTGCCAGCCGGAGGACCCGGCCGCCGACGTTCAGGCCGGCAGCCGGGGTACCGAGCATCCAGCGCGCATCGAGGTCGTCGAGCGGGAACGCGCAGTTCTCCGGCTCCATGTCCCCGGCCAGCACCTGCTTGGACAGCGGTGGACGGTTATAGGGCATGTGCGGCTCGTCGCCGACGATCCTCAGATCACCGTCGAACCCTCTCGACCGCAGCTCCTGGGCGGCGCGGAGGCCGGCCAGGCCCGCACCGACGACCACGATGCGTCGCATGGTTTCTAGCCCTCCAGCTGCAGGGCAACGATCGGGCAGATCTTCACTGCCTCCACGACCTTCTCCCGCAGTTCCTCGTCCGGTTCCTCCTGGAGCAGGACGACCTTCTCACCGGCATCGTCGAGGTCGAAGACCTCCGGCGCGGCAATGACGCACTCGCCGTGACCCTCACACAGGTCGTAGTCGAGCAGCACCTTCATGGCATGACTCCTCGTCGCGTGGTGGGACTGGTTGCCGGTGGGCGTCAGGGACGGTCGGCGGGGACGGGGTTCGCGGCGGGGTCCCAGGTGACCTTGACGTTCTCGACGCCGCGGTGGGAGATGTTCTCCCCGTAGATCCAGGGCTGGCCCTCGACGAGCTGGATGTGGGGGAGGCGATGGACGAGCTCTTCGAGAATCACACGAACCTCCAGCCGTGCGAGTGCCTCGCCGAGGCAACGGTGCCGGCCCTTGCCGAAAGCCAGGTGGTGCCGGGCGTTCTTGCGGCAGATGTCGAGCTTGTTCGGGTCGTCGAACACGTCCTCGTCGTGGTTCGCCGAGTGCAACGCGATCATCACTGTCTCGCCGGCCGGAATCGTGACCCCCTGGATCGTCACCTCTTCGGTCGTCGTGCGCCGCCAGTGCGGGACCGGCGTCGCGTAGCGGAGGACCTCGTCGATCGCCTGCGGGATCAGGGAGGGGTCATTGCAGATCATCTCCCACTGGTCGCGGTTCTCCAGCAGGTGTCGGAAGGCGTTTCCTGAAGTGTTCGTCGTGGTCTCGTGCCCGGCGAACAGAAGTTGGAGCATGACCGTGTAGGCATCCTGGATGTCGTAGAGGCTCGCGTCCTCTTCCTGCAGGCGCCGGATGTAGTGACTCATGATGTCGTCGCCGGGGTTGGCGATCAGGTTGTCGACATGGGACTGGGCGTACTCCCAGTACTTCGCAATGCCCTTGGCGTCCTCGACCTGCTCCTCGTCGGTGGGGATGCCGAAGCCGAACTTCCCGTTGCCCTTGGCGTACTCGCGAATACGCTCCATGTCGGACTCGGGGACGTTCATCAGCTGGAAGATGACCCACGCCGGGATCTCGAACACGTAGTCGGTGACCAGGTCACATTCGCCACGTGTGACCAAGCTGTCGAGCTTGCGGTTGACGAGATCCCGGATCTGCGGCTCGAAACGATTGATCGTGTCCTCGTGCAGGTACTCACGAAGGATCTTGCGCTTGACCGTGTGTTCGGGCGGGTCCTCGTCGACGATCGAGTTGTCGACCTTGATGCCGGCGTTCACGATGACGTCCAGTGCTTCCGGGCACGGCATCTTCACCAGGTTCAGTGCGCCCTTCGCCGTGAATTTCTGCGTACCGACCAGGCGCTCGATCTCGTTGATGTCGTCGTACCTGGTCACGACCCATACGTTCAGCCGCGGGTTGTAGAACACGGGTTGCTCGCTACGGGCCCGGGTGTAGTACTCGAGCGCGGTGTGCGGGTTCAGCGGGTCGAAGTTCTCCCCGATCTCGCCGACCGGGCGTTCCTCGAGAGTGCTCATCTGGTGCAGTCCTCCTGGATCGTCAGTCCGAGGGGCCACCGCCGCGTGGTTCCGCTCGGTGGTGACCCGACCTGTGCGGGAGACCGGCCCAACCGGGACGGCTGCGCCTTCGTGTCGTGGTCATGACCAGGGTCCGAGTACGCGACGCCGGTCACAATCGAGAGTCGGGAATGGTGAACCGGACAGCCCGCGATCTGGGTCGTGTACGGGCTTTCCGACACCGCCCGCCGGAGGGGGCAGCTCAACCGGTGATCTCGCGTCCGAAGATCTGGCGCGCGATGACCCACTTCTGGACCTCGTTGGCGCCCTCGTAGATCTCGCCGATCTTGGAGTCCCGGTAGATGGCCTCCACCGGCCCCGGGGCGTCGTCGGCGCCGCGCCGGGACGTGAAGCCGAGACCGCCGAACGCCTGGACGGCATCGCGGGCGATGTCCGCGGACAGGCGGGTTCCGAAGAGTTTCGCCATTGCTGCCTCCGGTTCCGGGAACGGGATGCCGGAGTCCAGGCGCAGGGCGGCCTTCAGGTACAGGTCGCGCGCGACCTCCAATTCCGTGGCCCGATCGGCCATCAGGAACTGCCAATGCTGCTTGGCGGCGAGCGGGCCGCCGAACGCTTCGCGCGTCCCCAGGTGTGCGGCCATCTGGTCGAACGCTGCTTGGGCCAGACCGACCCCGGCGGCGGCGATACCGATCCGGCCGTACGTGAGGGTCTGCAGCGCGATCTTGAGACCACCGCCTTCGGTGCCGAGCACGGCTTCCGGCCCGAGCCGGACGCGGTCGAGGATGACGTCTGCGGTGATCTGGCCGCGGTTGCCGAGTTTGCGGTCGGGCGTCCCGATCGTGACTCCCTGCGCGTCCGTGGGAACGATGAAGGTGGTCAGTCCGGCCGCGGTCCGGGCCAGCACGATCACGACTCCGGCCACGACCGAGTTCGTGATCCAGCGCTTTCGGCCGTCGAGAACCCATCCGTCGTCGTCCGGAACCGCGGTGGTACGGACGGCCTCCGGTGACAGGTCGCTCGAGGCTCCGGGCTCACTGGTGGCGAAGGAGCCGATGAGCTCGCCGGTCACGAGGGGACGCAGCCACTGGTCCCGCTGCGCCGAGCTGCCCTGGGCGAGCGCGTTGCCGGCGAGGATGCAGTGCACGTCGAAGATCGCCGCCACGCTGTTGGAGTAGTAGGCGAGTTCCTCGACGGCGACCGCGGTCGCGGCCGCGGGATGGGCGAGGCCCTCGCCTCCGACGTCGGTACCGAAGGGGATCCGGTACAGGCCGTCGGTGGCGAGGGACTCGAACACATCTCGCGGAAAGCCGTCGATCCGCTCGTCACCGTTGGCAATCCGGTGGGCGACCGGGGCGACGACGCGGCCGGCGGTGTCCCGCACACGGCGCCGGACGTCCCGAACCTCGTCGGGGACGATCAGGTCGTGGTGGAGCCGGTCCGCGATCCGCGGAGGTTCGGAACAGATCGGCTGGAAGGCGGTCTCGTCGTCGACTGTGGTCACTGGTTCACTCCTGACGCACTGCTCATGGGACGTCGGACGACGTCTCATGAGCAGGTACGTGCCGAGGCCGCGAATGAGCAAGGCTGCTTCGGAACTTCTGTCCCGAGCCGCCGAGTCACTACGCGACGTTCCGGTTGGCCGAACGCCACGGAGTGCCGGAGGTGATCAGGAGGTCGCGGCGAGCCGGTCGCAGGGGTCGTCGCGGACCACGGCCAGTCGCGGGGGTTCGGCCGCTGTCGCGATGCGTCGCGAGATCTCCGACGCCCCAGTGACCACCGCTCGCTTGTACTCGCTCTGTGCAGGCGCGAACCGACCCGCCGGTACGGTCATGCTGATCGCGCCGACGACCGCGCCCAAGTCGTCCCGCACGGGCGCGGCGACGCAGTGGACCTCGAGGACGGCCTCGCCACGGTCGAATGCGCAACCGGCCCGCCGGACGGTTTCCAGCTCCTTCGCCAGCGCGCGCGGCTCGGTGATGGTCGAGGGGGTGAGTCTGCGCAGCGGTGTGTCGACGAAGCGTTCGATCTCCGCCGGGGTTCGATGAGCGAGGAGGACCTTGCCGACGGCGTTGCAGTGCGGGTCCAGGCTGGCTCCGACCCGCGCCCCGAGCACGTTGATCACGTGCGTCCCGATGACCTTGTCGACGTAGAGGACACGGTTGCGTTCCATCACCGCGAGGTGGGTCGTCTCCCCGTAGCGCTCGACCATGTCCTGCAGTACCGGAGCCGCCGCTGCCCGGAGATCGTACGAGCCGCGCAGCGTCTCACCGAGCTCGACGATGCGCCACCCGATCCGGTATCGGCCCCGGGAACGGCAGTGCAGCAGGCCGACCTCGACCAGGCTGGACAGGAGTGCGTGAGCGCTCGATCGGGGAACGCCGATCGACTCGGCCACCTCCGAGACGCCCCACTCGGGCCGCTCGATCGTGAACAGATCGAGCACGGGCCCGATCTTCTGGACGGTCTGCAGCATCCGGATCCGCCTTTCGACTTCTCGCCGCGGCCGGCATCGGTGTGCCGGCCCGCACCGGGCGAAGCGCCCGTCACCGGTGCTCCGCCCTGTGCACCACGGTATGGCGACAGTCACAACGTTCCGAGCCGGAGAACGCAGGCAGGTGGTCCCGAATGCGAAGCCGCGACGCCGGGGTCAGCTCCCCGACCGCAGGGCCACTGACGGGGACGTGCCGTACCGGGCCCGGTAGTGCGCGGCGAAGCGACCGACGTGCGTGAAACCCCAGCGATGCGCAACCTGGGCGACGGTGGCGACAGCGGGGTCCGCGGTGATCAGGTCTGCGTGAGCCCGTTCCAGGCGGACCCGGCGCAGATACTCGATCGGCGTCAGGCCCAGGTGCTGACGGAACGCGGCCTGCAACCCACGCGTGCTCAGCCCGGTCGCCCGGGCGACATCGGGCACCGACAGCGGTTCTGCGGCGCGGTCGTGCATGATGTCCTGCGCGCGGCGGACGGTCCCGGGCAGGTGCACCTCGGCCGGCTCCAGTAGTCGTGGCAGCAGCGGATGGTCGGCGGCCAGGAGCATGCCGGTCAGCAGGCTCTGGGTGAGTGGGCGCATGACGAGCTCGTTGTGTACGAGGGAGCTGCGGTCGTCGAAGCCGGACAACAGGTCGAGCAGTGAGCGGAGAACCAGCCACCACTCCCTGCCCCGACCGGTGGTGAGGTCGACCAGCGGAGCCGCTCGAAGCGGCTCCGACGCCCCAGCGAGATCGGCCAACGTGTGCTCGACGGCGACGCGGTCGAGCCGCACCCCGAGGATCGGCCGTCCTCGGCCGAAGCCGGTCATCGACGTGGGGCCGTCCGGACCGAACAGCACTGCCCGGTCAGGGGACGCCACGAATCTCTCCGTGCCGGCTTCGCAGCCCAGCTCCCCGGCGAGCGGCACGTTGGCCTCGTAGGCCACCTCCATGTCGTCCGTTTCGATCCGGACAGGTCCCGCGTAGGACAACTTGCCCACAGTGACCGGGCCGTAGGTGACGGCTCGCAGACGCATGTCGAACGGGCGGGATTCGTCCAGCAGACGGAGGCGGTGCGGATGGTAGACGTCGGTTCCCACACGGAGGGCATCGTCGACGGTGGTACTGGTGACGGCCACCGAACCGGTCCGTGACGCAACCTGCCCCATCGACACCTCCTCGGGCCAACGGAGGTCCAGCGTAGCGCCGGTGGCCGAGATGTCGAGGCTGCGGAAGCAGCGTTCCGATCCGGTGGCCGTCACCGAGCGGGCGGCCCGACCATCCGGGAGCGTCAGTGTGCGGGCACGCCGCTGGCGTGCTCCGAACTCCCGATCGCGTCCGGGATGTTCTCGGCGGCAGTGACCGCCTGCGGTGTCGGCTCCGGCCCACCGGCGAACTGCGCGATGTGGTCGGCCAGCGTGAGCCTGCTCGGCGTGCCGTAGGTGAAGTACGTCTCGAACGGCAGCTTGGCGCCGCCGATGGCCAGGCCGGTGTCGATGTCGGACATCTGCCAGGTGCGGGTGCCGGCGTCGGGGTCGAGGTGCAGGTATCCGGTGTCGCCGAACAGCTCGATCCGGTTGCCGCCGGGTTCGAAGACGTAGAGGAACGAGCCCTGGGTGATGCCGTGCTTGTCCGGGCCGGTCTCGATCTCGATGTCGTATTCACGGAACATCTCGGCCGCGTCGATGTTGTGCTGCGGGATGCCGTAGTACATGGCGACGTGGTGGAAGCGTCCGCGCTCGCCCAACATGTCGCGCATGCAGGCGACCTCGTGGCCGAGGATGTTGGAGCTCATCCAGGCACCGATCTCGACCTGCCCGTCGACCACCCGCTCGGTCGTGGTGAAGCCCAGGTGCCGCTCGAAGGACTCCTTGACCGGGGTCACGTCGCTGGCCATCAGGTTGATGTGGTCGATGCGCTTCACCGGAAGGCCTCGGAGCGGACGCTTCGACGGCCGGGTGAGGATCTTGCTCTGCAGCTCCGGCGGGGCCTGGTACTTCTCGGCCTCCCACAGCAGGGAGAAATGGTGCCCGTCCGGCGTCTGGAACTGCAGCGTCTTGCCGTAGCCGAATTCGTCCTCGGTCCAGCGGACATCGACGTTGTCGTCCTTCAGCGCCTTCGCGCGGCGCTCGAGCGCTTCCGGCGACGTCGTGCGCAGCCCGGCGCGGCAGAGGCCGGCGTGCGGCGCCTCGGTGATCTTGATGCTCCACTGGTACGGGTCCTCGTAGGCCCGCAGGTAGACCGACTGGCCCGCGCGGTGGGTCTCGTACATGCCCAGGAGCTGGGTGAAGAACCACAGCGTTCCGTCGGGGTCGGGGGTGTACAGCTCGGTCCGGGCGAGGTGCGCGACCTCGTGGCGGGGAGTGCTGTCACTCATCGTGGGCTCCTCGGAGGGTGTGTGCGGTAGGGCCGGGCCGGAGAGGGATGTGCCGGACGACCGGTTGGGGTCACTGCTCCCGGGGTCCGGGGGAGGTCCGCCGTCGGTGCCCGCGTCGCGACGACCATCGCACCGCGTTGTGGGACGGACCACGCGTGTCCGGGCACCCCGAACGGGCGGTGGCCCGGTGTCGCGGGCGTTCGGCACTCAGGGATGCCGGAGGGCATCAGAACAGGCCCCGACGTGCACCGCTGTCGAGCGCGACGGTCGACCCGAGCAGCGCGTCGGCCTCGGGGGCGAGCAGCAGCGCAACAGCCCACGCGACCTGCCCGACGGTGGTGAGCCGGTTCAGCGGCGAGTGGCTCCGGAACCCGTCGAGCACGGTCTCGGTATCGACGCCCCGATCCGCGGCCGTCGCCGCCGCGATGCCGTGCAGCCGCGCGGTGTCCAGCGGTCCCGGCGCGACCAGGTGTGCGGTCACGCCGCGCGGCCCGTAGTGGTCCGCCAGCTGCCGGACGAGGTTGGCGAGCGCCGCGTTGGTGACCCCGGCACCACAGGTCCGAGGCACCGGCTCGGAGCCGAAGTGGCCGCCGATCGCGACGATCCGGCTGCCGGGTGCCAGCCGGTCCTCGACCGCCCGCACCGCGCGCAGCAGACCGCCCAGCTTCAGCGCGACGACGACGCCGAGGTCCTCCGGCACGATCCGGTCCAGCGGCCCGGTCGGGGGCAGCCCGGTGGCCTGGACGATCATCCGGACCGGCCCGCCCACCTCGGCACAGGTGGCTGCGATGGTGGAACCGGCGTCGTCCGAGCCGATGTCGGCAGGGCAGGCCACGACACCGGGATCGGCGTCGGTGAGCTCGGTCAGCGCCGCGGCGTCGCGAGCCACCGCGACCACGGTGAGGCCTTCGCGGCGGAGGCGTTGCCGGATCGCGCCGCCGACCGCGCCTGTCGCACCGACGACGACAGCGGTCCCGGCCCCGTTCGCGGTCACCGCGCACCGCCGCGTGCCGCGATCTCCGCCGAGCGGACCTCGGCGGCCGGGACGCCCCCGATCGCCCAGTCCGTTGGGTCAAGCTCGGTCGCGCGCCCGCGGACGACGGCCCGCTCGACGCCGAGGTGCTCAACCACGAGATCGGTGAAGGCTGCCAGCAACCGCGTCCGGTGCTCCGGCGGGCGCCCGGCGAGGACGACGAACTCGAAGA
Organism: Pseudonocardia ammonioxydans; assembly: GCF_900115005.1. Lineage (GTDB taxonomy): Bacteria > Actinomycetota > Actinomycetes > Mycobacteriales > Pseudonocardiaceae > Pseudonocardia > Pseudonocardia ammonioxydans. The sequence continues at coordinate 14,300 of NZ_FOUY01000038.1, read as the reverse complement.
TCGGCGCCACAGGCGTGGTCGGGTCGTCTGCGAAGGCGCCGGCGACCCAGCTCAGCGCGGGGTCGTGGGTACGGACGGAGACCCGCACCCGCTCGACCGGTGCGCCCAGGACATCGGCGTAGATGCGACCGGCGGCTGCCACCAACGCACGGACGTCGTCTCGGGCGTGCTGTCCCTCGCCGAGATGGAAGGTCAGAACGGGCACGGAGGTCTCCTCGCGGTCGGGTGCCGGCCGTGGCCGAGCGTTTCGCGCATCGGGCGGTGCCGGTGAACTCGTCGCCGATATCCGGACACCGGCGGCACACAGGGCGGCGCCGTTCCGCGATCCGGGAGACCGGTCGTCGTCGCTCGCTCCGCACCTAGCTTCGGCAGCCGACTACCCGCTCGAACGGAAGTGGTAACGATGACTGCGCGACTGCACGCAGCGATCGTCGGATCCGGCAACATCGGAACCGACCTGCTCTACAAGCTCCGCCGATCGGAGCTCGTCGAGCCGCGCTACATGATCGGTATCGACCCGGCGAGCGAGGGGCTGCAGCGGGCGGCGGAGATGGGGCTCGAGACCTCCGCCGAGGGTGTCGACTGGCTGCTGTCCCGGCCCGAGCTGCCGCACATCGTGTTCGAGGCGACCTCGGCGAAGGTGCACGCCGCTGCCGCGCCCCGGTACGCCGAGGCCGGCATCCGCGCGATCGACCTCACCCCGGCCTCGGTCGGGCCGTACGTCGTGCCGGCGGTCAACCTCGACGAGCACGTCGGCTCCGGGAACACGACCGGCGCAGTGAACATGAACATGGTCAGCTGTGCCGGGCAGGCCACCATCCCGGTGCTGTGGGCGATCAACCAGGTCGCCGACGCCTCCTACGGGGAGATCGTCGCTGCGATCGCCAGCGCGAGCGCCGGCCCCGGGACGCGACAGAACCTGTCGGAGTTCAGCGAGAAAACCGGTCGCGCACTCGCGCAGGTCGCCGGTGCCGACCAGGCCAAGGCGATCTCGGTGATCAATCCGGCGGAGCCGCCGATGATCATGCGAGACACCGTGTACGCGATCGTCCGGGAGCCGGACGACACGCGGATCGAGCAAGCGGTCCGGGACATCGTGGCGAAGGTCCAGGAGTACGTGCCGGGGTACCGGCTTCGCCTGGTCGACGTCGACGGCGACCGGGTCACCGTCATGCTCGAGGTCGAGGGCGCGGGTGACTTCCTGCCGCGCTACGCGGGCAACCTCGACATCATCACCGCCGCCGCCGTCCAGGTCGCCGAAGCGGTCGCGACGAAGGCTCTCACGGACGGAGTCCCGGCATGAGTACGAACGACGCCACCGCGCGCAGGTCGGTGACCTTGGTCGACACCAGCCTCCGTGACGGCATGAGCAGCGTGTCCCACAAGTTCACGCCCGCACAGGTCGCCGAGATCTCGTCCGGACTCGACAAGGCGGGGGTCTCGACGATCGAGGTCGCCCACGGGATCGGCCTGGGAGCCTCGTCGATCCAGTACGGCTTCGCCGCCGCGACCGACCCGGAGTACGTGCGAGCCGCGGTCGAGGCCACCGGGCAAGCTGATATCGCCGTGCTGTACGTGCCCGGCATCGCGACACTCGCCGAGCTGGGCGGTGCGATCGAGGCCGGTGCCCGCACCGTGCGGGTCGCCGTGCACTGCACCGAGGCCGACTGCGCGGAGCAGCCAGTCGTGTGGGCCCGCGAGCAGGGCATGCGGGTCATGTGCTTCCTCATGATGAGCCACAAGCTGGAGCCGGCGGCACTGGCCGAGCAGGCCCGCAAGCTGGAGTCCTACGGCGCCCAAGTCGTCTACGTGGTCGACTCGGCCGGCGCGATGGTCCCGGCGCACGCCGGCGCCCGGGTCGCGGCGCTGCGCGAGGCGATCTCGGCCGACATCGGCTTCCACGCCCACAACAACCTCGGCGTCGGTGTCGCCAACGCGCTGACCGCGGCCGAGCAGGGCGCCACCTACATCGACGGCTCGCTGCGCGGGCTCGGCGCCAGCGCGGGCAACGCGCAGACCGAGGTCCTCGCGGCCGCGTTCGACCGGGCGGGCTGGGGCACCGGCGTCGACCTGTTCGGACTCGTCGACACCGCGGAGCGCGTCGTCGCCCCGCTGATGAGCGAGCCACAGATCATCGACGAGACCGCGCTGATCCTCGGCTACGCCGGGGTGTACTCGACGTTCTTCCACCCGACCAAGCGGGCCGCACGCAAGTACGGGGTCGCGGAGCGCGACATCCTCGTCGAGCTCGGGCGGCGCGGTGTCATCGGTGGACAGGAAGACATGATCATCGACGTGGCGGCGGAGCTCGCGGGTCGCGGCGAGAAGGCGGAGGCGACCCGATGAGTACAGCGCCACAGCAGGTTCGGCACCTCATCGGTGCCGACTGGACGGACTCCGCGGACGGGGCGGTCTTCGAGACCCGCGATCCGCACGACGGTTCGTTGCTGGGCACCGTCGCGCGCGGCGGCGCCGCCGACGGCGAGCGGGCGATCACCGCCGCGCGCACCGCCTTCGACGAGGGCCCGTGGCCGTCGATGACACCGAAGGAACGGCAGCGCGTGCTACACGCGGTGGCCGACGCGATCGACGCGCACCGCGACGAGCTGGCCCTGCTCGAGACCCGCGACGCCGGCAAGGTGCTCGGGCACATGCAACACGCGGAGATCCCCCGGGCGGCGCAGAACCTGCGCTTCTTCGGCGACTACGCCGCCATGGCGGCGAACGACGCCTACCCTGACGGCGCGCTGCTGTCCTACGTGCTGCATCCGCCGGCCGGCGTGGTGTCGGCGATCAGCCCGTGGAACGCGCCGCTGATGCTGGCGTCCTGGAAGTTCGCCCCAGCGCTGGCGTTCGGTAACACGGTCATCCTCAAGCCGGCTCCGCAGACCCCGCTCACCGCCGCCCGCTTCGCCGAGCTGGCGCTCGAGGCCGGTCTGCCCGAAGGCGTTCTCAATGTGGTCCAGGGCTTCGGCGGGGACGAGGTGGCGGGCCCGCTGACCAGCGACCCGCGCGTCGACCGGATCACCTTCACCGGCTCCACGGCGACCGGAAAGAAGGTCGCCGGCGCCGCCGCACAGAACCTCACCCCGATCTCGCTCGAGTTGGGCGGCAAGTCGGCCAACATCGTGTTCGACGACGCCGACCTCGACGTCGCGACCGACGTCGCGATCAAGGGCGTCTTCGCGGGCAGCGGCCAGGTCTGCCTGGCCGGGACCCGGCTGCTGGTCCAGCGCGGCATCTACGACGAGTTCCTCGCCCGGTTCACCGAGAAGGCGCAGAAGCTCGTCGTCGGCGACCCGAAACAGGCCGGAACGTTCATGGGTCCGTTGATCGAGGAGCCGGCACTGGACAAGGTCCACGGCTACGTCGAACTCGCACAGTCGGAGGGCGGTGAGGTCGTCACCGGCGGTGCTCGGCTGACCGACGACGGGCTCGCCAATGGCTTCTACTACCCACCCACGGTGATCACCGGTCTCACCAACATTGCGCGCACCGCGCGCGAGGAGATCTTCGGTCCGGTGCAGACGGTCATCCCGTTCGACACCGAGGACGAGGCGCTGCGGATCGCCAACGACAGCGATTACGGCCTCGCCGGGATCCTCTGCACGCAGAACCTGGACCGCGCGCACCGGTTGGCTGCGCAGTGGCGGACCGGGATGGTCTGGATCAACTGCTTCTTCGAGCGTGACCTGCGGCTGCCCTTCGGCGGGGAAGGCATCAGCGGGGTCGGCAGGGAGGGCGGGCAGTACTCGCGGGAGTTCTTCACCGACCCCCGCGCTGTCACACTGAGGCTGCGCGGATGAGCGAGCATGCGAGCGAATCATCGACACAGCGCTCCGCGAAGCGTCGACCGAGCGCCAGCGAGGGAATGCGATGAGCCGGGAGTCGGTCGACGCGCCGGGGTGCGGGCACGCCACCCCGATCCCGGCGGCGAGCCGGATCGGTCCGCTGCTGGCCTCGAGTGTCGTCGCGCCATACGACGTCGGTACCCGGGAGGTCCCCGCCGACGCGGGGGAGCAGGTAGCCAACGTCTTCCGGCGGGCCGGGCTGATCCTCGCCGCGGCCGATGCGGGCTGGGCGGACGTCCTGCGCATCACGTTCTTCACGACCGGACCCGCGACCAGGGACGCGATCGATCGCGTCTGGACCGAGCACTTCCCGGACCCGGAGAGCCGCCCGGCGCGGCACACCCAGCTCGTGACCCTGCCTGCCGGGATGGAGGTCCAGTGCGAGTTCCTCGCCGTCCTTCCCGCCTGAGCCCTCCCCGCACGAACCCCGCCCAGCTCACGAGGGAGCGCACCCGATGACCAGTGTCGAGTCCGCACTGCACACCGAAGCCGCCCGCCACCTGCTGTCGGCGTATGCGACCGGGAAGCCGGTCGCTCCGATCATCGAGGAGTTCCCCGGCGCCACGATCGACGACGCCTACCGCATCCAGCAGGCCCAGGTCGCCGACTGGGTGGCGGGCGGGGACCGGATCCGGGGTCACAAGGTCGGCCTGGCCTCCGCCGCGATGCAGCGCCAGGCCGGGGTGGACCAGCCCGACTACGGTCACCTCACGGAGAGCATGTTCTTCCTCGATCACGAGCCGATCCCAGCGGGCACATTCCTGCAGCCGCGGATCGAGCCGGAGATCGCGTTCGTACTGAAGCGGCCGCTGCGCGGGCCCGGTGTCACTGTCGCCGAGGCGATCGCCGCCGTGGACTTCGTGCTTCCGGCGCTGGAGATTGTCGACTCGCGGGTGCGGGACTGGAAGATCTCGATCGTCGACACGATCGCGGACAACGCCTCGTCCGGCGGCGTCGTCCTCGGCTCGACGCCGGTCTCGCCGCACGCGGTCGACCTGCGACTGACGGGATGCGTCCTGTACCACGGCGGCCGGGTTGCGGGCACCGGTGCCGGTGGCGCCGTGCTCGGGTCACCGATCAACAGCCTGGTCTGGCTCGCCAACACGGTCGGTCCACTCGGGATCGAACTGGAGTCCGGACACGTCGTCCTGCCGGGGTCGATGACGGCCGCTCAGCCGATGGCCCCCGGCGACACGTTCTCGACCACGATCGCCGGGATCGGCACCGTCACCGCCGTGCTCGGCCGGGAGGAGTCCTGATGGACACAGCATGGGACATCGGCCGGGTCGCCGACACCCTGCTCGAGGCGGAGCGGTCGCGCACCGCCCGAACCTCGCTCGCCGAGGAGTGGCCCGACCTCGACGTCGAGCGCGCCTACCGGGCGCAGGACCTCGCCCTGCGACGCCGGCACGAGCAGGGCGAGACCACGGTGGGGATCAAGCTGGGCCTCACCTCGAAGGCGAAGCAGCAACAGATGAAGGGCACCGAGCCCTCGGTCGCCTGGCTCACCGACGCGATGGAACTCGACGGCGACCGCCCGATCCCGCACGACTCGATGATCCACCCGCGGGCCGAGCCCGAGATCGTGTTCGTGATGCGGGACCGGCTGCGCGGTCCTGGGGTCACCGCGGCCTCGGCACTGGCGGCGGTGGGCTCCGTCGTCGCCGGACTGGAGATCATCGACAGCCGGTTCGCCGGGTACGGGTTCACCCTCCCGGACGCCATCGCCGACAACAACTCGTCGGGGGTGTTCGCGACCGGTCCGGTGGTCCGCTCCACCGAAGGCCTGGACCTCGCGTTGGAGGGGTGTCTGCTCGAGGTCGACGGCGCGGTCGTCGACAGCGCGGCAGGTGCGTCGGTGCTGGGGCATCCGGCGCAGGCGCTGGCGTTCGCCGCGAACCAGCTGGCCCGGCGCGGCCACGCGATCGAGCCCGGCTGGCTCGTGCTCACCGGTGGGATGACCAACGCCGTGCCGGTCGAGCCGGGGGCGCGCATCGCCGCGCACTTCACCTCGCTGGGGTCGATCGTCCTCAGCGCCTGACGGGGCGTGCACTCCGGCCCCGCCCGGCTCGCCCGGGCGGGGCCGACGTTCGTTGGGCCCCTCGGCTGTCAGGGCAGTAGGTCGACCGCGACGGATCCGGCCGCGTGCCCGGGGAGCCGGAGTACCTCGCCGTCGACCTCGGCCGTCACCGGCCGGCCGTCGGCGAGTGCAGCCCACTGTCCGGACGGAGGCAGGGCGGGTGCGCGTCGCGTGTGCACCACACCGTCGACGAGCACGCCGTCGACCCGGTGCGGGCGCCCCAGTGCCCGGGCGGCCGCCGCGAGGTCGCCGTGGCGGACACACCGGCGTACGTAGGACGACGAGCAGACCGTGTCATCGGTGGCAACCGGGTGCAGGCCCACCGGGTGCACGCCGAACCCGCACCGGGCGCCGAGATCGCCGAGCGTCGTCACCGTGCCCGCACCACGACGGCCGAAGGTGAAGTTCGTGCCGACCACGATCTCCCGGGTGCCGAGCCGGTCCCGCAGCACCGACCTGGCGAAGTCGGTGGGGGAGCGGGCGGCGAGCACGTCGTCGAACGTCAGGACGACGACAGCATCGACGCCGAGCGCGCCGGCGAGCTCGGCCCGGCGACGGGGTGTGCTGAGTGCCCCGGTGTCCTTGCGCAGGCCGAGTACGGCGGCGGGATGCGGATCGAAGGTGACCAGCAGTGTCGGCATCCTGAGCGATCGGCCGAGTGCGACGGCCGAACCGATCAGGCGCGCGTGGCCGCGGTGCACCCCGTCGAAGACCCCGATCGTCGCGACTCCGCCGCGGAGAGCGACCGGTAGGCCGTCGGGTTCGCAGAGCGGTGGTGGGCCGGCCCGGGCGGTGCGCGGCCGGGCGAGGACGGTCATGACGCACTGCCGTAGGCGTCGGTGGCCTCTTGCAGCGATCGCGACGGCGCGGTGTCGGCGGCGACGTCCACCAGGCTCCGGGAGACCGCCCGTGTCGTGTCCAGCACGGCTCGGGCCATCTCGTCCCGGCGCAGGCGGAACCGCGAGGACGGGACGCTCATGCTCACCGCGGCGACCACCGAGCCCAGATCGTCCCGGATCGGTGCGGCCACGCAGTGCACCTCGTGTACCGACTCACCCAGATCCATGGCGTATCCGGTGGAGCGGCACCGGTCGAGCTCGGTGCGGAGCCGGCTCGGATCGGTGACCGTGGACGGGGTGAAGCGGCGCAGCGGCTCCTGGTCGACGATCCGGCTCAGCTCCTGGTCGGAGAGCCGAGCGAGCAGGGCCTTGCCGACCGCGGTGCAATGTGCGTGTCGGCGGGATCCGACCTGGGCGCCCTGGACGGAGATGTTGTGGGTGCCGGGCACCTTGTCGAGGTAGAGGACCTGACCGCGTTCGAGCACCGCCAGGTGCGTGGTCTCCCCGAACCGGTCCACGAGGCGCTCGAGGTGCGGTGCCGCGCAGGACCGGACGTCGACCGAGCCCCGTAGGGCCTCGGCGAGTTCGACGACCCTCCAGCCGATGCGGTAGCGACCGCGGGCGCGGCAGTGCAGGAGCCCGGTCTGGACCAGGCTCGCCAGCACGGCGTGCGCACTCGAGCGCGGGATCCCGACCGCCGTGGCGACCTCGCGGACGCCCCACTCGGGGCGCTCCACGGTGAACAGGTCCAGAATCGGGCCGATCTTCTGAATCGTCTGGAGACTTGCCATCCGGTCCTCCCTGTGAGCGTCGTCGCTCTGTGCCCGAGGGCCTAGACTTCGGGCTTGCAGGTACGGTGATCTGCAAATGTAGGAGATCGGAGCAGATCTTCCCCATGGCCACACGCGCACCGGATCCTGGCGCTGCGCGCACCGGATCCGAACTGGATGTCCTGGTCTCGACCGAGGGGGTCTCCGCCCGGCGGGCACCGACCGTCTGGGGCGACGCGATCAACTCCCAGTACTGTGAGATGGACCTGCAGGTGCTCGGCCGGCGGGACACGTTCGACGGGCTGCTGCACGCGGTGCCGGTCGGGCGGCTGGACTTCAGCCGGATGCGGTCCTCCCCGCACCGGGTCGTCCGTACGCCTGCCATGATCCGGTCCGACGACCGGTCCGAGATCCTGCTCTGCATGGTGACCCGCGGCGTCGCCGAGGTGCAGCAGAACGGGCGTACGTGCACCGTGGAGGGCGGCGCGCTCACCCTGGTCGACTGCGACAGCCCGTTCCTGTTCGCGCTACCGGAGGACTTCGAGCAGGTCATCGTGCGCATCCCGCGTCGACAGCTGCTCGCCTGCCTGCCCGAACGAGCGGTCGCGGGTGCGACCGCGCGGACGTTGACCACCCACACCGGGATGGGGAGCGTGCTGGGTGCGTTCATCCGTCAGGTGCTCGTGCTCGACGACGACAGCTTGCAGCGCTCGGCCGGCACGCTGGCGGCCTCGACGCTCAATCTGCTGTCCGAGGCCCTGGCGGCCGAGCCGGGCGGCGCCGTCACCCCGGCAGAGGCGGCCCGGCGGCACGACCTGCAACGGGCGAAGGACGCGTTGCGGGACAACCTGCACGATGCCGAACACACGATGGACGACCTCTGTCGGGACCTCGGGGTCTCCCGCCGATACCTCCAGACGCTTTTCCGGGACGGTGGCAGCACTCCTTCCGGGTGGCTGCGCGAGGCCCGGATGGAGCGGGCCCGGCAGCTCCTGCGCACCACGGATCTGACCACGGAGGCGGTCGCCGAGCGGTGCGGGTTCAAGGACTACTCGCACTTCCACCGGACGTTCAAGGCCCACTCCGGGAGGGCTCCCGGGGCGTTCCGCAGGGGCGGAGACGGGTGAGGCCGGGCCGCATCGGGTGCGGCCCGGCCTCAGATCCGGAGTGCGGAGACGGTCAGAAGCCCCAGGGGTCCGGCTGCGGGGTCGTCTCGAGCCACTGGAAGCTGCCGGTGTAGAAGACCAGCGGCTGACCGTGGTCGTACCAGAGCCGATCGACGTACCCGATGTGCAGTGTGTGGTCGCCCGCGGGGTGCGATGCCTGCACCGTGCAGGCCAGATGGACGAGTGCGCCGTCGAGAAGCGGCACGTCCCCCCGCCACACGAACCGCGCCGGGCCGGGATCCTGCGGTACTCCGGCGAAGTGCAGCGACAGCGGTTCCTGGTCCCTGGCCAGCACGGAGACCCCGTAGCGGCCGGTCTCGAGAATGCGGGCGTTCATTCGGGCCCGGTTGGCGATCGACACCAGGACCAGCGGCGGGTCCAGCGACACCGAGGTGAACGCGTTGGCCGTCATACCGTGCACCGAGGCCTCATCGGGGCCGTCCGCCGTGGTCACGATCGTGACGCCGCTGGCGAACCTGCCGAGCGCCTGCCGCATCCGGGGCGGTGTCGCTGCCAGGATGTCGGGGTGGTCCGGCGCCGTCACGATGCTCACCGGGCCCCGGTCGCCCGCCGCACGACCTCGAGGTCGTCGTTGTTGATGAGGTCGGGCCGGGACCAGCCGTCGACGTCGTACTCGGCCATGCACTGCTCGGCGAAGCCCTTCAGCTCGAGGTCCTGTCCGGAGGCCTGGTAGGCGAACAGGGTCTGGAACCGGACCGCCTCGTGGTCCCCGCCGTAGTTGAGCTCGTAGAGCTCGTGCCGGCCCCCGAACTCGGTGCCCACGGCGTCCCACAGCAGCTTGAGGAGCTTGACCCGGTCGATCGCCTCGATCCCGTTCGATCCGCGAACGTACTGGTCGAGGTAGGGCCGCACGTCCGGGTTGTTCCAGTCGCTCTGGTGCGAGTTGAGGTAGATCAAGCTGCTGCCCAGCGTCTGCTGGATGATCTCCTTGATCCGCGGGTATCCGACGCCCATGAACGTCCGGTAGGCGAGGCCGTAGTTGAGGTTCGGCTGCACCGACCCGTTCACCCACTCCTGCGGCGACTTGGCCATCGCGTCGGACAGACCCCAGAACATGTCGCGCCAGTTGAGGATCTCACCGACCTGCTTCTGCACCCCGCGGAAGCTCGAGGTCCCGGTCGTCTCCACGGCCTTCATCACACACCCGGCGATGAAGTCGAGCTTGACGGCCAGCCGGGCGCAGCCGTGGAACGTGAAGCGTGGCAGGAAGCCCGAGGCCATGACGAAGTTGTTCGCCGCGTCGGCGTCGTACATGAACACGTTCTCCCACGGCACCAGCACCCGGTCGAGAACCATGATCGCGTCGTTCTCGTCGAGCCGGCTCGAGAGCGGGTAGTCGAACGGGCTGCCGGTGACGGCAGCGTTCCACTCGTAGGAGGTGCGGCAGAACAGCTTCATCCCCGGCGAGTCCATCGGCGCCGTGAAGATGACACCGAACTCCTTCTTCTTCAGCGGTAGCCCGTAGTGGGCGATGAAGTTCGCGTTGGTCAGTGCCGAGCCGGTCGCGACGACCTTCGCGCCGGAGACGATCAGACCGGCGTCGGTCTCTTCCTCGACGTGCACGCACACGTCGGCGGTCTGGTCGGCGGGCTTGTCGCGGTCGATCGGCGGATGCACGATCGCGTGGTTCAGGTACAGGATCCGCTCCTGGGTCTCCCTGTACCAGCGCAGCGCGTTCTCTTTGAACGGACCGTAGAAGTCCGAATTCGCGCCCAGCGTTCCGAGGAACGACGCCTTGTAGTCCGGGGTACGCCCCATCCAGCCGTAGACCATCCGCTGCCAGGCGACGATCGCATCCCGCCCGGCCACCAGGTCGTCCGCGCTCGTCGCGGTCTTGAAGAACGGGTGGGTGAACCCGCCGTTCCCGGTGTCGGTGGGGGCGGTCAGCTCGCTGGGCCCGTTCGGGTCGTGCAGCGCGTCGTACAGCCGGGCGACCGAGCGCGCCGAGTTGCGGAACGCCGGGTGTGTGGTGACGTCGTCGACCCGCTCGCCGCGGAAGTACACCTCGCGGCCGTCCCGCAGGGACTCCAGGTACTCGGAACCGGTCATCGGCCGGGTGCCTGAGCCCGCTCCCTTCGCGTTGCTGTCGCCCCGGAGCTCGGTCGTGGTCATCGTTGGCCTCCCTGGTCGTGGCACGACGGCGACCGCAGCGCGACGCCATGTCGTGTGGTCGCGCCCACCCTGTGTTCGGATGCCGGCCGGTCGGTCGGACGTCCGTCATGGCGGGCCCCGACCGACTGGAGGGACCTACACGTCCGGATCCGCCGGACGGGCACTCGCTACGCAGCTCCGCCGAACGGACTGTGGCGGTAGGACGTCCGACCGGCACGCGACGCGGCGCCGACGGTCCGAACTCGTCGGCGTCGAACGAGCCGGCGACGACGGTCATCGGACGCCCCGGCGTGGATCTCGTCGATGCTCTGCGACTGCGTCGGCAGCAGGTTGCGTGTCCGTCGAGGTCGACGTGGCCCGGGCATCCGGCATCGTGGACCGCTTGGTCAGCAGGCGATAGTCATCTGCTGCGTTCGCGACAGCATGATCACTGCTCAGGTTGTGGCGCCCCCGGCAGGATTCGAACCTGCGACACCCGCTTTAGGAGAGCGGTGCTCTATCCCCTGAGCTACGAGGGCCTTTCTGAAGGCTACCTGGGAGTCTCCGGAGCCTTCTCATCGCCGTCGGCGTCCCAGGGCAAATCTGGTGCCATCGGCACCACGCTCACGATCCGTCCGCCGGCACGTGCTGCAGTGCCAGGCCCTGCGGCCGCTTCGGCATGTGCGCCGGGTCCGCGAGCGACGGCTCCCGCGACGGGACGAGCTCGATCGGGATGGTGTGCCCCGTCAGGCGTCCCCTCCGGGGGCGTAGAACGCGGTGGTGGCCGTGACGGCGGCCGCCACGTGCCCCGGATCCCCGCCGGCGGCCAGGTGAGCTTCGCCCCATGCAGCAGCGCTGCGCCGCAGGAACTCGCGCCCCGTGGGCGAGGTCGGGAAGTCCTCGTGATCGAGGGCCTCCCCGCCTGTCAGGAACCGGGCCAGGGCGAGGAGATGCAGGTCCCAGCCCACACCGCCGGCACCGGGGCCATAGGTCGGGAACATGGGCTCCCCGACGGCCGCTGCATGGATCAGTTCGAGTTCGGTGTCCCCGGCAGGGCCCGGGGACAGGCGCACCTCGACCTCGCTCGTGCCCGGCCACTCGTCGGCGTCCGGCCCGAACAGCCAGGACACCCGCAGCAGATGCGGCGGCTCGCACCGGAGGATCTCCCCGTGCTCACCGCCGTCCAACTCGAACGACCCGCCGAGCCGTAGGTCTCCGGTGACCGGCTTCAGCCAACGGCCCAGCCGCTCGGGGTCGGTGATGGCGTTCCACACGTCGTCGACCGGCGCGTCGTAGCGACGCCGCAACTCCATCGTGTACGCATCGCCGGCGGGCAGGGTCGCTGTTCCCATCGCCCGGCGCGCAGCGGCCAGTTCGTCCAGCACGTCCTTCATGTCATGTTCCTTTCACTGGCGGATCGATCGTGCCGATGTCGAGCCGTTGGTCCCAGAATCCGCGAAGCCGGTCCAGTCGCACGTCGACCTCGCCCTGCGACGTCGGGTCGACGGCATGGAACCGGCGAGCCCTCGGCCCGGAGCGGCGCGAACCCGTTCGCACGCAGAACATGAGGACGCGGGGAAACAGCCGGTTGGGGCAGCGCGAGCGCAGCCCGGATCACGTCTGTGATCGCCCCGGAGGTCTGCTCACCCTCGGCGATCAGCTCCAGAATGCGCCGGCGCACCGGGCCGCCGAGAAGGTCGAACGCGTGCACGAATCCGAAGTATACCGGTCTACACTTATATAAGCTAGGACTGTATCAGTGCGCGACGCCCGATTCCGGTGTCGGGCGCGGCGGCTGGGCACGGGCCGGGACGACCGGTATGTGTCGAAAGCGCCTGGGGGTCGTGGTCACGCCGCTCCGCGGGCGCGGACCAGCTCGGCAAGGCCCGGGCCATCGAGCTCCCCGGGCTCGACGGGCCTGCCCGAGATCGCCAGGAGCAGCGCGAGCGCGCCTCCGGTGATCTCCGGGCCGTCGCCGAGACAGATTTCGGCGTCGGTCGCCGACAGCCGGATCCCGGCGATCAGCTCCCGGGCCCCGCCGAACGAGGTCGACGTCCGGGCCTGCAGCGCGAGTGCCCGGTGGACGGCCTCGGGCCGGTAGGCCCGGCTGATTCGCAGCGGGCGGCGGATGTCCTCACCGTGCACGACCATCTCGACCAGCCTCGTGTCCAGCGGCGCCGGCGGCCTGCGCGTCAGCGACCGGCACGCGTCGAACCGGCGCAGCGTCTGCCCGGGGCTCGCGCCGCGTTCGCGGGCGACCCCCGTCGCGTTCTGTCGGTCGAAGTCCATCCGCGCACGGATCATCCCGACGACGAAGCCGGTCCGGCCGGTGCGGGCGGTGTCGACGAGGTGGGCCAGCACGTCGTGCACGGTCCACCCCGGACAGAACGAGGGCGTGTCCCACAGTGCGTCGGGAACGTCCCGCAGGTCGTCGGCGAGCGCGGCCCGTTCCTCGTGTACGAGCTCCCAGACATCGGTCACGGTCATCCTCCACCGGCGATCAGGTCGTTGACACACGACGGGACCGCCCGGCGCCCGCGAACTCATCGGCCGGGCGGCGGAGGAGCCCTGTTCAGCCGGCGGCGGGCCAGTCGCGCGGCCAGGGCTGGTCGAGCGCGCCGGGGTCGACGCGGGCGTGCTCGGCGGCGGCATACAGGCGACCGCCGGACTCGGTGAAGGCGCCGCTGCGGCGCATGGTCGCCACGAGCTCGTCGGCGATCCCGTCGGCCGGGCGGTCCAGCTGGTCCGCAGTGTCGGTGAGCCAGGCGCGGGCGAGCAGGTAGCCGTGCACATCGTCGAGAGCCATGCCGTCGCGGATCATCAGGGCGTAGCCGAAGATGCGCCGAGCGGCGTACCAGACGGCGCCCTGCGGGTCGTCGACCAGGCGCTGTGCGCGGCGGTGGGCGTGCGCGAGCGCCGCGGCCGGGTCGGTGGGCAGGGGGCCGTGCGCCGGGATGATCACCCGCGGGTCCAGCGCGTCGAGCCGCTCCAGGGAGGCCTTGGCGATCGCCGTGGCCTCGTGGTCGTCGAGCGCGCGGTCGACCGTGTAGGGGCTGACCGGCTGGTCGAGGTACTCGGCCATGCAGCACCCCGGGTCGCGGCGGCGGACCGCGTCGGCGTCGGGCCCGCTCGCGGCTGGTGGAGCACCCTGCCGGGGAGGCAGGGCCCCGGCAAAGTCAGGATGAGCGACTGCTGACCTGCGGCGACACGCGGGCGTAGGTACGAAGGCGGGCACGGGGCCCGACGTGATCATGAGGGTGTCGAAGTCCTTGATCACGTCAGGAAGCCCGTGCCCGCGTTGTCAGTGTCCCCGATCGTTGCTGCCCTGGATCAGGTGGAGGTCGACCTCGATGAGGTGATCGCCACCGCTGCGACCGAGCCGGCGCCAGCTGTGATGTTGTCGCTGGTAGAGGCGTTGTCGCAGGTTCCCGACCCGCGCAAAGCGCGAGGAGTGCGCCACGACGTGCTCGCGGTGCTGCTAC
>NZ_FOUY01000026.1 GCF_900115005.1 Pseudonocardia ammonioxydans | reverse complement strand
GGCCGGGTTGCTGGAGAGCAAGGGGGTCGCGGTGAAGTACGCGATCCATCCGGTGGCCGGGCGGATGCCGGGGCACATGAACGTGTTGCTGGCCGAGGCCGATGTGTCCTACGACGCGCTCAAGGAGATGGACGACATCAACGACGAGTTCTCCCGGACCGACGTGACGTTGGTGATCGGGGCGAACGACGTCACGAACCCGGCGGCGCGCAACGACCCGTCGAGCCCGATCCACGGGATGCCGATCCTCAACGTCGACGAGTCGCGCAACGTGATCGTGCTCAAGCGGTCGATGGGGTCGGGCTTCGCCGGGATCGACAACCCGTTGTTCTTCCAGGACAACACCTCGATGCTCTTCGGCGACGCCAAGAGCTCCGTCGAGCACGTCATGGACGAGCTCAAGGCGGTGTGAGCCGGCCGGGCGGCCCCCACGCGGGGGGCCACCCGGCCGGGGCTCCGCTCAGCCGGGCGGCAGCGGGCTGACCGAGGTCGGGGCGTGCTCGCGCACGGTCGCGAGCTCTTCGAACTCGGTCACCGCATCGATCTCGGCGGCGCCCATCGAGACGTTGGTGACCCGCTCCAGGACCACCTCGACGACCACCGGCACCTTGTGCTCACGGGCCTGGGTCCACGCCCGGCGCAGCGTCGGCGCGATCTCCTCCGGGTCGGTGACCCGCAGCCCGAGACAGCCCAGTCCCTCGGCGACGACGACGTGGTCGACGCCGTAGCCCTTGGGTGCGGGTTCGCGGTCACCGTCCACCGCGTCCGTGGTGTGGATGTTGTCGAAGCCCAGCTGCACGCAGTAGTCCATGTCGAACGCCCGCTGCGCCTGCCGGATCAGCCCCAGGTAGGAGTTGTTGACGACGACGTGCACGTAGGGCAGCTGGAACTGCGCGCCGACGGCGAGCTCCTCGAGCATGAACTGGAAGTCGTAGTCCCCGGACAGGGCGACGACGGGGGTGTCGGGATCGGCGGTGACGCTGCCCAGCGCCGCGGGGATCGTCCAGCCGAGCGGACCGGCCTGGCCGGCGTTGATCCAGTGCCGTGGCCGGTAGACGTGCAGGAACTGGGCCGCGGCGATCTGGGACAGCCCGATCGTGGTGACGTAGCGGGTGTCCGGGCCGAACACCCGGTTCATCTCCTCGTACACCCGCTGCGGCTTGATCGGCGTCCCGGTGAAGTGCGTGCGCCGCTGCAGCGTGGCCTTGCGCTGCGCGCAGTCGGCGACCCAGGCCGTGCGGTCCGGCAGCGTGCCGGCGTCGCGGCGCCGCCGGGCCTCGGCGACGAGCTCGTCGAGCGCCGCACCGGCATCGGAGACGATGCCGTAGTCGGGTGCGAACACCCGTCCGATCTGGGTCGGTTCGATGTCGATGTGCACGAAGGTGCGCCCGCGCCGATAGGTCTCGAGACCGCCGGTGTGCCGGTTGGCCCACCGGTTCCCGATCCCGAGCACGGTGTCGGACTCCAGGAACGTGGCGTTGCCGTAGCGGTGCGCGGTCTGCAACCCGGCCATGCCCGCGGCCAGCCGGTGGTCGTCGGGGATCGCGCCCCAGCCCATCAGCGTCGGCACGACCGGGACGTCGAGCAGCTCGGCGAGCTCGACCAGGCGGTCGGAGGCGTCGGCGTTGATCACCCCGCCGCCCGCGACGATCAGCGGCCGGTCACCGGCGCACAGCAGGTCGAGCGCCTTCGCGGCCTGCCGGCGGGTCGCGGCGGGCCGGTGCACCGGCAGCGGTGTGTAGGTGTCCGGATCGAACTCGATCTCGGTGAGCTGCACATCGAGGGGCAGGTCGATCAGGACCGGTCCGGGACGGCCGGAACGCATGAGGTGGAACGCCTGCGCGAACGCCCCCGGCACCTGCGCGGCCTCGAGCACGGTCATCGCCATCTTCGTGACCGGCGTGGCGATGGCGGTGATGTCGACGGCCTGGAAGTCCTCCTTGTGCAGGCGCGCCACGGGTGCCTGGCCGGTGATGGCCAGGATCGGGATCGAGTCGGCCTGCGCGGAGTACAGGCCGGTGATCATGTCGGTGCCGGCCGGCCCGGAGGTCCCGATGCAGACGCCGATGTTGCCGGCGCGGGTGCGGGTGTAGCCCTCGGCCATGTGGGCGGCGCCCTCGACGTGCCGGGCGAGCACGTGGGCGAGCCCGCCGCCCTCGGCCGCACTCTCGGCATTGCGCGCGCGCATGGCGGAGTAGAACGGGTTGATCGCGGCGCCGGGGACGCCGAAGGTCTGGGTCACGCCCTCGAGCTCGAGGATCCGGACCGCCGCGTCGACGGCGCGCATCGTCGGCATCATCGCCTCCCGTGGGGCTGGTCGGTGTCGGTCCCGCGGCCGGAGAGCCGCGCGATGGTGCGGTGCAGGGCGGAGTGGTCGAGCCCGCCGTCGCCCGCGGCCCGGGTGGCGCCCACCAGCTGGGCCACCAGCCCGCCCACCGGGGTCGCCACGCCCGCCTCCCGTGCGGCCGACATGACGATGCCCATGTCCTTGTGGTGCAGGTCGATCCGGAAGCCGGGGGCGAAGTCGCCGTCGAGCATCTTCTGCGCCTTCTGGTTCAGTACCGCCGACCCGGCGAGGCCGCCGCCGAGGACCTCGACCGCGGCGGGGAGGTCGGCGCCGTGTGCTTCGAGGAACAGCAGTGCCTCGGCGAGCAGGGCGATGTTCCCGGCGACGATGAGCTGGTTGGCGGCCTTCACGGTCTGCCCGGCGCCGTGCGGGCCGACGTGCACGACGGTCGTGCCGACGACGTCGAGCAACGGGCGGGCCGCGGCGACGTCGACGTCCGCGCCGCCGACCATGATGGACAGTGCGGCGTTCTCGGCGCCGGCCTGGCCGCCGGAGACCGGGGCGTCGATCATCCGGAGCCCGGCCGCGGCGGCCTCGGCGGCGAGCCCGGCCGCGACGTCCGGGCGGATCGTCGAGAAGTCGATCACGAGGGCACCCGGGGCCGCGTGCGCGAACACCCCGTCGCTCCCGGTCAGGACGTCGGTGACGTCGGGGGAGTCGGGCAGCATCAGGGCGACGACCTCGGCGCCGCGCACGGCCTGCGGGCCGGAGTCCGCGGCCCGGCCGCCGGCGTCGATGAGCGGCTTCGCCTTCTCCGGCGTGGCGTCGAAACCGACGACGTCGTGGCCGGCGCGGGCGAGGTGCTGGGCCATCGGGCTGCCCATGATGCCGAGCCCGACGAACGCGATGGTGGTCATGGTGATCCTCTCGGTACCGATGCCCGCTAGGCGAGCTTCGCTCGGACGGTGGAGGCAGCCCGCGCACCGGCGGGCAGCCAGGCGAACGGGTCGGGTCCGGTGGGCTTGTACTCGCAGCCGATCCAGCCCGTGTAGCCCGCGGCGGCGAGCCGGTCGAGCCAGTCCGCCAGCGGGAGGTCGCCGGTGCCGGGTTCGCCGCGGCCGGGCGCGTCGGCGATCTGGACGTGACCGATCCGGTCCGCGTAGCGCTCGATCGCGGCGGCGACGTCGTCGCCGTTGACGGCCAGGTGGTAGACGTCCAGCAGCAGCGCCAGGTCGGGGGAGCCGACCCGGTCCAGCACGGCGACCGCGTCGGCGGCGGTCCTCAGCGGGTAGGCGTCCACCCCGCTGACCGGCTCGACCAGCACGACGGCGCCGATCGCGGCCGCGGCCCGCCCGGCCGCGGCCAGGTTCTCGGCGGCCAGCGCATCCTGGTCGGCCGGCGCGACGCCGTCGATGCGGTTGCCGTACAGCGCGTTGAACCCGGTCGTGCCGAGCTGGGCGCCGATGCCGACGGCGACGTCGATGGCGTCGCGGAACTGCCCGGAGCGGGACGGGTCGGAGAGCAGCCCGCGGTCCCCGGCGGGCATGTCCCCGGCCGGGAAGTTCAGTCCGGTCAGGCGGACGCCGGCGTCGCCGACGGCGCGGACGAAGGCGTCCACGTCGCGGTCCGCGGGCACCGCCTCGGCGAACGGCCACCAGAACTCGACGGCGTCGAAGCCGGCGTCGCGGGCGGCCTGCGGGCGTGCCGGTACGGGCAGGTCGGTGAGCAGTATCGAGCAGTTCACGGTCCACGACCGTGGCGACGAGAGCACCGGCGACGAGAACACCGGCGACGAGGACACCGGGGCCGGGGGAGGGGACGGGGAGTGGGACACACGAGCCTCCGAGGTAGCACGACGTGACGTCCAGGATGAATTTCGCGATGCGGAAAAATGATTTCGCGAAATGAGGAGTGTGAAGAGCAGCACACGCGGGGCTGCGGCGTCAAGGGCTCCCCGTCGAGGGGGTCGAGCCGTGAACCGAGGCGCCGCCGCGCTTGACACGCTCGACGGCCTCTGATCGCATACAGTATGCCACAGCTGCTGCGGGGAGGGTGCTGCTGATGTGGGTTTCTCCCGCGCCCGCCGGCCTGTCCGGCGCCTCCGGTGGTGAGACGGCGGCCGAGCCGCTCACCGGTGTCGCGCCGAACGGTGGCGCCACGACCGTGCAGGCCGTCGAGCGGACCGTGACGCTGCTGGAGGCGATGGCCGACGCCGGTGGCCGGAGCACGCTGTCGGAGCTCGCGGCACGCTCCGGCCTGCCGATGCCGACGATCCACCGGCTGATGCGGACCCTGGTCGGGTGCGGCTACGTCCGCCAGGGGCCCGGCCGCGAGTACTCGCTCGGCCCCCGGCTCGTCCGGCTCGGGGACGGCGCCGGGCGCCTGGTCGGGATGTGGGCCCGGCCGCGCCTCGTGGAGCTGGTCGACGCGCTCGGGGAGAGCGCGAACCTCGCGGTGCTCGACGGTGCCCAGGTCGTCTACGTGGCCCAGGAGCCCGGCCGGCACGCCATGCGCATGGTCACCGAGGTCGGGCGGCGGGTCCCGCCGCACTGCACCGCCGTCGGCAAGGCGCTGCTGGCCCACCTGCCCGCCGAGCGGGTCCGGGAACTGCTGCGGCACACCGCGATGACGGCGCAGACCGAGAGCACGATCATCGACCCGGTCGCGTTCGCCGCGGAGCTGGAGCGGGTGCGCGAGCGCGGCTACGCACTCGACGACGGCGAGCAGGAGCTGGGGGTGCGCTGCGTGGCCGTGGCGCCGGCGGCGCCGGTGCTCGTGGCCGTCTCGGTGTCGGGTCCGAGCACGCGCATGACCGATGACCTCGTCGCGGCCGCCGTGCCCCGGCTGCGGGCCGCGGCGCGGGCGTTGCTCGACGGCATGGCGAGCAACGCCGCGTCCCCGGTCTGAGGCACCCGGACGCTGCCCCGCAGGGGCGGCCCGGGCTCCTCGGACCGGGCGGGACGCGTGCGTGAGCGGACTCACCGGCCGGGCCGCGCCAACCGTCATATACTGAAGACAGTCGACCGTGGCGAGCGCACCAGCGCTCCACGAGGTCGGTTTCCGCCCAGCGTCGCGCGGGAAATCCAGTACTCCGGCACGTGATCGTGCTGTCCGCTGTCCGAAAGAAGGTTCGAGGAACCATGTCCACGTCCGTCATCTCTCGCGTTCTGGGCGGCCTGCGCCGCATGCCGAAGGGCTTCCCGGCCGACGGCCGCCAGCTCGGCCTCGGGCTCGCCGCCGCCCTGGACGCCCAGCGTGCGCGCGGCGCCGAGCCGCTCGACCGCCCGCTGGACGACCTGCGCGGATCCGACCGCGCCGGTGGCCCGGGTGTCGACGCCCCGGCCCGGTAGCCACCACCCGACCGCGGTCCGAGTGTGATCATCGGCGGGGTGCGGACCGGATCACCCGGGCGTGTCCGCCCCCGTCGGCACGTACTTTGTATGCTGTAGCCAGTGACCGCACGGTAGCGGTCCGCGTTCTTTCCGTGGAGTGTCCATGCCCAAGTTGCCGACCGACGACCGGCGGGTGGCCCGGCCGGTCCCGCTGCGCGAGAGCGTGCACAACGCGATCCTCGACATGATCGTCGAGGGTGAGTTGAAGGCCGGCCAGCATCTGGTCGAGGCCGAGCTCGCGAACCGCCTGGGCGTGTCCCGCCAGCCGGTGCGGGAGGCGCTGCAGCTGCTGAACTCCGACGGGTGGGTCGACCTCCGTCCCGCCCACGGGGCCTTCGTGCACGCGCCGACACCGGCCGAGGCCGACCAGCTGCTCGCCGTCCGCGGCCTGCTGGAGACGGAGTCGGCCCGCCTCGCCGCCGCGCACGTGTCGGAGGCCGGGATCGCGGAGCTGCGCGACTGGTGGCGCCGGGGCACCGACGCGCTGGCGGCCGACGACGTCGCGGCCCTGGTCGAGGCGAACGCCGGGCTGCACGCGGCGGTGGCCCGCTTCTCCGGCAACGCCGTGCTGCGCGATCTCGTCGCGCAGGTCGACCGCCGGGTGCGCTGGTACTTCCGTCCGGTGGCGCGGGACCGGGGCGCGCAGTCCTGGGACGAGCACGCCGAGCTGATCGAGGCGATCGCTGCGGGCGACGGTGACCGCGCGGCCGAGGTCATGCGCCGGCACACCGAGGAGACCCGCCTGACCTACCTCGAGCACACCGCGTCGGACGACGCCGTGACCGGGGACGGCACGGCCGGGGACGGCGCGGCTGCAAACGGCACGGCTGGGAACGGCACCGCCGGCACGGACGCCGTGTCCGAGGTCGCCGCCACGGTGACCCGGGAGGGCGGCCGGCGGGCCGGGTGACCCGGCCCGCCGGTCCTCGTCCTGTCGCACCGCCCGGCCCGGGCCCGGCTCAGGGCAGCGCACCCGCGACCGCGGGTGTGGTGAAGGGCAGCCCGGGCCGGCGCAGTGTCGCCGCCCCCCGGGCGGCCCCGAGGGCGAGGACACCGGCGAGCAGGAACGCGGCCGGTGCACCCCAGGTCGCCACCGTGAGCGCGCCGAGCCCGACGCCCAGCACCCCGCTGCCGGCCTTCGCGCTGTAGACCAGGCCGTGCACCTCCACGGCGCTGTCCTCCCCGAAGTACTCCCGGGCCAGGCCGGCGAGGAGCGGGTAGAAGCCACCGCCGCCCAGCCCGGCGACCACCGCGGCCCCGGCCAGCATGCCGGGCGAACCGGTGCCCACGGCGAGGGCGAGCAGCAGCTGCCCGGCCGCCAGGATGCCGAGGACCAGACTCAGCGCCCGGCAGCGTCCGACCCGTTCGGAGACGCCGACCGCCATCGCCCGGCTGATCCCGTTCATCCCGACCAGCAGCCCGGCCGCGAGCGCGACCAGCACCGACCCCGCACCCAGGCCGGCGGCCAGCACCACCAGGAACGCGGCGTCGAACAGCGACACCGCCCCGGCGCAGAGCAGCACCAGGGCCATCCGCGGCAGCGCCCCGGTGTGCAGTGCCTGCTCGGGGGAGAACTCGCGTACCGCGGGCGGGTTGCGGCGACGGCCCCGGTTCGGCTCGGGCCCCAGCGACCAGTGCCGCGGGTCCACCGTCCCGGGCCACCACCGCTGCGGGGGATCGACGAACAGCAGCCCCCCGACCGCGATGAGCAGGAACATCACGACCGCGGCGACGGTCAGCGCCGGCTGCAGTGACGCCGCGTCGAGCGCGATGACCGAGGCCACCACGACCGGCACCGAACCGTAGGCGAACGCACCGGTCACGGTGCCGACCGCCGAAGCGCTGCGCTCCGGGTACCACCGGGCGACGGTCGAGGTGGCGACCGCGTACACCAGCCCGGCGCCGGTACCGCCGATGATCGAGTAGCCGAGCAGCACCCCGAGGGTCCCCGGCACGTGGGCCAGGGTCAGCAGGCCCGCCTCGCAGAGGATCGCGCCCAGCAGCATGAGGACCCGCGGCCCGAGCCACCCGCGCTGGCGCAGGTAGGCGATCGGGAACCCGACGCCGGCCTGGAACACCGTCCAGCCGGCCAGCGGGAGGAAGGCCTCGGCCAGGGTCCAGTCGTTGCGGGCCATCAGGGCGGGCACGGCGGCGCCGTAGCCGTACTGCAGCACGCCGATGGCGGCCATCGCGATGCCCGCCTGCCACAGGATCGTGGCCCGTGGCCAGCCGGTCAGCAGTGCACGGGCGTCCTCGCCCACCCGGTACCGGCGGCCCCGCCAGTCCCGGACCTCCCGTGTCCCGTCGGATCGATGCACCTTCATCAGGGCCTCCCATACTGTATACGAATCTGAGACGGTGGCCTGGACAAGCACCCGCAGGCGTAGTAGGAAAGTGGCCCATACGGTATGCAGTATGGATTCGACAGGCAACGGGTCGATCGACGAACGAGGAAGCGGTCGGCGAGCGACCGGCCACGTCCTCCGGTGCATACCGGGATCCGCGCAACCGACGACGAGGAGATGACCTCCATGACCCAGACAGTCCGCGGCAACTCCGTCCAGCAGGACGCCGCCGGCTCGATGGTCGACCGGCCGACCATCTCCGGTGGTCACCTGGTGGCCAAGGCGCTCCGGGCCGAGGGAGTCGACACGATCTTCACCCTCTGTGGCGGCCACATCATCGACATCTACGACGGTTGCGTGGACGAGGGCATCTCGGTCATCGACGTCCGTCACGAGCAGGTGGCGGCACACGCCGCCGACGGCTACGCCCGGATCACGGGCACCCCCGGCTGCGCCGTGGTAACGGCCGGGCCCGGCACCAGCGACGCGGTCACCGGCGTGGCGAACGCGCTGCGCGCCGAGAGCCCGATGCTGCTGATCGGCGGGCAGGGGGCGCTGTCCCAGCACAAGATGGGGTCCCTACAGGACCTCCCGCACGTCGACATGATGGCGCCGATCACCAAGTTCTCGGCCAGCGTGCCGAGCACCGCCCGCGCCGCCGACCTGGTCTCGATGGCGTTCCGGGAGTGCTATGCCGGCGCCCCCGGCCCGTCGTTCCTGGAGATCCCGCGCGACGTGCTCGACGCCAGCGTCCCGCTCGAGCAGGCCCGGCTCCCGGAGGCCGGGCACTACCGCGCCTCGCGCAACGCGCTCGGCGACCCGGCCGCGATCGAGAAGCTCGCCGAGCTCGTGGCGCGCGCCGAGAAGCCGTGTGTGCTGCTGGGCAGCCAGGTGTGGACCTGCCGGGCCACCGACGCGGCGGTCGAGTTCGTGCGCGAGCTCGGCGTACCCGCGTTCATGAACGGCGCCGGGCGCGGCACGCTGGCGCCGAACGACCCGATGCACTTCCAGCTGGCCCGCCGGCACGCGTTCACCGAGGCCGACCTCATCATCGTCGTCGGGACGCCGTTCGACTTCCGGATGGGCTACGGCAAGCGGCTGTCACCGACCGCGACGGTCGTCCAGATCGACCTCGACTACCGCACCGTCGGCAAGAACCGCGACATCGACCTCGGCATCGTCGGCGACGCGGGGACCGTGCTGTCCGCGGTCACCGCGGCGAGCTCGGGGTCGGCACGGCGCGACCGGCGGGCCTGGATCCAGGAGCTCCGCGACGTCGAGGACACCGCTTACCACAAGCGGCTGCCCCGCCAGCACTCCACGAGCTCGCCGATCGACCCGTACCGGCTGGTGCACGAGATCAACGAGTTCCTCACCGAGGACTCGCTCTACATCGGCGACGGCGGCGACATCGTCACGTTCTCCGGTCAGGTGGTCCAGCCCAAGGCGCCCGGGCACTGGATGGACCCGGGCCCGCTGGGCACGCTCGGTGTCGGCGTGCCGTTCGTCCTGGCGGCCAAGCACGCCCGCCCGGACAAGGAGGTCGTCGCGCTGTTCGGGGACGGCGCGTTCAGCCTCACCGGCTGGGACTTCGAGACCCTGGTGCGCTACAACCTGCCGTTCGTCGGCATCGTCGGGAACAACTCGTCGATGAACCAGATCCGCTACGGGCAGGCGCAGAAGTACGGCGAGGACCGCGCCCGGGTCGGCAACACCCTCGGCGACGTGCCCTACGACCAGTTCGCCCGGATGCTCGGCGGGTACGGCGAGGAGGTCCGCGACCCCGCCGACATCGCGCCGGCGCTGCAGCGCGCCCGCGAGTCCGGCAAGCCCTCGTTGATCAATGTCTGGGTCGACCCGGACGTCTACGCCCCCGGAACCATGAACCAGACGATGTACAAGTGATCGCCGGCGAGCACGTGAGCGTCAGCGGACAAGTGATCACCGGCGTGGCAAGGAGGCCAGCGGGATGAGCAACGCACTGGAAGGGATCCGGGTCCTGGACATGACCCATGTCCAGTCCGGACCGTCGGCGACCCAGGTTCTCGCCTGGCTCGGCGCGGACGTGGTCAAGGTCGAGGCCCCCACCGGGGACATCACACGGAGCCAGCTCCGCGACGTGCCGGACGCGGACAGCCTCTACTTCACGATGCTGAACTGCAACAAGCGCAGCGTCACCCTGAACATGAAGAGCGAGCGCGGCAAGGAGATCTTCACCGATCTCGTGCGGTCCTCCGACGTGATGGTGGAGAACTTCGGCCCCGGTGCGGTGGACCGGATGGGATTCACCTGGGACCGGTTGCAGGAGCTCAACCCACGGTTGATCTACGCATCGATCAAGGGGTTCGGCGAGGGCCCCTACACCCACTACAAGGCCTACGAGGTGGTCGCCCAGGCGATGGGCGGATCGATGAGCACCACCGGTTTCGCCGACGGGCCGCCGCTGGCCACCGGTGCCCAGATCGGTGACTCCGGCACCGGCATCCACACCGTCGCCGGCATCCTGGCCGCCCTGGTGCAGCGCACCACCACCGGCCGCGGCCAGCGGGTCACGGTCGCGATGCAGCACGCGGTGCTCAACCTGTGCCGGGTCAAGCTGCGTGACCAGCAGCGCCTGTCCCACGGACCGCTGGCCGAGTACCCGAACGACGAGTTCGGTGACGAGGTGCCCCGCTCGGGCAACGCCTCGGGCGGCGGGCAGCCGGGCTGGGCGGTGCGGTGCAAGCCGGGCGGCCCGAACGACTGGGTCTACGTGATCGTCCAGCCCACCGGGTGGGCACCGATCAGCGAGCTGATCGGCCGTCCGGAACTGGCCGAGGACCCGGAGTGGGCCACCCCGCAGGCGCGGCTGTCCAAGCTGGACAAGATGTTCCAGATGATCGAGGAGTGGTCGATCAACCTGGACAAGTGGGAGGTGCTGGCCCAGCTCAACGCCCACAACGTCCCCTGCGGACCGATCCTGTCCACGAAGGAGATCATCGAGGACGCCTCGCTCGCGGACAACAACATGATCGTGACGGTCGACCATCCGCAGCGCGGCTCGTTCAAGACGGTCGGGTGCCCGATCAAGCTCTCCGACTCCCCGGTGAAGGTCGACAGCTCGCCGCTGCTCGGCGCGCACAACGAGGACGTGTACCGGCGCGAGCTGGGCATCGACGCCGACGAGTACGCCCAGCTGAAGTCGAACGGAGTCATCTGATGGCCTACGACACCCAGACCGTCCGGGAGATCATCGACAAGGTCCGCGCGGAGGACCGGTCCTCGCTCACCGCGCCCGAGGGCAGGCTCGTCTGCGAGGCCTACGGCATCACCACCCCGGGCGAGGGGCTCGCCGGCTCCGCCGACGAGGCGGTCCGGCTGGCCGCCGGGATGGGCGGGCCGGTCGTCATGAAGATCGTCTCCCCGGACATCCTGCACAAGACCGAGGCCGGCGGGGTCCGCGTCGACGTCCACGGCGACGACGCGGTGCGCACGGCCTACACCGAGATCGTCGAGAACGCCCGCGCCTACTCCGCCGACGCCGCGATCGACGGGGTGCAGGTCCAGCAGATGCTCTCCGGCGGCCAGGAGGTGATCATCGGCGCGACCACCGACCCGACGTTCGGCAAGGTCGTCGTGTTCGGGCTCGGCGGGATCCTGGTCGAGGTCCTCAAGGACGTGACGTTCCGGCTGGCCCCGGTCGACGACGCGACGGCGGGCACCATGCTCTCCGACATCGCGGCGGCCGAGGTCCTGCGCGGGGCACGGGGTGCCGAACCGGTCGACGCGGCGGCGCTCGCCGGCATGATCCGGCGGGTCTCCGACCTGATCACCGACTTCCCCGAGGTCCGGGAGCTGGACCTCAACCCGGTGTTCGCCCGGCCGGACGGTGCCTCGGCGGCCGACGTGCGGATCCTGCTCGAGACCGAACGGGTCCCCGAACCGGTGCGCTACACCGACGAGGAGATCCTCGCGACGATGACCCGGATGATGCAGCCGCGCTCGGTCGCGGTCATCGGGGCGTCCGCCGAGCAGGGCAAGATCGGCAACTCGGTGATGCGGAACCTGGTCGACGGGGGCTTCGCCGGCGAGATCCACCCGGTCAACCCGAAGGCCGACGAGATCCTCGGCCGCACGGCCTATCCGAGCGTTGCCGACATCCCCGGCGAGGTCGACGTCGCGGTGTTCGCGGTGCCGGCCAAGTTCGTGGTCGCCTCGGTGGCCGAGGTGGGCCGCAAGGGGATCCCGGCCGCGGTGCTCATCCCGTCCGGCTTCGCCGAGACCGGCAACGCCGATCTGCAGCAGGAGCTCGTCGACACCGCCCGCGAGCACGGCGTGCGCCTGCTCGGGCCGAACATCTACGGCTACTACTCCACACACCAGGATCTCTGCGCTACGTTCTGCACGCCCTACGACGTGAAGGGTGGCGTCGCGCTGACCTCGCAGAGCGGGGGCATCGGGATGGCCATCCTGGGTTACGCCCGGACGACCGGGATGGGTGTGTCGGCGATCGTGGGGCTGGGCAACAAGTCCGACATCGACGAGGACGACCTGCTGACCTACTTCGAGAGCGACGACAACACCAGCTGCATCGCGATGCACCTCGAGGACCTCAAGGACGGGCGGGCGTTCGTGGAGACCGCCCGGCGGGTGACGGCGACGAAACCGGTCGTGGTCCTCAAGGCCGGGCGCACCGAGATGGGAGCCCGCGCCGCGGGGTCGCACACCGGAGCGCTGGCCGGTGACGACAAGATCTACGACGACATCCTCCGCCAGGCCGGCGTCGTCCGGGCCCCCGGGCTCAACGAGATGCTGGACTACTCCCGGGGCCTGCCGGTGCTGCCCACGCCGAAGGGCGAGAACGTCGTGATCATCACCGGGGCCGGCGGGTCCGGGGTGCTGCTCTCCGACGCGGTGGTGGACAACGGCCTGAGCCTGATGGAGATCCCGCCCGACCTCGACGAGTCGTTCCGGGCCTTCATCCCGCCGTTCGGCGCGGCCGGGAACCCGATCGACATCACCGGCGGGGAGCCGCCGAGCACCTACGAGGCCACGATCCGGCTCGGCCTCGAGGACCCGCGGATCCACGCCCTGATCCTCGGGTACTGGCACACCATCGTCACCCCGCCGATGGTGTTCGCGGAGCTGACCGCGCGGGTCGTGGCGGAGGCCCGCGCCCAGGGCATCGACAAGCCCGTGGTGGCCTCGCTCGCCGGCGACACCGAGGTCGAGGAGGCCAGCGAGCACCTGTTCCGGAACGGGGTCGTCGCCTACCCGTACACGACCGAGAGGCCGGTCGCCGTGCTCGGGGCCAAGTACCGCTGGGCCCGCTCCGCCGGCCTGGTCTGAGAAGTTCGAACCCGTGCGCCGGTGAGCGGTGGGCGGCAGGCCCGCCCACCGCTCACCGGTCCGCACGCCGCAACCGGAAGGAGGTCCGAACGGAAGGCCGCACGTCGACCGCTTGCCCCATCCAGGAGAGTCAATGACGACTTCCAAAGACCACCCCGAGGCCGAGTTCCCGGACAGCGCCGCGCAGACCGCGCCCGACACCGATCAGCGGGTGTGGCACGCGGGCGGCCTGGAGCCGATGCCGATCCGCAAGCTCCCGCAAGCCCCGCCCTCGGTGCACATCCTGGGCCCGACGGTCTTCCTCGTCGCGCTCGGCGTGGGCATGGGCGAGGCCTACATGTGGCCGCGCCTGGTCCTGCTGTTCGGGCCGGAGATCCGCTGGCTGTTCCTGATCGGCGTGACCCTGCAGGCCATCGTCCTGCTGGAGATGTCGCGCTACGCCATGGCGACCGGGGAGAGCATCTTCATGGGTGCCGCCCGGGTGTTCAAACCGTTGATGTGGTTCTTCTTCGTCGCCGCGATCCTGATCTACATCTGGCCCGGGCACCTGTCCGCGGGTGCGCTCGCCTTCGAAAGCCTCACCGGCGTGCCGTGGCAGGTCACGGGCGTGCTGGGGATGCTGCTGGTGGGGGTGGTGTTCAGCCTCGCCAAGGTCATCTATCCGCTGCTGGAGTCCCTGCTGGGCCTGCTGATCGGGGTGCTCGTCGTGGGCACCGCCGTGATCGCCTCGCTGGTCGGCACCTGGAACGACCTGTCCACCACGATCACCGGCATGTTCGCCTTCGGCTACCTGCCCGCCGAGGCGCTGTCGCCGGCCTGGTTCCCGGTCATCGTCGGGTCGATCGCGTTCGCCGGCCCGTCGGGCATGCAGCAGATGTGGAACACGCTGCAGCTGCGTGACAAGGGCGCCGGCATGGGTGCGCACATCCCCAAGATCCGCGGGCTGCGGCACGCGGGCGAGGAGGAGGCGATGCCCTCGCGCGGGTTCATGTTCGACACCGAGGACCCGGAGGAGATGCAGAAGTGGAAGGGGTGGCGGCGCTGGATCACCTTCGACGCGATCCTGCTCTTCTGGGGCATCACCATGCTGGTCACGATCTCGTTCACCATCCTCGCCCAGGCCGCCGCCCGGACCAGTCCGGACGTGGTGACCCTGCTGCGGGAGGGTGAGCGGGAGGCGGCCCTCAGTGCGATGTCCGACTCGTTCGCCGCGGCCGGGTCCCCGGCCCTGGGCGGGCTCTTCCTCGGTTTCATCGCGCTGATCGGGCTCAACGCCACGCTCGGGCTGTTCGACTCGTTCTCCCGCGGGCAGGCCGACATGGCCTACTTCTTCGTCCCCGGGGCGCGCCGGTTCAAGATCTCGCACCTGTATGCGCTGTTCCTCTGGGGCGTGATCGCCTTCGGCATCGTCATCCTGCTGTTCGGGCCGGCCGACGGCCCCGCCGGCATCCTCGACATCCTGGCGTTCCTGTCCACCTTCGCGATGGGCGCCTACTGCGTGGTCCTGCTGCTGGTGAACAACCGGATGCTGCCCAAGCCGATCCGGCCGAAGCTGTGGACCAACGTGGTCATCGGGTTCGGTGCCGTGTTCTACCTGGGCATGTTGTTCTACAGCCTGGTCCGGTTCGGCGTGGTGGTGAGCTGATGGTCCCGTCCCGGATCCGGGCTCTCGCCGAGGTCGCCGTCCCCGCTCTGGCGAGCGGGGCGGTGGCGGGGCTGGTCGTCGCCGGGCTGGCCGCGATGGTCGGTCAGCCCGTCGGCTGGGCGGCGATGTCCGCGGTGACCCTCGGGCTGCCGATCGCGCTGCTCGGCGGGGGCTACGGGCTCCTGGTCGCCTCGGGACGGGTGCGGCTGGGGGTGTTCGCCCCGGCTGCGGTCTACTGGATGATCGGGTTCCCGCTGGCCCGCCTGCTGCACGAGACGTGGACCCCGGCCCTGCTCGGCGGGTCCCCGGCCCCGCCGGCCGACCCGTGGGGGTTCCTCGCCTACCAGGGCCTGGTGAGCCTGGGGTTCGCCGTCGGGTTCGTCTGGCTCAACGAGCGGCTCGCGCCCCGCTGGCTGCTGCGGATCAAGGCCCACAACCCGATCGCCCACCAGCTGTTCCACACCTACGCCCGCGAGGCCGAGCAGATGCAGGAGGCGAAGCAGCGCCGGCGCACCGGCGCCGCCTCCCGCGCGGGGAAGGGGGGCTGACCGGGCCATCGCAACGATCCGGTGCGTCGCACCGGTGCAGTGTCCACAGGGGAGTACCCCGTAACGCCGTGACATCGTCAGCACGGTCCGGCCGGCTCCCGCCGGCCGGACCCGGTGTCAGGGGCCGGCGCCCGGCCGGCGGGGGAGACCTGGGGTCGTAGCTCGTCCCTACCACCCGGAGGTCTCCGTGGTCGTCCCCACCTGGGTCTGGCTCGCCACGCTCGGCGGTCTGCTCGGCATCATCCTGCTCGACCTGCTGGTCGTCGGGCGCAAGCCGCACGTCATCTCGGTCCGCGAAGCGACCCGATGGGTCCTGCTCTACGTCGGTCTCGCCGTCCTGTTCGGACTCGGCGTGTGGGCGTTCGCGGGCGGCACGTACGCCGGGGAGTTCTTCGCCGGCTACATCACCGAGTACTCGTTGTCGGTCGACAACCTGTTCGTCTTCGTCCTGATCATGACGGCGTTCTCGGTGCCCGCCGAGCACCAGCACAAGGTGCTGCTCGTCGGGATCCTCATCGCGCTGGTGATGCGCGGCGCGTTCATCGCCGTCGGTGCGGCGGCGATCAACGCCTTCAGCTGGGTCTTCTACATCTTCGCCGCCTTCCTGATCTGGACGGCGTTCAGCATGGTCCGCCAGGGCCTCGGGGGCGACGACGAGGAGTGGACCGAGCCGCGGATCGTGGGTGTGGTGCGCCGCGTGCTGCCGGTCACCCGCGACTACCACGGCGCCCGGCTCAGCCTCCGGATCGACGGCAGGCGGTGGGTGACCCCGATGCTGATCGTGATGCTGGCGATCGGGATGACCGACCTGCTGTTCGCGCTGGACTCGATCCCGGCGATCTTCGGGCTGACCCAGGAGGCGTACCTGGTCTTCACCGCGAACGCGTTCGCGCTGATGGGGCTGCGCCAGCTCTACTTCCTCATCGGCGGGCTGCTGAGCAAGCTGGTGTTCCTGTCCTACGGCCTCTCGGTGATCCTGGCCTTCATCGGGGTCAAGCTGGTGCTGCACGCGCTGCACGAGAACGAGCTGCCGTTCCTCAACGGCGGCGAGCCGGTGCCGGTGCCGGAGGTGGGGATCGCCCTGTCGCTGAGCGTGATCGTCGGGGTGCTCGCGGTGACGACGGTGGCCAGCCTCGTCGCGGTCCGGATCAACCCGGCGCTGCGCGGCTCCGCGGAGGATGCTGGGCCGGCGGACGTGGCCGGGCCGTCGGACACGAGCGACGCGCCGCAGGAGGCCGGGGCCGGTGAGCGGCAGCCGGCCACGGCGGAGTCCGCTCCGGCGGAGCGGGGCGCCCCGGAGCGCTGAGCCGCCCCGGTGGGCGGAGCCGGCGCACGTTCCGGACGGCGGTGCGCGCCGGTCGATTGTGGGATCGCACGAATCCGCCGGTCCCCGGCGCGGGTGGTGTTGTCGTCGCCGCCCGTGCCGGGGGCGAGGGCGGCGGGCGCATGGTGATGCAGGTCGCATCCGACGGCCACGCCGTGGGCGGCCCCGCAGCCACCGCTGCGGGGTCCGCCGCGGCAGTCCGCCCGACCGCCGCCCCGGCCGTGTCCGCCGGGCGTCCAGAACGAGGGGCCCCCGATGAGTCCGCTGCGCGTCCCGCGCCGTCGCCCGTCCGCCGAACCCGACCAGCCCGTCCATCCCGTCGACGCCGTGCCACCACCCGGGCGGCTGGCCGTCTACGGGATCCAGCACGTGCTGGCGTTCTACGCCGGCGCGGTCATCGTCCCGATCCTGCTGGCCAACGCGATCGGGCTGGACGAGCGCCAGCTCATCCACCTGATCAACGCGGACCTGTTCACCTGCGGCATCGCCTCGATCATCCAGTCGGTCGGGCTCGGCCGCCGGATCGGCGTGCGGCTCCCGCTGCTGCAGGGCGTCACGTTCACCGCGGTGTCGCCGATGATCGCGATCGGGCTCGCCGCCGGTGGCGGGACCGAGGGGCTGACCACGATCTACGGTGCGGTGATCGTCGCCGGCCTGGTCACGTTCTTCGCCGCCCCCTACGTCGCGCGGCTGCTGCGGTTCTTCCCGCCGGTCGTCACCGGCACGGTCATCACGGTGATCGGGCTCGCGCTGCTGCCGGTCGCGGCGGCCGACGCCGTCGGTGGGGCGAACGCCCCCGACCCCGGCAACCCGGTGTACCTGGGGCTCGCGCTCGGCACGCTGGCCGTGATCGTGCTGATCCAGCGGATCTTCCGCGGGTTCCTCGCCACGGTCGCGGTGCTGGCCGGGCTGGTGCTCGGCACGCTGGCCGCGGTCCCGTTCGGGCTGGTCGACCTGTCCGGGGTGGGGGAGTCGGCCTGGGTGGGCGTGACGACGCCGTTCCACTTCGGATGGCCGCAGTTCTCGCTGGCCGCGGCCCTGTCGATGATCGTCGTCATGATGATCACGGCGGTCGAGACGACCGGGGACGTGTTCGCCACCGGCGAGATCGTCGGGAAGAAGGTCGGCCGCGACGACGTGGCCCGTGCCCTGCGTGCCGACGGCGCCGCCACCACGCTGGGCGGGGTCCTCAACTCGTTCCCGTACACCTGCTTCGCCGAGAACGTCGGCCTGGTCCGGCTGACCCGGGTGTCGAGCCGGTGGGTGGTCGCCGCGGCCGGCGTCTTCATGATCGTGATCGGCTTGGTCCCGAAGGCGGGTGCGCTGGTCGCCGCGGTGCCGCACCCGGTGCTCGGCGGGGCCGCGCTGGCGATGTTCGCGACGGTCGCGGTCGTCGGGATCCAGACCTTGTCCAAGGTGGACTTCACCGACCACCGCAACGTCGTCGTGGTGGGCTCCGGGCTCGGGGTGGCCCTGTTCGTGACCGTGGAGCCGGACGTGGCGACGGCCCTGCCCGGCTGGGCCCAGATCGTCCTCGGCTCGGGGATCACCGCGGGCAGCGTGGTGGCGATCGGGCTGAACCTGCTGTTCTTCCACACCGGACGGAGGTCCCCGGTGCAGGAACCCGCCCCGACCCCGGCCGCCGACACGACCGTCGGTGCGGCGCAGATCGCCGGGATGGACCGGGCGCAGTTCGCCGGCCTGTTCGGCGGGCTGTTCGAGGGGCCGACCGACGTGCCGGCCCGGGTGCACGCCCGCGGGCCGTCGGACGACCCGGCCCAGCTGCGGGCGGCGT
This sequence comes from Pseudonocardia ammonioxydans, assembly GCF_900115005.1. Lineage (GTDB taxonomy): Bacteria > Actinomycetota > Actinomycetes > Mycobacteriales > Pseudonocardiaceae > Pseudonocardia > Pseudonocardia ammonioxydans. The sequence continues at coordinate 84,621 of NZ_FOUY01000026.1, read as the reverse complement.
TGCAGGAGGAGCTGTTCGCCGCGCCGGTGGGGGAGCAGCGGGAGCTGATGGCCCACTACCCGGACCTGGGCGGGCTCGTGACGGCGCCGGAGCCGGACACCGGGCCGGCCGGGCGGGACCGGGCACGCTCCGGGGACGCCCCGGCCCGCGCCGGTGCCGGCACGGACGGCTCGGCGGTCACCGGGGCCGGCGCGGTGCGGATCGCGTCGCGCGACCGGGCCGGCCTCGCCCTGCTCGACGCCGACGACCGGACCGAGCTGGCCGGGCTGGCCACGGCGTACCGGGAGCGGTTCGGCTTCCCGCTGATCGTCTGCCTGCGCGACGCCGGTGACCGGGCCGCGCTGCTGGCGTGCGCGCGGCGCCGCCTCACCCACCCGCCGGCACAGGAGCACGCCGCGGCGCTGGTGGAGATCGCGAAGGTGGCAGGGCACCGGTTCGACGACCTCGTGCGCTGACCCCGGCCCGGCGCCCCGGCCGGGAGGGCGGTTCAGCGCGACCGCAGCGCCAGGTAGAAGTCGACGCGGTCGGTGAACGAGCTCAGGTCCCGCCCGGTGAGCTCCTCGATCCGCCCGATCCGGTAGCGCACCGTGTTGACGTGCAGGTGCAGCCGCGCGGCGGTCCGGCTCCACGACCCGGACTCGTCGAGGAAGGTCGTCAGGGTCTCGGCGAGCCCGGCCCCGGACCGGGCGTCGTGTTCCAGGACCGGGCCCAGCACCTGCGCGGCGAACCCGCGGCGGACGTCGTCGGGCACCCCGGCCAGCAAGGCCACGTGTGAGGTGATCTCCCCGGCCCGGGCCGAGGCCACCGCTCCCGGCCGGGTGGCGGCCAGCTCCGCCGCGTGCCCGGCCTCGCCGAGGGCGCCGGAGAGTGCGTCCGCCGACGACGGGTGGGAGACGCCGGCGCGCAGCCGCCGCCCCGCCAGGCCCGGGGCCAGCCGGTGCAGTGCGGCCAGGACCTCGGCGACCGGGTCGCCGGCGTCCGGTCGTCCGCCTCCGGGGCCCGGGTCCTGGCCCTCGGGGCCGATGCCGTGGCCGGTGCCGGTTCGGGGCGCGGGGCTGTTGCCGGACCCGGAGCCGCTGCCGGGCCCGGTGTTGCTGCCGGATCCGGTGCCGCTGCCGGATCGGGTGCCGCTGCCGGATCCGGTGCCGCTGCCGGATCGGGTGCCGCTGCCGGATCCGGTGCCGCTACCGGGCCCGGTGTTGCTGCCGGATCGGGTGCTGCTGCCGGGCCCGGTGCTGCTGCCGGGCCCCGTGCTGCTGCCGGGCCCCGTGCTGCTGCGGGGCCCGGTGCCGCTGCCGGATCCGGTGCCGCTGCCGGGCCCGGAGCCGGGGTCGGAGCCGCGGGCCGCGACCGGGGTGCGGGGCACGGCGAGGACCGCGACGGCAGCCCCGCCGTGCACCCCGACGGCGGCCGGACCGGCCCCGGCCCCGGCCAGGGCGTCCACCAGCAGGGCGTAGGCGGTACCGGCCGGGTCCGGGTCGTCGTCGGCCCGCAGCACCAGCACCACGAGCGTGCCGCCCGGCTCCACCCCGGCCTGGTGCAGCCGCACCCGGGTCTCCGGCCGGTCCCCCTCGCCCGCGGCGATCCGGGCGAGGGCGTCGTCGGTGATCGAGCGGGCCACCGCGGCGCCCTCCCGGCGCCGCGACCGGTCCAGCGCCGCGATGGCCGCGAGCTCCCCGACGGCGTCGACGGCCTCGGTGTCGGCCTCCCGCCCGGGCGGGAGCTCGGCCGCGACCAGCCAGCTCGTCGTCCGTGTGGTCCCGGGCGCGGCCGGGACGAGCAGGTGCCGGCCGGGCGGGCCCGGCACCGTCACCGGCAGCCGCTCCGCGGTGAGGAACGCCGAGACCACGCCGTCGCGCTCCTCGGCGGGCAGCGGCGGGCCGGCCAGCAGCCCCCCACCGGCGGTGAGGACCCGGCAGGTCAGGCCGGTGCCGGCCGACACCGACCCGGCGAGGTCGGTGAGCCCGGCGCCCTCGGCGAACGCGGCGAGCAGCCGCCGGTGCCGGCCCAGGGTGTGTGCGAGCCGGTCGCCGCGGGCGGCGGACAGCGCGCCGACGACGGTCTCGGTCACCGCCCCGAACGACACGTCCACCGGCACCGCGAGCAGCACCAGGTCGTGCCGGCGGCAGGCGTCGACGACGTCGTCGGGGACGTCCCCGAACACCGCCTCGCCGGCCGCCAGCGCGGCCGCTCCGGCCGCCGCGACGGCCGCGACGAACCGCTCGCTGTCGGCGGCGTCGTGCCGCCACACCAGCCCGGAGATCACCAGCTCGCCGCCGCCGAGGTAGCGCGAGGGATCGGGCAGGTCGGTGGTGTAGACCCAGCGCACCGAGCGGTCCAGCGCGGCCGCGGAACCGTGCAGCACACGCAGCCGGAGCTCGCGCCGGGCGACCAGCTCGGACAGCATCATTGGAGGAACCTACAACGAGTCGAGGTGAGCGGGGACACGATTTGTCCCCGCGGCGCATTCTGACCGTGACGCCGACGCGGTTGCATCATGGGCATGACACTGGATGCGCCGGACTTCCACGTCCCGACGAGCTGGGAGCAGGCGCTGGCGGTCAAGGCCGCGCACCCGGAGGCCGTGCCGGTCGCCGGGGGCACCGACCTGATGGTCGAGGTCAACTTCGACCGCCGGCGTCCACCCGCACTGCTGGATCTCACCCGGGTGCCCGAGCTCGCCGCGGTCGACCGCGTCGACGGCCGGGTCCGGCTGGGGGCGGGCGTCCCGTACGCCCGGATGATCACCGAGCTGGGCAGCGAGCTCCCCGGGTTGGCGATGGCGGCGCGCACCGTCGGGTCGCCGCAGATCCGCAACCGGGGCACCGCCGGCGGGAACCTCGGCTCGGCGTCCCCGGCCGGGGACTGCCACCCGCCGCTGCTCGCCGCCGGCGCCGAGGTCGAGCTGGCCTCCGTGCGGGGCGTGCGCCGGGTGCCGGTGGCGGAGTTCTTCACCGGGCCCAAGCGCTCGGTGCTGGAGCCGGACGAGCTGATCGCGGCCGTGCACGTCGCACCGGCGACCGGGCCGCAGCAGTTCGCCAAGATCGGCCCGCGGAACGCCATGGTGATCGCGGTGACCGCCTTCGCGCTGGCCCTGCACCCCGAGCAGCGCCGGGTCGGCACCGGGATCGGGTCCGCGGCGCCGACCCCGCGCCGGGCGACCGACGCCGAGGAGTTCCTGTCCGGCGAGCTCGCCGCCGCCGGGCTGTGGAGCTCCCGCGGGCCGCTGCCGGAATCGCTGGTCACCGAGTTCGGGAACCGCGTCCGGGCCGCCGCCTCCCCGATCGACGACGTCCGCGGCAGCGCCGACTACCGCCGGCACGTGCTGGCCGTGCTCGCCCGCCGCACCCTGACCTGGGCGTGGGACGCCCACCGCAGCACCGAGCAGAGGACTGGGAGGACAGCCTGATGCACATCGAGCTGACCGTGAACGGCAGCCCCCGCGAGGCCGACGACGTCTGGCCCGGGGAGAGCCTGCTGTACGTGCTGCGCGAGCGGCTCGGCCTGCCGGGCGCGAAGAACGCCTGCGAGCAGGGCGAGTGCGGTTCCTGCACCGTCTACCTGGACGGGACGCCGGTGTGTTCCTGCCTGGTCGCGGCCGGCCAGGCGGGCGGGCGCGAGGTCACCACCGTGGAGGGGCTCGCGGACGGCTCCGGCGAGGACCGCGACCTCGACCCGGTGCAGCGCGCCTTCGTCGAGAACGGCGCCGTGCAGTGCGGGTTCTGCACCCCGGGGCTGATCGTGAGCACCCACGACCTGCTCGAGCGCAACCCCTCGCCGTCGGACCCGGAGATCCGGGAGGCGCTGGCCGGGAACCTGTGCCGCTGCACCGGGTACGAGAAGATCCTGGACGCCGTGTGCAGCGCCAGCGGAGCACGCATGGACACCGTGCGCAGCGCCAGCGGAGCACGCATGGGCACGGTGCGGAGCGTCGACACCGACCGGACCGGGGCGACGGGGGACCTGCGATGATCGTCGTCGAGGGCGCGCACGTCGTCACGGTGACCGGGCAGGAGTACCCGGGCGGGCACGTCCTGATCGACGCCGACCGGATCGTCGCGGTCGGGCCCGGCCCGGCTCCGCGGCCGGACGGCGAACACCGGGTGGTCGACGGGCGCGGCTGCCTGCTCACCCCCGGGCTCGTCAACACCCACCACCACCTCTACCAGTGGGTCACCCGCGGCCTGGCCGTGGACGCGACGCTGTTCGAGTGGCTGCGCACGCTCTACCCGGTCTGGGCCGGGATCGACGAGCGCGCGGTGCGCACCGGCGCGACCGGCGCGCTGGCCCGGCTGGCGCTCTCCGGCGCCACCACCTCCACCGACCACCACTACGTCTTCCCGCGCGAGGGCGGCGACCTGCTCGGCGCGCTGGTCACGGCGGCCGGTGACGTGGGCCTGCGCTTCCACCCGACCCGCGGGTCGATGGACCTCGGGCAGAGCGCCGGTGGGCTGCCGCCGGACCACGTCGTCGAGGACCTCGACGACGTCCTGGCGGCCTCGGCCGACGCCGTCGCCCGCTGGCACGACCCGTCGCCGGGGGCGATGGTCCGGATCGCGCTGGCCCCGTGCTCGCCGTTCTCGGTGACCGGCAAGCTCATGCGGGCCTCGGCCGACCTGGCCCGCGAGCTGGGCGTCCGGCTGCACACCCACCTGGCCGAGACCCGCGACGAGGTGGACTTCTGCCGCGAGCGCTTCGGGTGCACGCCGACCGAGTACGTCGCCGACCTGGGCTGGACCGGACCGGACGTGTGGTTCGCACACGGGATCCACCTCGACGACGCCGCGGTCGCCACGATCGGTGCCGCCGGCAGCGGCGTCGCGCACTGCCCGACGTCGAACGGCCGCCTCGGCGCCGGCATCGCCCGCGTCCGCGACCTGCGCGACGCCGGCGCGGTCGTCGGGCTCGGGGTGGACGGGGCGGCGTCGAACGAGTCCGCCGCGATGCTCGACGAGGTCCGCCACTCGCTGCTGTTCGCCCGGGCCGTCGGCGGGCCCACCGCGCTCGGCGTCCGCGACGCCCTGGAGATGGGCACCCTCGGCGGTGCCCGGGTGCTCGGGCGCGACGACGAGATCGGCTCGATCGAACCCGGCAAGCTCGCCGACCTCGCGCTGTGGCGGATCGACGGGCTCGCCCACGCCGACGTCGCCGACCCGGTCGCGGCTCTCGTACTCGGCTCACCGCCGCCGCTGGAGCTGCTGCTGGTCGGCGGCCGCGCTGTCGTCGAGCACGACCGGATGCTGACCGTGGACACCGATGCCGTCGCCGCCGACTGTGCGGCGGTGCACCGCGACCTGCTGGAGAAGGCCTCATGAGCACCACCACCACGCCTGCCACGACACCGCGGCCCGCCGCCGGCGACCGCACCTCGGCCACCACCGGCCGGATCGGGGACAGTCCACTGCGCCCGGACGGCACGCTCAAGGTCACCGGCGAGTTCGCCTACTCCTCGGACCTGTGGCACGAGGACATGTGCTGGGGCGTGACCCTGCGCAGCCCGCACCCGCACGCCCGGATCGTCGCGATCGACACCACCGCGGCGCTGGCCCGGCCCGGGGTGTTCGCGGTGCTCACCGCCGCCGACGTGCCGGGGGTGAACCGGACCGGGCTCGAGCACGCCGACCAGCCTGCACTCGCCGAGGACGTGGTGCGCTACCAGGGCGAGCCGGTGGCGCTGGTCGCCGCCGACCACCCCGAGACGGCCCGCCGGGCCGCCGCGGAGATCGTCGTCGAGTACGCGGTGCTGCCCGCGCTGACCGACCCGCGCCGCGCGCTGGACCCGGACACACCGCTGCTGCACCCGTCGCACCCCACCGGGAACCTGGTCCGCGAGGTACCCGTCCGGCGCGGCGGCCCGGTCCCCGACGCGCCCGTCGTGGTGTCGGTCGAGTTCGAGGTCGGCATGCAGGACCAGGCGTTCCTCGGCCCGGAGTCGGGCCTGGCCGTGCCGGACGGCGAGGGCGGCGTCGACCTCTACGTCGCCACCCAGTGGCTGCACACCGACCAGCAGCAGGTGCAGCGGGTGCTGGGCATCGGCCCGGACGCCGCCCGGCTGCACCTCGCCGGCGTCGGCGGTGCGTTCGGCGGCCGCGAGGACCTGTCGATGCACGTCCATGCGTGCCTGCTGGCGCTGCGCACCGGCAAGCCGGTGAAGATGAGCTATTCGCGCGAGGAGTCGTTCTTCGGGCACGTGCACCGCCACCCGGCCCACCTGCGGTACGAGTTCGGCGCCGACGACGACGGCACCCTGCGCTACGGGAAGGCCGAGCTGACCTTCGACGGCGGCGCCTACGCGTCGTCGACCGGCGCCGTCGTCGGCAACGGCGGCACCCTCGGGCTGGGCCCGTACCGGTTCCCGGTGGTCGAGCTCGTCGCCCGCGGGGTGTACACGAACAACCCGCCGTGCGGCGCGATGCGCGGGTTCGGCTGCGTGCAGGCCGCGTTCGCCCACGAGTACCTGATGGACGCCCTCGCCGAGCGGGTCGGGGCCGACCCGGTCGAGCTGCGCGCGCGCAACGGGATGCGCGAGGGCGACCCGAACATCACCGGGCAGACGATCGACTCCGCGGCACCGGTGGCGGAGCTGATCCGCCGGGTCCGGGACATGCCGCTGCCCGGGGAGCGGGGGACCGACCTGCTCGGGCTGCCCGGCGGCGTCGGGAACACCACGCACGGCGAGGGCGTGCGGCGCGGGATCGGCTACTCGGTCACGTACAAGAACATCGGGTTCTCCGAGGGGTTCGACGACTACTCCACGGCCCGGGTGCGGCTGTCGGTGACCGCCGGCGAGCCGGTGGCCTCGGTGCACACCGCCGCGGCCGAGGTCGGCCAGGGGCTGGTGTCGGTGCAGGCCCAGATCGCCCGCACCGAGCTGGGGGTGAGCCGGGTCGTGATCGAGCCGGCCGACACCGCGATCGGGTCGGCCGGATCGACGTCGGCGTCGCGGCAGACCTACGTCACCGGCGGTGCGGTGCGGGCGGCCTGCGAGCTGGTGCGGGCACGGGTGCTGGAGCGGGCCGCGGGCACGCTCGGGGTGCCGGCGGCGTCGCTGCGCCTCGACGGCGACAAGGTCGTCGCGGCCGGCGGCGAGGTGCTCGCCGGGCTCGCCGACGTGCTCGGCGACAGCCCGGTCGAGGAGACCACCGAGTGGCGGCACCGGCCGACCGTGGAGCCCGACCCGGAGACCGGGCAGGGCGACGCGCACGTGCAGTACGCGTTCTCCGCGCACCGGGCGGTCGTCGACGTCGACGTGGAGCTGGGGCTGGTGAAGGTGATCGCCCTGGACACCGCGCAGGACGTCGGGAAGGCGATCAACCCGGACGCCGTGCTCGGCCAGATCCAGGGCGGGTCGGTGCAGGGGATGGGCCTGGCGCTGATGGAGGAGGTGCTGGTCACCGACGGGCAGGTGCGCAACCCGTCGTTCACCGACTACCTCATCCCGACCGTGCTCGACACCCCGCCGATGCGGATCGAGGTGCTGGAGAACCCGGACCCGCACGCCCCGTACGGCGTCCGCGGGGTCGGCGAGCCCCCGACCATCTCCAGCGGGCCCGCGGTGGCGGCGGCGATCCGGGCGGCCGCCGGGAAGGACCTGCGCCGGGTGCCGATCCGGCCCGAGCACATCGTGTCCTGACGGCCCGGCCGGCGGCCACCGTCACCCGTGGGTCAGGCCCGCGCGCGGGCCTTCTCCAGCAGCGCGGTGGCGGTGCGCCTGCCGAGCTCGTTCGCCGCGAGCGGGCTGTCCCCGGTGATGACGTTGCGGTCGGTGGTGCACCGGCCCGACATGTCGTCGTTGACGACGCGCACGCCGTCCTTCTGCAGGGCCGCGCCCAGCAGCCACGGCAGCGCGCCGGGCAGGTAGCCGATGTCGATGTTGGCGCCGGCGTCGAGCGCGTCGGGGAACACGCACATCTCGTAGCCCTCGAACAGCGACCGGCCGCGCCCGATCCGGCTCGCCAGGAACGCGGCCGGGCCGTGGCAGAGGGAGACGACGAGCCGGTCGGTGCGCATCGCCCACTCCAGGAGGTCCCGGACGTCGGTGCTGAACGGCAGCCCGGACAGCGCGCCGTGCCCGCCCGGGACGAACACCGCCAGGTACTCGGAGTCGTCACCGAGCTCGTGCTCGACGACCTCGGCCAGCGACTTCGGTGCACGCCACCGGGGGAGCACCGCGTCCCGGGCGCTGCGCACCGCGTCGTCCTCGCCGGGGTAGGCCCACCACTCGAACTTCGCCGGGTTGCCGGAGAGCGTGGCGACCTCGACCCCGAAACCGGCTTCGAGGACGTGGTGCAGCGGCAGCAGTGTCTCCACCGGGTGGTTGCCGGTGGAGAACATCGTGCCGTTGTCCATCGGCAGGTACCGCTCGTCGGTGGCGAGTACCAGCACCTTCCACGGTCGGCCCGACCAGGCGCCGCGCTCGGTGGCAAGACCGTCGAAGTCGGTCCGTGCCGAGGTGTAGGCGTCGAGCGAGTACGGCGACGGGAAGTACGCGCGGTGCTCGGCGGGATCGGGGGTCGGTGTCGTGCTCGGGGCGTCCTGCTGGTCCGCGGTCATGGGACGCGGGTACCCGATGCACCCGCCGCGGAACCGTTCACCGACTTGTCGATACAAGTTGGTCGACGACGGCCGGGCCGGGTGCGACCGTTCCCGCATGACGACGACTGCGGCGACCGCCCGCTACGCCCGCTGGGACGGTGTCGGCAATCCGTTCCGCCTGGTCGACGCCCCGCTGCCGGCCCGGCCCGGGCCCGGCGAGGTGCTGGTGCGGGTCGACCTGGCGACCGTGTGCGGGTCGGACCTGCACACGACCCGGGGCCACCGGTCCTCCCCGGTGCCGGGGGTGCTCGGGCACGAGCAGGTCGGCCGGGTCGTCGCGGTCGGTGCCCCGGTGGGCAGGCACTCTGCCGCCGGGGAGCCCGGCGTCGGAGATCCGGCCGGCGGTCCGCGGCACGTCGACGGAACGCCGGTCCGGGTCGGGGACCGGATCGTGTGGTCGGTCGCCGCCTCCTGCGGGAGGTGTCCGCGCTGTCGCCGCGGGCTGCCGCAGAAGTGCACCGACCTGCGCAAGTACGGCCACGAACCACTCGACGAGGCGCGCCCGCTGACCGGCGGTTTCGCCAGCCACTGCCTGCTCGCCCCGGGCACCCCGACCGTCGTGGTCCCGGACGCCGTGCCCGACCTCGTGGCCGCGCCCGCCTCGTGCGCGACTGCCACGGTCGCGGCGGTCCTGGACGCGGCCGGGCCGCTCGGGCCGGGGGACCGGGTCCTGGTCGTCGGCGCCGGGATGCTCGGGGTGACGGCGGTGGCGATGGCCGCCCGGGCCGGCGCCGAGGTGGTGGTCGCGGACCCGCACACCGGCCGGCGGGAGCGTGCGCTGCAGTTCGGCGCGGCCGCCGCGGTCGGGTCCCCGGCCGCGGGTGCGTTCGACGTGGCGCTGGAGCTGTCCGGGGCGCCGGACGGGGTCCGGACCTGTCTCGACAGCCTCGACGTCGGTGCCACCGCGGTGCTCGCCGGCAGCGTCTCGCCCGGTCCGGCCGTCGAGCTGGACCCGGAACGCCTGGTGCGCGGCCTGCACACGGTGGTCGGCGTGCACAACTACGCGCCCCGCCACCTCGCCGCCGCCGTCGAGTTCCTCGCCGCCGAGCATGACCGGTTCCCGTTCGCCGGGCTCACCGGTGGCCCGTGGGCGCTCGACGAGCTCGACGCCGCCTTCGCCGCCGCCGGTGCGCCCGGTGCCGCGCCCCGCCAGGCCGTGCGCCCCTGACGCCGGGCCGGGGCACCCGCTCCCGCGGCGGGGGACGACAGCGTGCGCGTGGGTGCCCCGCTGGGACCGAGGCGCACCCTTCCGCCCGTGCAGCGGCGGGAGCGTGCGGGTCGGCGGCCCCGGTCGCGGCCGAGCTGCACGCTCTTGCCCGGATCGGGGCGACAGCGTGCAGCTCGAGCCTCACCTGAGAAGCGGGGCGCCCGTTCCCGTTCCCCGGTCCGGAGCTCGGCCGCGGACCGGAGGAACGAGGAACGCCGGCTCGCTCGCAGGAGCAGTCGCGAGACGGGGAGTCCCGGCGCGCGGGTGCAGCGTCCCGCTCGCCGGGGGCGGGACCGTGCGAGTGGGCGGCCCAGCCCGGGTGAGGTGCAGACTTTCGCCTGGTTCGGGGCGGCAGCGTGCGAGTCGGTGGCGCGCTCCCGATGAGATGCACGCTCGCGCCCGATTCGGGGCGGGACCGTGCGAGTCGGCGGCCCGGCCTCCGGTGAGATGCACACTCTCGCCCTGCTCGGGGCGTGAGCGTGTGAGTGGGCGGCGCAGCCCCGGGTGAGATGCACGATCGTGCCTGGCTCGGGGCGGCAGCGTGCGAGTCGGTGCCGGATGCGGGATCGAGGTGCACGTTCTCGCCCGCTCCGGGCGGAAGCATGCCGCTCGTGCCCCGGGCGGCGCGGTCACTCCCGGGTGAGGGAGCCGCGGCCGCCGCGGGTGTTGGTGATCGTCACCGCGGCGACGTCCGGGCGGTAGCGGTCCTCGGACCACTCCAGGGTCTCCCCGGCGCCGTTCCAGGTCAGCCGCCGTTCCCGCAGCAACGGGTGCCCGACCGCGACGTCGAGCAGCTCGGCGTCGAGGGCGTCGGCGGCGACGGCGTCGAAGGTGTGCCGGGCAGCGTGCAGGTCCACCCCGTGCGCGGTGAGCAGCGCATAGATCGAGCCCGCGTTGAGGTCGGCGTCGAGCAGTGGGCGCCCGACCGTCTCGACGTAGGTCATCCGTTCCAGCATCGCGGGCCGGTCGTCGAGCAGCCGCAGCCGGATCAACTGCACGGCGTAGTCGTCGGGCTCCAGATGCAGGGCCGCGGCCACCGCGGGGTCCGGGTGCCGCAGCGCGATCTCGTGCAGCCGCTGGCCGGGGACGTGCCCGGTGAGCTCGGCGCGGCGGGTGAACGACAGGAACGACTCGAACGGCTGCGCCGGGACCGTGTCGAGCACGACCGGCCGCCGACCCTGGCCGCCGCCGATCAGCCCCTCGTCACGCAGCGCGGCGAGCGCCTGCCGCACCGGCCCGCGCGAGGTCGAGAACTCCCGGCACAGCTCCGCCTCGGACGGCAACAGCGCCCCGACGCCCAGGGCACCGCCCCGGATCCGGGTGCGGAGCTCGTCGGCGAGTGTCCGGTGCAACGGCGTGCCCACGATCCTGACTCTACAAGGAATCGGGACCGGTGCAGGGCGTTCACGGATACAGCAGGTGAACAAGCTCTGACTTGTCTCTACAAGTCATTGCCGGGGTGGCAGAGCGGCTGCGACGGTACGCAGCGTGACCCGGATGAGTGATGTGGTGATCGTCGGGGCCGGGATCGTCGGCCTCGCCCACGCCGTGGAGGCGGTGGCCCGCGGTCTGACGGTCACCGTGCTGGAACGCGACGAGCGTGCCGTCGGGGCCTCGGTGCGGAACTTCGGCCACGGCTGCCTGACCGCCCAGACCGGGGACGCGCTGCGCCACGCCGAGCGGGGCCGCGACACCTGGCTGCGGCTCGGCCGTGCGGCCGGGTTCGGGGTCGCCGAGTGCGGCACCGTCGTCGTCGCCCGGTCCGCGGAGGAGCGGGCCGCGCTCGAGGAGCTCGCGGCCACGCGCGGCGCCGACGTCGAGCTCCTCGATCCGCGGGAGGTCGCCGCCCGCGTCCCGGTCGCGGCCGCGGACCTGCACGGCGGCGCCTTCCTGCCCCGCGACCTGCGGGTGGACCAGCGCGCCGCGGTGGGTGCGATCGCCGCGTGGCTGAACGCCCGGCCGGGCGCCGAGGTCCGGTTCGGCGCCCCGGTTCTCGGGATCGGGGAGGCGGCGCGGCCGGGCGGCGACACGGAGGCCACGCACTCGCCGGGTGGGCGGCCGGCCACCGATCGGGCGCGCTGGCGTACCGGCCACCCGGGCGCCGACGGATCACGGGGCGCGGAGGCGACGGGGCCGGCTGCGACGGGGCCGGGGGTCACCGGCACGGCCGCGGACGGGCCGGTCACCGTCCACACCGGACGTGGTGACGTGCGCGCCCGGCAGGTCCTGGTGTGCGTGGGCCACGACGTGGACCGGCTGTTCCCGGACCTCGCCGACACCGCGGGCGTGCGCCGGTGCGTCCTGCAGATGCTGCAGGTCCGACCGTCCACACCGGTCACGATCGGCCCGGCCGTGCTCACCGGCAGCTCGATGCTGCGCTACCCGGCCCTGGCCGGCACGGCGGGTGCGGCGGCACTGCGCGAGCGCTGGCGCGACGAGCGCCCCGCGCTGCTCGACGCCGGGATCAACCACATGCTCACCCAGCTGCCCGGCGGCGACCTCGTCGTCGGCGACACCCACACCTACGACCGCACTCCCGGCCCCTGGTCCGACGAGCAGCTCGACGATCTGCTGCTCGCCGAGACCCGGGCGCTGCTCGGGACCGACATCGCCGTCGTCCGCCGCTGGCAGGGCGTCTACGCCGACGCCCCCGGCGAGTTCCTGATCCGCCCCGCCGCCCCGGCGACGACGGCCGTGTCCGTCACCTCCGGGATCGGCATGACCACCGCGTTCGGCCTCGCCCCGGCCGTCCTCGACCGGCTCTGCGCCGCCACACCGACCACCCAGGAGCACTGATGCGTCCCCGCCTGCTCGCCGGCGTCCTGCTCGCCGCGACCCTCGCCCTGACCGCCTGCGCCGGTCCATCCGAACAGGACTCCGCCGCGTCCCCCACCTGTCCCGACGGCGAGCTCCGGATGGGCGTCGTCCCCTTCGAGGACCCGGCGGTGCTCGTGCCGGCCGCCGAGGTGCTCGGCGACGCCCTGGAACGGCGGCTCGGCTGCCCGGTCGCGGTCGAGGTCCCGCAGGACTACGCCGCCCAGGTCCTGGCCATGCGCAACGACGAGCTGGACCTCGGCATCTTCGGCCCGCTCGGCTACGTCTTCGCCGAGCAGCGCGCGCAGGCCGAGGCCGTCGCCTCGTTCGGCACCGCCGACGGGCGGCTGTCGTCCTACACCGCCGGCATCTGGGTGCCCCGCGACTCCGACATCACCTCGGTCGAGCAGCTGCGCGGGCGTGACCTCGCCCTGGGCGCGGTCGGGTCCACCTCCGGGGACGCGCTGCCCCGCCAGGCCCTGCTCGACGCCGGTCTGGCGGAGGGCGACGTCCGCGTCGACTACGCGGGCGGCCACCCCGAAGCCCTGCTCGCACTGACCAACGGGCACGTCGACGCCGCCCAGATCAACTCCCAGCAGCTGGCCACCGCGACGGAGTCCGGCACATTCGACCCGGAGCTGTTCCGGCAGGTGTGGACCTCCGCCCCGATCCCGACCGACCCGGTCACCGTGCGCGGGAGCCTCGACCCGCAGGTCAAGGCGGCCCTGACCGACGCCCTGCTGAACCTCGACGCGCAGGCCGTCGGCGAGGTCGGCGCGCTGCTCGACGTCAGCCCGCCCGGGCAGCTCGTGCCGGTCGACCACACCACCTATGCCCCGCTCGTCGAGCTCGCCGCGAAGCTCGGCCTGACCGAGAAGGACGTGGAGTGATGCTGCAGGTGACCGGCGCCCGGGTGCGCTACGGCGACCGGGAGGTGCTGCACGGCGTCGACGTCGAGGTCGCGGCCGGTGAGCTCCTCGCCGTCCTCGGTGCCAACGGTTCGGGCAAGTCCACCCTGCTCCGCGCCGCCGCCGGTCTCGCCGGGAGCGACGGCGGAGAGAACGACGGCGAGGTGCGCGTCGACGGCCGGGAGCGTGCTCCGCTCGACGTGGCGCTGGTCTTCCAGCGGATCCACCTCGTGCCGCGGCGCACCGTGCTCGACAACGTGTGTGCGGGCGCGCTCGGACGGCTGCCCCTGCGGTCGTCGCTGGTGGCGGCCCTGTTCCCGCGTGCGGTCCGGGAGGAGGCGATGGGCTGCCTCGAGCGGGTCGGGCTCGCCGACCGGGCACACGACCGGGCCGGGGCGCTGTCCGGCGGGCAGCAGCAACGTGTCGCCGTGGCCCGCGCGCTGTGCCAGCGGGCCCGCGTGCTGCTCGCCGACGAACCGGTGTCCGCACTCGACCCGGCCGCCGCCGAGCAGGTGCTCGGGCTGCTCGCCGAGCTGGCGCACACCGAGCGGCTGGCCGTGCTCGCCGTGCTGCACCAGCCGGGACTGGCCGCCCGGTACGCCGACCGTGTGGTCGGGCTGCGCGAGGGCCGCGTCGTCCTCGACGGGCCGGCCGGCACCGATGTCGGGTCCCTCTACCCGGCCGACGACCGTGACCTGGAGGCCGTGTCGTGACCATGACCGACACCGGGGTCCGGTGGGTCCCCGTCCCACCGCGCCGCCGCAGGCCCCGCACCCTCGCCGTGGGCGGGGCGGTCCTCGCGGCACTGCTGATCGTGCACGTGATCGCCTGGCGGACCACCGAGATGTCGTTCGCGACGCTGCTCGACGGCGCGGACGGCATGGCGGACTTCCTGTCCGAGGCGATCCCGCCGGACCTGTCCGCCGACGTCCTCCTCCCGAGCCTGGAGGGTGCGCTCGTCACGCTCTGGATCGGCCTGCTCGGCACCACCCTGTCGATCCCGTTCGCGCTGCTGCTCGCGCTGGCCGCGGCGCGGGGCACCGCACCGGGGCCGGTGGTCTACCAGGCCGCCCGCGGGCTGCTGTCGTTCCTGCGCGCCGTCCCGGACGTGGTGTTCGCGCTGATCTTCGTGACCGCCGTCGGGCTCGGCCCGTTCCCCGGGGTGCTCGCGCTGGTGTTCCACAACGTCGGGGTGATGGGCAAGCTGTGGGCCGAGACGATCGAGGACGCCGACCCCGGTCCGCCGACGGCGCTGCGGTCGGCCGGGGCCGGGCGGCTGCAGGTCGCGGCGCACGCGCTGCTGCCGTCGCTGACCCCGCAGCTGACCGGGTTGCTGCTCTACCGCTTCGACGTCAACGTCCGCTCGTCGCTGGTGCTCGGCCTGGTCGGCGCCGGCGGCATCGGGTTCCTGATCAACCAGTCGATCCAGCTGTTCCGGTTCGACGAGATGCTGACCCACATCCTCGTCGTCCTCGTGCTGATCGTCGCCGTCGACCGGCTGTCCGCGCTGGTCCGCCGCCACCTGGGGAGTGCTGCATGACCGTCACCCTGGCCGTTCTCGACATCGCCGGTACCACCGTGTACGAGGGGGGTGCGGTGTACCGGGTGCTGGCCGAGGTCGTCACCGCGGCCGGGCACCCGCCGTCGGACGCCGGTCTGCGTCGCTGGATGGGCGCGGACAAGCGGGAGGCGCTGGCCGCGCTCACCGGGCGCGACACGGTCGAGGACCTGCACGCCGACTTCGTCGCCCGCCTCGCCGCCGCCTACGCCGCCACGCCACCGCGGCCGCTGCCCGGGGTCCCCGCGGCCCTCGCGGCCCTGCGCTCGGCAGGGACGGCGGTCGTGCTCACCACCGGGTTCGACCGGCAGGTCACCGATCCGCTGCTGGCCGCGCTGCCGGCGGCGTTCACGACCGAGCTGGACGGGGTGGTGTGCGCCGAGGACGTCGGTGTGGGGCGCCCGGACCCCGCGATGATCCACCGCGCGATGGCCCTGACCGGCGTCGACGCCCCCGGCCGGGTCCTGGCCGCCGGCGACACGGTGCTCGACGTCCGGGCCGGGCGCAACGCCCGGGCCGGCCGGGTGGTCGGGGTGCTGACCGGGGCCCAGACCCGCGAGGAGCTCACCGCGGCCGGGCCGACCGACGTCGTCGGCGGGGTCGCGGACCTGCCGGAGCTGCTGGGATCGTGGACCGGGGCCCGAGCCCGGTGAATCCCCGATCCTGACGATGACACGCGGCGCGGACGGTGCCCTGATGGTCCGATGGACGACGACGTCACGCTCCCGCCGGGCGGGGCCCCACCCGGCGCGGACGCCCGGACTCGCGACCGGCTCGCCGAGCTCCGGCTCCTGGTGCCGCGGCCGGCACCACCACCGGCGCCCGCCGGGCCCCCGGAGGCGGAGCCGGCCGGCGCGGGAACGATCCTGCCCTGATCGGCCCGGGTTCGATCGGCTCACGCTCGATCGGCCCAGGCTCGGTCGGCCCGGGTTCGGTCGGCCCTGCCGTGGTCGGTGCTGCCCGGCTCGTGTCCCGGCCGCGTGCGGGAGGCGGGGCTGATGGGTGGCTCCGCACGACTGGCCCGGCGCCTGGGGCTCACCGACGCCGTCGTACTCGGGATGGGCGCGATGCTCGGTGCCGGGGTCTTCGCCGTCCTCGGACCGGCCGCCGCGGTCGCCGGCACCGCCGTGCTGCCCGCACTGCTCGTCGCGGGTGCGATCGCCACGGCCAACGCGATGTCCTCGGCGTGGCTGGCGGCCCGCCACCCGGAGTCCGGCGGTGCCTACGTCTACGGCCGCCACCGGCTGGGGCGGACCTGGGGTTTCCTCGCGGGCTGGGCCTTCGTCACCGGCAAGATCGCCTCGTGTGCGGCGATGGCGCTCACCCTCGGCGCCCACGCCTGGCCGGAGCACGCGCGGGCGGTCGCGGCCGCCGCCGTCGTCGCCGTGGTCGCGGTGAACCTGCGCGGGATCACCCGGACCGCCGCGGCCACCCGGGTGCTGCTCGCCCTCACCCTCGCCGTGCTGGCCGCCGTGGTGGTGGCCGCGCTGTCCCGGCCGGCGGTCACCACACCGTGGGCGGGCTGGGGCGACGCCGGTCCCCTCGCCGTCCTGCAGGCCGCCGGCCTGCTGTTCTTCGCCTTCGCCGGCTACGCGCGGATCGCCACCCTCGGCGAGGAGGTCCGCGACCCGGCCCGCACCATCCCGCGCGCGATCCCGCTCGCGCTGGGCCTGGTGCTGGGGGTGTACGCGCTGGTGGCCCTCGCCGCGCTGACCGCCGCCGGGCCGGCCGCACTGGCCGGGTCCGGGGCCCCGCTCGCCACCGCCGCCGGCCCCGGCCTCGCACCGCTGGTCCGTGCCGGCGGTGCGGTCGCCTCGGCCGGGGCGCTGCTCGCGCTGGTCGCCGGCGTCGGGCGGACCGTGCTCGCGATGGCCCGCGACCACGAGCTGCCGGGTGCGCTCGCCGCCGTGCACCCGCGGTTCGCGGTGCCGCACCGGGCGGAGCTCGCGGCCGGGGCCGCGGTGCTCGTCGTCGTGCTCACCGCGGGCCCGGTCACCGCGATCGGGCTGTCCGCGTTCGCGGTGCTGCTCTACTACGCCGTCGCGAACGCCGCGGCGCTCACGCTGCACCGCGACCGGCCGTGGCGGCGCGTGCTCTCGGCGTCCGGTCTGGTGGGCTGCCTGGTCCTGGCCGCGCTGCTCCCACCGGTCGCGCTCCTGGCCGGCGGGCTCGTGCTGGTGACCGGGCTGCTGGTCCGCGCTGTGGTGCGGCGGGGCCGTGACGCCGGACGGCGCGGAAAAACCACGGAGATCCCGCCCGCCGATCCGTAGCCTTGCGCCGCGGAACGACATCGGGGGAGGAACCGTGGAACGGATCGTCGGGGGAGAGGGCGTCGAGCTGGCCGTGGAGCGTGTCGGCGCGGGGCCGCCGGTGCTGATGCTGCACGGCAGCGGGGGCGGCACCCACAGCTGGCGGGCCGTCGCCGAGCAGCTGGCCGACCGCTACGAGATGTGGCTGCCCGCCCGCCGGCACCACAGCCCCAGCGGTGACGGGGCCGGCCGGCACACCTTCGCCCGCGAGACCGCCGACGTGCGCGCGCTGCTGGACGCCGCCGCCGGGCCCGGCCGCACCCCGGTACACCTGGTCGGGGGCTCCGCCGGAGCCACCGTCGCGCTGCACGCGGCGGCGGCCGACCCGGCCGGGATCGCCTCGCTGACGGTGTACGAGCCGCCGCTGCACGCGTCGGGCCCGCGGCTCGGGCCGGTGCTCGAGCGCTACCGGGCCACCGACGACCCGGACGCCGCGGCCCGGATCTTCGCGCTCGAGGTCGCGGGCGCGCCGCCCGCGCTGGTCGAGGCGATGCCGCCGGCGCCGCCGGAGGTGGCGCGGCGCAGCCTGCACGCCCAGGGCCACGAGCTCGAGGCGTTCGCCGCGGACGACGGCGACCCGGCCCGGTTCGCGGGCATCACGGTGCCGGTGCTGCTGATGCAGGGGGCCGAGACCTGGGACCCGGTCCCCGCCGTGCTGGACCGGCTCGCCGCCGCGCTCCCGCACGCGCACCGGGCCGTGCTGCCCGGGCAGTCGCACTTCGCCACCGCGACCGCCCCGGAACTGGTCGCCGCGCGCCTGGCGGGCTTCCTCGCCGAGGTGGACGGCGCCGAGCGGCTCAGCCCACCCCGGGCGCGGTGAGGACCTCGACCAGCCGGGGCCCGTCGGCGTCGAACGCCTCCTTCAGGGCGGCGGTGACGCCGTCGGCGTCCCGGGCGGACACGGCGGGGACCCCGTAGCCCTCGGCGATCTTGACGAAGTCCAGGCCGGGCACGTCCAGGCCGGGTGTCTCGCCGGTCCCGAGCAGCTCCGCGAACCCGCGCAGCGCGCCGTAGGTGCCGTTACGGAGGATCACGAACACCACCGGGACGCGGTACTGCGCGGCCGTCCACAGCGCGGTGATGCCGTAGTTCGCCGACCCGTCGCCCACCAGGGCGACGACCCGGCGTGCGCTGCCGTGCGCGAGCTGCGCGCCGACCGCGGCCGGCAGCCCGAACCCGAGCCCGCCCGAGGCGGGGAACAGGTAGCTGCCCGGCTCGGTGAGGTCGGCCTGCGCCCAGTACGCGTCCGCGGTCGCGGTCGACTCGACCACGTGCACCGCGTCCGCCGGTGCGAGCGTGCGGACCAGTGCGAACAGCTGCTCCGGCGGCACGTGGCCGGTGGCCGACGCGGGCTCGGCGAACGGGGCGCGCGGCGGCTGCGCCGGCCGTCCGGACGCCGGCACCCGCTCGGCCAGTGCCGCCAGGGCCGGGCCGACCGGGGCCACCCAGGCGTCGCCCATCGGGGCCCGGGCGGCCTCGGCCGGGTCCGCGGTCAGGTGCAGCAGCCGCGTCCCCGCGGGCAGCAGGTCGTCGGGCAGGTACTGGTGGTAGCGGAACACCGGCGCCCCCACCACGAGGACGACGTCGTGCCCGGCGAGGCGCGCGGTCACGTCCCGCACCGAGGCCGGCAGGACCCCGCGGAACCCCGGGTGCCGGGTCGGGAACGGGCACCGCGACGCCGACGGCGCGATCCACACCGGGCAGGCCAGCGACTCGGCGAGCCGGACCGCGTCGGCGTTCGCCCCGGCCGCGTCCACCTGCGGGCCGAGCACGAGCACCGGATCGCTCGCCGCCGCGAGCATGCCGGCCAGCGCGTCGAGCTGGGCCGG
Organism: Pseudonocardia ammonioxydans; assembly: GCF_900115005.1. Lineage (GTDB taxonomy): Bacteria > Actinomycetota > Actinomycetes > Mycobacteriales > Pseudonocardiaceae > Pseudonocardia > Pseudonocardia ammonioxydans. The sequence goes on along the minus strand of NZ_FOUY01000026.1, from coordinate 65,401 downwards.
GTCGAGCGCGGCCGCGGACGCGGTGCGCCTGCCGACCAGGTGCCCGGTGTCCGGACCGGCCTCGGCGGCCCAGTCGTCGTAGGGCACCGAGAGGTAGACCGGCCCGCGCGGCTCCAGCATCGCCGTGTGCACCGCCTGGGACAGCGAGCGCGGCACGTCCCGGGCGTCGACCGGCTCGGCCGACCACTTCACCAGCGGGCGCGGCAGCGCGGCGGCGTCGACGTTGGTCAGCATGACCTCCTGGCCGACCGTCGAACGCACCTGCTGGCCCGCGGTCAGCACCAGCGGGGAGTGCGCGTACACGGCGCTGGTCAACGCGCCCATGGCGTTGCCCGAGCCGGAGGCCGCGTGCAGGTTCACCAGGGCCGGCCCGCCGGTGGCCTGGGCGTACCCGTCGGCCATGCCCAGCACCGCACCCTCGTGCAGGCCCAGCACGTAGCGGACGTCCCCGGGCATGGCGGCCAGGAACGGCAGCTCGTTGGATCCCGGGTTGCCGAACACGGTGTCGATCCCGTGCCCGCGCAGTACCTGCCAGCCGACCTCGCCGATCGTCGCCATGGCGCCTCCTCGCGTCGTGGGCCGAGGTCACGCTAGGTGCGCGGTGCCGCGCGGGCCACCGGAGATCCCGCCCTGCGGAAGGCGTCGGGTCAGCCGTCCGGCCGGAAGGCCCGGCGGGCCGTCGCGGACAGCGCGGCCTTGCGCCGCCGATGCTCCTCGGCGGCGTCGGCCGGGTCGGCGGTGATGGTCGGGGAGGCGGGCGACCAGGCCAGGGACAGGCCGATGACCAGGGGGTAGACGTCGCGGGCGTCGATCTCGGAGTCGATCAGGCCGGCTTCCTGGGCGTCGCGAACGGCGGCGATCTTCGCGTCGACGTCCGCCGCGACGACGGTCATCAGGTCACCGGTGTGGGTGCGCTCGAGCCGTGCCCAGATCGCCAGGCGGACGACGGCCGGGCGCTCCACGTAGGCGTCGTAGAGGCGGGCGACGTAGCCGGGCAGGTCCCGGGGCTCGAACGGGACCATCTCGAGGATCAGGGCGAGGTGCTCGGCGAACACGGCGTCGAACAGGCCGTCCTTGGACGAGAACCAGGCGTAGATCTGTGCCTTGTTCGCCTCGGCCGCGTCGGCGATCCGGTCCACCCGGGCGCCGGCGATGCCGTGCCGGGAGAACTCGGCGGCCGCCGCGTCGAGCAGGCGGCGGCGGGTGGCGGATCGCGGTGACCGGGCCGGGTGCCCCGCCGCAGCGTTGGACCTTCGAGCGGCGCGCCCCGACCCCCGACGACGTGGTGGTCCGCGTGACCCCACTGCGGCGTCTGCGCCAGCGACCTGCACGCCCTGCGTGGCACCGATCCGGCGGCCTTCCCGCTGGTGGCGGGGCACGAGATGACCGGTGTGGTCGAGGCGGTCGGGTCGGCCGTGGACGACCTCTCGCCGGGGGAGCGGGTCGCGGTGGGCAACATCATCGGCTCGTGCCGGCGCTGCTCGGCCTGCCGGCAGGGCCGGGAGAACGCCTGCAAGACGTTCCCGACGTTGACCTACGGCGGGCTCGACCCGCACCTGGGCGGGACGACGCGTGGCGGGTTCTCCACCCACATCGTCGTCGACCGGTACTTCACCTACGTCCTGCCCGAGACGCTCGACCCGGCGGCTGCCGCGCCGCTGCTGGCGGTCAAGTACGCCCGCGCGCTCGGCGCCCGGGTCGTCGCGTTCACGACCAGCCCGGCCAAGCGGGACGCGGCACTCGCGCTCGGCGCCGACGACGTCGTGCTCACCCGGGACGCCGACGCGATGGCGGCGGCGTTCCGCAGCGTCGATCTCATGCTGGACACCACCGGTGTGGCGGTCGACCTCGCTCCCTACCTGCGGGTGCTGGCCGTGGACGGCACCTATGCCCTCGTCGGCATCCCGCCGGAGCCGCTGACGATCGACCCGATGGACCTGGTGGTGGGGGAGAAGCGGATCGTCGGCACCGGTTCCGGCGGGGTGCCGGTGACCCGGCAGATGCTCGACTTCTCCGCGGCACACGGCATCACCGCCGATGTCGAGGTGGTGCCACCGGACCGGCTCGGCGCGGCCCTGGACCGGCTCGCCCGCGGCGACGTCCGGTTCCGGTTCGTGGTCGACATGACCGGACTCTGACCGGTCACCGGCCGGCCGGGTCGCGGTCGGCGATCATCTGCAGCGCGTCGGTGTCCACGGGCAGCTCGGACAGGTCGTCGGGCCAGTCGCGCACGATCTCGCTGGCCCAGTCGGCCCAGCGCTCGGTGGCCTCGGACATGTCCGACAGGTAGCGCCCGACCAGCGTGTTCACGGCCAGGCGCTGCGGGAACGGGCCGCCGCCGAGGTGCTCGCGGGCGATCGCGGCGTCGACCACGGCCCGTTCGCGGGCCCAGGCCCGGGTCGCGGCGAGGGTGTCGAGCAGGTCCTGACGGGTGCCCTGGTCGGCGAGGAAGACCCGCAGCAGCTGCTCGGACTCCAGCGCGGGCGGCGCCCCGGTCGTGGCCAGCCAGGCGGCGAGCGCACGCCGTCCCTCGGGGGTGATCGCATAGACGGTGCGCCGCCTGCGGCCCTGGTGCTGGGTCTCGGCGGTCGCGTACCCGAGCGCCACGAGCTTGCGCGGTTCCTCGTACAGCTTGCTCGCCGCGCGCGGCCAGAACCGCGCGAGGCTGCGCCGGATCTGGTTGGTGAGCTCGTAGGTGCTCCACGGCTGCACGGCCAGCAGGCCCAGCGTGGCGTACGACGTCGTCGTCGGCGTCTGCCCTCGGGACATTCTCGGGACCCTCCCATACTCCCCAGGGGAGTACTCCCCATGGGAGTATGTCACCGGAGTTCCGAGGAGGGGACACGATGCGCGAGGACGACGACGCAGGCGGGGGAGCGTTCGTGCTGGGCGGGGTGCTGCTCGCGGGCCTGCTGGCCGGTGCGGCGCTGCTGGTCGCGGTGTCGCCCGCGCCGCCGGCGGACGCGAGCCAGCGGGTGGAGCGGGCCGGTGTGTCGACCGGCTGCGCCGACGGCTCGGGCGCGGCGGCCCTGCTCGGGCTGGTCTGTGAGGCTCCCGACTGACGGCCCGTACACGACGACGGCCGGGCCGCCCCGCGGTGCTCGCGGGACGGCCCGGCCGGGTCGGTCTGCGGGTCAGGCCTTGATGTCCGACGGGTGCGTCGTGAGCGGCGTGACCTCCATCGTCATGTACGGGAACAGCGGCAGGCCCGAGAGGATCTCGTGCAGCTGCGCGTTGTCGCGCACCTCGAAGATGGACAGGTTGGCGTACTCGCCCACGCACCGCCAGATGCTCACCCACTCCCCGGAGCGCTGCCACTCCTGGGAGAACGCCTTCTCCCGGGCGAGCAGGTCGGCCTTGGCGTCGGGGTCCATGTCGGTCGGCAGGTCGACCACCATCCGGACGGCGAAACGCTCGGCCATCAGGCGGGGTCCAGCGCGAAGTCGTAGGTGACCTGCTCGCCCGAGCCGGACTCGGCCGGGGTCGGGTGCAGCACCAGGTTCGGCTTCACCGCCTGGGCGACGTCGTCGGCGACGTACTCGCCGCCCTCGAAGTAGAGCTGGCTGGTGATCAGCTGCTTGCCCGGGGCGGAGACCTTCAGGTGCAGGTGGGCGGGCCGCCACGGGTGCCAGCCGGCCGCCTCGATGAAGGCGCCGGTCGCGCCGTCGTGCGGGATCATGTACGGGGCCGGCTTGATCGTGTGGATCTTGAAGGTGCCGTCCGCGCCGGTGCGGCAGACGCCGCGCAGGTTCCACTCCGGCAGGCCCGGGGCGAACTGCGAGTAGAAGCCCGCGTCGTCGGCCTGCCAGAAGTCGACCAGGGCGCCCTCGAGCGGGTTGCCGTCCAGATCGGTCACGGTGCCCTGGAACAGGAACGGGGTCCCGGCCTCGTCCTCCCGCATCGGGAGGGTGCCCTCGGAGGTGAACTCCGGGGCGTCCGGCACGTAGTACGGGCCCTCGATGGAGCCGGTGGCGCCCTTGCGGTCGGCGTTGACGGTGTCCTCGACGACGTGCTCGATGAACACGTCCAGGAACAGCGGCCACTCGCCGTCCTCACCGACCTGGATCATCCACGCCTTGAGCGCGTCGTACTCGGCGTAGGACGGCTTGTGCTTGCGGATGACGTCGTGCAGCGCGGACAGCGCGTCCTTGGCGATCGCGTCGACCCGGGCGTGGTCGACGGCCGCGCCGCCCTCGCGCACCTTCTTCTGGAACGTCTCGGTGGCGCTGCGGCCGGAGCCGGCGGCGGTGGCGGCGGTCTCGGTGCTCATCTGTCGTCTCCCCTGTGGTGGTGCGGTTCAGGAATCGGTGCGGTAGTGCGCGAGCTTGTCCGGGTCGACCTCGACGCCGATCCCGGGGCCGGTGGGGACCCGCAGCTCCCCGTCGGCGATCCGGAGCGGCTCGACGAGCAGGTCGTCGGCCATGTCCAGGAAGTTCGAGAGTTCCCCGGCGCGCGTGCTGGTATGCCGGTGCGCGGCACCGAAGGCGACGCTGCAGGCGGTGCCGAGCTGGCCGTCGATCTGGTTGCCCATCACGACCTCGGCGCCGAGCCCCTCGCAGAGGTGCAGCACCCGCTGCGAGCTGGTGAAACCGGTGCGCGCGGTCTTGATGCTGACCATCGTGGCGGCACCGTCGAGCAGCTCGCGGGTCACCTCGCCGGGCCGGGTGGCGGACTCGTCGGCCACCGTCGGGATGGACGTGCGGCCGGTCAGCCAGCGCCGCCCCAGCACCTGGTCGGCGGGGATGAGCTCCTCGGACAGCGTCAGCCCGAGGTCGGCCATCTCGTCGAGGGCGCGGGCGGCCTCGGCCGTGCTCCAGCCGCGGTTGCCGTCGACGTAGAGCTCGACCTCCGGGCCCAGCGCCTCGCGCAGCGCCCGGCAGGCCCGGGTGTCGAGCGAGACCGGGTGGCGGCCGACCTTGACCTTGAAGGTGGTGATGCCGTGCTCGTCGCGCATCCGCTGCGCCTCGGCGACCATCACGTCGTCCGGGGCGAAGCCGACCATGTGCGATACCCGCATCCGGTCGGTCCACCCGCCGAGCAGCTCGGTGACCGGCATGCCGAGCCGGCGGCCCATCACGTCCCAGATCGCCATGTCGAGCGCGGCCTTGGCGGCCGGGTTGGCGATCGTGCGGTCGAGCACCGCGTGGATCTTCTCCCGGTCGAACACCGACAGCCCGACGAGCTCCGGGGCGAACACGGTGTCGATCACCGCGCGGATCGAGGCCTGGGTCTCGCCGTAGGTGTAGGGGCGCGGCGGGGCCTCGGCCGTGCCGACGACCCCGTCCTCGGCGTGCACGCGGACCAGCACGTGATCGGCGGTGTGCACCTCGCCGCTGGCGAAGCGCAGCGGCTTGCGGTAGGGCACGGCGAACGGGATCGCCTCGATCGCGACGATCTTCACTGCGGTCCTCCAGGGGCTGCGGAGACGGTGGGGGGAGTGGGGTCGAGCTCGTGTGCGTGGTCGGCGAGCGTGTCGAGCAGGCGGACGAGTGCGGGGGACCGGTCCTCGGTGCGCCAGGCCAGCGCGAGGTCGACCCGCAGCTCCTCCTCCAGCTCGAGGTAGACGACTCCCTCGGTGCCCAGCGCGCGTACCGACTCGGGCAGCAGGGCGACGCCCTCGCCCGCGGCGACGTGGGTGAGCAGGACCGGGGTGTGGCGGGCCTCGGTGCGCCGGTGCGGCAGGAACCCGGCGCCCAGGCAGCCCTGCGTGGCGACCGAGTCGACCACGGAGCCGCTGGCGCCGTAGGCGACGAAGTCGTCGCTGCGCAGCTCGGCGAGCGAGACGCAGTCGCGCGCGGCCAGCCGGTGCCCGGCCGGTAGCGCCGCCACCAGCCGTTCCTTCGCGACGGTCCGGGTGGACACGTCCGGGCGCACCACCGGCGGGCGCAGCACGGCGAGGTCGATGCGGCGCTCGTCGAGCTCGTCCTCCTGGGCCGCGGTGAGCAGCCCGGCCCGGAACCGCAGCGTCAGCGCCGGCATCCGGCGGGCGGTCACCCGGGCCAGCCGCGGCAGCAGCCGGTAGGCGGCCAGGTCGGTGGCCCCGACGGTGACGACGCCGTCCGCGCCGGCCGCGACCCGCTCCACCCGGCGGCGGGCGTCGTCGATCGAGGCGAGGATGCGGTAGGCGTCCTCGAGCAGCGAGGCGCCCGCGGGGGTCAGGTCGACCCGGCGGGTCGTGCGCTCGAACAGCGTCGCCCCGACCTGGCTCTCGAGCTGGCGGATGGCCTGCGAGAGCGGGGACTGGGCCATGTGCAGCCGCTCGGCGGCGCGTCCGAAGTGCCGGGTCTCGGCCACGGCGACGAAGTAGCGCAGCTGGCGCAGATCCATTCGTGTCACCTCCTCGTGGCCGTCCCGGCGAGACGAGATTCAGCGTAATCCCGGGTCGGCCAGAGGAACAAAGACCGAGTTGAGCCGAACCGAGACGCTGAGCGTCTCAACCCACCCTGGGTCAGGACTGGGTACCTGCCCGAGGCGAGAGGGTGGCCGAAAGGTGCACGGTTGTCGGCATTCCCGGACCAGAGCCGTCCCGGACCGGCCCCCGGGTCGATCCGGACCGACCAGGAGGACGTCGATGACCGCCGTCGCACACTCCACGCATGTCCACCGCGTGCTGGACTCCGCCGTCGTCGAGGACCCGGAGGCGGGCGTCTACCGCGCCAACCGCCGGATCTTCACCGACGAGGAGATCTTCGAACTCGAGATGAAGCACATCTTCGAGGGGAACTGGGTCTACCTCGCCCACACCAGCCAGCTCCCGAACCCGGGTGACTACGTCACCACCTACATCGGCCGGCAGCCGGTGATGATCACTCGCGACAAGCAGGGCGAGCTGCACTGCATGATCAACGCGTGCGCGCACCGCGGGTCGATGCTGTGCCGCCGCAAGACCGACAACCGGTTGACCATCACGTGCCCGTTCCACGGCTGGACCTTCCGCAACGACGGCACCCTGCTGAAGGTCAAGGACCCCGACGGCGCCGGCTACCCGGAGAACTTCGGCAAGGACGGCTCGCACGACCTCACCAAGGTGGCCCGGTTCGACGAGTACCGCGGCTTCCTGTTCGGCTCCCTCAACCCGGACGTGCTGCCGCTGTCCGAGCACCTCGGTGACGCGACCAAGGTCATCGACATGCTCGTCGACCAGTCGCCGGAGGGGCTGGAGGTGCTGCGCGGTTCCTCGACCTACACCTACGACGGCAACTGGAAGGTGCAGGCCGAGAACGGCGCCGACGGTTACCACGTCTCCGCACTGCACTGGAACTACGCGGCCACCACGTCGCGGCGGGGCAGCGGCGAGTCCAAGAACGACACCAAGGCGCTCGACGCCGGCGGCTGGGGCAAGTCCGGCGGCGGCTACTGGTCCTACCCCAACGGGCACCTGTGCCTGTGGACCTGGGCGGCCAACCCCCAGGACCGTCCGCTGTGGAGCTCCATGGAGGAGCTGAAGGAGCAGTTCGGCGAGGCCAAGGGCGAGTTCATGGTCAAGGGCTCCCGCAACCTGTGTCTCTACCCGAACGTCTACCTGATGGACCAGTTCTCCACCCAGATCCGGCACTTCCGGCCGATCGCGCCGAACAAGACCGAGGTGACGATCCACTGCATCGCGCCGAAGGGCGAGAGCGACGCCGCCCGGGCGCACCGGATCCGGCAGTACGAGGACTTCTTCAACGCCTCCGGCATGGCCACCCCCGACGACCTCGAGGAGTTCCGGGCCTGCCAGCTCACCTTCGAGGCCACCGCGTCCCCGTGGAACGACATGTCCCGCGGCGCGCAGCACTGGCTGTCCGGCCCGGACGAGGTCGCCACGGCACTCGGCATGGAGGGCGTCATCTCCGCCGGCCTGAAGAACGAGGACGAGGGCCTCTACCCGGTCCAGCACGGGTACTGGCGCGACGTGATGCGCGCGGCGATCGAGGCCGAAGAGCAGAACCCGCGCTGAACCGCCCACCGGTCGAAGGAGCCCGAACCGTGACCACCACCAGCACGAGCACGACCAGCACCGACCAGCCCGCCACCGTCCGCGGCGAGAAGCTGATCACCCAGAACATGATCGAGCAGTTCCTCTACCGCGAGGCGCGCTACCTCGACGACCGCGAGTTCGAGCGCTGGCTCGAGTGCTACGCCGACGACGTCGTCTACTGGATGCCCGCCTGGGACGACACCGAGCGGCTCACCGAGGACCCGCAGCGCGAGATCTCGCTGATCTACTACGGCAACAAGGGCGGCCTGGAGGACCGGGTCTTCCGGATCCGCACCGAGCGGTCCTCGGCGACGTCGCTGCCGGAGCCGCGGACCAGCCACAACATCTCCAACGTGGAGGTCATCGAGCGCCGCGGTGACCTGGTCGACGTCCGGTTCAACTGGCACACCATGTACTTCCGGTACAAGACGGTCGACCCGTACTACGGCACGTCGTTTTACACGATCGACTTCTCGGGCGAGAGCCCGCTCATCCGCCGCAAGACCGTGGTGCTCAAGAACGACTACATCCACCACGTGGTCGACATCTACCACTTCTGAGGAGGCCGCCATGGCAGCGACGCCTGCCACCCACCAGGTCGCGCTGGCCTTCGAGGACGGTGTCACCCGCTTCATCAACTGCCGGGAGGACCAGTCGGTCGCCGACGCCTCCTACCGGTCCCGGATCAACATCCCGGTCGACTGCTCGGACGGGGCGTGCGGGACCTGCAAGGCGTTCTGCGAGTCCGGCGACTACGACCGCGGGTCCTACATCGCCGACGCCCTGGCCGACGACGAGGCGGACGCGGGCTACCTGCTGGCCTGCCAGGCGAAGCCGCGTACGGACCTCGTCGTGCAGATCCCGACCACTTCCGCGGTCGCGAAGACCGCCGCGGCCACCTTCGCCGGGCGGGTGACGGGCCTCGACCGGCTCTCGCCGACCACGGTGCGGCTGGCCGTCGAGATCGACGACCGGGACAAGCTGGCGTTCCTGCCCGGGCAGTACGTCAACATCGCCGTCCCGGGTACCGACATCACCCGCTCGTACTCGTTCTCCTCCGCCCCGGACGACAAGGAGCTGAGCTTCCTGATCAAGCTCAGCCCGGGCGGGGTGATGTCGGAGTGGCTGGAGCACCGCGCGCAGGTCGGGGACGAGGTGGCGTTCACCGGCCCGCACGGCAGCTTCTTCCTGCGCGAGTCGGACGCGCCGCTGCTGCTCCTCGCGGGCGGCACGGGGCTCGCGCCGATCCTGTCGATCCTGCGCACGCTGCGTGCCCAGGGCAGCTCGCGGACCGTGCACCTGGTCTACGGCGCCACCACCGACGACGACGTCGTCGAGCTGGACACCGTGCGCGAGCTGGCCGCAGCGACCGGCCTGAGCTGGGACTACTGCGTGGCCGACCCCGCCACGTCCGCCCCCAACCAGGGCTACGTGACCTCGCTGTTCGGCCCCGAGCACCTGCACGACGGCACGGGCGCGGTCTACCTGTGCGGCCCGCCGCCCATGGTCGAGGCGGTCCGCGGCGACCTGCGCGAGCGGGGACTGGACCCGGTCGGCTTCTACTACGAGAAGTTCGCCCTCGCCGCGGTGCCCGACACCGGCGCGGGGGCGGGCGACCCGGGGGAGCAGGCCGAGCCCGAGCCCGCCGCCGCGGTGCCGCCGGTGCCGGCCGGCGCCGGGGACGAGCGGCCCGGCGCCGTCGCGGCCCAGCAGTCGTCGGCACAACCGTCGTCACCGTCGTCGCGCCGGGAGGGGGCGGACGCGCTGCTCACCCTCGGCGGCCGGGAGGGCCACGCCCTGCTCGGGCAGCCGCTGACCCGCTTCGGCGAGCCGGAGCCGCTGCACGCGGGCGCACCGGCCTCGGCCGGCAGCGGGGAACCGGAGTACGCGATCCTCGGGCAGCGCGTGTTCGCGCCCTCGCCCGGCGAGCCGCGCGCGCTGGACGACGACGAGCCGCTGCTGGTCGCACCGGAGGGTGCGCGGTCGGTCCAGTCGATGCCGGTGCTGCCGGCGTCGGACATCGACCCGCTCGTCGCGACGGGCGGAACGCGCGCCACCGTGTCCGAGGACGGCTACGAGATCGGTGAGGAGCACCCGGACATCCACTCCTCGGACGCGATCTTCGACGCCCGTGAGGCGCTGGAGCTCGGTGCGCTGGAGCTGGTGCTGGGCAGGCTGTCGTCGCGCGACGTCGCCGGCTACCGGCTGCTGGCCGAGGCGACCGTGCCCTACGTCGACCGCGGGGCCCAGCGGTTCACCGACGCCGAGGCCTACACCGAGACCAACGCCGCGTTCCACGACTACCTGTTCACCCGCACCCGCAACACCCACCTGCTGCGCGCCTACCAGGCGCTCGGGGTCAAGGGTGCGATGTCGGAGACGCTGCGCTCGGCCGTGTGGTGCCACCCGGACTGCGCGCAGGACCACCTCGACATCGTCGACGCGATCGAGGCGGGGGACCGGACCCGGGCCCGGGAGCTGATCAGCTCGCACGCGGAGAACTCGAAGGCCACCATGCGCCGGGCCATGCGGGACGCGGCCCGGGCCCGGCGGCCCCGGTTCGTGACCCCGGGCCGGTACGACGGGCTGGTCGTGCTGGTCACCGGTGCGGCCCAGGGAATCGGTGAGGCGGTCGCCCGCCGGGTCGGGGCCGAGGGCGGCTCGCTCGTCCTCGCCGACCGGTCCGACCAGGTCACCGCGCTGGCCGGCGACCTGGCGGCCGACGACGTGCCCGCCGAGGCGGTCACCGCGGACCTGGAGCACTGGGAGGGCGCCGAGTCCGTCGTCGCGGCGGCGCTGCAGCGCTACGGCCGGGTCGACGTCGCGATCCACACCGTCGGCGGGACGATCTGGGCCAAGCCGTTCGAGCACTACCCGCCGGAGCAGATCCGCGCCGAGATCGACCGGTCGTTGTGGCCGACGCTGTGGTCCTGCCGCGCCGTCGCACCGCACATGGTCGAGCAGGGCGCGGGCACCATCCTCAACGTCTCCTCGGTCGCCACCCGCGGGCTCCACCGCGTCCCGTACGCGGCGGCCAAGGGCGGCGTCAACGCGATCACCTCGGCGCTGGCGATGGAACTCGCCCCGCACGGGGTCCGGGTACTGGCCACCGCACCCGGTGGCACCGAGGCCCCGCCGCGGCGGATCCCGCGCGGGCCCGCCCCGGAGTCGCAGCAGGAGCAGGACTGGTACTCCACGATCGTCGAGCAGACCACCGAGTCGTCGCTGATGAAGCGGTACGGGACGCTCGACGAGCAGGCGGCGGCGATCACGTTCCTGGCCTCGCCGGAAGCGTCCTACATCACCGGCACCGTTCTCCCGGTCGCCGGCGGCGACCAAGGCTGACCCGGCCGAGGTCCGCACGAGGGGGACCCTCGGGGCACACGATGCCCCGAGGGTGCCCCTCATCGCCGTGTCCGGCCCGGTACGGTCCGGGGTGTGGCTGACGACCCCGTCGAGGTGGGGGCCTCCGGGCTCGCCGGGCGGGCGGACGAGGCCGCGCGGCTGCGCGGCCTGCTGACCGGCGGGCGGGCGGACGGGCCCCGGGCCGGCCTGGTGACCGGCCCACCCGGGATCGGGGTGTCCACGCTGGTCGGCGCCGTCGCCGCCGGGCACGACGGCCCGGTGCACCGGGCCCGCGGCGCGTCCTGGGAGGCCGGCCGCGCCGGCGGGGTGCTCGCCCAGCTGGTCCCGGGGGCGGTGTTCCCGTCCGGCCCAGTGTCCTCGCCGTCCGGCACAGCGCCCTCGCCTGACGACACCGAGCCCACGCCGGATGCCGCGTCCACCGCGGATGCTGCGTTCACCGCGGCCGCCGCGGTCGCCGCGGCCTGCGCCACCGACGCCCGCACGCTGCTCGTCGTGGACGACGCCCACGACGCCGACCCGTGGTCACTGCAGGTGCTCTCCACGCTCGTCGCGCACCACCCGGCGCTCGCCGTGACGGTGCTGCTGGCCGCCCGCCCCGCCGACGGGCCGCCGGGCAGCGCGGAGCTGCTGCGCCGGGTCGCCGGGACCACGGTCGCGCTGCGCCCGCTCGACTCCCGCGCGGTCGCCGCCGTCGCCGCCGCCCGCGGGGTCCCGCTCGGCGAGCCCGCCGCGGAACGCCTCGCCCGGCACACCGCGGGCCGCCCGCGCCACGTCCTGGCACTGCTCGACGAGCTGCCCGCCGAGGTGTGGGCGGACCCGCACGCCCGGCTGCCCGCCCCACCCGAGGTGGCCGCGTCGGTCGCGCACCGCCGGGCGGCGCTGTCCGAACCGGCGCGGGCGCTGCTCGACGTGGTCGCCGTGCTGGACCGGCCCGGCGAGGCCGACGAGATCGGGGCGGTGACCGGTGACCCCGACGGCGTGCTGGCCGCGCTCGCCGAGACCGCGCGGGCCGGGCTGGTGGCGCGGGCCGGCAGCCGGTGGGGCCCCGCCGCCGTCCCGGCCGACCCGATGGTGCGTGCCGCGGTGCTCGACGAGCTCGGCGCCGACGTCGTCGCCGCGCTGCGCCGCCGCGCCGGGGAGGTCGTCGACGACCCGACCCGCCGGCTGACGCTGCTGGCCGGCGCCGTGTCCGGCCGCGACGACACGCTGGCCGCCGAGATCGACGCCAGGGCCGCCGAGGAGGCCGCGAGCGGGGCGTGGAGCACGGTCGCCTCGCTGCTCGCCGAGGCCTCCCGGCTCACCGGTGACCGGCGGCTGCGCGAGGAACGCCTGGTGCGGGCGGTGGACGCGCTGGTCGGGGCGGGGGAGTGCCGCTCCGCCGAGGCGCTCGTCCCGGTCGTCGAGGCCACCCGGGAGACCCCGCTGCGCGGTGCGGTGCTCGGGTACCTGGCCGTGCTGCTCGGCCAGGCGGGCGAGGCCGCGGCCCGGCTGGGCAGCGCCTGGGAGCAGGCCGGGTCCGGCGAGAACGACCGGGCGTCCGGGGCCCAGGTCGCCCAGCGCTACGTGCTGCACGCGCTCGCCCGCGGCCGCGGCGACGAGCTCGTGACCTGGGCGGACCGCACCATCGCGCTGGCCGGACCGGACACCCCGCCCGGCGTCGAGGCCGCGGCGATCCGCGGGCTCGGGCTCTCCGCGGCCGGACGGCAGGAGGAGGCCCGCACCGCCTACGCGGCGGCGTCCGAGCAGGTCCGCGAGGGCGCCCAGGTACAGCGGGTCACGATGGGCCGGGGCTGGCTGCACCTGGTGCAGGACGACCTCGACCGGGCCCGCACCGACCTGGAGAGCGCCGTCCCGACCACGGTGCTCGGCGGCTCCTCCCGCATCTCGCTGTGGGCGCTGGGCTGGCTCGCCCGGACCCGGTTCCTCCTCGGCGACTGGGACGGGGCGGTGCGCGCCGCCGACCAGGGCCGTGAGCTCGCCGCGCGGACCGGGATCGCGCTGGTCGCCCCGTTGCTGGAGTGGACCGCGGCGCAGGTGCACGCGCTGCGCGACCAGCCCGAGCGGGCCGAGGGCGCGGCGCTGGCAGCGGAGGCGGGCGGTTCCGAGTACGAGGTCGCGCGGGTGCCGGCGATGCTGGCCCGCGCGCACGCGGCCGAGGCCCGGGCCGACTACCCGGCGGTACTGCGCGCGCTCGAACCGCTGCGGACCGCGGGCGGGAGCACCGCCGAGCCGGGCTGGTGGCCGTGGACCGACGTGTTCGCCAACGCGCTGGTGATGACCGGTGACCTGGACGGGGCCGAGGAGTTCCTGATCCCGCACGAGCGGCGGGCCGCGGAGCGCGGGCACCGGTCCACGCTGGCCCGGCTCGGGTACGTGCGGGGCCGGCTGCTCGGCGCGCGCGGCGAGCAGGACGCCGCGTGGTCGGCGTTCGAGCAGGCACTGCGGGTCGCCGACCGGCTCCCGCACCGCTACGACCGGGCCCGGGTGCGGTTCGCCTACGGCCTGACGCTGCGCCGGGCCGGCAAGCGGCGCGACGCGGACGCGGTGCTCTCCGCGGCGCGGGAGATGTTCGCCGGGCTCGGGGCGACGGTCTACGTGCGCCGCTGCGACCGCGAGCTCAAGGCGGGCGGGGTGCACGCCGGTGCCCGCGGGGAACGGGCGGCGACCGAGCTGACCCCGCAGGAGCGCGCGGTCGCCGAGCTGGTGACCCAGGGCCGGACCAACCGGGAGACCGCGGCCGAGCTGCAGGTGTCGGTCAAGACGATCCAGTACCACCTGACCCGGATCTACACCAAGGTCGGCGTCCGGTCCCGGGCGGAGCTGGCGGTGCGGCTCAGCGGCGGCTGAGGGTGACCCGGCCCGCGGCGTGGCGGTGGTGCAGCACCACCAGCGGGCGGACCGAGAACGCGGCGAGGGCGAGCAGCAGGGTGACACCGACCGGTGCGGCCGGGACCGAGGTGATCGTCGCGGCGGCGAGCAGCACCATGAGCAGGGCGGCGAGGACGACCGTGCGGGCCGGCTCCGGGCGTTGCGGGGCGGCGCGGAACATGGTGACCACCTACCTGAACGACGCAGTCGACGCGATCCCTGCTGTGAACACGTCCCGAACACCCGAGTTCGGTACGGCTAACTCTACTCCTCGCCGCGGCTGCCGCGAAAGGGGTCCGGCGGCAGTGGCTCAGCGGGTGTCGAGGGCCCGGAACGACTCGACCAGGGCGCCGTGCGGGAACCGGGCCCGCTTCGCCTGCGCGCCCGCCCACCGGCCGATCATGTCCTCGAGCCCGGTCATGTGGGCGGTCTGGCTCTCGTGCGCCCGCAGCGCCGCCATCTTGCGGTCGAACGTGGCGGTGATGTCGACGTCGCGGGCCGCGGACGGGTCCTCCCCGGCGGCCTCCTCGATCACCCACACCTCCTCGACGGTGTGCGCCGCGAACCCCTCGTCGGCCAGCTCCGGGAACGCGTACGGGTTGCGGGCGTCCGGGTACACCGCACACAGCGCGGCCTCCCCGGCGGCCGTGTGGTCCGGGTGGCTGCCGTACATGCTGGCGAGGTCGCGGACCGGGCGCTGCACGACGACCCGGTCCGGACGCACCTGCCGGATCACCCGCGCCAGGTCGCGGCGCAGCTCGAGGGTGACCGTCAGCCGTCCGTCCGGGTAGCCGAGGAACACCAGGTCCTCGACGCCGACGTGGGCCGCGGCGGCGCGCTGCTCGGCCCGGCGGATCCCGGCGATCTCCGAGCGGGGCACGGCCGGGTCGAAGCCGCCGGCGTCGCCGTCGGTCACCAGGCAGTAGGTGACCGCGACCCCGGCGTCGGACCAGACGGCGACGGTGCCGCTGCAGGAGAAGTCGATGTCGTCGGGGTGGGCCGCGATCACGAGTGCCCGCTCGATCCGGGTGTGGCTGCGGTCGTCGGTGGCGGTGCGCTGCTCGTCGTCGATCACCCCGCAATGATCGGGCACCGGCGCTGCGCGGGGCAGCCGGGTGGGTCTGGAAGGCTCCACCGGGTGCCCTCCATGATCACGACGCCGGTCGGCCCGGAGCTGCTCCGCGGCGCACTCGACACCACTCCCGGCCCGGCCGGTCTGGTCCCGCACCGGCTCCCACCGGCCGCGCGCGCCCGCAACACCGACCCGCAGCTGGCGGGGGCCGAGTCGCAGCCCTCGGGCGTGCGGGTGGTGTTCCGGACCACCGCGACCGTCGTCGAGCTGGAGACGGTGCGCACCCGGATCGGGCTGGTCGGCGCGCCGCTGCGCCCGGACGGGGCCTACGACCTGCTGGTCGACGGCCGTCCGGCCGGGTCCGCTGCCACCACCGGGGGCCGGCTGCACATGATCGACCCGGCGACCGGGGCCCGGGAGATCACCGACGGCCCGGCGGGCAGCGTCCGGTTCCCGCTGCCCGGCCGGGACGCGCTGGTGGAGATCTGGCTGCCGCACAACGAGCTGACCGAGGTCGTGGCGCTGCGCACGGACGCACCCCTCGCGCCCGTCCCAGCCGGGGAGCAGCGGGTGTGGCTGCACCACGGCAGTTCGATCAGCCAGGGCTCGAACGCCGCCGGGGCGAGCACCACCTGGGCGGCGGTGGCCGCCCGCGCGGCGGGCGTCGAGCTGCTCAACCTGGGATTCTCCGGCTCCTGCCTGCTCGACCCGTTCGTCGCCCGCGCGATCCGCGACACCCCGGCCGACCTGATCAGCCTGAAGCTGGGGATCAACGTGGTGAACGCCGACCTGATGCGGGTGCGGGCGTTCGGGCCCGCGGTGCACGGGTTCCTGGACACCATCCGGGACGGGCACCCGGACACCCCGCTGCTCGTCGTGTCCCCGGTGCTGTGCCCGATCCACGAGGACACCCCGGGCCCGCTGGCGCCGGACGTCTCCGACGGGACGCTGCGGTTCCGCGCCACCGGCGACCCGGCCGAGGTCGCCGCGGGCCGGCTGACCCTGCGGGTGGTGCGCGAGCAGCTGGCCGCGATCCTCGCCGCCCGCGTGGCCGAGGACCCGCACCTGTCCCACCTCGACGGGCGGGAGCTCTACGGCGAGGCCGACGCCGCGGAGCTGCCGCTGCCCGACGACCTGCACCCGGACGCCGCGACCCACGAGCGGATGGGGGAGCGGTTCGCCGCCCGGGTGTTCGGTGCGGGCGGTGCGTTCGCCGATCGCTGAGCTCGGTCGCCGAACTCAGTTGCCGAGCTGGTCGAGCTCGCCCTGCAGCCGGTCCTCGAGGTCGCGCTGGCACTGCTGCAGCGCGGTCTGGTCGCTGCCGGCGTCCTGCACGCACGACATGAACTGGCCCTGGTCGATGTCGTTGAACAGGTTCAGCGAGAACACCGCGAACACGACCACCGCGACGGTCATCAGGACACCGATCACGCCGAGCACCAGGCCGCCGATCGCGACCCCCCGGTTGGTCGCGATGCCCTTCGACGCCCGGGTGATGCCGACGATGCCCAGGGCGATCGCGATGAGCCCGAGCAGGCCGCCGAGCAGGAACAACCCGGTGAGCACGGCCAGGATGCCGAGTACCAGGGCCGCGACGCCGGCGCCGTTGCGCGGCGGTGCGGGCGAGGGGCCCGCGCCGTAGCCGGGGTACCCGCCCGGATCGTGGGCCGACGGGCGGCCCGGGTAGCTGCCGTACTGCTGATCGTAGGGACCCTGGCCCTGCCCGAACCGGTCCTGCTGCCCGAACTGCTGGGTCGGCTGCTCCGGGTAGCCGTGCCGGGGGTCCTGCGGGTCGCCCGGCTGCCCCGGGTACGGCGGTGGGCTGCTCACGGTGGTCCTTCTCCGTCGCGTTCCTGCGCTGTGTCACAGGTGGTACCGGGTCATGGGTACCGGCCTGCGCTGCCGCCGATGATCCCGCCACGGCGACGCCCGGTCCAGCAGAAACGCCCGCACCCCGTGCCACGACCGGCCGAATGTCACGTGAGTGCTCGCGCGGGTGCACCTGCGTGACACTCGACGGCGCGCGGGCGGGCGTCGGAGGGGCCACACTGTGCGGGGTGAGCGTGCACTCCACCGATCCCGGGCACGACCTCGACGAGGCCCTGACCGGGCGGGCCGTCGAACGGGTGCGTCGCTGGAGCGCCCACACCGCCACCGGCACGGGCCCGGCGGGCGCCGACGCCGCCACGGCCCGGCTGGCCGCCCTGATGCACGACCCCGGCGGGGTGGACTTCACGCTGCGCTTCGTCGACCGCGTCGCCCGGCCCGCCGACGACCGGGTCGCGGCCCGCGCGCTGGCCCGGCTGGCCGGACCCGGCGCGGACCTCCCGTCGTTCGTCGGCGGGGCCGACCGGCTGTTGCTGCGCGCCGGCGCCCGGATCGCCCCGGCGCTGCCGCACGTCGTCGTCCCGGCGGCCCGGGCCCGCCTACGCCGCCTGGTCGGGCACCTGATCGTCGACGCGGGCGGGCGCGCACTGGACCGCCGGCTCGCCGCCGCGGCGGCCGAGGGACACCGGCTGAACCTCAACCTGCTCGGCGAGGCCGTGCTCGGGGAGGACGAGGCGGACCGCCGGCTGGACCGCACGATCGCGCTGCTGCGCCGCCCGGGCGTCGACCACGTGTCGGTGAAGGCGTCGTCGGTGGCCTCCCAGCTGGTGCCGTGGGACCTCGACGGCAGCCGCGACCGGCTGGTGACCCGGTTGCTGCCGCTCTACCGCGCGGCGCGGGCCGAGGGCGTGTTCGTCAACCTCGACATGGAGGAGTACAAGGACCTCGACCTGACCGTCGCGCTGTTCACCACGCTGCTGTCCCGCCCGGAGCTGCGCGCGCTGCCCGCGGGGATCGTGCTGCAGGCCTACCTGCCGGACTCGGTCGCCGCCCTGGACGAGCTGGGCGGGTTCGCCGCCCGCCGGGTCGCCGCCGGGGGCGCGCCGATCAAGGTGCGGCTGGTGAAGGGGGCCAACCTGGCGATGGAGCGGGTGGACGCCGTGGTCCACGACTGGCCGCAGGCCCCGTACCCGACGAAGTCCGACGTCGACGCGAACTACGTCCGCCTGCTGGACCGGGCGATCGGCGGGGGTCCCGACGGCCGGCACCCGGGCGGCGGACACCTGACCCGCGGGAACCCGACCGCCGCGAACTCGACCGCCGGGGACCCGGCCCGGAGCCACCCGCTGCGCCTCGGGGTCGCCTCGCACCACCTGCACCACGTCGCGCTCGCCCTGGAGCTCGCGGCGGCCCGCGGTGCCCGCGCCCAGATCGACGTCGAGATGCTGCAGGGGATGGCGCCGGCGTTCGCCCGCGCCGTCGCGGCGGACCTGCCGGCGTCCGGTCCGGGGTCGCAGCTGGTGCTCTACACGCCGGTCGTGCACCGCGGCGACTTCGACACCGCGGTGTCCTACCTGGTGCGGCGGCTGGAGGAGAACGCCTCGCCGGAGGGCTACCTGTACGCGCTGTTCGCCGGAGCCACCGGCGCCACCTCAGCCACCGGCGCCACCTCAGCCACCGGAGCCACCTCAGCCACCGGCGCCACCTCAGCCACCGGAGCCACCGGAGCCACAGCGGACACGGCCGCCGGCCCGGAGTCCTATCTGGACCGCTTCCTGGCGTCGGTGCGCGACCGCGACACCGTCACCGACCGCCCGCGCCGCTCCCAGGACCGCACGGTCGAGGCCCCGGTCGGCGAGGACGGCCCGCTCACCCCGGCCGGGCCCGGGTTCCGCAACGAACCCGACACCGATCCGGCGCGGCCGGCCAACCGGGCGTGGGCCCGCCGGGCCGCCGCGGCCGCGGCCGGCGGGACCGTCGCCGTCCCGCGGGTCCCGGTGGTCGGCGACCCGGCCGAGGTCGATGCGGCGGTGCACCGGGCCACCGGCTCCGGGTGGCGCGACGTCCCGGCCGCGGACCGGGCCGCGCTCCTGCACCGCGGCGCCCGCGCGCTCGCCGCGGCCCGGGGCACGCTGCTCGCGGTGATGCTCGCCGAAGGCGGCAAGACCGTCGCCGAAGCCGACCCGGAGATCTCCGAGGCGATCGACTTCGCCGCCTACTACGCCGAGCGTGCCGCCGAGCTCGCCGGGGCGCCGTTCACCCCGGACCGCGTCGTCGCGGTGACCCCGCCGTGGAACTTCCCGCTCGCCATCCCGCTCGGTGGCTGCCTCGCCGCGCTCGCCGCGGGCGCCCCGGCGCTGCTCAAGCCGTCCCCGCAGGTGCGTGCCTGCGCCGAGGCCGGGGTCGCCGCGCTGCACCGCGGCGGGATCCCGCGCGACGCGCTGCAGCTGCTCCCGGCCGACGAGGACGAGGCCGGACGACGGCTGGTGACCCACCCCGACGTCGACCGGGTGGTGCTCACCGGCGCGTCCGGCACGGCGGCGCTGTTCCGGTCCTGGCGTCCGGAGCTGAACCTGCTCGCCGAGACCAGCGGCAAGAACGCGCTGGTGATCACCCCGGCGGCCGACCCCGACCTGGCCGTCGCCGACCTCGTCCGGTCCGCGTTCGGGCACGCCGGCCAGAAGTGCTCGGCGGCGTCGCTGGCGATCCTGGTCGGGCCGGCCGCGACCGGCTCGGCGACCGGGCGGCGGTTGCGCCGCCAGCTCGTCGACGCCGTCCGGACCCTGCGCCCCGGGCCCGGGTCGGACCTGTCGACGACGATGGGGCCGCTGATCGAGGAACCGTCCGGGAAGCTGCTGCGGGCACTGACGACCCTGGAGCCGGGGGAGCGGTGGCTGGTCCGGCCGCGGCGGCTCGGCCCGCGGCTGTGGAGCCCGGGCGTGCGTGCGTGGGTCGCCCCGGGCAGCTGGTTCCACCGCACCGAGTGCTTCGGCCCGGTGCTGGGGCTGATGGCGGCGCGCGACCTGGACGAGGCGATCCGGTGGCAGAACGGCACCGGGTTCGGGCTCACCGGCGGCCTGCACTCCCTCGACGAGGACGAGATCGCGCACTGGTGCGCGACCGTGGAGGTCGGCAACGCCTACGTCAACCGGCACATCACCGGGGCGGTCGTGCAACGGCAGTCGTTCGGTGGGTGGACGGGCTCGGTGCTGGGGCCGGGTGCGAAACCGGGCGGGCCGAACTACGTCGCCCAGTTCGGGACCTGGCACGACGCCCCGGACCGGGTACCCACCGAGGCCCTGAACTCCGCTGGGCCCGATGACACCTCCGGCCGGGCCGCCGACCGGGTCCTGGCCGCGGCCGCGGACCTGGGCGACGCCGACCGGGCCCGGCTGCGTCGGGCGGCGGCCTCGGACGCCGCGGCCTGGCGGGCGGAGTTCGCGCCCGAGCACGACCCGACCGGCATCGCCGCGGAGGCGAACGTGTTCCGCTACCGGCCGCTGCCGTCGCTGACGCTGTGGGTGGGTGCGGGGGCGACCCGGGCGGAGGTGCTGCGGGTGCTGCTCGCCGCCGCGACCGCCGGGGTCCTCGTCCACCTGCACGGCCCCGGCCTCCCGGCCGGCCCGGTCCCTGGCGGGGTGCACGCCGGTCCGGAGCTCGACCCGCGCCCCGGTGACCGGATCCGGGTCCTCGGCGCGCTGCCGCGGACGCTGCGGGTCGCCGCGGCGCACGCCGGTGCGTCGCTGGTGGACACCCCGGTGCTGACCGACGGCCGTCGCGAGCTGCTCACGGTGCTGCGCGAGCAGGCCGTCAGTCGGACCCGGCACCGGTTCGGGCACCTCGAGCCCGGGCCGGGGTGACACGCTTGCGGACTGCAACGCCGGGGCCGGGGTGCACCGGCGCTACCGTCGGAGCATGGTGCTGCGAGCGCGGGATGTCATGACCGAACGCGTCGTCACGATCTGGGCCGACGCGTCGCTGACCCGGGCACAGGAGCGGATGGCCGAGTCCCGCTTCTCCGCCCTGCCGGTGGTGGACCGGCGCTTCTCCCTGGTCGGCGTCATCAGCCTGGTCGACGTGCTGCGCCACCGCGGGGAGCCCGAGGCGACGGTCGGTGACGCGATGACCGAGCAGGTCCTGTCGGTGCTGCCGACCACCAACGTGTCCATCGTCGCGCACCGGATGCGGGTGTACGGGGAGCTGCGCCTGGTGCCCGTGGTCGACAAGGGGGTGGTGGTCGGGGTGATCACCCGCAGCGACCTGCTCCGGCAGCGGAACGCCGGCGGGGTGTTCCGCCGGGCGGCGCGGCGCCTCGGCGGCAGCGTGGCCGCCGCACCGCTGCCGGAGGCGATGGCACCGCGCGGCGCGGGTCGGGTCGGCGCCCGCCCGATCTCCTCGTTGCGGGTCGCCGACGTGATGACCGACGGCGGGCTGGTCGCGATCCCGCCCGAGCTGGCGCTCGACGAGGCCGCCGAGGTGCTGCTGTCCTACCGGTTCACCGCCGTCCCGGTCGTCGACGACGGCGACCGGCTGCTCGGCATCGTCTCCGAGGCGGACCTGATGCACGGCTCGGTGGAGGGCGGGCGCATGATGCGGGCCCGCACGGTCGCGGGCGTGATGACCCACGACGTCGAGGTCGTGCGCCCCGGCGACCCGCTCGCCGACGCCGACCAGCTGCTCTCGCAGCGCGGGTTCCGGGTGGTCCCGGTGGTCGACGACGACGGCGTCCTGGTCGGGGTGATCAGCCGCAGCGACCTCCTCTAGACCCGGCCGGCGCTCAGGTCGCCAGCGCGATCGCGCGCCCCGCCTGGCGCCCGGAGAACAGGCAGCCGCCCAGGAACGTCCCCTCCAGAGCGCGGTAGCCGTGCACCCCGCCGCCGCCGAACCCGGCGACCTCGCCGGCCGCCCACAGCCCCGGCACGGGCGAGCCGCCCGCACCGAGCACCCGTCCCGACAGGTCGGTCTGCAGCCCGCCGAGGGTCTTGCGGGTCAGCACGTGCAGCCGCACGGCGATCAGCGGGCCCGCAGCCGGGTCGAGCAGCCGGTGTGGCGGCGCGGTGCGCGCGAGCTTCTCCCCGAGCGTGCGCCGGGCGTTGTGGATCGCCATGACCTGCAGGTCCTTGCCGAAGGGATGGTCGAGCTGGCGGTCGCGGGCCACGACCTGGCGGCGGATCAGCTCGACGTCGAGCTCGGGCTCCGACCCGGTCAGCCGGTTCATCCCGGCGACGAGCTCGTCGAGGGTGTCGGCGACGACGAAGTCCGCGCCGTGCTGCGTGAACGCCTCCACCGGGGCCGGTGTGCCGGAACGGACGCGTCCGAGCGTGGCGCGCAGGTCCTTGCCGGTGACGTCGGGGTTCTGCTCGGACCCGGAGAGCGCGAACTCCTTCTCGATGATCTTCCGGGTGAGCACGAACCAGGAGTGCTCGTGCCCGGTGGCGCGCAGCGCCGCGAGCGTGCCGAGCGTGTCGAAGCCGGGGAAGTTCGGGGCGGGCAGCCGCCGGCCGGTCGCGTCCAGCCACAGCGACGACGGGCCCGGGATGATCCGGATGCCGTGGTCGTCCCACACCGGGGAGTGGTTGAGCACGCCCTCGGTGTAGTGCCACATGCGGTCCCGGTTGACGACCCGCCCGCCCGCGGCCTCGGTACGGGCGAGCATCCGGCCGTCGACGTGCGCCGGGACCCCCGAGATCATGTGCGCCGGCGGCGGCCCCAGCCGCTGCGGCCAGTTCGCGCGCACCAGGTCGTGGTCGCCGCCGATCCCGCCGGAGGTGACGAGCACGGCGCCGGCGTGCACGGTGAACCCGCCGGTGGCGTCGCGGTTCGTGGCGACCCCGCGCGGGGCGGCGTCCGGGGCCAGCACCGTGCCGTGCACACCGGTCACCGTGCCGTCGGTGACGGTGAGGCCGTCCACCCGGTGCCGGAAGCGCAGCGTGATCCGCCCGGCCGCCTCGTGCGCGCGCACCCGGCGCACGAACGGCTCGAGCACGCCGGGGCCGGTGCCCCAGGTGAGGTGGAAGCGCGGGACCGAGTTGCCGTGGCCGTCGGCGAGGTGGCCGCCGCGTTCGGCCCAGCCGACGACGGGCAGCCACCGCACGCCCTGCGCGTGCAGCCACGCCCGCTTCTCCCCGGCCGCGAAGTGCACGTACGCGGTGGCCCACTGGCGGGCCCAGAAGTCGTCGCCCGCCGGGTCGTCGACCCCGCGGTCGAACGCCGCCGAGCCGAGCCAGTCCGACAGCGCCAGGTCGGCCGAGTCCCGGATCCCGGTGCGCCGCTGCTCCGGGGTGTCGACCAGGAACAGCCCGCCGAGGGACCAGAACGCCTGCCCGCCCAGGTTCTGCTCCGGTTCCTGGTCCAGCACGAGCACCGAGCGGCCGGCGTCGGCGAGTTCGGCGGCGGCGACCAGGCCGGCGAGCCCGGCCCCGACCACCACGGCATCGGCGCGGGTGTCCATGGCCGCAGATCATGGCAGAGCCCGCCCGCGCGAAAGAGGGTCTGGGCCCGCCGGCGGCGGTGCGGTCATGATGAACCCATGCCCGCAGACACCGATCACGACGCCGCCCGCGAGGCCCTGTGCCGCTGGTCGCGCCGGATGGTGCGCGACGGCCTGGTGGTCGGCACGTCCGGGAACCTCTCGGTGCGCACCGGTGACCTGATCGCCGTCACGCCGTCCGGGGTGGACTACGAGACGATGACCCCCGACGACGTCGTGCTCGTGACCGGCGACGGCGCGGTCGTGGCGGGCTCCCGGGAGCCGACCAGCGAGCTGCCGCTGCACCTGGCCGCGCAGACCCGCGCGGGCACCGGCGCCGTGGTCCACACGCACTCGCCCGCCGCGGTGGCCCTGTCGCTGCTGCGCCGCGACGTCCCGCCGGTGCACTACCAGATCGCGATGTTCGGCGGCAGCGTGCAGGTGGCCGACTACGCCCCGTTCGGCAGTGACGAGCTGGTCGAGAACGCGATGGCGGCGCTGGGGGTGGGGACCGGCGTCGTCCTGGCCCACCACGGCACCCTGGTCGTCGGGCACACCCTCGCCGAGGCCTACGACGGTGCCCGCCAGCTGGAGTGGCTGTGCGACGTGTGGCTGCGCGCCCGTGCCGTCGGCGAGCCGCGGCTGCTGTCCGCGGCGGAGGTCAGCGAGGCGCTGCGGCGGTTCGCGGTGCAGGCGCGGAAGGTGCGGGCGACGGCGCCCACGCCCGGGACTCGGTGACGATCGCGGTCACCAGCTCGGCCGGGGTGACGTCGAACGCCGGGTTGTAGACCGGGGTGCCGGGCAGCGTCATCGGCGTCCCGGCGTGCTCGCGCACCTCGTCGCCCGGCCGCTCCTCGACGACGATGTCCGCCCCGGTCGGCGTGCCCGGGTCGATCGTCTCCTCCGGCGCGACGATCATGAACGGCACCCCGGAGCGGGCCGCGGCGCAGGCCAGCATGTAGGTCCCGATCTTGTTGGCGACGTCGCCGTTCGCGGCGATCCGGTCGGCGCCGGCGAGCACCACGTCCACCAGGCCGTTCGCGATCGCGGCCGGGCCCGCGGAGTCCACGCACAGCCGGTGCGGCACCCCGGCGCGCGCCAGCTCCCACACGGTCAGCCGCGCGCCCTGCAGCAGCGGCCGCGTCTCGCAGGCCAGCGCCTCCGCCAGCGCCCCGCGCCCGTGCAGCTCGACGATCGCGCCGAGCGCGGTGCCGACGGCGCCGGTGGCGAGCGGGCCGGTGTTGCAGATCGTGAGCGCACGCACCGGGCCGGGACCGCAGTGCCGCAGCACCTCGTCGGCGGCCCGGCCGGCGGCGGCCGCGTGCACCTCGGCGGCCTCGGCGGCGACTGCGCGTGCCTCGGCGAGCACGGCCGCGGGGCCGCCCGCCAGCGCGGACAGCGCCCGCCGGGCGCCGAGCGAGAGCGGGACGGCGGTGGGGCGGGCGGTCGCGATCCGCTCCGCGTCGGCCCGGACGGCGGCCCGGGCGTCGGGTGTGGCGGTGCCGTGCCGGTGCGCGGCCAGCGCGACCGCGTAGGCACCGGTGATACCCAGGCTCGGTGCGCCCCGCACGGCCAGCGAGCGGACGGCGTCGATGACCTCGTCGACGGTGCCCAGGTGCAGCTGGTCGGTGCGCTGCGGCAGGGCCCGCTGGTCGATCAGGACGACGGCCGGGCCGCCCTCGGCGTCGTCGGCCCAGTCCACGATCCGCATCGCCCCTCCTCGCCGGTCGGTGCCGTGCCGGCACCGGGGCCGACGGTACCGCTCACGCGGGCGGGGCCAGCCGGTAGACCGCGCCGGCGTCGTCGTCGGTGATGTACACGGCGCCGTCGGGCCCGGCGACCGCGGCGACCGGGCGCCCCCAGCGCGCCCCGGACGGGTCCTGGAAGCCCCCGACCAGGGTCTGCTGCGGGCCCATGGCGCCCCCGCGGTACGGGAAGAACGACACCTCGGGCGCCACCGGCGGGTCGGCGTTCCACGACCCGTGCACTCCGGCGAGCGCGCCGTCGGCGTAGGGGCCGGGGAGCACGCCGGAGGTGAACGACAGGCCCAGCGGCGCCGAGTGCGCCGGGAACGACTGCTCCATCGGTGCCAGGGTCGTGCAGTCGAGCTCGCGACCGCCCGGGTTCATCTCGGCGTCGGCGACCAGCGGCACGTCCGCGAGGTCCTGCGGGCTGCCCGCCACGCCGGGCTCGGTGTCCGGGTCCGGGTTGCAGTACGGCCAGCCCAGGTTGCGGCCTGCGGTGAGCCGGGCGAGCGGCTCGGCGGGGTGGTCGCTGACGTAGGCGTCGATCACCTGGCCCAGCGAGGAGCCGGAGGCGTCGCCGTAGGGCCGGTCGTAGGGGTAGGGGACGTTGTCCCGGCCGTTGACCGCGGACCAGACCGCGCCGTCCGGTGCGACCGCCAGCCCGGTCCCGTTGCGGACGCCGACCGCGAACGGCTCGGCCGGTCCGCCGCCGGGCGGCACCCGCAGGATCGACGCCCGCGGCGGTGTCGCGGACAGGTCCTCGACCGAGATGTTGCCGGTGGACCCGACCGAGACGTAGACGGCGCCGTCGGGTCCGGTCGCGACCGACTTGAGCTGGTGGCCGTAGGCGCCGCGCAGGTCGGGGCTGTCGGCGTCGGGCAGGCCGTCCACGGCCACGCCGGCCGGGGTGGCCGTCCCGCCGGCCCAGGTGTAGGTCCCGACCCGGTTCGACTCGGCGACGTACAGGGTGCCGCCGTCCGGGGAGAACGCCAGGCCGTGCGGGCGGGTCAGCCCCTCCAGCAGCGGGCGCTGCTCGCCGGTGGGGGACAGGAGCACGACGCGTCCGGCGTCCGGGACGGAGACCAGCAGCTCGCCGTCCGGGGTCCACGCGGCCAGCCGGGCGTCCGGGATGCGGGCGGACACCGACAACGTCCAGCCCGGCGGGACCAGCGCCTCACGGGGCTCGTCGAACGGCGCGGCGTCCAGCCCGGGCGGGACCTGCACGGTGACCGGGACCAGGTCGGCCGCGGCCGCCGCGACCGGGGCCTCCTTCCCGGACACCGCGCTGGTCACCGGGTTGGGGCCGAGGCCACACGCGACGAGCACGGGCAGGCAGGCGAGGGCGGCGATCCACGCCCCGCCCCGGTGGAAGGGCGCTGTCCGCATGAGGGGGACCCTACCTGTGAGTGGTTATCGCGGTCAGGGCCGCGATAACCACTCACGAGCCAGCGCAGCGAACTGGTCCGGCACCTCGATCTGCGGCATGTGCCCGGCCCGGCCGAACACGTGCGTCGTGACGTGCGGCAGCTCCCGCGCCGCGGCCCGCAGCTGGGACACCGGCAGGATCAGGTCCCGCTCGCCCCAGACGACCAGCGTCGGCTTCGGTGCCTGCGCGGCGGCGCCGAGCAGCGCGCGGCGCCAGCCCGGCCGGATCCCGCGCAGCACGTGGCCCAGCTCGGTCGCGATCTCCTGGAACGTCGCGGCGAACTCCGGCCGCCGTCCGATGTCGACGCTGCGCTGCACCCGTTCCTCGGTGACCAGCGACCCGTCCACGAACAGCGCCCGTTCGGCCCTGCGGGCGGCGCGGGCGTCGAGCCGGCCCAGCAGGAACCTGCCGAGCAGCGGGACGCCGAGGATCCGCAGCGCCGGTGACACCTCGGACCCGAACCCGGCCGGGTCGGCGAGCACCAGCGAGGCGACCCGCGCCGGGTGCCGCACCGAGATCAGCAGGGCGACCGCGCCGCCCAGCGAGTTGCCCATGACGTGCGCGGGCCGGGTCTCGCCGAGCGCGTCGAGCGTGGCGACCGCGGTGTCGGCGAGCTTCTCCACGGTGGCGGTCCCGGGCACCCGGTCCGAGTAGCCGAACCCAGCCAGGTCGGCGGCGATCACCCGGTGACCGGGGAGGCGCTCGTGCTGGTCGTCCCAGTCCTCCAGGCTGCGGCCGATGCCGTGCAGCAGCAGGACGGGCTCACCGGCCGGGTCGCCGGACTCGCGGACCCGGATGCGGGTGCCACGGACGTCGACCGTGCGCGGCACGGCGGGGGCGCTCACCGGGCTCCGGCCGGCGTCGCGCGCCGTCCCGACGCGCCGACCAGCCGGGAGAAGAGCGTCAGGCTGTGCGCGGGCGCGATCCGGGCCAGCAGGTCCGGGACCGTGGCGCTGGCCCCGATGAGCAGCCGCGGGCGGCGCGTCGCGATCGCCTCCACGATCATCCGGGCCGCCCGGTCGGCGGGGAAGGTCAGCAGCTTCTCGAAGTCCCGCTGCCCGCGCTCGGCCTCCTCGGCCGGGATGTTCACCCCGACCCGGGCCGACCGCGCGATGCCCGTGCGGATCCCGCCGGGGTGCACGGTCGTGACGGTGGCGCCGAGCTGCGCGAGCTCGGCGCGCAACACCTCGGAGAAGCCGCGCAGCGCGAACTTCGACGAGCAGTACGCCGACTGACCGGGCGGCGCGATCAGGCCGAACAGGCTCGACACGTTCACCACGTGCGCGCCCGGTCGCGCGGTCAGTCCGGGCAGCAGGGCGTGGGTCAGCCGGACCGGGGCCCGGAAGTTGACGTCCATGACCCAGTCGAACTCGTCGAGGGTGAGCCGGGCGAAGTCGCCGCCCAGTGCGACGCCCGCGTTGTTCACCAGCAGCCGGAGCTGTGGGTGTGCGGCGAGGATCCGGGCGGCGAGCGCGTCGACGTCGTCGCGCACGGCCAGGTCGACGGTCTCGACGGTCACCGACAGGCCCGGGTGGCGGTCCCGGATCCCGGCCGCGACCGCGTCGAGCCGGTCGCCGTCGCGGTCGACGAGCACGAGGTCGCTGCCGCGCTCGGCGAGCATCTGGGCGACGTGCTCACCCATGCCGCCGGCCGCGCCGGTGACCACGGCGGTGCCCTCGGCGAAGCGGAACGGGGTGCGGCTCACGAGGTGACCTCCTGCAGGGCCGGGGTGTCGGTGTCGGTGGCCGGGGCTGTGGCAGCGGCCGGGGCTGTGTCGCTGTCAGGGGCTGTGTCGCTGTCCGGGGCCGGAGCCCGGTCCACGGCGATGCCGGCCACGGACGGCTTCGTGACCGCGGCCGAGCGGGCCCCCACCGCGGACGCCGGCGTGAACGACATGTCCTGGCGCAGGTCGGCCCGGCCGAGCCCGATCGCGTCGAGGAAGAAGTTCTGCCGCAGCCGCCAGGGCTCGCGGCGGCCCTGCCGGGGGAACAGGTGCGCGGAGCGCTGGACGTAGCCCGACTGCAGGTCCAGCAGCGGGCGGTCCGGTGACACGGCCGGCACCGGGGTGGCGACCGCGTACTGCTCGCGGTCCATGAGCCCCAGCAGCCGGGGCACGTACCGGGCGACCAGGTCCGCGCGCAGCGTCCAGGACGCGTTGACGTAGCCGATGCAGAACGCCAGGTTCGGCACGCCGGAGAGCATCAGCCCGCGGTAGGTGACCGTCTTGCCGATGTCGACCTGCTCGCCGTCGACATGGATCGTCATGCCGCCCAGCGGCTTCAGTGACAGCCCGGTCGCGGAGACGATCACGTCGGCCTCGAGCTCGGTGCCGGAGCGCAGCCGGATGCCCCGCTCGGTGATCCGGTCGATGTGGTCGGTGATGACCGAGGCCGTGCCCTTGTTGATCGCGGTGAAGAAGTCGCCCTCGGGGATCACGCACAGCCGCTGGTCCCACGGCTCGTAGGACGGTGTGAAGTGCTCGTCCACGTAGGACTCGTCCTGGAGGAACCTCAGCGCGAGCCCGCGCAGCACCTTCTTGACACGCTCGGGCCTGCGGCGGGCCAGCTGGTAGAACGCCTGGGTCAGCGTCACGTACTGCAGCCGCAGCAGGCGGTGGGCGAGCCGGGCCGGCAGGAACCGGCGCAACCGGTCGGCCACCGGGTCGGTGCTCGGCAGCACCGTCAGGTACGACGGCGAGCGCTGCAGCATCGTCACGTGCTCGGCGTCGCCGGCCAGAGACGGGATGAGCGTCACCGCCGTCGCCCCCGATCCGATGACGACGATCCGCTTGCCGGTGTGGTCGAGGTCCTCCGGCCAGAACTGCGGGTGCACCCAGGTCCCGGCGTAGTCCTCCCGGCCGGCGAACTCGGGCTGGTGGCCCCGGTCGTAGTCGTAGTACCCGGAGCACATGAACAGGAACGAGCAGCTGTAGTGCCGGGTGCCCTGCGCCGTCGTCACCTCGACGGTCCAGCGGGCGGTCGCGGAGTCCCAGGAGGCGCCGACGACGCGGCTGCCGAACCGGATGCGCTCGGTGACGCCGTACTCGCGGGCGGCCTCGGCGATGTAGTCGCGGATGCTGTCGCCGTCGGCGATGGACTTGCGGTTCCGCCACGGCTTGAACGGATAGGCGAGGGTGAACATGTCCGAGTCGGACCGGATGCCCGGGTAGCGGAACAGGTCCCAGGTGCCGCCGATGTTCTCGCGGCCCTCGAGGATCAGGTAGTCCTTGCCGGGCAGCTCCTGCTGGAGCCGGCACGCGGCGCCGACGCCGGACAGGCCGGCGCCCACGATGATCACGTCCCGGTGCTCGGCCGCGCCGGGGGAGTCGGTGGGCTGGGTCATGGAGCGGCCTCCTGCTCTGCCGTGCCTGTGGTCGTCGTCGACCGTGCTGGTGCGTCGCTGCGGCCAGTGTGCCCGAAACCTACCGCGAGTAACTTGACCTCGCGCGACAACTACTTAACCTGACACGACATGGGAATGGGATCGCTCACCCGGGCGAGAGCGCTGCGCGGGCTGCCGGCGCTGATCGGGGAGCTGGGCGGCGACGGCAGCGAGATGCTCGCCCGGTTCCGGCTGCCCGAGGCCGCGGTGGACGGTGCCGACCCGGACGCCCTGGTCCCGACCCGCTCGGTGGCGCGGGTGCTGGAGACCGCGGCCGCCGAGCTCGACTGCGCCGACCTGGGGCTGCGGCTCGCGGAACGGCAGGGCCCGGAGGTGCTGGGTCCGCTGGCCGTCGCGGTGCAGAACTCGGCGACGTTGGGCGACGCGCTGGACTGCGCCTCGCGCTACCTCTACGTGCACTCACCGGTCCTGACGGTCGCCGCGGTGCCCGACCCGGAACGTGTCGCCGGGGTGACCGGCGTGGAGTACGGCAGCACCGAGCCGCTGCCGCCGCACGTCGCCGATCTCGGGACCGGGGTGCTGCACCGGATCGTGGGACTGCTCGCCGGCGGGGCGTACGGGCTGCGGTCGGTGCACCTGCCGCACCCGGCGCTGGCCCCGGAGCAGCGCTACCGGGACTTCTTCGGTGCCGAGGTGCGCTTCGAGCGGCCCGCGGCGCTGCTGCGGGTGCCCGCCGACCTGCTGCGCCGCCCGCTCGACGGCGACCAGACCGTGCGGGCCATCGCGATCGAGTACCTGGAGACCCACTTCGACCGGCCGGGCCGCCGGGTCACCGACCGGGTCCGCACGGCGGTGGACCGCTCGCTCGGGACCGGCCCGGTGCGGGTCGGCTCGGTGGCACGGCTGCTGCGGGTGCACCCGCGCACCCTGCAGCGCCACCTCGCCGCGGAGGGGACGACGTTCGAGGAGATCGTCGACGAGGCCCGCCGGGACGTCGCCGAGCGGCTCATCACCCGCACCGACCTGCCGTTCACCCAGGTGGCGGCGATGGTCGGCCTGGCCGAGCAGTCCGTGCTGACCCGGGCTGCCCGGCGCTGGTTCGGGATGCCGCCGCGGGCGTTGCGCAAGGCGGGCCGTCCGGTGGACACCGCCGTCGTCCCGGAGTGACCAGGGCCGGGCCACCATCAGGACGGCCCGCGATCAGGGACGGCCCGCGATCAGGGGCGGGCCCGCAGCGTGTAGCGGCGCTCGGCGTAGTCCAGGTCGTCGCGCCAGAGCCGGGTGGCGGCCCGGGCCATCATCGGCCGGATCGCCGGCGCGACCCGGGAGGCGACCGCGAACCCCGGGCGCTCCGACCCCGCGACCACGGCCTCGATCACCGAGGTGCGCGGCCGGCCGTCGTGACCCGGCCCGCGCGGGGTCGCGTGCGTCTCGACGACGCTGCCGACGCCCTCGCCCTCCACGATCCGCATCACGACGGTGCGCGGCTCCGGGCACACGAACTCCGCCCGCACCGGGACGCCGAGCCCCGGCCCGACCTTGAACGTGACCGTCACCAGGAACCGGTCCTCGGCCTCGGTGACCTCGGTGACGGCCGGGGCGGACTCCACGTCGAGGCGCTGGAAGGAGTACGGGTGGAACCACGCGCCGTGCCACGGGTCCAGCCGATTGGCGACGATGTCCTCCGGCTCGCAGACGCCGGTGAGCGTGGTGACCGCGTCGAGGACGGCGCCGGCCGGGCGGGCCGGGACGACGGGGGCCTCGGTGGGCTCCTCCCCGCCGAGGTCGTCGAGCCGGACCCAGACGAGCACGCCGTCGTCGTGCGCGGGGAGGGGCGCCCAGCCCGGGCCGGACTGCGCGCCGAGGCGCAGGCCGTGCCAGCGGCACACCAGCTCCCCGCAGTCGACGGCGGCGAGTGCCATCGGGGCGCCGAGGTGCGGGCAGGCGCCCGGGCCGACCCGCACGACACCGGCGGTGTCCCGCCAGGCGACGAGCTCGGTCCCGCCGACCGTGGTGCCGAACGGCCGGTCGGCCCGCACCTGCCGGCTCGCCGCGAGCACGAACCAGTTCCCCGACGGGCGGGCCTGCGCCCGCTCCAGCGCCGCCGCGATCAGCTTCGGGTCGGCCCCGGCGTGGGTGGGCCCCTGGCGCGCCCACTGCGACGCCGGCAGCGGTTGCAGCGGCCACGACGCGGGCCACCGCTCGGTCAGACGGGACAGCAGGGTCATCACGGGTCCTCTTCCTCGGGCTCGTCTTCCTGGTGCTCGTCTTCCGGGTGCTCGGCGCCCTCGTGCTCGGTGCCCTCGTGCTCGTCGACCTCGTGGCGCGGCCCGGTCTCAGCGCTGTCGCATCACGTGGGCGGCGGCACGGGTCAGCGGCCCGAGCCGCCCCCCGGTGGGGACCGTCTCCAGCGGGTGCCCGGCGAGCCCCCAGCCGGCCAGCAGCCGGTTCGCCGCCTGCCAGCCGGTGGCTGCCGCCCGTTCCATCAGCGCCACGGGCAGGTCGATCCGGATACCGTCCCCCGCCAGCACCAGGCCGTCCACCGGGGACGCGACGGTGGGCCGGCGGGCGAAGTCGCCGACGCCGAACATCGGGCAGTCCGCGCGCCACTCGACGAGCTCGCCGACGGTCCGCGCCCCGGCGGTCTCCGGGTAGATCTTGTGCAGCCGGGCCAGGCAGCGGCTGCGCACCTCGTCGGGCGGCAGGACGGCCGAGTAGGCGTGCAGCTCGACCACCGACCCGCCGTGCCGGGCGGCCCACGCCGCCGCGTCCTGCTCGTAGCGGTCCAGCACCGAGATGTTGTCCAGCGGGTCCAGGCCGCCGGTGCCCAGGAACGGCGGCCGGTCCGCGCGGACCGGGCGGTCCAGCCACAGCCGCTGGACCAGGAACGGCGGAGCGCTGCCGAGCGCGGCGACGTCGGCGCGCCAGCCGGCATCGCCCAGGCCGGGAGACGCGGCGACGATCTCCCGCAGCCCGGCGACGTCCGGGGCGAGCACCACGGCGTCCACTCCGGAGGTACCGCCGTCGGAATGATCCACGTGGAACCATCCACCGTGGACGTCCCCTGTGGCCGGGGAGCCCCTGGTGGCCGACGAGACCCTGCTGACCGACGAGACCGTGACGCCGGTCCGGAACGTGACACCGCGGGTGGTCAGGTAGTGCCGCAGCGGCTCCCACAGCGCGACGTCGAACCCGTCGTCGGGGACGTCGAACACCAGCCCCTCGGACGAGCCGAGGAAGTAGAGGTGGAACATCGTCGCCAGCTCGGCCGCCGACATCGCCGACGGGGGTGCGAAGAAGCTGCGGGAGAACACCTCGAACGCCAGGTGCCGGGCCGCGGGCGGGAAGTTGACCGACTCCACGAAGCTCGCCGCGTCGACGTGGTCGAGGGCCTCGTAGATCCCGGGCACCGACACGTTCGCCAGCGGCGCGGCCGCCCGTGGGTCCAGCCGCAGCAGGTCCGACGGCCGGAAGGTGGGGCTGCGCAGGGCGAACAGCACGGCGTTCCACGGCGGCGTGCGGGGCAGCGAGCGGAACGAGTCGACCCGGCCCTCGGCGTCGACGAGCGGGTAGTCCTCCAGCGGGACGAGCCGGTCGAGGCCGGGGTCGCCGCGCCGCAGCAGGTTGCGCAGGTTGTAGTACTGCCGGAAGAACGCGTGGAAGCCACGGCCCATCGACACCGGCGTGCCGTCCGGCAGGCGGTCCCGCCACCCGCCGACCCGCCCGCCCAGGTAGGACTCGCGCTCGAGCACCTCGACCGTGACACCCCGCTCGGCGAGCCCGGTCGCCGCGGCCAGCCCGGCGATGCCGCCGCCGACGACGACCGCGCGCGGGCGCCGGCCGAGCAGGCCCGCGTCCCCGAGCCCGCCCGCGGGCGGGTGGTGCACCCGGCGCGGGTCGGTCGGCCGGGTACTCACGGGCGGGTCCCCAGGACGGTGTGCACGACGCCGTTCTGCCAGCCGGTCATCGTCTCGGAGTGCACGGCGTCGAACCCGGCGGCCCGCATCCGGTCCCGCAGCCGCCCGACACCGTCGAAGGAGT
Organism: Pseudonocardia ammonioxydans; assembly: GCF_900115005.1. GTDB lineage: Bacteria > Actinomycetota > Actinomycetes > Mycobacteriales > Pseudonocardiaceae > Pseudonocardia > Pseudonocardia ammonioxydans. The sequence goes on along the minus strand of NZ_FOUY01000026.1, from coordinate 31,285 downwards.
TCACGCTGCGCCACAGGTGCCGGTAGAGCGCCGTCTCGCCGGTGGCGGCCCGGCCCAGCGGGATGATCACGCCCCAGCTGACCGCGTGCCAGACGGCGCGGGCCCGCGGCGAGTCGGCGACCGAGTACTCGTGCAGCGCCAGCGTCCCGCCGGGGCGCAGCAGCTCGCGGAAGCGGCGCAGCTGGGCGTCCGGGTCGTCGAGGTTGCGCAGCAGGTAGGCGGCGAGGATCGCGTCGAACGGCCCCTCGACGCCCTCCATCGCCTCCGCGGTCGTGTGCACGAACCGCACCGATCCGGGCCACGGCTTCGTCCGCGCCCGCTCCAGCATCCCGGCCGAGGCGTCGACCCCGACGATCTCGGCGCGCGGTGCGACACCCAGCAGCGCGGCGGTCGAGGCCCCGGTCCCGCAGCCGGCGTCGAGCAACCGCAGGCCGGCGCCGTCGTGCGGCAGCCGCATCCGCGCGGCGGACGCGCGCAGGTGGTCGTGGTAGCCGGGGTTCATCCCGACCAGGCGGTCGTAGTCGCCCGCGCCGTCGTCGAAGTGGGTGGGCACCTCGTGGCGGGGCAGGCCGGCGCGGCCGACGGCTCCGGTACGGGGGGCGCGGGAAACAGGAGTGTCGACCATGATCCGGAGGGTAGGACCGGACGGAACCGGCGCCGTCGCGGGGGCCGTGCGGGTGCCGCTCAAGCGATCCGGTCCGCGCAGCGCACGGCCATCGCCCGCAGCACGGCGGCCACGTCGTCGGGCAGCCGCCCCTCGGCGACCGCGCCGTCGACCAGCCGCAGCGCGCCCTCGACCCGGGTGGTGATCAGCTCCTCGAGGCGGCGGCGGGCGCCGGTGGCCTCGATCAGCGTCCGGGCCGCCGGTACATCGACTGTGCTTCCGGGGCCGACTGTGCTTCCGGGGCCGGCGGGGCTGTCGGGACGGCCGGCGGGGTCTGCCGGGCCCGGGCCGTGGAGCAGGGCGTCGAGCCGGTCGCGGGTGCCGTCGTCGGCGAGCTCGCGGGCGAGCACGACCAGGCTGGTGGCCTTGCGTTCGGCCAGGTCGTCGCCGGTGGGCTTGCCGGTGGCGTCGGTGCCGAAGACGCCGAGGACGTCGTCGCGCATCTGGAACGCCTCGCCGACCATCGTGCCGTAGTCGCCGAGCAGCGCCAGCAGGTCGTCGTCGGCACCGGCCATGGCGGCGCCGAGCTCGAGGGGACGCCGCACGGTGTAGTTGCCGGACTTGCGGCGCAGGACGTCGAGGACGTCGTCGAACGCGGGGGTGCGGCGGGCGTCGTTGAGCAGGTCCGCGAACTGGCCGACCGCGAGCTCGGAACGCATCGTGTCGTAGCGCGGCCAGCCCCGGTCGAGCGCGGTGCGGGGCAGCCCGCTCTCGCGCATGGCCTGCTCGGCCCAGACCAGGCACAGGTCGGCGAGCAGGGTGGCACCGGACTCGCCGAACCGGTCGGGGTCGCCGGACAGCTGCCGGCTGCGGTGCCAGCCGGCGAGCTGGACGTGCACGGTGGGGTTCCCGCGGCGCAGCCGGGAGCCGTCCATGACGTCGTCCTGCAGCAGGGCGAAGGCGTGCAGCAGCTCGAGGCCGGCGACGGCGTGCAGCGCGGCGGCGGACTCGGGCGCGGCGCACCGCCAGCCCAGGTAGCCGAACATCGAGCGCAGATACTTGCCACGGGAGACGAAGTCGACCAGCACGTCGGTGACGAACCCGGCGCCGGGCATGGAGTGGACGTGCTCGGCGCACCGGCGGCGCACGGTCTCGTCGACCACGGCCCGGACCCGGTCCCGGGTATCGTCGGTCCAGGTGCGGGCCGGGGAGGCCGGGTCCGGGTCGGCGCGCTGCCGCTCCCGTCGGCCGGCCTGTTCCGTCTCGACCACCATCATGCCGCCTTCCGCCGCAACCGTGGGGCCAGTGGGGAGCCCCTGCCGGATGTGTGGACCCGGCCTGTGTGGAACCGGTCCGGGAGAGACTATGGGCGGCGGCGGGTTCCCGCCCGGCGAATCGGACACCGCTCCTGAAGCCCACACCGCTCCTGAAGCCCACACCGCCACCGTCACGGCGCGCGCAGGAACGACCAGGCGGCCAGCCAGACGGTGGTCACGGTCAGCGCCATCGCGCCGGGCAGGTGCACGACCAGTCCGGAGATCTCGCCGAACGCGGCCTGGACGAAGGTGAACCCGAACGCGGCCGCGGCGAGCACCGTCGGCCACCACGGACCGCCGCGCACGCCCCCGAGCCAGCCGGCGGCCAGCGCGGTCAGGCCGGTCACGACGTGCAGGACGATCGCCCCGGCCCCGTGCGGGCCGGGGCCGCTCCCGGTGAACAGGCCGGCCGCCGTGGCGAACTGCCAGCCCAGCACGACGACGGTGGCGAGGGTCAGCACGCGCAGCGCCAGGACCGGCGCCGCGGGCCGTCCGGCCGCGACAGGGGAGTGCGGTGTGGACGTGTGCTGGTTCGGTGCGGGCACGACACTCCCGGGCTGGTCGGTTCGGACACCGCGGCAGCGGATCGCCTGCCGCAGTGGTCACCGAGTGTGCCCGAGCAGCGGGAGGGACCGCACGAACCACCCGCGGTGGGGCGTCAGGCCTGCCCGAGCCGTTCCCCGATGAGCTGCAGCGAGTCGCGCAGCCCCTGCTGCACGTCGACGCCGCCGGCCTGCTCGGTGTGCAGCCGCACCACGACCTCCGAGCCCGGTCCGGCGTCGTGCACCGTCAGCTCGCCGCGGTAGTCGCCCGGCCCGGGTGCGCCCCAGGTCATCCGCCGGGCGGCGTTGTCGAGGTGCAGCCACGCCTCGCCCTCGACCCGCGTGCCGCCGACGTCCGCGGTCACCTCGACCCGGTCGGACGCGACCAGGCGGGCGTCGCGCAGTGCCGCGAAGTGCCCCGGCAGGTTCTGCACGTCCGAGAGGTACGTGAAGGCCGCGTCCGGACCGATGGTGAGCAGGATCCGGTCCTCGAAGTCATCACCCATGTAGGCCGGGGTACCCGCCGCGCGGGCCGTCACGCACAGCGGGTTTGCCCGGCCGTGTGCCGGGAACGTCGAAGGCGATGCGTACCGAGTGGATCCGACCCCTGAGTGACAGCGACGGCCCGTTCGCGACGGTCGTCATGGACGCCACGCACGACACCGCCGACGCGACCGAGCAGTACCGGCTGCGGTGGCGCGACCTGCGTGAGCGCCTCGCCGACGCCGGCGCCGACGACGCGATGCTGGGGGTGCTCGACGACGCGGTCACCGACGCGGACGTGCCGGACGGCACCGCGGGCCGGGTCCTCGTCGCGGACGCCCGGCAGGTGCTGCTCGACCGGCACACCGAGATCCCGCCGGAGCGGGGCACCGCGAGCTGGGGGAGCGTGCCGGACCTGCTTCCGGTGCTCGCCGCCGTCGGGGAGGACGTCCCGACCGTCGTCGTGGCGATCGACAACGCCGGCGGCGAGATCCGCGCCGTCGACGGCACGGTCGAGACGGTCGACTCCGGCTCCTCCGGCCCGGTGCACAAGGCCGGCACGGCCGGACCCGGCGAGGGCGGTGCCGACGCCCGGGTCGAGGAGACCTGGAAGCGCAACGCCCACGCGGTCGCCGAACGGGTCGACAAGCTGGTCCGCGGCGGCAACGCCGCGCTGCTCGTGGTGGCCGGGGACGCCCCGGCCCGGGCGCGGTTGCGCGACGAGCTGACCCCGGCCTCCGCGGAGGTCATGGCCGAGATCGAGAACACCGGCGGCGCCGTGCCCGACCAGGTCGACGACACCGTGCGGGCCGCCGCCGGCGACGTCCGCGAACGCCGGCGCGGCGAGTACCTGACGAGCTTCGCGACCGCCTCCGGCCGCTCGGACGGGCTCGCGGTCACCGGGGTGGCCGGCGTGGCCGCCGCGGCCCGGGCGCACGCCGTGGAGACGCTGCTCGTCGACCCGTCCGCCGTGCCCGGCACCGAGCTGGTCGTGGGTGCCGACCCGACCGCGGTCGCCGAGCGGTCCGGTGACCTGCCCGACGCGACGACGACCCCGGTGCCGGCGCCGGACGCCCTGGTCCGGGCCGTGGCGGCGGCCGACGGTGCCGTCGTCCTCACCCGCCCCGACGACGACGTCACGCTCACGGACGGCCTGGGTGCCGTCCTGCGGTTCCCGGTCGGCCCGGCGGCCTGAGCGCCGCGGACCTCGCCCGGCCGGACCTCGCACCCCGTCCTCGCTGGGCAGATCGGGTGAACTCGGGCGGATCACGTGCCGGGCTCGCGGCGAGCGGGTATCCCGAAGGGAACCGGACCTCGGAACGGGCCGGGTGCTGGGGAGCCTTCCGGTCCGTCGTGCGCACGGTCCGGGGCGCGGCCGCTTCGGGGGCGGCCGCGCCCCGGACCCTCCCTCGGCTTCCGCGCCCTCGTGGCTCCCAGGCCGCGTCGGCTCCCGGGCGTTGCCAGTCCCGGGCATTGCCAGTTCCCGGGAGCCGTCAGCTCCCGCGGTGGAAGCGCTCGATCAACTCCCGCACCCGTGGGGCCAGGTCCGGGTCCGGGCCCTCGACCCGCACCCCCGGCGCCACCTCCGACACCGGCATCGGCCGCACCGGGCCGGGCGGGCGTCCCATCTCGTGGTTCCACGTGGCGAGCTGCGCCGTCGAACTGGCGTAGACGATCCGCCCCAGCCCCACCCACGCGTGCGCGGCGGCGCACATGGCGCAGTGCTCGCCCGAGGTGTACACGGTCGCCGCGGCCCGCTCGTCGGGTGTCAGCAGCGTGGTCGAGCGCCGGGCCAGCTCGAACTCCGGATGCCGGGTCCGGTCCCCGCCGGCGACCCGGTTGCGGTCCTCGGCGCGGACCGTCCCCGCACCGTCCACCAGCACCGACCCGAACGGTTCGTCGCCTGCCGAGAGCGCTTCCTCGGCCAGCTCGACACAGCGCCGCAGGTGCCTCCGGTCGCGCTCGTCCATCACTGCCCACCCCTTCCGGCTCGGGGCCGACCATAGTGGTCCCGGCGCGCCGCGCCCGGCACACGACGACCCGGCACACGACGACCCGGCACGCGACGACCCGGCATGTGCGGGCCCGGCACACGCCGGCCCCGCACATGCCGGCACCACACGACGGCACCGCACGTGACGGCGCCGGCCGGCGTTCGCCGCGGGATGTCCTCCGGTGGGCGGGGTCCTACGCTGTCCGGATGGACCGTCCGGCACGCGTCGCGCCGCTGGCGCTCGACGAGCAGCTCTGTTTCGCGCTGCACTCGGCCTCCCGGGCGATGACCGGGTGCTACCGCCCCGTGCTCGACGCGATCGGGCTCACCTACAGCCAGTACGCGGTGCTGCTGGTGCTGTGGGCCGAGGACTCGGTGCCCCAGCGCGAGCTGGGTGACCGGATGTTCCTCGACAGCGGGACGCTCTCGCCGATGCTCGCCCGCCTGGAGAAGCGGGGGCTGATCACCCGGGCCCGCCGGCCGGACGACGAGCGCACCGTCCAGATCTCGCTGACCGAGGCGGGCCGGGCGCTGCGTGAGCAGGCGGCCGATGCCCAGCAGGAGGTCATCCGGGCGACCGGGATGGAGATCGACGAGCTCTTCCGGCTGCGGGACGACCTGCAGCGGCTCGCGTCCCGGCTGCGCGAGGACCCCGGCCCGGCCTCCGGCTGACCCACGGCCCGCCCGCTCCACCCCGCCGCGCTCCCGGCTGCCCGCGATCCTGCCCGGGTATATGCTTGCCGATAGGCAAACAAATGGAGCGTGATGGGCGACCTGGACCCCGACGAACTCGCCCGGCTCCGCGTCGTCCTGGCCCGGATCGCGCGCGGGCTGGACCGGCACTCCCGCGGGGCCGACCTGACGCGCACCCAGGTCTCGGTGCTCGGGACCGTGGTGGTGCGCGGCCCGATCGGGATGGGGGAGCTCGCGGCCGTCGAGGGCCTCAACCCGACGATGCTCTCCCGGCTCGCCGGCAAGCTCGAGACCGCGGGCCTGCTCGTGCGCGACACCGACCCGGCCGACGGGCGCGCCGTGCGCGTCGCCGCGACCGCGGCGGGGACCGCGGAGCACCGGCGCCAGCGCGAGGAGCGCGGCCGGTTGCTGGCCGAGCACGTCGAGGGCCTGACCGCGGACCAGGTCGGCGGCCTGCGCGGCGCGCTGCCCGCCCTGGAGGCACTCGCGTCGTCGCTCAAGGACGCCCGGTGAGCGCCCGGACCGCGGTGCGCTCGTTCTCCGAACGCACCTTCGCGGCGCTGTCCGGGCGCAACTACCGGCTGTGGTTCGGCGGCCAGTCGATCTCGCTGATCGGCACCTGGATGCAGTCGGTCGGCCAGTCCTGGCTGGTCTACGAGCTCACCGGGTCCGCGGCGGTGCTCGGCACCGTGGTCGCGATCCAGACCCTGCCCACGCTGCTGCTCGGCCCGTACGCCGGGGTCTGGGCCGACCGGCTCGACCGGCGCCGGCTCATGATCGGGCTGCAGACGCTCATGGGCCTGCAGGCGCTCGCGCTCGCGGTCCTGACACTGACCGGCGCGGTCGTGCTGTGGCACGTCTACGTGCTGGCCGCCGTGCTCGGGCTGAACAAGGCCTTCGAGAACCCGGCCCGGCAGGCGTTCGTGCAGGAGCTGGTCGGGCGCGACGACCTGCGCAACGCCGTCACCCTCAACTCGGTACTGGTCAACGCGGCCCGCGCGGTCGGGCCCGCGATCGCCGGGCTGGTGATCGTCGCCGGCGGGACGGGCGTGTGCTTCGCGGTCAACGCGGCCAGCTTCGCCGCCGTCGTCACCTCGCTGCTACGCCTCGACGTCGCCGCGCTCACCCCGGCCGAACCCGCGCCGCGCGGGCCCGGACAGCTGCGCGAGGGACTGGCCTACGTGCGCGGCAACCCCGAGCTGTTCGTGCCGCTGGTGATGATGGCGCTGATCGGCTGCCTGGCCTACGAGTTCCCCGTGGTGCTGCCGGTCGTGGCGTCGCAGACCTTCGGCGGCGACGCGGCGACCTACGGCTACCTGACCGGCGCGATGGGGGTCGGCGCGGTCGTCGGCGGCCTCGTGGTCGCCGGGCGGGGGAGGACCGGGCTGCCCTCGCTGGTCCGGACGGCGGCCCTGTTCGGCGTGGTGCTGGGCCTGGCGGCGCTCGCACCGGTGCTGTGGGTCGCCCTGGTCGCGATGGGGCTGGTCGGCATGGCGAGCGTGGCGTTCATGGCCGGCGGGAACAGCACGCTGCAGCTGGCCTCGGCGCCGGGCATGCGGGGCCGGGTGATGGCGCTGTGGTCGGTGGCGTTCCTCGGCTCCACCCCGATCGGCGGCCCGGTCGCGGGCTGGGTCAGCGAGCAGCTCGGCGGCCGTGGCGGCCTGGCCCTCGGTGCGGTGGCGTGCCTGGTCGCGGCCGGGATCGGCGGGCTCGCCCTCCGCCGGGCCCGCTCAGCGGATCCGGCCGCCGGTGGCGATGCGGAGCAGGTCCCGGGCCGTCCCCTGCGGTGAGGTGCCCTCCTGCCAGACGGCACGGAACTCGCGGCCGAGATCGGCGCCGTGCACCGCGACCTCGACCAGGTGCCCGGCCGCGAGGTCGGCGGCGACCACCTGCTGCGGGAGGACCGCGGGGCCGGCGCCGGCCCGTACGGCCGAGCGGACGGCGGTGTCGGCGGCCAGCTCGCGCGCCGGCGCGGCGACCGGGGCGTCCGGCGCCGCCGCGGCGAGTGCGGCCGCCAGCGCGGGCCGGGAACCGCTGCCCGGCAGCCGGGTCACCAGCCTCGTGCCGGCCAGCTCGGCGGCGTCGACGCCCGGGCCGCCCGCCCACGCGTGGCCCGGGGCCACGACCAGCACGAGGGTGTCGGTGGCGACCGTCGCCGCGTGCAGGCCGGGCAGCGGCCCGGCGGTCTCCACGATGCCGACGGCGGCGGAGCCGTCGCGGACCGCGCCCGCCGGGTCGGCGGTGTCGACCAGCACGACGCGGCTCGCACCGGCGTGGCCGTTGAGCTCGGCCAGCCAGCCCGGGAGGAGCCCCTCCGCGGCGCTCGCCACCGCGACCGGCACGACCGGTTCCCCGCCGTCGCGGGCCGGGCGCAACGCCGCGACCGCCACGCCGAGGTCGTCGGCGGCGGAGAGCAGCGGGCCCGCCCACTCGACCAGCAGCACGCCCCGGGACGTGAGCCGCCCGGCCCGCCGCCCGCGCCGGTCGCGCTCCACGACCCGGGCGCCGACCTGCTGCTCCACCGCCCGGATCCGGGCGGTGGCGGCCTGCACCGACAGCCCGGACTCCCGCGCGGCCGCGGCCAGGTCACCGGTGCGGGCGACGGCGACGAGCAGCGCGAGCGCGGTCAGGTCGGGGACGGCTGAGGTGGGCATCCGCGTCAGCCTATGCGGCGGCGCGGTCACACCCCGAACAGCCCGCGCAGGTAGGCCGCCTGCCCCGCGTGCTGCAGGTCGTCGCCGAGCACGCTGACCAGCCGCTCACCCAGGCTGATCCCCTCGCCGTAGGTCGGCGGGAGGATCCGCGACAGGTCCTCGTCGGCCAGCGCGCCCACCAGCTCGACGGTCCGGGCGTGGACCGCCTCGCCGTAGCCGGTCAGCAGCCCGGTCGTGGTCCGGACGGCGTCGACCTGGGCCGAGGTGTGCTCGAAGCCGGTGTCGAACGGGTCGAGGTCGAGTCCGAACCGCTCGGCCCAGCCGTCGTCGATCCAGATCTGGCCGGTGTCGAACGCCTCGGCCAGGTGGTCGTCCTGGACCCGCAGCAGGTGCCAGACCAGCCAGCCGATCGGATTGCCGGGCTGCCCGGCGCCCTCCGGGCGGCGGGTGAGGTCGGCCTCGGTGAGGCCGTCGAGGATCTCGTGCACCAGCTCGTCGATGCGGCCGAAGTGGTCGACGAGCAGTTCCGCGGAAGTGGTCATGCCCAGACCTTCCCGCACCGTCCCTTCCGCATGCGGTCCCGCGCGGCATAGCGTGGGCAGCGGCTGCCGGGACGGATCGACGCGTGCGGAGTGGACCATCGACACCAACGAAGCGGCCGGAGCACCCGCCGGCCCGGGGGGATCCGGTACCCGGGACCCCGGCACCGAGAAGACCCACAGCGCGCACTGGGGCGTGTTCCGGGCGCGCTACGACGGGGCCCGGCTGCGGGTCCGCCCGCACCCCGGTGACCCGGACCCGTCACCGGTGCTGGACAACGTCCCGGCCGCCGTCGGGCACCCGGCCCGGGTCGCCGCGCCCGCGGTCCGGCGCGGATGGTGGGAGCGCGGCCCCGGCCGGGACCCGGCCCGCGGCCGGGACGACTACCTGACGGTCTCCTGGGACGCCGTGCTGGACCGGCTGGCCGAGGAGACCCGGCGGGTCCGCAGCACCTACGGCGACGCGGCCGTCTACGGCGGGTCCTACGGCTGGGCCTCGGCCGGCCGGTTCCACCACGCCCAGGGGCAGCTGCACCGGTTCCTCGCGGTCACCGGCGGCTACACGCGCTCGGTCAACACCTACTCCGGCGGCGCGGCCGAGGTGCTCCTCCCGCAGGTCCTGGGCACGTTCGACGCCGTCACCCGCTACGCCGTCACCTGGGAGCAGGTCGCCGCGCACACCGACACCGTGCTGGCCTTCGGCGGGATGGCGCTGAAGAACTCCGCGATCGCCGCCGGAGGTGTGAGCCGGCACGTCGAACGCGGCGCCATGCGCGCCGCCCGCGACCGCGGCGCGGTGTTCGTGCTGGTCAGCCCGTTGCGTCCGGACCTGCCGGAGGAGCTCGACGCGACCTGGCTGCCGATCCGGCCCGGGACCGACGTCGCGCTGATGCTCGCCCTGATGCACACCGTCGTCGCCGAGGGACGCGAGGACGCCGAGTTCCTCGCCACCCACTGCGACGGCTGGGAGCAGCTGCGGGACCACCTGTTCGCGGCACCGGTCAAGGACGCCGGCTGGGCGGCCGCGATCACCGGGATCGACGCGTCGACGATCCGGGAGCTGGCCTGGCGGATCGCCTACGGCCGCACCCTGGTCACCGTGGCCCAGTCGCTGCAGCGCGCCGAGCACGGCGAGCAGCCGGTGTGGGGCGGGACGGCGCTGGCCGCCGTCCTCGGCCAGATCGGGCTGCCCGGCGGCGGGTTCAACTACGGGCTCGGCTCGCTCGGGCACTACGGCCGCACCCGCAACGCGGTGCCGGTGCCGACGTTCTCCCGCGCCCCGAACCCGGTCGGCTCGTTCATCCCGGTGGCCCGGGTCGCGGACATGCTGCTGGACCCGGGCGGGACCTACGTCTACGACGGCGCCGAGCGCACCTACCCGCACGTGCGGATGGCCTGGTGGGCCGGCGGCAACCCGTTCCACCACCACCAGGACCTGCGCCGGCTGCGCCGCGCCGTCGCCGAGCTGGACACCCTCGTCGTCCACGATCCGATGTGGACGGCGACGGCGCGGCACGCCGACGTCGTGCTGCCCTCGACGATGACGATCGAGCGCGACGACATCGGCGCCACCAGCTCCGACCCGCTGGTCGTCGCGATGAAACAGCTCGTGCCGCCGCACGGCGAGGCCCGCGACGACTACGAGATCCTCGCCGACCTGGCGGGGCGGCTGGGGCACGGTGAGCAGTTCACCGAGGGCCGGACCGCGCACGACTGGCTGGTCCACATGTACGACCGCACCCGCAAGGCACTCGCCGACCGCGGGCTCGACGCCCCGGACTTCGAGGAGTTCTGGGAGCGCGGCGAGCTGGAGCTCCCGCAGCGGCCCGACGACGGCGGTGTCCTCGCCCGGTTCCGGGCCGACCCGCAGGGTAGCCCGCTGCCGACGCCGTCGGGGAAGGTGCAGGTCGGGTCGGCCACGATCGCCGGGCACGGCCTCGCCGACCATCCCGGACACCCGGCCTGGCTGGAGCCCACCGAGGCCCCCGACGAGCGGCACCCGTTCTGGCTGGTGTCCAACCAGCCGGCCACCCGGCTGCACTCCCAGCTGGACTTCGGGGCGCACTCCGCCGCGGCCAAGCGCTCCGGGCGCGAGGTCGTGCGCATCCACCCGGCCGACGCCGGCGGGATCGGCGTCGTCGACGGCGACGTCGTGCGGATCCACAACGACCGGGGGGCCTGCCTGGCCGCGGTCCGGCTCTCCGACGACATCCGGCCCGGGGTGGTGCAGCTGCCCACCGGTGCCTGGTGGGACCCGCGCCCGGACCCGGAGCGTCCCGGCCACGGCGACGACGGGCTGTGCGTGCACGGCAACCCGAACGTCCTCACCCGGGACCGCGGGACCTCGGCACTGGCCCAGGGCTGCAGCGGCCAGCTGTGTGCCGTCGCCGTCTCCCGGTACCCGCACGACCCGCCCGAGGTCGGGGTGCACGCCGCGCCGTGACCGGCGCGGCGCCGGACCCCGGCCCGCATCGGTCCTGACCTGCACGGTCCCGCCCGCACTCTTCCCGCCCCACATCGGTGGGGTCCTGTGCGCGGCCCGACCCGTACCCGGACCCGACCCCAGCGGTCCTGACCTCAGCCGCCTGCGCTGATGCGCGCCGGGCCCGGCCCCGCGGGCTGCGCCGACCCGTACCCGGTTCGGCCCACGGCCCGGCTCTGCTCCACATCACGGCCTGCTCGGCATCACGGCCTGCTCCGTGCCCTCGCCCCGACCCGCGGCCGCTCCGACCGCACCCCGGCGCCGGGCCGTCGGAGGGAACCGTGTTGACCCGCTCTGTCCGGACAGCTAAATTTCTGGCCGTGCGGTCAGATTCCGGGACGACAGGCCAGAAGACCTTCATCGAGCAGGCGCGGCGACGGCAGATCATCGAGGCGGCCGTCGCCACCCTGGCGGCGGAGGGTTTCGGCAACACGTCCCTGGCGGCGATCGCGCGCACCGCGGGGATCTCGAAGGGGGTCATCTCCTACCACTTCTCCGGCAAGGAGGAGCTGATGGAGGAGTGCGTGACTGCGATCTACACCGGCATCGCCGAACGTGTGCTGCCGCAGCTCGAGGGCCTCGGTCCACTGGAGACGGTGCGGGCACACGTGCTCGCCGTCGCCCGGGACGGCCGGGAGCACCGCGACGAGCTGGTGGCGGTGGGGGAGATCGTCACGCACCTGCGGCGCAAGGACGGCCGGCTGCGGTACGGCATGGCCGACAACGAGGAGCTGTACCGCGGTCTGGAGTGGATGTACGGCCGGGCCGAGGCCGCCGGCGAGGTCCGCCGGTTCGACCACCGCGTCATGGCGGTGACGGTGCAGTCCGCACTGGACTCGATGTTCGTGTACTGGATCGCCCATCCCGGGACCGATCTCGTCGCGTACGCCGAGGAACTCGCCGACCTGATGGTGGCGGCGATCCGACGACCTGAGGGGGAGGGGTCATGACGACGACGGGGGAGCGGGCCGGGCCCGCCGGAGCCGAGGGGGCCGAGGGGGCGCTGCCCGGATTCCGCACGGCGTGGCCGGACGCGGTGCGGGTGGTGCTGACCGCGCTGGTGATCGTCCACCACTGCGCCGTCACCTACTCGCACATCCCGGCCTGGACGTATCACGAACCGCCGGCCGACGGGTCGGCCTCGCTGCTGGACCTGGTCGTCGTGCTGAACCAGGCCTGGTTCATGGGGGCGTTCTTCCTGATCTCCGGCTGGTTCGTGCCGGGCTCGGTGGACCGGCACGGTGTGGCCGGGTTCGTGCGCGGTCGGCTGCTGAGGCTCGGGGTGCCGTTCCTGGCCTTCGTGCTCCTGCTCAAGCCGATCTACTACCTGCCGGCGGCCGGCGGGCAGGAGAACCCGCTGTGGTTCGCGCTGACCGCGCTGGACCCCGGTCCACTGTGGTTCGTGCTGTTGCTGCTGGTGTTCTCGCTGGTCTACGCCGGACTGCGGGCGGCGGGTGCGCTGCGCCCGGGTGGCGCGCCGGGCCGGGTGCCGGGCGTGCTCGCGATCGCCGCAGCGGGTCTCGCGCTCGGTGCGGTGACCTGGGCGTGGTGGGTCGTCGTCCCGAACGGCACGTTCTGGACGGTCCTGCCGTCGGCCGGCTCCCTGCCGCAGTACGCGCTGTGCTTCGCGCTCGGCGTCGCGGGCGGCCGCCGCGGCTGGTTCGACCGGCTGCGCCCGCGGACCGGTGTGACCGCCGCCGTGATCGCGGTGCTCCTTGCGCCGCTGCTGGTCGGCGTCGGCCTGCTCGGGGGCGAGGCGGCGGCCGGGGGCGGTACCGCGATCTCGGCCGTCGCGGCAGTGCTGCACGGGTTGTTCGCGCTGTGCGCGATCGTGGTGGTGCTGGTCGCCGCGCGGCGGTGGCTGGACCGCCCCGGCCCGCGGGCGCGTTTCCTGTCGACCAACGCCTACGCGGTGTACGTGCTGCACGCGCCGATCGTGGCCTGGCTGGGTGTGGCGCTGGCGGCGGTGACGGCACCCGCGGCGGTCAAGGCGCTGATCCTGTTCGCGCTCGCCGCGCCGCTGTGCTGGACCGCGGCCGCGGCGCTGCGCCGGATCGGACCGGTGCGCCGGATCCTGTAGGTCACGCGGCCCGCCGCCCCCGGGAGATCGAGGGGTTCCCGGGGTCGCGGGCCGTGTGGGCGACCCGGCCCGGTTCGCACCGCCGGGTCGCGGCGGGTCGTGCGGCGCCGGTCAGGCCGTCCGGCGGGTGGCGGCCAGGCGCCGCCGGCCGCCCTCGGTGGCCGGGTCGATCGGGCGTGCTCCCAGGGCCTTCGCGAGCCCGGTGGGCGGCATGTCGCCGTAGATGCTCTCGAACTCGCCCGCCACGAACGTCTCGTGCCAGATCCCGACCGCGCCGGGCACCCGGCGGGCCCGCCGGTTGAACGCCGCCCACGCCGGGCGGTGCAGCCGTCCGGTGTCGCCGGCGTAGGCGTAGAGCGACTCGCGGTCCCGCCAGTACTGGATCACCAGCGGGCCGTCGCCGCCCAGTACCAGCCGGTGCCCGAGCAGGCCGGACCCCGGATCCTTGGCGAGCTCGGCGAGCATCCGCGGCATCGCGAGGAACACCGGCAGCCAGGCGTCGACCCGCCAGGGCCTGGTGAAGCGCATGCCGATCAGGAAGACCACGATGCCGGTCCCGTCGTCGGTGGGAGCGTTGGTGGTGCGGGTGTACTGGGCCATGACGCGTCCTCTCCGTTGAGCGGATACTCATGCTATCCGAAAAGCGGGGAGTGACGCTATCCGTTGAGCCAGCTCCGGATCTCCGCGGAGTCCGCTCCCACCGGCGGGGGCGAACGGCGGTACGACGGCGGGGTCGCCGAGTAGGTGACCGGGTTGCGGACCGTCGGGACGGCCGCCGCGTCGGGCGCCCGGACCACCGGCTCGAGACCGAGCTCCTCGGCGAGCGCGACGCCGCCGTCGACCGAGTTGATCGGTCCACAGGGCACGCCGACCTCGGTGATCGCGGTGTACCACTCCTGTGCGGTGCGGGTCGCCAGCCGGGCGAGCAGCCGTTGCTCGATCTCCGCGCGGTGCGAGATCCGGTCGGACATGGTGGCGAAGCGCGGGTCCTCGGCCATCGCCGGATCGCCGAGCACGGTGGCGAGCTTGCGGAACTGCGCGTCGTTGGCGGCGATGACGATCAGCTCGCCGTCCTTGGTCGGCATCGGCTGGTAGGGGAACACGCTCGGGTGCTCATTGCCCATCCGGTGCGGCACCGCCCCGGCGGCCACGTAGGCCTCGGTCTGGTTGACCAGCGCCGACACCGCGACCGAGAGCAGGTTGGTCTCCAGCAGCTGGCCCTGGCCGGTCCGTTCCCGGTGCCGCAGCGCCGAGGAGATCGCCAGCGCCGCGTGCAGCCCGGTCAGCACGTCGAACACCGCCACGCCCGCCCGGTACGGCGGCCCGTCGGCCTCGCCGGTCAGGCTCATCAGCCCGGAGGTGGCCTGCACGAGCAGGTCGTAGCCGGGCAGGTGCGCGCCGCCGCGGCTGCCGAACCCGGAGATCGAGCAGTACACGACCGACGGGTTGTGCTCGGCGACCGAGGCGTGGTCGAGGCCGAACTTTGCCATCCCGCCCGGCTTCATGTTCTCCACCAGCACGTCCGCGCGCTGCGCCAGCCGCCGCGCGGTCGCCAGGTCGTCCGGGTCGGTGAAGTCCAGCACGATCGACCGCTTGTTCCGGTTGATCGACAGGTAGTATGTCGCGATGTCGCCGTGCTCCGGGTCGGTGAGCACCGGCGGCTTCCAGGTGCGGGTGTCGTCCCCGCCCGGGCCCTCCACCTTGATCACGGTCGCGCCGAGGTCGGCCAGCATCATCGTCGCGTAGGGCCCGGCCAGCACCCGGGAGAAGTCGGCGACCAGCACGCCGTCGAGGGGGCCTCCGGTGGGCGCGTCGCCGAGCGGTGAGTGATCCACGTCCGGGGACGCTAGCCGCGCGCTCGGCGCGCTCACAACCGTGGCGGGATCTTGTCGAACCCGGTCGTTCCTGTCGCTTCCGGACGGGTCCCGCCGGGACCAGGATCGACGTCATGACCAGTGCGAACACCCGTCCCGACAGCAGCGGCAGCGCCGTCGTCCGGGCCCTCGTCCGGCTCGGTCGCGCCCTGCGCGACGCCGGTCGCGCCCACGAGGAGCTCTGGGCCCGGCTCGAGCTGATCGACCCGGACCCGTGGGAGGAACTGCACTGGGAGCCGACCGCGAGCGGGTGGCGGCTGTACGGCAGCCGGCTGCCCGACCCGGCGGGGCCGCGCGCCGAGCCGTCCCGGGACCGTCCCGGGCCGCCGTGAGCCGGCGGTGATCGGGGAGTCGTGTCGGTCCGGTGCCGGATCCGGCACCGGATCACCACGACTCCCCGATCATGGAGCGGTGGTGGTGGGCCGGGACCACTCAGCCCGTGCCGGCCTCCCGGGCCACGCGACCTGCGAGCCGGGCCGCCGCGGCGCCGGGGCCGACCGGCTCGGCCTGGGCGTTGACGACCGTCGTCGCGTCCCGGGCCGAGCGGTAGTGGTGTCCCGTCCAGCGCACGCCGCGAGGTGTGCGCAGCTCGCGGACGTTCCCGGTCCCCGGGGTGTCGACCAGGCGCTTCAGGGCGACCGCGCCGTCCACGGAGGGCATGTCGACCACGGCGACCGCGACGACGACCCGGGCGCCGCCCTCCCGCACCTCGAACAGCGCGCGGCCGACGGCGTCGCACGGGGTCGCGGTGAAGAACGCCCGCACCTGCCCGTAGGAGACCGCGGAACAGTCGGTGGTGACGTCACCGTCGCGCCGCTGGACGTCCCGTCCCTCGCGAGCGAGCCGGCGGGCCACAGCGCTCTGGTTTCGGTCACGGGCGCGGACCGTGCGTGCTTCGGAGGAGCCCCGGCCGGAGCGAGCCGCCGACGAGCCGGAGCCGGAGCCGCCGACGCCCGACGAGACGGACGACCCGCCTCCTGCCGCGCCCCCCACCGCACTGCTGGCACCGAGCCCGCCACCGAGCGCGGCAACGCTGATGGCGATGGCGGCGGCACCGAGACCGAGCCCGCCACGCCGAACCCACTTTCCGGTCTTCGGGTCGCGTGGTTGATCCGGCTTGCCCATCCCTACCCCCGATCATGGAACCCACGATGAGTCGTGATCAGGAGACAGGGTGTTACGTAGTCGGGTCCAGCACGCCGTCGACGTAGAACCAGTGGCCGTCCTCGCGGACGAAGCGGCTGCGCTCGTGCAGCACTCCGCCGGCGTGGTGCGCGCGGAACTCGACGACGCCGTCGGTCTCGAACATCGACCCGCCGGTGCGGTCGAGGATCTCCAGCCCGGTCCAGACGGTGCCCGGGTCCGGGCCCAGGCGGCGCGGGCGGGTCGAGGGATGCCAGGACGCCAGCAGGTGCGCGGTGTCACCCCGGACGAACGCGGTGTAGCGGCTGCGCATCAGCGCCTCCGCGGTCGGGGCCGGGCGTCCGGCGAGGACCGGGGCGCAACAGGCGTCCTCGGGACGGCCGGTGCCGCAGGGACAGTTCATGCCCGCCAGTATGTGAGGTGCCCGACCGCCCCCGGCACGTCGGTTGCGCGGCTGCACAGGCGTGTGGTCGGCTCGTTCGCCGCCAGAGCGTGATCATCGGGAGGACCGGGGTGCAGGACTTCTACGACGTGCTGCACTCCCGCCGCGACGTCCGGACCGGGTTCCGGCCCGACCCGATCGACGACGAGGTGCTCACCCGGGTGCTCCGGGCGGCGCACGCCGCGCCCAGCGTCGGCTTCTCCCAGCCGTGGGACTTCGTGCTGGTGCGCGACCCGGCGACCCGGGAACGGGTGCACACCCTGGTCGACGAGCACCGCACCCGCTACGCGGCCTCGCTGCCCGCGGCCCGGGCCGAGGCGCTGCGCTCGATCCGGATCGAGGCCATCCGCGAGACCCCGCTCAACGTCGTCGTCACCGCCGACCCGACCCGCGGCGGCCGGCACACCCTGGGCCGGCACGGGCGTCCGGAGATGGGGCCGTACTCGGCGGCGCTGGCCGTGCAGAACCTCTGGCTGGCCGCCCGGGCCGAGGGCCTGGGCGTCGGCTGGGTGAGCTTCTTCGGCGACGACGGCCTGGCCGAGCTGCACGAGCTGCTGGACCTGCCCCCGCACGTGGAGGTCGTGGCCTACCTCTGCGTCGGGCACGTCGACGCCTTCCCGGACCGCCCCGAGCTGGAGGGGCACGGCTGGGCCCGCCGCCGCCCGCTGGAGTGGGCCGTGCACCAGGAGGGCTGGGGCAGCCGTGGCCTGCCCGGCGCCGAGCCGGTCGCGCTGCTGGAGTCCACGGTGGACGCGGTCGGCCCGGTCGACGAGGCCGCCCGCGGCGCCGCCCGGGAGCGGCTGGACCGGATGACCAAGCCGCGCGGGGCGCTCGGCCGGGTCGAGGACGTCGCGGTCACCCTCGCCGGGATCGCCGCGACGCCGATCCCGCCGGTACCCGCACCGGCCGCCGTCGCCGTGTTCGCCGGCGATCACGGGGTGCACGCCCAGGGCGTCACGCCGTGGCCGCAGGAGGTCACCGTGCAGATGGTGGGCAACATCGTCGGCGGTGGGGCCGTGGTGAACGCCTTCGCCCGTCAGCTCGGCGCCGAGGTGCAGGTGGTCGACGTCGGTGTCGCCGCCGACCTCGACCCGGCGCCCGGTCTGTTGCCCCGCAAGGTCGCCCACGGCACCGCCGACATGACCGAGGGGCCCGCGCTGACCCGGGAGCAGGCCCGCCGCGCCGTCGAGCACGGCATCGAGGTGGCCCGCGACCTGGTGGCCGCCGGGAACCGCTGCCTGCTCACCGGCGACATGGGCATCGCCAACACCACCGCCGCGGCCACGCTGGTCTGCGCGTTCACCGGCGCCGACCCGGCCACGGTGACCGGGCGCGGCACCGGCATCGACGACGCGACCCTGGCCCGCAAGACCGACGTCGTGCGCCGCGCCCTGGAGCGCCACCGCCCGGACCCGGCCGACCCGATCGGCGTGCTCGCCGCCGTGGGCGGGCTCGAGCACGCCGGGCTCGCCGGGTTCGTGCTCGGCGCCGCCGCGCTGCGCACCCCGGTGGTGCTCGACGGCGTGATCGCCGGCGCCGGTGCGCTCGTCGCGGCGGCGCTCGCCCCGGACGTGCCCGGGTACTGCCTGGCCGGGCACCGCTCCGCCGAGCCCGGTGGACGCCTGGTGCTCGAGCACCTGGGGTGCACGCCGCTGCTGGAGCTCGACATGCGCCTCGGCGAGGGCACCGGGGCGTTGCTGGCCCTGCCGGTGCTGCAGGGCGCGGCACGCGCGATGGCCGACGTCGCGACGTTCGACAGCGCCGGGGTCACGGACAAGACCGATGGGTGATCCCGGACCGGACGGGCCGGTGATCACCGTCGTCGGGATCGGGGCGGACGGCTGGGCCGGGCTCGGCGAACCCGCCCGCGCCGCCCTGCGCGAGGCCGAGGTGCTGCTCGGCGGGCCACGCCAGCTCGACCTGCTGCCCGGGGCCGGGGACCGCACCACCCGGGAGCAGGCCGCCCAGGGCGACACCGGCCGGGAGCAGGCGGCCCGGGAGCGCACTGCCCGGGAGCACACCGCCCGGGAGCACACTGCCCGGGAGAACGCCGTGCCGGGGGAGCGCCGGGCGTGGCCGTCGCCGCTGGTCCCGGCCCTGCCCGGGATCCTGGACGAGCTGGCCGGGCGCCGCGTCGCGGTGCTCGCCTCCGGCGACCCGATGTTCTTCGGGATCGGCGCGACCCTGGCCCGCGTCGCCGGACCGGAGCGGCTCCGGGTGCTGCCGCACCCGTCGTCGGTGGCCCTCGCCTGCGCCCGGCTGGGCTGGGCGTCCGAGCACGTGCCGGTGGTGTCGATCGTCGGGCGCCCGCTCGACGCGCTGCGCCGCACCCTGGCCCCGGGGGCCCGCGTCGTCGTGCTGTCGGCCGGGGCCGGGTCGCCGGCCGAGATCGCGGAGCTGCTCACCGGCGCCGGCTGGGGCGGTTCGGCGATGACCGTGCTGGAACGGCTCGGCGCCCCCGACGAGCGGATCGTCACCGGCACCGCCGCCGGCTGGCGGGGCCCGTCGGACGCGCTCAACGTCGTCGGCATCGAGTGCCGCCCCGACCCGGGACTGCGCCCGCCCGGCGAGACCCCCGGACTGCCGGACGCCGCCTACGACCACGACGGCCAGCTGACCAAGCGCGAGGTCCGGGCCGTCACCCTCGCCCACCTGGCCCCGCGGCCCGGCGAGCTGCTGTGGGACGTCGGCGCCGGCTCCGGCTCGATCGGCATCGAGTGGATGCGGGCACATCCGACCTGCCGCGCGGTCGCCGTCGAGTCCCGTTCCGAGCGTGCCGACCGGGTCGCGGCCAACGCCGCCGCGCTCGGGGTGCCGGGCCTGCGCGTCGTCACCGGGCGGGCACCCGAGGTGCTCGCGGGGCTCCCGGAGCCGGACGTGATCTTCGTCGGTGGCGGACTGACCCGCGACGGTGTCCTCGACGCCTGCCTGGCCGCGTTGCGGCCCGGCGGCCGGCTCGTCGCCAACGCCGTCACCGTGCAGACCGAGGCGCGGCTCGCCGCCGCGCACGCCGACCACGGCGGTGAGCTCGTCCGGCTGCAGGTGGCCCGCGCCGAACCCCTCGGCCGCCGGCCGGGGACGGCAGGAGGCGGAGCCGACGGGGTGGGTGAGCACAGCTTCCACGGCTGGCGGACGGCGATGCCGGTGACCCTGTGGAGCTATCAGAAGGGATCCCAGTCGTGACCGTGCACTTCATCGGGGCGGGGCCGGGGGCGGTCGACCTGCTGACCCTGCGGGCCCGTGACCTCATCGCCGCGTCCCCGGTCTGCCTCTACGCCGGCAGCCTGGTGCCGCCGGAGATGCTCGAGATCTGCCCGCCCGACGCGCGCACGATCGACACGGCGCTGATGACCCTCGACGAGATCACCGACGAGATGGTGCGCGCGCACCGGCACGGCCTCGACGTCGCCCGGTTGGCGTCCGGGGACCCGTCGGTGTTCTCCGCGCTGGCCGAGCAGATGCGCCGGCTCGAGGAGCAGGGTGTCCCGTACGACGTGTGTCCCGGGGTCCCCGCCTATGCGGCGGCGGCCGCCGCGCTGGGCCGGGAGCTGACGGTGCCGACCGTCGCGCAGACCGTGACCCTCACCCGGATCGCGGCCCGGGCCACCCCGATGCCCGACCACGAGGGGCTCGTGGCCCTCGGGCAGGCCGGCGGGACCGTCGTGCTGCACCTGGCCGTGCACCGCATCGACGAGGTCGTCGAGGCCCTCGCCCCGGCCTACGGCGGCGACTGCCCGGCCGCCGTGGTCGCGCACGCGTCGCGGCCGCACGAGGTCGTGCTGCGCGGGACCCTGGCGGGGATGCCCGCGGCGGTCCGGGAGGCCGGGATCGAGCGCACCGCCGTGGTCATCGTCGGCGAGGCGCTCGCGGCCCGGCACTTCCCGGACTCACACCTGTACTCGGTGGGGCGAAGCCGGTCGTGAGTGGTTGTCGCGGTCAGGGCCGCGACAACCACTCACGAGCCCCATGTACGCCCGTCGCGCTCGATCAGCGTCGCGGCGGCCGCGGGGCCGTCGCTGCCCGCCGCGTACGGGCGCGGCTGCTGGTCGGTGTCCGCCCAGGTCCGCATGATCGGTTCCACCCAGCGCCAGGCGGCCTCGATCTCGTCGCGGCGCATGAACAGGGTCGGGTTGCCGCGCAGCACGTCCATCAGCAGCCGCTCGTAGGCGTCCGGCAGCCGGTCGCCGAAGGTGCGCGCGAAGCTCAGGTCCAGCGGCGCCGGGATCGGGCGGATCCCGCCGGGCCCGGGCTCCTTCGCGGTCATGTGCAGCCGCACGCCCTCGTCGGGCTGCAGCCGCAGCACGAGCCGGTTCGCGGGCAGCTCCTCCCCGAACGCCGGGAAGATCGAGTGCGGGACCGGCTTGAACTGCACGACGATCTCCGAGGCGTGCCGGGCCAGCCGCTTGCCGGTGCGCAGGTAGAACGGCACCCCGGCCCAGCGCCAGTTCGCGACCTCGGCGCGCAGCGCCACGA
The DNA here is from genome assembly GCF_900115005.1 of Pseudonocardia ammonioxydans. Lineage (GTDB taxonomy): Bacteria > Actinomycetota > Actinomycetes > Mycobacteriales > Pseudonocardiaceae > Pseudonocardia > Pseudonocardia ammonioxydans. The sequence goes on along the minus strand of NZ_FOUY01000026.1, from coordinate 9,967 downwards.
ACGTCTCGGTGTTCGAGGGCTCCTGCTCGCGTGGCGTACCGGCCCGGGACTCGGCCAGCTCGGTCGTGTAGCCAGGCACGGCGGTGCCGTCGACCAGCCCCTCGGTATAGCGCCCGCGCACGGTGTCGCGGACGACTCCGGGACCCTCGAGCGGGGTCAGTGAGCGCAGCACCTTGAGCTTCTCGTCGCGCACCCCCTCGCCGTCGATCCGCGCGGGTGGCTCCATCGCGACCAGGCAGAGCAGCTGCAACAGGTGGTTCTGCACCATGTCGCGCAGCGCGCCGCTGTCGTCGTAGTAGTCGGCCCGGTTCCCGACGCCGATCGACTCGGCCACGGTGATCTGCACGTGGTCGATCTGGCCGGCGTTCCACAGTGGCTCGAACAGCGAGTTGCCGAACCGCAGGACCAGCAGGTTCTGGACGGTCTCCTTACCGAGGTAGTGGTCGATCCGGTAGATCTGCTCCTCGGCGAAGACCGAGCCGACCTCGTCGTTGATCTCGCGCGCCGAGCTCAGGTCGTGGCCCAGCGGTTTCTCCAGCACCACGCGGGTGCGGTCGTCGACGATGCCGGCCTGCGCGCTGCCGACGCAGATCCGCCCGAACAGCTGCGGCGCGGAGGCGAGGTAGAGCACGCGGATCCGCGCTCCGTCCTCGTCCGCGGGCCCCAGCAGGCCGGACAGCTCGGACCAGTCGTCGTCGGCGACGTCGAGCGTCACGTGGTGCAGTCGCCGCAGGAACCGGGAGTGCACGTCGTCGTCGGCGCAGGCGTCGGGGCCGGCCCAGCGGGGCGCGGTCCGGCGCAGCTCGGAGTCGACCTTGTCCCGGTAACCGTCGTCGCCGAGGCCGGAGCGGGACACGGCGACGATGCGGGTGCCCTCGGCGAGCTGGTCGTCGCGGTCGCGCAGGTACAGCGCGGGCAGCAGTTTGCGCATGGCGAGGTCGCCGGTACCGCCGAAGACGACGATGTCGGCGGCGTCCATGACGGGAAGCGTGTGCGGCACGAGCCCTCTCCTGGGTTGAACGGGATCCTCTGGTGCCTGGTCGGCCGTACGGGCCTTTTCCGTACTGTACCGATTCGGATCCGTCTTCCAAGAGCGGAAGCGGGGCCCGTGGTGCGTGAGATCGTGCACCGCGGGGCCCCGCCGAATCACATCACTGCCGAATCACCCGCTGGGTTGTGTGTGCAGCAGCTCGCAGGTGCGCTGCACCTCGCCCCAGACGCGGCGTGCCTCGGGATCGCGATCGAGCCACTCCCGGGCGGCCGCGGCCGCCTCGGCGTCACCGTTCTCGCTGAGCACGTGCATGTCGACCAGTCGGTCGAGCCACTCGGGGTCCGACGGTCCCGGGCCGGCCGTGCTGATCGGGCCGGACGTGCCGACCACTCGTTCGTCCTCGGTATCCATCACAAGCCTGTCCACCACAACCCCTGTCGGTTCGTCCTCGTCGACGCGCCTCCACGGTTGCGTAGCCGCACTGATTGCGCAAGCGCAATCGAGGTGTGTCGCCGCTCACCGCTGCGGAGCGAGGGTCGGGCGGATGCACACGGCCGGGTGCCGGGCCGATCAGCCGGTCAGGTCGGCCAGCCCAGGGACCAGACGGCCGAGCGGGGGATCGGGTCGCCGGCGTCGGCGAACGCGGCGGCCCCGGTGCCCAGGGCGTCGCGGTGCGCGGCCGGCATCCGGTCCACGATCGCGCCGACCGCGGCCCGCCGGTGCTCCATGATCCCGGCGACGAGATCCTGCCCGCTGGGGGAGAGCTCGAGCAGCAGGTTGCGGCGGTCGGCGGGGTCGTCGCGACGCCGCAGCAGTCCGGCGCCGACCAGCCGCTCGACCGCGCGGGTGGCGTTGGAGGGGTGGACGGCGAGCTCCTGGGCGACCTCGCGGAGGCTCGACGGCGACCGGCTGGCCACCATGACCAGGATCCGCAGCTGCGGCAGCGTCACGGTGTCGGCCAGCTCGGCCACCGACTGGGCGCTGAGCCCGACCAGCACCCGCGCCGCGGCGAGCACCGCCTCGACCGCGGCATCGCGTGTCCCCGTGTGGCCGGGACCGCCGGCCCCGTCCCGTTCCGCTGCTGTCATGCCCCCACCCGAGACTCTGCTGCCGACCACGGTAGGCGCCGGTGCCACGGGCTGCTCAGGCGAGCCTGCCCGCGCCGTCCGACGGGGTGCCGGGGAACACCGCGGGTGCGGCCCAGCCGCGCTCGGCGTAGGCCCGCTCGACCGCGGCGGTCACCCCGCCGACCGCGTCCTCCGGGCAGAGGGCGATCACGCAGCCGCCGAAGCCGCCACCGGTCATCCGGGCGCCGGTCGCACCGCCGGCGCGGGCGGCCTCGACCGCCACGTCCACGTGCGGGACGGTGATCTCGAAGTCGTCGCGCATCGAGGTGTGCGAGGCGTCGAGCAGCGGCCCGATCCCGCGCGGGTCGGCGCCCGCGCCGAGCAGCCGCACCACCTCGAGCACCCGGGCGTTCTCGGTGACGACGTGCCGCGCGCGGCGGCGGACCCGGTCGTCGGGCAGCCGGTCGAGGTCGGCGGGGACCGCGTCGCGCAGCGCGGGCACCCCGAGCGCGGCGGCGGCGCGCTCGCAGTCGGCGCGGCGGGCGCCGTACTCCCCGCCGGCGTGCGCGTGCGGCGCCCGGGTGTCGATCACCAGCAGCTCCAGCCCGTGCGCCGCCAGGTCGAACGGGACCCGCTCGACGGTGTCGTCGCGGGTGTCGAGGAAGACCAGCTGCCCGGCCCGGCCGTGCACCGCGGCCATCTGGTCCATCCCGCCGGTGGGCGCGCCGACGAACTCGTTCTCCGCCCGCCGGGCGATGCGCGCCAGCTCGGTCGGCGCGACCTGCACCCCGGCCAGCCCGGCCAGCGCGACGCCGACCGCGCACTCCACCGCCGCCGACGACGACAGCCCGGCCCCGACCGGGACATCGGAGTCCAGCTCCAGCACGACCTCGCCGACCGGGTACCCGGCCTCGCGGAACGCCCAGCAGGTCCCGGCCACGTAGGCGGCCCAGCCCCCGACGTCACCGGGTGCGACCGAGGCCGCGGTGAACTCGACCGCGCCCGCGGGTTCCTGCGCCGACCGCACCCGGCTCACCGGCCCGGTCGCCGGCGCCGCGGCGACCACCGCGCGGTGCGGCAGCGCGAACGGCAGCACGAAGCCGTCGTTGTAGTCGGTGTGCTCGCCGATTAGGTTGACCCGCCCCGGGGCGAACCACACCCCGGCCGGGGCACCGCCGTGACGGGCGGCGAAGGCGTCGGCGACGACGGTCATGGGCACTCCTGGTCCGTTCGGCCCCGTGCGCGGGGGCGCGTTCAGCGACGGCAACGCGGGCGACGTCGGCGGCGCCACGGGTCCGGTGCGGCGGACCGGCGGGTACCGTAGCGAACCTGTGACCTCTTCCGACGACCCGCTCGACGCCGTCCTGCGCAACCCGGTCCCGGCCGCGCTGACCGGCCCGCAACGCGCGTTCGGCGCGGTCCGCGGCGCCGCCGCCCGGTTCCATCCGGAGGTCTGCCCGTTCGCCGGGCTGCCCCTCGACCCCACCGGCGACGACTGGGCCGACCTCGCCGCACTGTGCGACCCGGGCAGCGAGGTCGTCGTGGTGCGGGCCGGTGACGTCCCGCCCGTGCTGCCGGCGGGCTGGGAGCTGGTGCAGCGGTTCGCCGGCGTCCAGATGGACGGCGCCGCGGTGCCCGGCGAGCCGGACGTCGACGCCGTCGAGCTCGGGCCGGCCGACCACGCGGCGATGGCCGAGCTGACCGGACGGACCCGGCCCGGACCGTGGCTGGACCGCACCGCCGAGCTCGGTCGCTACGTCGGGTTCCGGCACGACGGCAGGCTGATCGCGATGGCGGGGGAGCGGATGCGGATCGGACCGGACGGCGGCGGCGCGGCCGCGACCGGCGGGGTGACCGGTGGGGTGACCGAGATCAGCGCCGTGTGCACCGACCCGGAGTTCCGCGGCAAGGGCCTGGCCCGGCGCCTGGTGAACGTGGTCGCCGCCGGGATCGTGGCCCGCGGCGAGCGTCCGGTGCTGCACGCGTCGGCGGCCAACGAGGGCGCGATCCGGCTCTACCGGGCGATGGGCTTCACGCTGACCCGGGCGATGCGGTTCGACCTGCTGCGCACGCCCACGGTGTGAGGGCAGGACCGCAGGACGGGTGAGCCCAGGACTTCCCGGCCGGGTCAGGACGACAGCGTCGCGTCGACCGAGGCGGGGGAGAGCACCTCGTCCAGCACCAGGATCGCGCAGCCGATCACGCCGCTGCGCCCGTGGAGCAGGCCCGGCTCGATCCGCAGGCTCTGGGTCGCGGTCGCCATCGAGCGCCGGTAGATCGCCTCGCGCACCCCGGCGACCAGCGGGTCGAACGCGCCCACGAGGTCGCCGCCGATCGCGACCAGGGCCGGGTTGACCAGGTTCACCGCCGCGGCGAGCACCTCACCGAGCCGGCGCCCGGCGATCCGGACCAGCCGCACGGCGTCCGGGTCGCCCTGCTTCACCAGCGCGACGACGTCGGCGATCGTCGACACCGCGCCCTCCGGCCGCCCGGCCGCCAGGTCGCGCACCAGTGCCCGGCCGGAGGCCAGCACCTCCAGGCAGTCGACGTTGCCGCAGCCGCAGCCGATGCCCGGCCCGTCGTGGACCGGGATGTGCCCGATCTCCCCGGCCGCCCCCCACGCGCCGCGCTGCAGGGCGCCGCCGGAGACCAGGCCGGCACCCACCCCGGACCCGATCTTGACCATCAGCAGGTCGTCGACGTCCGGGTGCGCGGCCTGCTCGGCCAGCGCCATCACGTTCACGTCGTTGTCCACCCGGACCGGGGCCGGGAACCGCTCGGTGAGCATCGGTGGCAGCGGGATCCGCTCCCAGCCCGGTAGCGACGGCACGCCGACCGACCAGCCCCGGGCGGCGTCCACCGTGCCGGGGATCGACAGGCCGATCCCGCGGATCCCGGTGTCGCCGGTCCCCGCGTCGAGCAGCAGCTTCTCCAGGACGGTCACGGCGTCGCCGATCAGCCGGTGCGGCCCGACCGCCGCCGGCAGGTCGATCACGTCCTCGGCCAGCACGGTGCCGGTGAGGTCGCAGACCGCGGCCTTCGACCGGCTGACGCCGATCGAGAGTGCGAGCACGGTGCCGCCGGCGGCGTTGAACTCCAGGCGCGCGGCGGGCCGCCCGCCGGTGGCGGCCGCGCCGATGACCTCGGTGACGAGCCCGTCGGCGAGCAGCCGCCCGACGCGGGCGGCGACGGCGGTCCGGGACAGGCCGGTCTCCCGGCCGATCTCGGTCCGGGTGCCGGCCACGCCGTCCCGGACCAGCCGGAAGATCTCGCCCGCGGTCGCGGGCGCGCTGGTCGGGGTGCGTCCTCGCATTCGTCCAGTGAACCACAGGGCTTTGAGCTGGCAAAACGCTGATCAGCTCACATATATGTCTTGAGAGTGCGGAAGTGGTTCGATACGGTGCGTATTGCGCCGGTGCCGACGCACCATCGCCCGCGCGCCGCACGGTCCGAGACCACGCAGACCACGCAGTCCGAGACCACCCCACCACCTGGAGATCGCCGCACCGTGACCGCTGCTCCCGGAACAGCCGCCCCGGAACCGCATCCCGTCCTCGCCGAGGTCACCGACCGGGTCGTCGCCCGGTCCGCCGCCGGTCGCGCGGCCTACCTCGAGCGCATCCGCTCCGCCGCCGCACAGGAACCGGCCGGTCCCAGCCGCGGGTCGCTGGGCTGCGCGAACCTCGCGCACGGCGCCGCCGCCTGCGGCCCCGACAAGCTGACGCTCACCGCGTCGCCGGCGCGCAACGTCGCGATCGTCACCGCCTACAACGACATGCTCTCGGCACACCAGCCGTTCGAGACGTTCCCGGCGCTGATCAAGCAGGCCGCCCGGGACGCCGGCGGGGTGGCCCAGGTCGCCGGCGGGGTCCCCGCCATGTGCGACGGGATCACCCAGGGCCGGGCCGGGATGGAGCTGTCGCTGTTCTCCCGCGACGTCATCGCGATGTCGACCGCGGTCGCGCTCTCGCACGACATGTTCGACGCCGCCGTCCTGCTCGGGGTCTGCGACAAGATCGTTCCGGGCCTGGTGATGGGCGCGTTGTCGTTCGGGCACCTGCCGGTGCTGCTCGCCCCGGCCGGCCCGATGTCCTCGGGGCTGCCGAACGCGGAGAAGGCCCGCGTCCGCCGGGCCCACGCCGCGGGCGAGGCCGGCCGCGAGGAGCTGCTCGAGGCCGAGTCGCGCAGCTATCACGGCCCGGGGACCTGCACGTTCTTCGGCACCGCGAACTCCAACCAGCTGCTGATGGAGATCATGGGCCTGCACCTGCCGGGGTCGTCGTTCGTCAACCCGGGCACCCCGCTGCGCGACGCGCTGACCGCGGAGACGACCCGCCGCGCGCTCGCCGCGGCCGGTGACCCGGCGGCGGCGATGGGCGAGATCGTCGACGAGAAGGCGGTGGTGAACGGGGTGGTGGCGCTGCTGGCCACCGGCGGGTCCACCAACCACACGATGCACCTGGTCGCGATGGCCGCCGCCGCGGGCGTCGAGCTGACCTGGGACGACTTCGCCGACCTGTCCGCTGTGGTGCCGCTGCTGGCCCGGATCTACCCCAACGGCACCGCCGACGTGAACCACTTCCAGGCCGCGGGCGGTACGTCGGTGCTGGTCCGGGAGCTGCTCGGGGCCGGGCTGCTGCACGAGGACGTGCACACCGTCGACGGGCCCGGACTGTCGCGCTACACCCGCGAACCCTTCCTGGACACCTCCGGCGACGGCTCCGGGAGCGCGGCCGCGCCGGTCTGGCGGGAGGGCCCGGCCGAGAGTCTGGACAAGTCGGTGCTGCGCGGGGTCGCCGACCCGTTCGCCCCGGACGGGGGCCTGCGGGTGCTGCACGGCAACCTCGGCCGCGCGGTCGTGAAGACCTCCGCCGTCGAGCCGGACCACCGCGTCGTCGAGGCCCCCGCGGTCGTGGTCGACGACCAGGACGAGCTGCTCGCCGCCTACCACGCCGGCCGGCTGGACGGGCGCGATCTCGTCGCCGTCGTGCGGAACCAGGGGCCGCGGGCCAACGGGATGCCGGAACTGCACAAGCTCACCCCGGCGCTCGGTGTGTTGCAGGGCCGGGGGCAGCAGGTCGCGATCGTGACCGACGGGCGGATGTCCGGTGCGTCCGGCGCGGTCCCGGCCGCGCTGCACGTGACGCCCGAGGCCGCGCAGGGCGGGCCGCTGCAGCAGGTGCGCGACGGCGACCGGATCCGGCTCGACACCCTCGACGGCACGCTGTCGCTGCTGGTCGCCCCGGAGGAGCTGGAAGCACGCCAGCTGGAGGCCCGCGAGTCGGAGGGGCGCGAGTCGGAGGGGCGCGAGCCGGACGGGCGCGAGCCGGACGGGCGCACCGGGGTGCCCGGTGCGGCCGTCGGCACCGGCCGGGAGCTCTTCGCCGCGTTCCGGGCCGCCGTGGGCCCGGCCGACCGCGGTGCCGCGGTCATCCTGTAGTCCCGAACCCCGACGGGCCCTGCGCCCGGCGAGCCCCCGCCCCGGCGGACGGCGACCGACGATCCCAGGAGGAGTCATGAGCGAGAAGCTGCTGGAACAGGCCCCGGTCGTCCCGGTCGTCGTCCTGGACGACGCCGAGGCCGCGGTGCCGCTGGCCCGGGCGCTGGTCGAGGGCGGGCTGCCCGTCATCGAGGTCACCCTGCGCACCCCGGCCGCCACCGAGGCCGTGCGCCGGATCGCCGCCGAGGTCCCCGGCGCCGTCGTGGGGACCGGCACGGTCCGGACGCCTGCCGACGTGCGGGCCTCCGCCGACGCCGGTGCCCGGTTCCTGGTCAGCCCCGGCACCACCCCGCGGCTGCTGGACGCGATGGAGGACTCGGGCCTGGACCTGCTGCCCGGCACGTCGTCGATCTCGGAGATGCTGGCGGTGGCCGAACGCGGGCACACCGCGATGAAGTTCTTCCCGGCCGAGGCCGCCGGCGGGCGCCCGTACCTGAAGGCGGTCGCCGGGCCGCTGCCGGAGCTGCGGTTCTGCCCGACCGGCGGGATCACCGTGGACAGTGCGCCGGACTACCTGGCGCTGCCCAACGTCGCCTGCGTCGGCGGGACCTGGCTGACCCCGGCCGACGCGGTGGCCGCCGGGGACGTCGACCGGATCCGGGAGCTGGCGTCGGTGGCGGCGGCCCTACGGTAGGGTCCCTCCCGGTGTGCCGGGAAGTCTGGTCGGCGAGCGATGACCGCTGCCCGCCGACGCCCCCGGAGCGCCCGTGAACACCCCCGCCGCCACCTCGCCCGCCCGCCGCCTCGGCGACCTGCTGCGTGCGGAGGTGGTGGGCGGTGTGCTGCTCGTCGGCGCCGCCGTGCTCGCGCTGCTGTTCGCGAACTCCCCGTGGCGCGACGCCTACACCGCGCTGGCCGGGTTCACCGTCGGGCCCGCCGCGCTGCACCTGGACCTGCCGCTGGCCACCTGGGCCGCGGACGGGCTCCTCGCGATCTTCTTCTTCGTCGTCGGGCTGGAGCTCAAACGCGAGTTCCTGGCCGGTGACCTGCGCGACCCGCGCCACGCACTGCTCCCGTGCACCGCCGCCGTCGGCGGCATGATCGCGCCGGCCCTGATCTACGTCGCGATCAACCTGTCCAACCCGGACGCGCTCGTCGGCTGGGCGATCCCCACCGCGACCGACATCGCCTTCGCCGTCGCCGTGCTCGCCGTGCTGGGGTCCAGCCTGCCCGCGGCGCTGCGGATCTTCCTGCTGACCCTGGCCGTCGTCGACGACCTGCTGGCGATCACGATCATCGCGATCTTCTACACCGAGCAGCTGTCCGCGCCGGCACTGCTCGGTGCCCTGGTGCCGCTGGCACTGTTCACCCTGGCCGTGCAGCGCGGCGTCCGTGCCTGGTGGGTGCTGCTGCCGCTCGCCGCACTGACCTGGGTGCTGGTGCACGCCTCCGGCGTGCACGCCACGGTGGCCGGGGTGCTGCTGGGCTTCGCGGTGCCGGTGCTCGGGCACCGGAGGGTGCACGGGGTGTCGCTCTCGGAGCACTTCGAGCACCGCTGGCGGCCGATCTCGGCCGGGTTCGCGGTGCCGGTGTTCGCGTTCTTCGCCGCCGGGGTGACCGTGGTCGGCGGCGGGAACCTCGGCGCCGCGCTGACCGACACGGTGACCCTGGGGATCATCGTCGGCCTGGTCGTCGGCAAGACCGTCGGCGTGCTGGGTGCGACGTGGCTGGTCCAGCGGTTCACCGCCGCCCGGCTCTCGCCGGACCTCGGCTGGTGGGACGTGCTCGGGCTGGCCCAGCTCGCCGGCATCGGGTTCACCGTGTCGCTGCTGGTCGGGGAGCTGGCGTTCGGCACCGGAACCCCGCAGGACGACCACGTCAAGATCGGGGTGCTGACCGGGTCGCTGACCGCGGTGCTGCTGGCCACGGTCGTCCTGCGGATCCGCAACGCCCACCACCGGCGGCTCGCCGACGGGGACCGCGGTCGCTGAACAGGCCGCAGACGCGGGCGCGCCGCCCACGCCGGAGCGTGGACGGCGCGCCCGGTACCCACCGGACCGGTCAGCGGTTGCGGAACATCGACACGTCGTCGTTGTTGGCCAGGTCCGGCACGGTCCAGCCCTTGAGGTCGTACTCGTCGAGGCACTGCTCGGCGAAGCCCTTCATCGCCCCGGCCATGCCGGACTGTTCGGCGGCGCCGAGCAGCTCGGCGCGCACGCCCTCGTGGTTGCCGGAGTAGTTGCGCTCGTAGAGCTCGTGGCGGCCGCCGAACTCGGTGCCGATGGAGTCCCAGATCAGCTTCATCAGCTTGACCCGGTCCACGGCCTCGTAGCCGTTCGAGCCGCGCACGTACTTGTCGAGGTAGGGCCGCACCTGCGGGGACAGGAAGTCCGCGGCGTGGCTGGGCAGGTAGATCAGCGAGGCGCCGAGGTCCTGCATGATGATCTCCTTGACCCGGGGGTAGCCCTG
>NZ_FOUY01000109.1 GCF_900115005.1 Pseudonocardia ammonioxydans | reverse complement strand
GAGTTGATCGCCGCGTACTCGCCGCCGATCCCGAAGCCGGTGAAGAACCGGCACAGGAAGAACCACCACGGCGAGAACGTGAACGCGGTGAGCGTGGTGGCCGTCAGGTAGATCACCAAGGTGATCATGAAGAGCTTCTTGCGGCCGTGGCGGTCGGTGAGCTCGCCGAAGAACAGCGCCCCGATGCAGGCACCGGCCACGTAGATGGCCGCGGCCTGCCCGATGTGGGCCGGGGTGATGTCGACGCCGCTGCCCGGTTCGGTCAGCCGGGCGGCGACGTTGCCGACCATCGTCACCTCGAGCCCGTCGAGGATCCACGCCGTGCCCAGGCCGAGCACGACCATCGTGTGGAACCGCGCCCAGGGCAGGCGGTCCAGGCGGGCCGGAATCTGCGTACGTACCGTGCCGAGCTGAACCTTTTCGGGCATGACTCCTCCCAGAACCGGAGATGTCCGAGGCGCTTCACCGCACAACGTGGAGCCGAAACGCTCCGGGCTCCGGGAAGGATGGTCAGCTCGACCCCTGACACCGGACACGTTGACCGGCGCGGGGGCAAGCTCAGCTCAGGCTCGAACGATGGAGAGTCGCCCGACGGTGCCCTGACCAGTGGCAGGAACGGCCGCACCCACCCCACCGGGATCGGTCCGGCCGAGTCAGAGCTGGGCGTACCAGGGGCCAGGTGACCCAGAGCCGGATGAGGGTGGTCCGGGCCTCGCTACCAGAGACGACCGGGAAGATCGCGTGTGAGTTCAGCCAGCTCCGCCCGGGTGACGGCGGCATAGGCCGCGCTCACCCGGGTATCGAACTCGTCCACGCTCAGCCGCCTTCGCTCCAACGCCCGCGCCAGGCGCTCGACCACGAGTCCGCGTTCGCTGTCTGAGGCCCGCACCTCGCCCGAGGAGGGATCCGTCACCACCCACGCCCCCTTCTACTGTCGACAGTTCCGGGCGGCGACGGTGACCCCGACCGGTTCCCCCACGGTGTGCACGGCAAGCTCGGCGCTGCCGGGCTCCGGCGCGGTGTCGGGCAGCGCCCGCGCCCGTCCAGGAGACATTCCGGGCCGTTGGGTCGTGGTCGGTGTTGGGGCCGGTCAGTCCAGGGAGATCGCATCCATGATCAGTCCGATGTCGGGGTCCTCCAGGTGGCGGGTGAGGTCGGCCAGGGCCACCAGGCCGACGAGCGTGTGCCCGTCGATCACCGGCACGCGGCGTAGCTGATGCTGAGCCATCGTCTGCAGTAGCTCGGCGATGTCGTCGTCGGCGCCGATGGTGACCGCCTCGCCCTGGGCCAGTTCCCCGGCGTGCACCGCGTGGGAGTCCTTACCGGCGGCCAGCACCTTCACCACGATGTCCCGGTCGGTGAGCATCCCTTTGAGCTTGTCGTCCTGGCCGCAGATCGGCAACGCCCCCACGCCAAGGCCGGCCATCTGGATGGCCGCCTCCTGGACCGACTGATCGGTGCGAACACAGGACGCGTCCGCGGTCATGATGTCACGTGCAGTAGTCACAACAGATCCTCCCTCGCGTAGCTGATACCTACGATGCCAATGGCATACCCGCGATACCCGCACGTCAGACCCCCAAACAGCGGGTGCGGCGCCACGGTCAGCGCCATGTCCCTGTCCGGAGAGCTGTAGACAACCTGGCGCGGGCCGGCTCGGTGACTCCGCTCCCGCCGACACCGACATCAGCGCCCTCGTGGCCGCCGCACGGTTCTCGCCCGAACGGTGGGAGTTCCCGCCCGCCGAACTCGCCGCCTGGCAGGCCACCGCCAACGGTCCTGTCATCCTGGGCAATCCGCAGCAGCCCGGTCGCTGGCGCGCTTACCGGTGCGCTCCTCCTGTCGCCGGAGCACCCCGCCCGAGTAGTTCGAGGACCTCGGCATCGCTGGTCTGTGTGAAGTCCTCGTACCAGCGCCCGACGGCGGTGAAGTCCGGTGGTGTGAGCGCGCACAGCACCTCATCGGCCTCGCCGCGCAGCCGCTGCACGGTCGAAGCGGCACAGGCGGGTACGGCCAGCACGAGCGTCCGAGGGCGTTGCTCGCGCAGCGCCCGCAGCGCGGCTTCGGCGGTGACCCCGGTGGCCAGTCCGTCGTCGACCACGACCACGTCGCGGCCGGCGAGGTCGGGAAGGCCCCGTTCGCCTCGGTAGAGCCGCACCCGTCGCTCCAGCTCCTGCCACTGTGGCGCGGCAAGGGCCGCGACGTCGTCGTCGGTAAGTTCGAGGAACTCGACTGCACTGCGGTCGACGACGAGGCCGCCGCCCTCAGCGATGGCGCCGATGCCCAGCTCGGGATGTCCCGGCGCGCCGAGCTTGCGGGCCACGAACACCTCGAGTGGCGCGCGCAGCGCCGACGCCACCTCGGCGGCGACCGGTACCCCGCCGCGGGGCAGGCCCAACACAACAGGGTCTGGCAGATCGTGCTCGTGCACCAGCCGGGCCAGCCGGCGCCCGGCATCGGTGCGGTTGCGGAAGCCCGTCGCCATGGGCATCGGTTACCCACTGACCCAGCGGAGTCACACCTCCGGGCGGCGACCTCGCATTCGGTCGGGCGAGCACCGAACACGCAGGTCATCCCAGGTCGTCACCGACCGACCGATAATCACCTGTGGACCTGTCCGGTGCAGCCCGGCCGCGAGCACGACACACCTGCGGGCGGGCCCACGCATCCCGACGGCCGCCGATCACCCGCGTGCCGTGCCGAGGCGACCGGTCGCGCGCGGTGGGATCGTCTTGACCGTCCGTGCGCGGCGACCCGACCCGGTCCGCGGACGCCGTGGTCAGCGTCACCCTGCGCTGGCCGGTCGGACTGCGGCGCCGCAGGCGGTGACCTACCCGCGGAGACCAGAACGACGCGGATGATCGTCGGCCACGCTATCCGAGCTGTATCGCCATTTGCGATTTCTCGGCTGCGAATAGCTAATGGTGTCTTCATCGCCCGGGCGCCGACCGCGATCCACCTTGTGAACGGCGGTGGGGCAGGGGGTTCAGGGCCGGGTCAGAGGGTATGCGCTCACCATGTCTTCTGCGTACCACAATTCACGGACACGTCGACTGAGTCGAGGGGCGGCAATGAAGTTCGGCATCGGATTCGCGACCGGCGTAGCGACTACGGCCACGGTACTATTTCGCCGCAAAGCGGCGTCAACCGCGCAGATCGGCAAGGGGCACCCGTTCAAGCATCGCGCATTAGACCTGGCATCGGGTATGATCCAGTCAAAGTATCCACTCGCCGCGATGAGCACGTACCTGAACGGCTTCCACATGTATGCCGATGACATGGGCCGACAGGTGGAGGCGTCGCACTTCTGCGTCCACCTCCGCCCCGACCTCCATCAGTGCGTGATCTTCGATCGAAACGCAGCCGACGCACGCCTCATCGGCATCGAGTACATCATCAGCGAGGAACGCTTCCAGGACCTCCCGGAGGAGGAGAAGCGTCTGTGGCACAGTCATCATTACGAGGTCAAGTCCGGGATTCTGGTCGCCCCAGGCATTCCTGAGCTCGCGGAGAAGTCGTACTTCACCGATCTTGTGACGACGTATGGGAAGACGTTCCACACGTGGCAATATGATCGAGACGACTTCCCGTACGGTATCCCGCAATTGATGATGGGCCTCACCGAGGACGGACAGGCGGACGATGGTCTGGTCCAAGAGCGGGACCGAAGGCTAGGAGTCTCGACCGTGCACAAACGAAATGGCCGTGCAGGCATCCCGGCGCCGGAAGTGGCACCCGAAGCGAACCCGTGGGAGAGCGGTCGGACCGTCCAGACCAGCCTGGAAGAGATGGAATTCAAGCGGTAACGGACATCGGTTGCCTCGCGCGCCGCCGCGGTGATCGGGACGCGGGCGCATGAGCAGCAGCTGGGTTACACGACCGAGGATCGGCAGAACGGTGCCGTCGTGGCGGCGCTGTGACTCAGCGAAAGCACTGCTCACCGATCGGGGCTACCCGCTGGGGTGGCGGGACGACCCAACTCGCGACCGCGCCTGATCGGGCGCGTACCCGCCAGCATCTGCGGCACATGAATGCGGGAACGGCCGTGCCCATCGGGCAGGGGTGAGATAACCAGTCGCAGTCGCCGGTCCCGCGCGCCGACCGAGCCGGCTCGGTTACGGACGGTGGGACCTGCGATCACTGTCAGTCGACGAGTTCCTCTCGCAGCCGGGCGATGATCTGTCTCAGCAGCCGGGACACGTGCATCTGGGACACTCCGATCTCATCGGCGATATCGGACTGGGTCCGGTCACCGAAAAATCGCAGCAGCAGGATGCGCCGCTCCCGCGGTGGCAGGGCGTCGATCCGGGTCCGCAGCTCGTCGCGCATCGTGGCGGTCTCGAGATCGGGGTCGTCGTCGCCGAGCCGCTCGCCGAGGGTGAGCTCCCCGTCCGGGCCGGGCATGTCCAGTGAGGCGGCGCGGTAGGACTCCAGGGCTCCGAGCGCCTCCACGACCTCCGAGGTGTCGGCGTCGAGCTCCTCGGCGAGCTCGCTGGGCCGCGGTGCGCGGCCGAGCCGCTGGGACAGCACGACCGTCGCCTTGTTGATGCTGACCCCCAGCTCCTTGAGGTCGCGGGGGACCCGCAGCGCCC
>NZ_FOUY01000124.1 GCF_900115005.1 Pseudonocardia ammonioxydans | reverse complement strand
TAGGCCAGCCCGGTCATCAGCACCATCGCGGCGACCGCGAGGAACGACACCAGCAGGCAGAACGTCGCGCGCGCCATCGAGTCGACGACGAACACCAGCACACCGGAGGAGAGCGCCAGCAGGCTCAGCACGCAGAACACGGCGAGCACCATCTACATCCCTCCCCGGGCCAGCACGACGAGCGCGACCACGAGCGCCTGCACGATCGTCAGCGGCACCAGCACGACCCAGGAGATCTCCGCCCAGCGGTCCATCCGGATCGTCGGAAGCCGGTGGCGCAGCCAGACCAATAGAGCCAGCACCGCGGCGGTCTTGAGCCCTACCCATGCCCAGGCTGGTAGCCACGGCCCGTGGCCGCCGCCGAGGAACAACGGGACCGCCATCGCCGCGGCGGCCACGAGCAGCAGCCGGCGGCCTGCGGCGAACAGCAGCCGGTCCACACCGGACAGCTCCGATGCCGCGCCCCCGGCGGCGTCCCGGGCGACGGGTGCGTCGAACGGCCCCCAGAACGCCATCGCGGCCGCACTGAGCACGTAGACGATGAACGCCGCGGGCATCAGCACGACGAACCACAGGCCCGCCTGGGCGTCGACGATGTCGGTGATCCGCAGACTCCCCGCGGCCAGGGCCGCGGTGATGATCGCGAACATGTGCGGGAGCTCGTAGGACAGCCCCTGGGCCACGAACCGGTACCCGCCCTCGGTGTCGATCCAACACGTCTACGAACACCCGACGCTGCGACGCCTCGCCACCGCCCTCGCCCTGCCGGCCCAAGCCCCGACGCCACCGTCGGCGGTCGTCGTGCAGCAACGGTTCGCCGAGCTGTTGGCAGAGGTACTCGACCGCCCCGAGGTCCCGGCACAGGCGAACTTCTTCGAGCTCGGCGCCGATTCGTTGACCATGGCCAAGTTCTGTGCCCGCGTGCGCAAGGACCCCGAGTTGCCGGCGCTGTCGATCCAACAGGTCTACAGCCACCCGTGCCTGGCCGACCTGGCGGCGGTCGTGGCCCCGTCGACGGGGGGAACTGCACCGGCGGCCGAAGACCTGGCGGTGCAGCTGGGGGAGGTCCTCGCGACCGTGCTGGAGCGGGAGGTGGCGGCGGACGCGAACTTCTTCGACGACCTGGGTGCGGACTCCCTGATGCTGGCGAAGTTCTGCGCCCGGGTACGTAAGGACCCCCGGCTGCCGACGCTGTCGATGGAGAACGTCTACGCCACGCCGACGCTCGCCGGACTGGCCGACTGCCTGGCGCCGGCCGGTGCAGGCGCGCTCGCGTCGTCGTCGCCACCGGAGGAACCCGCCGTCGTCCTCGACCGGCCCGAGTCGGTTCGCCGCATCGGCACCCTGGGCTACGTCCTGTGCGGGGCAGTCCAGGTCGCTTTCGTCCTGGGTTGGTCCTATCTCATGGCGCTGGTGCTGTTCTGGGGTTACGAGTGGTTCGTCGCGTCACCGACGCTGCTCGATCTCTACGAGCGGGCGGTCGTGGTCGGCGCCGCCAGCTTCGCGTTCCTGTGCCTGTTCCCGATCGTGGCCAAGTGGGTGCTGATCGGTCGGTGGCGGCCCCGCTCGATCCGCATCTGGAGCCCGGGCTACGTCCGGTTCTGGATCGTCAAGACGCTGGTGCGGATGAACCCGCTGGTGTTGTTCCGAGGCTCACCGCTCTACGCGCTGTACCTCCGTTCCCTCGGCGCGCGGATCGGCCGCGACGTGGCGTTGTTCGCCCAGTCCATGCCGGTGTGCACCGACCTGCTGTCCATCGGCGACCGCACGGTGATCCGCAAAGATGCGCTGTTCTCCTGCTATCGCGCCCGCGATGGCCTGATCGAGATCGGGTCGGTCACCTTGGGCACCGATGTGTTCGTCGGCGAAGCCACGGTCCTCGAGCTCGGCACACGCATCGACGACGGCGGCCAACTCGGCCACACCTCCGCACTACTGAGCGGACAGGTGATACCCGCTGGCGAGCGCTGGCACGGATCACCGGCCCGACCCGCCGGCGTGAACTACTCCACCGTCCCGCCCGCCAGGTGCGGCCCGACCCGGAAGATCGTCTACACGCTGGTGCAGCTGATCCTCGTCCTGGGCGGCGCCGTGCCGCTGGCACTGGGCGGTATCGCGCTGCTGTTGCGCGAGATCCCGCAGCTGACGGCGCTGCTGTTCCCCGGACCGGAGGCGTTCGTCCACTGGTACTTCTACGCCGAGATTCTCGCTCTGAGTTTCGTGCTGTTCTTCGGCGTCCTGCTGCTTGCGTTCCTGGTGATGATCACCGTTCCGCGCCTGCTGGCGTCCGCCGTCCGCCCAGACCGGGTCTACCCGCTCTACGGGGTCCACTACTTCCTGCACCAGACCGTCGCGTTGCTGACCAACAGCATCACGTTCACGATGCTGCTCGGGGACAGCTCCGCGATCCCGCACTACCTCCGGGCCGTGGGCTACCAGCTCCGGCCACTGGTACAGACCGGCAACAACTTCGGGATGCTGATCAAGCACGAGTCGCCGTATCTCACCAGGATCGGCACCGGCACCGTCGTCGCCGACGACCTCTCGATCGTCAACGCGGAGTACTCGCACACGTCCTTTCGCTTGTCGCAGACCACGATCGGCACGAGCAGCTTCTTCGGCAACCGGATCGCCTACCCCTCGCAGGGCAGGGTCGGGAACAACTGCCTGCTCGGTACCAAGGTCATGATCCCGATCGACGGCCCGGTCCGCGAAGGTGTCGGCCTGCTCGGCTCACCGAGCTTCGAGATCCCCCGCACAGTCGCCCGGGATGCACAACTCGAGCTCGGCGAGCAGGGACTGCGGCGCGCGCTACGGGGCAAGAACCGGCACAACGCCGTCACGATCGCGCTGCACCTGATCGTGCGCTGGCTCTACTTCTTCGGGATCGCACTGCTGATCCCCGGGATCGCGATCTGGGAGGTCACGCTCGGCGC
>NZ_FOUY01000128.1 GCF_900115005.1 Pseudonocardia ammonioxydans | reverse complement strand
GTCCGCAGATAGACGTCGAGGTCTCCCGACGATGGAGGTTCCTACGCCATCCATCCGAAAGACCTCGACGTGTCCGACGCTACCCCGCCGGCCGGGTTCGGCCGCCCTGACCTGACCGCCTTCGCGGCTCATCCCAATCGACCCCTGATCGGGTCTGCTGACCCCCTCGACGAGAACGCAGCGACATCACAGCCACCCAACCCCGACCGTCCGGGAAGCCGGGGCACGTCACATGGCCTGTGCTGCGGGCGTGTCGAGTGGGTCGTCCAGGGGCGACGCAGGAGCGTCGACGCGACGTGCTGAGAGGTGGTTCCAACCGAGCGCTAGGACACCGGCTACAGGCATGGCGATAGGTCAGGAACGGCGTCGCTCCCTGCGCAGGAGGGAGCGCAGAGTCTCGGCGTTCGCGTAGCCGACCCGTCGCGCGATCTCGGCGGAGGTGAGGTCCGTGGTTGCTGAGAGGTGCCGAGCTCGTTCGATGCGAAGCCGTTGGACGAAGCCGAGCGGAGTGAGGTTGAGCGCCGCACGGACTCGTCGTTCGAGGGTGCGCCGGCTGGTGCCGAGCGACTGCGCGACGACGGCGACGTTGAACGGTTCGTCCAGGCGGACGCGCACGAAGCGTTCGAACTCGACGACGATCGGGTCCTCGTGCCGGAGATGTTCGTAGGCGACGAAGGCCGCCTGCGACGGGCGCTCGTCGATGATGAGGAGCTTGGCGACATGTTGGGCCAGGTCGGGGCTGATCGATCGCACGAGTGAGAGCGCGAGGTCGATGTGGGCGAAGGCGGCGCCGGCGGTGACGAGGTTCCCGTCGACCACGACCATGGTGTCGAGATCGAGGGCGACGGTCGGATAGCGCTTCAGGAACTCCGGCCCCAGGAACCAGCTGGTCGTCGCCCGCCGATGATGCATCCGTCCGGTCTCGGCGACGGCGAACACGCCGGTGCACGCCGCGGCGATCCGGGTGGTCGCGTCGTCGAGGCGCCCGAGTGAGGCGATGACCGAACGAGCATCTCGGCTCTGGAGGGCGTCGTGGGTCGCGGCGGCCGTGAGGGTTCCAAGCGCAGGGACGACGACCACGTCGAACTCTCCGGACTCCGACAGCGGGTGGTCCACCGACAGGGTCATCGATGCCGTCGTGGTCACTCGCCGTTTCGGTCCGAGGATGGCGAGTTCGATCGGGTCGATCCGCGGGTCGACATCGCCGCGGGCTCCGTCGGCCACCCGCACGATGTCGATGACCGACGCGACCGCCGAACCGAAGCAGCCGTCGATCGCGATCAGTCCGATACGCATGGCGCGAACAATAGCAATACTGCCGTATACGCCACTCCCCACCGGCCCTCGCTCGTCATACGCTGAACTCGCCCCACGAAGAACCCCGACTTCAAGGAGAACCCCTCATGTCCACACCCGCATCACTTCCGTATGCCTTCGTCGCTAAGATCGTCGCGGCCGATGGACAGCACGACGCGCTCGCCGATCTGCTCGCCGGCGCTGTCGCACTCGCCAACGAAGAAGTAGGAACGATTGTCTGGTTCGCGGCTAGGACCCACGCCGACACCTTCTGGATCTTCGATGCATTCCCCGACGAGGCCGCTCGCGACGCCCACGCCAACGGCGCCATCGTCGCAGCCCTGATGGCCAACCAGCACCTCCTCGGCGCAGCACCCGAGATCCTGGCGGCCGACGTCCTCGCGTCCAAGCTCCCGTAGTCCGCCAACGCACGAGACGATCGCGCCCCGCCGAGCCGTCGGACCCGGCCGCCTCGACACCCGCACCACGTTGACGATCCCCGACGGGCCGATCACGAGGAGGCCAGGCAACACCAGGCGCAAGCCCGGAGCGGCACTGTTTCACCGGTGGTCATCGAGAGAGCCAGCGCGGTTCCATGGCAGCGCAACTGTGTCAACTTGCCCTCCGTCCCGCGAGGCGCCGTGGGCGGGTCGTGGTTGCGATCCGTTGCCGTGACCGGGAGACGCGTTGCGCGTCGCAGCGATGACGGGTCGTTGGCGTTCCGGGGCGTTGCGTTCGTGCGCGCCGCGCGTGCGGCATGGAGCATCTCGCTGCGCACACAACGATCGCTGCGCCGACGCACCGTTGACACCTCGCACGTCCAGGTCGCGACACAACGCCACGCTGCGTTGCCGAGCGGAGCGAGGCATATCGGCACACGGACAGGATGCCGGCCGCGAGCGCTCAGCCGGCGAGGGGTCCGTCGCAGAGGAGAGCGACGTCGGTGTCGGGCAGAGCCGTGAGGCCAGCGCATTGCGCGACCACCAGAACCGAACCGCCCCTGCCCTGCGTTTGCGCAGGTCAGGGGCTGTTCGCCGGAGCCGCCTGTCGGAATCGAACCGACGACCTAATCACGTCGGCTTTGCGGGCTCTTCCCAGATGAGGGTGTAGGTCGGCCGGGCGCGTCGGTCCGCAGATAGACGTCGAGGTCTCCCGACGATGGAGGTTCCTACGCCATCCAT
>NZ_FOUY01000045.1 GCF_900115005.1 Pseudonocardia ammonioxydans | reverse complement strand
CGGCCGGCGATGCGCAGCGGCCCGATCTTGTGCTCATCACGCTGCCGTAAAACCTCGACCTCGACGGCCCGACTGGTGCGGCGAGGACTGTGATGCGGTCGGCTGGAGCGATCGACCATCGCGGCCTCGCCGCCGTGGCGGTAGCGCCCGGCCCAGCGGGCGGCGGTGGTGTGGGCGACCTGGAACCGCTCCGCGGCGCGGCGCAGGTCCCAGCCGTCGTCGACGACACACCGGGCCAGGCGCAGCCGGCCGGTCGGGGTCAGCGGGGCGTTACGGTGGATCACCAGAGGGCCTCCTCGGGCTTCGGCGTGTTTCGTGGTGATCCACACCGAACCCGGAGGCCCTCGCCTGTCTCAAGATCATCGGACGGGCGTGCCGGACTGTCACCAACGTGCCCGGACAGCACATCTAGATCAGGGGGAGTTGGGCCGGCAGCCGCAGCACGTGCGCCACGTCGTCGCTGGGAACCAGCCGGACGAAGTTGTACTCGCCCCACCGGAACGTCTGGCCGGAGACCTCGTCGTGCACCTCGACGACATCGGTGTAGCGCAAACCCAGCGCCGGCATGTCCAGCTTCACGGTGCCCTGCTGCGGGGCGAACGAGTCCAGTGTGCACACCACGAGCACCTGGTCGCCGGTCGCCGGGTCGAGCCGGGAGTAGGCCAGGAGCCGGTCGTTGTCGACCTCGTGGAAGTGGATCTCGCGCAGCTGCTGCAGCGCCGGGTGCGCGCGGCGGATCTCGTTGAGCTGGGTCAGGTACGGCTCCAGCGACCGGCCCTGGTTCACCGCGGACTCGAAGTCGCGCGGGCGCAGCTCGTACTTCTCCGAGTCGAGGTACTCCTCGCTGCCCGGCTTCACCGGGGTGCCCTCGTACAGCTCGAACCCGGAGTAGACACCCCAGGTCGGCGACATCGTCGCGGCCAGGGTCGCGCGGATCGCGAACATCGCGGGCCCGCCGGTCTGCAGCGACTCGTGCAGGATGTCCGGGGTGTTGGTGAACAGGTTCGGCCGGCACTCGTCGGCGTGCTCGGCGTGCATGAGCGCGAAGTCGGCCAGCTCCTCCTTCTCGGTCCGCCACGTGAAGTAGGTGTAGGACTGGGTGAAGCCCAGCCGGGCGAGGCCGAAGAGCCGGGCCGGGCGGGTGAACGCCTCGGCGAGGAACAGCACCTCCGGGTGGCGGTGCTTGACCTCCCAGATCAGCCAGTGCCAGAAGTTCGGCGGCTTGGTGTGCGGGTTGTCGACCCGGAAGATCTTCACGCCGTGGTCGACCCACTTCAGCACCACGCGCAGGCACTCGGCGTAGATGCCGTCCGGGTCCCGGTCGAAGTTCAGCGGGTAGATGTCCTGGTAGCGCTTCGGCGGGTTCTCGGCGTAGGCGATCGTCCCGTCCGGACGGACGGTGAACCACTCGGGGTGCTCGGCGACCCAGGGGTGGTCGGGTGCGCACTGCAGCGCCAGGTCCAGCGCGACCTCCATCCCGAGCTCGTCGGCCTTGGCGACGAACGCGTCGAAGTCGTCGAAGTCGCCCAGCTCGGGGTCGATGGCGTCGTGCCCGCCCGCGGCGGACCCGATCGCCCACGGCGAGCCGACGTCTCCGGGCTCGGCGTGCACGGAGTTGTTGCGGCCCTTGCGGTGCACCGTGCCGACCGGGTGGATCGGCGGCAGGTAGACGA
This sequence comes from Pseudonocardia ammonioxydans, assembly GCF_900115005.1. GTDB lineage: Bacteria > Actinomycetota > Actinomycetes > Mycobacteriales > Pseudonocardiaceae > Pseudonocardia > Pseudonocardia ammonioxydans. Next base: position 45,280 of record NZ_FOUY01000045.1, on the reverse strand, counting down.
CGTCGAAGCCCATCCGCGCGACCCGGTCCAGCTCCTTGGCCGATGTGGCGAACGTGCCGTGCACGGCCCGGCCGGTCTCGTCGCGGCCGCCGGTGGAACGCGGGAAGAGCTCGTACCACGAGCCGAACAGGGCACGCCGCCGGTCGACGTGGATCTGCCGCTCCGGGCCGCGGGTGATCAGCTCCCGGACCGGACGCTCGGTCATGATCTTCAGGACGGCGTCGAACAGTGCGGGGGCCACCCGCGCGCGCAGCGGCAGCGCGGTGTCGCGCAGGGCGTTCGCCGCGCCGTGGAGCAGGTCCCTGTTGTCCTTCTCGGACGGACGGCGGCCGACCCGGGACAGCAGCCGGGCCCCGACCTCGAGGTCGTTGGCCAGCTCGTCCGCGGACTGCCCGGCCGCGATCTTCTTCTCGACGGCCGAGCGCCAGGTCGCCCAGGGGTCGCTCCAGGCGTCCACCCGGAACGTCCAGCGCCCCTCGGCGTCGGGGGAGACCCAGGCGACGAACCGGTCGGTGCCGACGCCCTCGGGCTGCATCCGCACGTAGCGCGGCTCGCCCGGATCACCGTTCACGGTGAGCGGGGTGAAGACCACGTTCGCGGCGACCGCGTCGTGCCCCTCGCGCCACACGGTCGCCCGGATCGGCACGACCTCCCCGACGACGGCCTTGGCCGGGTCGCCCGTCTCCACGTACGGGGTCACGTCGTCGATCCCGAGCCGCCCCGTCATCGGACGTCACCCCCGGATTCTGGTCGAGCGGATGTGTACGCCGGGACCGGTGTGGCGCACGGGACAACCGTACCCATCCGGTCCAGTCGTGCGCGCGACGGGACACGGCGCGCCGCGCGGTGTCCGGTATCGGTTCAGCCGCGGTTCGTCCCCCGTTCGCGGCCGGATGCGGACGCTCAGCCGGGGCCCGGCGCGGGCAGCGCCGCGATGACCCGTCCGAGCAGGTCGACGAGGGTGTCGCGCTCGGCGCGGTCGAGCACCTGGGTCATCGGGGAGCGGGCGGTCAGCCGGGCCCCGATCCGGTCGACCACGGCGTCACCCGCGGGGGTGAGCCGTGCGTAGCGCCGGCGGCGGTCCCCGCGTCCGTGCTCGCGCTCGACCAGCCCGCGCCGGCCGAGCTCGCGGGTCAGCGCCGAGACCCGGGCCGGGTCGAGCCCGAGCCGCTCCGCCAGGTCGGCCTGGGGCATCGGCTCGTGCAGGGTGCGCAGGAAGCGGGCCTGCAGCGGGGTGAGGTCCTCGGCGGCGGCCGCCGCGTGGATCATCGCGGTGAGCCGGGAGGCGGCCAGCAGCACGGCTTCCCCGGCGAGCCGGCCGGTCGGGTCGGGCTCGTTCACCGGCCACCGCCCCGGCCCAGGAGGTCCCCGAGTGCGGGCACCAGTGTGGTCCGCCAGCACGCCGGGTCGTGGCCGCCGCGGAACTCCCGGAGCCGCACGGGGTCGCCGCGGGCGGCCAGGGCCCCGGCGACGCGGAGGGTCGGCCCACCCAGCACCCACTCCTCGCTGCCGACCTCGAGCACCACGCCCGCGGTCCGCGGCCCGGTGGGCAGCGCGCCGGTGAGCCATTCGGCGACCCCGCCGGTGTTCGGCCACCAGAACGACCCGGACTGGCTCAGGGCCAGGCCGAACCGCTCCGGCGCGACCTGGGTGGCGTAGAGCGCGGTCAGCCCGCCGAGGCTCTGACCGGCGACGACGGTGCGGCCCGGGTCCGGGGTGAGCCCCCGCAGCCCGCCCGCCCAGCGCAGGACACCGTCGCGCAGCAGCGCGACGAAGCCGGGGTCGCAGCCGAGCTCGCGGCTGCGCCGGTCTCCGGGGGCGGCGGCGACCCCGACCGTCCGGACCGGCGGCAGCTCCCCGCGGGCGATCGACCCGTCGAGTACCGCGGGCAGGTCGTCGGCGAGCCAGGTGTGCCCGTCCAGCAGGACGACGACGGGCAGCGGCTCGCCGGGGTCGGCGCCGGCCGGGTCGTGCAGCCAGAGCGGGCGGTCGTCGAGCGTGCCGTGCAGGACGGTCCCGGGCGGGCCGCCCGGCCGCGGGCGGGCGGGGGCGTCGGGGAGGGAGACGACCGAGGTGCCGTCGGGGAGGTGCTCACGGGCGAGCGGATCGGGCCGGGCCGCGGCCTGGGCGTCGAGGAACCGGCCCAGCGCGGGACGTCCGGCCTCCGCGACGGCGGCGAGCGCGCGCTCCCGCCGGGCCGCGGCCGCACCGTTCGTCGCCGGGACGGGTGCGCCCGGCAGCTCGGCGATCCCGTAGCCCGCCCGCCAGTCCCGGGGCATCCGCAGGGTCAGTGCCCACCCGCCGGGCAGCTGTTCGGCGGTGGTGGCGTCCGGGTGTGCGGCATCGGCCAGCTTGTTCGGCAGCACCCGCACCTCGGTGGTCCCGGGCCGCTGCGGGACGGCGAACGTGACCGCGCAGGTGCCGTCGCCGAGGTCGTCGACCAGCGGGGTGCCGCGGCGGCGGACCTCGGCCCAGAAGGCATCGCGGGATCCGCCGGCGATCAGCCGCGCCACCGGCGGGCAGCGGTCCACGGGCAGCCGCTCCGGCGGGGCCGGGCGGGGGGATTGCGGGGGGACCGCGGACCCGGACAGCCCGCCGGGTGGCTCGGAGCCCGCCGGCGGCCGGGGGAACGCAGCCGGCCGGGCGGGCGCAGCCGGCCCGGGGGACGCAGGTGGCCGGGGAGACATTGACACCAGGGTAGGCTTGCCTAATAGTCCTGGCAATGAGGCAAGCTTCTCGTCGCGCAGCTCTGCTGCTGATCGCCGCGCTCGGTCTGGCAGCCGGGTGCTCGTCGCCGTCCGCGACCCCCGCCGACGGCCCGGAGGGTGCCGACGGCGCGGCCGGGACCCGGACGGTCACCCACGAGCTCGGCACCGCCGAGGTCCCGGCCGCGCCGCAGCGGGTGGTCTCCGCCAGCGTCACGATGACCGGGCCGCTGCTCGGCCTGGACCTGCCGGTGGTCGCCACCGCCACCTCCCGGCCCGGCGGCGTCGCCGACGACAACGGCTTCTTCGTGGCCTGGGCGCCCCGTGCGGTGGACGGCGGGACGGTCCCGCTCGGTGGGCCCACGGTCGACGTCGAGGCCGTCGCGGCGCAGCAGCCGGACGTGATCGTCGGCAGCGCGGTCGGGGCCGACGCCGTCACCCCGGAGGCCTACGCCCAGCTCAGCGAGATCGCACCGACGATCGTCGTCAACCACAGCGAGCTGTCCTGGCAGGAGCTCTCGGGCCGGCTCGGCACCGACCTGGGCCGGGAGGCCGAGGCCGCGGCCGCCGAGCAGGCGTTCGCCGGGCGGGCGACCGAGGTCGGGGCGGCGCTGGGCGCCGCGCACGAGGCCGTCGCACTGACGGTCACCCCCGACGGCTACAACGTGTTCACCGCGGACTCCGCACAGGGCAAGCTGCTCGGCGAGCTCGGCCTGACGCTGCGCACGATCGACCCCAGCGGCGCCTCCGGCCTCGGCGACTCCGGTACCCGCAAGGACGCGATCCCGGTCGCGCTGGAGAACGCGGGCGACTTCGGGGACGCCTCGCTGTTCGTCGTCAACGCCACCGACGAGCAGGTGCAGCAGTACCGCGAGCGGCAGCCGCTGCTCGCCACGCTGCCGGCGTTCGCCGAGGGCCGGGTGTACGCGCTCGGGCCGGAGTCGTTCCGGCTGGACCGCTTCGCCGCCGACAGCGTCCTGAAGCGGTTGCAGACCGCCGCGGGGTGACCCGTCCGGGCACGTGCCGCGCGGACCGGCCGTCGGCACTAGGGTCCGCGCCGTGAGAGCCCTCCGCCGATTCACCGTTCGTGCCCAGCTCCCCGGTCCGCTCGCGCCGCTGCAGACACTGGCCACGAACCTGCGGTGGACGTGGCACGCGCCCACCCGTGACCTGTTCGCCTCGCTCGACCCGCAGGCCTGGGACGCCTGCGGGCAGGACCCGGTCCGGCTGCTCGGCGACATCCCGACCTCGCGGCTCGCCGAGCTGGCCCAGGACGGCGCCGTCACCGACCGGGTCGCCGAGCAGGCCGCCGACCTGGAGCGGTACCTGAGCGAACCCCGCTGGTACCAGGCCGAACCGGACGAACGTCTGCCCGCCGCCGTCGCCTACTTCTCGATGGAGTTCGGCGTCTCCGAGGTGCTGCCGAACTACTCCGGCGGCCTCGGCGTGCTCGCCGGGGACCACCTCAAGGCCGCGTCCGACCTGGGCGTGCCGCTGATCGGCGTCGGGCTGCTGTACCGCTCCGGGTACTTCCGGCAGTCGCTGTCGCTGGACGGGTGGCAGCTCGAGCACTACCCGGCGATCGACCCGCAGGGGCTGCCGTTGCAGCTGCTCGCCGGTCCCGACGGCGACCCCGTGCTCGTGCAGGTCGCCGTGCCCGACGACCGGGCGCTGTCGGCGCGGGTCTGGCTGGCCCGGGTCGGCCGGGTGCCGCTGCTGCTGCTCGACACCGATATCGAGGAGAACGAGCCCGACCTGCGCGGTGTCACCGACCGGCTCTACGGCGGCGACCAGAACCACCGCATCCAGCAGGAGATCCTGATCGGCGTCGGCGGGGTCCGCGCCGTCCGGGCCTTCTGCCGCACGACCGGCCACCCGGCCCCGGAGGTGTTCCACACCAACGAGGGCCACGCCGGGTTCCTCGGCCTGGAGCGGATCCGGGAGCTGTGCACGGGGTCCGCGGTGGCGTCGAACGGCGCGGGGCCCTCGTCGAGCTCGCCCGCGACGGTCTCCGGTGCGGGCCTGGACTTCGACGAGGCACTCGCCGCCGTCCGGGCCGGCACGGTGTTCACCACGCACACCCCGGTGCCGGCCGGGATCGACCGGTTCGGCCTGGACCTCGTGCGGCACTACCTCACCGACCGGCTGCTGCCGGGGCTGCCGACCGACCGGCTGCTCGCGCTGGGCTCCGAGGACGACCCGGAGATGTTCAACATGGCGCACATGGGCCTGCGCCTGGCCCAGCGGGCCAACGGGGTCTCGCGGCTGCACGGCATCGTCTCCCGCGAGATGTTCGGCGGGATGTGGTCGGGCTTCGACCGCGAGGAGGTGCCGATCGGGTCGGTCACCAACGGGGTGCACGGACCGACCTGGGAGGCGCGGCAGGTCACCGAGCTGCTCGGCGCGCCGGGGCCCGAGGGGGTCGCGCAGGAGTCGTCCGAGGTGTCCGACGCCGACCTGTGGGCGTTGCGCAACGCGCTGCGCGCCCGGCTGGTGGAGGAGGTCCGGCGCCGGGTCCGGGCGGCCTGGCTGGAGCGGGGTGCCTCGGAGCCGGAGCTCGGCTGGACCGACCACGTCTTCGATCCCGACGTGCTGACCGTGGGCTTCGCGCGGCGGGTGCCGACCTACAAGCGGCTCACCCTGATGCTGCGTGATCCGGAGCGGTTGCGCGGGCTGCTGCTCGACGCCCACCAGCCGGTGCAGCTGATCGTCGCCGGGAAGTCGCATCCCGCCGACGACGGTGGCAAGGCGCTGATCCAGCAGATCGTCCGGTTCGCCGACGACGCCGGTGTCCGGCACCGGATCGTGTTCCTGCCCGACTACGACATGTCGATGGCCCGCTACCTCTACTGGGGCTGCGACGTGTGGCTGAACAACCCGCTGCGCCCGCTGGAGGCGTGCGGGACGTCGGGCATGAAGTCGGCGCTCAACGGCGGGTTGAACCTGTCCATCCGCGACGGCTGGTGGGACGAGTTCTACGACGGCGGCAACGGCTGGGCCATCCCCACCGCCGACGGCGTCGAGGACCCGACCCGGCGTGACGACCTGGAGGCCAACGCGCTCTACGAGCTGCTCGCGACCCAGGTCGGGCCTGCGTTCTACGACCGCACCGAGGGTGTCCCGCACCGCTGGGTGGAGATGGTGCGCCACACACTCACCACGCTGCGGCCCAAGGTGCAGGCGACCCGCATGGTGCGCGAGTACGTCCAGGACTGGTACGCCCCGGCCGCGCGGGCCGCCGCCGGTGCCGCGGCCGCGGACTACGCCGCCGCCCGGGACATCGCCCAGTACCGGGCGCGGCTGAACAAGGCCTGGAACCACGTGCGGATCACCGGGGTGGACGCCTCGGGACTGCCGGACACCCCGGTCGTCGGCTCGCCGATGACCGTGCGCGCGGGTGTCGAGCTGGCCGGGCTGGAGCCGTCGGACGTGACGGTCGAGGCCGTCGTCGGGCGGGTGGACGACGCCGACGAGCTGGCCGAGCCGGTGACCGAGGCGATGGAGCACCGGGGCGACGGGACCTGGGAGGTCGCGGTCCCGCTGCCGCACGCCGGCCTGACCGGCTACACGGTGCGGGTGCTGCCGCACCACCCGCACCTGGCGTCGTCGGTGGAGCTGGGCCGGATCGTCCTGGCGGGCTGACGTACGGCCGGGCCCGTCGCGCACGGGCCCGGCTCGCACGTCTGCCGGTCGGCCCGGCCGGGCGTCGGCTCGATCAGAACGGTGGCTCCTCCGGTGGTGCGCGGTCGGTCGCCGCGGTCGGTTCGGGGGCCTCGGCCGGCTCGGACTCGGGCGCCGGTTCCTCCGGTTCGGGTTCCTCGGGTGGGGTCGGGAACAGGGGCCGTTCGTCGAACTCGGCCTGCAGCGGACTCCCCAGTCCCGGCACGGCCTCGACCTGCCCGACCTCGGCTTCGGGGTCGGGTAGCGGGTCGGGTAATGGTGGGCAGACGGGTTCGCCGCGGGTGGTGTAGAACCGGCCCAACGGGCTGCGCCACCGGAACACCCCCGGGGACGGTTGTCGCACCCGCCAGCGTCCGGCGGTCTTGATCGCGTGGTGGAACACGCAGAGTGGGCCGAGATTATCGCTGGTCGTCGGGCCGCCGTGTTGGTGATCGTCCGTGTGGTCCTGCTGGGCCTTGCGCGCCGGACGCCGGCATCCCGGGAACACGCACGTGCGATCGCGGACCTCGACGTGACGCCGCAGCGCCGGGTGCGGGAACCGATCCCCCGAGCGCCGATCCAACTCCGCCAGCAAACTGGCGCGGTTGGCGTACTGGGCGGCCAGGTCGGCGATCAACGGTTCCCACCCGGGTGGCGGGTCCGCGGCGAGTTGTTCGAGCAGGGTGGCGGGGATCTGCAGTTCGACGGTGCCGCCGTGGGCCTGTCGGATCAGTGGACGTCCACCCGGTCCGGGTTGTCGGGGTGGGCGACGCCGGGTGGTGCCGGCCAGAACCAGGTAGCCGTCGGCGTCGGTGATCGCGAAGCGCCACTCCGCGTACTGCTGGCGAGCCAGACAATCACGAGCAGTGTGGGCGGGAATCGGGCCGAGGCCGGGGATCTCGCCGGGGTGGTCGTCGTGGCCGAGCAGGGTGGACAGGCGTAGGCGGATCTCGATGCCCGGCCGGGCGCGTTCCGGGATGGGCCGAGCGCCACCGCCACCGGAACGATCGCCACGAGGACCGCCGCCACCATCATTGGGTCCGCCCCCACGGGGACCACCACCACCGCCACCGCTGGGACCGTCTCCGTCGGGACCGTCATCGTGAGGGCCGCCGGAGTTCCCCTTACCGGGATCAGGATCGGGATCGGGCTCGGGGGCGTCGCCCCCGTCATCGCTGTCCCCGTCGTCCTCACCCTCGTCGGCACCCTCGCTGTCCGAGTCGGAGTCCGGGTCGGTGCCGGTGTCGGACCCGGATGCCGAGCCGGAGCCGGAGTCGGCGTCGGTATCGCCGTTGGTCTCGGTGCAGGCGCCGTCGTGCCGGCCGCTGTCGCTGCTGTCCGCGCCGTGCTCGCGGTTCCCGCCATGCTGCGCGGAGTTCCCGGTCGACCCGGTGCCGGCGTTGGAGCCGGTGTCGGACCCGGATGCTGAGCCGGGACTGCGGTCGGTGCCGGTACCGGAGGTCGAGCCGGAGTTGGAGTTCGCATCGGTGTCCGTGCCGCTGCCGGTTCCCGAGTTCGAGTCGGAGTGGTGGTCGGAGAGGTCGCCGGTCCCGGTAGCGGTGTTGTGGTGCGCTCCAGTTGCAGCCTCCGTACCGGCACCGGCACCGGCACCGGCACCGGCACCGGCACCGGTGTCGGAGCCGGTACCGGTGGCGGAGTCGGACTCGGTGCCGGTGGCCGAGTCGGTACCGGTGCTGCTCGACTCGTCGGTGTCGGTGTCGGGTGCGGTGGCCCGGGCGAGCATCACGGCGATGATCTCGTCGTGGCTGAGCGTGTGCAGGCTGCCGTCCTGCAGCGCAGTGCTCAGATCCGCACGGATCGCCGGCAACGGCTCCGGATGCCCGGCAGCGCGCAGCTCGCGGGCCAGGCCGTCGACGCGTTCACACGCCGCCTGGGCCGCGGTCGGGTCCAGCCCGGTGGCGGTGAGGGTGGCCGTGCCGTCCTCGTCGAGATAACACACCAGCCGCCGCTGCTGCAGCGCCTTCCGATACCGCCGCCGAGCGGCCTCGGGGTCGATCGCCAACACCATCCGCCGCAACCGCGCCCGCAACTGCCCCGTGGTGAGATCGGGCGCCTGCGGGAGCAGGGTGGCGCAGATACGGGCGTTCTGGGCATCGGTGAGGGGCTCGAGGTAGTCGGCGAACAACATCGCCTTCGCCCGATCGATATCCCCGCTGGTCAGGGAGGCGTGCACGGCCGGCAGCCGGTGGATCAGCGTGTCGGCCAGGGCGTACTCCCGCCACGCGGTCACCTCGGTCAACGTCAACGCCGCTGCGATCTCCAGCCCGCAATCGGCGGGTGCCTCCTCGAGCCGGGCGACCCGCCCGGCAGGGGCGAACGGGTCGCAGTGCCCGACCTCGGCCAGGATCGCCAACTCCGCGGCGTCGGTGTGGGAACGCTGCCGCCGCCAGGCCTGCAACACCACCACGGTGTCGTGATTGGCGACCCGGGTCGGGTCGATCCCGGCCAGCAGCGCACCCAGTTCCGGGCCGGGCGGGAGGTCCGCCAGCCCGTCGGGGAGCACCACCGGCTGCAACATGGGTCGAACATATCTTCGAGGTCCGACACTTTCGGCGCGCCGAGGGCCGCTGGAGGCGGGATCGGCAGAATTTCTTGGTGAAAAGTTCGCGGCGGGCCCCGGGGCCGCGTCGGCGTGCCGGGGTGGCAACTGTCGAACCGTCCCGGCCAGCTCTCCGCGGGGCGGATCCGTGCTGATCGACAGGCACGGTGCCGTGACATGCGCGCTTCCGCCCCGCGCGGGGCGGATAGGTGCTGATCAACAGACTCCGGTGCGGCGACACGCACGCTTCCGCCCTCCCGAGGACGAGAGCGTGCCACTCGACCCCCACGGCTCGCCCGGGCGCACGCTGTCGCCCCTCGAAGGGCAGGCTCGGGCCGCAGGTGACACCCACCGGCAGGTCGGCCCGGACACCCGTCTCGAGCCGCGGGTCGATTCCCGCCGGCCGGCGGGCGGGCGAGTCGAGCACCGCGCCGTCTCCGCCGGCGCGCAGTGTGGGAAGTGCGGGGCTCCGAACTGATCGAGGCCCGCCGGCGCTGGAGCCGCCGGTCGCGGTTGCGGGTACGCGCCCGAGGAGGAGGTACGCACCCCGGGAAGGCCGGTGAGCTACGGCTGCACCGCAGCGGTGTCGCCGCCGGGCGTGGGTTCTCGGCGTCGACCACCGGCGCCGCGCTCCTCGGCCGATGAGTCCACCCCTGCGGCGAGGTCTGCACCCCGACGACGTCGATGAGGAAGGGACGGACCGATGGGTGTGCTCGACGGCGCGGTCGCGCTGATCACGGGAGGTGCGCGGGGGCAGGGCCGGGCTCACGCCACGACCCTCGCCCGGGAGGGCGCGGACGTCGTCGTCTGCGACCTGGCCGGCCCGGTCGACGGGGTCGACTACCCGCCGGCCACCCCGGACGACCTCGCCGAGACGGTCGCCGGTGTGGAGCGGTTCGGCCGCCGCTGCCTCGGTGTGACCGCGGACGTGCGCGACGCGTCCGCGATGCAGCAGGTGGCCGACCGGGCGGTCGCGGAGCTCGGCGGGATCGACATCGTGGTGGCCAACGCCGGCATCGCGACGAGCGGCGCGATTGCCGAGATGTCCGGGCGGCAGTGGCAGACGATGATCGACGTCAACCTGACCGGTGTGTTCACCACGTTCCGGGCCGTGCTCCCGTACCTGATCGAGCAGGGCTCCGGACGGGTGGTGGCGACCTCCTCGATCGTCGCGCGCAGCGGCGCCCGCAGCTCCGGGCACTACGCCGCGGCCAAGGCCGGCGTCGTCGCGCTCGTGCAGTCGGTGGCCTACGAGGTGGCCGAGCACGGGATCACGGTCAACGCCGTGCTGCCCGCCGGGGTCGACACCACCATGATCCACAACCCGGGCACGTACCGCTTCATCCGCCCGGACCTGTCCGAGCCGACCCGGGCGGACGTCGAGGAGGTGTTCGCGCGCGGACGGCCGCGGCCGGGCCTGCTCGAACCCCGCGACGTCGCGGAGGCCGTGCTCCACCTGGTCTCGGCGCGTGGCCGCCTGCGGACCGGCGAGTCGATGGTGCTCGCCAACGGGACGGAGTAGGGAGCGGGCACCCACCCGGTCCGGCGGGCGCCCGCCGCCGTCAGCTCACCGGTGCCCAGGTCCGGGCGGTGTAGGTGTCACCCCGCGGTGAGACGGTGGTCAGGACGAGGTCGTGGCCGCCGGCTGCGAGCCCGTCGACGTCGACCGTCTGCTCCCGGGTGCCGCAGTTCCCGCTCCAGGCGACCTGCCCGTCGACGGTGAGCGTGCACGGCCCGGCGACGTACGGGTCGATCGGCTGCTCCCGCGTCACCGTGACCTGCAGCGTCCCCTCGCCGGTCTGCTCCGCGCCGATCGAGTTGTTGATCTCGCAGAGGCTCACGTCCCCGAACTCGGCCCGGACGGTGGGCCCCTCGAGCGGGTCCCCGGTGCCTGAGTCCCGGGTGACGGCACGGACCGCGAAGCTGAGCGGGGCACGGCACCGATCCCCCCGGATCGGCTCGGTGGCCGTGTCACCCGTGCTGGTCGACTCGAGCCGGTTGCCGACCGCGTCGTAGGCCTCCACGACGTAGTGGGTGTCGACTCCGTCGCCGGTCTCGGCCGGTGATGTCCAGTCCGCCTCGAACCCGAGCCCGCGGGCGCCGTTCCCCGGCGCGGGGCTCAGCACGAGGTCCTGGACCGGCCCGGGCGGGGCCGGCTGCTCGGGTGGCATGGCAGCCGATGCCGCCGACGCCGTGGCCGCGGTCGCGAACAGTGTGGCGACCGCGGCGGTGAACAGGCCCACCGCGCGCAGCGGCCGGGCGAGCGCTCCGGTCATCACGAACCCCCCAGTTCGTTGGTGATGGAGATGCGCCCGTTTCATCGCGCCACGACTGCGCTGCGTCACACGGCAGCGGAGAGAGGGCCTGTTCGTACGAAACCGGGGAGGCATGTGGGTGAGCCCGGGGCGCCACCGCTGCGAGCGTCACCCGGACGGGTCAGCCCCCGCAGCACCCGCCGCCGCAGCAGCCCCCACCGCCGGCCGGGGCCATCGCCGGTGCCGGCGCACCGCCGCCCGGCGAGCGGCCACCCGGCGAGCGGCCACCCAGCGACACGGTGGACAGCAGCTTCACGGTGTCGGTGTGCCCGGACGGGCAGGTAGCCGGGTCGGAGGCCGCCACCATCGGTCGATCCACCTCGAAGGTCTCGGGTGCGCCGCCACTGGCGCACTCCCGGCAGCGGAACTCGTAACGCGGCATTCCCCGATTATGCGTGGCCCGGGCCGCCGGGAGAAGCATCCGAGCCGATCTCGCGCAGCGCCATGATGTGGGCGCCCACCTGCTCGCGGCCCTGCGGGGTCAGGCCGATCCAGGTCCGGCCGGCCGTGCCCGTCGGCTCCCGGCGGGAGGTGATCAGATCCGCCGCGGCCAGCGCCTTCAGCTGCGTGGACAGGGCCGAGTCGGTCAGCCCCACCCGGTCGCGGACGGCGCCGAAATCGGCCTCGTCGGTCGCGACCAGTGCCGTGGCGATGCGCAGCCGGGTCGGGTCGAGCAGCAGCGGGACGAGGCGGGCGTCCGCGGGCGGCTCAGCCACGGTCGTCCGCCGTCGCCGGCATCCGGGGGACGACCGGCGTCCCGGCCGGGCGGCGCAACGCGGCCAGGACGACCGGCAGGCTGCGGGGCGCGGTGCCGTCGGCGGCCGGGTGCGCGGCGGTCGCGGTGCCGTCCGCGGGCGCGGGTGCTGGGGTCATCGAAGGATCTCCGACAGGTGGGGGCAGGTGGCGGGCGACGTTACTGTCCTGCCCGGCACCGAGCTCGCGCCGGGCCTGCCGGGCGTGCGCTCAGACCCGTTCCCACCCCCGTCGCGCCGGACGTGCGGCCGGCCCGCCCGCCCGGCTGCGGTAGACGATGTAGGGCCGGAACAGGTACTGCAGCGGCGCGGTGAAGGCGTGCACGAGCCGGGTGAACGGCCAGATCACGAACAGCGCCATCCCGATCAACGTGTGCACGTGGAACCCGGTCGACGCCGCCGCCATCGAGGCGATGTCCGGCTGCAGCACGAACAGCGAGCGGAACCAGGGCGAGACCGACGCCCGGTAGTCGTGCCCCTCGCCGCCCGCCGCGCCCAGCAGCGTCGTGGCCAGCCCGGCCACGATCGCGGCGACCAGCACCACGTACATGACCTTGTCGTTGCGGGTGGTCGCGGAGAACACCGGCCCGGTGGTGCGCCGCCGGTAGATCAGGATCGCGATCCCGGCCAGCGTGCTGAACCCGGCGATCCCGCCGAGCACCAGCGCCTGCACGTGGTAGGCCTCCTGGGTGACCCCGACCGCGGCCGTCCACGACGCCGGGATCACCAGCCCGATCACGTGCCCGACGATCACCACCAGAAGTCCGAAGTGGAACAGCGGGCTGCCGATCCGGAGCAGCCGCGACTCGTGCAGCTCCGAGGAGCGGGTGGTCCAGCCGAACCGGTCGTAGCGGTAGCGCCAGATCGTGCCGCCGACGAGGACCACCACCATCACGTACGGCAGCACGCCCCAGAGCAGGACGTCGATCCAGTTCGTGGTCATGACGCACCTCCGGCGGGGGTGAACGGCGCGAGCTCCAGGCCGACCTGCTCGCGCGGCGGCCCGGACCGGGCCATCGCCCGCGCCGCGGCGACGTCGCGCGGGGACGGGCCCGGCAGCAGCGCGCACAGCGCCTCCACCGGTGCCGCGTACGGCGTCCCGGCGTCGAGCAGGGCCAGCCGAAGCAGCTCCAGGCCGGGCCGGTGCTCCTGCAGCAGGGCCAGCCCGTCGGCGAGGTCGGCGGTGGCCGCGTACTCGCAGACGACCGGCAGGTAGTCGGGCAGCTCGCCGCCGGCCAGCTCGAACCCGGCCGCGTGGTAGCGCGCCTGGACCGCGGCCAGCGACGCGCCCCGGCGACGGGTCTCGCCATCGGTCCACCAGGTCAGGTAGGGGCAGCACCGGCGCCGGGTGTCGAACACCGAGGTGTGGTGGGCCGCGGCCCGGATCGGCGCGGTGGCGTCGGCGACGTCGAGGAAGTGGGTGAGCCGTTCGGCCGGCCGGCCGAACGGCAGCTCGGCGACGGCCGCGCGCACCAGCGGGAACAGGGCCAGCACCCGGGCGTCGGGGTGCTGCAGGCAGATCGAGACCCCCTGCAGCACGACGGCCTGGTCCCGGGCGGGCAGCGCGGCAGGCGTGGCCCTCATCGGGCGTCCCCCGCCGGTCCGTCCCCGTCGTCCGGTGGGGGAGACCCGTTCCCGTCGCGGGCCCGCTCGGCGGCGGTCCGCCGGGGTGGGAACAGACCCTCCGGGCGCCCGCGGCCGTCCCAGTTGAGCAGGTTCACCCGGCCCCGGCGGCTCTCGGTGTCGCCGAAGTCGTCGGCGGTCTGCCGGTCGGCCAGCGCGTGGAAGGTCTCCACCGACACCGGGACCGGGCGGCCCGAGGCCTCCCCGAACGGCGGCCCGCCGTCGGGGCCCTCGCCCCCCATCCCGGGTCCGCCCTCGAAGTCCAGCGAGCAGGCGAGCTCCTCGAGCTGGTGCGCCTCGCCCTCGTACGCGGTCGGGATGACGTAGCGCTCGTCGTACTTGGCGATCGCCAGCAGCCGGTACATCTCCATGATCTGCGCGCCGTCCATCCCGACGGCGGCCGGGATCGACTCGTCGACCTCCCGGCCCAGCGTCACGTCGCGCATGAACGCGCGCATCGCGGCGAGCGTGTTGAGCACGTCGCGCACCGGCTCCGGGTCGCCCGCGGTGAACAGCTCGGCCAGGTACTCGACCGGGATCCGCAACGCGTCGACCGCGCCGAACAGGTTGGCCGCCGACTCGCCGTCGTGCCCCGTCTCGGTGAGCCGGTCGACCACCGGGGACAGCGGCGGGACGTACCAGACCATCGGCATCGTGCGGAACTCCGGATGCAGCGGCAGCGCCACCCGGTACTCCTTGGCCAGCTTGTACACCGGCGAGCGCTGGGCGGCGGCGATCCAGTCCTCGGGGATGCCCTCGCGGCGGGCCGCGCGGACGACGTCGGGGTCGGCCGGGTCCAGCAGGATGTCGAGCTGGGCCTCGTAGAGGTCCTGCTCGTCGGGCACCGCGGCGGCCTCGCCGACCCGGTCGACGTCGTAGAGGAACAGCCCGATGTAGCGCAGCCGCCCGACGCAGGTCTCCGAGCACACCGTCGGCAGCCCCACCTCCACCCGCGGGTAGCAGAACGTGCACTTCTCGGCCTTGCCGGTGCGGTGGTTGAAGTACACCTTCTTGTACGGGCAGCCGGTCACGCACATCCGCCAGCCCCGGCACTGGTCCTGGTCGACGAGCACGATGCCGTCCTCGGCGCGCTTGTACATCGCCCCGGACGGGCAGGAGGCCACGCACGACGGGTTCAGGCAGTGCTCGCAGATCCGCGGCAGGAAGAACATGAACGCGCGCTCGTAGTCGAGCTTGACCGCGTCCTCGGACTCGCGGCGCAGCTTCTCCACGACCGGGTCCTGCGCGCCGACCTCGGGGCCGCCGCCGAGGTCGTCGTCCCAGTTGGCGCTCCACTCGACCTGCATCGGCTCGCCGGTGAGCAGCGAGCGCGGCTGCGCGACCGGGAAGTCGTCGCCGAGCGGGGCCTCGGTGAGCGTCTCGTAGTCGTAGGTCCAGGGCTCGTAGTAGTCGGAGATGTGCGGCAGCACCGGGTTGGCGAAGATCGTCGCGAGCTTGCGCCAGCGGCCACCGGCCCGCAGCTGCAGCCGTCCGCGCCGGTTGCGGACCCAGCCGCCGCGCCAGCGTTCCTGGTCGGCGTAGCGGCGCGGGTAGCCCTGCCCGGGCCGGGTCTCGACGTTGTTGAACCAGACGTACTCGACGCCGCCGCGGTTGGTCCACGCCTGCTTGCAGGTGACCGAGCAGGTGTGGCACCCGATGCACTTGTCCAGGTTCATGACCATGCCGATCTGGGCCATCACGCGCATTTAGTACTCCACCTCCTGGGAGCGACGGCGGATCACGGTGACCTCGTCGCGCTGGTTCCCGGTCGGACCGAGGTAGTTGAAGGCGAACGACAGCTGGGCGTAGCCGCCGATGAGGTGGGTGGGTTTGACGAGGATGCGGGTCAGCGAGTTGTGGATCCCGCCGCGGGTGCCGGTGGTCTCGGTGATCGGGACGTTCACCACCCGCTCCTGGGCGTGGTAGACGAACGCGGTGCCCGCGGGCATCCGGTGGCTGACGATCGCGCGCAGTGCCATCACCCCGTTGCGGTTGACCGCCTCGACCCAGTCGTTGTCCCGCACACCGATCGCCCCGGCATCCTCGACCGACATCCACACCACCGGACCGCCGCGGGACAGCGAGAGCATGAACAGGTTGTCCTGGTACTCGGAGTGGATCGACCACTTCGAGTGCGGTGTCAGATAGCGGACGACGACCGAGCGGCCGTCGGTCTCGCCGACCGCGCCCTCGCCGAACAGCGCCCGCATGTTCAGCGGCACCCGGTAGAGCGGCAGCATCTCGCCGAACTCGCGCATCCACTCGTGGTCGAGCAGGAAGTGCATCCGCCCGGTCAGCGTGTGCCAGGGCTTGCGCCGCTCGACGTTGACGGTGAACGGGGCGTAGCGGCGCCCGCCGGTCTCGCTGCCCGACCACTCCGGGCTGGTGATCACCGGGACCGGGCGGGCCTGGGTGTCGGCGAAGTGGATGCGGCGTTCCTCGCTGCCCTCGGCGAGGTCGGCGAGGCGGGTGCCGGTGCGCCGCTCCAGCTCGCGGAAGCCCTGGGTGGCGAGCCGGCCGTTCGTGGTGCCGGAGAGCATCAGGATCGCCTCGGCCATCTTCGCCGAGGTGTCCAGGGCCGGGCGCCCGGCCGCGGCCCCCGAGGACATGACACCGTTCGCCGCGGCGAGCGCGGCGACCTCCTCGTCGGGGTGGTAGGTCAGCCCCTTGGTGACCAGGCCGAGTCGCTCGGTGAGCGGGCCGAGCGCGGCCATCTTGTCGGCGACGGCGCCGTAGTCCCGTTCGACGACGACGAAGTTCGGCATCGTCCGGCCCGGCACCGGGTCGCACTCGCCGCGGCTCCAGTCCCGCACGACCCCGCCGGGCTGCGCGGTCTCGCCGGGGGTGTCGTGCTGCAGCGGCACCGCGACCACGTCGCGGCGCACCCCGAGACGGGTGCGCGCGAGCTCGGAGAACCGCTGCGCGATCGCGGTGAACGCGTCGAAGTCGGTGCGCGACTCGAACGGCGGGTCGATCGCCGGGTTGAACGCGTGCACGAACGGGTGCATGTCGGTGGTGTTGAGGTCGTGCTTCTCGTACCAGGTGGCGGCCGGGAGCACGACGTCCGAGAGCAGCGTCGAGCTGGTCATCCGGAAGTCCAGCGACAGCAGCAGGTCCAGCTTGCCGCGCGGCGGCTCGCCGTCGCGCCAGGTCACGTCGCGGGGGCGCAGGTGCTCCGGGGTCTGCTCGGCGCGCACGTTGTCGTGCGTGCCGAGCAGGTGGCGCAGGAAGTACTCGTCGCCCTTGGCCGAGGAACCCAGCAGGTTCGCCCGCCACAGGGTCAGCACCCGGGGCCAGTTCTGCTCGGCGTCCGGATCCTCGATCGCGAACCGCAGCCGCCCGGCGGCCAGCTCCCCGGCGACGTGCGCGGCGGCGTCAGCCCCCTCCGGGACCTCGTCGGCGACGTCGAGCGGGTTGCGGTCGAACTGCGGGTACGACGGCATCCACCCCAGCCGGGCCGAGCGCGCGATCGTGTCGATGGTGTGCATCCCGGACAGCGCGCCGTCGGCCAGCGGGGAGGTCAGCGCGTCGGCCCGGTAGCCGTCGTAGCGCCACTGGTCGGTGTGCGTGTACCAGTACGCGGTGCCGATCATCTGGCGCGGCGGGCGCTGCCAGTCCGTGGCCGAGGCCATGGTCGCCCAGCCGGTCACCGGCCGGCACTTCTCCTGGCCGACGTAGTGCGCCCAGCCGCCGCCGTTGCGGCCCATCGCGCCGGTGAGCAGCAGCAGCGCCAGCACCGCGCGGTAGGTGGTGTCGCCGTGGAACCACTGGCAGATCCCGGCGCCCATCACGATCATCGTCCGGCCGCCGGACTCCTCGGCGTTGGTCGCCATCTCGCGGGCGATCCGGGTCGCGAGGGCGGCCGGCACCGAGGTGATCGGCTCCTGCCAGGCGGGGGTGTACGGCTCGGTGGCGTCGTCGTAGCCGGTGGGCCAGGTCCCGGGCAGCCCGTCGCGGGCGACGCCGTACTGGGCCAGCATCAGGTCGAACACCGTGGTCACGGTGTGCTCGCCGATCCGGGCGACCGGGACGCCGCGGTGCAGCACGCCCGGGGTGCCGTCGGCGGCGTCGAACCGGGGCAGCAGCACCTCGCACCCCTCGCCCGCGGTGCCGTACAGGCTCAGCCTCGGTTCGACGCCGCCGAGGTCGAGGTTCCAGCGGCCCTCGCCGGAACCGGTGTAGCGGAACCCGAGCGAACCGTTGGGCACCACCGGCTCGCCGGTGCGGTCGTCGAGCAGCACGGTCTTCCACTCGGCGCCCTCGCCCTGCTCACCCAGCGCGGCGGCGGTGAGGAACCGGCCGGGCACGTAGGCGCCGTCGCGGACCTCGAGGGTGACCAGGAACGGCAGGTCGGTGTGCCGGCCGACGTAGTCGGTGAAGAACGGGACCCGGCGCTCGACGAAGAACTCGGTCAGCAGCACGTGCCCCATCGCCATCGCCAGCGCGCCGTCCGTGCCGGGCTGGGCGGGCAGCCAGGTGTCGGCGAACTTGGTGTTGTCGGCGTAGTCGGGGGAGACGACGACGACCTTCTGCCCGCGGTAGCGCGCCTCGGCCATCCAGTGCGCGTCCGGGGTGCGGGTCACCGGCACGTTGGAGCCCCACATCAACAGGTAGGTGGCGTTCCACCAGTCCCCGGACTCGGGCACGTCGGTCTGGTCGCCGAACACCTGCGGCGAGGCCACCGGCAGGTCGGCGTACCAGTCGTAGAACGAGGTCATCGCCCCGCCGACCAGCTCCACGAACCGCGATCCGGCCGCGTGGCTGACCATCGACATGGCGGGGATCGGGGAGAAGCCGGCGATCCGGTCCGGGCCGTGGGTGCGGATCGTGTGCACGTGGGCGGCGGCGACGAGCTCGACGGCCTCGTCCCAGGAGACCCGTACGTGCCCGCCCTTGCCCCGGGCCGACTGGTAGCGCTGCCGCCGCTGCGGGTCGCCGGTGATCTCGGCCCAGGCGGCGACCGGGTCGCCGAGGCGGGCGCGGGCCTCGCGGTACATCTCGACCAGCACCCCGCGCGCGTACGGGTAGCGGACCCGGGTCGGGGAGTAGGTGTACCAGGAGAACGCCGCGCCGCGCGGGCAGCCGCGCGGCTCGTACTCGGGCGAGTCCGGGCCCACCGAGGGGTAGTCGGTCTCCTGGGTCTCCCAGGTGATGATCCCGTCCTTGACGTAGACCCGCCACGAGCAGGACCCGGTGCAGTTGACGCCGTGGGTGGAGCGGACGACCTTGTCGTGGCTCCACCGGTCCCGGTAGAAGACGTCGCCCTCGCGCCCGCCGCGGCGGAACTCGGCCCGCAGGTCCCCGGTGGACCGCCGGCGGCGCAGGAAGCTCCCGGCACGCAACAGGGCGTCGGCGGCGGGCCCGTCGGTGATCCCGGGACCCGCCGCCTGCCCGTCGCCCGTCGCCGCGTGCCGGCCGGTCGTGGCTCCCATGTGGACTCCGTCCTGCCGGCCCGGGCGGGGCCGGTGGTGGTGAGGTGCGTCACGGATCGGTGCGGAGACAGCCCATCCTGGACCGTCGCCACGTTTCGCGCGAGAGGTAGGCGTCAGCGGATCGTAAAAACGATCTCTGCAGGTGGGAAGGGCACAACGACCCTTGCGGCCCGGCCCGGCACGGAGCACGGTGGGTCGCCCCGCGGTGGTCGCCGTCCGGCCGCAGCCGCGCCGGAACGCAGGCGAGGAGGCCGAGATGACCGCACCGTCGGGGCGGGATCGTCCGCGGGCCGGCGCGTCCACACCGGGCGGTGCGGGCGCGAGCCCCGCCCTGATGCTGGCGCTGTCGACGGCCGGGTTCGTGCTGACGTTCTGGGCGTGGGCGCTGCTGTCCCCGCTCGGGGCGTCGCTGGGCGAGCACCTGCGGCTCACCTCGTTCGAGCAGTCGCTGGTGGTGGCGGTCCCGGTGGTGGTCGGCTCGCTGGGCCGGATCCCGGTCGGGGCACTGACCGACCGGCTCGGGGCCCGCCGGATGTTCCCCGCGCTGGCGCTGCTCACCGTCCTGCCGGTGCTCTACCTCGGGCACCTGGCCGACTCGCTGCCCGCGTACCTGGCCGGCGGGTTCTTCCTCGGGCTCGGCGGGACCACGTTCGCGATCGGGGTGCCGTTCGTGAACTCCTGGTACCCGCCGGAGCGGCGCGGCCTGGCGCTCGGGGTGTTCGGTGCCGGGATGGGCGGCACGGCGGTCTCGTCGTTCACCACCGTGGCCCTGGTCGAGGCGTTCGGCCGCACGTTCCCGTTCGACCTGGTCGCGGTGCTGCTCGTGGTCTACGCGGTGGTCGCGTACCTGCTGCTGCGCGACCGGGCGGACCGGCCGGTGCCGCAGGGCACCATGCTCGGCCGGCTGGGCACGGCGCTGCGGATGCCCGCCACCTGGCACCTGTCCTACCTGTACGCCATCGCGTTCGGCGGGTTCGTCGCGTTCAGCGTGTACCTGCCGACCGAGCTCATCAACGACTACGGCCTGGCCCGGGGCGACGCCGCCGTGCGGACCGCGGGGTTCGTGGTGCTGGCCGTGGTCATGCGCCCGGTCGGCGGCTGGCTGGCCGACCGGCTGCCCCCGGTGCGGGTGCTCGTCGCCGTCTTCGTCGCGGCCGCGCTGCTGGCGCTGCTGGCCGCCCTCAAGCTCCAGCTGCTGCCGGCGGGCACGGTGGCGTTCCTGCTGCTGGCCGCGGTGCTGGGGATCGGGACGGGCGCGGTGTTCGCGATGGTCGCGCGCACCGTCCCGGCCGAGCGGGTCGGCTCGGTGACCGGCGTGGTCGGGGCCGCGGGCGGCCTCGGCGGGTTCTTCCCGCCGCTGGTCATGGGCGCGGTCTACACCGTGACCGGCGGGTACGGGCTCGGGTTCGTGCTGCTCGCGGTCGCGGCGCTGCTGGCGGCGCTGCTCAGCGCCACGGCGGTCCGGCGGCTCGCGACGGCGTAGCCGACCCCGAGCCGATCTCAGGGGGGCGCGGTCGTTTCCCCGGGGTTCTCTCCGATCCGGGAACCGGGCGGGCCGACCTAGCGTCGTTCGCGGTCCGCCGGCGCGGCGGGCCGGACGACGTGGGGGGTCCGGCCGGTGTTCGAGAACCTGGTGACGACGATCGTCGCCTCGCCGTGGGCGGTCGTGGCGCTGCTCGCGCTGTGCACGCTCGACGGCTTCCTGCCGCCCGTGCCCAGCGAGTCCGTGCTGATCGCGCTGGCGACGCTGTCGGTCACCGGGGCGGGCCCGCCGGTGCTGCTGCTCGTGCTCGCCGGAGCGCTGGGGGCGTTCGCCGGTGACCAGATCGCCTACCGGCTCGGGTCCCGGGTCCCGATGGAGCGCTGGCCGTGGTTCCGGGGCCCGCGCGGGCGGCGCCGGGTGGAGCAGGTGCGCGCGACGCTGCGGCAGCGGGGCACCGCGCTGATCATCGCGGGGCGCTACGTCCCGGTCGGCCGGGTCGCGATCACGATGACGGCGGGTGCCACCGGCCACCCCCGGGGCCGGTTCCTGGCCGCGACGGCGCTGGCCGCGCCGGCCTGGGCCGGGTACTGCGTGCTGCTCGGGGTGGTGGCCGGGAGCGTGCTGCCGGTGCCCCCGCTCGTGGCGGCCGTGGCCGGGGTGCTGGGCGGCGTGCTGGTCGGGCTGCTCGCCGACCGGGCCGCGCGGTGGGTGCAGGAGCGCCGGGCGGCACGGCGGGCCCCGGAGGCCGTGCACGCGCCGCGGTGAGGCCGGGCCGGTCAGCGGCTGCGCAGCAGGCGTACCGACCGGGGCGGGAGGACCAGCGTGGCCCCCGCCCCGACCGGTGCGGGGTCGGCGGGCACGCCGTCGGCGGTCGTGGAGTCGAGCACCGGGTCGAAGCCGGCCGGCCCGGGCGGCAGCACGCAGTCCACCGGCTCGGTGCCGGCGTGCAACAGCAGCAGCCAGTAGTCAGCCAGCAGCACCACCAGGGTCCGCCGGCCGCCGTCGTGCCAGTCCTGCGGCTCCATCGGCCGCCCGGACGGGTCCCACCAGAGGACCTCGCCGTCGACGTAGAACTGATCGCGGTGCAGCACCGGCGACTCGCGGCGCAGCGCGGTGAGCCGGGCGGTGAACGCCTCCATCGCCGCGGTCTCGTCGGTGGCGCTCCAGTCCACCCAGGACGTCTCGTCGTCGCGGCAGTAGGGGTTGTTGTTGCCGCCCTGGGTACGCCAGCGCTCGTCCCCGCCGGTGATCATCGGGGTGCCGATGGACAGCAGCAGGGTCGCCATCATCGCCCGGGCGGTGGCGAGCCGGGCGCCGCGGATCCCGGCGTCGTCGGTCTCGCCCTCGGCGCCGAGGTTCTGCGAGCGGTTGTCGTCGGTGCCGTCCCGGCCGCCCTCGCCGTTGCCCTCGTTGTGCTTGCGCTCGTAGGAGACCAGGTCGCGCAGGGTGAACCCGTCGTGCGCGGTCACGAAGTTGACCGAGGCCCACGGCCGCCGCCCGGACAGCCGGTAGATGTCGGAGCTGCCGGTCAGCCTCGACGCCAGCTCGGCGACGCCGCCGTGCCCGCGCCAGAAGTCGCGCACGGCGTCGCGGTAGCGGCCGTTCCACTCCGACCAGGCGACGCCGAACCCGCCGACCCGGTAGCCCTCGCCGGTCGCGTCCCACGGCTCGGCGATCAGTTTGCAGGTCGACAGCGTCGGGTCCTGGGCGATCGCGGTCAGCAGCGCCGAGTCCGGGGAGAACGGGCCCGAGTGCGGCCGCCCGAGCACCGAGGCGAGGTCGATGCGGAACCCGTCGACCCCGTAGGCGTGCACCCAGTGCCGCATCGCGTCGCAGACCAGCCGGATCACCGTCGGTGAGCCGGCGTCGAGGGTGTTGCCGGTGCCGGTGATGTCGGCGTCGTGCCCGGCCCCGCCGAGCGAGTAGTACGCCGGTGCGTCCAGTCCGCGGTAGGACAGCGTGGTGCCGCCGACCCCGCCCTCGCAGGTGTGGTTGGGGACGATGTCGCAGATGACCTCGATCCCGGCCGCGTGCAGCGCGTCGACCAGATAGCGGAACTCGGCGGCCTCGTTGCCCGCCACGGCGGCGTAGCCCGGGTGCGGGGCGAGGAAACCGAGGGTGGCGTAGCCCCAGTAGTTCGTCGCGCCCCGTTCCAGCAGCGGCGGTTCGGGCGCGCTGGCCTGCACCGGCAGCAGCTCCACGGCGGTCACCCCGGTCCGCTGCAGCTGCGCGATCACCGCGGGGTGGGCCAGGCCGAGGTAGCTGCCCCGGTGTGCCTCGGGCACCTCCGGGTGCAGCCGGGTCCAGCCCCGCACGTGGAGCTCCGAGATCACCGTTTCCGACCAGGGCACGTCCGGGCGCGGCGGGCGGCTGCCGGTGTCCGCGGGGGTGACCACCGACAGCGGCACCGAGCCCAGCGAGTCGACCCGGCTCGGCTGCCCCGACATCGGGTCGCCGTGCCAGCCCCGGGCGGCGACGACGTCGGTGACCCGGCCGGTGATCCGCGTCGCGTAGGGGTCGACGAGCAGCTTGGCCGGGTTGGCCCGCAGGCCGTCGAACGGCCGGTACGGCCCGTGCACCCGGTAGCCGTAGCGCTGGCCGGGCCTCACCCCGGGCACGTGCCCGTGCCAGACCCCGAAGGTGTGCTCGGCCAGCTCGACGCGGCGCTCGGTCAGGGCGCCGGGACCGCCGTCCTCCGGACCGTCCACGAGGCACACCTCGACCATCTCCGCGCTGGTCGAGGCGACGGCGAAGCGGGTCCCGTGGTCGTCGGGGTGGGCACCGAGCGGGAAGACAGGCACGATCGGCCAGGATAGGGGGGTGACTGCGTCCCGTACCTCGCCCGCGCCCGGTGTCACACCCACCGACGTCACCCCGGTCGACACCCCGGTCGACACCCCGGTCGATTCCGAGGACCTCGTGATCGGGATGGACGGCGCCACCGTCCGCCGTGGCCCCAGCACGCTGCTCGACGCCGTGACCTGGCGGGTCGAGCTCGACGAACGCTGGGTGGTGCTCGGCCCGAACGGCGCGGGCAAGACGACCCTGCTCCGCCTCGCCGGGGCCGAGCTGCACCCGACCTCCGGGGTCGTGCACGTGCTCGGCGAGCGGATGGGCCGGGTGAACGTCTTCGAGCTGCGCCCGCGGATCGGCCTGACCTCGGCCAACCTCGGCATCCGGATCCCCGGCGACGAGAAGGTGGCCGACGTCGTCGTCTCCGCGGGCTACGGGGTGCTGGGCCGCTGGCGCGAGGAGTACGAGAACACCGACACCGGCCGCGCCCGGGAGCTGCTCGAGCAGCTCGGGATGGGTGCGCTCGCCGACCGCGCCTACGGCACCCTCTCCGAGGGCGAGCGCAAGCGCACCCTGATCGCCCGGGCGCTGATGACCGACCCGGAGCTGCTCCTGCTCGACGAGCCGGCCGCCGGGCTGGACCTGGGCGGGCGCGAGGACCTGGTCGCCCGGCTGGCCGACCTGGCGGCGGACCCGTACGCGCCGGCGTCGGTGCTGGTCACCCACCACGTCGAGGAGATCCCGCCCGGGTACACGCACGGGATGCTGCTGCGCGAGGGCCGGGTGGTCGCGGCCGGCCTGCTCGACGACGTCATGACCGACGAGCCGCTGTCGGAGACCTTCGGGCTGCCGCTGACCGTCGAGCGCCGCGCCGGCGGCCGGTTCACCGCCTACCGGCGGGCATGATCACACCACCGGCCCCGGGGCGGGCGGTTATGGTCCGCGCGTGACCGAATTCGTGAGCCTGTCCGTGGACGAGGGCGTCGGGACGATCCGGATCGACCGCCCGCCGATGAACGCCCTGAACCGTCAGATCCAGGGGGAGCTCCTGGAGGTCGCCGACGAGGCGACGACGCGTGCCGACGTGCGCGCCGTCGTCGTGTACGGCGGGGAGAAGACCTTCGCCGCCGGCGCCGACGTCAAGGAGATGGCGTCGATGTCCTACTCGGACATGGCGCCGCAGGCCCGCAAGCTCTCCGCCGGGCTGGGCGCGATCTCGACCATCCCGAAGCCGACCGTGGCCGCGGTGACCGGCTACGCCCTCGGCGGCGGGCTCGAGGTCGCCCTCGGCGCCGACCGCCGGATCGCCGGGGACAACGCCAAGCTCGGCTTCCCCGAGATCCTGCTGGGCATCTTCCCCGGCGGTGGCGGCACGCAGCGTGCCGCGCGGCTGATCGGCGCCCCGCGCACCAAGGACCTGATCTACACCGGCCGGATGGTCGGCGCCGAGGAGGCGCTGGCGATCGGTCTGGTCGACGAGATCGTCGGCGCCGACGAGGTCTACACGCGCGCCGTGGCGTGGGCCGCGCAGTTCACGACGGGGCCGGCGCTGGCCTACGCGGCGGCGAAGAAGGCGATCGACAACGGGCTCGACACCGACCTGCGCACCGGCCTGGACATCGAGTCCGAGCTGTTCGCCGGGGTGTTCGCGAGCGACGACGCGTCGACCGGCATGGCCTCGTTCGTGGAGAACGGTCCGGGCAAGGCCACCTTCACCGGCCGCTGAGCCGGGCGCTGAGCCGGGCCTGTTCAGGGCTCTGCGAAACTCCTACTCATGAGTTCGGACCCGGTGCCCACCCCGCACGCATCCGCCGAGCAGGTCGAGGCGGCCTGGCACGACCCGAAACTCGCCAACGTCCTCTACCACGACTGGGAGGCGGGCACCTACGACGAGAAGTGGTCGATCAGCTACGACGAGCGCTGCATCGACTACGCCGTCGGCCGGTTCCGCATCGCCGCACCGTGGGACGGGCGCCCCTACCTGCGGGCGCTGGAGCTGGGCAGCGGCACCGGGTTCTTCCTGCTCAACCTCATGCAGGCCGGGGTGGCCGAGCGGGGCGTGGTCACCGACCTGTCGCCGGGCATGGTCGAGGCCGCGACCCGCAACGCGGCCGGGCTCGGGCTCGACGTCGAGGGTCGGGTCGTCGACGGTGAGCACATCCCGTTCCCGGACGACAGCTTCGACCTCGTCGTCGGGCACGCCGTGCTGCACCACATCCCCGACGTCGGGGCCGCGCTGCGCGAGGTGTACCGGGTGCTGGAGCCGGGCGGGCGGTTCGTGTTCGCCGGGGAGCCGACGACCGTCGGCGACGCCTACGCCCGCACACTCGGCCGGTGGACGTGGAAGGCGACCACGACCCTCACGAAGCTCCCGGCCCTGCAGGGGTGGCGGCGTCCGCAGCACGAGCTCGACGAGTCGTCCCGGGCCGCCGCGCTGGAGTCGGTCGTGGACATCCACACGTTCGACCCGTCCGACCTGGAGCACACCGCCCGCGCGGCAGGCTTCGACGGGGTGCGGGCGAGCAGCGAGGAGTTCTCCGCGGCGATGCTGGGCTGGCCGGTGCGCACGTTCGAGGCCGCCGTCCCGCCCGGGAAGCTCGGCTGGAACTGGGCGATGTTCGCCTACCACGGCTGGCAGCGGCTGTCCTGGGTGGACGAGCACCTGCTGGCGCGGGTCGTGCCGCGCGGCTGGTTCTACAACGCACTGATCACCGGCACGAAGCCGCGCTGACGGCCCGACCGGTCCGATGACGAGCCTTCCGGAACGGGCCCGCTCACGTGCCCAGGGCGCGACACTCGTCGACATGGAGCACCCGCTGGAGCCGTTCTGGCGCGGGATCATCGCCTACCGGCTCCTGACCCTGCTCACCGTCGTCGGCGTGACCGTCTACCACCTGCCCGGCGGCTACGAGCGCCCGGCGGCGGCGGTCGGGGTGCTGCTGGTGATGGCGGTGTGGACGGCCGTCACGTCCTGGGGCTACCTGGGCGGTCTGCCCGGCGCCCCCGACGGTCGCGCCCGGCTCGCGGTCGCCGACCTGCTCGTCTGCGTCGCGACGATGGCCACGACCCCGTGGATCGTCCGCGCGGCGCACCTGGACGACGGCGGTCCCGGCATGGGCTCGATCTGGACCTCGGGCGCGGTGCTGGCGTGTGCGGTCGCGTTCCGCATCCGCGGCGGGCTGCTCGCCGCGCTGGCGATCTCGGCGGCCCTCGTGCTGTCCAAGCAGCGGTTCGGTGTGCTCGAGCTCGGCGACATCCAGCTGCTGGTGCTGGCCGGGCTGACCGTCGGGTTCGCCTCGCACGTGCTGGAGCGCACCGCGGCCCGGCTGCGCCGGCTCACCGCCGAGCAGGCCGCCGCCGGCGAGCGCGAGCGGCTCACCCGCTCCATCCACGACGGCGTGCTGCAGGTCCTCGCGCACGTCCAGCGGCGCGGGGCCGAGATCGGCGGCGACGCGACCGAGCTCGGGGTGCTCGCCGGCGAGCAGGAGACGGCGCTGCGGGCGTTGCTGGCCGGGCCGGGCACGACCGACGCCCGCGGCCGGCGCGACCTCGCCGCGGCCCTGCGGATCCTCGCCTCGGACCGGGTGACGGTGTCGGCACCGGGCCGCCCGGTCGAGCTCGCCGCGCCGGTGGTCGACGAGGTGGAGGGCGCGGTGCGCGCGGCGCTGGCGAACGTGGCCCAGCACGCCGGGGCGGGGGCCCGGGCCTGGGTGCTGGTCGAGGAGCTGCCCGGCACCCTGGAGGTCAGCGTCCGAGACGACGGCCCGGGCATCCCCGAGGGGCGCCTCGCCGAGGCCGAGGCCCAGGGCCGGCTCGGGGTGTCGCGCTCGATCCGCGGCCGGGTCGAGGAGATCGGTGGGACGCTGAGGCTGGACACCGGTCCGGAGATCGGGACTGAATGGGTCATCGCACTCGAACGGGGGCAGAGGTGACCGGACAGAACAGCGACGGCGCGATCCGCGTGATGGTCGTCGACGACCATCCGATCTGGCGCGAGGGCGTGGCCCGGGACCTGACCGAGCGCGGGCTCGACGTCGTCGCGACCGCCCCGGACGCCCCGGCCGCGGTGCGGATCGCCACCGCCGTGCGGCCCGACGTCGTCCTGATGGACCTCAACCTCGGCCCGACCTCCGGGGTGGACGCGATCGCCGAGATCGCCCGGACCAGCCCGGACAGCCGGGTGCTGGTCCTGTCGGCCTCCGGCGAGCACGCCGACGTCCTGGAGGCGGTCAAGGCGGGCGCGCTCGGCTACCTGGTGAAGTCGGCGGGGGTCGACGAGCTGCTGGAGGCGATCCGGCGGACCGCACGCGGGGTCGCCGTGTTCACCCCCGGACTCGCCGGGCTGGTGCTCGGCGAGTACCGGCGCCTGGCCGAGGCCCCCAAGCTGGCCGACGGCGCGCCCGCGGTGCCCGCCCTGACCGAGCGCGAGACCGAGGTGCTGCGGCTGGTCGCGAAGGGCATGACGGCCAAGCAGATCGCCGCGAAGCTCGTCGTCTCGCACCGGACCGTCGAGAGCCACGTGCAGAACACGCTGCGCAAGCTGCAGCTGCACAACCGCAGCCAGCTGGTCCGCTACGCGATCGAGCAGGGCCTGGCGGACTGACCGGGCCCCGGGTCACGGTCGGGTCACGACGGCAAGCACACTCGGTCACGCCGCTTCCCCGCCGGCCCCGGACCACCACCGCCCACGATGCGCCTGCCGGAGACGCCCGTGACCGACCCGTCCGCGCTGATCGGGTACGGGCTGGACAGCCCGTGGCTGCTGCCGCTGCTCACCCTCGCCGTCATCTGCGACGGCCCGATGCCGTTCCTGCCCAGCGAGCCGGTGCTGTTCAGCGCGACCGCCTCGGCACTGGCCGACGGGGACCGCTGGCGGCTCGCCGGGCTGTTCGGCGCGACACTGCTCGGGTCGCTGCTCGGTGACGGGCTGCTCTACGGGGCGGGCCGGTCCTCGCACTCGGTGCTGCGCGGCGCCCGGCGCGACGACGGGGTGGGCGCCTGGGTCCGCCGGCACCTGCACCGCCGTCCGATCCTCGCGCTGGTCGCGGCCCGGCTGGTGCCCGGTGGCCGGCTGGCGAGCGTGAGCGCGGCCGGACGGGTGCGGCTGCCACTGTCCGCGTTCCTGCCCGCGACGCTGCTCGCCTCGTTCGTCTGGACCAGCTGGATGACCGGGATCGGGATGCTCGTCGGGCCGTTCACCCGGGGCGACCCCCTGCTGTCGGTGCTCGCCGGGCTCCTGCTCGCCGTGCTCGTGGCGGGCACCGCCGGCGTCGCGCGCCGGATCGTGCGGGCCCGCCGCGGTGTCGCGGTCGCCTGACGGTCCGCCGGCCTTGCCATCGCCCGGCGGGATGGCAAAGCTGAACCCGTCCGGGTGGATCGGGGGACGGGGGAACCGGGACGTGCGCGAGGACGATCGTGGCCGGGCCGGCGTCGTGGTGGTGGGGGAGACGATCGCCCCGTCCGGGGCGCGGGTCCTCGGCCGGATACCGCTCGGCGCGCCCGACGCGGTCGCCGCGGCCGTCGTCCGGCTGGCACCGGCGCTGGTGCTGGTCGACCTCACCGGACCCCGCGACGCGGGACCGGCCGCGATCGAGGCGCTGCTGACCCGCGCGCCGGACCTCCCGGTCCTCGCCGTGGCGGCCCCGGGCGCCGACCACGTCCTGGTGCTCGACGCCGTCCGGGCCGGAGCCACCGGCGTCGCGACGACCGTGGACCCGGCCGAGCTGGCGGACCTCGCCGCGGCCGCGGCCGCGGGACGCCCGGCGTTCTCACCCGGGCTGGCCGCGGTCGTGCTGGAGTCGGTGGTGCAGTCCGCGGCGGCGGTGCCCGAGCTCAGCCCGCGCGAGTCCGAGGTGCTGCGGCTGGTCGTCGAGGGCCTGACCGCCAAGCAGGTCGCGGCCCGGCTGGTGCTCTCGCCGCGCACCGTGGAGAACCACGTGCAGCGGCTGCTGCGCAAGTTCGACGTGCCCGGGCGGGGTGCGCTCGTGCGCTACGCGATCGAGCACGGGCTGGCCTGAGGACGCCCGGACAGGCGGGCCAGTACCGCGTCCAGCACGGCCGGGACGTCCGGTGCGGAGAGCACGTCGACGGCCGGGGACGGCGCCTCGGGCACCCGGTACGGGATGGTCGCGCCGCGGGCCGGGCCGAACCCGGTGTCCACGACCAGCGGGACCGGGGTCGCGGCCAGCGAACCGGGCGCGACGCACTCCAGCAGCGCGGTCGCGTCGTGCAGCGCGACGGCGTCGCGGCCGTACCGGCCCCGGTAGTAGCCGTGGTACGGCGCGATCATCGCCGCCAGCTCGGCGCCCACCGGGTCCGCGCCGGCCAGCTCCGCGATCCACTCGGGCCCCGCGGCGCAGCCCAGCGTCGTCTCGAGCGGGACGAGCGCGACCGGGACCCGGTCCTGGGTGAGGACGCGGTGCGCGGCCTCCGGGTCGGCGTGCACGTTGAACTCGGCGGCGCCGGTGATGTTGCCGCCGCCGATCGCGCCGCCCATCACGACGATCCGCTCGATCCGCTCGGCCAGGCCGGGGTGGGTCGCCAGCAGCAGCGCGGTGTCGGTGAGCGGGCCGATCGAGGCGATCGTGACCGGCTCGTCGGCCTCCTCGAGCACCCGGGCCATCAGCGCGATCCCGGAGCCGGGCAGCGGGGTCACCGGGTCCGGCAGCTGCGCGGCGCGCCCGCCGAGGCCGTCGACGCCGTGCACGTGCCCGGCCCGCTGTTCGCGCCGGTGCACCAGCGGGCGGTCGGCGCCGGTCCCGAGCGGGACGTCGGTGCGCCCGGTCAGGGCCAGCACCCGTCCGGCGTTGTCCAGCGTGCGCTCCAGCGCGACGTTGCCGAACGCCGCGACCACCGCCCGGACGTCGACCTCGGGGCTGCGCAGCGCCAGGACGAGCGCGACGGCGTCGTCCACGCCCGGGTCGGTGTCGATGATCAACGGGCGGGGGCGCACGCCCGCAGCCTATTCGCTGCGGGTGGGCTCGTCGTCGTCCTCGGCGTCGAGCTCGCGGGCGGCGGCCGTGGTCGCGCCGGAGTCGTCGGTGGACCCGGCCGGGCGCGGGTTGCCTGCGTGGTCGCGGTCGTCGCGCACGGTGCCTGCGCCGCCGGAGGTCAGCTCGTCGGTGCCGACGTCGACACCGCCGTCGGGCTCGCGGGGTTCGGTCACGATGGTGCTCTCCCGGGGTCGGTCGGTCGGGCAGCCGGCCGGTCGAGCAGCTGGCTGTTCGTCGGCCGGTGGCACGGAGGTACCCGCGGGATGCCGCGGGCACACGCCTAGGCTCGGTGCCGTGAGAGCGCCGTCCGACCCGGAGCAGGCCCGGCTGTGCACGCCGGCCACGCTGCGCTGGATCCTGCGGAACCGGGCGTTCACCCCCTGGTACCTGCTGCGCTACTGGCGGCTGCTGGTGCTGCGCCTGCGGTACCCGCACGTGGTGCTGCGCGGCATGGTCTTCCTCGGCAAGAACGTCACGATCGAGGCGCGCCCGGGCTTCGGCCGCCTCGAGATCGGCCGCTGGGTGCACATCGGTGACGGGACGGCACTGCGCTGCCACGAGGGCTCGATGCGGATCGGCGACAAGGTCGTCTTCGGCCGGAACAACACGCTCAACTGCTACCTCGACGTCGAGGTGGGCGGGTCGACGCTGGTCGCGGACTGGGTCTACGTCACCGACTTCGACCACCGGACCGAGGACGTGCACCGGCCGATCAAGGACCAGGGCATCGTGAAATCCCCGGTGCGGATCGGCGAGGGCTGCTGGCTCGGGGTGAAGACGTCGGTGCTGCGCGGCACCCGGATCGGCTCCGGTGTGGTCCTCGGCGCCCACGCCGTGGCCCGCGGGGACATCCCCGACGACGCGATCGCCGTCGGGACGCCGGCCCGGGTGGTGCGGGACCGGCGCGCGGACTACGAGGCCGCCGCCGCCGAGCGCGCCGCCGTCGCCGACATGGCCCGCAAGGCCGACCGGGCCCTGCAGGCGCGCCTGGACCGCGCCTGACGCTCCCGGCCGGGGCGCCGCCTCGCCGCCCCGCCGCCCGCGCACGCTGCTGCGCAGCCGGGCCGCGCCCGAGTGCTCCCGGGGGCACCCTCGGGGCGCAGGGCGCTACGGGGGTGCCCCTGGCGGCGTCGGTGGGGGCCGGGCCCGTCTCCGGTGCGCGTGTGCCGTGCCGCGCCCGAGTGCTCCCGGGGGCACCCTCGGGGCACCTGGCGCTACGAGGGTGCCCCTCGGGGCGCGCGGTCGGCCCCGGGCCTGGGCGTGGAGTCAGGGCGTGGGCGTCAGGGCGCGCGGTCGAACAGGTTCCCGGTGGGGATCTTCGGCCGCACCAGGTCCTGCGGGCCCCGGGCGCGGGCGTCGCGGTAGATCTGTGCGGTCTGCTCAGCGATCGTCGGCCAGGCGAAGTCGGTGCGCAGCCGGGCCCGGGCCGCCCGGGCCCGCCGCCGTGCGGCGGGCGGGTCGGACAGCGCCCGGTCGACGGCGTCGGCGAGACCGCTCACGTCGCCCGGGGCGAAGCCGAGCCCGGTCTCGCCGTCGCGCACCAGCTCCCCGAGCCCCCCGGCCGTCGACGCCACCAGCGTCGCGCCGACGGCCGCGGCCTCCAGCGCGACGATCCCGAACGGCTCGTACCGGCTCGGCAGCACGACCGCGTCGGCGCCGCGGAGCAGGGCTGTCAGCTCGGTGTCGGGCAGGTGCCCGAGGAAGTCGACCGAGCGCTTGACCCGGTGCTCGGTGACGCGGGCCTGCAGCATCTCCTGCTGCGTCCCGCTCCCGGCCACGAGCAGCCGGGTTCCGCGGTGCCTGCGCCGGATCCGGGGCAGCGCCGCGATCAGGTCCTGGACGCCCTTCTCGTACTCCAGCCGTCCGAAGTAGACCAGCCGGGGCCCGGCTCCCGCGGGCGCCGGTGCGGGCGTCGTGCGCACCCGCCACCGGCCCGGATCGATCCCGTTGTGCACCACGTGGACGGCGCCGGGGTCGAGGTCGTAGAGCGTCGCCACCTCGGCCCGCATCGCGGACGAGCAGGTGATCACCTGGTCCGCCCGCTGGGCCAGCCACCACTCGGTGGAGTGCACCTGCCGGTTCATCGGCCCGGGCAGCCAGCCCGAGTGCCGGCCGGCCTCGGTCGCGTGCAGCGTGGCGACCAGCGGGACACCGAGGACGTCGGCCAGCGCGACCGCCGGGTGCGCGACCAGCCAGTCGTGGGCGTGGACGACGTCGGGACGCCAGCCGGGCAGCAGCGAGGTCAGCGCGTACCGCAGCAGGCCGTGTCCCATGCCGAGCGTCCACGGCACGAGGTCGGTACCGAACTCCAGGTGCGGCGGGTCCTCCGCGACGCGCAGCACCCGCACGCCGTCGACGCGCTCCTCGACGGTCGGGTGGGTGCCGGCGTCCGTGCCGGCAGGCGCCCGGGACAGGACGACGACCTCGTGCCCGGCCACGACCAGTTCGCGGGCCAGGGCGTGCACGTGCCGGCCCAGCCCGCCGACGACGACCGGCGGGAACTCCCAGCTGACCATCAGCACCCGCATCGCCCGATCCTGGCAAACGCCGCGCCGGTGATTACCGCCGGGTAGTCGCGAGGGCCCGGGCGTCGAGGTGCCCGAAGGCCGGGACGGGCGCGTCCGTCCAGTACGCGACCCGGCGCCGCGCGGCCCGCCGGCGCCCCGCGCGCAGCAGCCCGGAGAGCTCCGCGACCCGGCCGGCGTGCACGGCGGCGCGGGAGCGGGCGTAGTCGGCGGCGGAGTCCTTGCTGACCATGAACGCCCAGTCGCTCGACAGCGCGTGCAACGCCTGGTCGGCGAGCAGGTCCGCGAGCGGGTCCCGGACGTCCGGGCGCAGCGACGGCCCCGCCACGGCCGGGACCGCGTCCACAGCGGACAACAGGTCGCGCTGCACGTCGTCGTTGCGGGACACGAAGTCGGCGACCTGCGGGCCCGCCCAGACCCGCCAGTCCTTCCCGGAGCCCCAGGAGGACTCCGGCAGCGTCACCGGCTCACCGACCAGGCCGTCGTCGACCGCGCCGCCGAGCGTGCGCACCGCGACCCCCGCCTCGGGCAGCAGCCGCAGCACGGCCGCGAGCCACTGCGGGCCCTCGTGCCACCAGTGCCCGAACAGCTCGGTGTCGAACGCGGCCACGGTCAGGGCGGGCCGGCCGGTGGACTCCCGCAGCGATCGCAGCCGGGCGACGACGGTGTCGACGAAGTCCCGCGCGTCGCGCTGCACGGCCTCCTGTGCGAGGGCCGGGTCGTAGGGCTTCTTCCGCTCGGGCGGGACCCGGCGCCCGGTGACCCGCGCCGGCTTGAGGCCCGACGGGTGGTCCCAGTGGTGGAAGTCGCGGTACTCGGCGGAGCCGGGGTAGCCCTTGCGCGGCGACCAGACCCGGTAGGTGATGTCCAGGTCGCGGCCGACGCAGAGCACGCCGGAGTCCCCGACCGGCCGGGCGAGGGCGGTGTCGCCGCGCAGCGCCGGACCGTCGACGAGGAAACGCTGCACGCCCGCGTCGGCGTAGTCGTGCTCCATCCCGGGTGCGTAGCCGCACTCCGGCGCCCAGATCCCGGCCGGCCGCGCGCCGAGCCGCAGTGCGTGGTCGTCCAGCCCGGCCCGCAGGGAGAAGGCCCGCACCCGTGGCTGCAGCAGCGGCTGGAACGGGTGCGCGGCCGGCCCGCCGAGCAGCTCGACCGCGCCGGCGTCGCGCAGCGCCCGCAGGGCGGGGGAGCCGCCGTGCCGCCAGTGCGCCTCGAACTCCGCGGTCGCGGCCGTCGAGACCCGGTGCTCGTGTGCGGCGAGCTCGGGCAGCCGGGTCGCCGCCGAGTGCGCCCGCAGCGTCCACTGGCCCAGCCAGTCGTGCATGCCGCGCAGGCAGTACGGGTCGTCGAGCTGGGCGGTGAGCACCGGCGTGAGCCCGAGCGTGGCGAGCCCGCCGCGACCCTCGGCGGCCAGCTCGCGCAGGGTCGCCACGACCGGCAGGTACGAGTGCGCCCACGACTGGTAGAGCCACTCCTCGCCGACCGGCCAGCGCCCGTGCCGGGCCAGCAGCGGCAGGTGCGAGTGCAGGACCAGGCAGAACGTCCCGACCGTCGCCGTTGCCCTCGGTGTCCCTGTCGCTGTCCCTGTCACTGTGGCTGTCCGAGTCACTGTGGCCGGGCCGCCGTGACGAGCAGGTCGAGCGAGCCGTCGAGATCGTGCTCGTGGAGCTCGAAGTCCGAGCTGCGGACGGCGGCGACGTCCGCGACCAGCTCCGGTGGCCACACCTCCCCGGACAGGGCCAGGCGGGTCTGCGCCTCGATCAGGCCGCCGTGCCGGTCGTCCAGCGCGCGCAGCCGCGGCCCGTGGTGCAGCCCGCGGACGACGACGTCGTCGAACCCGGCGTCGCGCACCAGCCCGGCCAGCTCGCGCGGGTCCAGCTCGCGGGTGTGGAACGGGTTCAGCGGGGTGTCGCGGCCCGGCGAGAACGTGATCCGGTTCGGCGTCGAGACCAGCAGCGTCCCGCCGGGACGCAGCACCCGCCGGCACTCGTCGAGGAACCGTTCCTGCTCCCACAGGTGCTCGATGACCTGCAGGGACACCACGACGTCGATGGTGGCGTCGGGCACCGGCAGTGCCACCAGGTTCGCCCGTGCCACCGCGACCCTCGGGTAGCGGTCGCGCATGTGCGCGACCGTCGGCACGTCGTAGTCCAGCCCCAGCACGCGGCGCGCGGTCCCGGCCAGCAGGTCGGCGCCGTAGCCCTCGCCGCACCCGGCCTCGAGCACTACCGCGCCGGAACAGCTCGCCGCGATCGCGGCGTAGACGACCTCGTGGCGGCGGAACCAGTAGTTCTCGTGGGCGATGCCCGGGACGGTTCGCTCACCGGTGAGAGGCAGGCTGCTGGTCACGGGCCGACTCCATCACGAGGTGCCCGCCCGGCCCGCACCCGGCCCGGGCGGTGCTACTCGGCGACGGTCACGATGCCGCCGACGTCCTGCTGCAGCCAGGCCAGCAGGGTGGTGTCGTCGAGCGTCAGCGGGACCTCGGGCCCGCCCCACTCGAGGCGGGTGGTCGGCCGGTGGGCCAGTGCGTCCTCGAGCATCACCGCGAGGCCCTCGGTGGCGCGGATCGTCACCCCGCCGTACTCGACGGTCCGGCTGCCCGGCACGTCCTCACCCGCGTGGTCGCCCGTGCTCAGCACGTAGCCGGTCCCCAGGCGGTCGTCGAACCCCGTCACCTGCACGACGGCTCCTTCCTGCCGGTGCGTGAGCTGTCGACGGTAGCGAAGTCCGGGCCCTCGTCCGCGGGAACGGGGTGTGACGTCGTGCGTGCCGGGCGTGACGGCCGCCGCGGGTGAGTACGGTCACCGCGCATCGGCGTGTACCAGGGTGCTACTCGCTGGTAACAATGAATGTCACACGTGGCACGGCGTGCCATTAGGGCACGACGCTGGCAGAGTCAGCGGCTACGACGGGCGCGACGCCGCGGCCCACCCCCGCTCGGCAGAGCGCGCGGCGCAGCACCGTCACGGTGACGCGAGGCGGACCGGGCCCGGACGACCGGGAGCCGGCCCGCGAACGAGGACGACGCGGTGTGCGCGTGGGCGCAGGCCGCCGCGGCAGGAGGTCGAAGAGGTCCTATGAAGATCGTGACCCTGGTGAAGCAGGTGGCCGACACCTACTCGGAGCGGAAGCTGTCCGACTCCGACCACACCCTCGACCGTGAGGGTACCGAGGCGGTCATCGACGAGATCAACGAGCGCGCCGTGGAGCAGGCTCTCCTGTTGAAGGAGGCCGCCGGTGACGGCGAGGTGGTCGTGGTGTGCATGGGCCCGGACCGGGCCTCGGACGCGATCCGCAAGGCCCTGTCGATGGGCGCGGACTCGGCGGTGCACCTCTCGGACGAGGCGATCCACGGCTCGTGTGCGGTGCAGACCGCGCGGGCGCTGACCAAGCTGATCGGCACCGTCGAGGGCTGGGACCTGGTCATCGCGGGCAACTCGGCGTCGGACGGTCAGGTCGCCGCGGTGCCGGCGATGGTGGCCGACCTGCTGGGTGTGCCGGCGTTGACGTGGGCGAACGAGCTGTCGGTGTCGGGTTCGACGGTGACGGTGAAGCGGGAGACCGACGACGGTGTGACGCACCTGTCGGCGGAGCTGCCGGCGGTGGTGTCGGTGGGTGAGAAGTCCAACGAGCCGCGGTACCCCTCGTTCAAGGGGATCATGGCGGCGAAGAAGAAGCCGGTGAACAACCTGGATCTGGCCGGGGCCGGGATCGACGGCTCCGAGGTGGGTCTGGCCAACGCGCTGGTGAGCGTGACGAGCTCGGCGCCGAAGCCGCCGAAGCAGGCCGGTGAGAAGGTCACCGACGAGGGCGACGGCGGCGCGAAGATCGCCGAGTACCTGGTCGGCCAGAAGCTGATCTGACCCGTTCGCACGGTTCGACAACCACCACTTCTTCCCTAGGAGAGATGCGAGACTCATGGCTGAGGTTCTGGTTCTCGTCGACCACGTCGACGGGGAGATCAAGAAGACCACGTACGAGCTGCTGACCGCGGCCAAGGCGCTGGGTTCGCCGTCCGCGGTCGTGGTCGGCGGCGCGGGTGCGGCCGACAAGCTGGCCGACGGGCTGACCGAGCACGGCGCGGACAAGATCTACGCGGCCGAGACCGACTCGACCGACTTCCTGGCGCCCGAGGTGGCGGTGCTGGAGTCGCTGATCGGGTCGGCGGCCGGGGTGCTGATCTCGGCGTCGGCCAACGGCAAGGAGGTCGCCGGGCGGCTGGCCGTGCGGACGGGGTCCGGGCTGCTGTCCGACGTGGTCGGTGTCACGGGTGACGGCGTGCAGCACTCGATCTTCGGTGGTGCCTACACCGCGGAGGCGAAGGCGAACACCGAGCACCCGGTGATCACGGTGCGTCCGGGTGCGATCGACATCGAGGCCTCGGCCGGTGCCGGGGCGCGGGAGAGCGTCGAGGTCCCGGCGGCGTCCGGGCGGCAGGCCACGGTGACCGGGCGGGAGCCGATCCAGGGCGGGTCGCGTCCGGAGCTGACCGAGGCGACGGTGATCGTCTCCGGTGGGCGCGGTGTCGGTTCGGCCGAGGACTTCACCGTCGTCGAGGGGCTGGCCGACTCGCTCGGTGCGGCCGTCGGTGCCTCGCGTGCCGCGGTGGACTCGGGCTACTACCCGCCGCAGTTCCAGGTCGGGCAGACCGGTAAGTCGGTCTCGCCGCAGCTCTACATCGCCCTCGGCATCTCCGGTGCGATCCAGCACCGGGCCGGGATGCAGACGTCGAAGACGATCGTCGCGGTGAACAAGGACGAGGAGGCGCCGATCTTCGAGGTCGCCGACTTCGGCATCGTCGGCGACCTGTTCAAGGTCGCCCCGCAGCTGCAGGACGAGGTCACCAAGCGCAAGGGCTGACCCCCCGTGAGCTGACCGGACGACGCCCGGGTGCCGTCGTGCACCCGGGCGTCGTCGTGTGTGCCGGGGCCGTTCACCCGCTGCTGCCTGCGACGACACCCCGCGCCAGGGGTCGGTCGCCGTTCACGTGACCGCCACCGGCGTGTCGGTGCGGAACCGTCCGGACGTCGCGGACGGCCGGTACCAACACCGGCGTGAACCAGGTGATCGTCTCGACACCGGAGACCGCGGCCCGCCGGTACTCCCTGCTGCTCACGACCGATCCCGACGACGTCGACGCGGCCCAGGCCCTGCGCCACCGGGTGTTCGCCGGTGAGCTCGGCGCCACGCTGGACACCCCGGTGCCCGGCCGCGACGTGGACCGGTTCGACCGGTTCTGCGACCACCTCGTCGTCCGCGAGGACACGACCGGCGAGATCGTCGGCACCTACCGGATGCTCCCGCCGCAGCGTGCCCGGGCCGCCGGCGGGCTCTACGCCGACGGCGAGTTCGACCTGACCCGGCTCGAGCCGCTGCGGGCCTCGCTGGTGGAGACCGGACGCTCCTGCGTGCACCCCGACCACCGCTCCGGCGCCGTCGTCGGGCTGGCCTGGGCCGGGATCGCCCGCTACATGCTGCTGACCGGGCACCGCCGGCTGATCGGCTGCGCCAGCGTCCCGCTCGCCGACGGCGGCCTGCACGCCGCGGCTGTGTGGGACACGGTGCGGGCCCGGCACCTCGCACCGGAGGAGCACCGCACCGTCCCGCACCGCGCCTGGGACCCGGCCGGGGTGGCCCGGGACCGCATCACCGCGACCACGACCACGATCGCCGCCCTGCCGCCGCTGCTGCGCGGGTACCTGCGGCTGGGGGCACGGGTGTGCGGGCCGCCCGCGCACGACCCGGACTTCGGTGTCGCCGACTTCCCGGTCCTGCTCGGCATGGACGACGTCGACCAGCGCTACCTGCGGTTCTTCCTCGGGGACGCGGCCGGGCCGGGGACTCCCGCATGACGCTCACGGCGGGCCCGGAGCCGGTCCGGCCCGGCGGCTCTGCTCTGCGCACCTCTACGCACCACCCCGAGTCCGCGCCCGGCGGCTCTGCTCTGCGCACCGATACGCACCACCCCGGGTCCGCGCCCGGCGGCTCTGCTCTGCGCACCCCTGCGCACCACCCGCAGCTCGCGCACCCGACCCACCCGGCGGACCCTCCTGCGGCCGAGCGGCCCGGCGGCCCGTGGGCGACGTGGTCGCCGTGCACCCCGCGGGACTGCCTGCCCGCCCGGGCGGCGACCGGACGCTGGCGCCTGGCTCGCCGCCTCGTCGTCCTCCTCGGGGTGCTCGCGCTCGCGGTGCCGCTCGTCCCCGGTGCCGCGGTGCTCGGCCCCCGCGTGCTCGGGCCGGTGCTGCGCGTCCTGCACCGGGCGGTGCTCGCCGCGGCCGGGGTGCGGCTGGTCGTGCACGGCGCACCGCTCGCGCCGGCCGACGGGCGGGGTGCGCTCGTCGTCGCCGACCACACGTCCTGGATCGACGTCCCCGCACTCGGCGCGATCGGCCCGGTCACCATGCTCGCCAAGCGCGAGGTCCGGGACTGGCCGCTGATCGGGACGCTCGCGGCCCGGACCGGCACGCTGTTCGTGCACCGCGAGGGGCTGTCCCGGCTGCCCGGCACGGTCGCCGCGACCGCGGCCGCGCTGCGGGCCGGCGCGCTCGTCGGCGTCTTCCCGGAGGCGACGACCTGGTGCGGTGCCACCGGCGGGACCTACCGGCGGGCCCCGTTCCAGGCCGCGATCGACGCAGGCGCCCCGGTCCGCCCGGTCACGATCTCGATCACGACCCCGGACGGGCGCCCGACCACCGCGGCCGCGTTCGTCGGCACGCAGACGTTGGGGGACACCGTCGGACGGGTTTTGCGCCTGCCCGGGCTGGTGTGCGAGGTCGGCGTCGGGGAGCTGATCGAGCCGGACGCGGGCGATCGCCGCGCGCTCGCGGCGCGGGCCCGCGACGGTGTCCGCGCCCCGTCCGGGACCGGCGGTGAGCGGCCGGCGCCGGAGGACGGAGCCGGTACTCGGCGCGAAGCCGGTGGGGCGGGGATTACCCTGGTGACCGATGACGTACCTGGACCACGCGGCGACCACACCGATGCTGCCCGCCGCCGTCGCCGCGATGAGCGACGCGCTCGGCCGCACCGGTAACGCGTCGTCGCTGCACTCGTCGGGCCGCCGGGCCCGGCGCGAGGTCGAGGAGGGACGCGAGCGGATCGCCGAGGCGACCGGCGCGCGTCCGTCCGAGGTCGTGTTCACCACCGGCGGCACCGAGAGCGACAACCTCGCCGTCAAGGGCATCTACTGGGCCCGCTGCACCGCCGACGCGCGCCGTACCCGGGTGCTGGTGTCCTCGGTCGAGCACCACGCGGTGCTCGACGCCGCCGACTGGCTGGTCGAGCACGAGGGCGCCCGCCTGCGGCTGCTCGACGTGGACGCGACCGGCCGGGTCCGGCCGGAGACGCTGCGCGCCGCGCTCGCCGAGGAGCCCGACGGCAACGCGCTGGTCTCGATCATGTGGGCGAACAACGAGGTCGGCACGGTCAACCCGGTGCAGGAGCTGGCCGGGGTCGCGCACGAGTTCGGCGTCCCGTTCCACACCGACGCCGTGCAGGCCGTCGGGATCCTCGACGTCGACTTCGCCGCCTCCGGCGCCGACGCACTCACCCTGACCGGGCACAAGCTCGGCGGCCCCTACGGCGCGGGCGCGCTGCTGCTCGGCCGTGACGTCGACTGCACGCCGCTGCTGCACGGCGGCGGCCAGGAGCGCGACGTCCGCTCCGGCACGCTCGACGTCCCCTCGCTGGTGGGCCTGTCGACCGCGGTCACCGAGTCGGTCGCCGCGGCACCGCACCGCCGGGCCGAGCTGGCCGCGCTGCGCGACGAGCTGGTCCGCGCCGTCCGTGCCGAGGTCCCCGACGCCGTGGTCAACGGCGACGCCCTCGACGCCGTGGTCGCCGGCGGGCCGGGCCGGCTGCCCGGCAACGCGCACCTGTCGTTCCCCGGGTGCGAGGGCGACAGCCTGCTGATGCTGCTCGACGCGAACGGCATCGACTGCTCGACCGGGTCCGCGTGCACCGCGGGCGTCGCGCAGCCCAGCCACGTGCTGCTCGCGATGGGCGCCGACGAGTCCACCGCCCGCGGCTCACTGCGGTTCTCGCTCGGGCACACCAGCACCCGTGACGACGTGGCCGCCCTGGGCGGCGCGATCGGCTCGGTCGTGGAACGTGCCCGGCGGGCCGGCCGCGGGGCCCCTGCCGCGGTGACGGGCTGAGCCGTGCGGGTCCTCGCTGCGATGAGCGGCGGCGTCGACTCCGCGGTCGCGGCCGCGCGGGCCGTCGCCGCGGGCCACGACGTCGTCGGGGTGCACCTGGCGCTGTCCCGCACCCGCGACGCCATGCGGTCCGGGTCCCGCGGCTGCTGCTCGCGGGAGGACGCGTCCGACGCCGCGCGTGCCGCCGACCTGCTCGGCATCCCGTACTACGTGTGGGACCTGTCGGAGGAGTTCACCCGCGACGTGGTGGACGACTTCGTCGCCGCCTACGCCGCCGGTGAGACCCCGAACCCGTGCCTGCGCTGCAACGAGAAGATCAAGTTCGCGGCGGTGCTGGACAAGGCGCTGGCGCTCGGGTTCGACGCCGTCTGCACCGGTCACTACGCCCGCCTGGACCCCTCGGTGCCCCGGTTGCGCCGCTCGGCCGATGCCGACAAGGACCAGTCCTACGTCCTCGCGGTGCTGCGGGCCGACCAGCTGCGGCACGCCATGTTCCCGATCGGTGACACCCCGAAGCCGCAGATCCGCGAGGAGGCCGCACGCCTCGGGCTGCGGGTGGCCGGGAAGCCGGACAGCCACGACATCTGCTTCATCCCCACCGGCGACACGCAGGGCTTCCTGCGCGAGCAGCTGGGGTCGCGCCCCGGCGACGTCGTCGACTCGGCCTCCGGCGAGGTGCTCGGCACCCACGACGGCGTGCACGGGTTCACCGTCGGGCAGCGCAAGGGCCTCGGCATCGACCGGCCCGCCGCCGACGGCCGCCCCCGCTACGTGCTCGGGATCGAGCCGGTCAACGGCACCGTCCGGGTCGGCCCGGACTCCGCACTCGACGTGACCTCGATCAGCGCGCGGACCCCGGTGTGGGCCTCCGGGGTCGCACCGGAGGCCCCCTTCGGCTGTGTCGCCCAGGTGCGGGCGCACGGCGGCACCGCCCCGGCCGAGGTCACCCCGTCGGACGACGGGGTGACGGTCGTGCTGTCCGAGCCGCTGCGCGGGGTCGCGCCGGGGCAGGCGGTGGCGTTCTACCGGCCGTGCGAGGACGGTGACGTGGTGCTCGGCTCGGCGACGGTCGCGGCCACGCACTGACCGTCCGGGGCCGCCCCCGAACGCCGCCGGCTCCCTACCGCGACAGCGCCGGCTCTCCCGTCATACTCGCCCAGGAGGCCGGCACGTCGAGGAACGAGCGGTCGAGCTCGTGCAGCGACTCCGCGCCGAGGAAGGCCAGGCCCTCACCGATCTGGCGCCGGAACAGCTCCAGGATGTGCCGCACGCCCGGCTCGCCCGCGGCCATCAGCGGGTAGACGTAGCCCCGCCCGAGCAGCACGGCCCGGGCGCCGAGCGAGACCGCCTTCAGCACGTCGGTGCCCCGGCGGACACCGGAGTCCAGCAGCACCTCGACCCGGTCCCCGACGGCGTCGACGATCCGGGGGAGCTGCGGCAGGGTGGGCACCGACCCGTCGAGCACGTTGCCGCCGTGGTTGGACACGACGATCGC
Organism: Pseudonocardia ammonioxydans; assembly: GCF_900115005.1. Lineage (GTDB taxonomy): Bacteria > Actinomycetota > Actinomycetes > Mycobacteriales > Pseudonocardiaceae > Pseudonocardia > Pseudonocardia ammonioxydans. The sequence goes on along the minus strand of NZ_FOUY01000045.1, from coordinate 2,786 downwards.
GTCGACGCCCTCACGGGCCGCCCGCTCGGCGTCCTCGACCGTGAGGATCCCCTTCAGCACGATCGGGCCGTCCCAGTGCCGGCGGATCCAGGGCAGGTCCTCCCACGCCGGGGTCTGCTCGTAGATCTTGCCGATGCCCTCCCAGAAGCCCATCGGTGAGCCGTCCGGCCGCAGCGCCATCGCAATGTCCGGCAGCTGCACGCCGTTGGCCCGGGCGATGTCCCACGCCCAGCCGGGCCGGGTGACGACCTGCGGTGCGAACCTCAGCAGCTCCCGCAGGGACACGTCGGTCGGTACCGCGCGCCGCTGGGTCCAGAGCAGGTCCTTGGGACGGGCGATGGTGGGCGTGTCCACGGTGAGGACGAGCCCCTCGACCCCGGCCCGCTTCACCCGCTCGATGATCGGGGCCGAGGCGTCCCGGCCGCCGACGTAGTACAGCTGGTAGAAGACGGGCCCGTCGGCGTTGTCCATGATCTTCTCGATCGGGGTGGTGGTCACCCCGGAGACGAACTGGATCGTGCCGGCCGAGCCGGTGGCACTCCGACGCCGGCCTCGCCGTCGGAGTGCGCGACGCCGAGGAAGCCCACCGAGGACACGATCAGCGGCATGGAGATCCGGTGTCCGAGCACGGTCGTGGAGATGTCGTGCTCGGGCAGCGAGACCGCGTTGCGCGGGCGGAAGAGGACCTCGGAGAAGACCTCCTCGTTGCGCCGGGCCGTGATGTCGGAGCCCGACCCGGCCTCGAACATCTGGAACACGCTCGCCGGTACCCGGCGCCGCGCCAGGTCCCGGGCGTCCGCCACGGACTGGATCCGATCCAGCGTGCGCCGCTCCCGATAGGCGTTGTAGGCGCTCCGGCCGGTCATCGCTCTCACCCTTCCCCGCCCCGCTCATCGGGGCCGTCCCACTCGCTCCGCGGTGGTCACCGCTGTCATCTCGTATAACTGAACGTTCAACTACTTTGTTCCCGACGGGCTCGCGAGAGCACTGCTCTTGCCATTCCACGGACAATCGTGAACACTGCTCTCATGACGAAGCAGCGCTCTGGCAATCACTACCTCGCTCCCGGACGGATCACCCGTCACGTGCTGAACCCGCTGGTGGCCGGCCTGACCCGGCTCGGCGTCCCGCTCGCTGGGGCAGCCGTCCTCGGGGTCCGCGGGCGGCGCTCCGGCGCCGTCCGGACGGTGCCGGTCAACCCGCTGAGCCACGGCGGCGCCCGCTACCTCGTCGCCGCCCGCGGTGAGACGCAGTGGGTGCGCAACCTGCGGGTGGCGGGCGAGGCGACGCTGACCGTCGGCCGTCGGTCCGAGCGGGTCGCGGCCACCGAGCTGACCGCGTCCGCCGAGACCGTCCCGGTGCTGCGGGCGTACCTGCGGCGCTGGGCCTGGGAGGTCGGCGCCTTCTTCGACGGTGTCGGCCCGGACTCCTCCGACGACGAGCTGGCCGCCGCCGCGCACCGGCACCCGGTGTTCGTGCTGCACCCGTGAGCGCGGCCCCAGGGATCCGCCCGCGGCGGGCACGGGGGAGACTGGCCGGGTGAGTTCTGAGGACCCGCTGGCCGCCGCGCTCGCCGCTGCCGGGCTGGGCGACGTCCGTCCCGGCGAGACCCGGCCGCCCGAGCCCCGGATCGAGGTCGTGAGCGACGAGCCGGACGAGCCGACCGGCCCGCGCGAGCTGTGGCCCGAGGGCATCGGCACCGGTGTCGGGTCGCTGCCCGGTACGGACCCGCGGGAGGCGTCCGCGCTGGTCACCGGCGAGACCCCGGAGTTCCCGGCGCTGCCCGAGCTCCCCGGCCGCGGGGTGGGGGCGGACCTGATCGGCCGCACCGCCGGCCTGCTGGTCGACCTCGCCGTCGAGGTCGTCCCGACCGCCTGGCGGGTCACCGCCCGGCCGGGCCGCGACCTGCGCCGGTCCCGCGACCTCATGGCCGCCGACCTCGACGCCTTCGACGACGCCTGCGACCGGATCCGCCCGGACTGGGTCAAGGTCCAGGTCGCCGGTCCGTGGACGCTCGCCGCGTCGGTCGAGCTGGCCTCCGGGCACCGGGTGCTCACCGACCGCGGCGCCGTCCGCGAGTTCACCGCGAGCCTCGGCGAGGGCCTCCGTGCCCACGTCGCGGAGGTCGCGGAGCGGACCGGGGCCACGGTCGTCGTCCAGCTCGACGAACCCGGACTGCCCGCCGTGCTCGCCGGGTCCCTGCCGACCGCCTCCGGGTACGGCACCGTGCGCACCGTGCCGGCCCCGGACGCCGAGGACCTGCTGCGTGAGCTGATCGGCGGGATCGACGCACCGGTCGTCGTGCACTGCTGTGCGGACCGGCCGCCGATCCGGTTGCTCGCGGCGGCCGGCGCGGCCGCCGTCGGGATCGACGCGACCCGCCCCACCTTCACCGGCGCGACCGCCGAGGCCCGCCTGCTCGACGCGATCGGCGAGACCTGGGACGAGGGTGTCCCGCTGCTGCTCGGGCTGCTGCCCGGCACCGCACCCGCCCGCGAGCCGGTCGTCGGCGACCTCGCCCGAGCCGGCTACGACCTGGCCGACCGGCTCGGGTTCGACCGCCGGCGACTCGCCCGCCTCGCCGTCCCGACCCCCGCCTGCGGTCTCGCCGGGGCGTCCCCGACCGGGGCGCGCCGCGCCCTCGCACTCTCCCGCGAGCTCGGCAGGGCGTTCGCCGACCCCGACGAGTGAGCGGCTCCGCCGCCCGTGAGTGGTTTTCGCGGTCAGAGACCCCATGGCCGCTACCGCTGGCCGCCTTGAAGGATGAGAATCGGTGCGGGGTCGGC
>NZ_FOUY01000098.1 GCF_900115005.1 Pseudonocardia ammonioxydans | reverse complement strand
TGTTGATCGCCGGCACCCCGACCCGGCCCAGGAAGTCCCCGCTGAGCACCTGCATGTAACGCGCCAGCACCACCAGATCGACCCGCCCGGCCAGCAGCTCGAGCTGCTGCTGCTCGGCCTCGGCCTTCCTCTCGCGGGTCACCGGGATGTGCGCGTACGGCACGTCGAACCCGGCCACGTCCTTCTCCAGGTCCGGATGGTTCGACACCACCTGCACGATCTCCACCGGCAGCTCCCCGCGCCGCCACCGCCACAACAGATCCAGCAGGCAGTGATCGAACCGCGACACGAACAACGCCACCCGCTTGGGCACCTCGGCGGCGTTCATCTGGAACCCCATCGCGAACCGGCCCGCCACCTGCTCACCGAACTCCCGGCGTAGCCCCGGCAGCCGCTCCACCAGATCCGGCAGGTGGAACACGATCCGCTGGAAGAACTTCCCACCCTCGGGGTCGGTGGAGTTCTGATCGGCGTGCACGATGTTCGCACCCCGCTCGTGCAGGAACGCCGTCACCGACGCCACGATCCCCGGACCGTCCTGACACGACATCAACAACCGGCCGTGGTCGTGCAACGCCCCGTCCCGCGCCCAATGACTGCGCCGGTCGGGGGCCACCACCGCCGAATCCGGCAGACCCGAACTCACCTCGTTCATCGCACAGATCCTTCTCTCGTCTCCGTCAGCTCCAGGGGATCCGTCAGCTCCAGGGGAACGGTGAATGGCTGGTCGGGTGCAGGTCACCGGTGCGGTACCGGTCGAAGCGGAACGGCGCCAGCAGTTCCTGCGGTTCGCCGAGCAGCTCGGCGGCCACCAGCTCACCGACACCGAGCATCTTGTAGCCGTGGTTGGCGTCGGCGATGACGTAGGTGTTGCCGCGGAACGTGTCGAACACCGGGAAACTGTCCGGGGTGAACGCACCGATCCCGCCGGAGGGTTCCTTCGAGTAGACGCCGCGCTTGTTCTGGAACCGCTTGTGGCACGCGGCCAGCGCGGAGGTCCACATGCGCACGAACGAGTCGTCGACCACGAACTCCGGGCTCGCCGGCCCGTACGGGTCCACTGCCACCTCGCCCGCCGGGCGGTCGATCCGCTGCGGGGACGCCCCGCCCTGGACACCGCCGAAGTGGAAGTCCGGCTTGTAGTAGATCCCCCACAGCTGGTCGGTGACCAGTGACCCGTCCTCGTCGTCGTACAGCGGGGCGTCGGAGTCGACGTGCACCACCGGCGGGAACCCGCCGCGGTTGTCGGTGAACTCCTGCGGATCGACCTCGAGGGTGCCCTCCTGCAGCGCCCAGTACGTCCACATCGGCTGGTCGGGGTGGTCCCGGCCCGCGGTGTCGCGGACGGTGATGTGGGTCGGCAGGTCGAGCATCGACCAGATGTCGCGCACCCAGGGGCCGACCGCCACCACCACCGCCTCGCAGGCGACGCTGCCCTGGTCGGTCACGACGGCGGAGACCTGCTCCCCCGCCCGTTCGAGCCCGGTGACCGTCACCCCGGTCTCGATCCGGACGCCGGCCGCGCGGGCCTTCGCCTCCAGCCCGGCCAGCGAGCGGGTGTTGTTGGCGTACCCCCCGCGCTTCTCGTGCAGCAGGATCGAGATCCCCGGAGCCTGCCAGTCGGAGAAGATCTCCTTCATGTAGGCGTGGCACTCGTCGGCCCCCTCGACCAGGACCGACTCGTACCCGATCTCGTTCTGTTCGCGGGCGATCTGGCGGACGTCGTCGGCCATCGAGTCCGGCGCGAGCTGGATGTAGCCCACACCGTGGTACGAGAGATCCTCGGCGTGCCGCTCCCACGCCTCGACCGAGTGCGCCATCAGCTTGCGCATCGCCGGTTGGAAGTAGTTGTTCCGGATGACGCCGCACGCGACGCCGGACGCACCGGCGCCCACGCCGCTCTTGTCCACCACCAGGACGTCCGTGCCGTCGCCGCGGCCGCTCGCGGCCAGCCCGCGGGCCAGGTGCCACGCGGTCGTGAGGCCGTGGATCCCGGCACCGATGACGACGTAACGGGACTTCTCGGGAAGCATGTGTCGATCACCCAATCTCGCGGACACGGTCCGCAGCGAAGTGCGTCAGGACGCCGAGGTCGTCTCGCGCTGGTCGAGGAACGTCGGCAGCGAGTCGTCGAGCGCCTCCCACCACGCGGTGTGGTGGATCGGCGCCGGGGTCCCGGTGCAGGGCGAGGAGAACGCCCGGTCCCGGTAGCCCACGATGCTCTCCGTCTTGTGGTGCTCCCAGGTCTTGAACTGCTCCCGGGTGAGGTCCAGGTCGAAGGCCGGGTAGTCGACGGCGGCGAGGAGGTCGGCGATGTGGTCGGCCTGGAAGTCGATGTCGTCCATCGGCCCGTCGAGCGCCGCCTCGCGGGCCCGCCAGGCCGCGATGTCCGCGTCCATCTCGGCACGTCCCGGCAGCGTGATCCGGCCGAGCACGACGTCGCGGGCGTACCACGCCTCGGCGTCGAACATCGTGAACGTGTAGTACTGGTCCTGCATGCTCAGGTACATCATCTTCGGGTTCGCGGTCCAGAAGATGCCCTTGTACAGGTCCGGCGGGTAGAGCACGTTCGCCGTGACCAGCCGCAGCGGCGTGGCGACGAACGGGAAGTGGTGCCGGTAGCCGGTGCACAGGATGATCGCGTCGACGTCGCGGGTCGTGCCGTCGACGAAGGTGACGGTGCGTCCCTCGACGCGGTCGATGCCGGGGACCTCGTCGATGCCCTCGGGCCACGGGAAGCCCATCGCGGCGCTCCGGTAGCTGATCGTGACCGACTTCGCGCCGTACTTGCGCGTCTGCAGGGCGATGTCCTCGGCCGAGTAGCTGCTGCCGACGACGAGGATGTCCTTGCCGGTGAACTCCTGGGAGTCGCGGAAGTCGTGCGAGTGCAGGATCCGCCCCGGGAACTGCTCGAACCCCGGGTAGGACGGCACGTTCGGGATGGAGAAGTGCCCGGTGGCGACGATGACGTGGTCGAACTCCTCGTCCCGGCTCACGCCCTGCTCGAGGTCCTCGACCGTCAGCCGGAACGTGTCGCTCTGCGGGTCGTGGTCGACCCAGCGCACGGCGGTGTCGAACCGGATGTGCCGGCGCACGCCCGACTTCTTCGCCCGGCCCAGGATGTAGTCCTCGAGGACCGCGCGGGGCGGGAACGACGGGATCGGGCGGCCGAAGTGCTCCTCGAAGGTGTAGTCGGCGAACTCCAGGCACTCCTTGGGACCGTTCGACCACAGGTAGCGGTACATGCTGCCGTGGCACGGGTCGCCGTGCTCGTCGAGGCCGCTGCGCCAGGTGTAGTTCCACAGACCGCCCCAGTCGCTCTGCTTCTCGAAGCACACGAGCTCGGGGACGTCCGCGCCGGCCGCGCGGGCCTGCTCGAACGCGTGCAGCTGCGCCAGGCCGCTCGGCCCGGCCCCGATGATCGCCACTCGTCGTGTCATCTGCTCATCCCTCACCTCGATCGAGACCCCGCTCAGGAGCGGGGCCGCTCCTTGTCCGGGTCGTAGAACGGGAACCGCACGACGCGCGCAGGGATGCGCTTGCGGTGGCCGTCGAGCTTTCCGATCTCGACGTCGGTGCCGATCTCGGCGTGCTCCACCGCCATCCGGCAGAGCGCGATGTTCGTCCGCAGGACGGGCGAGCGGGTGGCGCTCGTGACGACCCCGACCTGGTACCGGCCGACGTGCACGCAGTCCCCGTGCGCCGCCGGCTCGTTGCCCTCGAGCTCGAGCCCGACCAGCGTGCGCTGCGGGCTCGCCTTCCGGGCGAGCAGCGCCTCCCGCCCGGAGAAGTCGTCCTCCTTCGACTTGAGCGGGACGGTGAACCCGACCCCGGCCTCGTACGGATCGGTCTGGTCGGTGAAGTCGTAGCCGGCGAAGACCAGGCCGGACTCGATCCGCAGCATGTCCAGCGCGTCCAGCCCGAGCGGGAGCATCCCGTACGGACGCCCGGCCGCCCAGACCGCGTCCCAGAGCTCGTTCCCGTGGTCGGGGTGGCACCAGAGCTCGTAGCCCAGCTCGCCGGAGTACCCGGTGCGCGAGACCAGGATCGGGATGCCGTTGTGGTCGCGCAGCCGCCCGATCGCGAACCGGAACCAGGTCAGGTCGGCGAACGAGGGCTGGGTGTTCGGCGTCCAGATCAGCTCGCGCAGCAGGTCTCGGCTCGCCGGGCCCTGCACGGCGATGTTGTGCAGCTGGTCGGTGGAGTGCTTGACCCACACCCGGTCCAGGCCGAGCCGCTCGGCCTGCTCGCGCAGCCAGGTGCCGGTGTACTCGTCGCCGCAGACGAACCGGAAGTTGGTGTCGCCGAGCCGGAACACCGTGCAGTCGTCGATCATGCCGCCGGTCTCGTTGCAGACCGCGGAGTAGACGACCTGCCCGTGCGAGAGCTTGCGGATGTTGCGGGTGACGCCGTACTGCAGCAGCGCCTCGGCGTCCGGCCCGAGCACCTCGAACTTGCGCAGCGGCGAGAGGTCCATGACCGCGGCCCGTTCCCGGCAGGCCCAGTACTCCTCCTGCGGGCCGTGGCCGTCGAAGCTCGCGGGCAGCCAGTACCCGCGGTACTCGACGAACTGCCGGGTGAGCGCGGAGGTGCGGTCCGCGAACGCGGTCTTCTTGGTCAGCTTCGCCGGCTGGTCCGGGGTGACACGGTGCGCGATGGCCATGGAGAACTTCCGTTCGGCGTCGTAGACCCGGACGTGGACGTCGGTCGGGACCCAGCCGTTCGACGGGTCGACGTCGTCCGGGCACGCGGAGGACGCGCAGACGAGGTCGGTGCCGGCGCGCATCAGCACGTAGTCCCCGGGACGTGACCACGGCTCGTCGAAGACCAGCTGGTTCTGCCCGTCGAAGGCGGTGTTGTAGAACAGGTTCAGCGCGGGCCAGCCGGCCCGCGGGGCGATGCCGTACCCACCGAGCTCGGCGTTGAAGTTGTCCGTGCAGTTGACGTGGCCCGGGTAGCCCATGTCCTCGTAGTACTTGGCGTTGCAGGCCAGCCCGAACGTGTCGTGGCGGCCCACGGTGTCCTGCACGACCTCGACCAGCGGCTGCATGTCCGGGTCGTAGAACTTCCCGTGCAGGCCGGGCTGCGGGTAGGCCTGGCCCATGAAGTACCGGGTCGCGGTCGAGTCGAGCCCCCGTTCGATCCCCTCCTGCAGCCGGTGGGAGTGAAAGGCCAGGAAGTCCGAGCACTGCCGGCCCTCGACGTCGATGATCTGGATGTACTGGCCGGCCTTCACCTCATAGCTCCGCGCGCTCGCACGGTCCACCCGGAAGTCCAGCACCGGCTCGGCCAGCGGTTCCGGCAGCGGCGGGGGCGGCACCATGCCGCGCCGCGCCCGCCGCAGCTCGATCAGCAGGTCCGACGGCGGGTTCGCCTCGGCCGCGTCGAGGCGCATCTCGTGGCCGGGTGCGGCGACGACCACCGTTCCCGGGGCCTGCGCGACGAACCGCTCGGTCGCCCCGGCCGGCGACCACTCCCCGAACAGCCGGGCCGCCTCCAGCCGGGTCGGGTCGAGACCGTTGCGGACGAGGTGGGCCACGACCGGATCGGCGATCCGGGTACTCCGCGCCACGACCGAGCGCAGCACCGTGGCCGGTCCGTCCGGCACGAGCTCGAGCACCGGCTGCGTCGTGCCGGCCGGGCGCAGGGTCGTCAGCTCGGCGACCTGGCGTCCCTCCAGGTCGACGACCGTGAGCTCGTCCCCGGCGGCCAGCCGGACACCGGTCAGGCCGCCGGCGCGGACCCAGTAGGTCTCCAGTCCCGGTTCCGGCGAGAGCAGGCCGGGCAGCAGCAGGCGTCGACGGTCCGGCCTGCGGTCGGTCGGTACTGTCATGCGACTCGCCTCCTTCACAGGTTCCTGCACGACCCGGCCGGCTCCCGCCGGGACGGAGGGGATCAGAGCTTCCGGACGAACGTGCGGGCCTGGTAGAGCGCGATCAGTGGCAGGACGATGAACAGGATCGTCGCCAGGATCGGACCCGCCGGGTACGCGTACCACTCACTCATCGCCGTTCCTCCTCATCTCGCCACCGCCGGTCATCTCGCCACCGCCAGCAGCCCGGACTGGATCATGCGTTCACGGCCGAATCCGTTCACCTGGTACCGGAGCGTGAGCTTCTCCCCGTCGGTACTGCGGGCCGGGTCGACGTCGGCCCCGACCTCGTCGAGCAGGCCGCCCGAGTAGAGGTCGGTGAGCGTCAGCCGGACGGTGCCCGCCCAGTACGCGCCGGAGAGCCCGTACTCCTGCTCGACGGCCGCGACGACCTCGTGGTCCCACAGCGGGCCGTCGGCCAGCAGCTTCTGCAGGACGTATCCCTTGATGTGCACGCGAGCCATCAGTCCGTCCCGTCCGTGGTGAGTGGCGCCCGGTGCCTGCTGGGCACGGAGCGGATGACCTCGAGGACGTCGCGGCGCTCGGTGAACAGGATGAAGCTGCCGACGACGGCGATGACGGCGCCGACGGCGAACTGGATCCCCGGCGGCTCGAGGGTGAACACGTAGAGCCAGACCAGGGCCAGCGGCCCGTACAGCGCGGCGATGGCCTGCCCGCGACCGACCCCGATCAGCGGGAACGACTTGTACCAGGACACGTAGCAGAACCCGAACGTGAGCCCCAGCAGGAGCATCAGCAGCAGCACCGGGCCCGAGGTCAGGGACGCGCCGACCGCCGCCCAGAACGCCCCGCCGGCGAGGATCGAGGCGAGCGGGACCGCGATGACGAGCCAGATCGCCACCTCGGCGGTGAAGCGCAGCGGGAGGCCGATGTCGGGATCGCTGACGTCGAGCGCCCGCCCGGCGATGGCCCCTTCCAGGCCCCAGCCCACGATCGCCATGAGGCCGCCGAGGTAGCCGAGCCAGCCGCCGCCGCCCGCGCCGGTGATCTCGCCGAGGATGCCGGGGGCGAAGATCACGACACCGCCCAGCACGATCACGGCGATGCCGAGCGCGGCCCGCTTGGTGATCGTCTCGCCGTACCAGGCGCGTGCGGCGAACGCACCGACGATCGGGTAGAGCAGCGCCGCGACCGCGGCGAACGCCGTGCCGACATAGGCGATGGCCAGGATCGACCCGAAGATCGCGAGCATCCCGGCGACGCCGGCCGGCAGGTACCACCGCGAGATCCGCGGCTGCATCAGCGTCCGGCCGTAGTCACCGATCTTCCCGAGGGCACCCGTCCACACGAACATGGCCAGCAGGACGGCGATCGCGTTCAGGATGGTGATCACCAGCGCGGCCAGCAGGTAGTTGTCCGCCAGGCCGACGAACGGTTCCACCTCGTAGATCACCGTGCCGGGCACGTACCAGGCACCCCAGAGCACCGCACACCAGAGGGCCCAGATGAAACCCCATCTGACCTGCCGGTTCCGATGTTCTACACGTAACTCCTCAATGCTCCGTGCGCTCGGCATGGGTTACCTCCGGCCGATGGATGGACTGCGCTGACGCAGCTGTCGGCGAACCTCAGGCGTCGGGCCCCGGCCCGGTGACCTCGATGCCGTACTCGGCGCCTGCGTCGAGGACGACGTCGAACAGGTACTGCCCGCTCGAGCGTTCGACGTGTAACAGGTAGGACGGGTCCGCGGGGGCGGGTCCGTCGTCGCGGATCAGGTCGGTGGCCAGTCCGGCCACCGAGGTGCGCAGCGCAGCCCCGTCGGGGGTGGACTGGTCGTGCAGGTCGATGCCGCAGAGCTTGTTCAACACGGTGGCGGTGTGCCGGCCGCGCAGGCGGATCAGGGCCCGGCCGTGGGTCAGGTCGAGCACCGACACGAACTCCCCGGTGGCACGGGTGGCGGTGTCGAGGTCGGTGTGCAGGGCGTTCGCGGTGCCGGGCGGGCCCAGTACCAGCCATTCCCCCGGGCCGGCGCCGACCGCCAGGACCGGGGTCCCGGCCCGCTCGGTGCGGGTGGCGCGCCCGAAGCGGGTCCCGAGGACCTCGCGCAGGGCGCCGTCGAACGGGCCCCGGACACTGATCTTCGCCAGGGGGGACTGGTCGGCCAGGGTCAGCCCGGCGGTGCTGCGCCGGGCACTGATCTCCCACCCGTCGCGTTCGACCGGGTCGAGCGGGCGGATCGGACTGCGGGCAACAGCGGTGACGGTGTCAGACACGTTGACGTGCTCCCTCCGGGTCGACGTGGGCGTGCCCGTCGATCACCCGCGCAGTG
>NZ_FOUY01000100.1 GCF_900115005.1 Pseudonocardia ammonioxydans | reverse complement strand
CCGAGGTCTACATCGTGGCGCTGCCGTTCTTCGGCATCGTCTCGGAGATCTTCCCGGTGTTCGCCCGCAAGCCGATCTTCGGCTACAAGGGCCTGATCTTCGCGACCATGGCGATCGCAGCACTGTCGGTCGCGGTGTGGGCGCACCACATGTACGCCACCGGCGCGGTGCTGCTGGCCTTCTTCTCCTTCACCACGTTCCTGATCGCCATCCCGACCGGGATCAAGTTCGTGAACTGGATCGGCACGCTGTGGCGCGGCAAGATCACCTTCGAGACCCCGATGCTGTTCGCGCTCGGGTTCCTGACCACGTTCCTGTTCGGCGGGCTGACCGGCGTCCTGCTCGCGATGCCGCCGGTGGACTGGCAGGTATCAGACACCTACTTCGTGGTGGCGCACTTCCACTACGTGCTCTACGGCACGATCGCGTTCGCGACCTTCGGCGGCATCTACTTCTGGTTCCCGAAGATGACCGGCCGGTTCCTGGACGAGACCCTCGGCAAGATCCACTTCTGGCTGACCTTCGTCGGGTTCCACTTGACGTTCCTGGTGCAGCACTGGCTGGGCAACGAGGGCATGCCGCGCCGCTACGCCGACTACCTGCCCTCCGACGGGTTCACCACGCTGAACACGATCTCCTCGATCGGCGCGTTCATCCTCGGTGCCTCGACGCTGCCGTTCATCTACAACGTGTTCAAGAGCTACCGGTTCGGCCGGGTCTGCGACGTCGACGACCCGTGGGGCTTCGGCAACTCGCTGGAGTGGGCGACCTCGTCCCCGCCGCCGCGGCACAACTTCACCGAGCTGCCCCGGATCCGTTCCGAGCGCCCGGCGTTCGACCTGCACTACCCACACCTGGTCGCGCGTGCCCGGGCCGAGGCGCACGTCGGCGGGAAGGCCCACCCCACCGAAGTGCTGGCGCACGAGGTCGGCAAGGAATCCATGCCCGACGACGACCCCAAGTCCACCTGACCGCCGTGCGTTGTCCCAGATCGGCGCTCTTCCCCGGGCGGTGTCGTCTCCGATCGGCACCGCCCGGCACAGCCTCGTCACGACGCACGAGCTACGCCCGAACTGGTGGCATCCGGCGTTGTTTCAGAAGGGGTGACCGTAGCTACTGCCACGCTGGCTGCCGCCGCTGACGATGATGGCGTAGCCGGTCTCGATGACCGGCGTTGAGATGTCGGTGTACGGCGGCGCCCCACGCGGTGACGGTTTAGGATGTGCAGCGCACCACGACCGCGGTCGTGGTGTCCGGTGGTGGAACTCGCCGGTCCCAACCGCAGCCCGCCCTCGGCCTGAGGGCTGGCGGCCAATGGTTCCTGCCCCCACGAGTGTTGTCGTGGCCTGCGGGCAGGGAGTTGAGGTCGAAGCGGTGCCAGCACCTGAAGAGTCGGTTCAGCCCGAGCACGACACCGCCGGCCGGGTGGCCGGCGAGGCGGTCGACCCGGATATCGACACACTCGATCAGGCCGTTGAGGGCGCCGACGCACCCATCGCGAGATCGCCCAGGCCCCAGCTGGACACGGTGGCCGTGATCGCCGCCGGCGGTGCGCTGGGTGCGCTGGCCCGCTATGGCGCCGGGCAGCTCTGGCCCACGCCGTCCGGCGGATTTCCGTGGACGACGTTCGGGATCAACGTGGTCGGTTGCGCCCTGATCGGGGTGCTGATGGTCGTGATCACCGACGTGGTCCACGCCCACCGGCTGGTCCGCCCCCTGCTCGGGGTCGGGGTGCTCGGTGGGTTCACCACCTTCTCCACCTACGCCGTCGAGGCCCTCGACCTGGCCCGGGCCGCCCGGCCGGGGCTGGCGTTGGCCTATCTGCTGGGCACGCTGCTGGCCGCGGTGGCCGCGGTCACGGCAGCGGCCAGCCTCACCGGCATGATCCATGGCCTTGCCCGTCGCGTCGACACCCGCCGCCGCCGGGGCCGGGCGGGCGAGTGCGAGCACGGCCGGAGCCTGCGGTGAGCGCGGTCTGGGTGGTGCTCGGCGCCGCGGTGGGTGCGCCGCTGCGCTACCTGCTCGACCAGGCCGTGCAAGCGCGCCACCGCTCCCTGTTTCCCTGGGGCACCTTCACCGTCAACGTCGTCGGCTGCGCGGTGCTCGGCCTGCTGGCCGGGCTCGCTCTCACCGGGCACACCGCCGGCTGGGTTCCAGAACTCGTGGGTACCGGGTTCTGCGGCGCGTTGAGCACCTACAGCACCTTCGGCTACGAGACCCGCGCCCTGGCCGCCAACGAGGCCCGCACCCTGGCGGTGCTCAACGCGGCCGGCAGCGTCCTGGCCGGATTCGGCGCCGCGGCCACCGGCCTGCTGCTCGGCCTCGCCCTCGCCCAGCTCTAACCACCGGCCGCGTCCGCGGCCCGTCCCAAGGAGGTCGACGATGGGCAGCCCCCGCGAATCGGAACCCGGCGAGGGGCAGACGGTGCGCCTGGACGGCCAACCCGGCGCCAGCGGGCAGGGGCAGGTCAGCATCGTGGCCGGCTACGCCCACGACGAGGTCGCTGACCACGCGCTGATCACCGCGGCCGATCTCGCCGCCCGTCTGGGCGCCGCAGTGCACACCGTCCACACCATCGACCTGATCGACTATCCCGTCGACCCGGACTCGTCGACCTGGGAAGACGATGCCCGCGCCACCCTGGCCGAGGAACGCGACCGCGTGGACACCGTCCTGACCGCGGCCGGGGTCCCCTGGACCTACTACGCCACCCAGGGCAACCCCGTCGCCCTGCTCTGCCGCCTGGCTGCCGAGCACAACGCCCTGTGCAGCGTGGTCGGCACCCACGGTGAGACCCCCGGCGAACGCCTCACCCGACTGCTGCGCGGGCGCTCGGTGTCCCACGGCCTGCTACGCGCCAGCGATCGCCCGGTGCTCCTGGTCCCACCCGCACCACCCACCCGCGTCCCACGCGGGGCCAACTAACGCCGCAGGACCCCGCTCCGCTGTCTGGGCCATCCTCGACGACAACGCCGCCGCGTAGGCCGGCGGGGACGCACGACGGCCATCCCGGTGGCACGGGGGGGAACACCACCGGGATGGCCCCCGCTCGGCATCGTAGTACCCCTACGCGGAGTTCTTGACCATGGTCTTGCCGCAGCAGCACGTCGGGGCGTCCGGCGGGCCCGTGCAGGCGGGCGGAGCCGCCTTGGTCACGGTCAGCTCGCACCCGCAGTCGGCATCCGGGCAGCGGAAGACCTCACCCTCGCGGAACGGCATGGTCATCACCTCTTTTCTCGCGTTTCGATCGGTACGTCTGCGACGCTAGAACCCGGCCCCTGGGGCCGGATCAACACTGGAGAAAGGGAGGAGGCGTGACATGGCGCGACAGCAGCTGACCATCGGGCCCGCCGCCCGGGCGGCCGGCCTGACCCGCAAGGCGATGCGGGTGTACGAGGCCAAGGGCCTGCTGCCCGAAGCCGAGCGGACCACGGCCGGCTACCGGCTCTACAGTCCGGACGACGTCGAGTTGCTGACCTTCATCCGCCGTGCCCGCACCCTCGGCCTGCACCTGGACGACATCCGCGAGGTGCTCGCCATTCGCAGCGGCGGAATCCCTCCATGTGCCACGGTCCGCGACCTGCTCGACGCCCGCATCGCCGAGCTCGACTCCGCCGTCGCCGAACTCCTCGCCCTCCGCACGACCCTTGCCGAGACGCGTCAGCGGGCCGATGACTGCACCGACGAACAACCTGTCACCGTCTGCGCGATCATCGAGGACTCGTAGCCGTCTGCTGTCAAGGCATCAACCGTCTCCGAGCATGAGGAGTGCGGCGTACCAGTGACGTCTCCAGTGGTCGGCGGCGGTGGCGGATACTGAGCCGTTCCGAGTAACGAAGCGTGACGCTGTGTGATCTTCGGGGCGCGCCGGGAGTGGCTGGGGGAGCGCGGGGCCCCTGCTGGGAAGTGGTCATCCTCTATCACAGGCGACGGCCCGCCAGTTGGTGTACCGGCGGTTATTCACTCGTTGCTGGGTGCGCCGCCGAGTCGAGTTCGCGCAGCTCACCAGTCCAGTGCCAGGTGCCCTTCTCTGGTTGGTCGGGCTGCCAGCGCACCAGGACTTGCCCGTGGTCGGGGCCGAGGCCGTGCGGGGTGTAGACCTCGCGAGCGTAGTCCAGATCGGCGCTAGTGGGCCCAGCCACGACGCCGACGAGGCCGGGCCGCGATCGCGACGGGTCGCGCAGCGTGACTCGCCGCCCCACCAACCTCGTCACACACTGCAACGTAGCAGGCACCCGAGGCGGCACCGGGTGGTGTCAGCCGCGGACCCAGATTCCGTTCTTGGTCTGCACCAGCCTCAGCTGGTGTGGATCCCGACACACGTCACCGGCGCGGTGGGCATCCCACAAGTCGGGGTCGTCGAACACGTGCCCACAGCCGCCATTGCGGCCACAGCAGTGCGCGCGGTCCGGCCCGACCCAGCTTCGACCACAGCACGTGATCCGGACAAAGTTGCTCACCAGGCCGACAATCCTGCCACACCCCCCGCGGGTGTTTCCGCCGCGCCGCTGGTCGTCGTCGACCGCGCGCAGGTCCTCGAAGGCAGCGTTGTGCCGCACCGCGGCCGGCGGCGAGGTCGCCGCGCCTGGCGGGCGCTGGACGCCAGGTCCGCCTCCTCGTCAGCAGCCTCATCCTCGCCGGGCTCGGCGCCTGCCGGTTCCAGTTCCACCCTCACGTCGAAAATTGTGTGGTGTCCGGGCGCCTGGTCGTGTCGCGACCTGTCATGCCGTGCGGCGCGGCGGGGCCACGAACCGGGCGCCCAGTACGTTGGCGGTGACGACCAGGGCCGCGGCGACCAGGATGATGTCCTTGAGCACGTATTGGGCGGCCAGGGTGGGCAGCCCACCCGGGAACATCTCGGCGGGGAACAGCACGACCGGCGACATGATCCCGATCAGCCAGCCGACCATCCCCACCATCGCGGCCTTGAGCAGCCGCCCGGTCAGCAGGCTCAGCCCGATCACGGTCTCCACGACCGCGGTGGCCACGACCGCGGTGGTGCCGCCGACCAGGCCGAAGGTCAGCGCCTCGGTGGTCCGGCCTGCCAGCGCTTCGGCCGGGGAGGCGCCGGGGATGAACTTCAGGGCGCCGAACCCGGTGATGACCAGTCCCAGGCTGATCCGCAGCGCTGCGACGCTGTAGGCGGCCAGCCAGGTGACCAGTCCACGCTGGACGCCGCGCAGCGGACCGAGTCGATCCGATGCGGCCGGACGGCGGGTCGGCGAGGATGCCGGGGGCACAGGGGTCGTCATGGCGATCTCCTGTTCGATGTAGGGCCACCCCGGTGGTGACGCCGGGACAACCAGCACTGGTGGAGGCCCACCCCGGCCGAGACCTTCGCGGCGCTGCCATGCGGAGCGACCGGAGATGCTGACGGTCGCCGTGCTCGCCGCGGTGTTCAGGGCGATCATCGGCGCCTTGGCGGGGCTCGTCGGTGGGCGGCGGCATCTTCGCCGTCCCCGCCGTACACGGCCTCGGCCTGTCGATGGCCGAGGCTGTGTCCGATCACTGAGCGTCGTCAGGACAGCGGCCGCACCTGCGAATTATCCGGCGCCGGTGTGGCTTGCCCTGTTCCCCGGACGCCTGATGGGAGCTGTCGACGCCCGGGGGCGATGCCGGCAGCGGCCTGGCTTCGGGGCTTACAGGCGGTCGAGCATCGACTGCACCTGCTGGATCTGCTCTTGCTACGGACGAGCCGCGGCACGACCAACGTGGATCATGGTTTCCCTCCTGCTCTCGATTGCTCAAGCGAAAATGACCCCTACACCTATACCCCCTAAGGGTATTCTTGTCGAGTGGGGCAGTTCACGCCGGGCCGGGCGTGGCGCTTCGGCCATGTCCGCCAGCCCGATGCCGTCGCCGCCCGGCCGCTGGCTCGTGTGGTCACCGCGACCCCGACCTTGGGCCGCGCCGGACAGCTCGCGTTCGTTGACCTCGACGACACCGTCGGGCAGACCTTCGGTGACGCCGAGCAGGGTGCCGGGCGTGACTACAGCGATGTGAAGGGCCGCAACGCGCTGATCGCGACCCGTGTCCGCGTCGGTGTCTCGTCGGTGATCGCCGCGACCGGGTTGCGGCAACTGCTCGCCGACGCCCTGGCCACCGCGCATCACCTTCATTTGACCAGGAAAGCTGCGCTGCCTGTCCGGATCGCGCGGAGATGGCGCGCCAGCAGACCGCTGACCGGACCAGGCAGCCCGGGGTACCGCGTGTGGGGCGGCGGGCGCGGTCGGAGGACGTTCGCCGGATCGAGGTGCGGCGAGGGCTTTTCGTGCTGTGGTGGCCGGGTCCGGCGCGTGGGCGGGTCGGGCGTGGTGGGGTCGGCGAGGGCGGTGATGGGACTGTGGGCCCGGTGGCGGTCGGCTTCGGCGATGTGGGTGCGCATGACCGCGGCGGAGCGCCAGCGGCCGTGGCGCATGATGGCCAGTTCGTCGACTCCGGCGGCGTAGGCTTGGCGCAGCCGCGGCGCAGGCTGTGCCCGGACCAGATCTCGGGCAGGTCGGCGGCGGCGCGGGTTTTGATGACCTGATGAGCGTCATCAATGGATCGGTCGGACAGTGCGGTGGCGCCGATCCGGTATCGGCGCACGCCGATTCTCGCCGAAAGCGCACGGGCAGCCGCAGCTACATCGGCGGCGCCGCCACGATCAGGCCGCCACCGTGCCAACCACCACCGACCGAAGTGTCTGATTCTGGTCTGCATGCTCGCTGACGCCGTCGTCGACACCCGTCAGCGGAGGTCAACATCCATAGCGGGGCGATCGTCAACCCGGAGCGCAGGGACGCCGGATTCTCTCGCGCCCCGTTGTGTATTGTGTGTGTATGGCTCGGTTGAATGTGTGGGTTCCGGACGAGTTGGCCGCCCGGGCACGGGCACAGTCGTTGAATGTGTCCGCGTTGACCCAGCAGGCCTTGGCCGCCGAGCTCGACCGGCAGGCCACCGACAC
The DNA here is from genome assembly GCF_900115005.1 of Pseudonocardia ammonioxydans. Classification (GTDB taxonomy): domain Bacteria; phylum Actinomycetota; class Actinomycetes; order Mycobacteriales; family Pseudonocardiaceae; genus Pseudonocardia; species Pseudonocardia ammonioxydans. Next base: position 1,039 of record NZ_FOUY01000100.1, on the reverse strand, counting down.
GTGGCTGGCCGAGTTGCCGGCACCGCGGCGACCGGTCGCCCACACGACGGCGGCGGCCGCGCTCGACGCCGCCCGCGCCGAGTTCGACGCCGACCCCGAGCCCGGGGCTCGCGAGTGAGCGTGCCCGAGCAGGCGAGCCCGCCCGCGTCCGCGACAGGTCCGCCGGCGAGGTCGGCGGCGTCGCGGGGTCGGGCTGTCGCCGATCGGATGGTGGTGGTCGATGCCTCGGTGGTGGTGGATCTGCTGGCCGGTACCGAGCTGGCCGCCGCTGTCGCGCGGCGGCTGTCGGGCACCGTGCTACACGCCCCGGCGCACTGTGAGGCCGAAGTGCTCTCGGCGCTTGGCCGGCTCCAGCGCGCCGGTGAGCTGACCGTTGACGAGGTGGACGCGGCGGTGGCCGCAGTGGCCGCGATGCCGCTCACGCGCCACCCGTTGACCGCCTTGCTGCCCGGGGCCTGGGCCCGGCGCGGGCGTCTGCGCCTGCTGGATGCTCTCTATGTGGAGTTGGCCAGCCAACTCGACACCGTGGTCGTGACTACCGATCACCGCTTGGCCCGTGCCACCGACCGCGCTGAGGCCATCGTCGCCGCCGACGATCGCTGACACACACGGGATTAGAGCCGTGCATGAAGCCTGGGCTTCCGGTGGCCCAGATGGCGGTGGACCCGCAGCAATCACCGCCGACCACAGGCAGGGGCCGGACGTGGCGAACGTTGTGAACAGGGATTACGTCGGCCCGGTGGGTCCTGCAGAACGGGGTCGAGCCTCGGCGCTGGTGCCGTAGGTGCGCGCCTGGTGGCCGCTGCGGTGCACCGCGGACAGGCCGGGCGGCGCTTCGCCGAGCACACGCGCCCGAGTCCCGTCCCGGCCCGCGAAATATCAGCCCGGCGGGCCCAGGGCGGCTTCGCCGATGATCTGGATTGGGTGGCCGGCTACCGCGCCGGTGTCGACGATCATGAAATTCCCCCAGTGTGAGGGTGTCGCGATCACGTAATTCCCCCACGGCGATCACGGTTTTCCCCCAGGGGAGGACGTGCGT
>NZ_FOUY01000104.1 GCF_900115005.1 Pseudonocardia ammonioxydans | reverse complement strand
ATGCGCAGCTTCACCGACGCCGATGCCCTGTCGAAGGTGCTGCACTGGCGCCTCGGCCAGCTGCTCGAGAAGCGCGAACCCGAACGGGGCGCAGATACCGGGGTCGCCGAGGCGGACTGGACCACCGTGGCCGACACACTCGCCCCCGGGGAGATTCGGGACTACCTCCACGCGCTCGGGGCGGTCGCGCTCGAGCGCCAGCACACCCTCGGCGCGGAGATCGCGCACCAGCCCCCACAGTGGGCCCTCGACCGACTGCCCGAGGTCCCCGACCCGACCGACGCAGCGCAGGACCGGGCCGACTGGGAGCGGCGTGCCGGGCTCGTGGCCGCCTACCGCGAGTACCGCGGCATCCCCGACCACCAGGCCTCCCTCGGCCAGGCGCCCCCGGCCGATCAGCCGTTCGCCTACAACCTGTGGCGCCAGGCCACCGAGGCCCTCGACCCCGATCCGACCGCGCTGGCCTGGCAGCAGAAGGACACCACCGAGCTCTACCGGGCCCGGGAAGCCTGGGCGCTCGAGCTGTACCGGGCCGACGAGTACGGCCCCCGCGCCGTGGGCGAGGACCTGGCCGCCACCCGGCGTCTCGCCGCGGAGATCCGCGACGACGCCCTGCTGACCCGCGCCGAAGCCGACGCCCCCGAGCCCGCGGGCGACCGCGACGAGCTGCTCGCCACCGCGCAGCGCCACCAGGAACTCGCCGCGACCTACACCGAACAGGCCGACGCCCTCACACGGGAGTACGAAGCCCGCCAGCAGTGGTGGGAACAGACCGCGCCGCTGCGCGAAGCCGACCAGGCCGCCGCCGTCGAACTCGAACGCCGCAACCTGCCCGCCTGGCGCGAGACCACCCTGCCCGACCATCAGCGCGGCGAGCAGCTCGAACTGCCCGACACCACCGAACCCGCCACCACGCCGGCCGCAGAGCCTACGGTCGGGCCTACCACCGAACAGCACGACACCGACCTGGGCCACGTCGGCCAGGGCGAGGCGGCGACCCCGGAGACGGGCGACGCCGAGGTCACTGCCAGCACCGGTGAGTCGTCGAGCCGGGTACGGGAGGCCGTCGAGACCATGCGACAGACGACCCGCGACAGCGAGCTGCAGCGAGCCCGGTCCGAGCCGCTGCGGGCCCGCGACCAGCAGCAGCGCGCGATCCACGACGCCTACACCGGTCGGGCACAGCGGGACCAGCTTGACGTTGAAGCCGAACGCACCATCCCCGGCCAGCAGCAGCACACCCGCGGCCTCGACCACGGCCACGACGTCGACTACGACTACGGCTACGACATCGACGACGACTACTAACTAGCTCGCCCAGGCATAGCGCCACGGCGCGGCAGGCCGCAACTCCGCTCGCGCACGGGCGCGGGACCGAGTCCTTAACCCCTCACCATGCTGGCCCAGTAGGCCGCGCCAGCCGCACGCAGCTTCTCCTGGTCGGGACCAAGCCCGGCCTCCCGCTGAGCGCGGCGTCGCGCCTCTTGCTCGGCAGCCAACCGCAGGAAACGCTCGTCGGCCAGAACCCGGGTTCCTGTGACCTCCCAGGGGCCGGGGCAAACGCCGCGGTCATCATCTCCGATGTACTCGTGCCACGGCGGATCCACGATCTCTCGCACAGTGGCGCCCTCGCGGGGCGGCCCCCAAGCAACGTCCAGCGCCTGTTCGGCGAGGGCACGCAGCTCGTTCATGTGGAACGCATGAGCTGACGCGTGCACGCCTTCGCGCAGGAACTCGGCTGAGACCGGGGCCCGCTCCCCCGTTGCCAGGATGGTCGCCATGGCACCGACATAGACGTGGCAGTGCCAACGGGCCTGCTCGAAGCCCGGGGTCAGAGCCTCGACCACGCCGGCGAGTTCCAGCCGGGCGGGCGAGAGGATCGATGTCCGCTCCGGGTCACCGGCCCAACCACACGACTCCTGGACTTCGCGCAGCAGCCGGTTCAGCAACTCGCTGTAGGCGCGGCCCCACGCGTCGATCTCGTCGGACAGTCCGGCCTCGGTCATCCCGTCGAGCATCACCGACAACGACACCGGCGCCCGGAACAACACCTCATGCGCATCGCGCGGCGGCGCGGCGGCCGGATCGGTCACATCGAACAGCGACGCCGGCTCGACCCGGGTGGACCCGTACCGGCCAACACGTGCCATCCCGGTCACGACACCCACCTCCTGCGCTGGTCACCGGCACTACTGCACATATCAGTGTAGAGGCCGAGCCTGACAGAGCAGCCGGATTGCCCGCGACAGGATCTCAGCGCTTGCGGCGGGCCCCTCGACCGAAGGTCGCTTCGACGGCCGCCGCTACGAGGGAGCTCCTCGAGCTGGCGTTGGTTTCCTCCACCAGCCGATCAATGACGCTCAACTCGTCTGCCGTCGCTCGGAACGAGAACGGCACCGTGCGTTCCGCCGGCGTCGTCGCGCGCTGGCGTGTTCGGCTCGGACGCGCGGAGAACAGACTGTTCGGCGGGCGATCCAGGCGCTGTTGGCGCCTGATCAACTCCGGGAGCTGATACTGAGCGCGGTCGATCGCATCGAAGACCAGATCGGCGTTCGTACGACGGTCGCGCTTACGGGCCGAGTCAAGCGCATCCCTCAGAGCAGGCGCGAGGTAGACGATCGACTGCGAGGTCGCGGGGGCCGGTCCCTGCTCGTCGCGGGCCTGGTTGCCCTGTTCTTCCTCGTGGGCGGGGCGCGGGTCGGGCTCGGCCCGCACCGAAGGCTCTTCAGCAGCGGGGGTAGACAGCGGGGGCTCCGGAGGCGCCTGCGTGGCCGCGCTCGGCCCGCTACGGGTCTCCTCCGCTGGCTCGGCGGCTGTTGGCTGGGCGTTTCGGTGGGGGCGCTGCCCCGGACGGACGAGCCCACGCGCGGACGCCCCGAAGGCATCGCTCAGGTTCTGACTCACTACTGCGCCCCCTTCACGGTCTCCGCTTCGGCAATCTCCTGCTCCTCGGCCTCGCGTAGGACGGTCAGCACCTCAAGGGCCAGGTCTCGGTAGTCGCCGGCCACCGAGGCTGCGGTCGCTGAGATCCGCGAACCGGGGCGCTTGCCCTCCCGCAGCACCTTCCACCACGCAGGTTGGGCTGCGAGATCCTCTTCCAGCTCGTGCGCGAGGCGGCCCAACCTCCGTCCGTCCTGTGCGGTCTTCTCGCTGAATCTGATGAAGGCCGAGAACAAGGGGGACTGGCCGCCGAAGGCTTGGGCGATGTGCTCGCGGACCTCCTCGTGGATGCTCGTGGACCGAACGCCGGTGCCGAACAGCACGGCGCCGAGCAGGCTCAAGCCGGGGTTGTACTGCTTGGCAACGGTGAACCGCTTGGCCACGCTCGCCATACCGTCGAGCCCGGCTTCGTCGCTGCGGGTCGGGATGAGGATCCAGCGGGCGGCGTAGAGGCACAGGTCCACGAGGATCGTCGCCTCGGGCGGCGAGTCGATGATGACGAAGTCGTAGTTGGGAGCGAGTGGCATCAGCGCGTTTCCCAGCGCGAGGTTGGCATCGAGCCCTTCTCGCCCCATCCGGCCGACCATGTGCGAGACGAGATCGTCGAGCTCATTGCCGCCGGGCGCGACGTCGAGACCGGGCCGGACCCCAGGGACGGGTTCCAGGACGCCGCGGCCGGAGATGGCATCGAAGAGGTTGCGGCCGTGGTCATCGCCGGCGGCGTCGCGGTACCCCAGGTCGCGGGCGATGTTCGCCTGCCGGTTCAAGTCCACCAGTAGACAAGAGAAGCCCGCCGCGGACAGCTGGCCGGCAAGGTTGACGGCCAAGGTGGTCTTGCCGACTCCGCCCTTGTCGTTGACAAGGGCGATTGTTCGAGACAGCGCGGCTGTCCGCTCCACTTCCTCAGCGTGCTTTGCCATCAACTCTCCCGAGCTCACTTCGGACCATCCCCACGTCTGCCGTCGTTCCCTCCCCCGCCGGGCTGACGCCCATCGCGTGCACGGTGGCACGCCCCCGGAAGCAGTTGGGCAGACGTCACGTCACGTTTGCTGCATGAGGCTGACGCTTCATCCCCTGCACCGTGGCCGCCCTGCCGATCTGCGGGAGGTCATCTTGGGGAGCAATGTAGCGGCGGCGCAAGCACCGACACGCGCGCCCAGTACTCCTGACGCGAATACGTAGGTGGCGCTGCTCCCCCGACCGTGCCATGACGTACCCGCACGTTGGGACATGCGTGCCGTGTGCGGCGCATCGTGAACCTCGCGCACACAGCGATACGTGCGTAGAGCACTCCGTGTATCCCCGCAGCCGAGGCAACGAGGTTGCAAGCCAACCTAGAGACGTGCAGGCGTACAGCGCCGACGTTGTGCTGCCGAGTCGGCTAGCGCCCGGGCAGGCGAACGTGCCAGTTAAGTGAGATGTGGGATGAGGGTTCGCACCGCTAAGGAAACCGCGTTTGCACTTGCAGCTTGCAGTGCAGTTGGTAGTGGTATGACGCCCCCGTCGCTCCCTGCAACTCGGCACACGAGTGCTAGTGCTATTAGTCTTCCTATCATTTATAAGCCTTTGACCTGCATCGCACCTTCGGTCGGCATCGCGAGATGCTTGAAGTGTCGGGAGTCGGAGCGGAGCTCTAGCGGTTGAAGAGCTTGCCGGTCAGGTAGGTCTCCCAGTCGGCCTCGTCGAGGCCGTGGCCGCCGGAGCGCAGGTGGTAGCTCATGGCCGGGCCGCGGAAGCTCTCGTCGGTGGTGGGTGGCCAGCTGGATGTGGACAGTCCGGTGTCGCCGAGGCCGTAGAGGTCGTAGACCGGTGCGGCGCCGAGGTAGGACAGGAACTCGCCCTGGGGGTCGGCGTTGGCGTCGTCGGTGGCGCTGCCGACGACGACGCGGCCGGGCGCGACCAGGGCGAGGAGTTCGTGCTGATCGACCGGCAGCGCGTCCGCGTTGCTCGCGTAGTCGCTGTAGGTGGGTGGGAACCAGTGCGGGAAGGCGTCCGTGACGGCCGCGATGGATTCGCCGCTGTCGTCGCGGCGGGCCAGCTTGGCGCCGGTGGAGCCGGAGTTGTTCGAGACCACTACGGGGAAGCGGGTGTCCTGGGCTCCGGCCCACAGCGCGGCCTTCCCGCCGCGGGAGTGGCCGATGACCGCGACCTTGTCCGGGTCGATGTCGGGATCGTCTTGGAGGTAGTCCATGGCGCGGCTGGCGCCCCAGGCCCACGCGCTGATGGCACGCCCGGCGTCGTCGGGTAGCTCGGTGCCGGAGGGGTAGAAGGCGTCGATGACCCCGGAGCGGTAGCTGCGGGGTCGTCGGGGGCGACCTCGCCGGCGTCGAGCGCGGCGAAGGCGTAGCCGGCGTCGAGGATCGTGGGGATCGGGGCGTAGCCCGACGAGCCGGGCTCGTCGCCGACCGAGCCGCGGTGGTCGATCAGCAGG
>NZ_FOUY01000106.1 GCF_900115005.1 Pseudonocardia ammonioxydans | reverse complement strand
CTGCGCTCCAACCCGGCCAGCAGGCCGCGCACATACGCCCCGGCCCGCGCGCGGGGCTCGCGACGGAAGAACCGCGGCCCGATCGAGGCTATGACCTGGTCCAACGCCGCTACCCATCCAGCAAGATCCACCACGCGGTGATCATCACCGCCGAACCCGGATCAGCCTCTCACGACACGCCGAAACGCCGTTGCAGTATTAGCTCCGCCACCAGCCCGGCCGTCAGCGAGGGCCGAGCCACGCCGAGCCGCTCGGCGGCACCCACGAAGAGGAGCCGACATAAGCCACCTCGCGATGTACGCAGCTGGCGAAGCTCCACTACTACCTCTGCTGAATAAATGGAATCCAAACTATTATATAGACGAGCACGTAGCGCACGTCATAGCGTGAGGACGAACCTCGCCCCGGAGAGAACGCCGCATGAACTGGTACTTACTCGCCGGAGCAGAACCCCCTTGGATTGGAAGCCAGCATGTCGATGGACGAGGCGGCGAGTTCGGAAAGCTCGGATGCAGCTGCGGCCCGGGCAAAGCAGGACGAGATGGTGGAGCGGGCACTTCGCGAGTGGCGCGGCGATCTCGACGGACGGGTCGTCGTGGTCACCGGTGGCGCCCGCGGCATCGGCCGATCCATGTCCGAAGCGTTGGTGCGCGCCAGCGCGCGGGTCGTCGCCGTGGACCGGAGCTGGGAGGGCGCTGAGGAATTCCGCAAGCAACTCGATGCCGAGCAGGGACTGGCCGTCGAGGTGGACGTCACCGACAACGCACAGCTCGACGCCGCCTACAAGGCGGTCACGGACCGGTTCGGAACCGTCGACGTCCTCGTGAACAACGCGGCCCTGGTGTCGGAGACACTCTTCGCGCCGACCGGACACCGCAACACCCTGGACACGACCGACCAGGACTGGGAAGCGATGTTCGGCGTCAATGTCTTCGGTACGCTCAAGGTCATCCGCCGGTTCATCAGGCCCATGCAGGAGAAGAAGCGCGGCAGCATCATCAACGTCGTGAGCAGCGGCGTCCTGCCCGTCGCCGCCGGAGGCGGGTATCACGGGCTGCGCCCGTGGACGGTCGAGATGCCCTACCAGGCCACCAAGGCGGCCGTCACCGCGCTGACGTTCTACCTCGCCGAGGAGGTGCGCGGCGACGGTGTCGCCGTCAACGCGATCATGCCCGGGCACACCCGAGCATCGTGGTTCGACACCACCGCCCGCGCGTTCAACGAGATCGGGGTCGTTTACTTCATGCGCCCAGCGGTCTCCGAGCACCTGCTGCCGATCACGCTGTTCCTCTCTGCTCAGGACGGTCGCGGGGCGGCTGGTCGGCTCTACTACGTGCCCGAATGGAACTACGACCACGGTTACGGCGACTACGCCGCCTGGCTTGACCGGGATCTGCCGCCGGACATGGAGGAGATGTACAGCCGGCTCGAGGCAGCGATGCCGAACTATGAGCGGTCTGGGGTGCCCCACCTGCCCTTCGACGCGCAGGGCGCGCTCTATGCAGCGGCCATGGCCAACCTCGGCGCTCAGGAGAACTGGGCCGGCGGCAGCAACCAGTGAACTGACCGACCTCGGTACCGCGGTGTTCCGAACCGCTGCGGACGCACAAGTGGGTGTTGTCCCCGCCCCCGCAAAGAGGCGCCTCTCTCTTCATTGGAGAAGATCTCAAGTCCAATGTGCAGAGGCCTCGCCGGTCGTGACGGGTCGATGACGAGGGACTTTCGTGCCACACCGTCAAGAGGCCAGTTTCAAGAACCGTCCCCGCCGAGCACCAGTCCCAGGTCCCGGTCGGGACGAGAACCAGTGGGACAAGAGCGTGAGTGCACAAGGGAGTGCTGAGATGACGATGACCGACCCGCGGCCGATGGTCGCGCCCGCCCGGACTTCGACCGACCTCGTGCGGCCGGACGAGGGCATGATCAGCCGGGAGATCTTCCGCGACCCGGCGATCTACGATCAGGAACTGCAGCGGATCTTCACCCGGACCTGGCTCTACATCGGGCACGACTCCCAGCTGCGGAAGCCGGGCGACTACCTCACCAATGTCATGGGTGAGGACCCGGTGATCGCGACCCGGGGCAGCGACGGCAAGGTCCGGGTGCTGCTGAATTCCTGTCGCCACCGTGGCATGACGATCTGCTCAACGGACCAGGGTAACGCCAAGTTCTTTCGGTGCCCTTACCACGGCTGGACCTACAGTTCGGAGGGCCCGCTGGTCGGCGTTCCGCGCAGTGCGGATGCTTACCGCAACGAGCTCGACAAGACTCGCCTCGGCCTGGTCGAGGTGCCTCGCGTGGAAACCTACAAAGGATTCATCTTCGCCAGCTGGGATGCCGCCGCGATCCCGCTGATCGACTACCTCGGTCGCGATCAGCTCTGGTATCTCGACATACCGATCGAGGGTGCGCTAGGGGGGTTGGAGGTCCTCGGCCCCACCATGAAGTACGTGATCCCGGCCAACTGGAAGCTCGCCGCGGAGAACTTCGCCGGCGACGACTACCACGTTCTCTACACCCACGGGTCGGCGTTCCAGATCGGGTTCCTGCCCGACTACGACACCCTGGCCGACTACATCGCCTACTTCGACCACGGACACGGCATGGGGGACATCCCCAAGCCAGGGCGCGGGCTGGCGAACGACCTGATGATGGCCGAACACTTCGGGCCGGAGGCTGTCGACTACGTCAAGGCCTACAACCAGCGGATCGCCGACCGGCTCAGTCCCGAGCAAGCCGCGGTACACGGGATCGGACAGGGCAACGTCTTCCCGAACCTGTCCTGGATCAAGTTCGGCTGCTTCCACGTGTTCGGCCTCTATCAGTGGCACCCCAAGGGCCCCGGTGAACTCGAGGTCTGGCAGACCACGTTCTACGACACCGGCGCCCCCCAGCACGTCAAGGACTATGCCCGGTCGCAGATGTCGCAGGAGAACGCGGCGGCTGGAATCTTCGGCCAGGACGACGGGGAGAACTTCGAGAAGATCACCGAATCGGCGCGAGGAGCGGTTTCCAGAACGCTCGACTTCAACTACACGATGGGCATGGGACACGAGGGTGAGATCGACGAGCCGACCCTGCCCGGCCGGCTCGGGCCGCACTACTCCGAACAGAACCACCGCAACTTCTACCGCTACTGGCGCCAGCTGATGACGGAGGACCGGGCATGACCAGCCAGCTGGTGGACCTTCAGCGAGAGGCCGAGCTGTTCCTCTACCGCGAGGCCAAGATGCTCGACAACAATCGGTTCGACGAGTGGCTGGACCTGTTCACCGATGACGCCCGGTACTGGATGCCAATCACCGAGAGCCGGGAGGTCGGCCAGGAACGAGGCCCGGTCGCAGGCGAATGGGCGCTGATCGAGGAGGACAAGAGGTTTCTGCTCAAGCGCAACGAGCGGCTGAAGACCGGTCTGGCCCACTCCGAGCAGCCGCGTTCCCGCACCCGGCGGTTCGTCACCAACATCGTGGCCACCGAGAACGAGGACGGCACGGTCGGAGTCGAATCGAATCTACTGGTCTTCCAATCGCGCCGGGGTAGTTCTGAGCAGTTCTTCGTCGGTTGCCGGCAAGACCGGCTGACCCGGGGCGAGGACGACTGGAAGATCGCCGAGCGGGTGATCCTGCTGGACCACAGGGTGTTGCCCCGTGCAATCTCGATCTACCTCTGAGCGCGACGGTCGGTGCGATGCCCTGGTGATTAGCAATGAGTTTGCCCGGGTGGAGATCAGCCGCGACGGCAGCGCCAACGGTACGCGGTTGCGGATCCACAACTCCCGCACCGGTCGTGAGGTGTTCCTGGATCCGCTGCAACTGGAGAGCTTGACCTGGCAGGACGACGCGTTGTTCGCGCGCCTGCTACATGACCCGTTCGGCCCCGCCGACGACGGAGGAGCAAGGCTATGAGCGAGAATTCGTTCTGGGTGCACGCACTGGGAGCGCAGGTGCGGTATTACGAGGCTGGTGGGGTCCGGACGCGCTGCATCGAGGCGGGTAGCGGAGAGCCGATCGTGCTGCTGCACGGCATCAGCGGCCACGCTGAGACGTGGGTCCGCAACGTCACGACCCTGGCGAGGACCCACCATGTCTACGCGTTGGACATGCTGGGCCACGGTTTCACTGCCAAGCCCCTGATCGACTACACTGTCCCGGCACTGGCCGAGCACGTGCTGGCCTTCCTGGACACCGTCGACGCGCCGCGGGCGGTGCTCGTCGGCCAGTCGCTGGGTGGCTGGGTTGCAGGCTGGCTCGCGGTGCACCACGCCGATCGGGTCTCGGCATTCGTCAGCGTGACCGGCGCCGGGCTCCAGGTGGACGCCGGGGGCGCAGCGTTGACCCGCCAGGTCGGCAGCCAGGTCCGAGAGGCGACTAAGAAGGCCTTCGCACAGCCGAGCCGTGAGGCGGTGCGCACCCGGCTGGAATGGCTCGTACACAATAAGGCCGTGGTGACCGACGAACTGGTCGAGGCCCGCTACCGGATCTTCACCCAGCCCGACTTCCTCGCGGTCGCCAACCGGCTGCTCGACGGGCTGACCGAGGGCGAGTCGGACGCGCTGGGCCCCGAAGCGCTGACCCGGATCTCCTGCCCGACCCTCGTGCTGTGGACCCGGCACAACCCGACCATGCAGTGGCCGGTGGGCGAGGCAGCCAGCAAGCTGATCCCCGGTGCCTCGTTCCACCTCATGGAGAACGTCGCGCACTGGCCGCAGTTCGAGGACC
>NZ_FOUY01000107.1 GCF_900115005.1 Pseudonocardia ammonioxydans | reverse complement strand
ATCCGGTCCAGCCCGAACACCGCCGACAGGCTCATCGCCGCAGTTCAGACCCTCATGATCGCCAGCGCGTGATCAGGTTGGCAAAGGCTCAATGTGATCGCCTTTCGTTAACCCTCCTCTTGCCTTTCCGGGCGATCATTTTACCTTCCTCTTGCTCGTCCAACAGTAGAATGGTGATCTGCGCGATGCAGCGGGAAGCGCGAGCAAGTCCGGCGCCACTTTTCGTGAAGCTGCACGGAAACGCCACCGGCCTGTTGGGGAGTTCTCGTCATGCGCACAGGGAGACAACCGGAGATCACCCAGCCGCTGGCGGCCCTTGCGGGGTACCGCACGCGCCATGGCGGCCGGCCGGGCCGTCATCGATGCGACCCGCGAGGGCGCGCGAGCGGTGTTAACGCAGTGTGCTCGTTCATCGAGGCGCGGGGAATCGGCACGGCGGACCCGGCGCAGGTCGTTGGAGGTAGCGGTTGCGCTGCTCCGGTCATAGATCGTTTCGGCTCTTCCAGGCTCGTCGGTCCGAGCGGAGGGATCTTGCGGCAGCGAGTGAGGGCCACCGATCCGATCACCGGCCGCCCGAGAATCGTAGTGGAGTCGGACACGAGGATCGGGATGCCCAGCAACGTGCAAGGCGTACGGATCGGGCCGTGCATCCGGCGTCCGGTCGCTCAATGTGATGGCGCGGTGCCGCGGGACAGCACCGGAGAAGCGCAATGACCCGCTGGGACCAACTCATTCGGACACCCGACGATGATGTTCGGACGGGCTTGCGCAGCGGTCCCGGCACGTCGGGATCCACCGGGCTGGAAGCGGGCAGCCCTGGACCCGGACGGATCCTGATCGACCAGGACGAGCCACAGGGCAGGCGTGCGCACCCGACCGAGCGACTTGAGGCTCTGTTTGAGGCGCAGTGCGAGTGGTTGGTCCGATTCGGTTGCGCCGACCGCTCGGCCGTGGATACCCCGGAGGGTGTCCTCTCGTATCTGGAGCTGGACGACGAGGCAAACCGCTTGGCCCGCTACCTGCGGCTGCACCACATCGGCCGGGGGGACAGAGTCGCGCTGCTACTCGGCGGCTCAGCTGATTTCTGTGTCGCGATGCTCGCCGTGGCCAAGGTCGGTGCCGCCTACGTTCCACTGGACGTGCGACTCGATGGCGACCACGTGGTCGCCATCATCGCTGATGCAGGCGCGCAGTTGGTGCTCACGACCTCGACAGTCGCGGCCGGGATCCCCGAGCTCGGTGCGCGGACGGCGACGACCGTGGTCGAGCTCGACCTCGCCGGGCGCTTCATCGCCGAACAGAGTTCACGACGTTTGCTGGCCGTTGAACGCGGCGTGCCGGGCGGGCCGGTCGCCTACATCGTCTACAGCTTCGACACCGACGGACGTCCGCACGGAGTGGCGATCGACCACAGCAGCGTATGCAACTTCGTGCGTGTGGCAGCCGAGGTGTATGGCATCGTGCCCGGTGACCGGGTGTTCCAGGGGCAGTCACCGGCGTCGGACCTGGTGGTGGAGGAAACCTGGGTGCCGTGGGTCGCCGGAGCCACGGTGGTCGCTCCACCGGCCGGGTCGAACCTGCAGGGAGAGCCGTTGTGGCGCTTCCTCGGTGAGCGTTGTGTGACGGTGCTGCGCAGCGACGCCGCGACACTGGCTGCACTCGACGAGCGTCTGCTCGCTCTGCGGCTGGTGCTGTCAAGTGCGTCGTGCCCCCCGGAGGTCATCAGGCGTTGGCGCCGTCCCGGACGTCGGCTGATCGGCACCTACGGTCCGCCCGAGGCAACCGTGACCACCACCTGGACCGAGCTGGAGCCGGGCCGGCCCCCCTCGCTCGGAGTTCCGTTGCCGACCTACAGCGTTGTCGTGCTGGACGTTGAGGATCCGCGCTCCGCGCTACCGCGCGGTGCGATCGGCGAGATCGGGATCGCCGGGATCGGCCTGGCCCGCGGCTACGTCAACCGTGACGACCTGGCACAGGCAGCGTTCGTTGCCGACTCGCTGGATGTGCCCGGCAATCCGTCGCAGCGGATCTTTCGCACCGGCGACCTGGGCCGCATCACCGCCGACGGTCGTATCGAGTACCGAGCCCGACTCGAGGAAGGGGCATCCGCACGTGGCCGTCGCTTCGAGCCGACACCCCCGAACCTGGAGGCCCTCGTCCCGGAGGCACCCACGACGCAGTCAATGGCGGTAGAACACGCCGCACCGATGCCCCCCGTCCCCGCACCGGGTGCCGGCACCGCCCCCACCGGCGCTGAGGTGCTTCTGGGCGAGGTGCTTGCCGGGGTGCTGGACCGCGAACGGGTCCCCGTCGACGCGAACTTCTTCGACGACCTGGGGGCCGACTCGTTGCTGATGGCAAAGTTCTGCGCCCGGGTACGCACACACCCGGACCTACCGTCGGTGTCGATCCAGTACATCTACGAGCACCCGACACTGCGACGCCTCGCCACCGCTCTCGCACTACCGGCTGAGGCACCGGCGCCGCCGTCGCCGGGCGTGGTGGAGGAACAGTTGGCCGAGATCCTGGCGGCGGTACTCGACCGTGACGAGGTTCCTCCGCAGGCGAACTTCTTCGAGCTCGGCGCGGACTCGTTGGACATGGCCAAGTTCTGCGCCCGCGTCCGCAAGGACCCCGAGTTGCCGACGCTGTCGATACAGGACGTCTACAGCCATCCGACCCTGACGGACCTGGCGGCGGCCGTGGCCCCCGCCGCCGACGGGACCGCACAAGCGGCGCAGGAACTGGCGGTGCAGCTCGGCGAGGTCCTCGCCGCGGTGGTGGAACGAGAGGAGGTGCCGGACGAGGCGAACTTCTTCGACGACCTGGGCGCCGACTCCCTGATGATGGCGAAGTTCTGCGCCCGCGTCCGCAAGGACCCCGAGTTGCCGACGCTGTCGATGGAGAACGTCTACGCCACTCCGACGCTCGCCGGCCTGGCCGCCTCGCTCGCCCCGGCCGCACGAGGTGATCTCACCGCGGCGACTCCGCCGGAGGAGCCGGCCGTCGTGCTCGACCGGTGGGCCTCGGTCCGCCGCGTCGGCACCGCGGGATATGTCCTGTGCGGCGCGCTCCAGGTCGCGTTCGCCGTGGGCTGGTCCTATCTCATGGCGTTGGTGTTGTTCTTGGGCTACGAGTGGTTCGTCGCATCGCCGACCCTGCTCGATCTCTACACGCGGGCGGTCGTTGTTGGCGCAGCGAGCTTCGCGTTCCTGTGTCTGTTCCCGATCGTGGCCAAGTGGGTGCTGATCGGTCGGTGGCGGCCCCGCTCGATCCGAATCTGGAGCCTGGGCTACGTCCGATTCTGGATTGTCAAGACGCTGGTGCGGATGAACCCGCTGGTTCTGTTCCGCGGCTCACCGCTCTACGTGCTGTATCTCCGGTCGCTCGGCGCCCGGATCGGCCGCGACGTGGCGCTGTTCGCCCAGTCCATGCCGGTGTGCACCGACCTGCTGTCCATCGGTGACCGCACGGTGATCCGCAAGGACGCGATGTTCTCTGGCTACCGGGCCCGCGACGGTCTGATCGAGATCGGGTCGGTCACCCTGGGCGACGATGTGTTCGTCGGCGAAGCCACCGTGCTCGAACTCGGCACGCGCATCGACGATGGCGGCCAGCTCGGACACACCTCCGCATTGCTGAGCGGGCAGGTGGTCCCCGCCGGCGAGCGTTGGCACGGATCACCGGCCCGCCCGGCCGGGGTGAACTACTGCACCGTCCCGCCCGCCAGGCCCGGACTCCCCCGCAAGATCGTCTATTCGCTGGTGCAGTTGACCATCGTCCTGGGCCTGGCCCTCCCGCTCGCCCTCGGCGGCATCGCGCTGCTGCTGCGCGAGGTTCCGCAGCTGACAGCGCTGCTGTTCCCAGGTCCGGAGGCGTTCGTCCACTGGTACTTCTACCTCGAGATCCTCGCTCTGAGCTTCGTGCTGTTCTTCGGCGTCCTTCTCGTGGCGTTCCTGGTGATGATCACCGTTCCGCGCCTGCTGGCTCGCGCGGTGCGGCCGGACCGGGTCTACCCGCTCTACGGAGTGCACTACTTCCTGCACCAGACCGTCGCGTTGCTGACCAATAGCATCACGTTCACGATGCTGCTCGGGGACAGCTCCGCGATCCCGCACTACCTCCGGGCCGTGGGCTACAAGCTCCGGCCACTGGTACAAACCGGCAACAACTTCGGGATGCTGATCAAGCACGAGTCGCCCTATCTCACCAGGATCGGCACCGGCACCGTCGTCGCCGACGACCTCTCGATCGTCAACGCGGAGTACTCGAACACGTCCTTCTGCTTGTCGCAGACCACGATCGGTACGAACAGCTTCTTCGGCAACCGGATCGTCTACCCGTCGCAGGGCAGGGTCGGGAACAACTGCCTGCTCGGCACCAAGGTCATGATCCCCCTCGACGGCCCGGTCCGAGAGGACGTCGGCCTGCTGGGCTCACCGAGCTTCGAGATCCCCCGCACGGTTGCCCGCGACGCACAACTCGAGCTCGGCGAGCAGGGACTGCGGCGCGCGCTCCGTGGCAAGAATCGGCACAACGCCGTCACGATCGCGCTGCACCTGATCGTGCGCTGGCTCTATTTCTTCGGGATCGCGATCCTGGTCCCCGGGATCGCGATCTGGGAGGTCACGCTCGGCGCTGCCGAAATCCTGGTCGCGCAGGTACTGATCACCGTGCTCACCGTCGGGTGGTTCACC
>NZ_FOUY01000108.1 GCF_900115005.1 Pseudonocardia ammonioxydans | reverse complement strand
GAGAGGCCGATCGCGGCCGCGACGCACACGGCGCCCAGCGCGCCGAGCACCAGTGCGGTCGTCGCGAGACCGCCACGCGTCGTGGCGAGCGGTCGTGGGGCGACGGAGCGGTTGCGGGGCACGGGCACAGCATCCGGTCCGCAACCCCCCGTGCCCGCGCCGGACCGGGAGAGATCCACAGTTCTGGGTACGGTCCACGCGAGACTCGCCGGATGCCGCATCAGTTGATACGCCGAACCAGTCTGGTAGCCCGGAGGCAGGTCGACGCCCGACCGAGTCGAGACCGGAGGCCACGACCAGCGCCGAGGCGCGGCTTGATCTCCGCACGCCACGCCCTGTTCACCCGGCGGGGCGGAACGCGCCGGTGCCCGCCGTCGTCGATGCTGGCCCCACTGACGACCTTCACTCGGTTATCTCGGGCGACTCTCACCGGACGGTAGAGTTCGGCGGGTGACGGCTGAGGTAATCAGATGCTGCTTCTGCGGGGCGGAGCAGGGTGATGTCGTCGTCGATCTCGGCCAGCAGCCGTCGTGCGAACTCTTCCCCGCCCGGACCGACCCCGGCCCGGACCCGACCTTCCCTGTGCGGTTGTGGCTGTGCCAGGCGTGTGGACTCGCACAGCTGACCGACCATGACGACGTCCCGGAAGAGGTCGCCGGTCTCGAACCCGAGGCGCTGCGCACGCAGCGGCGTGAATCGGCCGGCTGGCTCGCCGGACCAAACCTGATCCCGACCGGGGGCATCGTCGCCGAGTACGACAGCCCTCACGGGGGAAGTTGGCTGCCGCAGCTACGTGAGGCCGGGCTCGTCGGCCGAATCGCTGGCACTGGTGAGGCCGCCGATCTGGTCGTCGACGGCTGTTTCGGCATGATGCACGCCGCCGACCAGCAGGCCGCGCTGCGCGCGCGTGCGGCACGGTTGCGACCGGGTGGGCGGCTGGTGGTGCAGTTCCACTCCCTGGCCGCGATCCTGCGACTGCGCCAGTGGAACGCGGTCCGGCTCGGCCACCTCGCCTACTACTCGACGCCCGCCATGGTCGAGATGCTGGCCCGGGTGGGGCTCTCGGCCGTGGCCGCGCGCGACTTCTCCCTCTACGGCGGGACGGTCACCCTGGTCGCCTCACGCGCCGGTGCGGACCACCACGGCAGCGTGGAGAAGCTGTGTCGCTACGAGCGACTCATCGGTGTCCGCGACCCCGCGCGGGTGCACGCCCTGCAGGAGGACGTGCACTCCGGGGCCGAGGCACTGGTCGACACGCTGCGCCAGGCTCGCGCCCGCGGCGAGATCGTCCTCGGCTACGGGGCGGCGTCGCGGGCCGTGCCGTTGCTCGTGCTCGCCGGCATCGACGCCGACCTGCTCCCGGTCGTCGCCGACGCCTCGCCCGCGAAACAGAACTGCCGGATGCCAGGCACCGACATCCCCGTGGTCACGCCGGAGGAGTTGACACGTCGCCGCCCGGACACGGTTCTGCTGTTCGTGCCGGACCTGCTCGACGAGCTCCGCCGCGTACTACCCGAGATCGAGAGCTGCGGTGGGCAGTGGCTTCCTGTCTGACCTACATCCCCGGCCGGACTTCGGCGGTGGTTGACCATGAGCTCGAGGTTATGGAGTGGCAGGTGTGGTTCAGGCTGGGCGCACGTGGGAGCGGCTGGAGGTCGGACGTGAGTCGGGGCATGGCGTCGGTGCTCCGCCCACTCGCGTCGCGTGGGCAGGGTTGCGGCGGGGGCTGAGGGTGAAGGTGCGGGCATCGCCCCTGGCCGCTCGTGCTCACCCGCAGCATCGCGCGGACACCGTGCCGGCCCGTTCGACGGCCCTGCGGGCTCGGCGCCAGCTTTCCACCGCGTTCGCGATCAGCAGCGTCGTCACGGTGCGCCTGTGCCAGCGTCGCCGTACTGCTGGCAGTGCAGCCGATCCGGGAGCCGGCGCCCTGGCGCAGACCGCCGAGGAGGAATCTGCCTGTCACCGTGCCCTGAGGCGGGGCGGCGTCGCTGCGCCGTCGCGACGACTACTCACATCCAGCTCACTGGCGGCGTCGATCAGCTCACCGTTCCCAGCTCGTGCCGATCGCTGCCCGCTCGGTGGCGGGACACGGGCCCCGCCGTCTGCGATCCGGATGGGCACGGTGTCGTCCGGGCTGCCGGACACGTGCAGCCGCTCCGTAGGGAGACTGTCGGTGACCTCGGCCGGCGATCGATCGGTAGCGGCGACCGGGCCAGGTCCTTGGCCGGGCTGCGGTACCGACATCACCTCCGTTGCGGCGTCGGACGGACCGTCGGCGGCGGCGTCGTCGTGTCCGTGTGCCGGCCGTCGCCCGAGCCGTGGTGTCACGTTCTTCCACCGCATCGCCCGACGTTCGATCAGGAACCAGGACGCCACCGCGAGCGGCAGCGTCGTGAGGAGTCCGGTTCCGACGAACAACGCCGTCGGAACCGCGGAGAGCGCTGTCAGGTTCAGAACCTGCTGTACCGGCCAGTGGTAGATGTACATCCCGTAGGACACGTCGTGGCGCATCGACCAGGACAGCCGACGCCGGGTCCCCAGCCAGAAGAAGACATAGGTCAACGGCGCCGCGCCGAGGACGCGGTAGTCCTGGAACAGGAACAGGCTGACGCCGAACACCGCGACCGCCACGAGCACGAGAGCGCCCCGGGTCGGGATCTGATCACTGAATCGGTAGGCCACCATGCCCAGTACGAATACGAAACCGAGACGCAGCACGCGGTCGTTGACCATCGTCTCGACGCCGGCCTCCTGCAGCACCGTCACCACCGCGAAGACACCGGCCACGGCCAGGACGGTCCACCGGTGGTGCCGGAGCAGGCCGAGAACCCCCAGCCCGAGTACCAGCGCGTAACACGCTGCCTCGAAGAACAGGGTCCACAGCGCACCGTTGAAACTGCCGTCGGCCACGCCCGGGTCGAGGATGCCGCCGATCTCGTACTGCAGCATCAGCAGTCCCGAGTTGACCAGCACGAACCGCAGTGCCGACGAGGCCTCGGTGAACGCCGTTGCCGCCGGCATGCCCTGCAGCACGGCCGCGGTCGGAGCCGCGACGAACGCGACCACGAGCAGGCAGATCCAGAAGCCCGGCATGATCCTCAGGAACCGGTGCCAGGCGTACCGCAGCGGGGAATCGAGCCGCAGGTAGCTGCGAGTCACCAGGAAGCCGCTGAGGATGAAGAAGCCGTCCAGCGCAAGATCACCTACCGAGGTGCTTCCCCAGAAGGGCTGACTGCCGGTGTGAATATCCATGCCGTGGATCACCGCCACGGTCACGGCGAAGATCAAGCGCAGGACATCGAACGCGTTACGCCGCGAGTCGAAGTCGCCTGCCAGTGTGCTCACGAACTCCCCCTCCGAACGCGGCCCGTGATCAAGGCCGCGCCGCGGATGAACACTACCGTTACGTCAGAGCAGAGTATGGCGTAGGCTGAACGATGTAACGCTTACCTATAACACCAGGTCAACCGCGGTATGGCTACGGACAGGCCGTCACTGCACGCCCCGTGTCTCTCAGCAAACTCTCACACGCTTGCAGATTCAGCGCCGGGGTGGCTCAGGGTCAACGGTGGAAGACCGACGTCCTCGGCAGAGCCGCTCAGTTGGCGGAGGTTCGCATGGAGCGGGACACGGACTCCACTCGGCCAGGAAGGCCACCGCGAGCTGAACAAAGCTCGACCACGCTCGGCTGGGAATGACCCCGCCGCCGCGGGTAGCCGGTCGAAGAAGCCCCGCCGGCTACGTCACCGACTTGATGTGGTCCCACGCATCCTGCCCGAGCGCGCCGCGTCACAAGCAAGCCCGAGCGAAAGTACGCAGGTCCTGGGCGCATTAGGCGACGGCCACGATCGAGATAGGCGCGGAACCGGAGCAGACCGGGCAAGGCTAGTCGTGGCCCGCTCGAGGCGAGAGCAGCACCTTCTCCTGCGCGATCGAGTTCGACGTCGACGTCGAACTCGGCCGACCGGCTGACGGTTGCTACGAACACGCGACACCCTGCTCCAAGGTCGCAAAGGTCACGTACGGGACGGGCTGCCGCTTGCGTGCTCGTTGATGTCGCCCCGGGATTGGACATACCGGGCCCGGCTGTAGGGAGATCTGGTCAGCGAGCGTCGAGGCGGCGCAGAATCTCGGCGAGCACCTCGCCGTGCTGCGACTGGGTCTCCCTGATCGCAGTGAGCTCGCGGCCGTGTGCTTCCAAGGTCTCGGTGTGTCGATCCACGGTCTCCTTGATCTCGAGCACGGTGTCCGAGATCGCGGTGACGTCTTCCTCGGCTCGCTCGACGCGGCGAGAGAGGTCGGGACCGGCCATGCGGATCAGCGTACCGCCCATGCAACGGTGAGCAGTGCCAGGCGGGCTCGGTCAGCCCCGAGCCATCTCCAGGCAGCGAGCCGACCACGCCGACCACGCCGACCTCTCCGGACACACACGGTGGATGCGCTCAACGCCGCAGTGGTCGTCCCGCAGCGGCAGGACGCGCCAGGTCCGGGGACGATCGTCGCCCCGGTCGACGAGGCGCGGCTCGGTGGGCGCTCCACGGATGAACAGCTGAACCCGTGCCGTCCTTACGACTCACACTGCTTCGCGTAATGGACATGTCTATAGCGGAAAAGCGCAGGTCAGTGCGCTACCTGAACCTCACGATTGAGATAAA
>NZ_FOUY01000111.1 GCF_900115005.1 Pseudonocardia ammonioxydans | reverse complement strand
CGCAGCCGCCGCCACGCGCGCAGCAGCACCACGGTGGCGTGGTTGCTGACCTGGGTGGTGTCGAGGTCGGCCAGCAGGGCGCACAGTTGCGGGCCCGGCGGGTGTTCCACCAGGCCTGCGGGGAGTGCCACCGGCTGCTGCATGTCCTCGATTCTACCGGCGAGGGCCGACGGTTTCCGCAGCACAAGGATGATTCATCGAAGATGTGTTCGAGCGGTCGGCGACGAGCGTCGAACGGTCGAACGGTCGCGCGTGAAGTCTCAGGACATCGGTGACAGTTGGTGTGTCTGGACTGCGGTGACGCTCCCGCGGGTGCTTCTGTTGTCGTCCGCGGGGTCGACCGTTGCCGACGTAGCGGATGCCGGGAGCGGGGTCCGGTGCGCTCGGCGAGGATCGCGCCGTCGAGATCGGTAAAGACGGTCGAGATCAGTGATGGCGGTCGTGTCGCCGGCTCGGGCGCCGACCGTGGCGGCCCGGCGGCGGCGCACGTCGCTGCCGATGAAGAACTGTCGGAACGGTCAGGACCGTGACCTCGCCAGTCGGATCCGACGGACTCGGCCTCGGCCGCCCGGACCTGGCCTCCCGCAGCGCCGCAGGCTTTCGACTCGAGCACGGTGGCGGCAGTCCATGGAGCGACCGACGCGAGAGCCGTGCTCGCTACAGAACGTCGAGACCGCGGCGCATCGTCAGGCCGTTTGCGAGCGTCAGGTGGACGGTGGTAATTCACCGGCAACCCCACCCACGGCAGAAGTTCCCACCAAGAACGCCCGAGGTGTCACCGATGTCCTGAGACATGACAGGCGCCACCCACGAGAGGGGACGATGGACGGGTGAGCTCCACCGTGTGGCCGATCCTCCACTACGACGACCCGGACACGGCGCTGCGCTTCCTCACCGACGTCGTCGGATTCACCGAGGTCGTCGTGGTGCGGGACGACGTCGGCGACGTCGTCCACGCCGAGGTCTCCTGGCCCGGCGGCGGCACCGTCCTGTTCGGCGGCACGAAGCACGACGACGGGGTCCACGCCGGGCTCCGGACCGGCGCGCTCTACGTCGTCGCCACCGCCGAGTCCGATGTCGACACCGTGCACCAGCGGGTCCTCGGGGCCGGCGGGACCGTCGTGCAGGAGCCGCACCGCACGGCGTTCGCCGCGGGTGGCCCCACCTACGCCTGCACCGTCGCGGACCCCGAGGGCAACCTCTGGACGGTCGGGACCTACCGCGGCGGCGGCTGACCCGGCCCGGGGGCCGGCCCAACCGAGGCTCGCCGGGGCGGGGACCGGCCGAACCCGGGCTGGCCGGGGCGGGCCGGTGACCGGCGGCCACGCGACCGCGTTCGCGCCTACGAACGCCGGAGCGGAGCACCGAGGCAGAGCACCGGAGCGGAGCGCCGGAGCAGAGCGCCGGGCAGCCGTCAGACTCCGGTGCTGCCGTCGAGGCGTTCGCGGACCAGGTCGGCGTGCCCGCAGTGCCGGGCGTACTCGGCGATCATGTGCGTGAGGACCCAGTGCACCGAGACCGGGGCGCCGCAGAGCGAGCCGGTGGCGTCCGGGTCCAGCTCGGCGCAGATCCGCCGGGCGTGCTCGACCTCGGCGGTCCAGGCCACCCGGGCCTCGTCGAAGCCGGTGTCGTCGAGTGCGAAACCGCCGTCGTGCCCGGTCCCGTCCTCGATCCCGTGCAGCTTCTCGACGTCCTCACCGGCGAGCACGATGCGGAACCACTGCCGCTCGACCGCGGCCAGGTGCCGGAGCAGTCCGAGCAGGGTCAGCGGGGACGGCGGCACCGTCGCCGTCCGCAACTGCTCCTCGGTCAGTCCCTCGCACTTGCCGATCAGGGTCGCGCGGTAGAAGTCGAGCCACGCTCCGAGGGTCGGCACGACCTCGGCGTGCAGGGGCGGGAACCCGCGTTCGATCGTCGTCATGCGCGGAGGGTGACATCCGCCCCCGACAGGTTCTCGGCCCGATGGTGTCGTCGAGCGGGCACGCGATGGTTCACTCCTGCCGTGAGTGAACATCTGCCGACCGTCGTGACCAGCAGCCGGGAGATCTCCGCCGACGCGGAAACGATCTTCGAACTGATCGCCGACCCGACGCAGCAACCTCGCTGGGACGGCAACGACAACCTCGCCGAGGCCGCAGCCGGCCAGCGGGTCCGCGGGGCCGGAGCCGTCTTCGCGACGACTTTGACCATGGGCGCCGTCCGCCAGAACCGGGTGACCGAGTTCGAGGAGGGGCGCCTGATCGCCTGGCTCCCCTCCGAACCCGGGCAGCCGCCGGCCGGACACCTCTGGCGCTGGGAGCTCGAACCCCTCGGGAACGGCCGCACGCTGGTCAGTCACACCTACGACTGGTCCGCCCTGACCGACGAGAACCGGCTCGTCCGCGCCCGGGCCACCACGGCCGACCGGCTCCGTGCATCGCTCGACCGGCTGGCGGCGATCGCCGAATCACTGTGACCCGACCTGTGACCCGACCTGTGACCCGATCTGTGATACTCATCACTTGATTCGCACATCGATCACTGGAATCGTGCTGTCTTGGCGACATGCACCCCGATGAGATCGTCGCTCTTCTCGGCACCTTCCCCGGTACCCGCCTGATCGAGGCCCACGGGGACGCCTTCGCGATCCACGATCCCGACCACGACTACGAACAGCGACCGCGGCAGGGCTGGGCGACCGTCGTCCACTCCGATGCCCACGACACCGCGTCCGCACTGGATCGCGACGGCGTCTTCCGGTTGAACATCGGCCTCACCAAGGCCGGGTACCGGTCCCTGTTCCCCGACGGGCGCGAACACGACCCGACCGCGCTCGACGTGCTGTTCCCGCATCCCGTCTACGCGTCCTACCACTGGGTGTCCGTGATCAACCCGGACACGACGTGGCCGCTGGTGCGCCAACTGCTCGACGAGGCGCACTCCTTCGCCGTGCGGAAGCACGAGAACACCGCTCGGCGTCGGGCCCATTGACAGTCGACCGATACCTATCGAGACTCGATACATGGCACCCGTCGTCACCACCGCACTGCGCGTCGCGCTGGTCGTACTCGCCACCGGCGCCCTCGGCGCCCAGATCGTGATCGTCGTCGTGACCGGAATGTCCGTGGCCGGTGGGCATCCACTCCTCCCCGACGCGGTGTACGCGGGGGCAGCCGTCGTCACGATCGGCTGCGTCCAGGTCTTCCTGGTCGCGATCTGGGCACTGCTCTCGATGGTGCGTCGCGACGCGATCTTCGACGAGCGGGCATTCCGCTGGGTCCCGGTTCTCGCCGGCTCCGGACTGCTGGCCGCGTTCATCGTCGCCGCCGTCTGCGCCCACGTCGGTGAGCTCGACGACGCACCCGGGCTGATCCTGATCGGCGGCGGCATCGCGGTCGCCGGTATCGCGTTCGCCCTGCTCATGACGGTCATGCTGGGCCTGCTGCGCAACGCCACCCGGCTGCGTCGCGAGCTCGAGCAGGTCGTGTAGATGGCGATCGTCGTCGACATCGACGTGATGCTCGCCCGCCGCAAGATGTCGGTCGGCGAGTTCGCGGACGCGGTCGGGATCACCCCGGCCAACGTGGCCGTCCTGAAGAACGGGCGGGCCAAGGCGGTCCGCTTCGCCACGCTCGACGCCGTCTGCCGGGTCCTCGAGTGCCAGCCCGGCGACGTCCTGCGCTGGGTGCTCGACGAGGACCCGGCAGCACAGCCGGACCACCCGCGGCGGCCGGCCCGGACAGAACCCTGAGCGCGACGCAGGCGGTCACCGGTTCCGCTGCTCGACCCGGGCCTGCTCCACCAGCTCGGGATACGCCTCGGCGGCCTCGGCCGCGTCGAGCGACCAGTGCGCCGTGGACCACGGGATCGGGCACGGCGGCGGATGGTCGGGGTCGGGACACAACAGGAGCTGGATCCGGTCGACCAGATCACGAGCCTGCTCGGCGGTGCAGTACACACCGACCCGCAGTTCCCACACCTCGGATTCACTCATGCCGCGATCGTCGCGCCCACGGACGGCGTGGCACATCAGGGAACTTCCGGACCGGCGTACATACCCCTGGGGGGTATATGATGGAGTCATGACGGGCCACCACGACACTCCGGGGACACCCGCACACGACCACCACGACGCGGGCGGTGCCCACGCCGGCCACGGCGGCCACGCCGATCACGTCGCCGGTTTCCGCCGGCTGTTCTGGATCATGCTGGTGCTGGGCCCTGACCCCGTTCCGTGGACACGCTGATCCCCGCACGGTCGGGGGAAGCGAGATGATGTCTGACCATGGCCCGCAAGAACTACTCCGACGAGTTCCGTCGGCAGGCCGTCGAGCTGTACGAGTCCACGCCCGGGGCGACGGTGAAGGGCATCGCCGCCGACCTGGGCGTCGAGCGGGCCACGCTGGCGTTGTGGCTGGACAACCTCGGCACCGGGACCCGCACCGCCCCCGACGGCACCCGCACCCGCAGCGCACGTTCGGTGCGTGCGCCACGCCAGAACGCCGGTGTCGTGCCCGTCGCGGATGAGACGCCCGAGCAGCGTCTGGCCCGCCTCGAAGCCGAGAACAAGGCACTGC
>NZ_FOUY01000112.1 GCF_900115005.1 Pseudonocardia ammonioxydans | reverse complement strand
CCATGCCGCCGAAGAACCCGGTGACGACGTTGGCGACGCCCTGGCCCCACGACTCGCGGGTCTTGTCGGAGTGGGTATCGGTGATCCCGTCGACGAGCTTGGCGGTCATCAGCGACTCGATGAGGCCCACGAGCGCGATCGCGAGCGCGGACGGGGCGATGATCAACAGCGTCTCGACGGTGAACGGCACCAGGGGTATGCCGAGCACGGGCAGGGTGTCGGGCAGCTCGCCCTGATCCCCCACGGTCGGGACCGTCACCGCGGCGAACACGGTGAAGCAGGTCAGCAGCACGATCGCGACCAGCGGCGCCGGAACGGCCTTCGTCAGCCGCGGCAGGCCGACCATCACGGCGAGCCCGACCGCGGTGAGGGCATAGACCGGCCACGGGACGTCGATCAGGTGCGGCAGCTGAGAGGTGAAGATCAGGATCGCCAGCGCGTTGACGAAACCGACCATGACGCTGCGCGGCAGGAACCGCATCAGCCGGGCGAAACCGGTCACCGCGAGCAGCACCTGGAGCACCCCGCCCAGGACGACGGCCGCGAGCAGGTACTCCACGCCGTACTCACGCGAGAGCGGGGCGACCACCAGTGCGATGGCACCGGTTGCTGCGGTGATCATTGCCGGCCGGCCGCCGCAGAAGGCGATCACGACCGCCATCGTGAACGACGCATAGAGCCCGACCTTCGGGTCGACCCCGGCGATGATCGAGAAGGCGATCGCCTCGGGGATCAGCGCCAGCGCGACCACGAGGCCGGCGAGCGCCTCGGTGCGCAGCGCGCGCGGACCGGGGATGCGGATCTCGGACAGGAACCGGGGAAAGGCAGGACGCGACATCGCCACTTTCTGTGGGGAGCGAAGGGGAGCGGCCACGACGCTGGGGCCACGAGATCAGGCAAGACTCTACTGTCACGTGACAGGAGAGTCATGGCCGGTGTGACCATGCCGACTCCCTCGCTCTCCGGCGCGCCGGCCATAGCTGAAGAGCCACGTGACTCCAGCACTGCCCCGACCTGACCGTTTTCTGCAGCGAGGTTGAGCCCGATCGCCGCCGCGTCGGCGCGTGGTCGCACCAGGCGGGCGAACGGCTGCTACGGGTACACGCTCCTCGTACGGCCAGCGCGGACGATGCCGATAACTCTCACGTCCGGATAAGGTTGGCTGTGCCAGTCCCCCGGCGATGCCGCCCCGGGCCCCGGAGCCGTCTCGCCGGACGCCTCGCCACGACACCGCCCAACGAAGGAGACGGATTGTGGACCACGCGCCTTCCGCGGCGTCCCGGACCCGAACGGGTCTCGGCCCGGATGATCTGCTGATCTTCGCCGAACCGTCGGTGCCGGGTGCGAGGTGCGCGCAGCCATCGATCGACTCGATCGTCCACTACGCCCCAGTTTCTCGCCGAGCCCTGCTTACCGCACGAGCGACCGCCGGCCCGGCCGCAGCGTTGCCGATCGCCGAGCGGCGCGCTCTTAGGTCGTAGCCGTCTGTTCACCATCGCCCCTCCCGCAGAGGAGCTCCATGACGAATGACGAGTTCCAGGCTCGAGTCGAACGGTTCTGGCAGGACAAGGCCCGCGGACTGTTGCTGGGCCAGGCATGCGCCGACGGCCTGGCCGTCTCGTTCGGACGCGCAGTCGCTCGCGCACCGGTCAACTTCGACGACCACATCGCCGGTGACCAACCTCTCCGCCACACCGCAGCGACCGAACTCGCCCTCGGCGTCGCGGAATGCCTGAGCAACCATCAGACCATCCGCCACGTCGACGGCGCGCTCCTCCAGACCTACCTGGCTCACACCTGGTGGGCCGACAAGCAGCGCTGCGGCTACGGGCTCGACGACACGCGACTGTTCACGGCAGTCCTGGATAAGCGCGACCGCCCTGAGGCCGCCGTACCACGCGAGGGAGCCCATCCAGCAGTCCCCGTCGCACCGCTCGCGCTCACCACTCTGAGCGGGCCGGATCTACTGTCGGCAGCGCGCATGTGCGCGGGGCAGCTGACCCAGGACCCCCTCGCCCATGCCGCCGCAGCGATGTTCGCTTCAGCTGTGGCGACCAGCCTCGCCGGTGGCCCAGCCCACACCGCTCCCCGGCTGCTGGTGAGCCGTTTGCGCGGCGCATCCGGTCCGCACGGAGTTCCTGCAGTCACGACGCTGCAGCAACTCGCCGCCGAGAATCCGAGCCCCTCGGAAGCAGGGCGAGAGCTGCTCGCCGAGACGCTGGGGGCCACGGGCCCAGTGGCCGCAGCGGTGTATGCGTTCCTGCGCCACCCCGACCACCCCCGCGAGGCCATCCGCTACGCCGTGCACCTCCACGGCTCGACTCCGACCATCGCAGCGATGACCGGAGCGCTCGCCGGTGCTCGGCACGGCGTGCGAGCACTACCCACGAACTGGCGAAAGCGCCTCGCGCGAGCAGACAGCATCGAGGCGCTCGCCGATCGCCTCGCCCAGCGGCACAGCGGTCTGCAGTCCACCCTGGTCCGCCAGCGCTGAAGTGGCCCGCATCCCAGCTTGCAGCTCCGTCTGCATCGATGAACCGTGTCCAGCCCGTTACTCCAACGAGACGGTCGACTGGCCGCGGCTCATCTCGGATCTTCTGGGTTGGCGATACGGAGGCGGCGGATCTCACCATGTGCAGCCTCGAGACGATGGGTGAGGTCGCGAACCTCGGCTCGGAGCTGGGTATTGCGGTGCGTGAGTGCCTCGACCCGGGTCTGAAGCGAGTCGATAGTGGCCGGCTGCGGCCCAGTTCGGACCGGGGAGGGACACCGTTGCTGCAGATGCCCGATGGCCGTAACGAGGTCGGTCTGGGTGTAGAGCCAGGAACGGGAGACCCCGGCAGTGCGGGCGATCTCCACCATGGTCGGGCGGGTGCCGGCGCGCGCGACCGCGGCGATGGCCTGTTCGGCCCGATCGCGAGCTTCGGCGGCGCGCCTACGGGAGGCCTCGACGAGGTAGCGGGTGTTGTTAGCCGGCGGCATTGTTCTCCCGTCGTCCCCCGACCACGATCTCGCTGTCAGTGGCGTGTTCGAGGACGGTGATGAGCTTGTCGAGCTTCGCGGTCGTGCGGCGGTTCTTCTCCGCGACCCGTGCCAGGCCGGCCTGCTCGGCGTCGGCGATCTGCTGTCGGGAGTCGTCACGCTGGCGGCGATGCTGGGCGAGGAACTCCGGGGTGGTGATGAAGAACCGACAGTCCAGACACGGATTGGCGTACTCGCAGTCGGTCTGTACCGGGGCGCCGCAATAGCCGTTCGGGAGGGTGACCTTGGCTCTGACCAGACTCAGCCGCATCCAATCGGCGTCCGCGAGCGGGTGCTCGGGGGCGACTGTGACCGGGTCGCCCTCGGCGTTGACCTTCATCGCCGTCTCCCAGTGCCGTCGGCGGGTCGCGTTGGTCAGGCGCGCGTAGCGGGCCGTCATCGCCGGGGACATGTGGTCGAGCAGGTCTTGAACCACCGACTGCGGGACATCCCGGTTGATCAACCGGGTCGCCACGGTATGGCGGAACTGGTGCGCGGTGACGTGCGCTGGGGCGCCGTGCTCGTCGACCAGCTCGATCGCGCGCAGCCAGGCGTCGAGGTGACGGCGCCAGGTGGAGGCGTGCAGCGGCTTGTTGCCGTCCAGATTGGTCTGATAGCGGGTGAACAGGTAGCGGCAGCCCTGCGGCCACCGCTGCTGCTGCGCGCGCTGCTGAACGGTGATGTGGTCGGCGAGCTCGGTACTGATCGGGAAGAACGCGACCCTTCCGTGGATCTTGTGGTTGATCCAGGCCAGGTAGGGGGCGTCGTGGTGGTCGCGGACCACACAGTCCAGCGGGAGCTTGCAGGCATCGCCCAGCCGCAGCCCGCACTGGATGAGGATCATCAACAGGAGCCGACCGTCGTCGGTGGGGAACCGTGCCAGGTTCACGGGATCCTCGAGCTGACGCATCAGGTGCTCGGACAACGCCCGCGGCCGCGGGGGCGGGAGCCGGGGCATATCGCCCTCGTAGACGGCGGCGCTGTGTGGAATCTGGGGGCACCAGTCGTGGCGGGCGACGTCACGCAGGAACACCCCGATCTGGTTGATCCGCTTGGCGCGGCTGGTCGGGTTCGAGAGGGCGATCGCCAACGCCGCGAACCAGGACTCCAACACGATGCGCGTCAGGTGCTCCGGACCGGCTCCTGCCCCCGCGGTGCGGCACAGATGCTCTCCCAGCAACGTGCAGGCCCGCAGAGTAGTCGCCACGCTCTGGCCTGTGTTACCGCGCGAGAGCCGCCAGCGGGCCCACTGTTTGGCGAGTTCACGCAGCCAGCCGGGTTCGATTCGGGAGAAGTCGAGGCGCCGCTGGGAGCCGGCGAGGTCGAGCGCGCGCAGGTCCCAGACTGCGCGCGGGTTGAGCTTCCCCCGCTTCGCCGGAGTCTTCGAAGACTGGTCCCATGGTTAGGGACTGGGAAGGAAGGCTCTGTTGGCAGCACCGAGGAAGTACCCC
>NZ_FOUY01000115.1 GCF_900115005.1 Pseudonocardia ammonioxydans | reverse complement strand
CAATCACTCGTCTACCAGGGGCTCTTCTACTTTCCGGGCCCGCCACGCCGGGCACGACCAACCGCATGATCACCAGGTTGGAAAGGGTTCAGTCTCGATCCGGGCACAGACACCGAGCGGATCGTGTCCTTGAGCACACGCGTGTCGACGGACTGGGCTCCCTACTCCGGCTGGGTGAGCCAGGGGCAGCGGGCGGTGTCGGCGCCGGCGTAGTCCGGGTCGAGGTAGATGAACAGGCGCTGGATCCTGTGGTCGCGGATCTCGAACACGTCGCACCAGCGCGCGGCGTGGGTCAGTCCGGCCTGCCATTCGGTGCCGTCGGCGGTCCGGCCGCTGGAGGTTCCCTCGACGACGACGGTGTACCCCTCGTGGACGAAGTTGAGGTAGGCGTAGTCGTGCTGGACGGCCGAAACGATGGTGGCGATGTTGGCGAAGGTCTGGGTGATCTCGTCGATGCTGTGGGCCAGCACCGTGGTCACGGCTTCGCGCAGGGACAGCCGGGGATCGGTGTCGAGGTCGGCGCGTCGCCAGGCGACGTGGCCGTCGGGTCGTATGAGTAGGCAGCCGGCGTCGCTGTCGTCGCGCTGCCGGGCCCAGTCGCCGTAGACGTCCTCGTACTCGCAGCGCAGGCCGATGGTGCGCACGTCGAGCTCGGTGCTCAGCTCGGCTGCGACGACGACCGCGGCGTCGCGCCAGGGTGCCCCGCCGATCCCGGTGATCAGAGTCCACCGGCTCATTCCGCACAAATCCAGTATGGACACACGTCGGGCGCCGTGCTGCAGCCACGCGCGTGGCAGCTTCGCGCCGGGATGGGTGGTGGGCTGGTGGTAGAGCTCCGGATCGCGGTCGGGTTCGGGCCAGTCGGTGCCGTCGTCGAGGACCGCGCCGGAGGTGTAGCGCTGGCCGAGCTCCAGCACTCGTGGTTCCCCGCCGACAAGCGGGCCTTTCCGTCCGGCGTGCTCAGTCCCGTTCAGGCGTGGGCCGCCTGGCATGCCACCGAGCGGGCACTGCGCCGGGCTCAACCGTTGCCGGCGTCGCTGTTCGCGCTCCCGACCGCTGCCGCGGTCCTCGTCGCCGGGCTGCTGGTCGGGCTCGGGATCCTGTTCCGGTGAGCCAGAGCGGTCCGCTCTTCGATCCCGGCCTACAACCCGAGCGCACCGGTCTCGCGTGGCGGCGGACCGCCGTGTCGCTCGCCGTGGGGTCACTGCTCGCGCTGCGGATCCTGCCGGCGTCTGGTGCGGGAGCCTCGGTGCTGTTCAGCCTGACTGGACTGGACTGGACTGGACTGGACTGGGCGTGGCGGTCGTCGTGTTCGTGGTGGGGGAGCGGCGCTACCGGCAGGTCCATCGTCTGCTCACCCGGGAGGAGCCGGGTGGCGTCGGCGGCGGTGCCAGCCTGCTCGTCGTCGCGGTCACATGTGGAATCCTGGCGGCGGGAGCGCTCGCCTTCGTGCTCGCGTGACAGCCGGGGTGCGACCGGACGTCCGAGGCAGGACGTACTCGACGGTCGAGGTCGAACCCTGGTGCCCGTCGGCATGCGTCAACCCGGTGACCTCGCGCCGTCCCGGGCCAGCCAGCTCGCGGCACGCCCGGCGCCGCTGCGGTGTCGGTGCTGGTCGGTGTGGGCGGAGGTGCCGTCCTGACCGCCCTCGGGGTGACGGCCTGAACGGCGCACACAGCGACTTCGGTACCGTGGTCGACATGGGGAACGGACGAAACGGACTGCGGCTGACGCTGCTGGTTCTGCCCGTCCTGCTCGGCCTGGTCGGGATGCACGCGCTCGTCGCCCCGGCCCCAGTCCCCGCGACGGACATCGGGCACACGGCCGCAGCGACCATGTCCAGCCACGCGGATCACCGGTCCGCGCCGTCCGCGTCGACGCCGCCCGGGGCCGACGACCGACCGACGACCGGCCACGGCGAGCACGACGCCACCCACCTGCTGCACCTATGCCTGGCGGTGCTGGCCGCCGTCGGGCTCGCACTGTTCTCGGCGTGGCTGTTCCTCGGGTGGCTCGCGCTCCCGGTCTCGGTCACGCCCGCTCGGCAGCGTGCTCGCGGCATGCCCGCGCAACGGCCGCCGCCCGTTCCCCGGAGACTCGCCCAGCTCTGCGTGATGCGGACCTGATCGGCCCCCGGCGCGACAGAGCGCCGGATTCCGGTCCGATCGCACGTTCCACACAGGAGCCAGAACCACACATGAAGATCACCAACGTGGCGGGCGCCGCCACGACGCTCGTCGCTGCCCTCGTCCTGACCGCCTGCGGCGGTGGAGACCCCGCCGGTAGTGCCACACCCGCGAGCTCGGCACCCGCTCCCGCCGGCGCCACCGCACCCGGGGCGCCGGTCTCGGCCGAGCACAACCAGGCCGACATCGCCTTCGCCCAGCGCATGATCCCGCACCACCAGCAGGCCGTGGAGATGTCGAAGCTGGCCACCGACCGCGCCGGGAGCGACGACGTCCGCCGCCTTGCCACCGAGATCGAGCAGGCCCAGTCCCCGGAGATGGCTCAGATGCGCGGCTTCCTCGCCGCCTGGGGTGCCCCCGAGTCCGGTGGCATGCACGGGATGGACCACGGCGGCATGGACCATGGTGATATGGCCGGGATGATGACGCCCGAGCAGATGCGCCAGCTCGAACAGGCTGGCGGTGCCGAGTTCGACCGCATGTTTCTCGAGATGATGATCGCCCATCACGAGGGTGCCGTGCAGATGGCACAGACCGAGCTCGCCGGTGGGGTCAATCCCGAGGCGAGGGCACTGGCCCAGGAGATCGTCGACGCCCAAGAGACGGAGATCACCGAGATGCGCGGGCTCCTCGGCTGACGGCCGCCGGCCACGGTGAGCCGGGACCGACAGGTCGCCCGCACTGCTGGCCGATACGGCCCGGGGGTAGGTATGTCGTCTGTGAAATACCCCCGGGCCGTATCTACGAGGGAGTGCTGCCCGATGACCAGGAGCACGAGTCAGCCTGCCGGTCGAGGTCCGCTGTCCAGCGTTGTCTCCGTCGTGACATCCGAACCCCGGCCGTACGGTTCTCCGCTGCGTGCTGCGGTGCACGCGGCGCAAGCCCGCAGGCCACGGACCGGCAGCCGCGCCACCGGTGGCGCGGTGAGCGACTGTCAATGACCGCGGGGCCGGCCGGACCGCTGCCGCCGGCCCCCGCCCGCAGCCGCCGTGACTGGGCGCTTCCTCGACGACGCTCGGACAGCCGAGACCACCGCGGTGCCGGGCCCCGCCCGGCCGAAGAGGAACCCACTCTTCCCGATGCTCGACAGACTTCCCGCGCGCCGCACCGACATCGCGCCGCGCCGAACCCGATTACGCCCGGTCCGGGCACTGCTCGCCGCCGGCACCGCCGTCGTGCTGCCGGCCCGCCCCGGACCGACGTCCCGCCCCGAGCCGGGGTCCGCCGTCGTCGTGTCGGCCTGAGTGTCCTTTGCCGCACGCCGGACTCCGGAAGCTCACGTCCGCCGTCTGAGAGGGTGTTTGAGAAGATCAAGTCGAGGGCGTGACGACGTACTTCTGCTGGCGCCGGGCCGGTCTGCCGCGTGCGATGCGGCGGGTGATGGTGTTGATCGCGGCCCAGCGGATCATGGCCTCGGACGTGGCGGGGTGGCGTTCGTAGTCCCGGGCCAGGCGGCGGTGCGCGGTGAGCCAGGCCAGGGTCCGCTCCACCGCCCACCGGCGGGGCAGGACGGAGAATCCGCGCTGCTCAGGCGGCTTGCGGACGACCTCGACCGT
>NZ_FOUY01000116.1 GCF_900115005.1 Pseudonocardia ammonioxydans | reverse complement strand
TCACCGCGGCCGTCGACGGTGGCCTGGCCTGGCTGGTCGTGCTCGCCGTGCTCAACACCGTCGCCTCGCTGTTCTACTACCTGCGCGTCATCGCACCCGTCTTCACCGCCCCCGACAACGACCACGACGGCACCGCCGACCCCGTCGACCGCGAGGGATCGGGGACCCGGTCGCGCCCGTGGGCGCGGTGGACCGCGCTCGGCACCGCTGCGGTGTCGTTGCTGCTCGGCGTGGGCGCAGGTGCGGTCCTGGCCGTGGTCGGGACACCGACATGAACGGCACACACGGCCCGCGCGGGCCGCCGGTACCGCGGCCCTGGGCACAGGCGACACGGACACGACGCACTCGACAGCACCAGCCGCAGAGCACCGCTCGTCAGGCAGCAGCGTTTCCGAGACACGGCGTCCGATTCCAAGCCGATGCAACATGTGTTACACAATGATGCTGGCGCGCGAGGGCGTGGGAGGTCGCGTGAGCATCGACTGGCACCAGTGGCTGTGGTGGCTGCTTGTCGCCCTCGCGGCCTGGGGCGTGCTGTGCGCCACGATGTTCCTGTTCGCGCGCCGGCTATCGCCCGGCCTGCTGCGTGAGATCGCGGAGTTCCTACCCGCGTGCGTGAGCACCGCGCGCCGATTACGCCGCTCGCCCGCGGTACCGCGCCACGCCAAGATCGCACTGCTGGTCGCCGTGCTGTGGGTGATCTCGCCGATCGACCTGATCCCCGAGTTCCTTCCGATGATCGGCCCCTTGGACGACGTCATCGCGGTGGTACTGCTGCTGCGCTACGCCGCCCGGGCCATCCCCCGCGCGGACCTGCTCGCCGCCTGGCCGGCCGAGCCGCGGCTGCTCGAACTACTCCTCGGCCCCGCCCGACCCGACCAACCGCGCCAAAGGTGAACCGACACGGAGCCGAGCAGCCGCGGCTCGTCGCGCGGCACGGTCAGCGACGCACCTGGGAACGCTGGTGTACGGGGTAGTCGATAGAGCTGGTGGGACGCACCCGCGGCAGGAAGCGGCCGGTGTACATCCGGTAGGCGTCATACTCGGTGCCGAATGCGGAGGCCAGGCCGGGCTCGCACACCGCGCGGGCCTGGAGCTGCACCGCCACCAGGATCAGCACACCGGCGAGCATGCCGAGCAGGGTCGGCGCCATGAACAGCATTCCGACGCAGCCGACGATCACTCCGGTCAGAGCGGGGTGACGAGTCCGGCGGTACAGCCCGCTGGTGACGAGCACCGGCTGTCGGGCGGCCTCCGTGGCCCCAGCCGTGGCGGGCCCGGCTTCGGTGACTGACTGCTCCCAGACTGTGTCGAGCTGGCGCATCGCCACCGCGACCACCACGAACCCGACCAGCAGCAGGGCCGCCCCGATCACCGCGACGGCCGGCTGCGCCAACACCGAGATTGGCTCCAGCACGTCGAGCGCGACCAGCAACGCGGCACCGAAGCCGAGCACCGCGGCGACCACGAACAGCGTCCGCGCCCACCAGGCCGGGCTGCCGGACCCGCGCAACACGTCGAGCCGGCGTTCGCCGCGGCCACGCCGGCGAAGCCACAGGGCAACGCCGACCGCGATCGCCCCCGATGCCAACGCGACCCACCCGAAGCCTTGGTGGCCGAGTGCGGCGAACAGCCGCGACCAGGCATTCTCGCCCCAGACCTGCGGAATCGCCTCGACGAACAGCCACGCGCCGAAGACGACGAACAAGACCGCCGCGCCGACCGAGATGACCCGCTTCGGCAGCCGCTTACCGAGCTGGCGTCCGACGACGATGGCCAGCGCGTCGGCGGCCACCATGCCCAGGGTGGACCCGGCCCACACGCCGACTGAACCGCCGAGCGTGCCGTGCTGGGCAGCCAGGGTGATGGTCGCCAACATCGTCTTGTCACCCAACTCGGCCAGGAAAAACGCCACCGACGCGGCGACGACGGCCGAGCCGCCCGCTCGCCGGGCCTTCTGCTCCTCGTCCTCGGACAGAGTGTCCCCGCGCAGGGTCCATGCGCCGAACACCAGGAAGGCCAGCGCGGCGACCAGCGTGATCCAGCCGGTCGGGATCGACGCGCCGAGACCGTAGCCGACCGCGACCGACACGAAATGGGTCACCGACGTGGCCAGCGCGATGCCGACGAGCACCGGGACCGCCTTGAAGCGCGTCGCGAACGTCAGGGCCATCAGCTGGGACTTGTCACCCAGCTCGGCCACGAATATGACACCGAAGCTGACCGCGAACGCGACCAGGAACCCGTCCATGTCCATCCCTCGATCTCGCACCGGATCGAGGGGCACGAACTGACCTCGATCCGGCTCCTCCGGATCGAAGGTCTCGCTCGCCTGTAAACAGGCCGCTGCGCCCGGGCCGGCCCGGACGGGGCGGACCAGTGTGTCGAGCACGGCGTTGGGAGCTACTCCCCTTCGCGTACAGCAATAGCTTAACCCGACCGACCCCAGGGTGTTGACCAGTCCGCGGCGAGATGCTGCCCACGATTGACGCGTGCACGCATGCCCTCCGGACCAGCCCGTCGCCGACCTCGCCGTGGCGGACGAGGCGGGCTACTACTGATCGGGTTCGGCGTCCTCAGTGTGCTGGGCATCGGATTCGGCAGCGCCACCGCGGGCCGGCTCGCTGGGCGGTCCGGGATCTCGGGACCGTGTCGACCTACGCCCTGGGCGCGGTCTACGGTCTGGCTTGCTGTTGTTCCGGTCCCCTGCTGGGCAGCATCTTGACCGTCGCCGCGGTCGGCTCGGATCCCGGTTACGGCGCCGCACTGCTGGGCGCCTACGCGGCCGGGCTGGCGGCCCCGCCGTTCGTACTCGCACTGCTGTGGGACCACCTCAGGCTCTCACGCAAGCCGTGGCTACGTGGGCGCGAGGTGCGGATCGGACCGCTGCAGCACCCATCGACCAGCCTGATCTCCGGGTTGCTGATCATCGAGATCGGGCTGCTGTACCTGCTCAGCGACGACACCGCCGGACTCGTGGCGCCCACCGCGGTCGACCAACAGCCGACGCCCAGGCGACCATCAGCGACCATTTCGGCGGGGTGTGTCCGACGCGACGGTCCTGCTGGGGAGCGTGCTGATCGCCCTGGCCGCGATGGCAGTGCGACTGCTGCGGCGCGACTGCTGCGGCGTCGCGACACCCGGGCCCCGGACGGCGAGCGCGAGTCGGATGACGCCCGGCGGCATCGGGCTGTCGTATTCGCGGCTCTGGTGGTTCCGCGCCTTCCAGTCGACCGTGAAGGTGCCCGGCGGGGTGGCGGTGCGGAGGTCGCCGTCGAGGAACGGGACGGTGCGCGTGATCTACCCGTCTCGAGCAGCCATGCGGTGTGTGAAGTCAGGTCCACGCACGCATCGGCCCGTGCACGGCGTCCCGGCGACCGGGGTGTCGGACGGCGTCGACCGCCAGGATCGACGCGACCTCCGACGACGATCCACACCCTTGGCGTGCCAACCAGCGAGCAACCGGGTCACCCGTGGGCCCGCGTAGCCCGGCCGCTCTCGATTCACTTCAGCCGGCCAGTCGGTGGGGCCCAGGCCCCAACAGTGGCGGCGCCGATCCGGCCAGCCCTCGGCGCGCGGTGTCTGCTGATCGGGTGCCGGGTTCATCTCAGCACGTCGCGGCGGTGATGGTACTCGTCCTCGTCGATCTCGCCGCGGGCGTAGCGCTCGTCGAGGATCTGTCGCGCCGACGGGCGAGCCTGCGGCGGTCCCTCCGATCGGGT
>NZ_FOUY01000131.1 GCF_900115005.1 Pseudonocardia ammonioxydans | reverse complement strand
TCTGAACGCCTTCGACATGGCCTTCGACGGGCGCCTGTCCGCCGGTCGCCGTTAGCTCAACCAGCTTCAGTTACACCGGAAAGTTGACAGTCCCTAGACTGCCCACCGAGGCTGGACCCGGGGGAATTACTTGAGCGCAGCCCGGGGGAATTGGCTGATCGTCCACAGCCAGGCCGAGCACGGTGGCGAATACCAGCGCTTCCCGGTCGGCGAGCTCGCCGGTGACCAGCGGGCGCCCTGCGTCCGATCACCCGGTCGATGTCACGGTTGAAGTACATGTTGAAGGCGTTCGCCGGTCCGGCCGCAGCCGAGCCACCGACGAGCGTGGTCGTGACCAGCCACCAGCCCGGCCAGCCGGCCGCCGCGAGGATCGATCATCGTCGGAAGGGTCGTCGTGAGCAGCAGCTCGATGATGCGTGGCTTGGTGAGCGCGACATAGGCCCTGAGCCGACAGCGCCGCGGCGTGGCCGGGCGCGACGGCTGCGGGGTCGCCGCGTCATCGGCCGGGAACGCCGGTGTCGGCACTGAGTGGGGGCCTGCCTGGTAACGGGCGGGGATCGGCATACCGCTAGCTCTCCGGTGTTGCGGGCCCGGTCTCGGCAAGGGAGGGGAGACGCGTGCCGAGGGGGCGCGCCTCGATGAAGAAGGCAGCCAGGAGCCCGAGCACGACGATCGGGATGCCGAACAGGAACACCGGCGGCAGGGCGGCGGCGTAGGCGTGGGCGATGAGGTGCTGTACCGGTTCGGGTAGATCGGCCAGGCTCTGCGGAGTCAGGGAGCCGACACCCCCGCCGCCTGCCAGAGGGTCCGGACCGGCCGGAGACACGGTGAGCTCGGCGGTGAGACGGCTGACGAAGATGGAACCGAACAGGGCGATCCCCAGCGACGCCCCGATCTGACGAAAGTAACTCTGTGCCGACGTCGCGGCACCGAGTACGGCATACGGGACGCTGTTCTGCACGATGAGGGTGAGGTTCTGCATGGAGCAGCCCACCCCGAGGCCGAGGACGAGCATGGCGGTGGCGGTATAGGCGTAGGACGAGGTCTCGTCGATCTGCCCGAGAAGGAACAGGCCGCCGATGGAGACGAACCCACCCAGGATGGGGTACAGCGTGTAGCGCCCGGTCGCGGAAATGAGCCGGCCGGTAACGATGGAGGTGGTGAGCATCCCGACCGTCATCGGGATCATCATCAAGCCGGACTCCGTGGCGTCGGCGCCCTCTACCATCTGCAGAAAGGTCGGCAGGTAGGCCACGGCAGCGAACATCGCGATACCGATGGTGATCCCGATGGCTGCAGCGAGGGTGAAGTTGCGGTCCCGAAACAGCGACAACGGCACAATCGGGTTCGCGGCCCGCCGCTCCGCGGCCACAAAGAGCCCACCGGCGACGACAGCGACCGCGGCAAGCCCGAGGATCGGGGCACTACCCCAGGCGTAGGTCGTCCCGCCCCAGCTGGTGAGCAGGACCAGAGCCGCACTGGCCACTGCCAGCAGGACAGTACCCGCCACGTCGACGCGCGGGCGGGCACCGACCGGCTTGTGCAGGCGAAGGGCGAAGATCACGGTGACCAGGGCGACTGCGCCGAGGGGCATGTTGATGTAGAAGATCCACCGCCAGCCGACGCTGTCGGTGAAGAATCCGCCGATCAGTGGGCCGGCGATCGAGCAGACCCCGAACACCGCACCCATCACGCCCATGTACTTACCGCGCTCGCGGGGCGAGACGATGTCGGCAAGGATGGCCTGCGCCCCGATCATGAGACCGCCACCACCGATGCCTTGCAGGGCCCGGAACGCGATGAGCTGGTTCATGTCCTGAGCCAGCCCAGACAGCACCGAACCGAGAAGAAAGACGACGATCGCGAAGACGAAGATCGGCTTTCGGCCGTAGATGTCGCCGGCCTTGCCGTAGAGCGGCAGGCCGATGGTGGCCGCCAGCATGTAGGCCGTGATCACCCAGGAGAGATGCTCGAGACCGTTGAGGTCACCGACGATCGTGGGCAGGGCGGTCGCGACGATCGTCTGGTCCAGGGCAGCCAGAAACATCGCCAGAACCAGCCCGACAAACGTCCAGATGAACTGCCGCCGGTCGACGGCGGCCGCCGGACCGTGGGGGGCTGAGGTAGGTGGCGTTGCCATGAGATTCTCCGTGGCCAGCTCAGTGAGATAAGGACCCGGCCGCCGCGCAACGGCTCCGGAGGACGCGCTGGTCACAGACAGGACAGCGACGCCGCGATCGTCGGCCATTCTGCGCTGACCCGCGAGCGCCGCACCGCTTGATCTCGTAGCCCGGCCGCTGCTCGCCGGCGGCTGTCAGTGGTCGGTGTGGGGGGTGGTCATGATTTCCATGACGTGGCCGTTGGGGTCGTCGAAGTAGACGGCGCGTCCGTTGCGGGA
>NZ_FOUY01000119.1 GCF_900115005.1 Pseudonocardia ammonioxydans | reverse complement strand
ATCCGGTGCTTCCTCCAGGCGTGGTCGTGGCCGGGTGTGGTCGGGTCGGTCCTTCTTCTTCACTGTAAACGACAGCGTGCTGTCTATCAGCGAGCGCTCAAGATCGCCGATACGCTGCGCGGCCAGCGCAGGGACCGGGCGTTGAGTAGCGTTCGGGCGAGACAGACGTCACCGACCGTCGAGGCAGCGCGGAGGCGAAGGCGACTCCGGCTACTGCGGCGATGGCGAGAACGACGAAGAGCGTGGTGGCGGCTGCCTCAGAGGTGGACGCGAGCGGTTCGGCAAGCACGCTCGGGCCGGCGACACTCCCCAGATACTGGCTGGTGAACAGCGCGCCGGTGGCGACTCCCGTCTCGTGGCGACATCGTGGAGGGCACCGACCTGGAAAGGCGGCATGGACAGGCCGACCCCGGCTCCCATCACACCGAGCGCGACGACCAGCAGGGGAAGCGCAAGCCTGGCCGGGTCGAGGAGATCCGGCACACCGGACCGAGGAGGATGAGCACGAGCCCGCCGACTGCGGGCAACCGCAGACCAGCACGGTCGGCCAGCCGGCCTCCGCCCACCGACAGCGGCGAGGACGCCAGCGTCAACGCCCCGAGGACGAGCCCCGCCAGGGCGCCGGCGATCCCGCGGGCGTGTAGGAGCAGCGGCACGGTGAGCAGGGTGATGTAGAAGGCGAGACTGGACAGCGTCAGACCGCCGGCCGCGGCAGCGAAACTGCGCTGGACGAACACGCGCAGCGGCAGCACGGCGTCCGGGTGGCGCGACTCGTAGCGCTGGAACGCCCAAGCGCCCACGCTCAAAGCCAGAACCGTCCCGATCAGGGCGAGGCCTCCAGGTGCGGTGTCCAGCAAGTACGACGGTCCGACCGACGAGGAGGGCGCAGAGCCACGCTGCGCCTGCGAGGTCGAAGCGGCCCGTCGCCAGCGTGCCTGCGGTGGAGGGCACCACCCACCAGTCGAGAACGAACGCGAACAGCGAAATCGGCAGCTTGACGACGAAAATCGCCTGCCAGCCGAGTTCGACGAGGACGCCGCCCAGTACGGGTCCGATCGCTGCGGCGAGGGGGAGTACAGCGCCGAACAGGTCGAATGTGCGGCCCAGCCGATCCGCGGGTGCGGTGCGGCGCAGCAGCGCGAGCCCGGTCGGGGTCAGCAGAGCACCCACGGGGGCTTGGACAACGCGACCTATCACGAGCAACCGGCACACTGGTGATCAGTACCGCCAGCGCGGATGCCAGGAAGAACAGCGCGTGGCCTGCGAGAAGGACCGGCGGGCACCTCACCGGTCGCCGAGCTTGCCCGCGACGTGTTGCAGCGCGGCCATCGCGATCAGGTAAGCGGTGACCAGCCATCCCACCGTAGTCAGGTCGACGTGCAGGCTCGTGGCCATCGGTGGGAGCGCGACTGCGATCATCGTGGAGTTCAGCGGGCCGAGCAGCGCCCCGCACAGGACGACCGCAGTGATCGAACCGCTGCGGACTGCAGGCTGTGTGCTCACCCTGCCGTCTCGGCACGCATTACGGTGCCGGCGGCGCCGTCCACGATCACGCGCTGCCCGCCGGTCGGCACACGGGTGCCGTTGCCGGTGCCCATCACAGCAGGGATGCCGTGTTCACGGGCGACGATCGCGGCGTGCGACGCGGCGCCGCCCGCGTCGACCACGACGGCGCTTGCGAGTGAGAACAGCGGGGTCCAGGTGGGGTTGGTATAGGGGCAGACGAGGACTTCGCCACTGTTCAGACTGGCGAACTCCGACTCGTCACGCACGACCCGGACCGTGCCGACGGCGGTACCGCGGCTCGCGGGGGTACCGCGCACCCGGTCCTCGTTGCCAAGCTGCGCGGCCTCCTTGCCGAGGATCGTATAGCCGGGCAGTGCCTGGCGATGGGCGGTCTTGCGCCGTTCGACGGTCTGGCGCGCGGTGGCTGGGGAGAGGCCGTGGACCTCGTTACGTTCCAGGTAGGCGATCTCGTCGGGGGTATCGATCGCTCCGTCCAGTACCCGAGGTCGGCCGAGCTCGAGCACGACCGGACGGACCACGGCAAGCATGACCGTGAAGCGGTAGTGACTGTCCTCGCGGTAGCCCGCGCCCGTGCGCGCTGCGTCGACCAGCCGCCACACCACCGGGATGAGCAAGCCGGGCCCGTGGGCCGCGCACCCCGGCCAGTTCCGCCTGAGCCTTCTGGAACCGGTCTGCAATCCCGGCACCGCGGGTGGTCTCAGTGCGGGTCAGCCCCTTGATCAGGCTGTGCACCACCTCCGGGGTCTCGCGCAGTGGTGGCAGCCCCACCGTGAAGATCGAGAATTCGCGGAATCCGTACACGCGCAGGAACTGGTCGATGTCGTCGAGCAACGCCCTGCCCGCGCACGAGCCGCGCAGCCGTTCCGCCACGTGCGTGGGTTCCTCGTTGCGGTAGGCGGCGGACAGCTCCGGGGTTGCGCTCACCGTCGTGGCGAGCTGTTCCAGCGCAGCGTTGGCCTCGGTGGTGACGCAGGGGACCGCCGACATCAGGGCATCGCACAGCGAGGCGGCGCGCTCGACACCCACGACTGCGCCGAGCAGGCGCTGGGCCAGCTTTGCGGCGACCATGCCTCGGGGTAAGGCACCGAACCGGGACGGCATGAGTGCGCCCATCGTGTGTACCAATGTCTCGATCCGTGCGAAGAGCTCTTCATCGGAGAGCGATTCGAGGTCCTCGGCATCCACACGCTGGGCGAGCGCCAGCCAGCGTGGCATCCGAGCGTGCCAGCCACGCGCTGGGAGCGGTAGCCAACAGTCCCGCCACCGACAGCGCCGCCCGCGGCAGTGCGACGGCGGCATGCCACCTGGGCCGTACCCCGGCCGGGAGCACGAGCTGGACCACGCCCTCATCGACCTCGGTCAGTACCTCGTCGACCGTGGGAACGGTGAAGCCGGCCCGGCGCACCGCGGCGAGCACCGACTCCAGCACCGGACTGATGAACAGCGACACATCCAGCGGGAACGGCGGAAACGGCATCTTCTCGGCCATCATCTCCGGGTCCGGAGCGAACCGTGGACGTCGGCGTCGTCGTGCGGCCAAGGGTCGGTTCGGTAGTGCGGTGAGTGGACGGGCCTGCACGCACCAGGGCGTGTCATGGCAGGTGTGTAAGCCATGGGTGGGCCAAGATCGACCGCAGTGATCAACACAGCGGTCGGGAAGGACACCCACGTGAGCGAGA
>NZ_FOUY01000134.1 GCF_900115005.1 Pseudonocardia ammonioxydans | reverse complement strand
GTACTCGAGAAAGATCACGCGGTGGCCGTCTCACGTCACGACGCCACGCCGCTCACCAGCGACGAACCCGTACACCACCTCCGCGGACGTAACCGTGTCCCGGGGTCGTCGTGCTCGGGTAGGGACGCCTGTCAGCTCAGGAACCTGACGGATCGTGAGTCCTGTCTAGGAAGGGCAAGTCCAGCCGGACTTGTCCCCTGGACGCGGAGCGGTCAGCCGGTACCAGGAAAAGCGCAGCCAGGGCCACGACCACGATGAACGGCACCGAGATTAGAAAGATCCATCGCCATCCCAGGTGAGCGGTGATGATCCCGGAGAGCGCGAAACCGAGCACCAAACCGCCGCTGGCCACGGCCGCCCACACGCTCAGGGCGCGGGAACGGCGCGGCCCCTCGGGGAACAGCAGCACGATGGTCGCCATCGCCGCGGGCAGCGCGACGGCCTCACCGGCCCCCTGTGAGCTTCCCCCGCTTCGCCGGAGTCTTCGAAGACTGGTCCCATCGTGAGGGACTGGGAAGGAAGGCTCTGTTGCCAGCACCGAGGAAGTACCCCGATGAGCTGCGGGAACGAGCGGTTCGGCTGTATCGACAGTCCGAGCCGCGGCCGTCGTTCAAGCGGCTGGCCGAACAGCTCAACGTGCACCCCGAGGCCCTGCGGAACTGGGTCCGCCAGGCCGAGGCCGATGCCGGCGAGCGCGAGGATCGCCCGAGCACCGACATGGTGGCCGAGAACCGCAGGCTGGCGGCCGAGAACGCCGAGCTGCGGCGAGTCAACGAGGTCCTGCGCGCGGCGAATGCGTATTTCGCCAGCGAGATCGGCCCGACCCGGAGGTGGTCATGAGCTTCATCGACACCCATGACTTCCCGGCCGGTCTCGTACTGCGGGTCCTGGGCATCCCGGCCTCGACCTACTACGACTGGCGGGCCCGCCGCGCGGCGCCGAGCCGGCGCGAGCTCGACGACGCCGCGCTGCTCGAACAGATCTGCAAGGTGCGCAACGTCAGTGAGTTCGCCACGACCTACGGCTCGCCGCGGGTGTGGCTGGAGCTGCGCCGCCAGGGCGTGCGCGTTGGGCGCAAGCGCATCGAGCGGATCATGCGTGAGTACGGGTTGCAGGGCGCTCACCTGCGCCGCGGCTGGCGCCACGGCTCGACCCGTCAGGACCCAAACCACACCGCCGCCCCGGACCGGGGCGAGCGCAACTTCCGCGCCGACGCGCCGAACCTGCTCTGGGTGGCGGACCTGACGCGGCTGGTCACCGGCGAGGGCGTGCTGTGGCTGGCCTCGGTGCGCGACGCGTTCGCCAACCGGGTCGTCGGTTGGGCCACCGGTGAGCGGGCGACCACGACACTGGTGCTCACCGCCCTGGATCATGCGCTGCGCTCCCGGTCGGTGCGCTCCGGCGAGTTGATCTTCCACAGCGACAAGGGCGCCCAGTACACGGCGCTGCGGTTCACCCAGCGCCTGGTCGACGCCGGTGTCGCGCCCTCGACCGGGTCCACAGGCGACAGCTACGACAACGCCCTGGCGGAGAACCTGTGGTCCACGCTCAAGATCGAACTCGTGTACTGGCCGGGCACGACCTTCGCCACCCGCGCCGAGGCCGAGCACGCCCTGCTGCGCTACATCGACGGCTGGTACAACCCCCGCCGGATCCAGGCCGGGCTCGGCGGGCTCTCACCTGACGAGTACGAGGACGCC
This sequence comes from Pseudonocardia ammonioxydans, assembly GCF_900115005.1. GTDB lineage: Bacteria > Actinomycetota > Actinomycetes > Mycobacteriales > Pseudonocardiaceae > Pseudonocardia > Pseudonocardia ammonioxydans. Next base: position 492 of record NZ_FOUY01000134.1, on the reverse strand, counting down.
TACCATCGCGCCCAGCGCGACAATCACCGGTAACCCGGACTCCGGGAAACCGGGGGAAGCTCACTGCAGGAGACGAGCTGCGACCAGTACCGGGAATGAGGGGGCCAGGCCTGCCAACAGGGACGCCGCGCCGAACAGGGTCGTACCTGCCAGGAGAGTGCGGCGGCGGCCCAGCAGGTCGCAGAGCCGACCGCCGAGCATCAGCAGCCCGCCACCGGTAATCGTATAGCCGACCACGACCCAGGTCAGGGTGTGGCCGTCGACGCCGTAGTTCGCACCGATCGAGGGCAGCGCGATGTTGACCACGGTCACGTCGACCGCGATGAAGAACTGCAGCATAGACATCGCGCACAACACGAGCCATACGCGTACAGGGGCGGGACTTTGCCCGCGAGAATTAGAGCGTGTTTGAGAAGAGGCGGCGTGTCTCCGTGGTCGGCGACTGGGTCTGGTCCATCGTGGACGGGTGGCTCGGCGTAAGCGGCGGTATCC
>NZ_FOUY01000139.1 GCF_900115005.1 Pseudonocardia ammonioxydans | reverse complement strand
AGCAGTCGATCGTGATGCTGATGATGGGCCTGGAGCTGATGATCAACGGGATCATCCTGGCCGCGGCCGCGTTCTGGTACTTCCTCGCCCCGGCCTCGACCGACGGCCAGGTGATCGTGGTGGCCGTGGTGACCGCGATGGCGATCGAGATGGCGATGGGGTTCGCCGTGGTCACCGCGATCTACCGGGCCAAGCAGGTCGACATGACCGACTCGGCCGCCGAGCTGAAGGGCTGAGCCGTGCACGGCGCCCTGCTCCTCGCCCTCCTCGTCGGTCTGCCCACCGTGACCGGGGCGGTGCTGCTCATCGCCCGCCCCACCCGCGGCGCCACCGCGGCCGGCGTCGCGACGGCCGCGCTCACCCTCGCGATCGCGGTGGCCGCCGCGGTGACCCGGCCGGCGTCGGAGGTGGCGTTGCTGGCCGGTGTGCGGGCCGGGTTCGCCGTGGACGGGTTGTCGGCGGTGCTGCTCGTGCTGGTCGCTGCGGTGCTGCTCGCCGCGCTCGTCGTCGCCGCGGCCGAGCCGGAGCTGCGGACCGGCCGGTTCCACGGCCTGATGCTGATCTTCGCCGGGGCGATGCTGGCCACCGTCACCGCCACGACGCTGCCGGTGCTGCTGATGGCCTGGGAGGTCATGGGCGCGATGAGCTGGGCGCTGATCGGCTACTGGCTCGACGACCGGGCGGGGACCCGCGCCGGGACGGTCGCGTTCCTGACCACCCGCGCCGCCGACCTGGGGCTGTATGTGGCCGCGGGCGCGGTACTGGCCGGTGGGGCGGGCACGATGGCGCTCGCCGAGCTTCCGGGCCTGGACGGCGGCTGGCTGCACGTCGCGGTCGCGGGTGTCGTGCTGGCCGCGCTCGGGAAGTCCGCGCAGCTACCGTTCAGCTTCTGGCTGTCCGGGGCGATGCAGGGACCGAGCCCGACCTCGGCGTTGCTGCACTCGGCGACGATGGTCGCCGCCGGTGGCTACCTGCTGCTGCGCACCGCCCCGGCGCTGGAGGCGACCGGTTGGGCGGCGCCGCTGGTGGCGTGGGTGGGTGTGGCCACCGCACTGGTGCTGGGCTTGGTCGCCGCGGTGCAGGACGACCTCAAGCAGCTGCTCGCCGCGTCTACCTGCTCGCAGATCGGGTTCATCGTGCTGGCCGCCGGGACCGCCGCGACCCAGGCCGGGGCGCTGCAGACCGTGGCGCACGCCGCCGTGAAGAGCCTGCTGTTCCTGGTCGCCGGCCTGTGGCTGGCCACCCTCGGCAGCCGCAGCCTCACCGGTGGCCTGCGGGGTGCCGCACGCCGCCACCGGGTCGTCGGCGCCGCGTTCACCGTCGGGGCGCTCGCGCTCGCCGGGCTACCGCCGTTCGGGTTGTGGGTCGGCAAGGACGCCGTGCTGGCCGCGACACCGTCGATCTCACCGGTGTTGTACGTGGCCGGGCTGGTCGCCGGGTGGACCGCGGCGTTCTACGCCGGACGGGCGCTGTGGTTGGTCTGGCGCCCTGCGGCCGGTCCGGTCACCGGCACCGGGCCGACCCGGCTGCCCCGCCCGGCCGTGGCGACGACCGTCGTGCTCGCTATCGCTGCCGCGGCCGCCGGGCTGCTGGCGCTGGGGCCGGCACCGCTGCGCCCGCAGCCGGCCCCGCAGGGCTGGGAGCTCGCGGTCTCCGCCGTGCTCGCCGCCATCGGCGTCCTGGTGGCCCGGCGCTACGCCGAGCGGGCTCCGGCCCCGGGGCTGTTGGTGCGCTGGATCGAACTGGAGGAGCTCGCCCAGCGCGGTCTCGCCCGGCCGGTGCTGGTCCTGGCCGGGGCACTGGCCCGGATCGACGATCACGGCCTCGCCCGCGTCCCCGCCGGCGCGGCCCGCGCCACCGCCCGGCTGGCCACACTGGTCACCGCGCACGGCGA
>NZ_FOUY01000120.1 GCF_900115005.1 Pseudonocardia ammonioxydans | reverse complement strand
CCACCGGGCGCACCGACCTCGTCTCCCCGGAAGACACCGTCGAGCTGACCCACGCCCAGTACCACTCGGTGCGCCGGCTGGTCGCCGAGCTGCCCACCGCGGTCGCGGTCTACCCGACCCACGGATTCGGTAGCTTCTGCGCCAGCACCCCGGCCAGCGGCGCCGACGGCTCCACCGTCGGGCAGGAGGCCACCAGCAATCCGGCACTGACCCAGGACGAGCAGGACTACGTCGACACGCTGATCGCCGGACTGGGCGCGTTCCCGACCTATTACGCCCGCATGAGCCCGGTGAACACCGCCGGTCCCGCGCCGGTCGACCTGTCGGCCCCGGAACCGGTCGATGCCGCCGAGCTGCGGCGCCGCCTCGAGGCCGGCCAGTGGGTGGTCGACCTGCGTGAGCGCACCGCGTTCGCCGCCGGTCATCTGCCCGGCTCGCTGGGCTACGAACTCGCGACACCGTTTGTCACCTACTTCGGGTGGACGTTCGACTTCGATGCCGAGCTGACCCTGATCGGCGACGACCCGCAGCAGGTCGCCGAGGCCCAGCGTGAACTGGTCCGGATCGGTATCGACCACTTCGCCGGCGCCGCGACCGGCCCGATCGAGTCCCTCGATGCCGGGCAGGGGCTGCGGTCCTACCCGGTCTCGGACTTCGCCGGTTTGGCCGCGGCCCGCGCCGAGCGCGGCCAGGATGCGTTGTTCGTCGTCGATGCCCGCCGCGACGAGGAACGCGCCGCCGGTGGGGTGCAGGGCTCGGTGCACATTCCGCTGCACGAGCTGGCAGGCCGCCGCGACGAGGTCCCCGACGGCCAGGTGTGGGTCTACTGCGGCTCGGGCTATCGCGCCTCGATCGCCGCCTCGATGCTCGACCGCCCCGGCCGCGACCTGGTCCTGATCAACGACGACTGGCCGCGAGCCGCGGACGCCGGGCTGCCGATGACCGACCAGCACGCCAGCACCGGCAGCTGACCCCCGGGACTGGGCACTCGGCACCGCGCCCACCGACCACCGGCGCAGCTCCGTGGGCGACTCGCCTCGTCGCAGACCGAAAGGATCTCCTCTCCCATGACCACGATCTCCGCGCTCGAGACGCCCCACCTCGGGCGCACCGTCGACGCCGCGACCGTCCTCGCCTGGCACAGGGCCGCTGCGAGCGAGGGAGCGGGTGCACCAATGGTCATCGACGTCCGCAGCGCGCCCGAGTACGGGACCTCCCACATCCGCGGCTCCTTCCACGTGCCGCTGCCTACGCTGGCCGAGCACACGAGTGACGTCGCCGCCCTCATCGAGGGCCCGGTGGTGTTGGTGTGTCAGTCCGGGGTGCGCGCCGAGCAGGCCCGGCGCCACCTCGCCGCGACGGGTCTGGAGCGCGCCCACGTCCTCGACGGCGGGCTGCCCGCCTACACCGCCGCCGGCGGTGACATCGTGCGCGGCCCCCAGGTCTGGGCGCTCGAGCGTCAGGTCCGTCTCGTCGCCGGTGTCCTCGTGCTCGCCGGGCTGACCGCGGGACGGTTCATCTCGCCGAAGGCCCGGCTGCTGGCCGGCGGGATCGGCGCCGGGCTCACCTTCTCCGCGGTGAGCAACACCTGCGCCATGGGCGCCGCCCTGGCCCGGCTCCCGCTCAACCGCGACGTCGCCGAGCCCGAGATCGGCCAGACCCTCGCCGCACTGCGAGCCCGGCGGCACGAACACCCGCAGGACGCGCAGCGGTGATCGTTCTCGCGGCAGGGTTCGGGCTGCTCATCGGCGCCCTGCTCGGCCTCGTGGGCGGCGGTGGCGGCATCCTCGCCGTGCCCGCCCTCGTCTACGGCCTCGGGCTGCCGCTGGCCGAGGCGGTCCCGGCATCGCTGGTGGTGATCGGTCTGGCCTCGACGGTCGCGGTCGCGCCCCGCGCCCGCCACGAGGTCAACTGGCGCCTCGCCGCGATCATCGGCGCCGCAGGAGTCCCCACTGCTGTTCTCGGTGGGATCGTCCACCAGCACCTCGACGGCCGATGGCTGATGCTCGCCTTCGCCGCTCTCATGGTCGCTGCCGGGCTGCGGATGCTGCGCGACACCGACGAGGCCGGCGGGGTCTGCGAGCTCCCCGACGGCGGCGGCGCCTGGCGCGACTGCCTGCCCCGCGCCGTCGCGACCGGGCTGCTGGTCGGGTTCCTGACCGGGTTACTCGGCGTCGGTGGCGGTTTCCTGCTCGTGCCCGCCCTCGTCGTCGCCCTCGGGCTACGGACCCCGAACGCGGTGGCCACCTCGCTGGTCGTCATCGTCATCAACTCGATCGCCGCCCTGCTGCCCTACCTCACCGCCGGCAGCGCTACCGGCACCGCAGGCGGGCTCGACTGGACCATCATCGCCCCGTTCGCCGCCGCCGCGATCCTCGCCTCGCTCCCGGCCGGGCGCCTCGCCCGCCGGTTGCCCGCGAAGACGCTGAGCCGCGGGTTCGCCACGCTGGTCCTGCTCGTCGCCGCCGGCGTGACCGCCCAGACCGTCGTCGCCCTCGCCACCACCTGACCTGCAACGACACGACACGAAGGAGCACACCCCATGACCATCCGTGAGATCTCCATCGACGACCTCGCCGCCGCCCGCGACACCGGCGAGGCGACCGTGATCGACGTCCGCAACCCCGACGAGTACGCCGAGGGCCACATCCCCGGCGCCCGCCTGATTCCCTTGCCCGAACTCGGTGACCGCCTCACCGAGGTCCCCACCGACCGTCCGGTCCACCTCGTGTGCCAGTCCGGCGGACGCAGCGCCCAAGGCGCCGAACTCCTCACCGCGGCCGGCCTCGACGCCGTATCGGTCACCGGCGGCACCCAGGGCTGGATCGACTCCGGACACCCCACCACCACCAGATAGCGCGCACCCCACCGGGTATCCGAGCCGGATCACTGCCCTGCACGAGAGCGACACCCGACGCCCCCTGCCCCGAGCAGGGGCGCCGGGCTGAGGAGGCCATGACCATGATGGGTGGATCGATGATGGGCTGGGCCGGGGTATGGCCGGTCCTAGTGCTGATCGTGCTGATACTGCTGGGCTATGCCGTGTTCCGGCTCGCCCAGAGCCGCGCACGTGCCGGCGCGGCACCGGGCGAGGGAACCCGATCGGAGGGACCGCCGCAGGCTCGCCCGTCGGCGC
>NZ_FOUY01000121.1 GCF_900115005.1 Pseudonocardia ammonioxydans | reverse complement strand
CCGAGGTCTACATCGTGGCGCTGCCGTTCTTCGGCATCGTCTCGGAGATCTTCCCGGTGTTCGCCCGCAAGCCGATCTTCGGCTACAAGGGCCTGGTGTTCGCGACCATGGCGATCGCGGCGCTGTCGGTCGCGGTGTGGGCGCACCACATGTACGCCACCGGTGCGGTGCTGCTGGCCTTCTTCTCTTTCACCACGTTCCTGATCGCCATCCCGACCGGGATCAAGTTCGTGAACTGGATCGGCACGCTGTGGCGCGGGAAGATCACCTTCGAGACGCCGATGCTGTTTTCGGCGGGCTTCTTGGTCACGTTCCTGTTCGGTGGGCTGACCGGTGTACTGCTGGCGATGCCGCCGGTGGATTTCCAGGTGTCGGACAGCTACTTCGTAGTGGCGCATTTCCACTACGTGCTCTACGGCACGATCGCGTTCGCGACCTTCGGCGGCGTCTACTTCTGGTTCCCGAAGATGACTGGCCGGTTCCTGGACGAGACGCTCGGCAAGGTCCACTTCTGGCTGACCTTCGTCGGGTTCCACTTGACGTTTCTGGTGCAGCACTGGTTGGGCAACGAGGGTATGCCGCGCCGCTACGCCGACTACCTGCCCTCCGACGGGTTCACGACGCTGAACACGATCTCCTCGATCGGTGCGTTCATCCTCGGGGCCTCGACGCTGCCGTTCCTCTACAACGTGTTCAAGAGCTACCGGTTCGGTCGGGTCTGCGACGTCGACGATCCGTGGGGCTTCGGCAACTCGCTGGAGTGGGCGACCTCGTCCCCGCCGCCGCGGCACAACTTCACCGAGCTGCCCCGGATCCGGTCCGAGCGCCCGGCGTTCGACCTGCACTACCCGCACATGGTCGCGCGTGCCCGGGCCGAGGCCCACGTCGGCGGGAAGGCCCACCCCACCGAGGTACTGGCGCACGAGGTCGGTAAGGAGTCCATGCCCGACGACGACCCTAAGTCCACCTGAGTGCTGGGTGCTTGTGCCAGATCGGCGTCCGTTCCGGGCGGTGTCGTCCCTCGACGGCACTGCCCGCTCGCCGCAGGACCTGCGGCCGCAGTGGTCGCAGCCGGCGTGTGAGAAGGAGTGACCGTGCTACTGCCACGCTGGCTGCCGCCGCTGGACCCTCCGCCACTGACGTGGCACGCAATGCTGACCAGCTGGACATTCGACCCGGCGGTGACGGTACCGCTGCTGATCGCGAGCGCTCTGTACTTGTGGGGGGTGCTGCGGGTGCGGCGGCGCGGCGATGCCTGGTCGTGGCGCCGGACCGTGTTCTGGCTCCTGGGTGTGCTGGGTGTGCTGGTCGGGACGTCGTCGGCGCTGGGCGTCTACGACCGCGTTCTGTTCTCGGTCCCGGCGATCCAGCACATGGTGTTGCAGATGATCGCTCCGGTCGGGCTGGTGCTCGGCGCGCCGACCAGCCTGGCGCTGCGGACCCTGCCCCGACGCGGGCGCACGGTCCTGCTCGTGGTGCTGCACACCCGCTGGGTCAGGAGCGTCTCGCATCCGGTGGCCGCGTTCGCGATCTTCGCCGTTACGCAGTTCGCGTTCTATTACACCCCGCTGTTGGGGCTGTCGCTGACCAACGCGTGGGTGCACGACCTGATGCACCTGCACTTCGTCGCGGCCGGGTTTCTCTTCTACTGGGCGCTGCTGGCGGTCGACCCGACACCGCACCGGGTGCGATTCAGCCTGAAGATGTTGCTCGTGGTGGGAATGGCGCCGATCCACATCCTGCTCGGCATACCGATCATGATGACGAGCACGTTGTTCGCCGCGGAGTTCTACACCGCGCTGGACCGCGACTGGGGCCCGTCGCTGCTCGACGACCAGCACCTGGGCGGGGCAATCCTGTGGGGCTTCGGTGACATCGCGGCGATCGCGCTGATCTTCGCGTTCACCCACCAGTGGTACGCCTCCGACGAGCGGACCGCGCGGCGCACCGACCGGCAGCTCGACCGGCTCTACGGCGACGGCCCGACCATCCGTCCGTGGTGGCTGACCGACAGCACCGACACGCCGCCCGATGTCCTCGGGCCGCAGCGTGACGGCACTTGATCCGACTCAGTCGAACGAAATGTGGACGTGATCCATGTGGTTCGCGGTGATGCCGCCCCGGTCCTCCATCGACTCCCAGCCGCTGCCGGTGTCGATACGCTGCCGGTAGATCACGTAACTGATCCCCAGCTCGTCGCTGTTCTGCCGGGCGTAGGCGGCGAGCTTCTCGCCGGTGGCCTGGTCGACCATGAAGTCCAGCGCGTTGCCCTTCGGGTGGTCGGATGCGTTGGAGCGGCCCGCGACTCCGTAGACGGTATCGATGCCGAACATGCAGCGCAGCTTCTCCCCGGCCGTGGCCACGGACGATGCGACGGCGCCGAATCCCTCGGCGCCGGCCGCGCAGCCGGCGGGGCCGCCACCGTCCGACGATGCGAGATCATCCCCGTCCGGTCGATCCGCAGCTGACCGCTCCTCGGCCCGCTGGCGCTGGGCCGCGAGGGCGTCCCCGACTGCGCCGTCGGCCGCCCCGATGATCGCGTCGACATCGATCGGGGGTGGGGGCTCGCTCACGGCGCGGGCCGAGCCCGTCGACGGAGCGGTCGGCATCGCCGGCTCGAGCGTCACCGCCGGGCCGGTGTCATCGGAGGAGGTGGTGAACGCCTGCAGCGCCAGCTCCTCGATGTGGACCGTGTCGTCTCCCGCCTCGCTGTGCCCCGCGACGAGCCCGCCACCGACCAGCGCGGAGGCCAGCACGCCCACGACGCCTGCTCCGCGCCGCAGCGACGGTTGCGGTGCCACGTCGCGGGTCACGCTGGAGTGGTCCACAGCGGGTCGGTTCGGGGAGCACCGGACCGCTGTGGCGCCGCAGAGATGCCTCGGCACAGAAGGGTTCCTTCCTCGCTCGGACACTGTCGCACTCCGCAGCGGGGAGCGGAGGAGCGCGCCGGCCTGCTGGGGATCAGGCCGTTACCGTTCCGAAACGGACCGTACGTCCGGTTTGTGTGCGACTCCGATCGTCCAAACGACTGGGACGGCGACCGGTCGCCAAGGCTCTGTGAGCGGCACGAGACGTCATCAGCCGCGGGGGCCACCAGCGGTGGCCTGCAGGCCGCGAGAAATGTAATAT
>NZ_FOUY01000122.1 GCF_900115005.1 Pseudonocardia ammonioxydans | reverse complement strand
CCACCGGGCGCACCGACCTCGTCTCCCCGGAAGACACCGTCGAGCTGACCCACGCCCAGTACCACTCGGTGCGCCGGCTGGTCGCCGAGCTGCCCGCCGCGGCCGCGGTCTACCCGACCCACGGATTCGGCAGCTTCTGCGCGAGCACCCCGGCCAGCGGCGCCGACGGCTCCACCGTCGGACAGGAGGCCACCACCAACCCGGCACTGACCCAGGACGAGCAGGACTACGTCGACGCGCTGATCGCCGGGCTGGGGGCGTTCCCGACCTACTACGCCCGCATGGGGCCGGCGAACACGGCCGGTCCCGCCCCGGTCGACCTGTCGGCCCCGGAACCGGTCGACCCCGCCGAGCTGCGACGCCGCCTCGAGGCCGGCCAGTGGGTGATCGACCTGCGTGAGCGCACCGCGTTCGCCGCCGGTCACCTGCCCGGCTCGCTGGGCTACGAACTCTCGACACCATTCGTCACCTACTTCGGCTGGACGTTCGACTTCGACGCCGAGCTGACCCTGATCGGCGACGACCCGCAGCAGGTCGCCGACGCCCAACGCGAACTGGTCCGGATCGGCATCGACCGCTTCGCCGGCGCCGCGACCGGCCCGATCGAGTCCCTCGACGCCGGGCAGGGCCTGCGTTCCTACCCGGTCTCGGACTTCGCCGCCCTCGCCGCGGCCCGCGCACAGCATGGCCGGAGCGGGCTGTTCATCGTTGATGCCCGCCGCGACGAGGAACGCGCCGCCGGCGGAGTGCAGGGATCAGTGCACATTCCGCTGCACGAGCTGGCGGCCCGCCGCGACGAGGTCCCCGACACCCAGGTGTGGGTCTACTGCGGCTCGGGCTATCGCGCCTCGATCGCCGCATCGATGCTCGACCGCCCCGGCCGCGACCTGGTCCTGATCAACGACGACTGGCCCCGGGCCGCCGAAGCCGGGCTGCCCATCACCGACCAGTCCGCCACCACCGGCAGCTGACCCCCGCCCAGGCGCCACGCATGCGCACCTCCCAGGAGCCCGACCAACAGGCCGGCGCAGCCCCACGGGGCGAATCGCCTCGACGCAGAACGAGAGGACCCCTTCCCCCATGACCATGACCTCCCCGCCCGAGACCTCCCCGACCGGGCACACCGTCGACGCCGACACCGTCATCGCCTGGAACCAGGCCGCTGCGCGCGAGGGGGCCGGTACACCGGTGGTCGTCGACGTCCGCAGCGCGGCCGAATACCAGGCCTCCCACATCCGCGGCTCCTACCACATGCCGCTGGCCACGCTGGCCGAGCACACCCGTGATCTCGCCGCCCACATCGCGGGCCCGGTGGTGCTGGTGTGCCAGTCCGGGGTGCGCGCCGAGCAGGCCCGGCGCTACCTCGCCGCCGCGGGTCTGGAGCGCGCCCACGTCCTCGACGGCGGCTTGCCCGCCTACACCGTCGCCGGCGGTGACATCGTGCGCGGCCGCCAGGTCTGGGCGCTGGAGCGCCAGGTCCGGCTCGTCGCCGGAGCTCTCGTGCTCGCCGGGCTGACCGCGGGGCGGCTCGTCTCGCCGAAGGCTCGGCTGCTGGCCGGCGGGATCGGCGCCGGGCTCACCTTCTCCGCGCTGAGCAACACCTGCGCCATGGGCGCCGCCCTGGCCCGGCTCCCGGCCAACCGCGACGTCACCGAGCCCGAGATCGGCCAGACCCTCGCCGGGCTGCGAGCCCGGCGACACGAACGCCCGCAGGACACGCAGCGGTGATCGTTCTCGCGGCGGGGTTCGGGCTACTCATCGGCGCCCTGCTCGGCCTCGTGGGCGGCGGTGGCGGCATCCTCGCCGTGCCCGCCCTCGTCTACGGGCTCGGGCTCCCCCTGGCCGAGGCGGTCCCGGCATCGCTGGTGGTGATCGGGCTGGCCTCAACGGTCGCGGTCGCCCCGCGAGCCCGCCGCGAGGTCAACTGGCGCCTCGCCGCGATCATCGGCGCCGCGGGCATCCCCACTGCTGTTATCGGTGGGATCGTCCACCAGCAACTCGACGGCCGATGGCTGATGCTGGTCTTCGCCGCGCTCATGGTCGCCGCCGGGCTGCGGATGCTGCGCGACACCGACGAGGCCGGCGGGGTATGTGAGCTTCCCGGCGGCGGCGTCGCCTGGCGCCACTGCCTGCCCCGCGCCGTCGCGACCGGGCTGCTGGTCGGGTTCCTGACCGGATTGCTCGGCGTCGGTGGCGGTTTCCTGCTCGTGCCCGCCCTCGTCGTCGCCCTCGGTCTACGGACCCCGAGTGCGGTGGCCACCTCGCTGGTCGTCATCGTCATCAACTCGATCGCCGCGCTGCTGCCCTACCTCACCGCCGCCAGCGCGGCCGGTACCGCAGGCGGGCTGGACTGGACCATCATCGCCCCGTTCGCCGCCGCCGCGATCCTCGCCTCGCTCCCGGCCGGCCGCCTCGCCCGCCGGTTGCCGGCGAGGACGCTGAGCCGCGGGTTCGCCACGCTGGTCCTACTCGTCGCCGCCGGCGTGACCGCCCAGACCGTCGTCGCCCTCGCCACCACCTGACCTGCAACGACACGACACGACACGAAGGAGCACACCCCATGACCGTCCGTGAGATCTCCATCGACGACCTCGCCGCCGCCCGCGACACCGGCGAGGCGACCGTGATCGACGTCCGCAACCCCGACGAGTACGCCGAGGCCCACATCCCCGGCGCCCGCCTGATTCCGTTGCCCGAACTCGGTGACCGCCTCGCCGAGGTCCCCACCGACCGTCCGGTGCACCTGGTGTGCCAGTCCGGCGGTCGCAGCGCCCAAGGCGCCGAACTGCTCACCGCGGCCGGACTCGACGCGGTATCGGTCACCGGCGGCACCCAGGGCTGGATCGCCTCCGGGCACCCCACCACCACCGGATAGCGCGCCACCCCACCGGGTAGCCGAGCCGGATCACTGCACTGCACGAGAGCGACATCCGACGCCCCCTGCACCGAGGGGGGCGCCGGGCGAGGAGGTCATGACGATGATGGGTGGATCGATGATGGGCTGGGCCTGGGTATGGCCGGTCCTGGTGCTGATCGGGCTGATACTGCTGGGCTATGTCGTGTTCCGGCTCGCCCAGAGCCGCGCACGTGCCGGCGCGGCACCGGGCGAGGGAACCCG
>NZ_FOUY01000123.1 GCF_900115005.1 Pseudonocardia ammonioxydans | reverse complement strand
GGATGGAGCGTGATGTCCTCAAGCGATCCGTGGTCCTGTGGGTCAAGGAGGCGACGAAGTGAGCGTGGCCCGTTTCATCGCCGACCAGAGGACCTTCCACCGGGTGCCGCACACGCTGGCCTGCGCCCTGTTGGGGGTGTCGATCTCCTGGCTGTACAAGTGGCTCGACCGGGCGAACGGCCCGAACGGTGGCGCGACCGCGACCGAGCAGCGCCGCGCCCGAGCCTGTCACGATTCCCGTGTAAGCCACGGGTCACTGGTATTGGTAATCTATCACAGAGGGAGTCGCCCGGGGAAGAGGACGACAAGCGTGTTCAATGCCGTTTTCCAGCCATGAGTTCCGGTTCCAGACTCACCTCCCCTCTTGCTTGATATGTTTCGCAAGCCAAGGTAGAGCAGTTTCATCGCCGCCTCGTCGGACGGGAAGTGGCCGCGGGTTTTGGTGATCTTCCGGAGCTGGAAGTTGATCGACTCGATCGCGTTCGTGGTGTAGACGATGCGACGCAGTTCTGGTGGGTAGTCAAGGAACGGGATAAATTCACCCCAGGCTCGCTGCCAGACGTCGATCACGCCGGGATACTGCCGCCCCCACGTGGTGTCGAGGTCTTTCAGTGCGAGCTCGGCCGCCTCGACGGTCGGCGCGGTGTAGATCGTGCGCATCGACTTCACGATCTTCTTGCGGTCCTGGTAGGACACGAAGCGCATCGCATTCCTGATCACGTGCACCACACACGTCTGGACCACGGTGTCGGGGAACACGCTGGTAATGGCGTCGGGAAGGCCACTGAGGCCGTCGCAGCAGGCGATCAGGATGTCGCGCAGACCACGGTTGCGGAGTTGGGTCAGGACCGAGTGCCAGAACTTCGCGCCCTCGGTCTCGGCGATCCAGCAGCCCAGCGCGTGCTTGCGTCCCTCGACGTCGACGCCGATGACCAGGTGCGCGCTCTTGATCGTGACCGCGGCCTTGTCCCGGATCTTGATACGGATACCGTCGATATAGACGATCGGATAGACTTCGTCGACCGGCCGATTCCGCCAGATTTCGATCTCGTCGGTCACGACATCGGTGATATTCGAGATCAGTTCCCGCGACGCCTCCACTCCGTACACTTCGTGCAGATGCGCTTCGATGTCACGGGTCGACATTCCGCGGGCGTAGCAGGACAGCACAAGCTCATCGATCTGGCCGACCCGACGGGCACGTTTCGGCACGATCTGCGGCTCGAACTCGCCGTTCCGATCACGCGGCACGCTGATCGTCACCGGCCCGTTCGTGGTCGCCACTTTCTTTGTCGAGCTGCCATTACGGGAATTGCCCGTGCCGTGGCCGGCGGGGTCGTCGCGGTCGTAGCCGAGGTGGTGGGTCATCTCGGTCTGCAGCGACCGTTCGAGCACGGCCTTGGTCATCTGGTTGAGCAGTCCGTCGACGCCGTCGATCGGGGTGCCGGCGGCCTTCGCATCGGCCAACAGCGCGTCGATCGCCGACGGGTCGAGTGCCTCGGCGAGCCGGCGAGCCGCAGCCGTCTCGCCGTCAGGGTCGGGCTGGTTCTCGCTCACGTGGGTGTCCTTCCCGACCGCTGTGTTGATCACTGCGGTCGATCTTGGTCCACCCGCGGCTTACACGGTTCCCGTGACACGCCCCCGCGCCCAACTGGACACCGCCGTCGCGGCGGCGTTCGACGATGCCCAGCGGTTGCACGGCTCGCCCCGATTGCACGCCGATCTGCGCGAGGCCGGATGGCGGGTGTCGGAGAAGACCGTGGCGGACTCGATGCGCCGCCAAGGCCTGGTCGCCCGCCGCATCCGCCGCCGCAACGGGCTGACCCGCCAGGACCGCACGGCGCCGAAGTTCCCGGACCTGCTGCGTCGGGATTTCACCGCGGCCGAGCCGAACCGCAGATGGGTCGGGGACATGACCGAGATCCCCACCGCGGCCGGGAAGTTGTATCTGGCCACGGTGATCGACCTGTACTCGCGACGGCTGCTCGGCGCGGCGACCGGGCTGCACCCGAACGCCGAGCTGGCATGTGAGGCGATCCGGATGGCCGTGGCGGCCCGCGGCGGGGCGGACCAGATCCGAGGGGTGATCTTCCACACCGACCGCGGCTCGACCTACACCGCGGCCGCGTTCACGGCGCTGTGCCGGCGGCTGGAGATCCGGCAGTCAATGGGCCGGGTCGGGTCGTGTTTCGACAATGCCGCGGCGGAGGCGTTCTTCTCCAGCTTGGAGTGGGAAGTGCTGTCCCGCAACGACTTCGACACCATCAGCAGTGCGCGGGCGGCGGTCATCGACTGGTGTTACGGCTTCTACAACCACCGGCGGCGACACAGCGCCGCCGGCGGGCTCTCACCGATCAACTACGAGAACGTCGCCCTCACCCGAGACGCGGCATAGGGAACCCTCCACGATTTCGGGGGAACCACACGGGCACGCTGGCATCGAGAGCACGCCCGAGCATCTGCTCGGCCAGGGTCGTCTTCGTGGCGAACTCGACCTCATCCGGGACCGCCGCCGCACGGCAGCGTTCCCGATCCGAGGTCCACGACTTCGGCAGGTAGAGCTCGCGGTCGATCAGCGCCCGCCCCTTCGAGCTGGCATAGGCCAGGAACACCCCGAGCTGGCAGTTCTCCACCCGCCCCGCGGTGCCGGAGTACTGCCGCTGCACCCCGGCGGACTTGCTGCCCTTCTTCAGGAACCCGGTCTCATCGACGATCAGCACCCCACCCGGCTCGCCGAGATGCTCCATGACGTAGTCCCGCACATCGTCACGCACGCCATCGGCATCCCACGTGGCGGCATTGAGCAGCCGCTGCATCCCGTCCGGCGTCGCGTCCCCGGCGACCTCGGCCAGCGTCCACCCGTTCTTCCCGGCCAATGGCGGCAACAACCCACGCACATATGCCCGCGCCCGCCGCCGTGGCTCCGCGCGGAAGAACCGGCCCGCTACCAGCCCGAACAACCCGTCCAGGCCGTCGGCCCACGCCGGGACTGTCAACTTTCCGGTGTAACTGAAGCTGGTTGAGCTAACGGCGACCGGCGGACAGGCGCCCGTCGAAGGCCATGTCGAAGGCGTTCAGA
>NZ_FOUY01000136.1 GCF_900115005.1 Pseudonocardia ammonioxydans | reverse complement strand
GCTGTGGTCGCGCGCCCAGGACGCCATCTCCACCGCCTGGCGGTGATGCACGCTCATGTCCTGGGCGAACCCGACATCCACCGAGCCGGGCTGCGAGACGTCGGGGCCGAAGACGCCACGGACCGCCAGCCCAGCGACGATGACGGCCGCCAACGCCAGCACCGCCAACGTCACCACCAGCGGGTTCCGCCACAGCAACCGACC
This sequence comes from Pseudonocardia ammonioxydans, assembly GCF_900115005.1. Classification (GTDB taxonomy): domain Bacteria; phylum Actinomycetota; class Actinomycetes; order Mycobacteriales; family Pseudonocardiaceae; genus Pseudonocardia; species Pseudonocardia ammonioxydans. The sequence continues at coordinate 1,909 of NZ_FOUY01000136.1, read as the reverse complement.
GGCCGCGGGAGCGGGAGTCGAGGAGCCGGTGAGGTCGGTGCTCACGCGGTCACTGCCCCGGCAGGCCCTGGTCGGGCTGCGGACCCGGGTTCGCGCCCTCGTCCTCCGGGAACACCGTCTGCCGGTCAACCGCCGGCTGCGGTGGCGCCGGCCGGAACGGCGGCGGGTTGTCCTGGTCGAAGCCCTGCGGGCCGGTGGCGTCGCAGGACGCGCCGACCTCGGGGTGGGTGAACCGGTTGACCCGCAGCGAGCGCAGGAACTGCTCGATGCGCTCGTCGTCGGCGGACCCGACCTTGAGCTGGTGGCCCCAGGACTGCAGCGAGATCGGGGAGTCGAGTCCCGGGTAGGGCGACATCACCGTGTAGGGCTGGCCCTCGACCCGCTCGCGCAGCGACGACACCGCCTCGCCCGAGACCTGGTCGGGGTTATAGGCGATCCATACGGCGCCGTGCTCCAACGAGTGCACGAGGTTCTCGCTGCGCACCGGGTTCGGGTAGACGACACCGTTGCAGGCGGCCCAGACTCCGTCGTGCGCGCCGCCGAAGGGCGGACTGTGGGTGTAGGCGACCTGCTGGTCGCCCAGCACGTGCTGGCCGCCCGGGTACTCCTGCGTGACGATTCCAGGGATGGCCAGTGACGGGTCGCGGTTGTCCTCGCTCGGTGTCCACTGCGCGTCCTGGCCGCGTTGGATCAGCGGGTAGCCGATGAACACCGCAGCCAGCCCCACGATCACCACGATCGCGGCGATCATCCCCCAGGGGAGCGGGCGCTGGTTGACCGCGGCCACCGACGGCGGTCGCTTCTTCGAAGGCCTCTTGCCGCGAGCCATCCAGATATCCTGTTCGTGGGTGTGGTCCGACGCCACGCAAGTCTAGGGACACCGCTCGGCGGGTACCGGCCGGCCCACCAGCCGGACAAGAGGCTGTCCGATCTGCATGTGACTCCGACACACCGGGCCCGACTCAGGTGCAGCGCTGGCTGTACCGCCGTCCGGCGAGCGCGTCACCATCGCGCGTCCCGTCATCGGCTTCCTCGTCGATCTCCGACATGCGGAGAACGTCGACCACGGACGCATCGAGGCGGTGCGGGAGTACGCGTCGGTACCGCGGTCCTCAGCCCCGCCACAGCAACCCAACTCTAACGTAGCGGGAGACTCCGGTAGGCCAGCGGCTCCTTCTACGCCGCGGACACAGCCTCAGCCTCAGACCCGGTGGCGCTGCGGCTGCCGAGACCGGGAGACGGGGAAGGGATAATGACGACGCTTGGCGACCGGTTCGATCCACGGCGCAACAGCTTCGACGTGCTGCGGTTGTCGTTCGCGCTGCTGGTCGCCATCGATCACGGGATCGGGATCCGCACCGGCGAGCAGTGGCGTTGGGGGCTGTCCACTCTGGGGGATTTCGGGCTGGACGGGTTCTTCATCCTCAGCGGGTTCCTGATCACTCGCAGCTTCCTGACCCTCGAGTCCTTCCCGCGGTTCGTGTGGCACCGTTTCCTGCGAATCGCGCCGGGGTTCTGGGTGTGTTTGCTGGTGACCACATTCGTGGTCGCGCCCCTAGTACTGCAACGGCGTTTCGTCAGGGTGGTGGGCGTTGGCCGCGGCGGCGGTAGTGGCAGGTCCGGGCCTGGTGTTGGCGTCGTCGACGCCAGGTGCACCAGGCGAGCGTGCTGGTCAGGCAGGCGGCTGGGGCGAGGATGAGGGTGGCGAGCAGGCGCCGTATCTCGTTGCCGCTCAGCGGGATCAGCCCGGTCCTGTCGGCTGGAGATCCCCCTTTTCGGCCTCCCGTGCGCGGGTGACGGACAGGTAGGCGGCAGCGAGCATCGACAGCGTGATGTGGGCGTACCAGGCCCGGTAGGAACGGACTTGGTAGTGGTCGAGGCCGGCTTCGTTCTTGGAGGTCTGGAAGCA
>NZ_FOUY01000125.1 GCF_900115005.1 Pseudonocardia ammonioxydans | reverse complement strand
GACCCCCGCGCCGGCGAGGCGGACCTGATCCTGGCCAAGCACCGGAACGGCCCCACCACGACGATCACCGTCGCGCACCAGCTGCACTACAGCCGCTTCTCCGACCTCGCTCACGCCTGACAATCGCCGCCGCCACCACCGCTAGCTGTACTCCGCCGTCTCCCCGCTGGATGTAAACCGGGTATACAAGCGCCCGGTCAGCACCCCACACACGGGCAGGCACAAGCTCCGGTGCCGCGCTGTATACCCGGTTTACATGCTCCGGATCCAGGCGCGCAGCGACGGTGATCAGTTTGTTGAGGCGTAGGCCGTCCACCAAGGCGGATGCGAGCCTGATCCTGGCCAAGCACCGGAACGGCTTCAGCACCACGATCACCGTCGCGCTCCCGCTGTACTACAGCCGCTTCTCCGAACTCGCACGCGCCTGACATCGCCGTCGCGCTGCTGGGCGCCGCCCGCGGCGACCCTGGATGTAAACCGGGTATACGAACGTCGGGCAGCATCCCCATACGCGGGCCCCACAAGATTCGCCGCGGCGCTGTATACCCGGTTTACATCCTCCGGAGAGTCATCAGTGCTGACTCAACCTGTCGTGCCGCCTCCTGGAGCACCGCCGCCGCCTGCGTGTCCACTTCCGCCGCAGCCTCAGAGCGACGGATCTCTTCGAGCACCGTGTTGACGCTGTGTACGAGGGGCGCCACCAGCTCATTGCCTGCCAGCGGCTGCGTAGCGGTCGAGGTACCCGAACTTGATTGCTCCTGGGAATCCTGCTCGGGCTTCGACGAGTTGCTCGCTGCCCCCGTGGGCGCCGTCGCTTCGGGGCCTGAATGCGAAACGGCATGATCCCGGTCGGAGTCTGCTACGGCCTGACCGGCTGCTCCGGAGGGAGCCTCGTCCGGCGACGTAGCGGCGGCGGGCAGTGGCTCTGCTTGGGTCTCGAGCACTGCCGCTGACCACGGCGGGCCACTGCGGTAAACCGTCGCCTGCTCCTCGGGACTGAGCGCGTAGAGAGCCCGAGCCGTCTTGAAGGTCACGTTCCCCTGACGCAACTGCTCCTGCAGCTCCGGAATGAGCTTGAGCAGGCCGACACGCTGCTGCACATACGTGAACGACTTCCCGATCGCGGCACCCACGGATCGCAACGACTGGCCGTCCCGGTCGAGCTGCCGCTGCAAGAACTCGGCCTCCTTGAGCAGGGGCAGATCGCTACGCTGCAGATTCTCGATCAGCACACGACTCTCGATCTCCTCGGGTGTAGCCACCCCCTCAGGAGCCCGGACATCGAGCATCTCGAGGCCGGCCAGGCGGGCAGCGGCCAAACGGCGATTCCCGATGAAGACCACCCACGGTGCCGCGGAGAGCTGGTCAGCTGTATCGGGGAACGCCTCCAGGAAGTCATCGCGCGCGATGACCTGGGCCTGCTGGAGCTGACCGTGCTGACGCATAGTCGCCGCAAGATCCTCGAGACCCGTGTCTTGTTCAGGATCGCGAGGATTCAGCGGGTTGGGTTGCAGCTGGTCGAGTGGCAACTTGCTCGGCGGAGTTGCGAGCCGCGTCCGAAGCGCGTCGCGGGCCCGTTCGGCACCTGTGCCGGCGGGACGCCCCCGCTCCATGGCGCCGAAGTCCTTCTTCTTAGCCACGTCTACTTCCCCTCCGCTGTCGAGCTCGTTACCGCGCTGGGTGTGACGGTCTCCAGAGCTGGCAGCCCTTCCAGCTCGGCTGCAGAGGACAGGCCTGCTGCAACGTCGAGATGCAGCGCGATCCGACGGTAGGCATCGGCGATCGGCGCGGCCGGCTGGTAGTCGGTCAAGGTCTGCCCACTGAGCCAGGCCTCCTCAACCGCCGCGGCGAGTGGCAAGTGCGCCAGGATCGGCAGTGCAGGAACCTCGCCGTCGCTGACGCCGTACTCCTCCAGCTCCTGCATCTTGTAGCGCGCGATCCCTGACAAGGGACGGCGATAGACCCCAGGAACCAGCCCATGCAGGTCACGCCGGGGGATCTGCAGTTCCTCCTCGATGACTGCGACCTGCTCGATGAGGAGGCGGAGAGCCCGCAAGGAGGTGTTGCTGGGCTGGACCGGCACTAGCAGGCCGTCCGATGCGACAAGCGCTGTGTCAGTGAGCACATCGAGGGAAGGCGGGCAGTCGATTAGCACGTGATCGTAAGAGCCCTCGAGCTGCCGCAGGACACGAGTTAGGCGGTGTTCGGGGGAGCGGGCGGCATGAAGCTTGCGTACGACCAGGAACATCGAGACGCAGTGCGGCAACACGTCTAGGCAACCACCGGCAGCGGACTGCGAGTGCTGAACCACGAGATCGCTGGTCGGGCCCGTGAACTCTCCGGTCAAAGCTGCGGCCAGGTTCGGGTGCGTGGAGTCCGCCTCCTCTAGGCCCAGCGCCTCAGTAGTCAGGTGCCCCTGAGGATCGAGGTCCACCAGCAGTGTTCGGCGGCCACGTTCCGACAGCGCCCCACCGGTGCCGGCAGTCAGGCCGGTCTTCCCGACGCCGCCCTTCTGGTTCAGGATCGCTGTGATGCGCGGCAGCGTGACGGCCGCGTGTGCGGGAGCTGTCTTGGGGGTCACGACAGAATCGACCTCACTGCGTGTCGTCGGTGAAGATGCCGTTGGTGATGAGCCAGGCCCGCCAGTGGGCGACTCGCTCCGGATCGGGTTCGAAGTCAGGTGGCCAGCCGTCGGTGACGATCTGGCGAAGCACTTCCCGTACCCGGCTGCGCCCGACCCTGGATCGGGAGTTGATCTTCCGCAGATGTGGGTCGATGACCGCGTGCATCGCCCGTGCTGTCTGGTCAAGGGTGAACTGCACGGGC
>NZ_FOUY01000126.1 GCF_900115005.1 Pseudonocardia ammonioxydans | reverse complement strand
CCACGGTGCCGCCTCGGCGGCGGTGAGGACCGCCCGGGCCAGCGGGTGCTCGCTCCGGGATTCCAGCGCAGCGGCGGTGGCCAGCACGTCGGCGTGGTCCTCGCCGGGTGCAGCGAGAACCTCGACCACCTCGGGCTCGTTGCGGGTCAGGGTGCCGGTCTTGTCCAGCGCGACAGCTCGGATCCGGCCGAGCTCCTCCAGCCCCGCACCACCCTTGACCAGCGCGCCGTGCCGGCTGGACGCGCCGATCGCGGCGACCACGGTGAGCGGTACCGAGATCGCCAGCGCGCACGGTGACGCGGCCACGAGCACGACGAGGGCTCGTTCGAGCCAGAGCATCGGATCGCCGAACAGCGCGCCCAGCCCGGCGATCAGCACGGCCAGGACCATGATCGCGGGAACCAGCGGGCGAGCGATCCGGTCGGCGAGGCACTGACCGGAGCCCTTGCGCTCCTGGGCCTGCTCGACGATGTGCACGATCCGCGCCAGCGAGCTGTCCGAGGCCGGGGCGCTGACCACGACCTCGATCGCGCCACCGCCGTTGATCGTCCCGGCGTAGAGGTCGTCGCCCGGGCCCGCCTCGACCGGGACCGACTCACCGGTGATCGCGGAGGTGTCCAGACTGGTCCGCCCGGTGCGGATGGTGCCGTCGGTCGCGGCTCGCTCACCGGGGCGCAGGATCAGGACGTCACCGACGACCAGGTCGTCAGGGGAGACGGTGACCTCGTCGCCGTCGCGCAGCACCGAGGCGGTCGGTGGGACCAGTCCGAGCAGGGCGCGTAGGCCGCGGCGGGTCCGGGTCACGGCATGGTGTTCGAGCCCTTCGGCGATGGAGAACAGGATCCCGAGCAGCGCGGCCTCGGCGATCTGTCCGAGTGCGACGGCGCCAATAACGGCGATCGTCATCAGGGTGCCGACACCGATCCGGCCGTGGCGCAGGTTGCGCAGCGCGTCGGGCACGAACGTCGACGCCGCGACCGCTGCGGCGGCCAGCTCGACACCGCCGATCAGCAGTGCCGGACCACCGGCGACGAGAGCGAGCACCCAGGCGGCGGCGAGTAGCACCGCAGCGACCGCGGCGAGCTGCAGCTCACGGACCTGCCAGATACGGCCAGGCCCCTCGTCGCCCCCCCGCAGCGCTGTCGTTCGCGGATGCGGGCGCAGTGTCGGAATCAGACACGATCTGCTCCTTCCAACACCGCGTCGCCGCCGCCGTCGGTGCCGACCGCAGTGCCGTTGTCGACCCCGACCAGCACCGCCAGGACGGAGCGTCCCCGGTCGGAGAGCTGGTACATCACCATCCGGCCGTCCCGGCGCGAGGTCACGACCCCGGCCGTGCGCAGCTGGCGCAGATGGTGTGACGCCAGTGCCTGCGACGTTCCGACGATCCAGGCGGTGTCGCACACACACAGTTCGGCCCCCTCGAGCAGGGCGGCCGCGATCCGCAGCCGGGTGGCATCCCCGAGTCCGCGGGCCACACCGGCCGCCGGTTCGATACGAGTGGTGTTCGGCAGTGCGGCACGGATCCGTTCAGCGTGCGGAAGATCGAGACAGAGCAGGTCACACGCGTCATCCATGGCCATCCAAATATTCTAACGAACGTCGATATGTTTGGGGTAGTGCTGCCCGAAGGGCAGAGCATCGGAGGGCGGACGTACTCTACGAGCCGTCGAAGATGCAGGCCGGTGGCATGACGTCGGGTCCGTCACGACGGAGGAGCAGGCCCGTTGCCTTCTGAGGAGGGGTGGGTGAGCGTGCGTACTGCGATACGCGGTCCCGCAACCCCATTCGTCGTCCTGCTGCTGGCCGTGCTCGTGCACACCGCGTTCGGCCCCCTCCTGGCCTGCCACGACATGCCGCAGGAACGGTCGGTGGCGATGGTCGCCTCCGTCACGGTGGCTCCGGACCAGGAGCCCGCAGAGTGTCCCGGCTGCGGGCCCGATGAGTCTCCCGATGCGGAGAGCCTCACCAGGAGTCTCGCAGCCGAGGATCTGCTCTCACCGAATGAGGCAGATCCGTGTACCCCGGACCGGCCCTGTCACGGCCCGAGCGGATCGCACGCCGCCGAGGAGGCCGCGCTACGCGGACTCGACAACCCGCGTGACCCGGGCCCCGCGCTCGTCCCCGCGTGCCTGGGGCCGGCCCGGACGGAGCGGCCCGTCCTGCCCGCGCCGATGTCGAGCCCGGCTCCTCCGGCGGCGGTTCGCGCGCCCGTCGCCGTGCTCTGCGTCGATCGGAACTGATTCGCCGGCGCCGTGGTCGACTTCCCATCCGTGATCGGCCGCTGAGGCCGTCTTGCGGGATGGTCGCGTCCGGAACCACCGCAGCGGAATCCGATTCGCGACGCCAGGTCGCCTGGTCTGCCCGGAGGGCCCTTCCATGTCACGCGCTACGCGCAACCGCACATCGTCATCCCACACGCCGCGTCGTCTGTCCAACACGACGCTGTCCCTGCTCATCGCCGGCCTGTTCGTCCTCGTCGTGGCCGCGTTGCTTGGCCTCACACGCCTCGGCAGCGATACCCCGGACAACAGCTCCGAAGCCGCAGCGGTCGCGGTCCGGGACAACAGCCACCGGCTGTCGACCGCGCCCGGCGCCACGGTGAACTTCGTGGAGTTCCTCGACTTCGAATGCGAGGCCTGCGGCGCGGTGTATCCGGCGATCGAACAGCTCCGCCAGCAGTACGGCGACCGCGT
>NZ_FOUY01000127.1 GCF_900115005.1 Pseudonocardia ammonioxydans | reverse complement strand
CCACGGTGCCGCCTCGGCGGCGGTGAGGACCGCCCGGGCCAGCGGGTGCTCGCTCCGGGATTCCAGTGCGGCGGCGGTGGCCAGCACGTCGGTGCGGTCCTCGCCGGGTGCGGCGAGAACCTCGACCACCTCGGGTTCGTTGCGGGTCAGGGTGCCGGTCTTGTCGAGGGCGACGGCTCGGATCCGGCCGAGTTCCTCCAGCGCCGCACCACCCTTGACCAGGGCGCCGTGCCGGCTGGACGCGCCGATCGCGGCGACCACGGTCAGCGGTACCGAGATCGCCAGCGCGCACGGTGAGGCGGCCACGAGTACGACGAGGGCCCGTTCGAGCCAAAGCATCGGATCGCCGAACAGCGCGCCCAGCCCGGCGATCAGCACGGCCAGGACCATGATCGCGGGAACCAGCGGACGAGCGATCCGGTCGGCGAGGCACTGACCGGAGCCCTTGCGCTCCTGGGCCTGCTCGACGATGTGCACGATCCGGGCCAGCGAGCTGTCCGAGGCCGGGGCGCTGACCACGACTTCGATCGCGCCACCGCCGTTGATCGTCCCGGCGTAGAGGTCGTCGCCCGGTCCCGCCTCGACCGGGACCGACTCGCCGGTGATCGCGGAGGTGTCCAGGCTGGTTCGCCCGGTGCGGACGGTGCCGTCGGTCGCGGCCCGCTCACCGGGGCGCAGGATCAGGACGTCGCCGACGATCAGGTCGTCAGGGGAGACGGTGACCTCGTGACCGTCACGCAGCACCGAAGCGGCCGGGGGGACCAGCCCCAGCAGAGCGCGCAGGCCGCGACGGGTCCGGGTCACGGCATGGTGCTCGAGCCCTTCGGCGATCGAGAACAGGATCCCGAGCAGGGCGGCCTCGGCGATCTGGCCGAGCGCGACGGCGCCGATCACGGCGATCGTCATCAGAGTGCCGACACCGATCCGACCGTGGCGCAGGCTGCGCACTGTGTCGGGGACGAACGTCGACGCCGCGACCACCGCCGCGACCAGCTCGACCCCGCCGATCAGCAGCGCCGGCCCACCGGCGACGAGAGCGATCACCCAGGCGGCGGCGAGTAGCACCGCAGCGATCGCGGCGAGCTGCAGCTCCCGGACCTGCCAGATACGGCCGGGGCCCTCGTCGCCCCCGGCAGTGCTGTCGTTCGTGGGTGCGGGTGCGGTGCAGGATTCAGACACGATTCGCTCCTTCCAGCACCGCGTCGCCCTCGCCGTCGGTGTCGACGGCTGTGCCGTTGTCGACCTCGACCAGCACCGACAGGACGGCGTGTCCCCGGTCGGAGAGCTGGTACATCACCATCCGGCCGTCCCGGCGCGAGGTCACGACCCCGGCCGTGCGCAGCTGGCGCAGGTGATGTGACACCAGTGCCTGCGACGCCCCGACGACCCAGGCGGTGTCGCACACACACAGTTCGTCCCCCTCGAGGAGGGCGGCCGCGATCCGCAGCCGAGTGGAATCCCCGAGTCCACGGGCCATACCGGCCGCCGATTCGATCCGAGTGGCGTCAGGCAGTGCGGCACGGATCCGTTCGGCGTGCGGAAGATCGAGACAGAGCAGGTCACACGCGTCATCCACGGCCATACAAACATTCTAACGACCATCGATATGTTTGGGTAGTGCTGCCCGGAGGGGGGAGCGCCCGCGGGTGGACGTACTCTACGAGCCGTCGAAAGTGCAGGCCGGTGGCATGCCGTCGGGTCCGTGACGACGAATGACCAGGCCCGTTGCCTTCTGAGGGGTAGGTGATCGTGCGTACTGCGATGCGCCCTCCCGCAACCCCGTTCGTCGTTCTGCTGCTGGCCGTACTCGTGCACACCGCGTTCGGTCCCATCCTGGCCTGTCGCGACATGCCTCAGGAGCGGACGGTCGCTTCCGTCACGGTGTCTTCGGACCAGGAGACCGCAGAATGCCCCGTCTGCGGGCCCGACGAGTCTCCCGATGCGGAGAGTCCCACCAGGAGTCTCGCAGCCGAGGATCTGCCGATCTCGCCGGCCGAGCCTGATCCGTGCACCCCCGATCGGCCCTGTCACGGCCCGAGCGGATCGCACGCCGCCGAGGACGCCGCGCTACGCGGACTCGACAACCCACGTGACCCGGGCCCCGCACTCGTCCCCGCGTGCCTGGGGCCGGACCGAGCAAAGCGGCCCGTCCTGCCCGCGCCGGCGTCGAACCCGATGCCTCCTGCGGCGGTTCGCGCGCCCGTCGCCGTGCTCTGCGTCGATCGGAACTGATCCGCCCGGCTCCGGGTTCGACTGCCCGTCTGTGACCGGCCGCTGAGGCCGTCCCGCGGGACGTCGCGTTCGGAGTCGACGCAGCGGAGTTCCGATTCGCGACGATCAGGTCGCCCCAGCCTGCCGGAGGGCCTTCCATGTCACGCGCTACGCGCAACAGCACACCTTCGTCCGACACACCGCGTCGCCTGTCCAACACGACGCTGTCCCTGCTCATCGCCGGCCTGTTCGTCCTCGTCGTGGCGGTGCTGTTCGGTCTCACACGCCTCGGCAGCGACACCCCGGACAACAGCTCCGAAGCCGCATCGGTCGCGGTCCGCGATAACAGCCACCGGCTGTCGACCGCGCCCGGCGCCACCGTGAACTTCGTGGAGTTCCTCGACTTCGAATGCGAGGCCTGCGGCGCGGTGTATCCGGCGATCGAACAGCTCCGCCAGCAGTACGGCGACCGCGT
>NZ_FOUY01000129.1 GCF_900115005.1 Pseudonocardia ammonioxydans | reverse complement strand
CCGGACCATCGTTCAGGCCGTCGATCCCGGCTCCCTGCTCGGCATCGCCGCCGGCGACCAAGCCGAACTCGCCGACACCGCCGCCGACGCCGGCAGACGACTCCGCACGGCCCTCGACTCACTCGCATGACCAAGACCGCCATCGCTGAGTAGATCCGCACGCAGCGCCCCCACGACACCCGGGCGGTCCCGACATGCGCAGGGCGAGCGCCCCGGCGACGCTTCACAGCACAACGGGCTTACCGCCGTCTCTATGCAACAACCGGTTGATGGCGGATAGTTGCCGCATGAGCGACGTGATCTCGGCTCCGGCCGCGGCCACACGCGGCGCCGCCCGATGGGACCGGGCCGACAAGTTATCCATCCTCGGCATGGTCGGGTTCGTCGTGCTGCTCAACGTGGTGGGCTGGGCGGTGCTGGTCCTGGTGATCGCCCCGCAGAACCTGGCGCTGGGTAGCACCGGGGTGTTCGGGGTCGGACTGGGATTCACCGCGTTCCTGCTCGGGGTGCGCCATGCCTTTGACGCCGACCACATCGCCGCGATCGACAACACCACCCGCAAGCTGGTCGGCGAAGGCAAGCCCGGCCTCAGCACCGGCTTCTGGTTCTCGCTGGGCCACTCCAGCGTGGTGTTCGGGCTGTCGCTGCTGCTGGCGCTGGGGGTCAGCGTGCTCGTCGGGCCGGTTCAGGACGAGAACTCCCAGCTCCAGCAGATCCTCGGGCTGATCGGCACCATCGTGGCCGGGGTGTTCCTAATCCTGATCGGGCTGATGAACCTGTTCGCTGTGATCGGCATCGCCCGGGTGTTCCGCCAGATGCGCGCCGGCGGGCTCGACGAGGCCGAGCTGGAGCGCCAGCTGCACAACCGCGGCTTCCTGGCCCGCCTGCTCGGCCGGGTGATGCGCCGGGTGAGCAAACCCTGGCACATGTACCCGGTCGGGCTACTCATGGGACTGGGCTTCGACACCGCCACCCAGGTCGCCCTGCTCGTGCTCGCCGCCGGCTCCGCGCTCACCCTGCCCTGGTACGCGATCCTCGTCCTGCCGCTACTCTTCGCCGCCGGAATGAGCCTGTTCGACACCGCCGACGGCATCTTCATGGCCCGCGCCTACGGCTGGGCATTCCTCAAACCCGTCCGGAAGGTCTTCTACAACCTGACCGTCACCGTGCTCTCCGTCATCGTCGCACTGGTCGTCGGCGTGATCGTGCTGATCGGGCTGCTCGTGGAGAAGCTCGACATCGACACCGGTCCGCTGGCCGCCATCGGCACCCTCGACCTGAACTACGTCGGCTACACCGTGGTCGCCCTGTTCGTGCTCACCTGGCTCGTCGCGTTGGCGATCTGGAAGTTCGGCCGAATCGAGGAGCGCTATAGCACCGCCACCAGCCCGGGCAGCCAGAGCCCAGGCCATGACCACACCGTCGACCAGCACCAGCTCGAGCAGGCCACAGCGTTCTCAGGCCGCGGTGAGGCTGCCTGTGCTGATCAGCAGGACCAGTAGAGAGATCGGGACGCCGAGGTCACTGACCAGGATGACCGTGATAGCGGGCGCGTAGTTGTGATCACGCACGATCTCCACGATGTGGTTGACCGCGGCAAGGAGCAGAAACAGGCCGCCGGCCTGCGCGCCCACGATCCAGGCCGCCGGTGCGTCCTGGGTGGAGGCATAGATCCCGCCCAGGCCGATCGCGGTGCTGGCGAAGCCGACCTCGCGCTGGAAGCCGTTGGTCTGCCAGCCGAAGCCTTTCGCCGTGGCGCGAGCGAAGAGCGTTTGCGCGACCGCCCCGCCGACGATGCCTGCCCGGCGCCGAAGAACAACACCCAACGCAGCGCCAACTCGTCGAACGGGATTCCAGCGTCGGTGCCCAGCGCCGGCACCCCCAGGATCGCCAGCACGAACGCGACAACGAAAAGCCACGACAGGCAGACAGGCCGATCACAAGAGCACCGTTGCGGGCCGCGGACGCAGTATTACGAACGACGCCCCAGGCTCTCCGGACACACCGGGGCGGTTCAGGCAGCCCTCATCACACGATGGCGGACAACCCACTCGCCGATGCCAGCATCCTCAGGATCCCCACTGCGACTCCCACGGCCGCGTGCGATGCCCAGACCGGCCCGAGCGGCACGGGAGGACCGGTGCCTGTCAACAATGTCGGTCATCGTTGATCAGCTCTTCGCCAGTGCGTCGTCGAGCGCACGGGTCAGATCGCCGTAGGACTTCGGGTTGAGCTGCTCGCCGTTGACCAAGAACGTCGGCGTGCCCCGCACACCGAGGGCCAAGCCATCCTCGCGGTCGGCGAGGACACGTTCGCGAGTCGCAGGGTCGTTATAGGTCGCGTCGTAGCGCGCCAGGTCGAGGCCGAGCTGCTCGGCGTATCCGCGGAAGCGATCGTCCATCGGGACCTGCTGTTCGCCCCACTCCTCCTGGGTCTCGAACATCAGCCGAT
>NZ_FOUY01000132.1 GCF_900115005.1 Pseudonocardia ammonioxydans | reverse complement strand
GCGGGCTCTCACCTGACGAGTACGAGGACGCCTACCATCGCGCCCAGCGCGACGATCACAGATAACCCGGACTCCGCGAAACCGGGGGAACCTCAGGTACTGCTGCTGCCATGGATCGACTCCGGCCAGGTTCCGCAGCGCAGCGCAGGTGTCGAGGATGAATGACTGGTAGGCGCTGCCGACCGAGTTCGGGCGCAGTGTGTAGGCATGCCACCGCTCGTCCTCCCAGTCCAGCAAGCTGGCGACCCCGGCCTCGCGGATCAGTCTGACCGCGGTGGTCACACGGATCATCCGGGTGAGACGACTGGCGGCGTCGTGGCGGCACTGCAGCCCGTACTGGACCTCCAGTCGCAGCCGCGGCTCCAGGCCGCGTAGATCGACCCGTGGGTCCAAGCTGTGGGCCAGCTGGTCGAACCACGCGTGCGGCTCCGGGCGTCCGGCTGCGATCCAGCGCCGCCGATGCGCTGCGCAGAACCCCGTGGTCGGCTCGGACCAGCGGGGGCAGGCAGGAAACCGGCAACCGGATTCGTTGACCGGGGACGGTGCGGGCTGCTCGGTGCACCAATGGTCCCAGTCCGGGCGGCCCGCACGGTCCCATGCGCAGACGTGCCGCACACAGAGACGGCTGCGGCGGTGCGCGCGATTGCAGCCGCCCACCGCGCAGGCGGGCACCTCGGGCACCTCGGCACGCAGGCGTTGCTCGGCAAGTCCGAGCCACCCCGGCAGGTCGGGGCGGCCCGCCTGTTTCCACCAGGCGTGGTGTCGTTCGCACAGGCCGATCCGGGTCCGGCGGATCGCGGCCGGGCAGGACGGCAGTGCGCACGTGGCGGTGAAGAACACCGCGCTGTCCGGGTCTGGGATGAAGATGTCGTGGCGGAACTCGGGGCGCACCGCGCTCAGGAGCCGCTCCAGCAGGTGCCCGGCCCCAAACCGAGCTGCGTCGACCCCGCCGGCTCTGATGCCTCCGGCTGCAGTCCCGCCGGACAGGGTGTTGCTCACTCCTTGCTCCCCGGTCCTACCCATGCCTCGGCGGCGTCCTGTGGGGTGGTGACCGCGGCTGCGCTGGGCTCCAGCGCACCTGCCGCGACCAGGAGCGCGCGGTGGTCCTCGACGCGCAGGTGAGAGTAGATGGCGGTGGTGGTCTGGACGTCGGCGTGCCCGAGCAGATCAGTGACGACGTGTGCCTGGACCCCGCGGCGCAGCAGGGTGGTGGCGTAGGTGTGCCGGGCCACGTGCGGGGTGAAGAAGTCCACCCCGGTCCGGGCCCGCAACTGCCGCACCAGCCGGTAGACATTCGCCGCCGTCATCGGCGCGCCGACCACGGGCGCGAACAAGTTGACGAAGACGTAGTCGCAGTCCCGCGGCCCGTACTCCAACTCCATGTAGTCGGCGTAGAGGTCGAACAGCGAGATCGGCACCGGCACCCGACGCCGCTTGAGGCCCTTGACCCGGGCATGGTTGACGTTGTCCTCGCGCGGCACGACCTCGACGTCGCCGGTGCGCAGGTGCAGATCGGCGTGCCGCAGCCCGAGCGCTTCGCCCAGGCGCAGCCCCGAGTCCACCAGCAGCCGGATCAAGAACCGATCCCGGGCCCAGTCACACGCCTGCACCAGCGCGTTGACCTGCAGTTCGGTCAACGTCTTCGGGGGCTTGTGCGGCACGTGCACCCGCAGCGGGCTGTACCCCTGCTCACCGCGTCGACCGTGATGAAGGTGGGCCAGCATCGGGACCTGCGGCCCAAGCCCGCGCCCGCCGATCTGCTCGCCCAACAGCGGCGCGACCGCTTGATCCCGGCGGGCGTGGAACCGGTAGAACGCCGCGACGGAGGCACGTTTGCGCTGCAGCGTCGCCGGGGCCAATGCCGCCGGGACGCCCGGCAGCACGAACACATCCTCCTGACGGGCCTGGCGGGGCCGGCGCAGCCAGTCGAAGAACTGCGCCAGCTGCTCCAGGCTCACCCGCGCGAACTCCAGGCCGCGCTGATCGAGCCACTCGAAATAGTCCCGCAGGTCATGGGCATAGCCGGCGATCGTGTTCGGCGACAACCGCCGCACCAAGGTCGCGTGGGCCAGGAAGTCCTCGACCGGGCCCACCGGGAGCCCGTCGAGGTCGACGACGGTGTACGAGCGCGCGCACTCCCCCGACGCCATTCGCTGCACCCGCAACCCCACCACCCACTCCCCCACGACATGGACACGGCTGCCGTGGGGTGTCCGTGTAGCACGAGCTGCTCTCCCGTTGCTCGCGAGTTGGACGTCGTGGACAGGTTGCGAGTGGATCAAGATTGC
>NZ_FOUY01000135.1 GCF_900115005.1 Pseudonocardia ammonioxydans | reverse complement strand
TGTCGCGGTGTCGCGGTGTCGCGGTGTCGCGGTGTCGCGGTGTCGCGACCAGCTTGACCACCGAGGGGAGGCGATCGCGGACAGCGCGGTGGTTGTTCCGGGTACCGACGGCTCGAACGCGATCGTCGAGACGGTGGCGGGCGGGACACAGGCTGCGACACGGCGCGCAAGTCGCACGGTCTCGTTCCCGATGTGGAACATGCACATGTCCGGCGTCATCGGGGATCTCGACTCGGGTGACCGGGAGTTGAGCTGCGCCGGTTGGCGGAGCGTACCGGCCAGCCGGTGGCAGATCTCGCCGGTGCCCTCGGTGATGCGAGAACAGGTCTCCTGTCATCCTGCCGCGCGCGATCTTGGCCGACCGGTCTTTCTACGTCACGTCGAATATGGTGCCCTGGTCGTACGGGACGTCGATGATGGAGGCAGCGCTGGTGGTAGGTTCCTGGATCACCGGCCCGGTCGGGATGGTGTGGGCGACGCTGTTCGTGCTGGTAGCGATCGTGCACGTGGCGCATATGGCGGTAATGTCCGGGCGGCACCGCCTCTGGCACGGCGCCCATGTGCTCATGGCCGCCGGGATGGTAATCATGTTCTGGCCCGGTGGCATGCGGCTCGTGCCCGCCCGGGTCGCCATGGCGGTCTATTCCCTCGCCGCGGGAACCTTGGTGGTCGTCCTGGTTGCCGCGAAGCTGCGCCGAGCGCGGCTCGGACCTCTGTGGCTGGCCAACGTCGTCGACCTCGCCGCGATGGCCTACATGTTCGCGATGATGACCACTCGGTTGGCGTGGCTCAGCGCGCTCGGCGTGGTCTGGTTCTCCGTCCAGATGCTCGGCTGGGCGAGCGGGCGGCTGGGTCGCGTTCTCGAGCGAGGCGGTCTCGGTGAGCGTCTCCCGCCCACCCACGCGTTCGCGGACACCCCCTGTGGTGGCACCGCACACCGGGACCTGGCCAACGGGTGCCCCGGTGACCGTCCAACTGGTTACCTCGCCGGAGCCGTCGGCGACCTGCGGCCCACCGAGGACGGGCCGGGGCGACTCGAGGGGACAGCCACGGCCCGGATGGGACAAGTGGCGCCCGCGGTGCGCGGTCACGTGGCGCACCGAGTCGTCGACGGTGGCAGCCGGGACTGGTCAGTGCGGATCGCTCTCGCCGTGATGTCGGCCGGCATGATCTACATGCTGCTGGCCATGCAGTTCGGCGTGCCCACGACGCATGCTATGCCGGACATGCCCGGCATGTAAGGAGGAGGTTCCCCGCTCTCCGGACTACGGCAACTGGGCAAAGCTCAGTCCTATCCAACGGCTCGTTCTCGGTGGGGGTTCGTGTGGCGCGCGGGACGTCTGTCGATCATCAGCAGTGGTGCTCTTCAGCCGGGGCGCGCTCCGGCATCGCGATGGTCGCGGCGGCCCGAGCCTTGAGCAGGATGTTAAGACCGTCGTGGCTGCGCGGTCATCGACCGCCGCCGCATGCCGCGCGGCGGTCGGCGGGGGGCGTGCGGGCAGACAGCGCCCGCCCCGCGCACCCGAGCAGGCAGCGCAGAAGCGCACGGCCGGGCTCGGATGTGGCGGCCGCGAGCACGGCGGACAGCGGACCTCGGGCAGCGGGCCGAGTCGCGCTCTTCGCCATCGGACAGCCTCCTCGATACGGGCGAGGGTATGTTACGGACCACCGTACATACCCCCCGCCTGTATCGGCCGGGGTGAGAGCGGCCTGTCGGTGCCGGCTCATCCTGACCGGGGGACTGTCAGCCGAGGAGCTCGCGCATCGCGGTGATCTCGGTTTGCTGGGCGTCGACGATCTGCTGGGCCAGTGCCTTCGCCTCGGGGTTGGTCCCGTCGGCGAGTTCGGTCTGGGCCATCTGCACCGCACCCTCGTGGTGGGCGATCATCATCTCGAGGAACATGCGGTCGAAGTCGGCGCCGTCGGCCTGCTCGAGCCGGCCCATCTGCTCGGGCGTCATCATCCCGGCCATGCCGCCCTGTCCCATGCCGCCTTGACCCATACCGTTCTGGTCGGAGCCGTCGCCCATCGACTCGTGGTCCATCCCGGGCATGGCGCCGGGTGCGGGCGCGCCCCAGGCGGTGAGGAAGGCCTGCATCTTGGCGATCTCCGGGCCTTGGGCCTGCTCGATCTCGGTGGCGAGGCGGCGGACGTCGTC
>NZ_FOUY01000138.1 GCF_900115005.1 Pseudonocardia ammonioxydans | reverse complement strand
CGTCGGAGTAGTTCTTGCGGGCCATGGTCAGACATCATCTCGCTTCCCCCGACCGTGCGGGGATCAGCGTGTCCACGGAACGGGGTCAGGGCCCCGGTGCAACGGCCCACCGGCCACCCTGCGTGTCGGTCATGCCTGCAAGCATGAGCCATCATTGGGCTATTGCAAGGAACATGCGTCTGCGGCCTGGGCGTCCGGAGGGGCCGCAGGCGTGAGGACGAATCGCACCACCCGCTCGCCGACGTCCCTTCGGAGTCGGTGCGGTGGTGGTCGCTAGCATGTGGGGGTCAGTCGGCCCAGTCGCCGACGATCCAGGGGCAGGGAGCGTGGTGTGACGACGTCGATTCTGCTGGTCGCCGGAGCCCTGCTGACCGCCACGTTCGCACCACGTGTTCTGACGCGTCTGGAGTCGACCAACAGCGACCCGCTGTGCTTGCTGTGGCTGTGGTGGTCGATGGTCCTCGGCAACCTCACCAGCGCCGGTCTCGCAGTCGCCGTGCTGCTCATACCGGGCCATGCCGGGCCCGCACCGGTGATGTGGTTGGTCGAGCAGTGCCGCATGATCTTGCGCCTGACCAGTGCACACCAGGACACGGGCGTGGGGATCGGCCTGCTGGGGGCGCTGACACTTCTCACCTTCCGCTTTGGGCAGCGCGTCCGGCGCGGGACCGTGGCCAGCCGCGATCGCTCGACCACGACCATGCAGACGCTCGATCTGCTCGGACATCGTGAGCATGATGTGTTGTGGGTGAAACATGCTGGCGCGGTTGCTTTCAGCGTGGGTGGTCGGGCCAATGCGATTGTTGCGACCACGGGGCTACGCACCAGGTTGACGGTGGCTGAGGTCGATGCGGTACTGGAACACGAGCGGGCGCACCTGGCGGGCCGCCACCACCTGCACGTCGTTCTCGCCGACGCCGTGGGAGCCGTCGCCCGATTCGTGCCGCTGTATCGGCAACTACCCGTTGCGGTCAGGCGTCTGGTCGAGTTGGTCGCAGACGAAGAGGCCGCCCGGGTCAGCGGGCGGTCCGTCCTGCGGGGCGCGCTGCTGAAGGTCGCCGCCGCATCGGCGATGGCAGCACCGCCACGAGCGCTGTACGCGTCGGAGACGGCCGTGGAAGCTCGATTGCGACGCCTGTCGTCGAACCCTCCACAGCGCAGTTGGGTGCTACGAACAGCAGGTCGGGTCACCGTGGCCGTCGGTGGCGTGGCGTCATCGACGGTCGCTGCTGGCGTTACCACGGTGGCGCTGCTTCTCGCCTGTGTGTGGGGCGTCTAGCGGTGGCCTCTGGAGCCGGGTGACGCCGTGCCGATCAGGTGTGGTCGTCGGTGAGTGCTTGCCGCAGGACCTCCTGTTCTCGGTCCGAGGACAGTCCCACGAAATGAAGCAGCGCCGCGTCGACCTCGTCGGCTGAGCGCAGCAGCGAATGCAGTAGTCGTGCCGCGGTCTGCTCCCTGCTGGTCGAGGCGATGTAGGCGAAACCACGACCCGACCGCTGGCGGCGGGCCCATCCCTTACGGACCAGCTTCTCGAGCACCGTTTGCACCGTGGTGTAGGCCAACGGCCGATCGGCGTCGCTGAGGGTCGCCAGCACGTCCCGCACGAGTTGCGGGGATTCGGCGTCCCAGAGGGCGTCGAGAACGGCGCGCTCCAAGTTGCCGAGTCCGATGGAGACGTGCGCCGCTGCAGGATCAGTGTTCACTCGGCCCCGCCTCTCCCCATCGCCTGCCTACCACTGCGGCAGCACGTGCTGACCGTCCTGGTGACGACGGTTCAGGATAGCCGCCCACAGCGTGGGCTCGATCGCCACGCGCGATGGGCTTCCCGGGGAGAGGGTATGGAAGACGAGCTACGCACCAGGTGGTGCGGCCATGGCGGCCGCACCACCTCGGTGCGTGGGAGGCACGATCAGATCGCGTGCTCGGAATCGGCGTAGCCGCAGGCTGTTGCCGACGACGAAGACGGAGCTGAACGCCATGGCTGCGCCGGCGATCATCGGGTTGAGCAGGCCGACGGCGGCCAGCGGGATGGCGGCCGTGTTGTAGGCGAAGGCCCAGAACAGGTTGGTCTTGATCGT
>NZ_FOUY01000140.1 GCF_900115005.1 Pseudonocardia ammonioxydans | reverse complement strand
GGGGTCGCGGCCGAGCAGCGGCCGGCGTTCGTGGCCGCGCTGGCCGGTGCGGTGCTGGATGCACCGGCCCGGTACGGGCTCGTGCAGGTCTCGGCTGGGGACCCGGTCCCGGTCCCCGACGCGTTGCGCCGTACCGGTCCGGGCGGGGACGGCCGGTCGATGTTCCGGGCGCACATCGACGAGCGCTACGCCACCACCGCCGCGATTGCCGGCGAGGAACGACTGCGCGCGCTGACCCACACCGAGGGGGCGGTGGCCGTCGGATCCGAGCGGATCGAGGCGGCCATCGGTGGGCTGGGATCGCGGGGCCTGTCGGCGGACCAGTCGGCTGTGGTGGCGGGTGTGCTGGGCTCCGGGCGGACCGTGGATGTCCTGGTCGGGCCGGCCGGGACGGGTAAGTCGCACACCGTGGGGGCGTTGGCCGGGGCGTGGCAGACCGAGACGGGTGGCCGGGTCCTGGGGTTGGCCACGGCGAAGATCGCGGCACAGAACCTGGACGGTCTCGGCCTGGAAGGGATGACCACCGCCGCGTTTCGGAAGCAGTTCCTCGAACAGGATGCCCACGGGCAGGTGCGTCAGCGGCTGCAGGGCGGGGACCTCGTCGTGGTCGACGAGGGCGGCATGAGCACCACCGCCGAGTTGATCGAGATCGCCGACCTGGCCGCCGCCACGGGGGCGAAGGTTCTGCTAACCGGGGACCATCACCAGCTGCAGCCGGTCGGGGCCGGGGGCATGTTCGCGCACCTGGCCGAGCAGCCCGGCACCTTTGAACTCGACACCGTGCACCGGTTCACCAACGACTGGGAAGCCGATGCGTCGCTGCAGCTGCGGGCCGGGGACGTGTCCGCAGTCGCCGCCTACACCGACCGCGGCCGGGTCCGGACCGGGTCGCTGGAGGAGATGGCCGAGCACGCGGTGCGCGGGCACCTGGCCGACATGCTCGACGGCAAGTCGGCCCTGCTCATCGTCGACACCAACCAGATGGCCGCCGAGCTGTCCAAGAAGATTCATAAGGAGCTGATCCGGCTTGGGCATGTCGACGCCGAGGCGTTGGCGACGCTGCCCGATGGCACCGAGGTCGGGGTCGGGGACCTGATCCAGGCCAACAACAACGACAACCGCCAGCGAGTCGATCCCGGCCGGGACGGGGAACACCGTCCGGTGACGAACAAGCAGCGCTACACCGTCCTCGGCCGTGACCGGCACGGCCAGCTACTCGCTCAGGACGAGCACGGCGCGATCGCACACCTGACGGACGACTACGTCGACGAGCATGTGACGTTGGCCTACGCGCTGACGAACTACGCCGCGCAGGGCGTGACCGTCGACGTCGGTCGCGCGGTCACCGGCCGAGACACCACCCGCGAGTCGCTCTACCCGGCCATCACCCGGGGCCGGTTGATGAACCTGATCTACCTGGTGACCCAGCAGACCGCGGACGAGCATGACCAGCGCCGCATCGAGGACACCCCGGTGCAGCGGTTGTCCGACCTGCTCACCCGCAGCGAGCTGGCCGAGGCCGCCCTGACCGTGCGCGAGAGCGCCGAGCACGACATGCGGTCGTTCGAGACGCTCGGTGCGCTGATGAACCAGGTCAGCATGCGCGCCGCCGGCCACCGCAACGACGAGATCCTCGCCGGGCTGCTCACCCCGGAGCAGCACGAACGGCTGCAGAATGAGCCCGCCTACGGACGCATGCTCAACAAGGTCTACGCCGCCGAGCTCGACGGGCACGACCCCCGCGCCCTGCTGGGCGAAGCAGTCGAGATGCGCAGCTTCACCGACGCCGATGCCCTGTCGAAGGTGCTGCACTGGCGCCTCGGCCAGCTGCTCGAGAAGCGCGAACCCGAACGGGG
>NZ_FOUY01000154.1 GCF_900115005.1 Pseudonocardia ammonioxydans | reverse complement strand
CGCCTGACTGTGAGGGTGGACCTGCCAGTCCGGAAGTGATGGGCTGGTGATCAGCAGCGGCGGGTGTGACTCATCGCCTGACTGGCCCTTTGGTGCCTGTGGCGGGACATGTCCGCTCGCTGCTGCTGGTGCCGGCCCGGCCGGAGTGGTGGCCTGATCAGGAGCCTGACCCCCGCAGTAGCCGCTACGGGGTGTCCCATCACAGTCCTGCCCGGATCTCCGAACCAGGCCGGCGATCAACAGCCGCGTCCTGCAAGGAGAACGCATGCCCATGCTGGCAGAGACCGTCGAACTCGTCATCGGGGTCGACACCCACACCGACACTCACACCGCCGCGGTCGTGGTCGCCGCGACCGGTGCGCGGGTGCAGACCCTGACCGTGGCCGCGGACCCGCACGGCTACGACGAGCTGCTGGCCACCGCCGAGCGACACGGTGGGCTGCGCGCGTTCGCCGTGGAGGGCGCCGGCGGCTACGGCGCGGGTCTGACCCGCCACCTCACCGAGGCCGGGGAGGTAGTCGTCGAACTCGACCGACCGCAGCGCCCGGCACGGCGCGGGGGTCGCCGCTCGGACCCTCTCGACGCCGAACGCGCTGCCCGCGATGCCCTGTCGCGGGCCCAGCTGGCCCGGCCCAAGACCGGGGCCGAGCGGGCTGCGCTGCAGTCGCTGCTGACCGCGCGTCGTTCAGCGGTCGAGGCGGCCAGCACCGCCCAGCGTCAGCTCCGCGCGCAGGTCATCACCGCCCCGGAAGCGGTCCGGGCTCGCTTCCGCGGACACCGCAGCACTCGCGCGCAGATCAGCATCGCGGCTGGCCTGCGCCCGGCCAACAGCACCGGCGACGTCGAGGTGCTCACCACGCTCAGGGTGCTGCGCGACCTCGCCCGGCGGATCCGCGCCCTGGAGGCCGAGGCCGCCGAGTACGAGAAGACGATCCGACGCGTGGTGGCGTCATGGCGGCCGGATCTACTCGAGTTGACCGGGGTCGGGCCGATCAACGCTGCGACCGTGCTCACCGCCTGGTCCCACCCCGGCCGCTGCCGCGACGAGGCCGCCTTCGCCATGCTCGCCGGAGCCGCCCCGATCCCGGCCAGCTCCGGGCGCACCGTCCGCTACCGGCTCAACCGTTCCGGCGACCGCCAGCTCAACCGAGCCCTGCACAGCATCGTGCTCTCTCGACAACGCTACGACCAGGCCACTCGCGACTACACACAACGGCGCCACACCGAAGGCAAGACCGACCGGGAGATCCGCCGCTGCCTCAAGCGCTACACCGCACGACAGCTGTTCCGCCAGCTCGAAGCGAGCACTCAAGGCCTTGACGAACCATAGGAGCGTCC
>NZ_FOUY01000141.1 GCF_900115005.1 Pseudonocardia ammonioxydans | reverse complement strand
CACGGCGAGCACGGCGAGCACGGCGAGCACGGCGAGGATACGCACGCAGCTGGTCACGAAGCCCACCTCGACGAGCACGCAGGCCATGCCGGCGACGGTGAGCCGCCCGACCAGGGCGGGGATACCGCTCATGGCCGGCACGAGCACCACGAACACGATCACGCCGAGCACGCGGACAGCGGCTCCGGCCACGAGCCCGCCTCGGGCCACGCCGGCGACCACCAGCATCACCACATGGACATTCCGCTGCCCGGGGGCCTGGCCATGGCCGACGTCGCGGAGGATCGTGACGGTCTGGCACTCGACGTGCTCCATCTGCCGCTCGGTCCGGTGCTCCCGGACTGGCCGGCCGGCCTGGTCGTCGACGTCGAGTTGCAGGGCGACGTGATCTCCTCGGCCGAGGCCCGCGTCCTCGACGCCGCCGAGCTGCGCCCCTCGGCGCCGGTCGCTGCGGCGGTACGTGACCTCGATGTGGTCGCCCGCGTCCTCGCCGTCGCCGGTTGGCCGGGCCCGGCCGCTCAGGCACGCGACCTCCGTGACCGTGCCCGGGCCGGTGAACCGGCCGACGGCCTCTCTGGGCTGCTGCGCCTGGTCCGGCGGTCTCGCGTACTGCGGCTGATGCTGCGCAGGGTGGAATCCGGTGACGGCGTGGACGTGGCCGAGCTGCTCGAGCGTCGGCTCGCCCGGATCGAGGCGCACGCCGCGGGACGGACGATCGGGGAGCCGGAGCGTCCGGTCCTCGCCGAGCTCAGCGGGCGTCTCGCGGGAGCGGAGTTCACCGCCGCCCGGCTGCTGGTCGCGGCACTCGATCCCGACGTCGACGGCGCAGCGACCCCCGCCGGCCTCCGCGACCGGGAGCCGGGCGAACGATGAGTGCCACGACCCTGCTGCTCCCGGCCCTGATGATCGCCGCCGTCTGGTTCCTCGCCGCACTCGACGGCGCCCTGGCGGGCCGGGCCGCCGGGCGACCCGTCGGGCCCGCCGCGGCCGCCGTCGAACCGGTCCGCGCCACGGCGCGGCTGCTGGTCGGCCAGCGCCGCAGCACGCTCGCCGCCGACGGGTTGCTGCGGTGGGCGGGGATCGCCTCGTTGATCGTCGCCGCGGTGCTGGCGGCTGCGGTCGTCCCGCTCGGTGAGCGTCCGCTGGTCGACCTGTCGGTCGGCGTCGTCTGGTTCAACGCGATGGAGGTCGTCGCGTGGGCGGCGGTGTGGCTGGTCGGGTGGGGCCCCAACGGGGCGTTGTCACTGGTCGGCGGGTACCGGTTCGTCGCCCAGGGCCTGTCCTACGAGCTCCCCCACATGTTCGCGATCATCACCGCGGCCCTGGCCGCGGGCAGCCTGCGGATCACCGACATCGTCGACGCCCAAGCCGGCCTGTGGTTCGTCGTCCTGATGCCGGCGGCGTTCGTCGCCTACCTGCTCAGTGCTGCGGCGATGGCGTTCTGGGGGCCGTTCGATGCCCCGGTCGCCCGCGACACCGCGGGGGGCGCGGGCTCGGAGCTCTCGGGTGTGGACCGGTTGCTGTTCGCCGGGGGGCGCCGGCTGCTGCTCGTGGCCGCGGCGTCGATGGCGGTCCCGCTGTTCCTCGGTGGCGGTCACGGGCCGTGGCTACCTGCGTGGGCGTGGGTGCTACTCAAGACCGCCGCGGTGCTGGTCGTGCTGGTCTGGCTGCGCCACCAGCTCCCGACGATCCGGATGGATCGCTGGGCGGAGATCTCCTGGGTCGTGCTGGTGCCGCTGACGATCGTGCAGGCGCTCGTGGTTGCACTCGTCGTGCTGGCCCGGGGAGGGATGTAGATGGTTCTCGCCGTGTTCTGCGTGCTGAGCCTGCTGGCGCTCTCCTCCGG
>NZ_FOUY01000144.1 GCF_900115005.1 Pseudonocardia ammonioxydans | reverse complement strand
GGACCCCACGTCTTCCGCAGCAGCTACCCGGATTGCCCGTTATGGGCGTGTCGTTGCGCCGGCCCCGCCGATCTTGTTGAGATCACTTCATTGGTTAAGGGATCAAGTGATGACGATGACCGGTGACATGTTCATTCCACAGACTTATCCGCTTTGGGGCGCCAACTCTGCAACCGCCGCGGTTTTTCGCATCGTGGGTTGGCAGCAGATCGACAACCAGCGACACCCGATGCTGCCGGTGGGGTTTCACTCCTCACGAGAGGGCATCCCGACGCTGGTGACGGTTCCGCTCGCGTACTTCGACTCACACGCAGCGGCTATTAAGCATCTCGACCGCGGCTAGCCTAGGGGAGAGTGAGAGGGGTAGGGGAAAGTAGGGGAGTCCCCTACCCCTCTCTCAAAACTCTGCGTAACCAACAAAACCATGACACTTAGTTAAATAAGTTAGTATTTTAGTTAGTTTCTGTCACTCTCTGTAGCGGAAATCAGTTTTCTAGAGAGGGGGGTAGGGGAACTAGGGGAACTCCCCTACCCCCTACCTCGCTCCTATATTCACTCATTCATTGGAGTTTTACATGTACGGATCTAGGGTTGACCGGCGGATTGTTGACGACTACCACACTCGCGGGTGGCAGCCTTTCTGGCTCCCCGCGGGTGCGAAGACTCCTCCGCCTCCGGGGATTACTGGTCACGAGGGTCGCGCGGTTACGAAGGACGACGTGAACCGGTGGTACCTGGATGGCAAGTTCGACAATGTGGGTTTGAAGCTGCCGGCGGACGTGATCGGTGTCGACGTGGACACTTATGACGGGAAGGTGGGTTCGACGACGCTGGAGCGGCTGGAGGGGGAGTTCGGTCCTCTTCCCCCCACGTTCATCATGACGCGGAAGTCGAACCGGCTGGAGTCGGGTACGCGGCTGTTCCGTATCCCGGGGGCTTACCGGGCGGAGACGTTTGCGTCTGGTGCGGGTAAGGACATCGACATCATCCGTCCGGTGCACCGGTATGTGGTTGCTGCTCCGTCGATCCACCCGAGTGGGGACGTGTACAAGCTGTATGCGGCGGATGGTTCGGAGGTGTCGACGCTTCCGCGCGCGGCGGAGCTTCCGACGCTTCCGGAGGCGTGGTGCGAGTTCCTGAATGACCGGTCGGTGCGTGCTGAGCGGGTGTCTGCGGCTCCGGAGGAGGTGCGGGAGTTCCTGGCGTCGCTGGAGGCGGGTGTCCCGGACAAGCGGGTGCAGGAGTTGACGGAGCGCTACATCAACGAGCTGCTCGACACGGATGAGGGCGGACGGCACGACGCGATGGTGCGTCAGACGCTGTCGCTGCTCTACGCGGGTCGTGAGGGTCGTCCCGGTGTCGCGGATGCGCTCGCGCAGCTTCGAAACGTGTTCGTGGAGTTGACGGGTCGCGACGGTGACGAGGTGGACCGTGCGGTGGAGTCGGGTGTCGGTCTGGCACTTGCTAAGCCGGCGCCGCCGCGGGGTGTGCGCTCGGTGGAGGGTGAGCGGGCTCCGACGCTTCCGGAGGAGTTCTGGTGCCGGGACTCGCTGATGCGGGTGCGGGATATGGCGCATCACTACCAGGCATCGGCGGATGCGGTGCTCGTGACGGTGCTCGCGCGGGTCTCTGCGTCGCTTCCGCACGGGTGCAAGGTCAACACGGGTGCGCGGATTCCCACGTCAACGAACTTCTTCTCCGCGATTGTGGCTCCGTCGGGTGTGCAGGGTCCCGGCAAAGTCGTCAGGTGATCTTGTAGGTGGCCAGCGGTCGGAGCGTGTCGCGGGCGTGGTGACGCAGCGCGGCGGCGATGTTGGT
>NZ_FOUY01000147.1 GCF_900115005.1 Pseudonocardia ammonioxydans | reverse complement strand
GATCAGAGGCAGGTTCACTGGCAGTTCACCACCGCCGACGCTCGCGTCAAACTCCGCCACCTATACCCAAATAATTAGCTGCGACGGTCTACTAGCTGAGTCGCCCTGAGCATGGTGGAACCGTGCTCAGAGCTACGGACAGGAGGGTTCGTGTGGTGTTGACAGTTGTGCTCGTGGTGGTAGTGGTACTGCTGGGCTTGGTGAGCACGAGCGTGCGTATGGTGCAGCAGTACGAGCGCGGAGTCGTCTTGCGGTTCGGCCGGTTGCTGCCCACGGTGCGCCAACCGGGTTTGCGACTGGTGGTGCCGATCGCCGACCAGATGCGGAAGGTGCCGATCCAGACAGTGGTCCTTGATGTGCCCTCGCAGGGCACGATCACCCGCGACAACGTCACGATCGGCGTAGACGCGGTCGTGTACTTCCGGGTGGAGGATCCGGTACGGGCCACGATCAACGTGGACAACTATCTGCAGGCAACCTCGCAGGTCTCCCAGACCTCGCTGCGTTCGGTGATCGGGCGCGCGGACCTGGACACGCTGCTGGCCGACCGCGACAAGATCAATGCCGAGTTGCGAGACGTCATTGACGCGCCGACCGAGGACTGGGGAATTCACATCGACCGCGTCGAGATCAAGGACATCTCGCTGCCCGAAGGGATGCGGCGGTCGATGTCGGCCCAGGCCGAGGCCGAACGTGACCGGCGGGCGCGCGTGATCAACGCCGACGGCGAGCTGCAGGCCTCGACGAAGCTTTCGCAGGCTGCCACGGCCATGGACCAGGCTCCTGGCGCGTTGCAGCTGCGGTTGCTCCAGACCGTCACCGACGTCGCCTCCGAGAACAACAGCACCTTGGTCATGCCGGTGCCGGTGGAGTTGCTGCGCTTCTTCGAAGGCGCCACTGGAACCAACACAGCGACCGAGCATCGCGACCCGGCCGAGCGGGTGAAGGCCACTGGGCAGGGCGATGCCACCGCCGATGCGATGACCCAGTCTGGCGCCGACTCGAACGGTGGCGAGTCGCTCGACGGCGCCCTGACCAGCGGCAGAAACGGCCGCATCCACCCAGCCGGGACCGATCCGGCCGAGCCAGAGCTGGGTGCACCAGGGCCAGATGGCCCAGAGCCGGATGAGGGTGGTCCAGGCCCTGCTACCCCAGACGACCAGGAAGATCGCGTGTGAGTTCGGCCAGCTCCGCGTGCCGAGACTGTTCCTGGTAAACCGCCATGTCGGGCAGGCTGGACGGGGGCCCGATTGCCGGCCGCGCCTGCCGAACGTGGGGTGGGCGGGGTCCACGCTGGATCAAACGCGGCTCGCAGCCGCGGTGCGTTGCCTCCTCCGCGACCCAGGCCAGAGCGGCCCGAAAGTCGGCGAACCGTCGACGCCTGCGACGACGACGGCTGGGGAGTCGGTGGCGTCCGGTGTATGCACCTTGTGCTCCTCGCGTTCAGGACGACGACCGGGCTTCGGTGGCGGTGAGGGGTCGGGCGATGTCCTCGAGTGAGCGGCCGGCGGCCTCGATGCCGAACACCACCTCGGCGAGCCCGCCGATCGCCATCGCGCCGGCGCCGATGTAGAAGCCGAGCGCGACCAGACCGACGTCGCCGGAGTCGATGAA
>NZ_FOUY01000152.1 GCF_900115005.1 Pseudonocardia ammonioxydans | reverse complement strand
CCGGAGGAGTTCCACCGGGTGGTGGGGGAGTTCCTCGGTCGTGTGGTCCCCCGACCTGCCGCCATGGCCGAGAGCTGATCCAATGGGCAGAATGATCGCCGGCTACGGCGCCTCGCACACCGCCATGATGATCCGGCGGTACGACCCCACCGCGGCCGACCAACGCCGGATCCGCGAGGCTTTCGAGACGTTGCGCGCCGAGGTCGACGAGTTGGCGCCCGACGTCGTCGTGATCGTCAGCAGCGAGCACCTGAACTCATTCTTCTACGACAACTACCCACAGGTCTGCGTGGGCATCGGCGACACTTGTACCGGGTTGGGCGATGCCGGTGTACCTGCGGCCGAGGTCCCGTTGGCGACCGGCTTCGCCTCCGCGCTTCTCGATGCGGGTGCAGCGCGCGGTTTCGACCTGTCCTGGTCGGCCGACCCCCGGTTGGACCACGGCTTCATGGCGCCGCTCACGTTGATCCGCCCGGGACTGGATCTGCCGATCGTTCCCATCTTCCAGAATGCCAGTACTCCACCGTTGGCCCCGTTCTGGCGCAGTGCCCAGCTCGGCGAGCTCATAGCCTCGGTGGTCGCCGAACGACCCGAGGGCGAGCGGGTGCTGTTGCTGGCCGCAGGCGGCTTGTCCCACTGGGTCGGCACCCCGGGGATGGGCCGGGTGAACGTCGAGTTCGATGAGGGCTTCCTGGACTGCGTTCGCAGGGGTGCGGTGGGCGAACTGCTCACCTGGGACGTCCCGTGGGTCACTGAGACGGCGGGCAACGGGGCCCAGGAGATCCGGAACTGGGTGACCGTGATGGCCGCGTGCCCGTCGCCGGGAACGGTCACGGCCTACGAGCCGGTGACCGAATGGGCGACCGGTATGGCACTGGCCCGGCTGTTCTGAGGAAGCCCTGGTGAATCTCCGACTCGACCGGCTGGTCCGGCAGATGGCGCGCGATCCCGACCTCTTGCGGCGGGCCGGCGACGATCCGGTCGCGGTGGCCGCCGCCGCCGGGGTGACAGTCGAGGACGTGACCGATGTGATGCTCGTGGACCTGGCCGCCCTACACGCCCGCGGTGTGCACCCTCTGCTGCTCATGCAGCTTGCCGGGGCCACCCACACTGATCCGATGGAGCAGCTGGGCTCGCTGCCGAAAGACGAGAGGACTCGCACGAAATGAAGGTCGTCTTGGACGTGGCGAAATGCGAGGGATTCGCCTCTTGTGTGCTGAGCGCGCCGGAGGTGTTCGACCTCGACGAGGAGGACAACATCGCGATAGTGCTGGAAGCTGAGCCTCCAGCCCGACTGCGGTCGGCCCTGGAGGCCGCAGTGTTGGCCTGTCCGGTGCGCGCCATCACCCTCACCGCCTAGCCTAGTAGACCGTCGCAGCTAATTATTTGGGTATAGGTGGCGGAGTTTGACGCGAGCGTCGGCGGTGGTGAACTGCCAGTGAACCTGCCTCTGATC
>NZ_FOUY01000155.1 GCF_900115005.1 Pseudonocardia ammonioxydans | reverse complement strand
TGGCGACGCGAACGCCAGCAACAGGCCCGCGACTGCCACTATCGGCGCCGCGGTGAGCGACCACCGGGCTAATCAACTGCCGTTGCAGTACTAGCGCCGGAACGACCACCGGGGTCGGCGGGGGTTTGTGCTCGTCGTTGCGGACCTGTGCGTTCGGGACGGCGTGGCTGTCCGCAGGCGACTCCGGGCAACCCGCCGTGTGGGCGCCGCCACCCGGGACACCCGCCGTAGGAGTCACCGATGGGAGGGCATCAGCAGCGGCGGTTGCGACCACCGGGTGGCCTTCGGATCCCTCGTAGGCGGAGGACAGCGGATGCAGCGCCAGCAGCCCGACGAGGGCAGCCAGCAAGGTCACAGCGACCCCACCCCGCTGCACCATCCCGTGTCCCGTCTCGTCGATGACACCCGTCGAACTCCGACACAGCGTAGGACACTGACGACGGGAACACAGCGCCCCGAACGTCCCGGGACACTCGCCGATCCCAGCGACCGGGGCCTGCCCACTCCACCCCCTGTCCAGGGACAAGACGGGCGCGGCGGACTGGGAACAACAGCGGCGAGCACGGGAGCCGCTCTACCGCCGCAGCGAAATGGTCGCCGTTTCGGACCGGCGTCGGCCAGCCAACCATCACGGGCACGCCGATCGGCGCGGACGTCGTCGAACAGGCTCACCAGGCATCGCACCGAGGACCACGCGCTGGCCGAGGTGGTTTCGGCCACCACCACGCAGCGAACATCAAGCTCAGCCGGTCGCTCCGAGTGCCGCGACGGGCCGTCCCGATGTTGACGCTCTCCGAACTCGATGAGCAACGGGCGCGGAGCCCCGATGGGTCAGTTCGCAGGGAGGGGCTCAGCGCCCCGCTCGAGTAGCAACGACGTCATCAGCTGCGACTCCGCGGTCTGCGCGGTCAGCATCTGCGAGGCCAGGTTGTGCACCTCGCTGGTGTCGGCGTGGTCGCGACCGTACTGCAGCATCGAGGTGCCGCCCTCGTGGTGGCGCAGCATCAGCTGCAGAAACATCGCGTCGAGCTGTGGGGGTGGTGTTGCCCGCAGTCGGGCCAGCTCCTCGGCGGTGGCCATGCCGGGCATCCTGGACATCGAGCCGTCGGCAGTCATGGCGGCCATGCCGTCGCCGGAGTGGTTCATCCCTGCGGTCATCCATGCCATGTGTCCGTCGGTGGGCAGCGTCGCTGCATCCCACAGACCCAGCCAGCCCTGCATGATCCCGGCCTGCCTGTTCTGGGTGGTCTCGATGTCGAAGGCCAGCTGCCGCACCCGTGGATCGGTGCTGTGGTCGCGCGCCCAGGACGCCATCTCCACCGCCTGGCGG
This sequence comes from Pseudonocardia ammonioxydans, assembly GCF_900115005.1. Taxonomy (GTDB): domain Bacteria; phylum Actinomycetota; class Actinomycetes; order Mycobacteriales; family Pseudonocardiaceae; genus Pseudonocardia; species Pseudonocardia ammonioxydans. The sequence continues at coordinate 1 of NZ_FOUY01000155.1, read as the reverse complement.
T
>NZ_FOUY01000156.1 GCF_900115005.1 Pseudonocardia ammonioxydans | reverse complement strand
TGAGGTTCCCCCGCTTTGCCGGAGTGTCTGAAGACTGGTTCGATCTTGAGAGCCAGGAAGGAAGGCACTGGTGGCTGCACCGAAGAAGTATCCCGATGAGCTGCGTGAACGAGCGGTTCGGCTGTATCGGGAGTCCGACCTCATCCGACGTTCCGCGGGCTCGCCGGGCAGCTCGGCGTGCATCACGAGGCCCTGCGCAACTGGGTGCGCCAGGCCGAGGCCGACAAGGGCGAACGTGATGATCGGCCGACGACCGACATGGCGGCCGAGAACCGCAGGCTCGCGAAGGAGAACGCCGAGCTGCGGCGGGTCAACGAGGTCTTGCGCGCGGTGAGCGCCTATTTCGCCAGCGAGATCGGCCCGACCCGGAGGTGGTCATGAGCTTCGTCGATGCCCATGACTTCCCCGCCGGTCTCGTACTACGGGTCCTCGGTATCGCGTCCTCGACCTACTACGACTGGCGCGCCCGGCGAGCCGCTCCGTCGCAGCGCGAGCTCGACGATGCCGTGTTGCTCGAGCAGATCGTGAAGATCCGGTCGGTGAGCGAGTTCGCCCCCGCCTACGGCTCGCCGCGGGTGTGGCTGGAACTGCGCCGCCAGGGCGTGCACGTGGGGCGCAAGCGGGTCGAGCGGATCATGCGCGAGCACGGCCTGCAGGGCGCGCACCTGCGCCGCGGCTGGAAGCACGGCTCCACCCGGCAGAACCCCGCCCACCGGCCGGCGCCGGACCTCCTCGAACGCGACTTCACCGCCTCCGCGCCGAATCGGGTGTGGGTGGCTGACCTGACCCGGATCGTCACGGGCGAGGGCGTGCTCTGGCTCGCCTCGGTGCGCGACGCCTTCTCCAACCGGGTCGTCGGATGGGCCACCGACCCGCGCGCGACCACGGCGCTGGTGCTGACCGCGCTCAACCACGCCCTGCGCTCCCGGGACCTGCGACCCGGGCAGTTGATCTTTCACAGCGATAAGGGAGCCCAGTACACGGCGCTGCGGTTCACTCAGCGCCTGGTCGACGCCGGTGTCGCCCCGTCGACGGGGTCCACAGGGGACAGCTACGACACCGCCCTCGCCGAGAACCTGTGGTCCACGATCAAGATCGAGCTGCTGTACTGGCCGGGTACAACGTTCGCGACCCGCCGCGAGGCCGAGCACGCGCTGATCCGCTACCTGGACGGCTGGTACAACCCGCGCCGGATCCAGGCCCGCCTCGGCGGCCTCTCACCGGACGAGTACGAGGACAACTATCGTCGCGCCCAGCGCGACGCCGACAGGTAACCCGCACTCCGGGAAACCGGGGGAAGCTCA
>NZ_FOUY01000158.1 GCF_900115005.1 Pseudonocardia ammonioxydans | reverse complement strand
CCTGAACGCCTTCGACATCGCCTTCGACGGACGCCTGTCCGCCGGACGCACGTAACCCGACCAACCTCAGTTACACCGGAAACTTGACAGTCCCGTTGGTAGCGCTGCGAGGCCGGTGGCCGATTGAGACCGAGGCGCTTGAGGATGCGCCACCGGTCTGCCCGGGCTCTACGACGATCAGTTGGCCGCTCGATGCGCTCACCGCCGTCGTGGAGCGGGTGGACCTGCTGCGGTCGCGGGACCGGGGGCCCGACCGGGGCGGCGGCGACCTGGGGAGGCTGATCGCCACGTTCAATGCCGTGCTTGACCGGCTGGAGGAGCAGCGCAGCCTGCGCAGCGCCGAGGTCCACCCCGGGGAGGAGGCCGAGCGTCGGCGGATCGCCCGCGAGCTGCACGACGAGATCGGGCAGGGCCTCACGGCCGCACTGCTCGACCTGAAGCGGGTGGCCGACCACGCGCCGCCAGCTTTGCAGGGCGACGTGAAGCAGGTCCGGGACACCGGGCGCGCGAGCCCCGACGAGGGCTGCCAGGTCGCCCGCCGGCTCCGCCCGGACGTGTTGGAGGACCTGGGCCTGGCCAGCGTGCTCGCCGCGCTGGTCACCGAGTTCACCGAGGCTGGCGGGGTGCCGGTGGTGCGGACCGGGGACCCGCCGCCCCGGCTGAGCCCGCAGGCGGAGCTGGTGCTCGACCGATCACCCAGGAGAGCCTGACGAACGTCGTCCGGCACGCCGGTGCGACCCGTGTCGAGCACGGCCTGGTCACCGCACCCGGCCCGCATCGCGACCGCGCGGGCATGCGCGGCATGCCCTGCTGGTCGACGCCGACCTGACGGTGGCCGACGCGCCGGGCGTGGCACGCTGGTCGAGCTGGTCGTACCGCTCGGCCCGGTACCGAGGGCTCGATCACGAGGGCTCGATCACGGATGGCCCGGCGTGCCGAGGAGGCCCGGGGGCCACCCGGATTCTGCTGGCCGACGACCACGCCCTCGTCCGTCAGGGGGCTGCGGCTGATCCCTTGACGCGGAGCCGGACCTGGAGGTCGTCGCGGTCGCGACGGACGGTGCCGCGGGGTCGACGCGGCCACGGCCAGCGGCGTCGACCTAGCAAGGCCGCGGATGACCGGGTTCCATGTGTGCCGGGAGATCGTCCGGCGGGATGACACCAATCGCCCCAACCCGGCATCTAGTAGCGTGTCGCCGCTAAATCAGGCTCTATGTGGTGTACGAGTTCTCGCAGTTCACTCCTGCTGCTGAGAGGATGCCCTCACGATGCCTCGC
>NZ_FOUY01000159.1 GCF_900115005.1 Pseudonocardia ammonioxydans | reverse complement strand
CTAGTAGACCGTCGCAGCTAATTATTTGGGTATAGGTGGCGGAGTTTGACGCGAGCGTCGGCGGTGGTGAACTGCCAGTGAACCTGCCTCTGATCGGTGTTGGTGGCGTGTTGCCAGGCGGCGAGTTCGGTGTTGAGGGTGTCGATGTCGGTGATGCGCCGGTCGAGGCACTGGCGAGTCAGGGTCGAGAGTTCGATCTCGGCGATGTTGAGCCAGGAGCCGTGTCGGGGCGTGTGGTGGATCTCGAGCCGCTGCGCGAGTGCGAAGGCCTTGTCGGGCGGGAACGCCTCGTAGAGGGAGCCGACACCGTGGGTGTTGAGGTTATCCATCACCAGCACGACGGTGTCGGCGTCGGGGTAGTCGTGGGTGAGTAGGTGATCGACCTGATGAGCCCAGTCGATCTTGGTTCGGCGGGGTTGAGCGTCGACGCGGCGCCAGCCGCGTAGGGGTTCGACCCAAGCGAAGATCGAGCAGGTGCCGTTGCGGACGTACTCGCTGTCTTCTTTCCGGTCGTGGCCGGGCTCGGCGGGTATCGGCTCGCGGACTTGTCCCAGCAGCTGGTAGGGCTTCTCGTCCATGCACACCACCGGGCGGCGGGGATCGCGGGGGCGGGCGTAGACGGCCAGGACGTCTTCCATTCGGGCGGCGAACTCGGCGTTGGCGCGAGGTGGGATGGTCCAGCACTTCTTCAGATGAGGACGCAGTTTCGTTTTTTTAACACCCGGCCGATGGTGGAGTGATCCAGATCGGGCAGGTCGGCGACCAGTGCGACCTGACGCTCGAGCAGGCGCAGCGACCAGCGTGTATAGCCCTGCGGTGGGGTCGAGCAGGCCAGCGCGATCAAGCGGGCCTCGACCTCGCCGGTCACGATCGGCGCGATCGGCGGTGTCGCGCGCGGTTTACGGCCGATCGTGGCCAGCACGTCACCGCCGGTCTCGGTGAACCGTTTCGCCACCGCCCGCACGGTGTTCTCCGACGTTCCGACCCGATCCGCGATCACGGCCCGATCGGCCACCGGTCCGGCGTTCTCGTCCGACTCCAGCAGCACCCGCGCCCGCATGATCATCCGTGCCGGATGAATCCCGGAGGTGGTCAGCTTGACCAGGAACTCACGATCGGCAGCCGACAACCCGATCGTGAACACCTTTGCGCGAGGCATCGTGAGGGCATCCTCTCAGCAGCAGGAGTGAACTGCGAGAACTCGTACACCACATAGAGCCTGATTTAGCGGCGACACGCTACTAG
>NZ_FOUY01000160.1 GCF_900115005.1 Pseudonocardia ammonioxydans | reverse complement strand
CCGGCAGTACTTCCCGAAGGGCACCAGCCTCGGCGACGTCACCCAGGCCCAGCTCGACGAGATTGCCCACCGACTCAACACGCGCCCCCGTAAGAGCGTCCGGCGAATGATGGTGTCAGCGTGTCGTTGCAGGTAGAGGCACAGACCCGAAGTGATCATGGGATTGCTGAAGTCCTGATGATCGCCTGGAGGGCCCGTGCCTCTGCTGCCAGCATCCCTGATCGAACCGCTCTGGGTCGAGTTCGCTGCCCTGATCGGGTCGCCCGCCCGGCCCGAGTTCTCCCCGGCCCACCCGTGGGGTTGCCACCGGCGCCGGGTCTGCGACCGGGTCGTGTTCGATCACGTGATCGCTGCGCTGGTGCACGGCAGCGGCTACGAACGCATCGCCTCACCGGGCTGCTCGGATCGCACCATCCGCCGGCGTCTCGACGACTGGGCCAGCGCCGGTGTGGGTCGGCAGCTGCACCGGCTTGCACTGAGCGCCTACGACCAGATGATCGGCCTGGACCTGGACGACCTGTCGGTGGACGGGTCGATCACGAAATCCCCGTGCGGTGGAGAAATATCCGGTCGCAGCCCGGTTGACCGGGGCAAACAGGGCACCAAGCGGTCCGTGGCCGGGGACGCCGAGGGGATCCCGCTGCACCTGATCGCGGCCCGCGCGAACGATCACGACTCACCGTTGCTCGAACCGACCCTGGCCGGGATCTGCGACATGATCGGGCCGCTGCCCGACACCCCGGGCATGCACCTGGACCGCGGCTACGACTCGACCAAGACCCGCGACCTGCTCGAGATCCTCGGCTACCAGGCGCACATCGCGCTCAAGGGCGAACCGGCCCCGATCCAGGCCGGGAAGCGCTGGCCGGTGGAACGCCTGCACGCGTGGATGAACGGCTTCGGCAAGCTACGCCGGTTCACCGACAAGCGCCGCGACGTCGTCGAGTTCTACCTCTACCTCGCGGCGACGCTGACCGTGATCCGACGCCTGATCAACCGGGCCCGCACCCAGTACCGGTGGCCCACCCGGCCGATCACCCGCCGACTCCGCTGAACATCATTTGCCGGGCGCTCTAAGACCCTCGACTTCGACACCCCGGCTGATAGATTCGAAGCACTGTTGCGCTGACGGGTTGAGTCCAAGGAAGCAGCCTTGAGGATCTCGTTGGCCCGCTTGAGCTCCGCGACCTCCCGGCGCAGCCGCTTGACCTCCTCGGACTCCTCAGT
>NZ_FOUY01000161.1 GCF_900115005.1 Pseudonocardia ammonioxydans | reverse complement strand
ACGCCGCGCCGACATCCACCTCGGCTTCCTCCACCTCGCCTGCGCGCTGATCTGTCACCGCGAACTCATGAAGTCATTCTGAAACCATCTCTAAGGGTGAGCGGTTCTACGACCGGGCCGTGGCCTCGCTGTATCCGCCCGAGAACGCCCCTGCCGGGTGGGGCCGTTGGTTGTTGGTCCGCCGCTCGATCCTCGACCCCGACCAGGTCCAGGCCGGACTCGAACCCGAGCTGGCCTACTACCTGTGCGCCGGACCTCCCGGCACCACCGACGAGGACCTGATCCGGGTCGCCGACACCCAGTGGGCCATCGAGGAATGCTTCCAGACCGCAAAGAACGAAGTCGGACTCGACCAGTACCAGGTCCGCCGCTACGAGGCCTGGTACCGGCACATCACCCTCGCCCTCCTTGCCCACGCCTACCTATCAGTCATAGCAGCCATCGCCCCAAGAGACCTGGCAGCGGCCTCATCCCGCTCACCCGCGCCGAGATCCGGCGTCTCCTGGCACCTCTGATCCACATCCCCACCCACGCCCTGCAATGGGCCTGGTCAACCTGGCGACGACGACACCAACACCGAGCCCGCGAAGCCCGCTATCGCCGCCGCGAACGACTTACTTAACGAACTGCGGCTACAGTAGTCGGGCAAGGGGAGTGACGATCCCGGGTCACCGCCGTGTACCAGTACCAGCGGTCGCCCGCCCCGATGTAGTGGACCCGAACGCCGTACACGGTCTCCCGCATGGCGCGCACCTACGGCAACCAGACCCATCGGGACTGCGGCTGGTGGGCAGCTTCGCCCATGCACTCCACCTTCGGTCACGCTGCTGCTGCGAGAAATTCCAGCGCGGTGCGGTTGAACTCCGTCGCGTGCTCGATCTGCGCCCAGTGCCCGCACTCGCGGAACACGAGCAGCCGGCAGTCGGGGATGTCCCGCAGGAGCTGCAGACCGATCTCGAGGGGATTCACCCGGTCCTCACGTCCCCAGATGCCGAGGGTCTTGGTCCTGACACGGGCGAACTGGGCGGCCTGGTCGCACCAGGGCGCCGTGCAGCGCGCCGCGGCACTGCGATGGGACTGGTTGCGCGCCGCCTGCACCCGGCCTCAAGCATCTCCCGGCTCACAAATTGAGGTTCCCCCGCTTTGCCGGAGTGTCTGAAGACTGGTTCGATCTTGAGAGCCAGGAAGGAAGGCACTGGTGGCTGCACCGAAGAAGTATCCCG
>NZ_FOUY01000165.1 GCF_900115005.1 Pseudonocardia ammonioxydans | reverse complement strand
CACCCGTGGCTTACACGGGAATCGTGACAGGCTCCCCCGACACTGCCGATCGACGGAACCGCACCGATCTCGGCGAGCCGCTCGCCGTACCGAACTGATGTGAACTGAGCTCCGGCATCGCTGTGACACCGCAGATCCGGCAGCCGCGTGCCGCGCGACCAGCGGGCCATCTCCAGCGCGTCGAGCACCATCGACGTGCGCATGTGCCCTGCGACTCGCCAGCCCACGATCATCCGCGAGAAGGCGTCGACGATGAAACACACGTAAGCGACCCCGGCCCAGGTCGGCACGTAGGTCAGGTCGGTGACCCACAGCTGGTTCGGCGCGTCAGCCCGGAACCGGCGCTTCACCAGGTCCGGATGGCGGGCCGCGACTGGATCCGCCCGGGTGGTGCGAACCCGTTTCGTCCGTTGCGCGCCCTCGATCCCCGCCGCCCGCATCAAGCGGGCGACCTGATCGCGGCCGACGTCCAGGCCGGCACGGCGGGCGGCCTTCCAGAGCTTGCGGACTCCGTAGACGCGGTAGTTGTCCACCCACAACCCGACCAGCGCAGGAACGAGATCACCGTCGCGCCGGGCCCGCGCCGAGGGCAGACGAGTCTTGGCGGCGTAGTAGCTGCTCGGGGCCACCTGCATCACGCGGCAGATGAGCTCGACCCCGAGCCGGCGCCCCTCCACCACGTCCTCGCGGTGGGCGTCGATGAACTGCACTATCTGCGGTACTGGCGGTCGAGCTCCGCCCCGAAGAAACTCGCAGCCCGCTTGAGTACCTCGTTCGCCCGACGCAGCTCCCGGACCTCCTGCTCGAGCTCACGCACCCGGGACGCCTCGTCGGTGGACACGCCGGGCTGGTGGCCGTCGTCGATATCGGCTTGGCGAACCCACAACCGCACCGACTCTGCGCCGTAGCCGAGCTGATCGGCCACCCGCTTCACCACGCCATGGTCTGAACCGCCCCGGCGTGTCCGGAGAGCTATCGGGTTGAGTGCTCTGACTCGGGCTGGCCGATGTGTTGACGGTAGTGCGCGGCCTCCAGCTCGGC
>NZ_FOUY01000166.1 GCF_900115005.1 Pseudonocardia ammonioxydans | reverse complement strand
TGAACCGCCCCGGCGTGTCCGGAGAGCTATCGGGTTGAGTGCTCTGACTCGGGCTGGCCGATGTGTTGACGGTAGTGCGCGGCCTCCAGCTCGGCCGGGGGCAGGTCCGCGGCAGCGGAGTGCAGCCGTCGGTGGTTGAACCAGTCGACGTACTCGAGGGTGGCGATCTCGACCTGCTCGACCGTGCGCCACGGACCTCTCGGCTTGATCAGCTCGGTCTTGAACAGCCCGATCGTCGACTCCGCCAACGCGTTGTCATACGCGTCGCCCACCGACCCGACCGAGGGCGCCGCGCCGGCCGCGGCGAGTCGTTCGGTGTAGGCGATGGACCGATATTGCGACCCCGCATCCGAGTGTGCGACCAGCCCGGACAGGTCCTTATGGCCCTGTCGGGCGCGAGTCCATACCGCGTGTTCGAGGGCATCGAGCACCAGCTCGGTACGCATCGACGTGGCCGCGCGCCAGCCCAGGATCCGCCGCGAACAGGCATCGATGACGAAGGCGACGTAGACCATCCCCGACCACGTCGGCACGTAGGTGAAGTCAGTAACCCAGAGCTGGTCCGGGGCCGGCCGGTCGAACCGGCGCTCGACCAGGTCACCGGCCCGCGGCCCACCACCGTCGATCGTGGTGCGGACCCGGCGTCCGCGGCGGACCCCGGCCAGCCCCGCCGCGCGCATCAGCCGCTCGACCGTGCATCGGGCGACGTCGATGCCCTCGCGGCCCAGCTGGATCCAGACCTTCCGAGCGCCGTAGACGCCATAGTTCTCGGCATACACCCTGCTGATCTGAGCGGTCAGTTCCTCGTCACGCACCTGCTGTCTGCTCGGGGCCCTCAACGCCGCGGCGCGGGCGGCGTAGTAGGTCGACGGGGCGATCGCCACGCCCAGCTCGGCGAGCTGGGCGCAGATCGACGCGACACCCCACCGCCGTCCCACCGTGGAGCGGGCGGCGTGCTGGTCGATGAACCTCACCAACGCTTGTGTGGCCGGTCGATCTCGGCCGCGAAGAAAGCCGACTTGGACTCAACC